>CAWIUW010000011.1:0-185510 GCA_963839395.1 uncultured Actinomycetota bacterium
CGGGGATGCCGTTGACGCCGCCGCCCGCATGGGTGGCCGACGAGCCGTGGTAGAGGCCCTTGATCGGCGTGCGGAAGTCCGCGTAGCCCGGGCGCCGGCCGCATGTGGAAGAGCTGATCCACCGACAGCTCGCCGTGGAAGATGTTGCCGCCGATCAGCCCGAGCTCCTGCTCCATGTCGTACGGACCGATCACCTGGTAGTCGATGATCGCGTCCTTGAAGTTCGGCGCGAGATCGTCGTAGAGGTCGAAGATCCGCTTCGCGTACGCATCGAGCTCGTCGCGGTGCGGCTCGTTCACCCAGTCGTCCGGGCACCACTGGGAGAACATCGAGAACACGTGCGTGCCCTCCGGCGCGAGCTTCTTGTCCATCGTCGTCGGGATCACGCCGTCCACGAACGGAGCGACCGACGCCTTCCGATCCATGTGCGCGTCCTGGAACGCGCGCTCCGCGTACGCCGGCGAGAAGCACAGCTCCACCGAGCCGGTGTGATGCTCCTGCAGGTCTTTGCCGGGCATCGCCGTGAAGTCCGGCAGCTCCGACATCGCGACGTTGATCTTCACGACACCGGAGCGGGTCTTCCACCGCTGGATGTCCGTGACGAAGTCGGCCGGCAGATCCGAGGGCGCGATCATGTCGAGGAACCCGATCTTCGGATGCACGCACGTCACGCCGATCGGCGCGCGGAGCTCGGTCCCGTCCTCGAGCACCACGCCGTGGAACCGTCCGCCGGAGGTCAGCATCGACTTCACGCGGGCGTTCGTCCGGATCTCGGCGCCGAAGGACTCCGCCGAGCGCCGGATCGAGTCGGAGACGCCGCCCATCCCGCCCTGCTGGTAGCCCCAGGAGCCGAGGTGACCGTCGCCGACGTCGCCGATCGAGTGGTGGAGCATCACGTACGCGGTGCCCGGCTCGTCCGGACCGGCCCACGTCCCGATGATGCCGTTGACCGCCAGCATGCCCTTGACCGCGTCGGACTCGAACCAGTCGTCCAGGAGGTCCGTGATGCTCATCGTGAAAAGGCGCGTCACGTCGCCCACGCCGCGGACGCCCAGCTTGCGTACCTTCCACGCCGTCCTCGCCGTCTCGAGCAGGTCGCCGATCGCGAGCGAGCCGGCGCGCGGAGGGCTCTGCAGGAGCAGCGGCCCGAGGATGTCGGCGACGCCCTTCAGCCACGCCTCCCACTCGATGAGCGCGTCCGCGTCCTTCTTCGAGAACTGCGCGATCGAGTCGCGCGACCGTTCGGCCTCGTCGGCGTAGACCATGATCGCGCGCCCGTCCGGGAAGGCCTGGAAGTACGGGCCGAACGCCGTGACGTCGTAGCCGTGCTTCTTCAGCTGCAGCTCGTTGATCACCGTCGGCGGCATCAACGACATCACGTAGGAGTAGGTGGTGACGTTGATCTCCGGGTGATCCGCGAACGGGGCGCTCGTGTCGGCGGCGCCTCCGGTCTTGTGCCTCGCTTCGAGGACCACCGTCTTGGCGCCGTGCCTCGCGAAGTAGGCGCCGGCGGTGAGCCCGTTGTGCCCTCCGCCGATCACGATCGCGTCGTAGGTGTTCGTGGCCATGAGCTCTTCCTTTCCCTTGGCCTTTCTCGGGCGGCCCCCATCCCAGTCAGCGGAGGCACTGCGGATGATGCCCCATTCCTGAACGGTGAGTCAAACGCGCTTCTGGGACCCCTTGCTTTGATTTCTCCTGCTCAACGGGGTACCGTTCCCGAGGCCGCCGGCCTGAGCCGGGGTCGCCCCGCTCGTTTCTCTGCACGCCGTTCAGGAGCCCAGATGCCCAAGGCACGAACGAACGCCTCCCAGGAGGCAGGCCGGAAACCAGGCCAGAAACCGGGAAAAGCCGCTCCGAAGGGAGACCGCCGTCAGGAGATCCTCGCGGCCGCGGCCCAGGTCATCACCGATCGGGGCCTCGCCGAGACGAGGATCCAGGACATCGCCGAGACGTGCGGCGTCTCGACCGGGCTGATCCTCTACTACTTCGAGTCCAAGGACCGGCTGCTGGTCGAAGCGCTCACGTACGCGAACGATCAGTTCTACCTCCGACTGTCGCGCGAGCTCCGCAAGAATCCCTCCGCGAAGGCCCAGCTGGACCGTCTGATCGAGCTCTCCGTGCCGGGCTTATTGCCCGAGTTCTCCTTCCTCGACGAATGGGCGCTCTGGGTGGAGATCTGGGTCCGGGCGCTCCGCGATCCGGAGATGGCGAAGGAGCACGAGGTGTTGAACCGTCGCTGGCGGCGTTCGATCGCCGACATCGTGCGGCACGGGCGCTCGACCGGCGAGTTCCCCGACGGCCTGGATGCCGACGAGCTCGGGATCCAGATCGGCGCGGTGGTCGACGGGCTCGCGATCCAGGTGCTGATGGACCACGGCGACGTGACGCCGGAGGACATGCTGCGCGTGAGCCGCGAGGTCTCGGCGAAGCTGATCGGATTCGCCCTGGAGCCCGCCGGCGCCTGAGTACCCTGTGCGGCCATGACGCCCGTCCCCTTGATCCTCGACGTCGACACCGGAGTCGACGACGCCCTGGCGTTGCTCTACGCGGTCGCATCCCCGGAGGTCGACCTGATCGGCGCCACGTCCGTGATGGGCAACATCACGGTGGAGCAGGCGACGGAGAACACGCTCGCGGTGCTGGAAGCCGCAGGGCGGGGCGACGTGGAGGTCGCGCAGGGGGCGGCCCGGCCGCTCGCCCGCGACCACGTCCCGTTCCCGATCGTCCACGGTGAGCGCGGACTCGGCCGGGCCGCCCCCCCACCGCCCGCGGCTTCACCTTCCACTCGGTCCGCGGTCGAGGTGATCGTCGGCTCTGCGCGCGAGCGACCCGGTGAGGTGCTCCTCGTCGCCACCGGTCCGCTCACCAACATCGCGCTGGCGCTCCGAGAGGAACCGGAGCTTCCGCAGCTCTTGCGCGGGTTCGCGCTGATGGGTGGGGCATTCGCCCAGGGCGGCAACGTCACGCCGGCGGCCGAGGCGAACATCTGGATCGATCCCGCCGCCGCCGCGGAGGTCTTCGCCGCCTTCTCGGGCGCGGAGGAGGCGAAGCTCCCGATCTGCGTCGGGCTCGACATCACGGAACGAGCCGTGATGCGGCGGCCCGACCTCGACGAGGTCTGCGCGCCGGCCCCCCAGTCCCCGCTCGGGCAGCTGATCGAGGGCGCGACCAGCTTCTACATGGATTTCTATGCCTCGGTCGTCGGCGAGGATGGGTGCCGGCTGCACGACCCGCTCGCGCTCGCCGTGGCGATCGACCCCTCGCTCGTTCGGCTCGAGACGACACGCGTGGAGGTCGAGACGCGAAGGTCGCTGGACGGTCGGCGAGACCGTGGCGGACCTCACCGGCATCCGGGGCAGCCCCTGGCCGGTGGGATGGGAGCCCGAGGCGAACGCGCGGGTCGCCTTCGACGTCGACGCAGAGGTCTTCATGAAGCGGTTCGTCGAACGCGTGCGATCCTTGGTGGAGTCGAGGGCGTGACCGGCTCCGTCGTCGTGATCGGCGCGATCAACGTCGACCTCGTGGTGTCGGGAGCGTCGCTCCCGGCGCCGGGCCAGACGGTCACCGGCGGGGTGTTCGCGCAGCATCACGGCGGCAAGGGCGGGAATCAGGCCGTGGCGGCGGCGCGCGCACTCGGGGGCGGACCCGGCGTCGTGATGATCGGGGCGGTCGGGAACGATGCGCTGGGCCACGACGCCCTGGACGCGCTCCGGGCGGAGGGGGTGGCCACGTCCGTCGCGATGCGGCCTGGCGTGCCGACCGGCGTGGCATTGATCTGCGTCGCCCCGGACGGCGAGAACCAGATCTCGGTGGCGCCGGGCGCGAACGCCGAGCTCTCCGCGAGCAACGTGACCTCGGCGTTGGAGCAGGTGCACGAGATCGGGGTGGTGCTCGCGAGCCTCGAGGTCTCCCACGGCGCCGTTCGGGCCGCGGCGGCGTGGTGCAGCGAGCATCAGGTGCCGCTCGTGCTGAATCCGGCGCCCGAGCAGCCCTGGGTCGGCGACGTGGCGGCGCTGGCCGCTTTCGTCACGCCGAACGAGCACGAGCTCGAGGCCCTCGGGACATTGCCCGACGGTGTGGTGATCGTCCAGACGCGCGGCGAGGAAGGCGTGCTGATCCGCCGAGGCGACGAGGAGGAACGGGTCGCGGCGCCTCCGGTGCAGGCCGTCGACACGACGGGCGCCGGGGACTGCTTCAACGGCGTGTTCGCGGCGGGCTTGGCGGAGGGCTTGGAGGCGGCGGCGGCCGCCCAGCGGGCCACGGCGGCGGCGGCTCTTTCCGTGACCAAGGTCGGTGCCCGGGAGGGGATGCCGACCCGCGACGAGCTCGACGCGTTCCTCCGCCACGCGTGATGCCGACCTCGGCACCGACCGGGTACGGTGCTTCTGTGAGCGAGGACCGGCGGACGGCGCCGTGAACGTCGTCGTCCTGACGAAGTGGGTGCCGGAGCCCGAGGGCACCCCGACGCTCGGCGACGACGGGCTCCTCGTCCGCGAAGGCGCCGACGGCGCGCTCGATCCCGGCGATGAGTACGGGCTGGAAGCTGCGCTCCAACTCGTGGAGGCAGCGGGCGGAGACGGCGAGATCACGCTCCTCACGATGGGCCCCGAGGTCGCCCAGGCGGCGCTGCAACGCGGCCTCGCGATGGGCGCGCACAAGGGCGTGCGGGTCACCGACGACTCGCTCCGCGGCGCCGACTCGCTCGTGACCGCTCGCGTGCTCGCCGCGGCGATCAAGCGGCAACCCTTCGACCTCGTGGTCGGCGGCGTCGAGTCGACCGACGGCTACACGGGGATCGTCCCCGCTGCGATCGCCGAGCTCCTCGGCGTCCCGAGCCTCACGTTCGCCCGGGAGCTTCACCTCTCCGACGACACCCTGACGATCGAACGGCAGACGGCGGCCGGCTACGACGTCGTCCTCGCCCCGCTTCCCGTCGTGATCACCGTGACTGCCGGCGCGACCGAGCCCCGCTACCCCTCGCTGAAGGGCGTGATGGCCGCGAAGTCGAAGCCTGTCGAGACGCTGAGCATCGCCGACCTCGGGCTGTCGAGTGACGACGTCACCGCGACGCAGACCGTGGCCGAGGTGACCGACGCTCCGCCGAAGCAGGGCGGCGAGACGATCGAGTACGACGAGACCACCCCCGCGCGGATCGCGGACCTCCTCGCCGAGGCGAAGGTGATCTGAGATGAAGGTCTGGGTCTGGGCCGACGTGACGCCCGACGGTCCGGCGCCGAGCGCGCTCGAGCTCCTCACGAAGGCGCGAGAGCTCGGCGACGAGGTGGCCGCGGTCGCCCTCGGCCCCGGCGCGAAAGTCGTCCGCCGACGCCCTCGGCGATCACGGCGCCACCCAGGTGTTCGCCAGTGACGACGAGGTCGTACGCGAACCATCTCGCGCAACCGGCCGTGCACGCGCTCGCCGGACTGATCGAGGAGCACTCGCCCGACCTGATCCTGTTCCCCGCCTCCTACGACGCGCGCGACGTCGCCGGACGCCTGCAGGCCCGCACCGGCTCGACGCTGATGGCGAACGTCACCGACGTCCTCAGCGCTGACAAGGCTCGAACGGAGATCCTCGGAGGCACGAAGGTCGTCGACGTCGAGCTGAAGGGTCCGGCGCCCAGGCTCGTGATCGTCCGGCCGCAGTCGTTCGCCGCGGATGCGTCCGGCGGCATCGGCCGAGGTCGTGGACGTGAAGGCGGACGTCCCCGACGAGCTGAAGACGGCCGAGCGGGTCGAGCGGCACGAGGAGGCGGCGACCGGCCCACGGCTCGAGAGCGCGAAGGTCGTCGT
The DNA here is from genome assembly GCA_963839395.1 of uncultured Actinomycetota bacterium. Classification (GTDB taxonomy): domain Bacteria; phylum Actinomycetota; class UBA4738; order UBA4738; family HRBIN12; genus JAJNBA01. The sequence continues at coordinate 5,794 of CAWIUW010000011.1, forward strand.
CGCCGGTGGACGGGGGCTGGGCGGACCCGATGCGTTCGAGCAACTCGACAAGCTCGCGGCCGCGATCGGGAACGCGGCGGTCGGCGCCTCACGCGCGGCCGTCGACGCCGGCTGGGTGCCGTACAGCTACCAGATCGGACAGACCGGCAAGACCGTGAAGCCCGAGGTCTACATCTGCGCCGGGATCAGCGGCGCACTCCAGCATCTGGTGGGCATGAAGGGGGCGAAGCGGATCGTGGCGATCACGAAGGACCCCGACGCGCCGATCCTGAAGATCGCGGACCTGGGCGTGGTGGGCGACCTCTTCAAGGTCGTCCCGGCCCTCACCGAGGAGATCGAGAAGCGACGGACGGGCTCGTAGCCGCCGCGGCCCTCGCGGCCGTCGTCGTCGTGGCGGTCCTTCTGTTCGTGCGTCGCGTCCGGCCGCGCGTGGCGCTCGTCGCGAACGCCCGTCCGGCCGGACGCGCGCGCCCCGACGCCCGACCGCATCACCCGCGAGCTCACCCACGTCTTCCTCCAGAAGAAGCTCCTGCAGAAGCTCGGCCCCGGCCTGATGCACGCGTTCATCTTCTGGGGCTTCATCGTGCTGCTCCCGACGATCGCCGAAGCCGCGGTGGCGATCGTCGACAAGGACTCGTCCCTCCCGATCCTCGGCCACGCCGCATGGTTCGCGTTCATCTCCGACGTCTTCGCGACGCTCGTCGTCGTCGGGATCGCGATGGCGTTCTTCATCCGCAAGGTCCTGAAGCCCGACCGGTTCCGCGGGAGCCACATGGAGGAAGCGGACCGGATCCTGCTGTTGATCCTCGCGATCGTCGTGACGTTCCTGCTGTGGAACGCCACCCGGATCGCGCTCGGGATCGCCGAGGTGCCCGATGCGCGGCCCGTCGCGAACCTCCTCTCCGGACTCTTCAGTGGCGGGAGCGGCACCGAGATCGCCGAGCGCGTCCTCGTCTGGTCGCACCTCCTCGTGATCCTCGGCTTCCTCGTGTTCCTGCCCGGCTCGAAGCACCTCCACATCGCGACCGCGCCCGCCAACGTCTGGCTCGCGAAGGACGGCCCGACCGGCCGCCTCGAGCCGAACCGGATCGACCTCGAAGCTGCCCGAGGAGGACATCCGCTTCGGCGTCGCGACCCAGAAGGACCTGTCGAAGAAGCAGATGCTCGACCTGTTCTCGTGCACCGAGTGCGGCCGGTGCCAGGAGGCATGCCCGGCGTGGGCGACCGGCAAGCCGCTCTCGCCGAAGCTGCTGATCATGGACCTCCGCGACCGCGTGGTCGCCGAGGCCGCCGGCGAGGTCGAGCTCCAGCCGCTCGTCCCGAACGCCGTGATCGACCAGGTCGTGTGGGACTGCGTGACGTGCGGCGCGTGCGTGCGCGAGTGCCCGGTCGACATCGAGCACATCGACACGATCGTCGACCTGCGCCGGAACCTCGTGATGGCCGAGTCGCGGTTCCCGCAGGAGGCCGCCCCGATGCTCCGCGGCGTCGAGAACCAGGAGAACCCGTGGGGCCAGCCGGCGTCGGCGCGGCTCGACTGGGCGAAGGACCTCGACGTGCGGGTGCTGCAGGAGGGCGACCCGGCGCCGGAGGTCCTGTTCTGGGTCGGGTGCGCGGGCGCGTTCGACGAGCGCGCGCAGAAGACGACGCAGAGCGTGGCGAGGTTGCTCGCCGCCGCGGGCATCGACTCGGCGGTGCTCGGCCCGCGCGAGAAGTGCACCGGCGACCCCGCCCGGCGGATGGGCCACGAGTACCTGTTCCAGATGCTCGCCGAGCAGAACGTCGAGACGCTGAACGGCGCCGGCGTGACGAAGATCGTCGCGAGCTGCGCGCACTGCTTCAACACGCTCGCGAACGAGTACCCCGACTACGGCGGGACGTACGAGGTCGTGCACCACACGCAGCTGCTGTCCGAGCTGATCGCGGCCGGGCGACTCCAGCCGCGGACCGGCGACGGGAAGATCACGTACCACGACGCCTGCTACCTCGGTCGGCACAACGGCGAGTTCGACGCGCCCCGCGTCGGTGATCGGCGGCGAGATCGAGGAGATGCCCCGGAACCGCGAGCGGTCGTTCTGCTGCGGCGCCGGCGGCGCCCGCATGTGGATGGAGGAGGAGTCGCCCCGCATCAACGACACGCGGTTCGAGGAGGCGGTGGAGACGGGCGCCGAAACCGTGGCGACGGCGTGCCCCTACTGCCTCGTCATGCTCGACGACGCCGCGAAGGGGAAGGCCTCCGAGATCCGTGTCGCCGACGCAGCCACCCTCCTGGCCGAGTCGACCCTGGACTGAGACGAGCCGATGGACACGCACGCGGCCGTGACGGCGTGGATCGAGCCTGGCAGGCAGCGCTGGCCGACCGAGGACGTCGAGCTGATCGCGTCGCGGTACCGGCCCGACGCTCCCTATCGTTCCCACCCGTTCCGGGAGCCGTCCACCGCCCGGGCGTACGTCACGCAGGCGTTCACGGAGGAGAAGCTCGTCCGGTGCTGGTTCGGCGAACCGTCGTGGACAGGACGACCGCGCCGCGGTCGAGTACTGGGCGATACTCCGGTCACCCGACGGGAGCGACGTCACGATCGCGGGCCATTCGCACCTCCGGTTCGACGACGAGGGCCTCGTCATCGAGCACCGGGACTACTGGGCTCAGCGGGACGGCGCCGTGGAGCCGCCGGCGGGCTGGGGAGCGTCCGCGCCGCCTGCCTGAGCTCCGCGAGCGGCGTCAACGCGGTTCCGGGCTCGGAGCGGCGAGGCGGCCATCCCGATCGCCGTGACGGTCCACGCGGCGATCGCGACCCAGAACGCGGTCGTCGCGACCCAGCCGGGCATGCGCAGTCGTCGACGCGCTGGTCGCCGGATCGCTGGAGGTCCGTGCTGGCGTCCTGAGTTCCCCCGGCAAAGGGGGTTGCGTTCGGCCCTGAGATTGAGCAATCTCCCCGAGCAGCTCGTGACGCTCGAGGGAACCATGCTCCCGGGGGTGGGGGCGGTCATGGCTATCGATACCCAACCGAAGCGAACGACCACGATCCGCACCTTCTTGATCGCGGACGTCCGTGGGTACACGCGCTTCACTCAGGAGCACGGCGACGGCGAGGCGGCCCGACTCGCCGCGAGGTTCGCCGAGCTCGCACGCGAGGCCGTCGAAGCCCGGGGCGGCAGGGTCATCGAGCTCCGAGGGGACGAGGCGCTCGCCGTCTTCGACGTCCACGGCACAGGCCGTCCGCGCCGCCCTGGAGTTCCAGGTCACCTGCATGGAGGAAACCGCGGCAGCCCCCGACCTTCCTCTGACGGTCGGGATCGGATCGACGTCGGGCGAGGCGATCCCGGTCGAGGACGGGTTCCGGGGGGTCGCGCTCAACACGGCGGCCCGGTTGTGCTCCAAGGCGGTGGCCGGACAGGTCCTGGTGACGCCGAGCGGTCGCGGACCTCGCCGCTGAGGTCGAGGAGGTCCGCTTCGAGGAGCGCGGTCAAGCGGAGCTGAAGGGGTTCGAGCAGCCCGTCGATCTGATCGAGCCGGTGTCTCTGCGGACGGTGTCAAGCCCCAGACGCGTGGCACCACGAGGCGAACCCACGGCCGCACCGTGGCGACGCGACGCTTCCTTCGGAGCTCGACACGATCACGCCGCTCGATCGACCGGGAGCACGAGATGCATTGGCTCCGCGGGACATGGCGCCAGGCCCGAAGGGGGCATGGGCGTGTCGTGTTCGTCTCCGGCCCGTCCAGATCGGCAAGACCCGGCTGGCCGCCGAGATCGCCTCGGAGATCGGCCGGAGTGGTGGTCGCGTCCTATACGCAGGGCCGGGAGGAACAGCGGCGGCGCTGGCGATCGCCGACGGTGCGGGAAGCGACGGATGCGACCGACCCCACCGTGGTGGTCCTGGATGACCTGGATGTCGCCGGGTGAGGACGCCGACGCGCGCTCTGGCCGACGCCCACGACCGCCTGCGTTCGCTGCCCGTATTGGTGACTCGGGCTCGTCAAGGACCCTGCGGCCGGACCCATCCTCGCGGCGGCTCATCGACGACGCGGACCGAGCTCGGCGACGGCCACCTCGACGCTCTCCGCACTCGATCTGGACGGCGTCGAAGGGATCGCACGGCTGTACGTGGGTGCCGACGTGCACGACGTTCCCCTCGAATCGATGGCACGTGCATCGGGTGGGGTCCCAGGTCGGGTGCACGAGGTGGTCGGCGGCTGGGCCCAAGATGAAGCAGGGCGGCGGCTCGCCGCCGCCGCGGAGTGGCTGGCCGAGGGCCGGGGGCGTCGGTCCGCCGACCTCGAGTTCGCGAACAACGTCATCGGGCTGAAACTGGGCAGGCTCTACAGCGGACAGGGCGAAGTGGTCGGCGAGTCCGACTGCCCGTACAAGGGCCTCGCCTCGTTCGATGCGGAGGACGCCGCCTACTTCTTCGGTCGGGAGCGATTGGTCGGAGAGCTGGCGGCCCGCACGGTGCAGGTCGGGCTGCTCGGCGTGGTGGGGGCATCCGGCAGCGGCAAGTCCTCCGCCGTGGCCGCAGGGCTCCTTCCTTCGCTCCGCGCCGGCCTCCTCCCCGGGAGCGAGCGATGGCGCCACGTCCTGTTCCGTCCCGGCGAGCATCCGATGGCCGAGTTGGCTGCCGCTCTGGGCGTCGGACCGACGACTTCGGACGGATCCCTCGAAGCGGCGCTCGAAACCCTCGGGGCCGACGAACGTCTGGTCGTCGCGGTGGATCAGTTCGAGGAGATCTTCACGCTCTGCACCGACGAGGATGAACGGGCGCGCCATTCATCGATGCCATCACGGCGGCGGCGACAGCGCCGGCCCGAGACGTGTCGTGATCGTGCTCACGATCCGGGACGATCTTCTACGGCCGCTGCGCCCCGTACCGCGAGCTGGCGGAGCTCGTCACCGGCAACCACGTGCTGGTCCCGCCGATGACGAGGGACGAACTCCGTCGCGCGGTCGAGCTGCCGGCTCGACGGGCGCGGCTCCGGGTGGAGTCGGCGCTCGTGGACGCGCTGGTCGAAGAGGTGGCGGAAGAGCCCGGCGGCCTGCCGCTGCTCTCGGCGGCGCTGGTCGAGCTGTGGCAGGCGCGCGAGGACGGATGGCTCCGCCTGGAGACCTACGAGCGGACGGGAGGTGTCCGGGGGGCAGTCGCGCGCCTGGCCGAGGCGTCGTATCAGCAGCTGACCGACCCGGAGCGAGAGGTGGCGCGGCGGATGTTCCTTCGACTCGCCGGGGTCGAGCAAGGCGATGTCGTGACGCGCCGACGCGTGCAGACCTCGGAGCTCGACGTGGACGCCGATCCCGTCGCCGCCGTCGTCCTCGCGCGACTCACGCAGGATCGACTGTTGACGATGAGCGATTCCACCGTGGAGGTGGCCCACGAGGCCTTGCTCCGCGAGTGGCCGCGCCTCCGGGGGTGGCTGGAGGAAGACGTGCAGGGCCACCAGCTCCGCCAGCACCTCACGCAAGCGGCGAAGCAGTGGGAGGCGCGGGGATCCGACGCATCGGAGGTCTATCGGGGAGCCCGGCTCTCCGCGGCGCTCGACTGGGCCTCCCCACGGCTCCGAACTCAACGAGCTGGAGCGGAACTTCCTGGCCGAGAGTCGCCAGGCGAGCGAGCGGGACGCGGAACGACAGCGGAGGACCAACCGGCGTCTCCGCGGTCTCCTCGTCGGCACGGCGATGTTCCTCGTCCTGGCCCTGGTGGCGGGCGGCCTGGCCCTCGTGCAGAAGCGGACGGGCGCAGGATGAAGCCGTGCGGGCGGAGAACCAGGCCCGGATCGCCACTGCTCGCGAGCTGGCCGCCGCCGCCGTCGCCAACCTCGACGTCGATCCCGAGCGGAGCATCCTGCTGGCCGTGGAGGCGTTGGACGAACGGGGGAGGCGGATCTCGCGGCCGTGCCGGAGGCCGAGGAGGCCCTCCACCGGGCGCTGCAGGAGTCCCGGGTCGTGCTCACGGTGGAGCAAGGTCGCGGGATCGCCACTGAGCGGCGACGGCAGCCGGTTCGCCACGACGGGCGAGGACGGGACCGCGATCGTGTGGGAGACCGACACCGGCAGGCGCCTCCTCACCCTCCGCGGACACGAGGGGGTGGTCAACGGCATCGCCTACAGTCCCGACGGGTCGCTGCTGGCAACCACCGGCGATGATCGGACGGCGCGGCTGTGGGATGCGGCGAGCGGCCGGCAGATCCACGTGCTGCGGGGGCATCGGGATCTGGTCTTGGGCGCCGCGTTCAGCCCCGACGGGAGGCTGCTGGCCACCTCCAGCCAGGACGGCACCGTGCGGATCTGGAACGTCGCGGCGGGGACGCAGCGCCTCGTACTGAGGGGCCCTCCCGACGAGACGTTCGTCAGCTTCTACAGGCCTCACCCCCGCCTTCAGCCCTGACGGATCGCGGGTGACCAGCGGAGGATGGTTCAGCACGCCGATCTGGGACCTGGCGACGGGGGAGATCTCGATGACCCTTCCCCGCCAGCCGACGGAGGCACAGGCGGTCGCGTTCAGCCCCGACGGCACACGCGTCGCGACCGACAAACCAGTTGGATGCGCAGGCGTGGGATGCGGAGACCGGGGAACTCGTCACCACGTTCTCCGGCCACACCGGAGACATCCTCGGGATCGCCTACTCGCCCGACGGTAGGCGGATCGCCACCGGCGGGAGCGACGGGATCGCCCAGGTGTGGGACGCCGCCACCGGCAAGCGCTTGCTGACGCTGGCCGGGCACGGTATCGACGTCGTGCAGGTCGCTTTCACCCCGGACGGGGACCGGCTGCTGACCGGCGGCATGGACGGGACCGCGAGACTGTGGGACATCAGTCCGGCCGGCGGCCGCGACTGGCTGACCGTTCCCGGCCCCGCGGATCGCCAGGGCGGAGTCTCCTTCAGTCCCGATGGAACGAGCTTCGCCGTGCCGGGCCAGGTCGCCGGCGTCACGATCCGGGACGTCGAGACGGGAGCGAAGATCATCACGTTGAAGGGCCACGACGCCACGATCAGAAGGATGGCGTTCAGCCCGGATGGGACCAGGCTCGCGGGCGCCGCAGGGAGCGGACCTGGGGATCCACTGGCGAACAGCACGGTCCCCGTCTGGGACGTGACGACCGGGGAGCTCGTGATGACTCTCGAGGGACATGCCGATCAGGTCGCGTCCGTGGCGTTCAGCCCGGACGGGCGGCGTCTCGCAACGGGCAGCTGGGATGGGACCGTCCGGTTGTGGGATGCATCCTCTGGCAAGGAGCTACACGCGGTCGACGTCGGAGATGAGGTGTTCGCCCTCGGGTTCTCTCCCGACGGGAGATACCTGGTCTCGGGTGACGATGGGGACGAAACCCTGACCCTGTGGGACGCCGATACCCTCGAGCGGCGCGAGAAAGCTCAGCGGCCACACCTCCCTCATCCAGGATGTCGCGTTCGGGCCCGACGGAACGGTGGTCACGGCCAGCATCGACGCGACGGCGAAGGTCTGGGATCTCGATCGCGCCGGGAGCTCGCGACGCTGCGGGGGCACACCGCCGGGCTCCTGGGAGTTGCCGTGAGCCCAGACGGAACGCTCGTCGCCACCGGCAGCCTCGATGGCACGGCGAAGCTCTGGGATCTCGCCACCGGTCGAGAGATGCTCACGCTGTTCGGCCACGACGGTCCCGTCAACACCGTGGCGTTCAGTCCCGACGGCCGTTTCCTCGCGACCGTGAGCGGCGACGGAACGGTCGCCCTGCATCTCCTCCCGATCGATGAGCTCAGGGACTCGCCCGCGGGCGTGTGACCCGCACCCCACCCAGGCTCACGGAGGAGGAGTGTCAGCAGTACCTCCACGAGAGCTGCTCGCCGGCGACGTAGCCTCTCGACCCGCTGAGACATGCGGCTGTTCGTCGTCGCGACGGATCAGGTGAACGCTTTGAGGCCGGTGAGCTGCTCCCCGATCACCAGTGTGTGGACCTCTCGGTCCTTCATAGATGATACTGACTCGAGGCTCGATCCTCGTAGCCCGCCGTCGGGGCGATGGCGGTGCCGAGGTGACGCCGTCTCGGCGGCGAGTCGATATCGACAGCGAGCATCTCCGCCCTGTCGGGGACTCCCTTGAACGGCGAGCGTCGCGCGCGTTCACCCGGTAGAGGGAACCGCCTCGATCGCTGACGAGCACGGCCGAGCTCCGAGCCGCGATGTCGAGGGATCGTGCCGACACGCGCGGGTTGCCCATCGGTCGCGCGATGCCGGGCCGAAGCTCCTTCTCCCACGTCTCCCACGCGTGGGCCACGTGCATACCGGCGCGCTCGTACAGCCGGGTCGCGCCCGTCGGGTTCTCCGAGTCGACACCGAGCTCGGCGCGGGGGATCCCACGCCGATGGAACTCCGCGAACGCGGCCCCGAGGAGGGCGAGACCCACCCCCCGCCTGCGCCACCCCCGGCGCACACCGAGGATGTCCACCTCGGCGCACTCGCGATCGCGGGCGGACGTCGGTCGGCAGACCGCCGCTCCGACGACCTCCTCCCCGTCGGCCGCGACGAACCAGAGCTGTGGATCGAACTGCGTTGCCTCGCCATCGATGTGATGGTGGCGCCACTGCTCGTAGGAGGGGAAGTCGTGACCCCGATGGTCGAGGAAGGCCTCGGCCAGCGCTGCGTGTGTCCTGGGGCGCGTCCTCGCTCCGGGTCGAACGTCCGGATCATGATGCCCTCCGGCTCCGGCGGCGTCGGCGGCCGGCCCTCGGAGCTCCGAATCCTGCATCATCCAGTACGTCTGGAGGTAGGCGTAGTCGAGGCGAACGGAAGAGCGCACCGGCGGCCTCGTTGTGTGCGAACCGGGCCACCTGGTGCGTGACGCGCAGATCGGCCGGGGCCCGGTGGATCCGTTCGCGCGCTCGCTCCTCTCCGAGCCGGAGCGAGGAACGCGCTCAGGCTGCGGGACCAGTACCGGGGCCGGACGTACACGAGCGAGAACAGGCTCGTCGTACGGGTCGATGTCGCACCAGAGCTGGAGGTAGCCCGCGACTTCGCCAGCCTCGTCGACGAGGAGCGCATCGGCCGGGAGATCGTAGCCGGGCCCGGACCATTGCGGTCCGCACCTCTTCCGGCGTCGTCCAGGGAAGACCGATCTCGGCGCGAGTGCACTCGTTGATCACGTCCGCGACCGCCTCGGCGTCCGGGACCGTGACGGCGCGCAGCGAGAATCCTTCCTTCGGTTCCAGGTTCACGAACACTCCCCGGGCGCGCGGATCGGGCATCGAACGGAAGCATACGGAGGTCAGTGTCTGCGCCGATGACGAACAAGCGAGAAGCGGAGAAACTACGTGAACGCCTTGAGGCCGGTGAGCTGCTCGCCGATCACCAGGGTGTGGACCTCCTCGGTCCCCTCGTAGGTGATCACGGACTCGAGGTTCGTCATGTGGCGCATGATCGGGTACTCGAGCGTGATGCCGTTCGCGCCGAGGATCCCGCGTGAGGTCCGCGCGATCTTCAGCGCCTCGCGCGTGTTGTTCAGCTTCCCGACGCTCACCTGCTCCGGCGCGAGGCCCTTCTCGTCCTTCAGCCGGCCGAGGTGGTAGGCGAGCAGCGTCCCCTTGTACAGCTCGAGCGCCATGTCGGTGAGCTTCTTCTGCGTGAGCTGGAACGAGCCGATCGGCTTGTCGAACTGCTCGCGCGTCTTCGAGTACTCGAGCGCCGTCTCGAAGCACGTGCGCGCCGCGCCCATCACGCCCCACACGATCCCGTAGCGGGCCTCGTTCAGGCAGGACAGCGGCCCGCGGAGCCCCTTCACCTCGGGCAGCATCGCGTCGGCCGGCAGCCGCACGCCGTCCATCACCAGCTCCGACGTCACCGACGCTCGGAGCGACATCTTCTTGTGGATGTCGTTCGCGGTGAAGCCGGGCGAGTCGGTCGGCACGATGAAGCCACGGACCCCGTCGTCGGTCTGCGCCCAGACGATCGCGATGTCGGAGCAGCTGCCGTTCGTGATCCACATCTTCGTGCCGTTCAGGATCCAGTCGTCGCCGTCCTTCTTCGCAGACGTGCGCATCGAGCCCGGGTCGCGAACCCGAGTCCGGCTCCGAGAGGCCGAAGCACGCGATCGCCTCGCCGCTCGCCATCTTCGGGAGCCACTCGTTCTTCTGCTCCTCGCTCCCGAACGCGTGGATCGCGTGCCCGCAGAGCGAGCTCTGCACCGACACGAACGACCGCAGACCGCTGTCGCCGGCCTCGATCTCGAGCTCGACCAGCCCGTACGCGACCGAGTTCAGCCCGAGCGTCCACTCGGTGTCGAGCTGCATCAGGAAGAAGCCGAGCTCGCCGACCTCCTTCGCGAGCTCGCGCGCGGGGAACTCGCCCTTCTCGTACCAGTCCTCGACCTCGGGGAGGATCCGGCGCTGCACCCATTCGCGGGCGACGCTGCGGATCTGCTTCTCCTCGTCGGAGAGGAGGTGGTCGATGTCGATCAGGTCCGTGGGCTGCAGGTCTGACGGGCTCATCGGGTCGACGGTAGCACCGGCCAAGGCCCCACGCCCTGCGGGGCGCAGGATCCCGCCGCGCCCCTAGACGACCCGGACGCCGTCCTTCCAGACCTGCTCGATCCGATCCCGGAGCGTCGCGAACTCGAACGGGTCGCCGTCGACCACCACCACATCGGCGCGCTTGCCGGCCTCCAGCGTGCCGAGCTCGCCCTCGAGTCCCATCAGCTCGGCCGCGCTCGACGTTGCGGCGACGAGCGCCTGCTCCGGCGTGAAGCCGTTCGACGCCATGAGCTCGAGCTCACGCAGGTTCGTCCCGTGCGGCGCAACGGGACAGTCGGTCCCCATCGCGACCTTCACTCCCGCCTCTGCGGCGCGGCGGAACGCGTCCAGCTCCGGCCGACCGAGCGCTCGTAACTTCGCTCGTACGGGCTCGGCCACTTGTGGGTTCTCGGCGATCTCCTCGGTCGTGTCCCCGGCGGTGAGCGTCGGCACGAGCCAGGTTCCGTGCTCCCGCATCAGCTCGATCGCTTCGTCGTCCAGGAACGTGCCGTGATCGATCGAACGAACGCCCGCGCGGACAGCTCGCTTGATCCCCTCCGCGCCGTGCGCGTGCGACATCACCCAGCGCCCCAGGTCGGCAGCCGTCTGGACGATCGACTCGACCTCGGCCTCGCTGAAATTCGGTTGGCTCGGATCGTCCGCCGGCGAGAGGAAGCCACCTGACGAGGCGATCTTGATGACGTCGGCGCCGGCGCGGACTACCTCGCGGACCTTCATCGCCACGCCGTCGAGGCCGTCGCAGACGCCGCTCGGCATCCCCGGGTACGTCGTTCCCCACATGCCCGTGCCCCCGCTCGGCAGCCAGGGGTCGTTGTGGCCTCCGGTCATCGAGAGCATCGTCACGCTGATCTGCATCCGAGGACCGACCAGCGAGCCTTCCTCGACGGCGAGGCGCAGCCCGGCGTCGGCGCCCGCAGCGTCCCGGACGGTCGTGATCCCGCACGCGAGCGTGCGCCGCATGTTCTCGGCCACCCGGTAGAACGGCGCGGAGAACGGCTCGTGCAGAACGCGGACCTCGTCGAAGTCCTCGTAGCGGGAGACGAGGTGAACGTGCGTGTCGAACAGTCCGGGCAGGAGCGTCTTGCCGGCGCAGTCGATCCTCTCGTCGCCGTCGAGGGCGTTGCCGACTTCGACGATCCGTCCGTCCTCGATCAAGACCTCGCCGTCGGCGATCGCGGACCCCGTCCCGTCGAAGAGCTGCCCACCCTGGAAAACGAGCCTCGTCATCGATCTCCCTATGCTCGTGCGTCGCGCGAGCATAGGCGCCGGCCGCCGAGACCGCGAACGCGCCCCGCTATCCGGACTGCTGCGTGTCGATCGGAACGGCGTCCGCGGTGCCGTCGGGGTCGGGGTCGGAGTGCATGACCGGCTCGAGTCCGAAGGCCTTCGGGCTCCGGAGGTCGACCCAGACCTCGTCGCCCTCCTTCGCGTCGCCGAGCTCGTCGTGCGGCACGTGCGCCACGAGGGTCTCGCCGCCGGGCAGCCGGATCGCCAGACGTGCGAGCCAGCCCAGCGTCGCCATCCGGTCGATCGTGCCGCGGACCCCGGTGTCCTCCTCCGAGACGCGGACGTCGTGGGGCCGCACGAACGCCGCGGCCGGGGCGCCCTCCTCGAGGTGACCGGCACCGGCGACCTGGAACGTCCCCAGGTGTACGTGCCCGTCGACGACGTGGCCGTGGAGCACGTTGGCCGCGCCGACGAAACCGGCGACGAACGCGGTCGCCGGGTCGTTGTAGACGTCGGCGGGCGCTCCGGCCTGCTCCACACGGCCCTCGTGCATCACGACGACCTGGTTGGCGAGCTCCAGCGCCTCTTCCTGGTCGTGCGTCACGAGCAGGCTGGTGACGCCGAGCTCCCGGTGCAGCTCGTCGAGCCAGCGCCGGAGATCCTGCCGCACCTTGGCGTCGAGCGCTCCGAAGGGCTCGTCGAGCAGCAGCACCTGCGGCCTCGGCGCGAGCGCCCGGGAGAGCGCAACTCGTTGCCGCTGCCCACCGGAGAGCTGGTCGGGATATCGCTGCGCGAAGTTCGACATCTGCACGAGCTCGAGCAGCTCCTTCACGCGCGCCTCGCGCGACTCCTTCGCTTCCTTCCTGACCTTGAGACCGAACTCCACGTTCTCGAACACGGTCATGTGCCGGAACAGCGCGTAGTGCTGGAACACGAACCCGACCGCCCGCTCCTGGACGCTCTTGGCGGTGAGCTCGTCGTCGCCCATCCAGATCCGGCCCGCGGTCGGCAACTCGAGGCCGGCGATCATCCGGAGCACCGTGCTCTTGCCCGATCCCGACGGGCCGAGCAGCGCGGTGATCGACCCGGCCGCGGCCGTGAACGACACGTCGCGTACCGCTTCGAAGCTGCCGAACCGCTTCGTCAGCAGTTCCACCTTGATCGGCATGCTCATGCGTGACTCCTCGCTCGTTCGTTGCGCCGATGCAACCATTCGATGCCCACCAACAGAAGGATCGAGACGGTCGCGAGGACCAGCGCGACGACGTGCGCCTGCGCCTCGAGTCGCTCCTCCAGGGCGGTGAAGATGTAGATCGTGGCCGTCTCGGTGCTCCCGCTGATCGTCCCGCTCACGATCAGCACGGCGCCGATCTCACCGATCGAGCGCGCCGTCGTGAGCGCGATCCCGTAGAGGAGCGCCCACCGGATGTTCGGCAGCGTGACCCGGCGGAACGTCTGCCAGATCGATGCGCCGAGTGTTCTTGATGCGTCTTCCTCGTCGAGCCCGAACTCCTCGAGCACGGGCACGAGCTCGCGGATCGTGAACGGGATGCAGATGAAGATCGTGACCAGCACCATGGACGGGAGCGCGAACAGGACCTGGATCCCCTGCGCCGAGAAGAAGTCCGCGAACCATCCGCCCGTCCCGAACAGCAGGACGGCCGCGAGCCCGACGGTGACCGGGGAGAGCGCGAACGGAAGATCGACGACCGCGTTCATGAGCGAGCGGCCGAGGAATCGCTGCCGCACGAGCACCCAGGCCACGACGAGCCCGAAGAACGTCGTGACGACGATCGTGATCACGGTGATGATGCCGGTGAGCAGGAAGGCGTGCTGCACGTCCGGGCTCGAGAGCGTGTCGCCGATGATCGACACGCCGGGCTCGAACGCCTTGGTGACGATCCCGATCAGCGGCAAGAGCAACAACAGGGCGACGTACACGATCGCGGCTGCGGCGAGGAGGCCGCGGGCCAACTTCCCCCGACCGCCGGCGGCACCGGTGGCGGGCGCGGCGGGAGTGTTGGACGCAACGCTCATACCTCCACCCTTCTGGTCAGCAACCGAGTGGTCACCAGCACGAGCACGAACGAGATGGTGAACATCAGCGTCGCGACCGCCGCGGCCTCCGCCGGCCGGAACTGGTTGGCGAGCTGATACACGAACACCGGCGCGGTGAGCGTCTCCCCGGCGATGTTGCCGGAGACGAGCACGACGCTCCCGAACTCCCCGATGCAGCGAGCGAACGTCAGCAGCCCTCCCCCGACGATCGCCGGACGGAGCGCGGGGAGCACGACCTTGCGGAACGACAGCCACGCACCCGCCCCGAGCGTCGCCGCCGCCTCCTCCTCCGCCGGATCGAGCTCGAGGAGGACCGGCTGGACCTGGCGCACGACGAGCGGGAGCGTGACGACGCACAGGGCCAGCAGGATCCCGATCCACGTGAACGCGACCTGGATGCCGAAGCGGTCGAGGAACCGACCGATCGGCGCGTTGGGTCCGTAGAGCGTGAGGATCATCAGCCCGGTGACGAGCGTGGGGATCGCCATCGGAAGGTCCACGACCGACGACAGGATCCGGCGACCCGGGAAGCGATAGCGAACCAACACCCATGCGAGCAGGGTGCCCATCACGGCGTTGATCACGGTGGCAGCGGCCGACGTGATGAGCGTCAGCCTGATCGCCGTCCACGCGTACGGGATCGCGAACGCCGTCCGGAAGGACGCGAACCCGTCCTCGAACCCTGCGGTCACGATCGCGGCCACGGGGACCACGACCATCAGGCCCAGGTAGAGGATCGCGGCGCCGCGCAGACCGAGGTGTCGAAGCGCAGCAGCGATCCGGTGGGGTGTCCACCGGATCGTGCTGCGACCTTCGAGGGTCTGCGCGGCGTCGCTCATCCGCTCAGCCCGCCTGCGCCTGGGTGACGATGCCGGTATCGCTGAAGAGCTTCTCTGTCAGCGCGTCCCACCCGCCGATGTCGTCGATGTCCCAGAGGTCCTCGATCGGGGGATAGTCGCCTCCGCCCTTCTTCGCCTCGGCGATGTCGGTCGAGCGGAAGCCGGCGTCGGCGAAGATCTCCTTCACCTCGTCGGTGTGGAGGAACTCGACGAACGCCTCCGCGACCTCGCGGACGCAGTGCTTGTCGACGTTCGCGTCCACGACCGTCACCGGGTTCTCGATGAGCACGCTGGACGGCGGGTAGACGGCCTCGTCTTCCTTGCCCGCGGCCTGTGCCGTGATGACCTCGTTCTCGTAGGTGATCGCGACGTCGCCGTTGCCGTCCTCGAAGTTCTGGATCGACTTGCGAGCGCTGCTGTCGTACGCGAGGACGTTCCCGAGCACGCCCTGCATCAGTGTCGTGGCGCCGGCTTCGTCGCCCTCGCTCACCCCGCCGTAGCCGTGGAGCGCGGCACCCCACGCGGAGACGAGGTTCCAACGGGCGCCTCCGCTCGAAGCCGGGTCCGGGGTGAGGATCTCGACGCCCGACTGCGTCAGGTCGTCCCAGTCCTCGATACCGAGCGGGTTGCCGGGACGGACGTCGAAGACGACCACGGACGTCGTGACCATGCCGCCGTCGGCCTCCTGCGTCCAGTCGTGGGTGATCAGCCCGGCGTCGGCGATCTGGTCCACGTCGGGACCGAGTGAGAGCGCCACGACGTCGGCCTCGTAGCCGCCGATGACCCGGCTCGCCTGGAGCGTGGAGCCGTCGTAGGACTCCTGGAAGATGACCTCCTGGTCGTTGTGATCTTCCTTCCAGGCCGTCTTGAAGGCCGAGATGATCTTGCCGTAGGCCTCGCGCGGCGTGCTGTACGCGGCGAAGCTCAACGTGGGCTGCTCGGGGAGGCCATTGCACTCGGCGGCTGCGCCCGCAGGATCACCTGAGCCGCATGCGGAGAGCGAAAGGATCGGGACGAGGGCAAGGGCGGCCCACCGAGCGGGCTTGAAACGGAGGAACATCGAGGCTCCCTTCGATCGACCGATGTGTTCACACCGGTGCTGGCGGTCGGTCTCCGGTGGTCCGGTCAACCGAAAGGATGTGCCCCGCATGGATACCGCCCGGGACGGGTCAGTGTCAAACACCCGGGCCCTCTGGTGCGTCGTCGCCACGTATCCGTCACATCTCGCAGCGGCCGTCGTTCTAGGATGCGGGCCGTGGCAACCGACGAGCAGCCGACGCAACCCGTGCACGCCGAAGAGCCGATCGACGGCGAGGAGCTCACGGACGAGGAGCGCCAGGTCCTCGCCAACGTGGCGGGGATCCTGCGCAAGATCAAGTTCGGCACGGTCGTGCTCGTCGTCCAGGACGGCAAGGTCGTGCAGATCGAGATGGCGGAGAAGTTCCGACTGCGATGAGTCGAGCCGTCGTCGAGACTCGGGACGATCCCGCCGGCTCCCCGGCGTCGTCGATCATCTCGGTCCGCAACCTCTCGATGACGCGGATCCGGCCCACCGGTGAGCGCGTGACCGCCTTCCAAGATCTCTCGTTCGACGTCGAGCGCGGCGAGTTCGTCTGTCTGATCGGACCGAGCGGGAGCGGGAAGACGTCGGTGCTGAGCGCCATCGCGGGTCTCGAACGCGCGACGAGCGGCGAGGTGCTCGTGGACGGCCGTCCCGTGACCGAGCCGGGTCCCGATCGCGCCGTGCTCTTCCAGGAGCCCGCCTTGTTCCCGTGGCTCTCGGTGCGAGGGAACCTCGACCTGGCGCTCCGGCTCGCGGACGTCCCGCCCGAAGAGCGGCAAGATCGAGCGACCACGTGGCTCACCCGGATGGACATCGATTCGTCGGCCGACCGTCAGCCGCACGAGCTGTCGGCCGGGATGCGCCAGCGCGCTGCGCTCGCCCGCGCCCTGGCGTGCGACCCGCCCATCCTGTTGGGCGACGAACCGTTCGGCGCGCTCGACGCGCTCGCCCGCGAGCGGTTGCAGGACATCGTGCAGCGCGTGCGCGTCGAGCGCGCCGGCCGCACCACGTTCGTGTTCGCGACCCACAACGTGCGCGAGGCCGTGCTCCTTGCCGATCGCGTCCTCGTGATGTCGGCGGCTCCCGGCACGCTCCTCGAGGAGTTCCGCATCGACGCGCACCGACCCCGGAGTCTGGACGACGTCTTGATCGCCCGGGTCGTCTCGGAGATCCACGACCTCCTGATCGGTCAAGACGAGGAGGGCTCGCAGTGAGGCGATGGGCGAGCGAGCTGGGACCGCCGCTCCTCGGGGTGGGGGCGCTGATCGTCGTGTGGGCGATCGTCGCGGCGGTCACGGAAACCTCGTCGATCCCGGGGCCGGCGGAAGTCTGGACGGCCCTCCGCCGAGGCTTCGCCGACGGCACCATCCCCGAAGCCACGGCGAAGACCCTGATCCGGCTCGCGTTCTCGTTCGCGGCGGCACTGGTCATCGGGACCGCGCTCGGCTTGGTCCTCGCGTCCTCCGAGCTCGCACGCCGGAGCATCCGTCCGCTCGTGGTGGCGCTCCAGATCACGCCGTTCGTCGCATGGGTGCCGCTCGCCGTGATCTGGTTCGGAGTCACCGAGCGGGCCGTGGTCTTCGTCGCGATCGCGGGTTCGTTCCCCGCCGTCACGCTCGCCACACTGCAGGGCATCCGTCAGGTCCCGCCCCTGTTCGTGCGGGCGGGGCGAACCCTCGGGGCGACCGGCTGGGAGCTCCAGCGATCGGTGGTGTTCCCCGCGGCGCTCCCCGCCTACATGGCGGGCGTCCAACAGGCCTGGGGTTTCGCGTGGAAGGCGTTGATGGCGGGCGAGCTGATCGTCCAGGCCACCGGCGCGACCGGCCTGGGACACCTGCTCGACCGCTCGCAGGACGTCGCCTCGCTCCTCGCCGTCGTCGCGGTGATCGCGGTGATCGGCGTGGCCGTCGAGTACCTGATCGTCGGTCCGGTCGACAGGCGGATCCGATCCAGGCGCGGACTGCTCGAGACGGCCTGAGCCTCAGATACCGCCGACCGTCTGGAGACCGAAACGCTCGATCTCGGCCTCGATGTCGAGCGGCCGCATCCGCGTCCGCTCGTCCTCGATCTCCGGCGTCTGGAGCTCCTTCGGAACGATCCAGCAGACCTCGAACTCCAGCCCGTCGGGGTCGCGGCCGTAGAGCGCCTTCGTCGTGCTGTGGTCGGTGGCACCCGTGAGCGCCCCCGCCTCCTGCAGCTTCGCCGAGATCTCCTTGAGGTCGCCGAGGGTCTGGACCTCCCAGGCGATGTGGTACAGCCCGACCGTCGAGCGGCCCGCCGTCGACGGCCCGGCCCCGTCCCCGATGCTGAAGAGGCCCAGGTCGTGGTCGTTGTCGGAGTCCGGCGCCTGAAGGAACTTCGCCCCCGGCATCTCCATCACGACGCGGAACCCGAACACGTCCCGGTAGAACTCGTAGGTCTTCTCCGCGTCCCGCACGTAGAGGACGGCGTGATTCATCCGCTTGATCGCCATCAGTCGATCGGCCCTCGGCCGAGCTTCTCGCGACCCATCTTCGCCCGGTAGCTCTCGTTGAACGCGTACAGGTACCGGTCCTGGCGCGGGTACACGCCGGTCGTGAACGCGCGCGACCCCACCCCGATCTGCGCGCGCTCGCACACCTCCCAGTCCTGCTTCGAGATCAGGTCCCAGAGCTCCACGACGGGATCGGGCTTGAACACCGCGGGGTCGGCGATCGTCTCCGGCCGGAACAGGTACTCCGACACGACCGTGGTGTGCCCCGGCCCCGTCGGGTAGCCGACGTAGTACATGACGCAGTCCGGGTGGATGTTCAGCAGCAGGTTCGGGAACTGGTAGGCACCGTAGTAGCGGGTCATGTCCTCGTCGAGCAGACCCGGGAG
Source organism: uncultured Actinomycetota bacterium (assembly GCA_963839395.1). Classification (GTDB taxonomy): domain Bacteria; phylum Actinomycetota; class UBA4738; order UBA4738; family HRBIN12; genus JAJNBA01. The sequence continues at coordinate 24,334 of CAWIUW010000011.1, forward strand.
TGCTGGCAGCTCGGAGCGGCCGGTCATCGTGAATGACTGGGCGCCGTCGACCATCTCGTTGCCGCCGTCGCGCGTCTCTCCGTCCCACACCTCGCCGAACCGGAACAGCGGGACCACCTGCACGAGCTCGGGATGGACGACCGGGCAGTGGAGGCACTCGTTGTAGTTCTCCACCACGATCTTCCAGTTGGCCTTCACCTCGTAGACGATCCGCACACCGACCCGGAGGTCTTCCATCCCGAACCGATCGAACGCGGTGACGCTCTCGACGCCGTCGTTCAGCGACTCCAGGAGCGGCCGCGGCTCGCGGGCGAGGTTCACGAACAGGAACCCGGCGTACGTGTCGACCGGGAAGCCGTGGAGCGGGTACTGCCCGCGGTCGAAGTGCTCGTCCTCCCTGACGTTCGGCGTGCCGATCAGACATCCGTTCAGGTCGTAGGTCCAGGAGTGGTAGGGGCAGACGAACGCCTTCCGGACGTTGCCGGCGGAGGGCTCGTCGTCGAGGAACTTCGTGCCGCGATGCGAGCAGACGTTGTAGAAGCCGTGGAGCTCACCCTCCGCGTTGCGCGTGACGAAGATCGACTCTCCCGCGAGCTCCCGGACGAGGTAGTCACCGGGGTTGGCGACCTCCTCGGCCCGACCCAGGCAGACCCAGTCGCCGAACCAGATCCGCTCGCGCTCTTCCTCCCAGACCGCGGCATCCGTGTAGTCGCTGCCGCTCAACGTGGGCCGGGGCTTCCATCGGCCTTCGCGTTCCCTGATCGTCTCCTGCTCGAGCATCGGTGCGTCCTCCGTAGCCGGGAACGCAAGGATAGGCGACGGAGGACCCGAGGCGGCAGACGGTACGCTCCGCCGATGTCCGAGCCGGTCGTCCAGGCATCAGCCGAGCGCGTCCCCGATCTCGCCGCGCTCCTCGGCCGCGCGTTCACGGACGATCCGATGCTCGTCTGGCCGTTCGGCGAGGACCGCACCGACCTGATCACGGACTTCTTCCGCGCCTTCGACGAGCAGATCGCGGGACTCGGTTGGCTCTGGGAGGTCGGTCCGGGCATCGGCGTCGCGGCATGGATCCCGCCCGGGAGCGACCAGGTGATGATGGACATCGACCGGTCGATGCGCTCGACGCTCGCCGAGGCCGAGGCGCGCCACGATGAGATGTGGGAGTGGATCTCCGACAACTTCCCTCGCGAGCCCTTCTGGTACCTCGATCACCTCGCCGTGGATTCGGAGCATCGAGGGACCGGCCTCGGAGCGGCACTGATCCGCCACGGACTGGACTTCGCCGATCGCGACGGCGTGCCGGCGTTCCTCGAGACCGCCCGACCCGGGAACGTCGCGTACTACGAGCGGCGCGGCTTCCGGACGATCGCGGAGGGCGACGCGCCCGGCGGCGGCCCGCACCTCTGGTTCATGCGCTACGACTCCTGAGCGGGCGCTTCCAGCCCGTCGGCGAACCGGCTGACCTCCTCCGTGTGCTCCTGGTAGTGGTCGAACGTCTCTTCCTTGAACCACGACGCGGCCTCGTCGGTGACCTCGGGGAGCGCGGTCAACGCCTCCCTGGCGGCTGTCCCGGTCGGCCAGAGCGCGCGACATCGCCTCCTGGGGGAGCATCGACTTCGACTCCGCGGCCCAGAGCTCGTTCTTGCCTTCCCAGACCTCGTCGGGGTCTTCCTCGCCGGCGCTTCCCGTATCGCGGATCCGCGCCAGCTTCTCGGCGGCGACACCCGCCCATTTCCCGTTGTGGTACACGAGGTCGTTCACGGACCACCCCGGGACGACACCGCCTTCGCCACGGCGGTGTTCCGGCACCCGTCCGACCTCCGCGACGAATTCGGCCCACGCCGCTTCCTCGCGCTTCAGCAGCTCCTGCACATCCGCCACCTGAACCTCCTCTAGCTCGTTCGTCGGATCGTCCATCACGGTACCGAACGATCGATGGGCCGTTCACCTTGGGGTGCTAGCCATGTAGGACGCGGCTACTGCAAGAGCCTATCCTCCGCCGATGCAAGGAGCCCGTCGGTATCGCCTCGCCGTCCTGTTCGCCGTCGTGATCGCCGGCGCGTGCAGCCCGGCCACCGGGGATCCCGGTGGATCACCGACCCAGGGCAGCCCGGCTGGTTCACCGATCCAGAGCGATCCGGCGACGTTGACGCCGGCTGCGATACCCCCCGGGGTCGAGAGTGCCGGATGCGGCGAACGCGCGTCTCCCGGATCGCGGACCGTGTCGTTCCGATACGAGGGGATCAAGCGCACGTACGACATCGTCGTTCCGGAGACGGAACGAGGCGTGGCGATGCCGGTCGTCTTGAGCTTCCACGGCTTCACCGATTCGAGCAGGGACCACGCGAGCCGCTCCGGCCTGGCGGCCCGTGCCGCCGCCGACGGCTTCATCGGCGTCTTTCCACGCGGATCCAACGTCGACGGGACGACTCCCCCCTACTTCAACATCGAGACGGTCGACGATCCATCGCTCGCCGACGACGTCGGATTCACGGCGAAGATCCTGGATCGTGTCGAGGCCGAGCTGTGCGTCGACCGCAGCAGGATCTTCGCATCGGGATGGTCCAACGGAGGCATGTTCGCGGCCACGCTCGGGTGTGCGCTGAGCGATCGGATCGCCGCCGTCGCTTCCGTGTCCGGCGTCCACCTGTTGCCAGACTGCCGCGGGCGCCCGATGCCGATCATCGTCATCCACGGAACCTTCGACGACACGGTTCCATTCTCCGAGGAAGATGTCGCATCGGCTGCGGACATCCGTGAGATGGTCCGCGGCTTCGGGTGGGAACCGGGCGCAGGCTCGGATGTTCGCTCTCGTCAACGGGACGTCGGTCAGGTCCTGGGTCGAGTCGTGGGCGAAACGGAACGGATGCCGGCTCATCGACCCGGCCGTGGGATCGGGATCCGTGGTGCAGACGACGGCGTACCGGAACTGCCGTGCGGGAGGCGACGTCGTGCTCCAGGAGGTCGAGGGAGGTGAACACGATTGGCCTCCGGGCCCCGGGTCGGATACGACGGCTGAGACGCTGTCGTTCTTCGCGAGCCACCCGTTCCCCGTCGATCAGCTCAGCTGATCGGCCGTTCTTCGCGGTCAGCGAGTCCTCGGGAACCCGAGGTCGACGGCGGAAGTAGCCGGGTCGGGCCAGCGCGCCGTGACGACCTTCCCGCGCGTGTAGAACTGGATCCCCTCGGGCCCGTACATGTGGTTGTCGCCGAACAACGAGTTCTTCCACCCGCCGAAGGAGTAGTAGGCGACCGGCACCGGGATCGGGACGTTCACGCCGACCATCCCGACGTTCACGTCGAACTGGAACTGCCGGACCGCGCCGCCGTCGCGCGTGAAGATCGCGACGCCGTTCCCGTACGGGTTGTCGTTCACCATCTTCAGCGCCTCGTCGTAGGTATCCACGCGGACGACCGAGAGGACGGGACCGAAGATCTCGTCGCTTGTAGGCGTCCATCTCCTCGGTGACGTGGTCGATCAGGGACACGCCGAGGAAGAACCCGTCGCCGCCGTAGACCGCGTCCTCCCGCCCGTCGCGGACGACGGTGGCGCCCTGCTCGGCGCTCGAGTCGAGGTAGCCCGCCACCTTGTCGCGGTGCTCGCGGGTGACGAGCGGGCCCATCTCGGCCTCGGGATCGGTGCCCGGTCCGACCTTCACCTTCGGCAGGCGGTCGGCGATCTTCGCGACGAGGTCGTCGGCGATCCCGCCGACGGCGACGATCGCGGAGATCGCCATGCAGCGCTCGCCGGCACTGCCGTAGCCGGCGGAGACGGCGGCGTCGGCCGCCATGTCGAGGTCGGCGTCGGGCAGCACGATCATGTGGTTCTTCGCGCCGCCGAGCGCCTGGACGCGCTTGCCGGCCTTCGTCCCGTGCTCGTAGATGTACTTCGCGATCGGGGTCGAGCCGACGAAGGACACGGCCTGGATGTCGGGATGGTCCAGCACGGCGTCGACGGCGACCTTGTCGCCGTGGACGACGTTGAAGACGCCGTCGGGCACGCCGGCGTCCCGCAGGAGCTCGGCGAGCACGAGCGACGCGCCCGGATCCTTCTCCGAGGGCTTCAGCACGAACGTGTTGCCGCACGCGATCGCGTTCGTGAGCATCCACAGCGGCACCATCGCCGGGAAGTTGAACGGGGTGATGCCCGCCACGACACCGAGCGGCTGGCGGATCGAGTAGACGTCGACCCCGGTGGACGCTTGCTCGGTGAACCCGCCCTTCATCAGGCTCGGGATGCCGCAGGCGAACTCGACGTTCTCGAGGCCGCGCTGCACCTCACCCATCGCGTCGGAGAGCACCTTGCCGTGCTGCGCGGTGATCGCCGCGGCGACCGTGGCCTTCCGGTCCTCGAGCAGCTCGCGGATCTGGAACATCACGTCGGACCGCTTCGACAGGGACGTCGCGCGCCATGCGGGGAACGCCTCGGCAGCGGCGGCGACCGCCTGGCCGACCTCCTCCGTGGTCGCGAAGTCGACCTCGTGCGTCTGCTCTCCGGTCGCCGGGTCGTAGACGGGGCCGGTGCGACCGGACTCCCCGGGGACGACCTTCCCGCCGATCCAGTGGCTGATGCGTTCCATCGTCAGCTCCTCTCTCTCCGGGGGCTACGCGCGCTCGGCGCTCGCTCCTTCAGCCCCCGGACCCCCGCGCCTCCCGCGGCCCCTCGGCCGTGACCAGGGGGCACCTGGGGTCCGGCGCCAGCGAGCCCAGGAGCTCGCCGAGCCGCTCGTGTGCCGGGTCGAGGCAGACCCGCCATGCACGTTCGGCCGGGCCGGCCATCACGTTCAGGTAGTACATCGTATGTCCTGGCGCCGCGACGCACGGGCCGTGGTAGCCGCGCGGGATCAGGAACACGTCGCCGTCGCGGACCGTGACCGTCTCGTCGATCTCGCCGTCCGTGGTGTAGGTGCGGTGCAGGCCGAATCCGTGCTCGCCCCGGATCCGGAAGTAGTAGATCTCCTCGAGCGGGATCTCGTCCTCGGTGTGCTCGTCGTGCTTGTGCGGCGGGAAGGACGACCAGTTCCCGTCCGGCGTGAGGACCTCGACGGCGATCAACCGTTCGGCCTCGAACGCGTCGGCGGCGAGGAAGTTGTTGATCTGCCGCGTCGCGGGCCCGCCGCCGCGGACCTCGACGGCGACGGCGCTCGCGGGAACGTACGCGGGGTCGAGCGCACGCGTGGCCGGCGCGTTCGGGAGGGCGAGCTCGCAGCCTGCCGTCGCTGGAGATCGCGACCTCGGCTCCCGCGGGCAGGTACGCGAAGTCGGACACGCGCGAGAACACGTCGGGCCGGCCCTCGAGCTCGAAGGTCGTGCCGCCCACCTCGACGGTGCACGAGCCCGAGAGCGGGAGCGCGCACGCCTCGATGCCGTCGAGCCGCACCACCCGGCGCTCTCCGGGCGGGAGCGACAGGACGCGGAGGCCGCTGAAGGACCACCCCGCGTCGGCGGGCGTGAGGTGCACCGGCTCGCCGTCCGCCGCAGCGCTCCCCGCCGGACGGAAGAGGTCAGTACCCACCGACGCCTCCGCGAGTAGCGTTCGGGTCGTGCGCAGGGCTGGAGTCGTGGGCGCGATCGTGATCGGCGCCGTCGCGGTGGTCGTGGCCGTCGCCGCCGCGACCTCCGGATCGGGCCTCCGGTTCACGGACGGCACGCCGGACGACCTCCGGGCGGTGGCCTCGGATGCGTGGCAACGGTTCGCCGACGCGATCCCCGCGTGCGCGGGCCGGTTGGACGGGCTCACGGTCGGGGTCGCGTGGGAGCTGCCGGACCGGGCCCGCTACGAACCCGAGCCGCGACCTGGTGCTCGTCCGGGCGCCGGGGACCGCCCCGAACCTCGAGGCGACACTCCTCCACGAGTTCGCGCACCACGCCGAGCGCCGATGCCCGCCGGGCCCCGCGTTCCAGCGCCGATTCACGGCAGCGGCGGGTCTGCCGCCGGGGACCCCGTGGCGGGGCGGCGAGCGATGGGACGCGATCCCTTCGGAGCGGTTCGCCGAGGCCGTGACGAGGTTCGTCCTCGGCCACCCGCCGTCGCACGTCCTCGTCCACCTGCACCCGGGAGAGCTCCGCGCGGTCGCGGCCTGGGCACACGGAGGCTGAGCCGGGCTCACGCATCGACGAGCAACGCTTCCACCTGCGCCTCGTCGGGCATCGCGTCCGCGCACGCGAGCTGGGTCGTGACGTACGCACCGGCGGCGTTCGCGAACCGGATCGTCCTGGGCACGTCCCACCCTTCCAGCAGCCCGTGGCAGACACCGGCCCCGAACGCGTCGCCGGCGCCGAGACCGTTCACGACGCTGACCGGCACCGGCGGGAACCGCTCCGCGCCGTCCTCCCACGCCGCCAGGACGCCGTCTCCCCCGAGCTTCACGATCGCGAGGTCGAGACCGAGATCGAGCAGCCGCCGGGCGAGGTCCTCGGGCGATCCGTCCCCCACGGCGACGGCGCATTCCTCCACGTTGCCGACGGCGACCGTCGCGAGCGCCAAGGCGCGGAGCTGCTGCGCGCGCGCGTCGTCCGGGGACGACCAGAACATCGGCCGGTGGTCGAGGTCGTGCACGGTGATCGCTTCCCGGTCGCGCGCCTCGAGCGCGGCCAGGGTCGCCGTCCGGCTCGGCTCCGCCGACAGCCCGGTCCCCGTCGTCCAGAAGATCCGTGCGTCCCGGATCGCGCTCGACGTCGAGCTCGCCGGCCGAGACCTGCATGTCCGGGGCGCTCGGCTGCCGGTAGAACAGGATCGTCGGGGACTCCGGCGGCAGGAGCTCGCAGAACACGATCGGCGTCCGCAGCTCCGGATCCGTGCCGACGAACCGGTCGTCGACGCCGAAGCCACGGAGCGCCGCGTGGACGTAGTCGCCGAAGCCGTCGGCGCCGACCTTCGTGATCACGGCCACCCGGTGGCCGTAGCGGGCGGCGCCGACGGCGACGTTCGTCGGACTCCCGCCGAGCGACTTCGCGAACGTGCGCACCTCCGCGAGCGGGACACCGCTCTGCTCGGGGTACAGATCGACGCCCACGCGGCCCATCGTGATGAGGTCGAAAGGGCCGCTCGCGTCCACGTCAGTCCTCGGGGCCCGCCTCTCCCTCGGTCGTCGCCTGCCCCGTGGGCTCCGCGACGACCGGCTCGGGCGCCACCGCCTTCACCTCCTGCTCGAGCACCGCGACGGCCTTCTGGAGCTCGGCGTCGTCGCCCGCCACCTGTTGGAGCTCGTGCGCCAGGGTCTCGAGCTCGGCTCCTCCGGCCATCATCTGGACGAGGTGTTCCAGCGTGAGCTCGGCCTTCGGGAAGCTCCCGAAGACCTTCCCGCGCCGGAGGATCACGAAGTGGTCGCCGACGGGGTACGCGTGGTGCGGGTTGTGGGTGATGAAGACGACGGCCACACCGCGTTGCTTCGCCGTCACGATGTAGCGGAGGACGACGCCCGCCTGCTTCACGCCGAGGGCGGCGGTGGGCTCGTCCAGGATCAGGACCCGCGCGCCGAAGTACACGGCGCGGGCGATCGCGAGCGACTGCCGCTCGCCACCGGACAGCGTCCCGACCGCCTGCTCGGGATCGCGGATGTCGATCCCCATCTTCGAGAGCTCCTCCCGCGTGATCTCCTTCGCCCGCTTCACGTCGAAGCGGCGGAAGGGACCCCAGCCCTTCGTCGGCTCGGAGCCGAGGAAGAAGTTGCGCCAGATCGAGAGCAACGGGATCATCGCGAGGTCCTGGTAGACCGTCGCGATCCCGCGCGCGAGCGCGTCGCGCGGGGACTTGAGGTGCATCTCCTCCCCGTCGCAGAGGTACTCGCCGTCGCTCGGCTCGTACACGCCCGAGAGCGTCTTGATCAACGTCGATTTGCCCGCGCCGTTGTCCCCGAGCAGGCAGGTGACCCTCCCCGGGTGGACGAGCATCGAGATGTCCTTGATCGCGATCACGCTCCCGAAGTACTTCGAGAGCTTCCTGGTCTCGATCAGCGCGTCGCCGTTCGTGCTCATCGGGTGGCCGCCTTCCTTCGGACGAAGTTGTTGAAGATCACCGCCGCGAGCAGCACGGCGCCGATGAAGACCTGGTACCAGTCGCCGTCGATCCCGGTGATCACGATCCCCTGCTGCACCATCGCGAAGATCAGCGCCCCCAGCGCCGCGCCGACCGCGGAGCCGTAGCCGCCGGTGAGCAGGCACCCGCCGACCACCGCCGCGATGATCGCTTCGAACTCCCGGCCGGTCCCGCGGAGGGTGTCCGCGCCGGTGAACTGCACCACCTGCGTATGGCGACGAAGAACGCCGCGAACGCCGTCGTGAGGAAGAGCGCGATCTTCACGCGACGGACCGGGACGCCGACGGCGCGGGCCGCGTCGGGCGCGCCGCCCGTCCCGAAGATCCAGTTGCCGGACCGCGTCCGCACCAGGATCCACGTCGCGATCGCCGTGAGGAGGATCCACCACAGGATCGAGATGCTGAAGCGGGCGCCGATGATCTCGAACTCCTTGCCGAACCACTTCTCGAACAGGGCGAACCCGGGCACCTCGTCGAGGTTGCCGAGCTGCGTCCGGTTCGTCCGCGCCCGTGTGATCGCGGTCGTCAGGCCGCGGAAGATGAACAGCGTGCCGAGCGTGATGATGAACGACGGCAGCTTCGTGAGGACGACGAGCCACCCGTTGATGAAGCCGGTCGTCAACGCCAGTACGAGCGCGAGGATCGTCGCAGGGCAGCAACGACCAGCCCAGGCCGCCCGCATCCACCGGTGTCACGGCGATCATGATCGCCATCCCCGAGAAACCGAGGATCGAACCGATCGACAGGTCGAACTCGCCCGCGATCATCAGCAGGGCGACGGCCACCGCGAGGATCCCGAGGGGGGCCGCCCGGTTGAGGATCGAGGCGGTCGTCGCCATCCCGACGAAGTTGTTGTCCGCGGCGATGATCGCGAAGAAGACCCAGACGACGATCAGCCCGGCGATCGCGCCGAGCTCGGGCCGGCCGAGGAGCCTGGAGAGCGCCCCGACCCGGCGGACGCGTTCGTCCGTGTCGGCGGTGGGCTCGGTTGCCGTGGTTGCCATCCCTGGTCCCCCTCGCAGCTCGGCCTCGTGTGGATGGGCCGGTAACGGCTGGTGATGCGCCTCGCGTGCGACCTCGGCGCGCGAGGCGCCGCCGTTCGCATCCCCTGCTACCGGAGCCCGTCCTCCGAGTACGGACGACGTCCTGCGCGGTGTCCGCAGTGACGATCTGCGGTCCCGTGAGGACCACCCGGTCGACGCTGCCGAGCGGCAACGCGCCGGTCTCCAGGTACTTCGTGAGGAACACGATCGGCAGGTAGCCCTGGAGGTACTGCGCCTGGTCGATCGCGAACAGCATGTCGCCGTCCGTGATCGCCTGCAGCACCTCGGGCGACAGGTCGAACGTGGCGAACTTGACGTCGCCGAGCATGCCCGCCTGGTCCAGCGCCTCGAGCGTCGGCGTGGCGCCCGTGGGCCCGAGCGTCAGGATCCCGTCGACGTCCGCGTTCTGCTGGAGGACACCGGCCACGGTCTCGGTGGTGCCGGCCGGGTCGTTCAGGTCGACCGGGATCACCTCGCCCTCGATACCGAGTCCCTCGAAGAACCCGTCGCAGCGGGCGTCGAGCGCGGCGTTCCCGACCTCCTGGTTGATGCAGATCGGGTTCTGGACGCCCTCTTCGGCGAACCGCTGGCCCGCGATCAGCCCGGCCTCGAACTCGGTCTGGCCCGACGTGGACCAGCACCCCGAGGTCCTCGAAGACGTCGCTGCCGGAGTTCATCGAGATCACCGGGATCCCGGCGTCGACCGCCGCCTGGATCGACGGACCGAGCGCGTCGGCGTCGGGGATGCTGACGACCAGCCCGTCGGGCTGGGACGCCACCGCCGCGTCGATCAGGTCGCTCATCGCCACCATGTCGAACGTCTCGGGCGCCTGGTACTCGACCGTGACCCCCATGTCTTCGGCCGCCGCGTCGACCCCGTTGGCCGCCACCGACCAGAACGGGTCCGATGCCTGCCCGTGCGTGACGACCACGAACCGGAAGTCACGCTGCGTGACGCCACCGTCGCCGTTCCCGTCGCCGTCGCCGTCGCCGTTGTCGTCGCCGGTGCACGCCGTCGCAACGAGGGCGAACACGAACACCAGCATGGCCAATCTCTTCACCATCGAACCAACCCCCTTCTCGCCGGGCCAACCGCCCGGTCATCATGGGACTACCTCCCCGTCGAAGCGCCCACCTCCTCCCACGCCCGCTCCAGGAACGCGAGGCTACGCCTCGCGTACAGGAGCGGGCCAGACCCCGGCTCGGGCTCGTGATCGAGCACCTCGTCGTGTTCGAGTACGTACCAAACCACCTCTGCGGACTCTTCGATAGTGCGGAGCACCCCGCGGACGTCCACGTCGCCGTCGCCCAGCGGCCGGTAGAGGCCGGCGCGCACGCCCGCGTGGTAGCCGAGATCACCCGCCGCCACCCGTTCCGCGATCGCCGCGTCCACGTCTTTCAGATGCACGTGGACGATCCGCGAGCCCGCGGTGCGGGCGAGGTCGACGGGATCGCCCCCGCCCACCACCACGTGACCGGTGTCGAGACACAGACCGACGTCGGAGACTTCGAGCAGCCGCTCGACGTCCTCTGGGCGCTCCACGACCGTGCCGTGATGTGGATGCACCGCCACGCGAAGCCCACGTTCGCCGGCGGAGGCCACCACGCGGTCGATCCCGCGCCCGAGCGCGCCCCATCCGGTGCCATCCAGGCGCTCGGCTCCCTCGTAGCCATCCCTCCCGGTCGACGCCGCGAGGACGAGCACGCTGCCGCCGAGCGTGGCGATCGTCCGCGCCGCAGCATCGACCTTCGCGAGCTCTCCGTCGAGGCGGGACGGGTCGTGCAGGACCGCGGGGACGAATCCCCCCACCAGGGAGAGGCCGTTCGCCTCGAGCAGGGCGCGCTCGGCGCCGCGAGGGAGGAACCCGTCCGGACCGAGCTCCGTCGCGCGCAGCCCGAGTGATCGCATCTCGGCGAGCACGCGGTCTGCGGACATCTGATGGCCCCACCCGGGCACCTCGCAGATCCCCCAGGTGATCGGTGCGCCGGCCACACGCTCGGCGAGGTCCCTCACGCGACCTCCTCGAGCCGAACCGGCCGGTGCTCCTCGCGCGAGCGGTCGCACGCCACCGCGACGCGCATCGCCTCCAACGCGTCCTCGGCCGTGCACGGGCTCGTCCGGCGCCCGGCCGCCACGTCCACGAACGCGTGCATCTCGGCACGGTACGCCTCCGCGAAGCGCTGCTGGAAGTTCGCGTATGCGTCGGCCGGCGCGGGGGAAGCCCCCGGCTCGACCGAGCGCAGCGGCAGCCTGTCGTCCCACCCGACCGAGACGCTGTCCCCCGACCCGAGGAGCTCCATCCGGATGTCGTAGCCGAGTGGGTCGTGGCGAGTCACGGAGAGGATCCCGAAGCTGCCTTCGGACAGCCGGAGGGCGACCACGCCGGTGTCGACGTCGCCGTAGCGCGCGAACTGCGGGAAGTTGAGAACGGCGCCGTCCGCGTACACCTCCACCGTCTCCTGGCCCGTGACGAACCGGAGGGCATCGAAGTCGTGGACGCTGAAGTCGCGGAAGATCCCGCCCGACGCGGGGATGTAGTCCTCGTGCGGCGGTGCGGGGTCGTGGCCCGCCATCCGCACGACGTAGAGCGTGCCCAGCGACCCGTCCGTGACGAGGTCGCGCGCGGCGGAGAAGCCGGCGTCGAACCGACGCTGGAAGCCCATCTGGAGCTGGATCCCGGTGGCCCGTATGTGCTCGACGACCGCCGCGGTGCTGGCGAGGTCGATCGTGATCGGCTTCTCGCAGAAGGTCGGGAGACCGGCATCCGCGCTCGCGTGGATCAGATCGGCGTGCGCGGACGACGCGGCCGCGATCACGACCGCATCCACGGCGGCGAGGAGTTCCTCGGTCGTGGCCACGGTGTCCGCGCCGGCCTCGGCCGCGACCTGCGTCGCCCGATCCTTGTCGACATCGGTGAGCACGACGGAGTCCACCTCGGCGATCGACCGCAGCGTGGCCGCGTGGGTCTGGCCCATGCGGCCGACCCCGATCACCCCGATACGCATCCCGGTCCCTGCGGTTCTTGGATCAGCGTGCGCCCTCCCCGATAGGGTCATGGAACGTTCCAAACCTGCTCCGGACATCGCGAGTGGAACGTTCCAACGAACGAGGCGTACGATAGGCGCCGCCTCGACGGCCTGTCAAACGGTCGTCGCGACGGGAGGAGCGCAATGGACACGATCCGCCTGACCACCGCGGGTGCCATCGTCCGGTACCTCATCGCGCAGCGGACCGAGCTCGACGGGAACGAGGTGCCCCTGTTCCCAGGGGTGTTCGCGATCTTCGGTCACGGCAACGTCACGTGCCTGGGCGAGGCCCTCGAGGCCGTGCAGGACCGGCTCCCGACGTGGCGCGGCCACCACGAGGGGTCGATGACGATGGCGGCGGTCGCGTTCGCGAAGGCGAAGCGCCGGCGTCAGATCATGGTCGCCACGAGCTCGATCGGGCCGGGTGCGCTGAACATGGTGACGGCGGCCGGCATCGCGCACGCGAACCGGCTCCCCGTGCTCCTGCTCTCCGGCGACACGTTCGTGAACCGCGTCCCCGACCCGGTGCTGCAGCAGGTGGAGCCGTTCGGCGATCCCACCGTCACGGTGAACGACGCCTTCCGTCCGGTGACCCGGTACTGGGACCGGATCGTGCACCCGGCCCAGCTGCTCCAGTCGCTCCCCCAGGCCGTCGCGACGATGCTCGACCCGGCGGAGTGCGGGCCGGCCTTCCTCGGGCTCCCGCAGGACGTCCAGGCGCAGGCATCCGACTTCCCCGCGTCGTTCTTCGAGCCTCGGTTGCATCGGATCCGACGGCCGGGACCCGATCCGGAGGAACTGAACGCAGCGGTGCGGGTGCTCCGGGAGGCGGAGCGACCTCTCCTGATCGCGGGCGGAGGCGTGCACTACTCCCTCGCCACGGAGCAGCTCGCGGCGTTCGCGGAGCGACACGGCGTGCCGGTCGTGGAGACGGTCGCGGGCAAGTCGTCGCTCCCCTGGGATCAGCCGATGTTCGCCGGTCCGATCGGGGTGACCGGCAGCTCGTCGGCGAACGCCCTCGCGGCAGACGCCGACGTGGTCCTCGCCGTGGGCACCCGCCTGCAGGATTTCACGACGGGCTCGTGGAGCGTCTTCGGCGAGGAGCGACTGCGGCTGATCGCGCTGAACGCCGCCCGGCACGACGTCGCGAAGCATCTCGCCCTGCCGCTCGTCGCCGACGCGCGACGCGGTCTGGAGGAGCTCGACGCCGCACTCGAGGGATGGCGGGCGCCCGCTGAGTGGCCGGCCCGCGCCACACGCGAGTACGCGGCCTGGAACGAGACGCTGGACGAGGCGGCAGCGGCACCCACGTCGAGCGGCCTCCCCTCTTACGCCGCCGTCATCCGCCGCGTCAACGAGCTGGCCGGTCCCGAGGACTACGCCCTGGCAGCGGCCGGCGGCCTCCCCGGCGAGCTGAACAAGCACTGGCGATCACTCGGCGTGGGCACGTTCGACTGCGAGTACGGCTTCAGCTGCATGGGCTACGAGATCGGAGGCGCATGGGGCGCGGCGATGGCCCTCCCCGAGCGGACCGTCCTGTCGTTCTGCGGGGACGGCTCGTACCTGATGGCGAGCGCCGACGTGTTCGGCTCCGTGCTCGCCGGCCACCGCTTCGTCCTGATCCTCTGCGACAACGAGGGGTACGCGGTGATCGATCGACTTCAGGTGTTCCAAGGGGGCGCCTCGTTCAACAACATGCTCGAAGACGTGCGAGCTGCACGTCCCGCCCGGGTGGACTTCGCCAAGCATGCCGAGGCGATGGGCGCCTGGACCGAGACCGTGGACGACCTCATCGGCCTCGAGGGCGCGCTGCAGCGGGCGCGTGGCGCGGACCGCACCGCCGTGATCGTGATCCGGACCGATCCGCACGCATGGACGGGTGGTGACGCCTGGTGGGACGTCGGCGTCCCCGAGGTGTCGGATCGCGACGAGGTGCGCGTGGCCAAGGCCGCCCACGAAGCCGGCCGGAAACACCAGAGGCCGGGGGTGTGAGCCCGCGGGCGGCCGCGGGGGACGGCCGAGGCCCCAGACGCCGGCACCCCACGATCGTCGACGTCGCGGAACGGGCCGGCGTCTCGAAGTCCCTCGTGTCCCTCGTCCTGCGCGACGCGCCGAACGTCAGCGACGAGAAGCGCGCGGCCGTGACGAAGGCGGCCGAAGAGATCGGGTACCGGCCGAACGCCGTCGCGCGGAGCCTCGTGCGCCGCCGGAGCTATCTGATCGGCGTGATGGTCTCGGATCTGCACAACCCCTACTTCACCGAGGTGATCGACGGGATCCAAGCGGCGGCGCGCGGCTCCGGCTACCACGCGTTGTTCAACACCGGTGGACGCGCCGCCGCCGGCGAGGACGAGGCGCTGGACACCCTCCTCCAGCTGCGCACGGACGGCATCGTGATGGCCGGTCCGGTGCTCTCGGCGCGGCGGATCGCGGCCGTCGCCGCCTCCGTCCCCGTCGTCGTGGTCGCGAAGCACTCGCGGTCTCAGGCGCACGACTCGATCACGAACGACGATCGGATGGGCGCGCGGATCGCCGTCGATCATCTCGTGTCGCTCGGGCATCGGCGCATCGCGCACGTCGACGGGGGGACGGGCGCCGGATCCACGCAACGCCGTGCCGGCTTCCTCGACGCGATGGCGCGGCACGGACTGCGATCGTCGGCCCGGATCGTGACCGGCGCGTTCACCGAGGAAGGCGGACGGGACGGGGTGACCACGTTGCTCGGCGACCGGCGCGGCGTCACCGCCGTCTTCCTCGGCAACGACCTCGCCGCGGTCGGCGCCCTCGATGCGTTCGACGACCACGGCCTTCGGGTGCCCGCCGACATGTCGCTCGTGGGGTACGACAACATCGCCCTGGCCGGACTCGGCCACATCGACCTCACGACGATCGACCAGCCGCGGCGGGACATGGGGGTGACCGCGGTCCAGCTCCTCCTCGAGCGACGGGACGATGACCGGCGGACGGCCCGACACCTCGTGGTTCCACCCTCCCTCGTGGTCCGTGGGTCCACCGGACCACCCCCGCGCGACGCGGGAAGTTGACGTCCACGCCCGAGGCGGCGGAAGCTGGGGACCTCCAGGCCCCCGAGGGAGGAACGATGGTGCGACGTGCCCCCAAGCCGCTCCTGGCTCTGCTGATCACCCTGGTCCTGTTGGTCGGCGGCCTCTCCGTCGGTCCCGTGGCGGCCCAGGTCGCCGCCTGTCATCCGATCCTGACGGACCCCGTCTTCACCGGTGACGTCCCGAAGACCGAGGAGGTCGAGCTCGGCGGCGAAGCGCTCCCCGCGCTCGGCTCGCGGGAGATCACCGTGGCCGAGTCCGATGCCTACATCGACGCGGTCGATGACGCCAGCGACCGCGTGACCAGCGGGACCGCCGGCTTCTCGGTGGAGGGCCGCCCGCTCCGGTACGCGATCGTCGGCGCACCTGGGCACGTGAGCGAGGGTGGGCTGGCGGCGGTCAAGACCGCGATCGGGCAGCTGCGGGACCCGGACACGACCGCCGCTCAGGCGCACGTGCTCGCGGCGTCCACCCCCGCGATCCTGCTCGTGCAGGCGAACGTCCACGGCGGCGAGGAGAGTGGCACCGAGTCCTCGCTCCAGCTGCTCTACGAGCTCGCCGACCGCGACGATTGCGTGTCCGACACGATCCTCGACAACACGCTCGTCGTGATCTTGCCGGTGCAGAACCCCGACGGCCGCGAGGCGGACACGCGCCGGAACGCGTACGACATCGACATGAACCGCGACTGGTTCGCCCGGACCCAGCCCGAGACCGACGCGAAGCTCGAGCTCTACCGGCAGCTGCCGCCGGTCCTCGATCTCGACGTGCACGAGATGGGCGCGTACACGTACTTCTTCCCACCCAACTCCGACCCCGTGTACCACGAGATCGCCGACGTCTCGAACGACTGGATCAACGGCATCTACGGCCCTGCGATGGCGGCCGAGTTCGACCGGCAGCACATCCGGTACTTCAACTACGAGCCGTACGACTTCTTCGGCACGTTCTACGGCGACACGGTGCCCACCGTCGCGTTCCACGGTGCCGGGATGACGTTCGAGAAGCAGAGCAGCGACCCGCTCCCGGTGCGGATGTACGAGCAGTACGTGACATCGATCGTCTCGGTCTTCGAAGCCGCGTCGAACAAGAACGAGATCCTCGAGAACTGGCACGCGTCCTGGGTCGAGGCCGCGGGTGAGGGTGAGGCGGGGACCCTCGAGCGGAACTTCAACTTCCAGAAGGGTCACCGTCTGCTCGAGCAGCCGCCCACCGGCGCGGTCGCCCGCCACTACTTCCTCCGTGACGATCCATCGAAGGCGTACGAGGTGCAGCGTCTGATCCGCCGACTGCAGCGGATGGATGTGGAGCTCTTCCGCTTGACGGAGGAGCTCACCGTGCCCGACTTCCGCGCGTACGGCCGCGCCCCGACGAGCACTGTCCTCCCGGTCGGGACCTACTGGATCCCGATGGCGCAGGCCGGGAAGCACTGGGTGCAGTCGATGCTGAACGAGGACACGTACATCCCGCACGACATCACCTACGACGTCACGGGCTGGAGCAACCCGCTACTGATGAACGTGCCGGGCGGGTTCGCGGCGTCCGGCCTCGATCCCGTCGGGGAGGCCGTCGATCCGCTGGACGAGCCGGCGTGGCCCTTCGACGCGACGGGCGCGCCGTCGGTGGCGCTGTTCGAGGGGCCTGGCACCACAGCGCTCGAGTCTCGCGGTGCCGTCCGATGGCTCTTCAGCGAGGTATGGGACCTGCCGTTCGACACGATCACGGCGGGAGACGTCGTGGACGGAGCGCTCGCCGACCACGACGTCCTCGTGATGCCCGACGGCTACCCGAACTACGCCCTCCAGGCGCTGGGCGCCAAGGGCAAGAAGGCGTTGGTCGCGTGGGTCAACGCCGGCGGGCGGCTGATCGCCTGGGAAGGCAGTGCCGAGGTCGCCACGAGGATCGGCGCCTCCACCGCCGTGCTCCAGATGGCGCACACGAACATGCCGGGCAGCCTCGTCCGGATCGCGATGGACGAGACAAGTCCGCTCGCCGAGGGCGTCGGGCCGTTCGCGTGGGCGATGTTCGAGGACGACCCCGTGATGGCCCCAGGGAACGGCACCGAGGCCGCGGCCTTCCCGGACGTTTCGAGCGAGGATTTCTTCGTGTCCGGGCTCGACAGCGGCGCCACGCAGCTGGGTGGCACGTCGGCGGTCGCCGACGAAGGGGTCGGGCAGGGCCGGGCGACGATCTTCACGTTCGACCCGGTGTTCCGAGGGTGGGCGGATGGGACGCAGCGGATCCTCTGGAACGCGATCGTCGGTCCCGACCCCTTCCCGGGCGCCGCCGCGCGAGCTGGTTCGCCGGCACGAGCGGAGCAAGAGCGGGAGGCTCGCGCGGCCGCCCTCCGCATGCCGCAGGTCGCGTCACCGTTCAGGCTGACCGTGGCTCTGAGGGATGCCAAGGTCACGGCTGCGGTGCTGGCGGAGCTCGGAGCTCGGTGGGTTCGGGTCCGTGTGGCCGGTGGGGCGCTGTTCCTGCTGGCCAACCCCCGAGAGCTCTCCGCTGAAGAGCATCCGTTCGTAGCCACGCTCGCCGGCACGCTCGCCGATCGCGGAGTCGCCGTGCGATCCCTGAGCCTTCGTTGAGGGGAGGCGGCGGGCGCCCTCGGGCGCCCGCCGCCTCCGGACGATGTGTAGGGAAGCAGCTCTGAGGGAAAGTTCTGCTGGATGTCCCCCACGAATCAGATGGAAACCGTCGGCGGGCGCTATCGACTGGGTGAGCGGATCGGTCGCGGCGGCATGGGTGAGGTCTTCGCGGCCCACGATCTGCGCCTCGACAGAGAGGTCGCTCTCAAGCTCCTCCGCATGGACCTCGCCGAGCAAGACGGCATGCGCGAGCGGGTCGTCGCGGAGGCCCGGCTGGCCGCGCGCCTGACCCACCCGCACGTCGTCGGCGTGCTCGACACCGGCGAGCAGGATGGGCGCCCGTTCGTCGTGATGGAGCGGCTCTCCGGGCGCACCCTCGGCGACGAGCTGGCCGCCGGCCCGATGCCCGCCGAGCGGGTCCGGGACGTGGGCCTCCAGGTGCTGCGTGCGCTCGCGGCGGCACACGAGCTCGGCATCGTCCACCGGGACGTGAAACCCGGCAACGTCCTCGACGCGGGTGTCGGCACGTGGAAGGTGGCCGACTTCGGCATCGCCAAATGGGTACATGCCGACGAGACCCTCACGGGAACCGGGGAGCTGATGGGGAGCCCCTCCTACCTCGCGCCCGAGCGGATCGAAGGAGAGCAGGCAGGTCCGGCGAGCGATCTGTACGCGGTCGGGGTGCTGCTGTACGAATCGCTCTGCGGCCGGAAGCCGTTCGAGGGAGACGACCCGTTCGCGCTGGCCACCGCGATCCGCGAGGGCGCGTACGAACCACCAACGGCGGTGGTGCCGGACGCCGATCGGGACATCGTCCGTGTGATCGAGCGCGCGATGCGTCTCGATCCGGCCGACCGCTACGAGAGCGCCCAGGCGATGGCTTCCGCGCTCTTGGGAGAAGACGCCCCCGAAGGAGATGACGTCACGGCCGCGATCGCCACGCCGGCGACCGCGGCGCTCCCGCCAACGGATGCGGAGTCAGGGGTTGAGGTAGACGGGAACGAAACCGTGCGCATGCCTCCGATGGAGGAGACGGCCCATCTTCCGTATCAGGCGCCGTCTCCCGAGCCCGAACGACCGCGGCGTCCGTCGAAGACCGCGTTGATCGTCGCGGGGGCGATCCTGGCACTGGCCCTGATCACCGTCCTCGCAGTGGTCGCCTTCACCGGCCCGAGCACGCCGCCTCCCGACCAAGGGGCCGGCGCCTCCTCGCTGCCCGCCGCACTCGAAGACGCGCTTGCCCAGCTCGAGGAGTCGGTCCAGCGATGAGGCGAGTGGTGATCACGCTCGGCATCGTCGCGATCCTGGTGAGCTCGTGCGGTGAGAAGCGACCCGCCGGCGAGCTTCGAGACGCGCTTGCAAGAACAGGTGGCCTCGATCCGTGCCCTCGCGGAGGAGGGCAAGCCCGGCCTCGCACGCGACCGACTCGAGAACCTCGTCGCATCGGTGGCGTCCCGGCTCGATCAAGGGCTGATCGACGAGGGATGGGCCCTCGAGGATCCTCGAGTCCGCCGAAGTCGTCGATCTGCAGCTTCGTCTCCTCCCCGTATCTGCGGAGTCGGAAGCGCCGAGCCCCTCTCCGGTCCAGGAGGAAGACGAAAAGGGACACGACGGCGACGGCAAGGACGACGACAAGGGCAAGGGGAACGACAAGGGGAAGGGCAAGAACGACTGACGCCGCTTTACGGATTCAGCCTTGGCCGACACCTGAAGTGCCGCGTCTCGGGAGCATCACCAAGGACATCACGAACGCCAGTGCGAAGCTCGGCAGGCTCGCACCGAGGCGCGAACCCAGGAGCGGGAACGGGAGCCCGAGGCTCGTGAACATCCGTCCGACGGCCTCCACCCACCCCTCCGGACCCGTGGGCACGCTCCAGTGGTACAGGATGAATCCCGCCACCCACGGCACGACCGCCGGCCAGCGGACACCCTCGGAGCCGGGACCGAACACGAGCTGCGGACCGTACCGACCGCGAGCTCGCACGAAGTAGTCCGCAAGGAAGACCGCTCCGAGCGGCACGAACACGGAGCCGATCAGGAACAGGAAGACTTCGTATCGATCCATCGTGAACAGGAGGGCGAGCAGGAACGCGAGCCCCCCCACGGCGATCGAGATCATCGAGGCGGACGCGCGAGGCACGATGTTGAGCGCGGAGACGGCGGTCGAGTAGATGTTCGCGAACGCGTTCGGCGCCTCACCGACGATCAGCCCGAGGATCAGGATCTCCGCCATGCCCCCAGCGAAGCCGAGGATCGCGACGCCGATCCCGTGCGCGCTCGGAGTGGCGACCGCGTTCAGAACCATGAGCGCTCCGAGCGCATAGAACCACGCGTTCCCGACCGAGTACCCGACGAAGGTCGCCGCGAACACACCTCGCTGGCTCCGCGCGTATCGGGTCGAATCGGCAACCAAAGGGAGCCACGAGATCGGCATCACGATCACGAGATCCACGGCGAGCCAGAACGGGAGACCGCCCTGGCCGACTCCGGACCACGACTGCGCGATCGAACCGGAGAGCACGAGCGAGAACGTGAGCAAGAACCCTGTCGTGAGCACGATCCAGGTGCCGAACCGCTCCAAGAAGCGCTTCACGACGAGCACGGGGCCACCGATCGCGAGCGCCGTACACGCGACGGCCGTCAGCCCGAGCCACAGCCAGAAGGCGTCGAGGCCGAATAGCTCGATCGACACCGTGTTCGCCAGTCGTCCCATCGCCCAGAACTCGACCGAAGTCCAACCGATGAGCTGCGCAACGTTCAGGACGGAGGGAGCGAAGGAGCCCGTCCGTCCGAGGACCGGCCGGAACAGGACCATCCCGGGGAGCCCCTCCCGTGCGCCAGCGAGGGCGACCGCGGCCAGCGGCAGGCACCCGATCAGGCTTCCCACGACGATCGCGCCGATGGCCGCGGGGAGCCCGAGCGCCGGGACGAGGAGCGCCCCCGTAACCAGCACCAAGAGTCCAAGGGAGAGGTCGTTCCAGAGAACGCCGATGTCGAGAGCGGAGAGCGTCCGCCGCTCCCGCGGCACGGGGGCGATGCTCGGGGGAACGAGGGTGGCGGCCTCGGAACTCCCGTCGGGTGCCGGGCCGGTCGCCGATGCCATCTGCGTGCTCCCTCCGCCGGTACGAACCGGATCAGGTTCGAAGGGTCGCCGGCCCGAGTTCCAGATCCAGCCGGCCTCTCAGCCCGGTCGTACCGGGCTCCCCCGCTCCGTCCACCCTATCGCCTCAACCCTCCTCGGCCGGGCGCGATGCCAACAGGCACACGAGCTCGTACACGACGGTGGCCGCGGCAAGGGATGTCAGCTCGGCGTGATCGTAGGGCGGAGAGACCTCGACGACATCTGCTGAGACGAGGCGCAGCCCCGCCAGCCCCCGGACGATCATAAGCAGCTCACGTGACGTGAGGCCGCCGATCTCCGGGGTGCCCGTCCCGGGCGCGTGCGCCGGGTCGAGCGAGTCGATGTCGATGGACACGTAGAGTGCGTGGTCCCCCACGCGTTCCCGGATCCGCTGGATGACGCCCTCCACGCCCTCCCGATGGACGTCCTCCGTGCGGATCGTTCGGAACCCGAAGCCCGCATCGTCGATCATGTCCCGCGCGCTGTAGAGGGGCCCTCGGATCCCGACGTGCATCGACGCGTCGTCTCGGAACAGGCCCTCTTCGCCCGCGCGCCGGAGGAGCGTCCCGTGCGTGTAGGGAGCGCCGAAGTACGTGTCCCACGTGTCGAGGTGCGCGTCGAAGTGCAGCAGAGCCACCGGACCGTGCTTCCGGTTCATCGATCGGAGGAGCGGCAGCAGCACCGTGTGATCCCCGCCGATGCTCACGATCGAGCGAGCCCGCTCGAGCACCTCGTCCGCGCCTCGCTCGATCTGGCCGATCGACTCCATGATGTCGAAGGGGTTACACGCCACGTCCCCCGCGTCGGCGCCCTGGAGCATCGCGAACGGCTCCATCTGGTGGATCGGATGGAACTGCGGCCGGAGCATCCGCGATGCCTGGCGGATCGCGTGTGGGCCGAACCGCGCTCCCGGCCGGAAGCTCACGCCGGAGTCGAACGGGATCCCGAGGATCGCGACGTCGCAACGATCGATGTCGCGGAGCTCCGGCAGTCGCACGAACGTCGACGCACCCGCGTACCTCGGAACGACCGTTCCGCTGATCGGCTGGATCGTGGGTTCATCCATCCTCGCCTGCCTGTCCGATGAGTCGGTTCACACCGCGCTTCGCCAGCTGGTCCGCCACGATGTTCCGCTGGATCTCGGAGGTTCCCTCCCAGATCCGATCGACGCGGAGCTCTCGATAGAAGCGCTCCGCGACGTTCTCACGCATGTAGCCGCGTCCGCCGAAGATCTGCACCGCCCGGTCCGCGACGCGCCCGGCGGCCTCGGACGCGAAGAGCTTCGCCATCGAGCACTGCGCATGCTGGATCTTCACGTCGATCCCCGCGTCGATCCCTCGCGCGAGCTCGTAGGTCATCAGCCGCGAGGCCCACAGGTCGGTGAGCGAGTCGGCCAGCATGTGACCGATCGCCTGGAATTCGACGATCGGCTTCCCGAACTGCACGCGCTCTTTCGCGAACGCGGTGGCCTCGTCGATCAGCCGCTCCATCGCGCCGCAACAGCGCGCCGCGATCATCAGCCGCTCGTACCGGAACCACTCGTGGGTGAACGACATGCCGTCACCCTCGGCGCCGATCAGGTGAGAGCTCGGCACCCGCACGTCCTCGAACGCGACCATCGCGTGCGTGTCGGGGTAGGTGTGCGAATAACGCGGCTCGCTGAGGAGCCGAACGCCGGGTGTGTCCTTGTCGACGAAGAACAGCGCGTGCTCACCCTCGTGCTCGCCGCCGGCGAGCTTCGCCTGGAAGAAGATCCAGTCCGCGGTGTTGTACGAAGTCACGTGCATCTTGGTGCCACTCAGCACGTAGTCGTCGCCGTCGCGCCGCGCGGTCGACTCGATCGCGTCCACGTCGGAGCCGGCGCCCTCCTCCGTGATCGCGTAGCACTCGTGGCGCTCGCCGCGCACGGCCGGCACGATCCACCGTTCGATCTGTTCGGGCGTGCAGACGGACGGCGCCCACGCCGGCGGGGTGGAGACGCACCAGCCGAGGGCGTTCGTCACCCGCCCGATCTGCTCGGAGACGAGGACCTGCTGGACCATCGTGAACCCACCGCCGCCCAGCTCTTTCGGCATGTTCATGGCGAAGAGACCGAGCTCCTTCGCCTTCGCCCGATGACCCTCATGGACGTCGTCGGGGATCCGGCCTTCGTGCTCCTCGGCGTGGACCTCCCAGGGGATCAGCTCCTCGTCCACGAACCGGCGGGTGCGCTCCTGGATCTCGCGATCCTCCTCCGACCGGCCGGGCGGTGTCATGGCCGGTGAGCATACGGCGGACGGCCCCGGCACCGCTGCGGCAAGATGTGCGCCGTGCGCTACTGGCGAGCCGCCGAGCCGAAGCCTTCCTACGAGGTCGTCATCGTGGGGGGAGGTGGTCACGGTCTCGCCACCGCCTACTACCTGGCGAAGAACCACGGGATCACCGACGTCTGCGTGGTCGAGAAGGGCTGGCTCGCGGGCGGCAACATGGCGCGGAACACCACGATCATCCGATCGAACTACCTCTGGGACGAGTCGGTCGCGATCTACGAGCACTCGCTGAAGCTCTGGGAGGGACTCGAAGAGGAGCTCGGCGTCGACGTCGAGTTCTCTCAGCGCGGCGTGCTGAACCTCGCGCACGACCTCGGTGAGGTGCGCTCCTCGATGCGCCGCGTCAACGCGAACCGGCTCAACGGTGTGGACGCGGAGTGGCTCACGCCCGAGGGGGTCGCCGGCGTTCTGCCCGCTCGTGAACATCTCGTCTTCTCTCCGCTACCCCGTGATGGGCGCGACGCTGCAGCGCCGGGGCGGCGTCGCGCGCCATGACAAGGTGGCGTGGGCGTACGCGACACGGGCGAGCGACCTCGGCGTGGACATCGTCGAGCACGCGGAGGTCACCGGGTTCCTCCGCGGCCCTGACGGCCGCGTGGAGGGTGTCGCGACGACGCGGGGCGAGATCCGCGGCTCGAAGGTTGCCCTCGCCGCCGCCGGCCACACCAGCGTGTTGGCCTCGATGGTCGGCCTCCGCCTGCCGCTGCAGTCCCATCCGCTACAGGCGTTGGTGAGCGCGCTGTACGAACCCGTTCTCGACTGCGTCGTGATGTCGAACAAGGTGCACGTCTACGTGTCGCAGGCCGACAAAGGCGAGCTCGTGATGGGCGCGGGGATCGACTCGTACAACGGATACGGGCAGCGCGGATCGTTCCACGTGATCGAGCAGCAGCTGACGGCGGCGGTTGAGCTCTTCCCGATCTTCGCCCACGCCAAGCTGCTCCGTACCTGGGGCGGCATCGTCGACGTGTGCCCCGATGCGTCGCCGATCGTGGGGCTCTCCGGGATCGACGGGCTGTTCCTCAACTGCGGCTGGGGGACGGGAGGGTTCAAGGCTACGCCCGGATCTGGGTGGGCCTACGCGGAGACGATCGCGACGGGCGAGCCGAGCGACCTCGTGCGACCTTTCTCGCTGGAGCGCTTCACGACGGGAGCGCTGATCGACGAACACGGCGCGGCGGCCGTCGCGCATTGATGCGATGCGGAAGGACACGGTGCGTCGGATCGCGCTCTCCCTTCCCGAGGCCGCCGAGCAGGAGACCTGGGGCACACCGACCTTCCGCGTCCGGAAGAAGATCTTCGTGATGTTCGCCGAGGGCGAGCGCGAGGCGTGGGTGAAGAGCACCCACGACGAGCAGCGCGCGCTCACGTTCATGGATCCCGAGACGTACTTCGTTCCCCCATATGTCGGACCGAGCGGCTGGGTGGGCGTGCGGTTCCGGACGGTGGACCGAGACGAGATGCGCGAGCTGGTCACGGAGGCGTGGCGGCTGACGGCGCCGAAGCGGGTCGTCGCCTCGTTCGACGAGGAGGCCGGGTAGATCGTGCTGCTGATCCGGTGCCCGTGGTGCGGTCCGCGCGACGAGATCGAGTTCCGCTACGGCGGTCAAGCGCACATCGCGTACCCGACCGATCCGGACGGCCTCTCGCGACGAGGAGTGGGCCGACTTCCTGTTCATGCGCGACAACCCGCGCGGGCCGTTCCGCGAGCGCTGGTACCACGTCCATGGGTGCCGGCGATGGTTCAACGCGGTCCGGGACACGTCGACGCACCGGTTCATCGCGACGTATCGGATCGGCGAGGAGCCACCGGCGTGACGTCGCGACGACTCTCCGAGGGCGGCTCCTGGATCGATCGATCCAGGCCGCTCACGTTCCGGTTCGACGGCGTGGAGTACGAGGGCTTCGAGGGAGATACCTTGGCGAGCGCGCTGCTCGCGAACGGTGTGACCGGCGGCTTCCGCAGCCCGATCCTCGGCAGACCCCGCGGGATCATGACCGCCGGGCCGGAGGAGCCGAACGCGTTCGTCGAGGTCAGTGAGCCCTGGTTCGACCCGATCGTCGCCGCGACGATGGTCGAGCTGGTGGACGGGTTGGTGGCGGAGCCGCGGGCGGGCGTGGGACGCCTTCCCGCTGCGAGAGCGTGCCCAACGCGTCGCTGCGGAGCACGCGCACACGGCACGTCGAGACGCTCGTGGTCGGCGGCGGTCCATCCGGGCGCGCGGCGGCAGCCGCCGCGGTCGGCCGCGGCGACCGCGTGATCCTGGTGGACGAGCGCCACCGGATCGACGATCCACCGGTCGACGCGGTGGTTCTCCCGAGAACGACGGCCCTCGGCATCTACGACGACGGCTACGTCGTTGCGCTCGAGCGGTCGCCAGAGATGGAACGCCTCTGGCACATCCGGGCGGCCAACATCGTGTTGGCGACGGGCGCGACGGAGCGCCCGATCGTGTTCGCGAGGAACGATCGCCCTGGCGTGATGCTTTCCTCCGCGGCGGCGGCCTACGTGGAACGCTTCGGCGTGCTTGTCGCACGACCGTGTCTCATTGATCACGACCAATGAGTTGGGCTGGGCGGCGCTCGCGCTCGTGAGCCGGGCCGGTTCGAAACCCGAGCACGTCGTTGACCTCGGCGAGGGATCATCCCTGCTCGATGACATCGATTGGCTCGAAGAGCTGGGCCTCGATCTGGACCTCATCGACATCGGGCGGGGCACCCTCGTGGAAGAGCTCGACGCCCCCATCGTCGCCGGCGGGTGGATACCGAACCTCGCTCTGTGGCGAGCGATAGGGGGAACGGTCTCGTACGACGATGCCGCCGATGCCTTCGTTCCACAGAGCGGCCCCGACTGGTTCACCGTGGTCGGCCGGGCGTCCGGGAAGAAACTGCCACCTCATGAGGCGGCCTGGATCTTCGCCGGCGAGGACTCCGAGGCATTCATCGATCTCCAGCGCGATCAGACGGTCGCGGACCTCAAGAGCGCGCTCGACGCCGGCCTCACGTCGGTCGAGCACGTGAAACGGGCCACATACATCGGTACCGCGATCGATCAGGGACGGACGAGCGGCCCTGTTGCGAGCGCGATCGTGAATCATCTGCTCGACGGCGGCCCGGGCGCGCAGGAACCGACGAGCGCTCGTCCTCCGGCTGTCCCGGTCTCCTACACGACGATCGCTGGTCGCGACCGCGGAGACCTCCTGGATCCCGATCCGCCGGACGCGGATCCATCCCGTGGCACGAGGAGCACGGCGCCGTGTTCGAGGACGTCGGCCAGTGGAAGCGACCGCGGTACTTCCCGGCGGACGGGGAAGGGATGGACGCCGCGGTCCGGCGCGAGTGCCTCGCCGTTCGCAACGGGGTCGGCGTGCTCGACGCCTCGACCCTCGGCAAGATCCAGGTCGAAGGGCCCGATGCCGCCGCGTTCCTCGACCGGATGTACACGAACCGGATGAGCACCCTCCCCCAGGGGTCGATCCGCTACGGGTTCATGCTCGGACTCGACGGGATGGTCGCGGACGACGGCGTGGCGATGCGCGTCGCCGAGGACCGCTTCCTCGTGACCACCACCACCGGGAACGCCGCGATGGTCCTCGATCGCTTCGAGGAATGGCTCCAGACCGAGTGGACCGAGCTCCGCGTGTACTGCACGAGCGTCACCGAGCAGTGGTCCGACGTGGCGGTCGCCGGCCCGAAGGCCCGCGAAGTGCTATCCGCCCTCGGGACGAGCATCGATCTCTCATCCGAAGCGTTCCCGTTCATGACGTTCCGCGACGGCAGGTGGCGGGGATCCCGGTGCGCGTCGCCCGGGTGAGCTTCACCGGCGAGCTCTCGTACGAGATCCTCGTCGACGGCCGGCGCGGTCTCGAGCTGTGGACCGAGGTCATGGCTGCTGGGGCGCCCCACGGGATCACGGCCTACGGCACCGAGGCGATGCACATACTCCGCGCCGAGAAGGGATTCGTGATCGTCGGGCAGGACACCGACGGCACCGTTACGCCGGCCGACCTCGGGATGGGCTGGATCGTTCGGAAGGACGACTCGGACTTCATCGGACGCCGGTCGCTCCATCGGCCCGACCCAGTTCGTGACGATCGGAAGCAACTCGTGGGACTCCTTCCGGATCAGCTTCTCCCCGAAGGAGCGCAGCTCGTCGAAGAGGACACGGGCAGCATCCCGATGCCGATGATCGGTCACGTGACGTCGTCGTACGCCAGCCCGACGCTCGATCGGCCGATCGCGCTCGCGATGGTCGAGCGAGGGCGCGAGCGGACGGGCCAGTCGGTCTTCGCCCCGCTGCTAGACCAGACGATCGCCGCGGAGATCGTGTCCCCCGTCTTCTTCGATCAGGAGGGAGCGCGCCATGACGGCTGAGTCCCTCGTCCCGATCGACCTGGCACAGGTAGATGTGCGCGCCGAGCCGGTCCGACTGCCGTTCACCGCACCTGCGGTGAACACGGCGACGACGTGGGAGGGCCGAGACGTCCTGTGGCTCGGCCCCGACGAGTGGCTCGTCGTCGCCGAGCCCGAGGCCGCACCCGCGATCGCCCGCGAACTGGAGGACGCGCTGACGGGACACCACCACTCGATCCTCGACGTCGGCGCGAACCGGATCGCGTTCGAGTTGGTCGACGGTCTCGAAGCGCTTTCCTCCGGCTGTGGGCTGGATCTCCATCCGAGTCGCTGGACGCCGGGGATGTGCGCACAGACCCTGTTCGGAGGGGCGCAGGTGATCCTCCATCAGCGCGACGAGCGAACGACCCGCGTCTTCGTCCGCCCGTCGTTCGCCGGCTATTTCGTCGACAGACTCGGAGCGACGAAGCTGCCTATCTAGAGCCCGGCCAGCATCCGCTCCTGCCACGTGACCGTGGCCGCCACCTGGTTGAACGTGAAGAGATGGAGGGCGCGCACGTCCGCCTCCGGATCGGCGAGCGTGGGACCGAGCGAGCGGAGTAGTCGCTCGGGCGTGAACGAGCGGCGGACGAGGAGACGGAGGAGCTGCCGATTCTTCCCCAGGTACCGGAGGGAGCCACCGACGCCGATCCGGGCTGCCACCCGAACCAACCTCCGCACGTCCACGGCTCCCGGGAGCCCGAGATGGACGGGGAGCGTCACGCCTACGCTCCGGATCCGCGCGATCCATGATGCGATCGCGGTCGCGTCGAAGCTCATCTGCGTCGTGAGGTAGCTCGCATACCTCCGTTTCTCCTTCAACGAGGAGAGCACGATCTCCTCCGGGATCGAGGGATGGCCTTCCGGATAGCCGGCCACGCCAACTGTCTCGAAGGGATGTCCGACCTCATCCATCAGCCGGAGCAGTGCGAGGCCGTCGTGGATCTCGCCCCTGTCCTTCGCATCTCCTCCCACGACGAACGCGTCTCGGATCCCGGCCGCCGCGCACCGCTCGAGCAACTCTGCGAGGTGCGTCCGGTCGCGGATCATGTGCGCCGCCAGGTGCGGGGTGGCCGGATGACCACGCGCGATGAGTCCCTCGCACAGCTCGATCGTCGACTCGATCCCGTGGGTCGGTGAGGCCGTCACCGTCGTGACGGCGCCCGGCGGGAGGGATGCCGCTCGCTCGAGAGCGTCGCGGAGCGGGATCAACTCGAACAGCGGCCGCTCGAGCAGCCTTCCGAGAGTGACCCGCTCGTCTTCCGAGCTCGCCGGCGTGCGCGGCCTCCGCGTGGACATCACATCGGGCATAGTGCCCCGACGGAGAGGTGGCGGTCGTCCTGCCGCTCGAACCCGCGGTCATGGAACGCCACGCCCCCCACGGGTGTACTCCGGCACATGGGTGTGTTGACCCGCTGCGGGCTCCTCGTCTCGATCGCCTTCCTTTCGTGCACGTCCGCCGGGGACGCAGGCGCCCCGAGCGCGTCCGTTCCATCTGCGTCCGACGAGCTTCCCGCCGCTGGACTGAGGCGGGGCAAGATCACGTTCGCGGGCGATGACGGCGAGATCCACGTCCTCTCGCTCGCGGGAAGCGACGACCGGGCGGTGACGTCGTTCCCAGGCCCACAGTTCGATCCCGACGGCCACGGGCGTCTCCTCGTCTTCCGGGACTCGCGCGCAGGCGTGAACGTCAACGACGACGTCGCCGTGATCCGCACCGACGGCACGGGATACGCGAACCTCACCCACTCGCCGGATGCCAACGAGTGGGGACCGGTCTGGTCCCCGGACGGCCGACGGATCGCGTACTCGTCCGACGAGAACGGCATGCCACAGCTGTACGTGATGAACGCCGACGGCTCGAGCGCGCGGCAGCTCTCGGACGTGTGGGGCGAGTACCCGGCCTGGTCGCCCGATGGCTCTCGGATCGCGTTCGCATCCTCGATGGGAGGCTCGACGCCGTTCGGCGACCCCGACTACGACGTGTGGGTGATGAACGCCGACGGCTCCGACGAGACCAACCTCACCGCTGCCCCGGACAGCACCGACATGTATCCGACCTGGTCCCCCGACGGCGCGTGGATCGCGTTCGAGTCCACGCGCGGCACACCGCCGTCGTTCGAGCCGCCTCCCCACGACCTCGAGCGCCACAGCGACGACGACGTCTGGGTGATGCGAGCGGACGGATCCGATCCGCGGAACCTGACGAGCGGACCTGGTGAGGCTGGACAAGTTCCCGGACTGGTCTCTTGGAGGCCTCCTGGTGGACCGTGAGGGCTCGATCGTGATCCTCGACCCGCGCACCGGAGCGCAGGATGACCTCAGCGAACGGACCGGCGTGCTCGGGAACTTCCCCGCCTGGATCGCGGCGAACTAACCCTTCGGGATCTCCTTCGTCGGATCCCAGTGCGGTGTCTGCACCACGGTCGCGCCGACCGTTCCCTTCGGCGTCTCGACCTGGAGCGACGTCCCCAGCTCCGTGTGCTCGATCGGGAGCATCGCGAGCCCGATGTTCTTCTCCATACGAGGTGAGTAGCAGGCCGACGTCACACGACCCACGACGCTCCCACCTGCCGACGCCGGGAAGAAGTCGAGCATCTCGTTGTCGATGTAGGTGCCGAGCGGCTCGCCTTCGATGTCGACGCCGACGAGCTTCTGCTTCACGCCCTCGGCCTTGATCTTCTTCAGGGCTTCCTTGCCCATGAAGTCGGCCTCCTGCTCGAGGTCGACCATCCACGTGTAGTGGTAGCCGACCTCGAAGGGGTTGTTCTCGTACCACATGTCCGCGCCGAAGGCCAAGATCCCTCCCTCGATGCGACGGATGTGACACGGACCGATCACCTCGAGGTCGTGCGGCTTGCCGGCTTCGAGCACGCGGTTCCAGAGCTTCCTGCCGTGCGTCGACGCGTCACGGAGATAGATCTCGTAGCCGACCTCGCCCGTGTAGCCGGTGCGTGAGACCACGACCTGCATGCCGTCGAGGTCCGCCTTCATCAAGCCGTAGTAGGGCACGTCGAGGATCTTGTCGCCGAAGAGCTCGACGAGGACCTTCTTCGCGTTCGGACCCTGGATCTGCACGGGAGCGACGTCGATCTCCTGCACCGTGACGTCCATACCCTTCGCACCCGCGATCCCGAGCGCATAAAGGTTCACGTCCGAGTCGGCGAGCGAGAGCCAGAACTCGTCCTCCTCGACACGGAGCAACACGGGATCGTTGAGGATCCCGCCGTCGGGGGCGGTGATGAACACGTACTTGCACTGGTCCACCGCGCACTTGTGGAGGTCGCGGGGCACGATCATGTTCGTGAGGTCGAACGCGTCCGGACCCTTGATCTGGATCTGCTTCTCGACGCCGACGTCCCACATCGTCACCGCGTTCACGAGGTGCCAGTACTCGGCCACCGGGTCGCCGTAATGGCGTGGGTGATACGTGTGGTTGTAGACGCTGTATCGCGCCACCCCGTGCTCGCGCGACGCGTAGAAGTAGGGTGACTTGCGGATCCTCGTGTACAGCAGGATGCCGGGGTCCTCGTTCACTGCCATCGAAACTCCTTCGCTCAGGCCCGCAGGCGCTCGCCCTTGGGGTCCCACAACGGCTCGGCCGCGACGGTGGCCGCCAGACGGTCGCCGAAGTATTCCACCTCGACGGGCGTCCCCTCCACGGCGAGGTTGACCGGGAGGTAGCCGTAGACGATCCCGCGGCCGACCGAATAGCCGTAGGCGGCGCTCGTCACGTAGCCCGCGACCCCCCCGTCGTGGAGGATCGGCTCCTTTCCCATCACGACCCTGAGCGGATCGTCGAACGTCATGCAGGAGAGCTTCTCGGTCGGTCCCCGGTCGAGCTTGCGCTGCAGGGCGTCCCGCCCCTGGAAGTCTCCCTTGTCCATCCGGACGGCGAACCCGAGCCCGGCCTCGAACGGGTCGTGCTCCGTGTGGATGTCCTGGCCCCAGAGCCGGTAGCCCTTCTCGAGGCGGAGCGAGTCGAAGGCACCGCCACCCGCCGCGACGATGCCATGCTCTTCCCCCGCCTCCCAGAGCACGTCCCACGCGCGCTGTCCCATCGCGATCTGCCCGTAGAGCTCCCATCCGAGCTCACCGGCGTAGGAGATCCGCTGGGTCCAGACCGGATCGACCTCGCCGACGTTCAGGTACCGCGCCGTCATGTAGGGGAACGCGTCGTTCGAGACGTCGACGTCGGTGACGGCCTGGAGGACGTCGCGCGCGCTCGGTCCCCACAGGCCGAGCGCGAAGAGCGACCCGGTACGGACCGTGAGGTTGACGCGCTCGCCCTCGTGTCGCTGCGCGAGGAGCCACGCTCGGTCGTGCTGGCCGCTCCCACCGCCAGTGACCACGCGGAAGCGATCCTCGTCCTTCCGGGTCACGGTGAGGTCGCACCGGATACCGCCCGAGGGCGTGAGCATCGAGGTGTAGACGATCGTCCCGACGGGACGATCGATCCGGTTGGCGCAGATGCGCTCGAGGAACGAGAGCGCATCTGCGCCCGTGACGTCGAACTTGGCGAACGGCGTGATATCGAAGAGCCCGACACGCTCCCGCGTCGCGAGATGCTCGACCCCGACACACGGGGACCAGTTCTGCGCGGCCCAGCCGGTCCTGGACTCCCACGGCGCCCCGGTCAGCACGTGATTCGTCTCGAACCATTGCGGCCGTTCCCATCCGGCGCCGGTGAAGAACTCGGCGCCCAGGTCGCGATGCCGGGCGTAGAAGGGCGTCAGCTTCAGCTCGCGTGGGTGCGACATCTGCTGGAGCGGATGCAGGATGTCGTAGACCTCGCGGTACTGCTGGGCGCCGCGCGCGCGCACGTACGGCGTCGTCGTCATGAACGGGTAGAAGCGGTTCGCGTCCGCCTCGGCCATGTCCATCGACGGCTCGCCTTCGGCGATCCACTCCGCGGCCATCCTCCCCATGCCCCCGCCGTGCGTGACCCACACGGCTTCGCAGATCCAGAAGCCACGCACGTCGGCCGACTCGCCGACGATCGATCCCATGTCGGGGGTGAACGAGAACATGCCGTTGATCGCGGTCGAACGGTCGAGCATGTCCTTCACCGCCGGGAGGAGCCGCGTGCTCTCCTCGTAGGCGACCTCGAAGTGCTCGGGCGTGAACGGCTCGACGCTCGGCTGCGGCTCACCGTCCCGATACGGGCGGAGATCCTCCGGTTCGAACAGGATCGGCTCGTGCCGGTAGTTGCCGAGCGCGTAGCGATCGCCCTGTTGCCGGAAGTACAGCGACACGTCCTGATGTCGAAGGATCGGGTGGACCACCTCTTGGTCCGCGTCGGCGGTGAGCTCCGGCAACGGCTTCGTCCAGACCAGCTGGTGCTGCACGACCGCGAGCGGGATCGGCACGCCGGCCATCCGCCCGATCGTCGGACCCCAGATGCCGGCGCAGACGAGCACCTGCTCGCACTCGACGTCGCCCTGCTCGGTCCGGACGCCGTGCACCCGTCCGTCCCGGATGTCGAACCCGGTGACGCGGACGCCGCCTTCGAACGTGACGCCCTTCGCCTCCGCCTTCGCGGCGAGGGCCGCCGCCACTCGGGTGCCCTTCGCTACCCCGTCCGACGGCACGAGGTAGGACCCGAGGATGTGGGCGGGATCGAGGATCGGGATCCGCTCGGCGGTCTCCTCGGGGGTGAGGAGCTCGGTCCCCTCGATCCCGTAGGCACGGGCATAGCCGCGACGCCGCTTCAGCTCCTCGGAGCGCTCGTGCGTGGTCGCGACCTCGATCCCGCCGACGCCGTACCAGGCGGGTTGGCCGTCGACCTCGAGCCCGGAGTAGAGGTCGACCGAGTACTGGGCGAGGCGGCACATCGTCCGCGAGCCGTTCGTCTGGAACACGAGCCCGGGCGCGTGCGAGGTCGACCCTCCGGTCTCGAACAATCGGACCCTGATCGATCACGAGGACGTCCGTCACACCGAGCTCGGCCAGGTGGTACGCGGCGCTGGCGCCGACGATCCCCGCCCCGATCACGACGACCTGCGCGCGATCCTTCATGAGGTGGCCGACACTATCGAACGCCTCTACCCCTGCGTGTGCTGATAGGAGACGAGCTTCCCCCGTTTCAGCGAGACGATCACGCCCTGCAGGACGCCCTGCACGTACTCGCTTCCCGGGTTGAACGTCTGGGTCCGGCCGATCCGGAAGCGGCCGCCCGACTCGTGGATGTGACCGTGCAGCCCCACGAGCGGTTGATACCGCTGGATCGCCTCCTTCACGGCCAGGCTGCCACCGCCGGTCGTCAGGAACCGTCCCGCTTGACGGATCGGCCGAGGCAACTCGCCGGGACGGACCTCGAGCTTCAGGCACGTGTCGATCGGCGTGTCCTTCGGAGGACAGTGGAGGTTGAACACGGAACGGCCGAGGTCGGGCACGGCGCCGGCCGCCGCGTCGATCGTCCGCGCGATCTCCTCCTCGCTCGCCTCGCGAGGGGTGTCCCAGGGCGTGAAGGTCGACAGGCCGACCGTGATCATCGTGTGCTCCCCGTCCAGCTCGATGAGCCTGCCCTCGCTCGCGACGACGTGGTCACCCTCGTGCCGATCCAGCGTCTCCAACACGGCGGGCTCGTCGTCGTTCCCACCTGTCATGTAGAGCCGGACGCCCGTCCCGCGCAGTCGATCCTCGGCGAGCTCGATCCACTCGACGAGCCTCGACGTCGCGAGCTCGTGGAACAGGCCGTGCTTGGCGAGCGGGTCGGCTTCGACGGCCTCGTACTCGTCGCTGTCGAAGACCTTCCAGTAGAAGCCCGGCTGCTCGACCGCGCGCGTGAACGGCTCGAGACCGTCGGCCTCGAACCACTCGTCGCGGCCCTGGAAGGAAGCGTGGAACCCACCGTTCCGCCGGACGATCGGCACCAGGACCTTGCCCATCAGGTCGCCGCCGAACACGAGCGCATCGACCCCGTAGAACTCCGCGGCCGCGAGGAACTTCCGGAACGTGACCTGCGAGCCGTGGATGTCGGCCGCGAAGAAGAGGCGGGTGGCTTCGCTTCCGGTCCCGGCCACCGAGGATCCGCCTAACCGAGGTTGACGACGATCGTCTTCAGCTCGGTCAGTCGCTCCATCGAGAAGCGTCCGCCGACGCGGCCGACGCCGCTCTTGGATCCGGCGCGGCCGCCGAACGGCAGGTGGGACTCCCAGTAGTTCGTCCCCTCGTTGACGTTCACCCAGCCGGTGCGGACGGCCTCCGCGAAACGAAGACCGCGTCCGAGGTCCTTCGTGAAGATCGCGGAGAGCAGCCCGTACGGAGAGTCGTTCACGAGCCCGATCGCGTCCTCCTCGCTCCGGATCGCACTCACCGGGACGACGGGGCCGAACGTCTCCTCCCGGGCGATCTCCATCTCGTCGGTGACCCCGTCCAGCAGGGTGGCCTCGAAGAACAGGGCGCTCCCGTGCGCCGGCGCGCGATGGCCGCCCGCCACGAGCGTCGCACCTCGCTCCTGCGCCTCAGTCACGTGACGCTCGGTCTTGTCCGCCGTGGGATCGTTGTTGACCGGTCCCATCGTGGTCGCGTCGTCGAACGGGTCGCCGAGACGGATCCGCTCCTCGATCGCCTTCGAGAGCCGAGCGACGTAGTCGTCCTTCACGTCTTCCTGCACGAGGATCCGCTCGCCGGCGGTGCAGCTCTGGCCGGCGTTCAGGAAGCAGGCGGTGAGGGTGGCCTCGACCGCAGCGTCGAGGTCGGCATCGTCACAGACCACGAGCGGCCCGTTCCCCCCCATCTCCAGCAGGAGCTCCTTGCCGGCGGCGCGCGACGCCACCGTGTGCCCGGTCGCGATCGACCCGATGAACCCCACAGCGGCCGTCCCGGGGTTGGCCGCCAGCTCGTCGCCCACGACCGGCCCGGGACCCGTCACGAGGTTGAACGCGCCCGGCGGGAGATCCGCCGCGTCGATGCACTCGGCGAGCTTCACGGCGCAGACGCTCGTCGTGGGAGCCGGCGCGAGCACGACGGCGTTGCCGGCGGCGAGCGCGGGCGCCACGATCTCGGCCGGCATGGTGTACGGCCAGTTCCACGGGCTGATCACGCCCACCACGCCGCGTGACACGCGGTACAGGAACACCCGCTTTCCGGCGTCGACGCTCGGCGGGATCAGGCCTTCCAGGCGGGTCGCGTCCGCCGCCGCCATGTCGAAGTAGGCGATGAGCTCCTCGACCTCGTCCCGTGCCTCTGCCGCGAGCGGCTTCCCCTGGTCGAGCGAGAGCGTCCGCGCGAGGTCCTCTCGGCGCCCGTCGATCGCGGCCGCGATGCGACGCATCGCGGCCGCCCGGTCGAACGCCGAGAGCCCCGACCACCCCGGCCACGCCTCGTTCGCCGCCACGATCGCCCGCTGCGCGTCGCCTCGGGTGCCCTCGGGGATCGAGCCGATCACCTCGCCGGTCGACGGCGAGGTCGCGTCGAACGTGGCCCCGCTCTCGGAGGCGACCCAGTCGCCTCCGATCAGCATCCGGTGGTCGTCGGCCATCTCTCGTCTCCCGGGAAGAGGTTGGGGCGGCCCCGAAGGGCCGCCCCACCCACCCCGTCGATCCCGGTCGCTACTCGACCGGGATCTCCTTGTGGATCGCCCCCAGGTCGATCCCCTGGCTCTTCCGCACGATCTTCGCGACCACGTAGACCACGAGTGCCAACAGGTACATCGACCCCATGAACACGAGCGAATCGGGGTCGTTGATGGCGTACAGCTCGTTCGTGAACCAGTGATAGAGGTTGAAGATGAGGAATCCCGCGGTCAGGAAGCCGGTCACCGTGATGAGCGGGATACCGGCGATCTTGTACCGAGCCATCGGAGAGCTCTCGTACAGTCGCTTCTTCCGCCACGGGAGGATCATCGCCGCGATCGCCGAGCCGAGGAACGTCACCGCGATCACGAGCGTCGCATCCAGGATCCAGGTTCGGAACGTGGAGGTGTAGGCGTAGAACGCGCTCACGATGAGGGCCGGGACCAGCATCAAGACGAGCGCCCACACCGGGACGTGACGTCGCTCCGACACGTCGGCGACCTTCTCCGGCAGGATCCGGTCGAACGCCGCAGCGAAGATCACCCGGGTCGACGACAGGAACAGCGTGCCCGCCCATCCCAGGAACCACGCCCCGAAGGCCAGGATGATCAGCGCGGAGATCAGCTCGCTGTGGAAGTAGAAGCTGGCCAGCAGCGGCGGATACGACCACACCGGTATCGTCGCGTCCCCGAACCCGTACACCGTCGCCCAATAGTTCAGGTTCGCGGCGTTGAAGAACTCCCACCCGAAGAACTTGGCCGCGAGGAAGACGAAGATCAACGCCACACCGACGGTGATCCACAGTCCCCACATCATCCCGCTCATGACCCGCTTGAAGTCGCTCGCGCCGCGGACCTCGCCGTAGAGCGTCGCGCCCCAGTTCGGCCACAAGATCCAGAAGCACAGGAACGGAACCAGCAGCAGCGTCGGTCCGAAGAAGGGAGTGAGGCCGAGCTCCGGCACGATCGGGCCGCCGTTGTTCACGGTCCCCATCTCGATCGTCTGGGTGTAGACGTCACCGCTCGCCCCGAAAAGGTTGGCCGACTCCTCGTTGAACGCGTTCTGGAATCCGCTCTGAGAGCCGAACAGCATCACGACGAAGACGACGGCGAGCGCCCCCATGCCGATGTAGAAGCAGACCTTCTGGACCTTGGCGTACCCCTCCATGCCGAGAGAGACGAGATAGCCGGCGAGGAGCACCGTCACCGCGCACACGAAGAACAAGCCGTTGTTCGACGCCAGGAACTCGCTGATGCCGTCGAGCTTGAAGATCGCCGCGAGCGGCTGGAGGACCTCGACATTGAGGATGTTGCCGTAGATGGGCGCCCAGTACCAGAGGATGAACCACCATCCGGTGATCGCCAGGACGAACGCGATGCCGCCGCCGAGTACGCGGCTCTGCCACACGTAGTCCCCACCGGCTCGCGGCATCACCGAGATGAGACCTGCGTACGTGACGACGAGGAACGAGACGAACACGCCGCTGATCAGCAGGGCCGGCAGGATCTGGCCCGTCGGCACGAACGCGAGCACCGAGAACGCGAAGAACAATCCGAGCGTGACGAAGTTGACCGACATGAACGAGTAGAGGAACGCGTCGAACTTCGACCATCCCTTCACCAGGCCGGTCGCCTTCCGCAGGAACAAGGCTGGGGCTTCGCCTACCGCTGCCATCGGCACCCCTCCCAGGGTTCGGAACGGCCGCTAGCCGTTCACCAGTTGGTAGTTCTTGACCTTCCGCTTCTTCTCGTCGATGTTCACGACCGCCGCCTGCAGGATCCCCTCTTCGTAGGAGCTTCCGGGGTTCAGGGCCAACGTCTTGCCGATCCTGGTCGAGCCCTTGCTCTCGTGGATGTGTCCGTGGAGCGACAGCAGGGGCTGGAAGCGCTTGATCGAGTCGTGCACGGCGGTGGACCCGACCGGTCGGATCGCCTGGCCGCCCGAGACGTACGTCAGGTCGGGGTTCAGCGCCGGCGCGTTGTCGAGCTTCGAGCCGTACGGCGGCGCGTGGAAGTTGAAGATCGTCGTCTCCGGGTCGGTGGCCGCCTCGAGCGCGCGATCGATCCGCGTCGCCAGCTCCGGCTCCTCGGCTTCGCGGAACGTGTGCCAGGGCGTGGGGTTCGTCCATCCCATCGAGACCATCGTGAAGTCACCGAGCGTGATCGGGTGCTCCTCGTCGCCGGTCTCCACGACCTGCGCGCCGGTGAGCAGGTCGTCGATCTCGAACATGTCGTCGTTCGCCGGACAGGCGATCACACGGATCCCCGTGTTGGCGAGCTTCTCCTCCGCCATCGCGATCCAGCGTTCGGTCCCGTCGAGCATGACCTCCTTGAACCGCTTGTCGACGAGGTCCTCGTCCTCCTGCATCGCGACGTACTCCTGGTCCGAGACCCGGATCGGGTAGTAGCCACGGTTCATCACCCGCTTCTCGAACTCGACGATCGCGTCCTCGGACTCGAGGGTGTCCCGGTGGTCCTGCAGGGAGGCCTCCCAGGTCCCGTTCGCGCGCTGCACGATGGGCACCATCGCCTTCCCGGTCACGTCCCCGCCGAGGATGACGACGTCTGCGCCGTAGAACGACCCGGCGTTCAGGAACTTCTTCCAACAGATCTCCGACCCGTGAAGGTCGGTCACGAAGAAGATCTTCACCGGGGGAATCTTCCGCCGCGGGCCTGCCGAGCGCAACCCAGAGGGGTTGCCCGAACGGACAGCCGGCGGATCAGTGCCCGACCTCCTCGGGGAGCTGGTACCACTGCATCCGGTCGCCGACCTTCGCGCGCATCTTCCACTTCAGGGTCTTCGGCGCTTCGTTGCAGGCGCCGAGGAGGGCGATCGCCTGGCCGGAAGGATCGAAAGGGGGATGTTCGGGGACGAGGTCCGGCGGACGGCCCTCGGCGTAAAGGATGACCTTGTCGAGGTTCATCGTGGTGGTGCGCCACCACCCCCAGTCCTCGCCGACGAGTTTGCCCACCCTGCCCGTCCCGATCGTGCCCGGCTCATCACCTTCGGCCACCGGGTAGGCCGAGAACAGGTGGAGGATGTCGTGCACGTCCTTCCGATTGAGCTCGAAGACCTGGAGCTTCGTGAGCAAGAGGTCGGCGACATCGAGCGTGTCGGGGAGACGATCGATCCGGTCGGCGAAGTCGAGCACGTGACACATGTTGAGCCGATCCATCACCACGTCGACCGAGGTCGTCCCATCCGCGGTGGTGAAGTACATCTGTCGGTCGCCGTGGAGGGTGTTGAACCGCTGATCGCCGAGGAAGCCTTGCTCCCCGAAGAATGCGATGACGTCACGCTTCTTCGAGGAGACGCAGGCGAAGTCCATGTCCTGGTCGACACGTGCCCGGTGCGGGAACGTCGGGCAGAGCAGCCGCACCGCCTGGCCCCCGAGGAGCTTGAGCGGGATCCCGCGAGCGTTCGCCTCCCGGACGACACCCACGGAGACCTCGAACGGATCAGCGGAGGCAGGTGAGGGGCCGTCCATCGCGCCAGCACGCTAGCGCAGTTCCCTCGCATGCGCGTCGCGGGCGATCTGGGGGAAACTGTCCCCGATGGAGCGTGCGTTCGACTACGTGATCGTCGGCGGCGGTTCCGCCGGCTGCGTGCTCGCCAACCGGCTCACCACGGATCCCTCGAACAAGGTGCTGGTCCTGGAGGCGGGCCGTCCCGACTACATCTGGGACGTCTTCATCCACATGCCCGCGGCGCTCACCTACCCGATCGGATGGAGCTGGTACGACTGGAAGTACGAGTCCGAGCCCGAGCCACATATGGGGGGGCGTCGCATCTACCACGCGCGCGGCAAGGTCCTCGGCGGGTCGAGCAGCATCAACGGGATGATCTTCCAGCGCGGCAATCCGCTCGACTACGAGCGCTGGGCGGCGGACCCGGGGATGGAGACGTGGGACTACGCTCATTGCCTCCCGTACTTCCGGCGCATGGAGTCGTGTCTCGCGGCGGAGCCCGCCGATGAGTACCGAGGGCACAGCGGCCCGCTGATCCTCGAGCGCGGGCCGGCGAAGAGCCCGTTGTTCGGCGCCTTCTTCGAAGCTGTACAGCAAGCGGGGTACTCGCTCACCGACGACGTCAACGGGTATCGCCAGGAGGGCTTCGCGCCGTTCGACCGGAACGTGCACCGCGGGCGCAGGCTGTCGGCCGCTCGCGCCTACCTGCATCCGGTGTCGAGCCGTCCGAACCTCGACGTGCGCACGCACGCGTTCGTCAACAAGGTTCTGTTCGAGGGAACCCGGGCCGTGGGCGTCGAGTACGCACGAGGGAGAGGTCCCACTCGGCGCGTTCGGGCAGGGGAAGTGATCCTGTGCGGTGGCGCCATCAACTCCCCCCAAACGCTGCAGCTCTCGGGTGTCGGCAACGCCGAGGAGCTTCGCGCGCTCGGCGTGGACGTGGTGCAGGACGTCCCGGGGGTCGGCGAACATCTCCAGGATCACCTCGAGGTGTACGTGCAGCACTCGTGCACGCAGCCCGTCTCGGTCGCTCCGGGGCTGAAGAACTGGCGGAAGCCGTTCATCGGCGCCCGGTGGCTGTTCTTCCGCTCGGGGCTCGGCGCGACGAACCACTTCGAGGCCGGGGGCTTCGCCCGCAGCAACGACGAGGTGGCCTATCCGAACCTGATGTTCCACTTCCTCCCGGTCGCGGTCCGCTACGACGGGTCGGCGCCGGCCGGAGACCACGGCTATCAGGTACACATCGGGCCGATGTACTCCGACGCACGAGGCTCCGTGAAGATCGTGAGCACCGACCCTCGGGTCCACCCCGCCCTCCGGTTCAACTACCTGTCGACCGAGCAGGATCGACGGGAATGGGTCGAGGCGATCCGGGTCGCACGGACGATCCTCTCGCAACAGGCGTTCGCTCCCTTCGACGGGGGTGAGCTCTCCCCCGGGCCGCAGGTGGAGACCGACGAGCAGGTGCTCGACTGGGTGCGCCGTGACGGGGAGACCGCGCTCCATCCCTCGTGCACGTGCCGGTTGGGGACCGACGATCGATCCGTCGTGGACCCGCTCACGATGAAGGTGCACGGGCTGGAGGGACTGCGCGTGGTCGACGCGTCGGCGATGCCGTACGTGACGAACGGCAACATCTACGCTCCCGTGATGATGCTGGCGGAGAAGGCCGCGGACCTGATCCTCGGGAACACGCCGCTCGAGGCGGAGAAGGTCGAGTTCTACCGGCACCAGGGCTGACCCCGTCAGAGCGTCGGATCGGGAGGCGGACGGTCAGCCGAGCCCCAGCAGGAGCAGGCCGCCGACGA
Organism: uncultured Actinomycetota bacterium; assembly: GCA_963839395.1. Classification (GTDB taxonomy): domain Bacteria; phylum Actinomycetota; class UBA4738; order UBA4738; family HRBIN12; genus JAJNBA01. Next base: position 65,707 of record CAWIUW010000011.1, read on the forward strand.
CCAGCGCGATCCCGAGGACCTGGTTCGCGACGAGCCGTTCCTCGAAGAAGATCACCGAGAGGACCACCGCGATGAGCGGGAACACGGCGCTCGCGGCGAGCACGATCGAGTTGAGTCCACGCTCCGAGCCGGCGGAGAACGCGACGACGCCGACGATGTCGGCGGCGCCGGCGAGGAGCGCGATCCACAGACCGAACCCGATCCGCACCCGGGACAACTCCCGTCGGAACACGAAGACCAAGGGCAGGTAGAAGACGATCTGCGATACCCGGGATCCCCAGAGTCCCGGGATCCAGCCGGCTCGATCGGCGATCCAGCCGAGGAGGAACCCCGCGACGCCGAAGCTGACCGACGCCACGATGGCCCACGGCAGACCGGGCAGGCGGTTCTCGATGCCGTGGCGCAGCTTCTTCAGGTCGGTCGAGACGAGCGCCACGCCGAGGACCGCGATCCCCGCCCCGACGAGCGCGAGCCCGCTCGGGCGCTCGCCGAGGATCAGCATGGCGAGGGCGACGCCCACCACGGCGTAGCCCGCGCCGATCGGGGAGACGACGGCGACCGGCCCGAGCTCGAGCGCCTTGTAGTGGGTCGTGTACGCCAGCGCCGCCATCGCGCCGTTCAACACCACGAGCCAGATGTCGGCGCGCAACGGCTGGAGGGACTCGCCGGTGGCCAGGAGCACGGCGGTGATGAACAACGCCGACAGCAACTGACCCGCCATCACGGCGCTGATCGCGCCGATCCGGCGTCCCGCGAGCGCTCCGAAGAAGTCGGCGAGCCCCCACCCCAGTGCGGCGAAGAGCCCGAAGATCACGCCGGCGGCCGCGACGGCGCGAGTGGAACGATCCGGGAGGACGAGATCACCCTGCGTCGCCCCGGAACCTCGCGTCACGCCAGGCGATCGCGGCCTTGAGTCCCTGCTCCGTCGTGATCCGGCGGAATTCGTCCCGCGCCGGAAGGTTCGCGGTCTCGATCATCACGTCGAGCTCGGTGTTGGCGGCCATCGCCGCGCGGAACCCGGCCACGTCCCACACCCTGTTCACGGCCCGCTTCGTGGTCTGCACCACGAACGGCTCGTTCTTCGCGATCGATCCCGCGAGCTGGAGCGTGGCGTCGTCCAGCTGCTCGCGAGGCACCACCCGGTTGACGAGCCCGATGCGAAGCGCCTCCTCGGCGGTGACGCGATCCTCGCCCGTGAAGAGCAGCTCCTTCGCCCGGCGGAGTCCCACGACCCACGGCAGGAGCATCGAGACGACCCCCGAGCCGAACCGAACGTCGACGTAGCCGAAGTAGGCATCATCCGCGGCGACCGCGAGGTCACAAGCCAGCATCAGATCGGTGCCTCCCGCGAGGCAGTAGGAGTGCACCGAAGCGATGACGGGCTTCGGATGATCGAGGAACTTGAGCATCTCCTCGGTCGAATGCCTGAGGTCTTCGTACCACCGGCGGGCATCCAGCACGCCGCCGGTCGCGTCCTCGTTCAGGTCGTACCCCGCGCTGAAGGCTCGCCCGGCTCCCCTGAGGATCACGACACGAACGTCGTCGTCGGCAGCGGCCTCGTCGAGCGCCTGCGACATCGCCCCGACGAGCTCCTGGTCGAGGGCGTTCAGCGACCCAGGGCGATTCATCGTGAGGCGTCGGATCGGACCGATGTCCTCGACCAGCAAGACCGCTTCGCTCATCGTCTCCCCTCCGGCGGATCGCGCGGATGCTAGCGGAGTCTCACCCCATCCGGGGCAACCCTCCACGTCCGCCTTCCCGTATCCCCCACAGGGAGGTCTCGGCCGCCGCTGCCTTGCGTGTTCCGCGGCGACTGGGATAGCCTCCTGAACCGGCGTTCAAATTCGATGCCCAGAGGCGAGGAGGGTGTCATGGTCTTCCACCCGCGCGATCCTTCGTATCGGAACGTTTCGAGGCGCGATTTCCTCCGGCGATCGCTCGCGGCGGGGGTGGCGCTTCCCACCTCGGCGGCGATCCTGGCGGCCTGCGGTGACGACGGCGGGACCAACCCTCCGCCCGAAGGCGAGGACGTCGTCCCGCGCTTCGGCACGCTGGACAACCCCGTCACACTGCAGACGTACGAGGACAACCCGCCGATCGATTCCAACCTCGAGCCAGAGGCGGGGCCGCTCGTGGTCTACAACTGGGAGCAGTACATCTGGAAGCGCTTGTTGAAGGACTTCAGCCAGAAGTACAACGTGGAGGTCAAGTACGAGACCTTCTACAACATGGAGCAGGCGATCCAGAAGTTCCAGACCGGTGAGGTCGACGTGGACGTGTTCTTCCCGACGATCGACTACGTCCCCAAGCTGGTGGCGGGCAAGCTGCTGCAGCCGCTGAACCAAGACTACATCCCGAACATCAAGAACCTCTGGCCGACGATGCAGAACCCGTACTACGACCAGGGGTCGCAGTACACCGTGCCGTACACGATCTACCACACCGGGATGGCGTGGCGCACCGACATCGTGCCGCTGGAGGTCGAAGACGTCGCGGCGATGTCGAACCCGTACGAGATCTACTGGAACGCCGACTACGCAGGCAAGGTCGGGATCTACGACGTCTATCGGGAGGCGCTGTCGCTCGGCATGTATCGCGACCTCGCGGACCAGACGAACCTGGACGAGTCCGACCCAGCCGTGATCAACACGGCGAAGGACCGGTTGATCGAGCTCAACGACCTGGTCGACGTCAAAACGACGATCGACGGCGCCTACTCCGGCGTTCCCGAAGGCAAGTTCGGCCTTCACCAGTCTTGGTCGGGCGACATCCAGGCGGGACCCTGGTACACGAACGACCCCAAGAAGGAGGCAGGTCTCCTTCGGTACTACTGGCCCGCTCGAGACGGGTTCGGCGGGACGATCGACAACGACACGTACGCGATCCCGACGAACGCGAAGAACCCGGTGCTCGCCCACATGTTCCTCAACTTCATGTTGGACGAGTTCAACGGGATCAAGAACTGGACCTGGGTGGGCTACCAGGTGCCGTTCAACGCCGTGAACCCGGACACGATCTTCGAGGAGGGCTACCCCGGGCTCGAAGGCTGGTTCGTTTGGGACTACGAGGCCCCCGCCGGCGATCACTGGAACAACCTCAAGCCGACCATCGTGTCCGAGGAGGACTTCGACATCGGCAAGCGCGCGACGGGTCTTCCGATCGAGGTCGACTCGATCTGGCAGGACGCCTACGCGGAGTTCAAGGCGGGAGCGTAACCTCCGGGGCATGCCGACACCGACGGGCGGGATCGTCGGGCAACGACGCTGGTACTACCCGGCGCTCGCATCGCCCGGCATCGCGTGGCTGCTCCTGCTGTTCATCATGCCGTTCTACGCGATCGCGGCGGTCGCGTTCGGCTCTCGCGACCTGATCTTCGGTCTCCCGATCCCGGCCTGGAACCCCCTCGAGTGGCAATACGCGACGTTCTCGGCGACGGCCGGCGAGCTCTTCTCGTCGAGCGGCCTCCAGGCGCAGTTCATCCGCACGCTCGGGTACGTCGCGATCTCGGTCGGCCATCTGCTCGGTCGTCGGCTATCCGGTCGCCTACTACGTCGCTCGGTACGGCGGTCGGCTGAAGATCCTCCTGCTCACCCTGATGATCGCGCCGTTCTGGATGAGCTACCTGATGCGGATGCTGGCCTGGGTGAATCTCCTGTCCGTCAAGCCGGACGATCCGGGACTTGTCAACCGTCTCCTGCTTCTCACCCCGTTCGTGCACGATCCCATCAACTGGAGCAGCGGCACGGTCTCCCACGTGACCGTGATGCTCGGACTGGTCTACGGCTACATCCCCTTCTTCATCCTGCCTCTCTACGCAGCGCTGGATCGGATCGACAAGTCGCAACTGGAAGCCTCCCGCGACATGGGGGCGAGTCCCGCGAGCACGTTCTGGAGGGTCACCCTGCCGCTCTCGAAGCAGGGCATCCTCGCCGGAGCCGTGATCATCACGCTGCCGATGTTCGGCGACTACTACACGCCCAACCTCATGACGGCCAGCCCCGAGAACACGATGATCGGCAACGCGATCGACTTCGCGCTGCAGGGGGGCCAGGGCCAGCAGCCGAAAGGGGCAGCGCTCACACTTCTGCTGTCCGCGTTCATCGCCGCGCTGATGATCTACTACCTCGTGAGCGTCTCGCGAGCGGCGAAAGAGGCCCAGCGGTGACGACGGCCGAGGCGACGCTGCCGCGAGAGACCGCCACTCCAAAGGTCGGCCGCCTCCGTTCGTTCTTCTCCAACCCGTGGGGGAAGCCGCGCCTCCTCTCCGTGTGGACCTGGCTCTACATCATCTGGACGATCGCGCCGGTCCTGATCGCGGTCCAGTTCTCATTCAACAACGGACGGTCACGGAGTACGTTCCAGGGATTCAGCACGCAGTGGTACGAGGCGATCTGGAACGAGGCGTCGGAGAGCTTCGACGACACGTTGCTCCCGGCCCTGATGCAGAGCCTCAAGCTCGCCCTTCTGACCATGCCGATCGCGACGGCCCTCGGCGTGGGCCTCGCCATCGGGCTCGCCCGATGGCGAGGCCGGGGCTCCGGCGCCGCGAACTTCCTGATGCTGTTCCCGCTCGTCACGCCCGAGATCGTGATGGGCGCCTCGATGTTCCTGATCTTCACGAACCTGTATCACTTCAAACTCGGCACCTCGGCCCAGCTCCTCGGCCACGTGACCTTCTCCCTGTCCTACGTCGTGATCGTGACGAGAGGCCGCCTCTTCGCGATCGGCCGCGACTACGAGGACGCCGCGATGGACCTCGGCGCGTCACCGGCGGACGCCATCCGGCGCGTACTGCTCCCGCTGCTCGCGCCGGCGATCCTCTCGAGCTTCTTCATCGTCTTCGCGATCTCCATCGACGACTTCGTCATCAGTCAATTCCTCTGCGCGCAGGACTGCACCACGATCCCCATCAAGATCTACAGCGCGGCCCGCAATGCGGGGAACCCGAGCCTGAACGCGTTGGCGACGATCATGATGTTGCTCTCGCTGCTGTCGATCACCGTCGCCCTGCTGATCCTCCGCTGGTTCAACCGGCGCCAGGGGACGGGCCGTTCGGCGGTGGAGGACTTCGCCCGCTTCGAGATCTGAGCGGACTACCGCAACGCCTGCGCGGCGGCGGTGAACCCCTCGTCGGAGATGTCGCCCTGCGGCAGGACGCGGAGCGCCTCCGGCGGCAGGTGCACGGAGACGGCGGTCCCCTGCTGGAACGGCAGCGCCTCGCCTTCGTTCTGCATGAGGGCCTGCAGCTTCTCCCCCGGCGCCAGGTTCACGATCACCTGCATCGCGGAGCCCACGTAGACGAGCCGCTCCACCATGCCCGGGGATCCTGTTGGGACCGCTGGAGCCCGCGTCCTCGAGGTCCACCCGCTCCGGGCGGATCGAGAGCTTCACCTCGCCGTGCGCATCGGGCTCCCCTTGGCCCGCGATCAGCTCGAAGTCCCCGAAACGGACGCGACACCCACCTTCGACCGGTCCGTACGCGGTCCCCTCCATCAGGTTGGAGACACCGAGGAAGTCGGCGACGTACGCCGTGGAGGGCTCCTCGTAGACCTCCTTCGGTGGACCCACCTGTTCGATCTGACCGTTCGACATCACCGCGAGGCGGTCGGACATCGTCAGCGCTTCCTCCTGGTCGTGCGTCACGTAGATGAACGTGATACCGACCTCCTCCTGGATCGCCTTCAGCTCGATCTGGAGCGCTTTGCGAAGCTTGGCGTCGAGGGCGCCCAGTGGCTCGTCGAGCAAGAGCACGGCGGGATTCAGGATCAGCGCCCGGGCGAGGGCGACCCGCTGCTGCTGGCCGCCTGAGAGCTGATTCGGCCTGCGCTTCTCGTAGCCGGTCAGACGGACGAGCTCGAGCGCGCGACCGACCATCGCGCCGCTCTCCCCCTTCGAAGTCTCCTTGTATCGGAGACCGAAGGCGACGTTCTTCTCCACGCTCAGGTGGGGGAAGAGCGCGTAGTTCTGGAAGACGGTGTTCACGTGGCGCTTGTGGGGCGGCACGGTCGCCACGTCGGTGCCGTCGAGGACGACCTGCCCTTCCGTGGGACGCTCGAACCCGGCGATCATCCGCAGTGTCGTGGTCTTGCCGCAGCCCGACGGACCGAGGAGCGAGAAGAACTCGCCGGGGGCGACCTTCAGATTGATGCCGTCGACCGCGGTGAAGTCGCCGAAGCGCTTCACGAGATCGACCAGTTGCACCTCGCCGCCCGCCATGAGGCGGGAGTCTATCGCGGGCATGAGCCGGCCTGCCCGGATGAGTTCCGCGGAGGCGCCGGAGCACGTCCTCCTGCCATCATCCGGGCATGGACATGAAGCGAGTCGCCGTGGCGCTCGCGGCCGTCGCGGCGATCACCATCGCCGTCGTCCTCATCGTGGCGGACGAGGCCGATCCCTACGCTCGTTTCCGGCAGTCGACGCAGCAGCAGATCCCGGGCGCGCTCGGTTTCGAGCTCGAGCCGCCACCCCCGGATGCACGGCCGGAGCTCACACCGGCCGAGGTTCGCGCCCGGTATCCGGCAGACGGCGGCGAGGTACAGGTCGCGTTCGCCTCGGTCCGCGACACGTTGGAGGGCCGGTCGATCGGGCCTGCGTGGGTCCTCTTCGCGCGGGGGGTCTGCCTCCGGAACGCCAAGGGCGAGCTCGTGTCGGATGCGCGGGGGAACGATCCGAACAACCTCGCGTGCACCGACGCGACGATCTGGATCCTCGCCGTGGATCCTGCGACCGCGGAGCCGCTCGCCGCGCTCACGGGCTACGACGAGAGCGGCACGTGGACGGCCGAGGTGACCGGCTAGCCGGCCGTCGACTCGAGGAAGCGCTGCCACCCCACGCGCCACCGGGCGTCCGCTTCCGGCCCGAGCGGCTTCAGGAACCGCCCCTCGTTGAGGTCGTCGGGGTGGAGGATCGCGTCACGCAGGTACCCGGCGACCGTCGGCGCCTCGTCCCCCACCGGAGGCTGGTAGCCGTTCCATCGGAAGTTCCGCAGCGCGACGCCGACATCCATCAGGTGATCGAGGAACGCGTGGGCGAGGACGGGGTTGCGCCCCCGTGCGCAGATCGCCGTCAGGTCGCAGCCGACGATGCCGCCGTGAGGCCACGTGTAGGCGACGAGGCCGGCATCGTCGGCTGCGACCGCCCCGAAGCGCTTGGCGGAGAGCAGGTCCCCCGACCACGACTGCTGGAACGCGTACTCGCCGGTCTGGAGCTCGTGGTACGCGCCCTCGGCCGACACCTCGACGTCCACCCCTTCCGCCATCGCGACGAGGTCGTCCACGGCTCGCGTGATCGCCCGCTCCTCGCCGGTGTTGGGATCGTCGCCGCGACGGAGGAGGGCCATCGCGACCGCCTCGCGGTAGTCGTCGTAGATCCCGACCGCCCCGCGGTAGCGCTCGTTCCAATAGGCGTCGTAGGGGTTCGCCAGGTACTCGGGCGCATCGCCGTTCCGGACCAGATCTCGCCGCCACCCGATCCCCGTGGAGTACACGGTGTACGGCACGCTGTAGCGCTGCCCCACGTCGTAGAAGGGACCCGCATCCGTCCGGAAATACGGCCAGAGGTTCGTCGTGTTCGGCAGGAGCTCGTGGGTGAGGGGGAGGAGCAGCCGCTCGGCGACCAGGCCCGGCAGGGCCTCGGTCGTCGGGAAGAACACGTCGAAGTCCGCATCGGGCCGTCGCAACCGCTCGATCGCCTGCGCCATCGTGGTGAAGCTCTCCACTTCGACTCCGACGTCGGATGCGGCGTGGCGCCGGGCGAAGCCGTCCAGTACCTCAGCGGCGAGATAGTCCCGCCATTGATAGATCCGGAGCGTTGCGCCCCGTTCCACCCTCGTCGCCGCGTCGACCGGCAGGTTGTCGCCGTGGATCGGCAACGAGCCCGGCGCCGCCAGCCGGCGTGCACGGCCCGGCGCGCACGCCCCGAGAACGACACCACCCGCGACCGTGCCCGCGGCTCGGAGGAACGTCCGGCGCGAGAGCGACCCCATGACCTAGGAGAGGTTGAGGTAGACGGACTTCTTCTCCAGGAAGTCCTCGACGCCTTCCTTGCCCAGCTCTCGCCCGATGCCGGACTGCTTGTAGCCGCCCCACGGCATCTCGGTCGGAGCCGGCTGCGTGTCGTTGATCCAGACGACGCCCGACCGGAGCGCCTGCGCCGTTCGGAACGCCTTCTTGACGTCCTGTGTCCACACCGCGGCGGCGAGCCCGTACTCGTTGTCGTTGGCCATCGCGATCACGTCCTCGACGGAGGAGAACGGGATCACGGACATCACGGGGCCGAAGATCTCCTCGCGCGCGATCGTCGCGTCGTTCGTCACGTCGGCGAAGATCGTCGGCGGCACGAAGTACCCCCCGGCGAGGCTCGGGTCGTCGGGCTTCTCACCCTTGGCCGCGAGCGTCGCCTCGCCCGTCCCGATCTCGATGTAGCGCTCGACCCGCTCCTGCTGCTCCTTCGACACCAGCGGGCCCATCGTGGTGGACTCCTCCGAGCCCCTCCCGAGCTTCACGTCCTTCGCCCGATCGACGAACGCGTTCACGGCATCGTCGTAGACGTTCGTGTCGACGAACACGCGGGTGCCGGCCGAGCAGATCTCTCCCTGGTTCCAGAAGACCCCGTTCGCGGATCCTTCGAACGCCGCGGGCAGGTCGGCGTCGGCGAACACGATGTTGGGCGACTTGCCGCCGAGCTCCAGCGTCACGCGCTTCAGCGTGTCCGCGCCCGACCGCATGATCATCTTCCCCACCTCTTTGGAACCGGTGAATCCGACCTTGTCCACGGCGGGATGGGCGACGAGCGGCGCGCCGGCCGTCTCCCCGAAGCCGGTGAGCACCTGAAGGACACCGGCGGGCAAGCCGGCTTCCTCCAGGATCTTGGGGAGCTCGAGGCACGTGAGCGGGGTCTGCTCGGGCGGCTTCAGGATGAAGGTGCATCCCGCGGCGATCGCGGGGGCCACCTTCTGCACCGCCATCATCATGGGGTAGTTCCAGGGCGTGATGCCGACGGCGACACCCATCGGCTCCTTCCAGACCATGAACATCGCGTCCGCCGAGACATGGTGCGCGTCGCCTTCGATCTTCGTGGCCCAGCCGCCGTAGTACTCGAACATGAAGGCGACCTCCGCGATGTCCTCGCGCGCGTCGCCGATCGGCTTCCCGGAATCGAGCGACTCCATGGCGGCGAGCCGTTCCTGCTCGCGCCGGACGACGTCGGCGGCGCGCAGAAGGATCCGCCCACGGTCCCGGGCGGATGTGCCCGGCCACCACGACCCGTCATCGAACGTGCGGCGAGCAGCGGACACGGCGGCGTCGACGTCGGCCTGCTTCGAATCGGGTGCGGTCGCGATCACCTCGCCCGTCGCGGGGTCGAACACGTCGAAGCGGCTACCGTCCTTCGCGTCCACCCATTTCCCGTCGATGTAGTTCTGCAGCGCGTCTGCCATCGGTCACCCCTCCTCGTGGAAACGACAGGCTATCCGCTGGCCGGGAACGAGACCCATCCGCCGTCGGTCCACCCGGGGTCGTCCTCCAGGAGAGCCCGGAAGCGCCCGTACCACTCCTCGGTCGCGGGGTCGTGGGCGTTGGCGGAGTAGGCCTCTTCGTCCTCGAACAGGATGGCGGCGATCACCGCGCCGTCGTCGTCATCCGGCAACAGGACATGCGTCGCGTGGAACCCTTTCGCCCCCGCGCCCTCACCCATCAAGGCGAGGACCGCGGAACGATTCTCCGGCGTCACCTTCGCGCGCATCAACGTTCCATACATCTCGATCTTCTCCCCTCTTGGCTGAGCCAACTCTCGACCGCGATCACTCGAGTGGCGGCGGCGGCGCGCCGATCCCCCACGCGTCCGCACCCCCGTCGACCACGACCGTGGTCCCCGTCAAGTAGCTCGCCCCGTCGCTCGCGAGGAACGCGATCGTGGCCGCCACTTCCTCCGGGCGGCCGGCTCGTCGCATGGGCACCGTCTTCGCGTACTCGTCGACCAGCTCCTGGCCTCCGTACTGCAGCATCCCCTCCGTCTGGATGAGCCCGGCAGCGACGCACGCCGCCCGGATCCCGTACTTCGACCACTCGATCGCGATCGTGGAGGCCATGTTCTCCAGGGCGGCGCGCGCTGCCGAGGAATGCGCCATGAGCGGGACGCCACGCCGAGGGCTGAATCCCACGAAGCACACGAAGCCGCGCCGGTTGGGGATCATCCACCGATCGGCCACGCGATTCGTCAGGTGCCACGGCGCGTCGACGTTGAGCCGATGCACGGCACGCAACCCCTTCAGCCCGATCTGCTCGAGGGGAGCGGCGAACTGCCCTCCCGCGTTGTTGATGAGGACGTCCGTCGTCCCGAACCGCTCCTCGACGGCGTCGAGGAACGCCTCGACCTGGTCGGGCTCCCGGACGTCGCAGGTCATCGCGAGCACGTCTCGGCCGGCGGCCTCCAGCTCGGCTCGCGTGTCCTCGAGCGGTTCCGGCCGCCGGCCGCAGATCGCGACGCGCGCCCCGGTCCGGGCGAACTCGCGGGCCGTCGCCCGGCCGATGCCCGTGCCCCCGCCGGTCACGAGCGCGACGCGACCGAGGTTCGCGTCGTCGCCGAGCGGTGAGCGGAACTCCTCTACCATGCGCGTCCGAGTATGAAGGAGATGCGGGTTCCCGGAGACGGTGGGGTCTGGCTGGCCGTCCGGGTCCACGGCGGTCCATCGGCTTCGGCTCCCGGGCTCCTCCTCCATCACGGGCTCGCCTCGTCACAACGGATATGGGACCTGATGCTCCCGCGGCTGACCCGCCGTTTCAGGGTCGTCACGTACGACGCTCGCGGTCACGGTCTCTCCGCGAAGCCGTCGAGCGGGTACGGCTTCGACCACGTCGTGGCCGACGCTCGCGCCGTGATCAGAGCGGCCGGACTCCGGCGCTCGGTCGTCGTCGGGCACTCGTGGGGCGCGATGGTGATGTTGGAGCTCGCCGCCCGCCATCCGTCCGTGGTGAACGGCGCGGTCCTGGTGGACGGCGGGATCGGCACCCTGCGCGCAACGATGGACTGGGCGACGGCGAAGGAACGGCTGGCGCCACCCCACCTCGCCGGCATGCCGGCCGAGGAGTTCCGCCTGATGATCCGGACCTTCCTCGGGGACGCGGTCGAGGTCACGCCGGAGATCGAGGAGATCGTCCTGTCGGTGATGCACGTCGACCGGCACGGCCGGATCAGGCCCCGCCTCTCGAGGGCCAACCACTTCCGGATCCTCCATGCGATCTGGCTCCATGAACCCGATGCCACGCTCGCGCGTCTGTCGGCTCCCACGCTCGCCGTCCTCGCTCGGGGAGGCGGGGACCCGGAGTGGGACGAGCGAAAGGGCCGAGCTGCGGAGCGGGTGGCCGCATCGGGAGCGCCCGTCCGGATATCCTGGATGGAGGGGATCCACGACCTGCCGTTGCAGCATCCGGACGCGCTCGCCCGACGCGTCGAACGTTTCGTCCAACAGCTCGTACGATGACTTCATGGCCTGGGTGATCCTGTTCCTCGTCCTCCTCGCGGCGGCGTTCGGCGTGCTCGGCGCCGTGCTCAAGCTCACCGCGATCCTCGTCCTCACCGTCCTTCTCACGATCGCGGCGCTGATCGCCGTCGTCTCGTACTCCTTCAGGTCGCAGGTTCGCCGGTGGGAGCGAGAAGGGGTCGAAGGTCACTCGCAGGTGCGCGTGTGGTCGCCGGGGCAACGCCCGAAGCCACCGCGCGACCTGCCCTCGCACGACGACCGTTACTAGACGCGGACGCGCGGCGCTCAGCGCAGGGCGTCGGCGAGCTCTCGAAGGGCAGGGAGACAGACATCCTCATCCCGCCCGGAGATCACCTGGATGCAGACGTGATCCGCGCCCGCGTCCAGATGCTCGCGCACGCGACTCGCGATCGCGGCCACGTCGCCCCACGCGAACGCGGCGTCGACGAGTCGGTCACTGCCACCGTCGTCGAGGTCATCCGCGTAGCCCAACCGGCGCCAGTTGTTCGCATAGTTCGGGAGCCCGAGGTAGTCGGCGGCCCAGGGGCGAGCGATGCCGCGGGCGACATCGGGATCGGTCGACAGGACGGCAGTCTGCTCGACGGCGAGCACCGGATCCGGCCCGAGAACCTCGCGGGCCCTGGCCGTGTGCTCGACCGGAACGAAATACGTGTGGGCGCCGAGGGCCTTCGACGCAGCCACCCGAAGCATCCGCGGACCGAGCGCGGCGATCAGCCGCCGAGCGGGTACCTCCGGGTCCGGACCCATCCGAGCCGCGTCCATCGCGTCCAGGTAGGCACCCATGCGACCGACGGGATCGGCCCACTCCTGTCGTCGCCTGCCGGCCGTCGACTGATGACCGATACCGATCCCGAGGACCACGCGCTCGCCGTGCGCATCCGCGAGCGTGCGCCCTCCACCGGCCATGGCTTCGGCGTCTCGTGCCGTGACGTTGGCGATCCCGGAGCACACGGTGATCGACCGCGTCGCGGCGAGGAGGAGCGAGAGGTGCGCGAAGATCTCCCTCGAGGACCCACCTTCGGGGACCCAGACCGCCGGGTAGCCCATGCCCTCGATCTCCGCGACGGCTTCACGGACGTCCCGGGCCCGGAGCGAGTCGAACGCGAAGGTCCACACGCCCACGTGACCGAGCCGCGCTCGCACCGCATCGTGGTCCGCTCCCATCGATGGCGAACCCTACCTCTGCACACTCGATAGGGTCGTCCCGATGTCCGCCGCTCCGTTGATCGCCGAGCTCCGGGCGAACGCGGACCCGTCGCGCAAGCCGGGTATGGCGCGTGTGGGGATCGATACCTCACGCGCGCTCGGTGTGAGCATGCCGCGGATCCGCGCGATCGCGAAACGACGTGGCACCGACCATGCGCTCGCTCTGCAGCTCTGGCGCACGGGGATCCATGAAGCCCGCATGCTCGCCACCCTCGTGGCAGATCCCGAGCGCATGACGATCCGACCAGATGGAGGCGTGGGTCGTCGACATCGGCTCATGGGATCTGTGCGACTCCGCCGCGGACATCTTCGGTCGAGCTCCTGCCGGCGCGGCTGCGATCCGCGCGTGGGCCCAACGGCCGGAAGGGTTCGTGAAGCGCTGCGCGTTCTCGATGATCGCGCGACGCGCGGTGTGGGCGAAGGAGGCGCCCGACCGCGAGTTCCTCGCCTACTTCCCGTTGATCCGGCGCGGCGCAGACGATCCTCGCAACGAGGTCAAGAAGGGTGTGTCATGGGCGCTCAGGCAGATCGGGAAGCGGAACCGCGCGCTCCACGGAGCGGCCATCGAGGAGGCGGATCGGATCCTGGACATGCCGGCCGCGTCCGCTCGATGGATCGCCCGCGACGTCCTCCGGGAGCTCGAGAGCGAGAAGACCCGCTCCCGGCTCCCGGACTGACGCCCGACTATCCGAACTCGCCCGGACGCTTCCCGGCTCGCCGGCCTCGACGAGCTCCGCCGGCGTGTCCGGCACGATGACCCGCTCCGGCTCGTGGCCCTCGACGTTGAGCTTCGGGAGCCACTCCAGCCACTTCGGGAGGTACCAGTTCAGGTCTCCCAGAAGCCGCATCGACGCCGGCACGAGCAGGGTCCGCACGATCGTCGCGTCCAGGAAGACCGCGACGGCGAGTCCGAATCCCATCTGCTGGAACGGTCCGAGCCGTCCCAACGCGAAGCCGATGAACACCGTGACCATGATGATCGCGGCGCCCGTGATGATGCCCGCGGTCGTCCGCAGCCCGTACGCGACCGCCTCGGTGTTGTCGTGGGTCTTGTCGTACTCCTCTCGGATCCGGCTCAGCAGGAACACGTGGTAGTCCATCGACAGCCCGAACAGGATCGAGAACAGGAACAGCGGGAGCCACGCCTCGATCGCCTCGGTCTGCTGGAAGTTGAACCCGATCGCGTTGAAGAACGCCGATCCCCACGCCCTTCTGGAACACGAGCGTGATCGCACCGTACGCGGCGGCGACCGACAGCAGGTTCATGATGATCGCCTTGATCGGCACGACGATCGATCGGAACACCACCATCAGCAGGATGAACGAGAGACCCAGCACGAACGCCAGGACGATCCACTGGTACGTGTCGGTGAGGTCGAGGAAATCGAGGAAGAACGCGGTGTTCCCACCGACGGAGACTTCCACGCCGTCGACCCCCTGGAACGCGGCGGGCACGACCTCCTCACGGAGGTCCGTGATCGCGTCGAAGGAGGCGTCGCTCTGGGTCGTGCCCTGGAAGAACGCGGACACGCGGATCGCGGTGCCATCCGCCGAGGGCACGACCTGCGTCTGTGGAGCGAACGCGGGCATCTGCGACACTCGCTGCTGCAGGTCCGTGATCGCGGCCTGCACCTCCGGAGTGTCGACGTCACCCGTCACGATGATCTCCGCGGGCTCGGTCAGGCCGCCCGCGAAGTCGCGCTGCAGGGTCAGGAACGCAGCCTTCGACGGGACGTCATCGGGGAACGTCTCGATGCCCGTGGAGCTCCCCTTGTTGAGCTGGAGCATGTAGAACCCGAGGGAGCCCAGCACGACGAGCGATGCCAGCGAGGAAGAGCACGGGGCGCGCCATCACACCCCTGGTGAGTCGATCCCAGAACCCACCCCGCGGGTCGGGATCGCCCGTCCCGGCATCCCGACGGACCCGTCCGATGATCCCCGAGCCGCGTCGCACGATCCTCGTCGTGAGGAGCGCGCCCCCGACCAGCGCCGCCAGAACGCCCGCCGCAACCAGGTATCCCGGCGCGCCGACCGCGCCGAGCACTCCGCCGACCACGCCGGCGACGACGAGGAGCGAGACGAACGTCACGAACGTGGCGAGCCGGTTCACCCACGGCCAATCCGTCCGGTCGCCCAGGAGCGCGAGCAGCGCCGGGAGGAGGGTCATCGCCGCGAGCAGCGACATCAGGGTCACGAAGATCGCGCCCGCAGCGAGGCTCCGGAAGATCGTGGTCGGCAGGATGAACATGCCCATCAGGGCGAGGACCACCGTGAGGCCGCTGAAGAACACCGCGCGGCTCGCCGTTGCTCCGGAGGCGCCGATCGCGTCGAGCTTGGGGAACCCCTTCTTCCGTTCCTCGCGGTACCGGGACACGATGAACAGCGAATAGTCGATCCCGACGGCAAGGCCGATCATCGAGATGATGTTGACGACGAACAGGTTGAACTCGACCATCTGCCCGATCAGCGCGACGAGTCCCACCGAGAGCACGATGGCGGCGACGGCCATCGCGACGGGAACGAGGGCGGCCACGATCGCGCCGAACACGACCACCAGAACGACCAAAGCGATGGCGATGCCGATCGACTCGCCCTTCCGGGCGTCCTCTTCCGCGATCGTCGAGAAGTCGGCGAACAGGGTCGCCTGTCCCGCAACCTGGGTCGTGAAGGCGTCCGATCGATGTTCCGCGAGGAGGTCGCGAAGCCCTTCGACGGTTTCGACCTCGTCATCCGTGATCGCGACGGGGAGGAGCGTCGCCGTCCGATTCGCCGACACGAGGCCGGCGGCGGCGTCTTCTGACTGCGCGAACACGTCGTAGTAGCTGGCCGGGGGCTCGGCAACGAGATCCTTCCGCGCGGCGAGCGCGCCCTGGAGCTCACCGACGTACTCCTCGAACGCCGGGTCGTCCACCGTCTGTTCGTTCGACGAGATGATCACGAACTCGGTACTCGCACCGGCCGACTGCTCGGCGAACCGTTCGTCGATCACGTCCTGCGCACGGACGGACTCCGGTTCGTTCGTGAACTCGATGTCGTTGTTCAGGACGCCGCCCAACAACGCCCCGGCGGTCATGCCCGCCGCCGCGATCAGGACCACCCAACCGATCACCACCCTCCACGGGTGCCGGCTGCTCGCTCGGGCCAGCGTTTCCGGGTTGATCCTCATCTCGGCTCCCCTCTTCGCGCGGTGTTGCGGAACGTACGGCGTATGCTTACGATGTACGGAGGTTAGGTGTACGACGTAAGCCTGTCAACCCCGAACATACCGTCCGAGCAAGAACGGGACATGACGTGAAGACGAACGAGGTACGCACCAGGGAGCCGCTCACCCGCGGCCGCGTGATCGAGGCAGCTCTCCGCGTGATGGACACGGAGGGCCTCGAGGCCGTCTCGATGCGGCGGGTCGCGCGCGAGGTCGGCGTGGAGGCGATGTCGCTCTACCACTACGTCGAGGACAAGGAAGACCTCCTCGACGGGATCTGCGAGCACGTCATGGCCGGGTTCGACTTCCCCGAGCTCGTCGACGACTGGGCGGAGAACTGCCGTCGGGGGGCGCGCGCCTGGCGCCAGCTCCTCAAGGCGCACCCTGCCGTGATGCGCCTGTTCGCCGAGCAGCGGGGTCCGATCCGCACGATCGATTCGATGCGTCCGACGGAGTTCGCGCTCACGATCCTGCGTTCGTGCGGCCTGTCCGATCGCGACACGGCACAGGCCTTCCACGTGTTCGGCGGCTACATCCAGGGCTTCGTGATGATGGAGCTCGGCTCGATCGCGGGCGGCGGGGACGAGGCGCACGTGAAGGCGCACGCCGAGCTCGCGGCCGCCCTCCCGGACGAGTTCACGGTCCTGCAGGCCTGCTCGCCGTACTTCGCCGAATGCGCCCCGGACGAGCAGTTCGAGTTCGGCCTCGATCTGCTGATCCGAGGGCTCGAAGCGAAGGTCCGGTCGGTCGATCGATAGAGGCACAGGAACGAAAGCGACGGCGTGAGCGTCGAAGCCAGGACCACTGACACCGGAGGCACCCGATGAAGGTCCGCCCTGCCGCTGCGTCCGTCTCGCTCCTGCTCATGCTCGTCGCCTGCGCCGACGTCTCAGCCGATCCGGGCGCCGGAGACGGGATCGACCACAGCCCCGCACCCGATCACGTGCTCGTTCGGCTCGCGTTCGAAGGGGGATACACCCCGATCGAATGGACGTACACCAACATCCCGTTCTTCTCGCTCTACGGCGACGGCACCCTCGTCCTTCCCGGCGCTCAGATCGAGATCTATCCCGGCCCCGCGCTCCCCGCCATCTCCAGTCGCCACGTCGATGAGCCCGGCATCCAGGCGATCCTTCGGGAAACGCTCGATGCGATCGAAGAGATCCCCGCGGATCTGAACGATCTCGGGTTCATGAACATCGCAGACGCGTCCACGACCGTGATCACCGTCTCGGCCGGAGGGATCGATCGCACGATCCGTGTCTATGCCCTCGCCGAGGTCCCGGATCGGCCTGAAGGGATGCCGGAGCGCGAGTACCGGGCCCGCGTCAGGCTCGCGGAGCTCGTCACCCAACTGGGATCGCTCGAGTCGTGGGTCCCCGAGGGGTCGCTCGGCCCCGAGGCCGCCTACGAAGCGAACGCGGCCCGCCTCTTCGTGAGCGCCTACCGCGAGGTCGACGACCTCGCCCAGGAGCCGATCCCATGGCCGCTCGACGACGGCCTGAACGGCTTCGGCGAGCCGGTGGCTCCGGGCGACACCTATCGGTGCGGGGTCGTCGATGGGGAAGACTGGACCGCGGTTCACGAGGCCGCCTCCCGAGCGAACGAGCTCACCCCTTGGACGGACGCCGGAACGAGCTTCTCGATCCTGTTCCGACCCCTCCTTCCCGACGAGAACGCCTGCTAGCGAGGGGCTCAACCCTTCCCACCCGGGCCTGATCTGGGCGGTCAAGTCTCCGCCGGCCGCCGCCGATGCTTCCATGAGGAGCCAGCCGCCCTCTCGGCTGCGATGCGCCGACCCATGACGAGCGAGATCGAAGCGACCTCCGCGGACCCATCATCGACCCGAGAGGGTTACTTCGAACCACCCTCCGGCGCGACGGATGAACGCCTCCGCGAACTCGAGATCCGGTATCGAGGGATCATCGATCAACTCCCAGCCGTCCTCTACGTCGATGGCGTGAACGAGGACGAGCCGATGATCGACGTCAGTCCGAGTGTGATCGATCTGCTGGGGGTCCCGAGAGAGCAGTTCCTGAGCAGACCCTACGCCTGGGCGGACACCATCCACCCCGAGGATCTCGACAGGGTGCTCGCGGAGAGTGAGCGCGCGGTTCTGACCGGCGAACCGTTCAGATCTGAATACCGCGTCGTGCACCCCGACGGTCACATCGTGTGGGTCCGGGAGGACGCGGTTCTGATCGTGGACGAGGCGGGCCACGCCCTCCACTGGCTCGGCTTGATGATGGACGTCACCGAGCTCATCAAGACGCAAGCGGAGCTCCACCAAGCGAGATCGAAGTACGGAGCCCTGGTGGAGCAGATCCCGGCGATCGTGTACGTCGACGTCGCGGACGAGAACATGTCGACGACCTACGTGAGCCCGCAGATCGAAGCCATCCTCGGCTACAAGCCGCACGAGTACATCGATGATCCGCAGCTCTGGGAGAACATCCTCCACCCGGACGACCGTGAGGAGGCCATGGCGACGTACCTGCGGGGACGGGAGTCGGGTGGCCCGTTCGTCTTCGAGTACCGCCTCCTCGCGAAGAACGGAAGGACGGTCTGGTTCCGGGACAGCGCGATCGTCCTCACCGACGCACTCGGCCAGGCGGAATACATCCAGGGTGTGATGCTGGACATCACCGACGGCAAGGTCGCGGAGGAACGCATCGCCTTCCTCGCCTACCACGACAAGCTCACTGGTCTCCCGAACCGAACGATGTTCGACGAGCTCCTCGGTCTCGCGCTCTCCCGGGCGAAACGGCACAGCCTCGGCGTGGTGGTCGTGACGGTGGACCTCGACGACTTCAAGCTCGTGAACGACTCTCTCGGCCATGAGGCGGGCGACGCCCTGCTCGTGCAGTTCGCGCAGAGGCTGAGTGACGCGACCCGCGAGACCGATCTCGTGGCCCGGCCCGGTGGGGACGAGTTCCTCCTCCTGCTTGCCGACCTCGACCAGACGCCGGTGGTCCCCGGAGGCCACGAAGGCGTATCGGTCGCCGCGGAGTCCGTGGCGCTCAGGATCCAGGAAGCCCTGCGGACCCCGTTCAAGGTCGGGGAGACCGAGCTCTACATCACGGCGAGCCTCGGGATCAGCGTGTTCCCGGAGGACGCCCTGGATGCGGCGACCCTGCTCAGGAACGCCGAAACCGCGATGTTCCGATCCAAACGGTCCGGCCCCGGCGGGTACGTGCTCCACGCCAAGGACGACGCCGACTCGACCGTCAGACTTTCGCTCTCCACGCGCCTCCGGCGCGCCGTCGAACAGGAACAGTGGATGCTGCACTACCAGCCGTTGATCGACCTCGAGACGGCAGGGGTGATCGGCGTGGAGGCGCTGATCCGCTGGCCCGAGCCCAACGGTGGCCTCGTCCCTCCGGGCGACTTCATCCCGTTGGCCGAGGAGATGGGGTTGATCGACGCGATCGGTGCCTGGGTGATCGACGAGGTGTGCCGGCAGGACCGCATGTGGCGTGAGGAGGGGCTCGACCTGAACATCTCCTTCAACCTCTCGCCCCGACAGCTCTGGCAGGACGACGTCGCCGACCGCATCGTGATGCCGATCCTCGGGTCCGGGATGGATCCGAGCCGTGTCACGGTCGAGATCACCGAATCCACCGCGATGACCAACCCGGATCGAACGCTGGGCATCCTCCACGAGCTGCACGCGCGCGGTCTGAAGCTCGCGATCGACGACTTCGGGACGGGCTATTCCTCACTCGCCCGGCTCCGGTACATGCCGGTCGATGTCCTCAAGATCGATCGGTCCTTCGTCCGGGAGCTCGATCGTGACGAGCAGAACGGGAGCATGGTCTCGGCGATGGTCGCGCTGGCCTCCAACCTCGGCATGACCTCGCTCGCCGAGGGGATCGAGACCGAGGCAGAGTGGCGCGCCCTCGTCGAGCGCGGGTGCGAGCGCGGCCAGGGGTATTTCTTCTCTCGCCCGGTCCCCGCGGACGAGATCGTGGCGATCCACCGGCGCGCCGGGCTCCACGTCGTGGAGGGCGGCGCGGCAGGCTGACACGCGGGTCCGCGGGCTCGTGAACGAGCGAGCGTCCGAAGGTCCCCGAGCCCGGGGAGATCAGCGGCGGCGGCGCGGTCGAAGACCGCTCCGCTTGCCCCTCGCGCCACCGCTGAAGACGACGCGAGGCGGCGCGACCTTCATGCCCTCCTGCTCGAACTCCGAGTGCAGATCCAACCTCGCCGCCATGCGGCTCACGTCACCCAGCTGCTCGGGTGTGACGAAGGTGATGCTGGTCCCCGCACGGCCCGCCCTCGCCGTGCGTCCGACGCGGTGGACGTAGCCCTTGTCGTCCTTCGGCGGGTCATAGTTCACGACCAGCGTGATCCGCTCCAGGTCGAGTCCGCGCGCGGCCACGTCCGTCGCGACCAGGATCCCGACGAACCCCTCTTCGAAGCGGTGCAGCGCGCTCTCCCGCGCCTGCTGCGTCATGTCCCCGTGCATCGCGACGACCGGCACCCCCTCCGCCCGGAGCTGTCTCGCCAGATGGTCCACCGCGCGCTTCGTGTTCACGAACACGAGCGTCGATCCCTCCGACTCCGACGCCAGCCGCGCGAGCGTCAGGAGCTTCTCCTGGGGCTCGACCGGGATGAAACGGTGGTCGGCCTCCTCGACGAACCGCAGCTCCCCCATGTCGACCTCGTGCCGCACCGGGTTGCGCGTGTACACGTCCGCCATCCTTCCGATCGCTCCGTCGAGCGTCGCGGAGAAGAACATCGTCTGACGATCCTTCGGGAGCCGGCGCACGATCCGGTCGACCTGCGGCTGGAACCCCATGTCGAGCATCCGGTCGGCCTCGTCGAGCACCAGGATCTCGACGCCGTCCAATCGGACGAGCCCGCGTTCCACGAGGTCGTCGAGGCGTCCCGGGGTCGCGATCAGGATGTGGGCCGACCCGACCCCTTTCGATTGCTCACGCACCTTGGTCCCGCCGTAGACCGCCATCACCTTCAGGCCCTTCGCCTTCGCGATGTCTTCGAACGCGTCACTCACCTGCTGGGCGAGTTCGCGCGTCGGCGTGAGCACGAGCGCGGCGGGTCGACGGTCGGCGGCGGGGTCGACCTGATCCACGATCGGGATCGCGAACCCGAGCGTCTTGCCGGAACCCGTCTTGGATCTCGCGAGCGTGTCTCGTCCGGAGGTCGCATCTTCGATCACCATGACCTGGATCGGGAACGGCGCCTCGATCCCGCGCGCGGCCAGGGCGCGGATCACCTCATCGGATACGCCCAGGTCACGGAAGGTCGTCATCGCACATGCTCCTGCGACGAGAGTACCGCCGGGAACCGAGTCCGGGCCGCCGCCCGGTAGTCTCTCGACGCCGCCGCCGACCACGGGAGCGATGGACAGAGATGGACGATCGCACGCACCTCTGGAACGAACTCGCCGCACAGCTCGGCGTGGACAGCATCCGATCGACCACCGAGGCAGGGTCCGGCCACCCCACGTCCTCGCTCTCGGCCGCGCATCTGGTGGCGGTGCTGTTCGCCGACCACCTGCGGACCGACCTGTCGGATCCGAGGAGCCCGGCCAACGATCGGTTCGTGCTCTCGAAAGGACACGCCGCGCCCGTGCTGTACGCCGCGCTGAAGGCGATCGGCGCCATCGATGATCGGATGCTGCTGTCGCTGCGGACGTTCGGCTCGCCGATCCAGGGGCACCCTGCGCCGTCCCCCGAACTGCCGTGGGTCGAGGCCGCCACCGGCTCGCTCGGCCAAGGGCCGGCGATCGGGCTCGGGATGGCGCTCGCGATGCGGCTGGACGAGAGCCCGGCGCGTGTGTGGGTCGTGCTCGGGGATTCGGAGGCGGCGGAAGGGTCCGTCTGGGAGGCGATGGAGGCGGCGTCGCATCACCGGGCGATCAACCTCACGTGCGTCCTCGACCTGAATCGGCTCGGGCAGCGCGGACCGACGATGCACGGCTGGGACGCGGACGTCTTCGTCGCTCGCGCCCAGTCGTTCGGGTGGAACGCCCTCGCGATCGACGGGCATGACGTCGTCGCGATCGACGAGGCCTACCGTGCCGCCACGGAGGACGACCGGCCGACGATGATCGTGGCGCGCACCGAGAAGGGGCACGGCGTCTCCGAGGTGGCCGACAAGGGTGGCTGGCACGGCAAGTCGCTGCCACCCGAGATGGCAGAGCGGGCGATCGAGGAGCTCGGGGGCATCCGTTCACTCACGATCACCCCACCCAAGCCCGACCCGTGGATGCCGCCGGGCGCGGGCGCGCCTGCCGGCGCGCCCGCGCCCACCTACACCGGGGCGATCGCCACGCGCAAAGCGTTCGGCGAGACCCTCGCGTGGCTCGCCGGAGAACGCTCCGATCTCGTCGTCCTCGACGGCGAGGTCGGCAACTCCACCCACACCGAAGACGTCGAGGCGGTCGCGCCCGACCGCTTCTTCCAGATGTACATCGCCGAGCAGACGATGGTCGGCGTGCAGACCGGGATGCAGGCGCTCGGCAAGACCGCCTTCTCGGCGACCTTCGGTGCGTTCCTGACCCGCGCGTACGATCAGATCCGCATGGCGGCGATCGGCCGGGCCGATCTCCGCCTGTGCGGTTCGCACGCGGGCGTGTCGATCGGCGAGGATGGCCCATCCCAGATGGCGCTGGAGGACCTGGCGGCGCTGCGCGCGATCAACGGCTCCACCGTGCTGTACCCGGCCGACGGGAACGCGACCGTCCGGCTCGTCGCAGGCATGGCCGATCTTCCCGGGATCTCCTACGTCCGGACCACGAGGGAGGCGACCCAAACGCTCTACGCCGACGGCGAGGAGTTCCCCGTCGGCGGCTCCAAGACGCTCCGTGAGGGCTCCGACGTCGCGCTGGTCGGCGCCGGCATCACGCTCCACGAGTCATTGCGCGCCGCCGATCGCCTCGCGGCCGACGGCGTCTCGGCTCGCGTGCTCGACTGCTACAGCGTGAAACCGATCGACGCGAACGCGTTGCGCGCCGCCGCCGATGACATCGGCCTTCTCGTGGTCGTCGAGGATCACCGGATCGAGGGCGGTCTGGGCGATGCCGTGCTGGACGCCCTCGCGGGGACGGGGGACCTGACCGGTCGCGTGGTCAAGCTCGCCGTGACCGACCTGCCCGGCTCGGGATCGCCCGAAGAGCTCCGTGCGTGGGCGGGGATCGACGCGGACGCGATCGTCGAAGCGGTACGAACGGCGCTCGGCCGCGACTGAGAGACCCCGTCCGGACTAGCGGGCGTTGCTCGCCGCGGGCAGGCCACCGAGCGCCAGGGCGATGATCTCCTCCGGCGGTACCGGCTTCGAGAAGTAGAAGCCCTGGCCCATCACGCAGCCGCGTCCCAGGACGAACGCGAGCTCACCCTCGGTCTCGATCCCCTCGGCGAGCGTCGTCACACCGAGTCCACGGGCGAGCTCGATGAAGGCCGACACGATGCTCTGGTTCTGGGGATCGACGTCCACGCCGCTCACGAACGAGCGATCGATCTTCAGCACGTCGACCGGCATGTCGCGGATCCGCGCGAGCGATGAGTACCCCGTCCCGAAATCGTCGATCGCGATCCGCAGGCCCCCGGCGTGCAGGTCCTCGAGGATCGCCTGGGCCTTGTCCGGGTCGGTCATCGCGGACGACTCCGTGATCTCGACCACCACGTGCGAGGGGTCGATGCGACCCTCTCGGATCCGTTCGAGGATCCCGTTCGCGAGGTCCGGCTGCCAGAACTGGCGGGGCGAGAGGTTGAAGCTGATATCGAGATCGATGTCCAGCTCACGCCAGGCCTGCGCCTGGTAGACGAGCTCTCGGACGACCCAGTCTCCGATCGCCTCGATCAGGCCAAGCTCCTCCGCAACGGGGATGAAGTCGCCGGGTGGGATCATCGTGCCGTCCGGTTCCATCCATCGGATCAGCGCCTCCACGCCGTGCATGCGCCCGGTCGCGAGCTCGAGGATCGGCTGGTAGTGAAGTGTCCAACGCTGACTCTCCACGGCCTTCCGCAACCTGGTGACGAAGCGGAGCTTCGCCGAGGAGTCGAGCGTCCCTCGGTTGGAGACCACGTACGCGTGGCCGCCCTTCTTGGACTCGAGCATCGCGGCCTCGGCGTTGCGGAGGAGGCTGCCCGTCTCGTTCCCGTCCTGGGGGAACAGGCTGATGCCGATCGACGCGGACACGTAGAGCTCCGTGCCGCCGGCGCGGAACGGGACCGCGAGTGAATCGAGGATGCGCTGCGCCACCGTCTCGGCCCTGGCGACCGCGAGCTCCACGTCGTCACCCTCGCGTTCGAGGTCCGCGAGCAGCAGGAGGAACGTGTCGCCGGATCGCCGGGCCACGAGGTCCGTTTCGCGCGCTGCTTCCCGGAGGCGACCCGCGACCACGTTCAAGACCTCATCGCCCGCCAACCGCCCGAGCGAATCGTTCACCAGGCGGAAATCGTCGATGTCCACGCAGATGACGGCGACGGACGCCTCGTGATGTCTCGCTCGGGAGATCGACAGCTCCAGGAGCTCCTCGAACATCGCGCGGCTCGGCAGGCCGGTCAGCTCGTCGTGGTAGGTCAGGAAGGCGACCTTCTCGTCGCCTCGCTTCATCTCGGTGACGTCGATCATCAGGCCGAGCGAGAAGGTCGGAACCCCTCGTTCGTCCCGGATCATCTTCGCCTCGTCGTGGATCCACACGAGGCGGCCATCCTTCCGATAGATCCGGTAGTCGAGCGAGAACGGCTCGCCGGTCTCGTTGTGGCGCTGGTTCTCGGCCACGGCGCGCGCACGATCGTCGGGATGGATCACGCGGAGCCACAGGTCGCCGTCGCCGAGCCATTCGTGTGGCGCGTAGCCGAGCAGCTGCTCGACCTGCGGGCTCACGTACAGGGTGGATGCCGAGTCGTCGAGCGCGTCGATGTAGGTCACGGCCGGTACGTGCTCGACGATCGACCGGTACCGATCGCCGATGATCTCCTCAGCGGACATCCTCCGCTGGCGCTCGACGTCGGTCGAGACCGCCCCGGCCACCACCTTCAAGAGCTCGATCTCGCCCGAGCTCCACGTCCGCCCGCGGCCACAGTCATCCGCGCCCAGGAATCCCCACCAGCCGTCTTCGAGGAAGATCGGCACCGCCACGATCGACACGGTTCCCTCGGCCGCGAGGACGCGTCGCTCTGGATCCGGGAGCTGCGCGACCGGCGCGGTGAGCACCTGGCGATCCCCGAGGACTTCGATCCAGCGCGTGAAGTCGGGTGAGTACGGATGCAGCTTCGTGTCGGGAGCATCGAAGAGACCGCGGTTGCCGTTCCGGAGCCACTCCGAGGCGAGGTTCATCCACAGGCGTCCGTCGGGGCCCCGGATGTTCTCGAAGACGTAGACGCGGTCGGCGCCGAGCTCCCTCCCGACGTTGGCGAGGGACTCGGACAGCAGCGCAGGCGCCGACGGGGCGCTCGACACGCCGACATCGGCCGTCCGATCGGCGGCCGGGGACGAGACCTGGGGTGCATCCATGTGATTCCAGCTATCGGCGCCCCTGAGGAGCCGCTGAAGGATGTGCCCTGTTACGCTTTCCGGCCGATGGCCGACTACAAGCAGATCCTCCACGAACGCCTCTACGTGCGGGTGCCGGGCACGGACAAGCTGCGCAAGACGGCGGCGTCCCGCCTGAAGCACCTCCTCGCGAACGGGTGGCGGGAGACCGAACGCAGGCAGCAACCGGACCACATCTGGGTCCGGTTCGAGCGCACGGGACATGCTCCGATGCAGGCCAGGCTGCCGAAGAAGGCGCCCGAGATCGTGATCGAGCGCCGGCCGCGCCGCGACAACAGGGGCGGTTCCTTCAGAGGCGGCCGGCGCTAGCCGATACCCTGGCCAGGGCGGCTTGCCGGATATCATCCGGTGATCGGAGGCTCTGGCCGGACCTCCTTCGGGTAGGATGACGTACTCGCACCTTCTGTGCGGGCATAGACCTCAGCTGCCGACGGAAACGTGAGGATCCGATGAGCGTGGAATTCATCACACAGGGCGCCGGACGTCCGGGCCACCGTGACCCCCACGCCCACGCCGCCCCCCAGCCCTTCACCTATCCCCTGCAGCGAGCGTACGTCGAGCCCGACTGGACCCGGCTCCCCGGATACAAGGACGTCACGACGGAGCAGTGGGAATCCGCTCAGTGGCAGC
Source organism: uncultured Actinomycetota bacterium (assembly GCA_963839395.1). Lineage (GTDB taxonomy): Bacteria > Actinomycetota > UBA4738 > UBA4738 > HRBIN12 > JAJNBA01. The sequence goes on from CAWIUW010000011.1 coordinate 91,770, forward strand.
GTGCCCACACGGTCAAGAACCTGAAGGAGTTCAAGGAGGCGCTCGGAGAGCACCTCACGGACGAGCTCCTCGCCGACATCGAGCGCGACCAGCAGGAGCGCGCCACGATGTCGATGCTCCTGCCGCCCCAGATGCTCAACACGATGGACGAGTCGAACCTGCGCGCAGATCCCGTGCGGCTCTACATGGCCCCCGCCTTCAGCGATCGCGAGCAGGAGTTCCCGTCGCATCCGCTCGCCTCGCGCGACTCCCTGCACGAAGCCGACATGTGGGCGGTCGAAGGGCTCACGCATCGCTACCCGACGAAGGTCCTCGCGGAGCTCATCCCGACATGCCCGCAGTACTGCGGCCATTGCACGCGGATGGATCTCGTCGGCAACGACACCGTCCAGGTGCTGAAGTACAAGTTCGAGGCGAAGCAGAACGAGCGCTGGGAGGCGATGCTCGACTACCTGCGCCGCACGCCGAGCGTCCGCGACGTCGTGGTCTCCGGCGGCGACATGGCGAACGTCCCGATCAAGCGGTTGGAGACGTTCGTGATGGGTCTCCTCGACATCGAGAACGTCCGTGACATCCGCCTGGCGACGAAGGGCCTGATGGGGATCCCACAGCACTTCCTCCAGGACGAGGTGCGCGCGGCCGCGGAGCGGATGGCTTCACGCGCCAACGCGCGAGGCGTGGACATCGCCGTGCACACCCACGTGAACGCGGCTCAGCAGGTGACGCCGCTCGTAGGCCGAGCGACGAAGGTGTTCCTCGACGCCGGGTTCCGCGACGTGCGCAACCAGGGCGTCCTGCTGCGCGGCGTGAACACCACGCCGCAGCAGCTCCTGGATCTCTGCTTCATGCTGCTGGATCACGCGAAGATCCTTCCGTACTACTTCTACATCTGCGACATGATCCCGAACGCGGAGCATTGGCGGACCGCGGTCTGGGAGGTGCAGGATCTCCAGCATTCGATCATGGGCTACCTGCCCGGCTTCGCGACACCGCGGATGGTGGTCGACGTGCCGTTCGTCGGCAAACGGTGGGCCCATCAGGTCACCGAGTACGACCGGGTCCGCGGGATCTCGAGCTGGACGAAGAACTACCGGACGGGGATCGAGAGTCAAGATCCGGAGGCGTTCAGCCGCAGGTACCACTACTACGACCCGATCTCCACGCTCCCCGCGGAAGGACAGGCGTGGTGGCGAGAGCAGCTCTCACGAGGGGTCGACGAGCTGATCGCCGAGCTGCAGCCGCAACGCGCCTGAGGAGGCGGCCTCGCTGCTAGGGTCCGACACGTGAGTCGGATCCTCACCGTCTTGTCCGCGCAGGTCGCGCCGATCCCATGGGATCCGCCCGCCACCCTCGACAAGTTCGAAGACCACGTCCGCGTCGCGCGTCGTGCGTTCCCCGACGTCGACCTGATGATCTTCCCGGAGCTCTACCTCACGGCCGTCGACGGGTTCACCTCGGGGGGGACGGGGGACTGGGAGCGGCGCGTGGCAGAGGAGATCCCCGGACCGCTCACCGACAGGGTCGGGAAGATCGCCGCCCGGGCCAAGCGCTGGATCGTGGCCGGGTCGATCAACGAGCGGCGCGGGAAGAAGGTCCACAACACCGCCATCGCTTTCTCCCCCGACGGTGAGATCGCGGCCGTCTATCGGAAGCTCTTCCCGTGGCGGCCGTTCGAGGATGCCGACCCCGGCACGGAACCGGCACCGGTGTTCGAGATCCCGGGCAAGGGAACCGTCGGCATGATGATCTGCTACGACGGCTGGTTCCCCGAGGTGGCGCGGGGCCTCGCCTTGCAGGGAGCCGACCTGATCGCGCAACCGACCGCCACGACGACCCCCGATCGCGAGGAGGAAGTCGTCCTCGCCCGCGCGAACGCGATCGTGAACCAGGTCTTCGTCTTCAATCCCAACATGGTGTCGACGTTCGGACCGGGGCGGAGCGTGGGCATCGACCCGGAGGGGCGGGTCCTGTTCGAAGCAGGCGCGGGCGAGGAGCTCCTGATCGAGGTCATCGACGTGGGTCGCGTGTCCGACGTGCGGCGAGGCGGGACGCGCGGCGTCACGCGTCCGTGGCAGCACTTCCTCGACGGTCCTCGGGACGTGGTGCTGCGTCCCTACCGGGCGCGCCGCGCGACGTAGCTCCCGATCGCGAGGACCACGACCGCCGCGGCAGCCGCGACCCACCACGGCGAGACGCCATCCGTCGGCGAAGCGGGGCTCGGCTCGATCGATGCCGTGTCCTCCGGATGCGTGACGAATCTCTCGGTGGGTCGTCCGTCCCCCAGGAAGTCGCAGGCGGAGCCGTCGCGCACGATCACCGTCCACCCGAGGTGTTCGAGTCCGGGTGACGTGCCGGTCAGGTCTTCGTCGTCGCTGAGCGTTCGACCCGGAACCTGGATCGTCATCGAGCTCCCCTCGATGATCGGCGGGTTGAACACGTTCGTTCCTCGCTCCGGCAGGAGGTAGATCTCGGTCGGGTGGTCGATCGTGGCGTCGACCCGCACGAGACGGTTCACGTCGCGGTAGTACGCGAACGACTGCGCGGGGACGTCCGGATCCCGGATCGCGACGTCGACGCGGAACGGCCGCCCTTCGGCGTCGGGCACCACGAGAGGCTCCGCGAACGTGAGCACCCACCGCGCCGAGGTGCCGAGCTCGACGATCTCGCCCCGTACGTCCACGAGATCGGGTGCTCCGGAGCCGGCGCCACCGGTGCACCCGGCCACATCGCCGGCCGGATCCGACGCCGCGATCAGGAACGGGAGGAGCGCGAGCAGCGCCCACCGGGGCGCCGCACCAGCGCGCATCAGGCGCTCGGGCAGTCCCGGGGCGGGATGATCAGCGGGTCGAGTCGGGGTTCCTGCGTGAAGTCGAATGCCCCCGACAGAGGATCGGCCTGCCGGTCACGTTCCGTCATCGGCTTCAGACCGTGGAGGTTCTCGATGAAACGCAGGACCGACGAGAACTCGTACACCGTCGCGTCGATGGAGCCACCGTCGGGGTTGTCGCCGCGTCTGGTCCACGGCGAGATGATCAGCGCCGGCGTGCGGGGACCGAGCCCCATGATGTCGTAGTGCGGTGGTTCCACGTGGTCGTAGAACCCGCCGAAGTCATCCCACACGATCACGATCGCCGTGTTGGGCCAGAACTCGCTGCTCATGACGGCATTGAGGTATTCGGTGGTCCAGTTCTCGCCGATGCACACGTTGGTATTGGATCCGGGGTGCTCGTTGGGATGGCCCTCGGGCGGGATGAGCCAGGAGACCGCGGGGAGCTCGCCACGCCGCACGTCCTGCAGGAACGTCTCCGGTGTCTGCACCTTGTCCCACATCGGGCCCGACCGGACGTGACGGATCGCCTGTAGCGCGTTCATCCAGGAATCGGGGTTCGCGTAGTACTTCCAGCTGATCCCCCGGCGTTCCAGCATGTCCGGCAACACCTTGATGTCGATGCAGGTCCGGGTCGACTCCCAGTGGGCGGCGATCCGGATGAGCTGATCCGGCACCTCGTCGGTGATGTTCTCTTCGAGCTCCATGATCTCGGCCACGTCCGCGTCGGTGAGATCCTCGATCGGGAAGCGCTTCGTGATCTCGGTGTCGTCGTCGCAGTAGTTGCCCTCGACGTCGGTCGTGGTCTTGTTGTCGACGATCCCATACGACTGCGCGGCGACCGTGTAGAGATGCTCCGGGAACGTGGGGCCGTACATCGACGTGAAGAAGTGGTCCGCGAGGACGAACCGATCCGCATAGGCCCAGTAGCCCGGCAGCGTGGTCCGCGAATGCTGCGTGTACCCCATCATGTCCTCACCGAGCGGGACGCAGTTGTAGCCGTTCATCTTGCCGCCGTTGATCGAGTACAGGCCGGGAGCGAACGCGTGGCCGAGATCATGGGGAAGGACCGACGGGGCTTTCTTCAGAGCGACGACCGGTCCGTCCTCGAAGGTGCTGGCACTGCAGTCCTGGATGGTGCCGCCCTCGGTCGCGCCCTCGGCTCCCGGGTAGGAACCGAAGTAGTGATCGAACGACCGGTTCTCCTTCACGAGGAAGATCACGTGCTCGATCGGGCTCTCACCGTTGGCCGGACCGCGGGACGGGGACGGACCCTCGGTCGGGTTCCCACCCGGCTCTTCGTTGTCGACGCGTTCCTTGCCGGCGGATGGCCAGAACTGCCACGCAAGCGCTGCAATGAGCACGACAACGATCGCTCCGAATGTCTGTCGGCGCTGACGAACGCGGCTGCGGCGGACTGGTCTGATGATCGGCCCCGGTCGCACCGCGCCAGTCTATCGGGGTCCGAAGACCCGACCCAGGAGCGTGCGCAGGCGGGCCAGCGCGCCCGCGTACCTCGGGTCGTCCACGACGTTCGTCATCTCCCAGGGGTCCGCCGATCCGACGCTCCCACCGATGTCGTAGAGCTCCTCGAATCCGTCCCCGTATCGGATCAGCTTGAGGTCGGCCGTCCGAACGGCGGTCCACGGGGGGATCCACTCGTCGCCCGCCCATTCGAGGAAGACGATCTCGTTCCGCGGCTCGAACAGCGTGCTGATACGCGGCTCGATCCAGGCAGCGAATCGCTGGCCGTCGAAGTTCCCCGGCGACCCTACCCCTGCGACGCTCAGGATCGTGGGCGCCAGGTCCACGATCGAGACCACCGCGGAGAGCTCGCCTCCGTCCGCCGATGGCGAGTGCACGGCGAGTGGGATCCGCACACACGCCTCGTAGGGACACTTCTTGCCCTCCCAACGGTGCTCGCCGAACGAATAGCCGTTGTCGGAGAGCACGAAGATGTAGGTGTCGTCGAGTCGATCCCCGAGCGTTTCGACGAGCGCGTGCAGTGCTTCGTCGACTGCCAGGAGCGTCTCGTCCGCTCGCCGCTGGTCCTGGAGCCACTCGGTGCGCTGCGCGGCGCTCGCCTCCGGGAGCGAGCGCACCCACGGTGGCGCGCCGCGCAGCGCACCCGCGACGTTCGGTGGCTCCTCGACGACGAGCTCTTCGAGGGCGCCCTCGTGCCGCTCGGCCGGGATCCAGGGGGGATGGGGAGCACTCGGCGCGAAGAGGAGGAAGAACGGACGGGTGGACGGTGCGGTCCGCACGAACTCGACCGCTCGGTCCGCGAGCCAGTCGGTCGCGTACTCCTGCACGAACACCTGCGACCCCTGATCGACGGCGCGGAAGTTGCGGTAGACGGACTCGCCGCTCTGGTTCCGTTTCGCGATGGATCGGTCCCATCCGGCCGGGACGTACGGGAGACGGCCGAACGGATAGCGGTTGAGGTACTTGCCGACCAGGCCCGTGCGGTAGCCGGCCTCGTGGAGCCAGGTGGCGAGCGTGGCGGACTCGTCGAGGTTCACGCCGTCGCCGTTGTCCTGCACGCCGGTGTGACGCGCGTACCGCCCCGTCAGCAGGCTCGCGCGGGCAGGACAACACAGCGGGGTGTTGGCGAACGCGTTCGGGAACGTCACCCATCCGGGCGCGCCTCGCGCCAACTCTCCGCTGAGCCACGGCATCGCTCCGAAGGTGTCCGCGCGCTGGTCATCGGTGAGCACCACGATCACGTTGGGCCGATCGTCGGGCCGGGTCTCGGCGGCCGGCCACACGGACGCGGCCCCGAGGCCGGCGAGCGCAACGAGCACCGCACCCGCCATCCGGCGGGCGGGTGCGGTGGCGCTCACTCCTTCCGCACCTTCCAGATGTGCTCGGCCGGGAACGCCCGCGCCCACTCGAGCGGCGCGTAGTCGTCGTAGGTCGTCGAAGCGTCCTCATCGGGCCGAAGCTCGATCAGGTCCTCGACCGCGAGACCGTTCGCCCGGAACAGCCGGATCCAGTCCCCGTAGGTGAGCTGGAACTCGGTCGTGCGCCAGGACGGGTCCTCGAACTCCGCCGACCGCAGCCCGAAGTAGTCCGAGCGCATCTGCCGGGTCGCGGGAAGTTCCTCTTCCTGCTGGCCCCACGCGACCCAGATCCACGGCGTCGTGCCGTTGAAGACGAACCTCCCCCCGGGACGCAGGACACGGGCGACCTCCGGCACCGTCAGGAAGGGGTCGGCGAAACCCATCACCCCGTGGTCGCAGAACACGAGATCGAAGACCTCGTCATGGAACGGAACTCGCTCACCGCTGGCTTGCACGACGGGGAACCGCACGCCGGTCTCATCGAAGTTCTCCAGACCATGGCGCAGCTGCGCGATCGAGAAGTCGAGCCCGGTGACCCTCGCTCCTCGCATGGCCACCTTGATGCCGAACTGGCACGCGCCACAGCCGAGCTCCAAGGCGCGCACCCGGGCGACGTCGCCGAGCGCACGGATCTCGTCCTCGGCGACGTCGAAGACGCCCCACCCGAGGTGGTCCCAACGGTTCAGCTGCGCCCGGTTCCGTTCCTGGTACTCGTCCGACTCCTGTTCCCAATGCTCGCGGTTCTTCCGGACGTGCTCCGTCGTCTCCGCCGTCATCGATCCAGCCACCCTCCTTCGCGATCGTGACGAGCCGCGACGAGGCCGGCGGCGATGGAGAGGGCGATCTCCTCGGGCCGTCGGCCACCGAGGTCGAGGCCGAGCGGACTGCGGATCCGTCCGAGATCCTCGTCACCGAACCCGCGGGTCCGAAGCTCCTCGACGTAGTGCGCCACGTGACGGCGCGAGCCCATCACCCCGACGAACCCGACGGGCGATCGGAGGAGCGCCGTCAACGCATCCGTGATCCCGGGAGCGTCGTGATCGGTGAACACCACCTCGTCGTCCGGCCCCAGCCGCACGTCCTCGAGCGAGCGAACGGAGGGTTCGTCCTCGGCGGTGAGTCGCTCCGTCCGCGTTTCCAGCATCAGGACCTCCCGGCCCTGTCGTCGCATCTCGGCCCGGAGCGAGCGGGCGACGTCGGTGGCCGAGACGACGACGAGTCGAGGTGTCGTCCCGTGCGGCTCGAGGTAGACCTCGACGTCTCCTTCGTCGTGATGGAACGTGCGAACCTCCGGCGCTCCCCGCGACTGGACTTCGCCGGCCGCCTCGACGGCAGCCGCGTCGAACTCCGCGCATCCGAGGGTCCCGTGCACCTCGCCGCCGGGCACGATCGACATCGTGTTGCCGACCGCGCACGGAGGCGAGCCCATGATCCGGACGGCCTTGGCCTCGACCCAGGGCCCGTGGGATGGGTGAGGGCCCGCGGAGGGCGCCTGATGACCCGTGGGGTGAGCACCCGCCGCTCCCCCGAGCAGATCGACCGCGTGGGGGAGCACCGTGAGCACGGAATCGAGCGACTCCCGGACGCCGGCGGGGCTGCCGGGGAGATTGAGGATCAGCGCCCGTCCCCGCGCGCCCGCGACTGCACGGGAGAGCGCGGCCATCGGGGTGTGCGCGAGCCCGCGGGCCCGCATCAGCTCGGCCAGGCCGGGAGCCTCGCGATCGATCACGGCGCGAGTGGCTTCCGGCGTGACGTCCCGCGGACCGAAGCCGGTCCCTCCGGTCGTCACGACGAGCCCGTGCGTCGACGCGAGGTCCCGGAGGGCAGACTCGATGTCCGTCCGCTCGTCCGGGACGACGCGGCGATCCGACACGTCGAACCCCGCGGCGCCGAGGAGCTGCACGGCCACGTCACCGGACTCGTCCTCGCGCGTGCCGTTGGTGACCCCGTCGGAGACGGTGAGGACGGCCGCACGGGTGGCTTCCACGGAAGGAGCCTAGCGCCACCGACGGAGACCCTCGGGCTCCGCGTCGCGCGCCATGACGGCCCTAGGATGGCGAAGGACACCGCGAGACGCCCTCGCGCTCGTGCCGGCACCCGAGGAGGCACACGGATGGAATGGGTCGACAGGCTGGCGGCGGAGCTTCACCTCGACGCCCTCTCGGCGCACGAGAAGGAACATCTCCTGTCCGCGTCGCGCGAGGTGGCTCACCGGATCGAGCGCAAGGCCACTCCCCTCGCCATGTATGTGCTCGGCCTCTCCGTCGGAAGCCAGGCAGCCGATCGGAAGCGGGACGACGCGATCGAGGACGCGGTCCACGCGCTCCTGCTCCGCCTTCCTCCCCAAGAGGAGCCCTGACCCCGAACGACCCCACGGCGGTAGGCTGGCGGCATGAGCGACCGCCCCACGGTGCCGCCGACCATGCCTCTGGAGGGACCCCTCCTGGACACCTTCGGTCGGGTCGCGGACGACCTGCGGATCTCCGTCACGGACCGGTGCAACTTCCGCTGCTCCTACTGCATGCCGGCCGAGGGGCTCGCATGGCTGCCCAAGCACGAGCTCCTCACCTTCGAGGAGCTCACGCGCGCGCTCTCGATCTTCGTGCGCCTCGGCGTGCGGAGCCTGAAGGTCACCGGCGGGGAGCCCTTGGTTCGTGCGGACCTTCCCGTGCTGGTCGCGGATGTTCCGGGAGGTCGGCCCCGACCTCGACATCTCGCTCACCACGAACGGGGTGCTCCTGGACAGGCAGGCGGCCTCGCTGGCCGAGGCGGGGATCGACCGCGCCACGATCTCCTGCGACTCGCTCCTTCGACACCGGTTCGCGGAGATGACCAGACGCGACGCATTGGACAAGGTGCTCGCCGGGATGAAGGCGGCCGAGGCTGCCGGTCTGGTGCCCATCAAGGTGAACTGCGTGGTCATCGGCGGCATCAACGACGACGAGGTGGTCGAGTTCGCACGCTGGTCGCGCGAGACCGGGTACGAGGTCCGCTTCATCGAATACATGCCGCTGGATGCGCAGCACGCGTGGGAGCGGGAGAAGGTCGTACCGGCCGCCCGGATCCTCGACGCGATCGACGCCGTGCATCCGCTCGTGGCGGAGGGGCATGCCAACGAGCCGGCCACGACCTTCGGATTCGCCGACGGCGCGCCCGGACGGATCGGCGTGATCCCGTCGGTGACGGAGCCGTTCTGCGACACGTGCAACCGGCTGCGGCTGACCGCCGAGGGGATGATCCGGAACTGCCTGTTCGCGCTGGACGAGACGGACATCCGTGCGCCGCTTCGCGCCGGCGCCTCCGATGACGAGCTCGAGCTCGTGATCCGACGGGCGATCTGGTCGAAATGGTCGGGGCATCGGATCAACCACGCGGACTTCGTCCAGCCCGACCGTTCGATGTCGATGATCGGCGGCTGACCGCTCGCTCCTTCTCGATCGCCTCACCGGGGCGACATCGTCCGTTCACCTTCGGATGAGAGCCTGACGTCGCCGAGAGGTGCGCCCCCTCTCCGGCGCGGGGAGCCGGCCCAGCCGGCTCCCCGCGACCCTCAACCGCTCAGAGGTTCTCGATCCGAAGCGTCGGCACGTCGTCTCGTTCGAACCCGAGGACCTGTGCGTAGAAGGAGAGCTCTGCCTCCAGCGCGCGTCTGGTCGACTCCGCCTTCCGGAACCCGTGCTGCTCGCCTTCGAACAGCACGTAGGCGTACGGCAAACCCTTCTCCTCGAGGGCCTTCACCATGATCTCCGCCTGCGCCGGCGGCACGACGCGGTCCTCCGAGCCCTGCAACAGCAGCATCGGACAGGAGATCCCGTCCGTGAAGTGGATCGGCGATCGGGACCGATAGCTCTCGGCCTCCTCCGGATAGGGACCCACGAGCGAGAACAGGTAGCGGGACTCGAATTTGTGCGTGCCGCCCCCGACGAACGCCTCGAGATCGGCCAGGCCGAAGTAGCTGGTGCCTGCCGCGAACCCGTCGTGCATCGTGAGGGCGCAGAGGGTCGTGTAGCCGCCGGCGCTCCCCCCGGTGATCAGGAGCCGATCCCCGTCGACCTCGCCGTGCGCTGCCAGCCATCGCGCGGCGTTGATGCAGTCCGCGGTGTCGACGATGCCCCAGTTCCCGTTCAGGCGCTGTCGGTACGCACGCCCGAAGCCGGTGCTCCCGCCGTAGTTCACGTCCACCAGCGCGAAGCCACGACTCGTCCAGAACTGCGTCTCGAGGTCGAAGCTCGGCATGGCCTCGGCCGTCGGCCCGCCGTGACTCTTCACGATGAGAGGCGGTCGCTCGTCGGGCGGCCCGGTCGCGTCTCGATTCCGGGGCGGATAGAAGTGGGCGAACGCGGTGACGCCATCCTCGGTCGGGAACTCGATCTGGCGAGGGACCGAGAAGAAGGTCTCGTCGACATCGACGGACGACGACGACCTCAGCACATCGACGGAGCGGGCGGTGAGGTCCAGGAGCACCACCGCGTCGGGGATCGACGGGCCCCCTCCGACGAACGCCACACGGTCTCCCTCGACGTCCAGGTCCGGCCACATCGCGGAGTACGGGACATCGAGATCGATCAGCTCGCCCGTCTCCGGGTCCAGGATCGCCAGGTGCTGGACGCCGTCGCGGTCCCACAGACAGGCGATCCGCCCGTCGCCGATGAACCCGTACGCGTCCATACCGAAGAGCCACTGTGGCCAGCCGAACTCCGCTTCTGCGGGATGCAGCGCCTGCACCTCGCCGTCGCGCTCCCGGTAGAGGTTCCACCAGCCCGTCCGGTCGGATACGAAGTGCAGGTCACCGGCCGGGCTCCACGCGGGCTGGAAGATCGACTCCTCGCCCGCCCGGCCGGCGACCTGCCGGATGGACCCGAGCGAACCGGCCTCCCCGAGCTCGCCGACGAAGACCTCACATCCGTCCCACGGCATCCAGGGGAGGTCCCACTCGAGCCAAGAGACCTTCGATCCGTCGGGCGAGGGCCGCGGCGTGGAGTAGAAGTCGCGTCCCGAGCGGATCACGACGGGCTCCGACGATCCGTCGGGAGGGACCGCCACGAGCTCGTTCGCCACGCCGGAAGGATCGTCGGGGTCGGGGTGGCGTTCGCGGACGCAGATGAGCCATCGCCCGTCGGGCGTGACGCGTCCGTCCGCGTATCGATCGCGCCCGCCGGACTCCGGCGTGATCGCCACCGGATCCGCGCCGTCCTCTTTGCGGTAGAGCCGCTGGTCCGCGTAGTTGGAGAAGAACGCCGTGCCTCGGTGGATCAGGTAGGCCCCACCGCCGTACTCATGAACGGTCGTCCGAACGTTGAACCCGCGTGGGGTCACCTCGATCGGTTCCGAGAACGGGGCGGAGCGCATCAACACCGATCGACCGCCCTCGGCCGGCCTGCTTTCCCGCCAAAACACGGATCCGTCATCGAGCCGTGGCTCCGAGAGCGCGATACCTCCCCTTGAGACCACCTCGGCGCTGATGGGCGAGGCCCAGGCGCCGAAAGGCACCACCTGGGTCACGCCGGGCGCCTCGCGACGACGACCCTCGTCAGCGGGATCGGCCCCCCCTTGGTGCTGCGCATGTCTCGGAACCCCTCCCGACCGAGCACCCGCTTCACGTGCGTGACCCGGTCTGGACTGACCTCCATCAAGAGCCATCCGTCGCGAGCGAGCCACGTCGGCGCCTCTTCGCCGGTGCGACCGATCAGTCCGAGCCCGTCGCGGCTCCGATCCGTGAGGGTGTGCTCCGGTTCCCATTCCCGGATCTCCTCGGGCAGATCCTTGAGCTCGTGCATCGGCACGTAGGGCGGATGCACCGTGACGACGTCCACGGTGCCCGCGAGGGCCTTCGGGAGACCGCCGAAGAGGTCACCGGTGACGAACGTCGCTCGCAGCCCCAGCCGCTTCGCGTTCTTCCGGGCGAGCCTGACCGCGTCCGCGGAGAGATCGGTGCCCACCACGGTGGCCTTCGGCACCTCGTTCGCGACGGCGAGCGCGATCGTCCCCGCCCCGGTGGCCAGATCGACGTGCACCGGCCGGCGCCTTCCTCGGAGTCGACGGGTCGCCTGCGTCACCAGGTTTTCAGAGGCGTCGCGCGGCACGAACACACCCGGCCGGGCGAGGAGCTCCAATCCGCGGAACTCGGCGTAGCCCTTGATGAACGGGATGGGCTCGCCCGTCGCACGGCGACGGACGAGCCGATCGAACGTTCGGCGATCGGCGGCGGACACGTCTTCGTGCGGATCCGGTTCGTCGCCGAGGACATGCCAGAGCAGGTCCTCGGCTTCGATCCGCTCACGTCCCCGTTGCCAGTGGTCGATCGCGGGCGAGGCCTTGAGGACCTTGACCGCGTCGTCCAGGACCTGGCGTGCCTTCAATGTCGAAGCATCCTATCGAGTGACGCTCGCTACACTCGGCCCATGCCTGGAACGCCATCCGTCGGAGACGCGAAGACGCCGAAAGCACGACGTCCTCGCGTCAAGAAGCTCACCACCACCGGTGGTGACGTGCGGCTCACCGGCGACCGGCTGGTCGTACAGCTGCCGGAGAACGGGGAGCGGAAGTCAGCGAGCGGTCTGTTGATCCCGGCGACCGCGGCACCGGCCCCGAGGCGCCTCTCCTGGGCGGACGTGAAGCTCGTCGGTCCCGACGTCCGCGTGGCCACACAGGGAGATCGCGTGCTGTTCCTGCCCTCCTCCGGTCTCGAGGTGGAGCTGGACGGTCAAGAGCTCGTCTTGCTCCGCGAGCGGGACGTCCAGGCCGTGTCGTCGCCGCCGGCCGCGGGGACGCGAAGCGACCGCGCGCCCGGGCAGTACCTCTAGCCGGTCACGAAGCTCAGGCGCACCCTCCGGACATCGTTCTCGCGGTTCGGATCCACCAAGACGACCGACTGCCACGTCCCGAGCACGAGCCGGCCGCTCTCGACGGGCAGCGTCAGCGAAGGGGACACGAACACGGGCAAGAGATGGTCGCCGCCGTGGCCGACGGACCCGTGACGGTGGGTGTAGCGATCGTCACGAGGCAGCAGCCGACCCAGCGCCTCATCCAGGTCCTCCTCGGAACCGCTTCCCGTCTCCATCAAGGCGAGGCCCGCCGTCGCATGGGGCAGGAACACGTGGAGCAGCCCGTCGCCCCCCGTGTCCGCGGCGAACGCCCGGACGCGCTCGGTCAGATCCACGACGCGGCGGCCGCTCGTGTCGACGTCGAACTCGACCGTCTCCATGGGCAGACGCTACCCAGCGGACCGCGTGGCCGGCCGTCTCACCGGCCGGTCCAGTCTGCTTCTTTCTCGAGTAATGATGTAATCTCGTTTGCACATCGCCCCGAAGGAGGCCCGCTCATGGAAGAGCTCATCGGATGGTTCGCAGGTCGTATCCCATCGGAGTGGTTCGACGGAGCTCCCACCGTCACCGCCGACCGCGAGGAGATCATGGTGGTAGGGGCGCTCTCCGAGCCCGAGCTGCCCGCCGAGGCCGGTCCTGAGGCCCGCGAGGCGGCCCTCACGGCACGGATCTCGGGCTTCCGGGAGGACACACGCGGCAAGCGGATGCGGATCGCCGACGAGGCACAGCGACGCTTCGGCCGGAAGGTGAGCTGGGGAGCGTCCTGCGGGGACCTCACCGCCGCGTTCACCACGCTCTCGGTCCCGGCGATGACGCGCCTCCGCATGGACGAGCGGCGCGTGCTGGACACCCTGATCGAATCGGGAGTCGCGCGGAGCCGGAGCCACGCCCTCGCCTGGTGCGTCCGTCTGGTTGCCGAGCGCCAGGAGGACTGGCTGAAGGATCTTCGGGATGCCTTGAAGAAGGTCCAGGAGGTGCGCGGGGAGGGGCCGTCCGAGTAGCCTCGATCCTGCGTGCTCAAGTTCCGCCTTCCGGGGGCCGACGTTGGAAGCATGGCCAAGAGGGGACACGGGCTTCGCCGTCGCCTGAGGACCGGCGTGCTGCTGATGCTCACTGTCGGGCTCATGCAGTCGCTCTCGGCGTCTGTGGCACAGGCGACGCCGAAGTCCTGGAGGGACGGCGAAGACGGCAGCGGTCCCGCGCCGTTCCCCGCGCACTCGTCTCGTGCCGAGCAGATGCGGATCCCGTCGATGACCTGGACCGACCTGGGATCGGACGACGCATGGGCGAAGCCCGCGATCAACCACGTCGCCGGCACCTACGACTGGATGCGTGACTTCGCACCGGACCGGGACGGCAACTGGAGCTTCAAGCCCGACAGGTTCGAGACGCGGAAGCGATGGGCGCGAGCCATGGTGCTCGCGTTCGACCCGGACGCGGAGCCCGATCCCGCGGTGACGTTCACCGACCTCGACCCGACCGATCCCTTCTATCGCTGGGCGGCGATCGCCCTACGACGCGGGTGGATGACCCGGCGGGCAGGGGGTGGGTTCGAACCCGAGAAGGCCGTGACTGCTCGAGAGGTGCATCGTGCGCTCGTCCGGGCGCTCGGGATGGGCTCGACCGCAGCCGCGCTCGATCGGCTCGCCACGACCGACGGCTACGTGTTCGATACGCGCAGTTCCTTCGGCGTCAACCTCCTCGCGATGCGGCTGGGACTCCGCTTCAACAACAAGGTCGACGAGTCCCAAGACGTGACGCCGAGCACGAGGCTTCTGCGCAAGCAAGCCGCCTGGTCCCTCTACCGGGCGACGACGCTCGATGACTGGGTCGTTCCCTACCTCACCGATCAGTACGCGGGGATGGTCCTGCCCAAGATGGGCGCGAAGCGTCACTCCATCGTCAACTGGGGAGTCCGCTACGTCGGCTACCCCTACATCTGGGCGGGCGAGTGGGGGTTCAACTCCACCTCCCCGGCCGCGTTCGGCAGCCAGCCGGGACCGGGGTTCGACTGCTCGGGACTGTCCTGGTGGGCGTTGCGGGCGGACGACGGTGTCTACTGGGAGATCTCGCCGCCTCGCCCGCACGAGGGCTGGCCGCTGCCGCAGCGATCCTCCGCGGAGATGTCTCGGCTCACCAGGAACCGGCTCAGGTTCACCGAGCTGCTTCCGGGGGACCTCATGTTCTACGACGGCGATGGCGACGGGACCGTCGACCATGTGGACGTCTACGTCGGGAACGGGTGGTCACTGGACTCCTCGAGCAGTGTCGGTGGCGTGACGCTCATGTGGGTGGAGACGGGCTGGTACCGGCAGCACTTCGTGCACGGGCGGCGCATCCTGCCGTCTCCCTAGGCCGACTCCTTAGGCCGCCTCTGCTCAGGCGTCGTCGATCGCGCCCTGCAGGATCACCTTCTCCTCATCGGTCAGCGGACGGCTTCGACCGGTCTCCGGATCCCTCGCCACGATGACGGACTCGGATCCCGCCGACAGCCTCCCGTCGCCCGCGATCACTCGCTCTGCGGTGCGAACGCTCGAGGTGCCGAAGCCCGTGACCCGGCACTCCACCGTCACCTCTCGGTCGCTCTGGTTGAGCTCGCTCCGATAGTCGATGGCCACGCGCGCGATCACGAAGTCCCACGCCTGCTCGCCGAAGAGTGACTCGACGAGGCGATCCCGTGCTTCTTCCAGGTAATTCAGGAACACGGCGTTGTTGACGTGGCCGTACGCATCCACGTCGCGCCAGCGGATCGGGATCGTCACCTCAGCCGTCACGGCCGTCACGGTATCGGGAAACGCGGAGGGGCCGGCGCGCCTTCGGCGCGCCGGCCCCTTCGGACCTGTGAGAGGTCTGTCCCTAGAAGTCCATGTCGCCCCCGCCAGGCATGGCGGGCGCGGCCTTCTCCTTCTCGGGCTTCTCGGCGACCACAGCCTCCGTGGTCAGGAACAGCGCCGCGATACTGGCGGCGTTCTGCAGCGCCGAGCGGGTCACCTTCGCGGGGTCGACGACGCCGAACTTGAACATGTCGCCGTACTCGCCGGTGGCCGCGTTCAGGCCCTGGCCGGGATCCATCGAGCGGACCTTCTCGATCACGACGCCGCCCTCGAGGCCGGCGTTGTGAGCGATCTGCTTGACGGGCTCCTCCAGCGCGCGCCGGACGATCGTCGCGCCCGTCAGCTCATCGCCGTCGAGATCGACCTTGTCCAGTGCGCTCTGGGCGTTGAGGAGCGCGACGCCGCCACCGGCGACGATCCCCTCTTCGACCGCGGCCTTCGTCGACTGCACGGCGTCCTCGATGCGGTGCTTCTTCTCCTTCAGCTCGACCTCGGTGGCCGCGCCGACCTTGATCACCGCGACACCGCCGGAGAGCTTGGCCAGCCGCTCCTGCAGCTTCTCCCGGTCGTAGTCGGAGTCCGTCTTCTCGATCTCGGCCTTGATCTGGTTGATCCGGCCCTTGATGTCCTCTTCCGTGCCGCCACCCTCGACGATCGTGGTCTCGTCCTTGGTGACGACGACCTTGCGCGCCGTGCCCAGGAGATCGAGCGTGACGTTCTCGAGCTTCAGACCGACCTCCTCGGAGATCACCTGACCACCGGTGAGGATCGCGATGTCCTGGAGCATCGCCTTGCGGCGATCGCCGAACCCGGGCGCCTTGAGGGCGACCGACTTGAACGTTCCACGGATCTTGTTGACCACGAGGGTCGCGAGGGCTTCACCCTCGACGTCCTCGGCGAGCACGACGATCGGCTTCCCCGTCTGCATGACCTTCTCGAGCAACGGCAGCAGGTCCTTCACGGCCGAGATCTTCGAGTTGGCGATCAGGATGTACGGGTCTTCGAGCACCGCCTCCATGCGCTCGGGATCGGTGATGAAGTACGGCGAGATGTAACCCTTGTCGAAGCGCATCCCCTCGGTGAACTCCAGCTCCATCCCGAAGGTGTTGGACTCCTCGACGGTGATGACGCCGTCCTTGCCGACCTTGTCGACGGCTTCGGCGATCTTCTCGCCGATCTCCGGGTCCGCCGCCGAGATCGCGCCGACGTGGGCGATGTCGTCCTTCGAGTCGACCTCCTTGGCGGAGTTCTTGATCGCCTCGACCGCGAGTTCGACTGCCTTCTCGATGCCACGCTTGATCGACATCGGGTTGGCGCCGGCCGCGACGTTGCGGAGCCCTTCCTTCACGATCGCCTGCGCCAGGACCGTCGCCGTCGTGGTGCCGTCGCCGGCCACGTCGTCGGTCTTCTTGGCGACCTCCTTGACGAGCTCGGCCCCGATCTTCTCCATCGGATCCTCGAGCTCGATCTCCTTGGCGATGGACACGCCGTCGTTCGTGATCGTGGGCGCGCCCCACTTCTTCTCGAGCACCACGTTGCGGCCCTTGGGGCCGAGCGTGATCTTCACGGCGTTCGCGAGTTGGTCCATGCCTCGCTCGAGCGCGCGCCGCGCGTCCTCGTCGAAGCTGATGAGTTTGGGAGCCATCCGCTCGTGACCTCCTATCCTTTCCTTGGCTTCGTCCTGGATCGCCTGTCCGGCGTCTGCCGACGCCTTCACAGGCGGGGGTTCCGACTGCTAGCACTCGGGACACCCGAGTGCTAACGATTCTAGGGGGGCCTCCCCGCGAGTGGCAAACGCCCGATCGGCCCGCACGGAGCCGCCGCACCGCATCAGTCGACCCGCGGGGGCATATCCTCTCCGCCGATGACACGGCCGAGCTGGACCCTCCGATTCAC
Source organism: uncultured Actinomycetota bacterium (assembly GCA_963839395.1). GTDB lineage: Bacteria > Actinomycetota > UBA4738 > UBA4738 > HRBIN12 > JAJNBA01. The sequence goes on from CAWIUW010000011.1 coordinate 108,994, forward strand.
CCACCCGACGATCGAGCAGATCGACTGGTCCCCCCAGAACCCCGACCGCCTGGCGGCCGTCACGACCGAGGACGGCAGCACCCAGGCATGGGCGTGGGATCTGCGGTCCAACGAGCGGGTCCGCGTCTCTCACGGCGGTGTCGGCGCGGAGGAGGCCCACATCGTCCCGGACGGGTCGGGAGTCGTCTGGTGGTACGACGAGATCGGGAACGAGCGCGGGCGCTGGATGGTGTCACCGTTCGAGGGAGGCGATGCCCGACCCCTCTTCCGGGGCTTCCACGACGGCTGGACGATGGGCGTATCCGTGATCGACGGAGGCGCCGCAGCCGGCTTCGCCACGGACGAGGACTATCGGGTGTTCGTGTCCCTCGGGGACGAGCCTGCGCGCGAGCTCTATCGCAGCCCGGAGCCTGCAGGGGTCGGTAGCGAGTGGCCGCAAGGCGGCGGTGGTCTGTCTCCCGACGGCGCGCTCGTCTGCATCCATCACTCGGAGCACGGCGACATCGACCGACAGGCTCTTCGGGTGCTGGACAGCCGGTCGGGCGAGACCGCGGGCGACCAGGTCGACCCCGAGCTGCGGATGGAGGCGGTGGCCTGGTCACCCGCACCGGGCGCCCGCCGACTCCTCTTCACGCAGGAGCGATCCGGGATCGAACGCCCCTCTGTCTGGGACCTCGATACGCGGGAGCGTGTGGACCTCGCGATGGAGGACGTCGAGGGGCCCGTCATCCCACAGGCGTGGACGCCCGACGGCGCCCGTCTCCTCGTACACAACGATCCGGGAGGAGGCATCAATCGGCTCCTCACGGTGGACCCGGCCTCGGGAGCGTCGGAGGAGGCGGCCACCCTTGAGGGGACGATCTACCAGGGCGGGTTCCGCCCCGACGGCGAGCTCTGGTTCCGGGGGGACTCGAGCGTCGAGCCTCCGTCGGTTCGGGGCGCCGGCGGCAGCGTGGCCCTCGACCTGCCCGTCGACCCTCCGCCACCCGGAACCCGCAGCCGCTGGCTCTCCTGGACCAACCCCACCGGCGACGCGATCCACGGGTTCGTCACGACTCCCGAAGGGCCGGGCCCCTTCCCCACGATCGCGTCGATCCACGGGGGTCCCGAGTATCACCACACGGATCTGTGGGATCCGGGTCTGCAGGCGTTCGTCGACGAGGGGTTCGCCGTCCTCCAGACCAACTACCGCGGATCCACTGGTCGAGGCAAGACGTTCCGCGAAGAGCTGAAGGGCAACATCGGATTCCCGGAGACCGAAGACATCGTGGCGGGAGTCGATCATCTCGTCGAGACGGGCATCGCCGACGGGAACGCGCTCTTCCTGGAGGGTTGGTCATGGGGCGGATACCTGACCACCCTCATCGCCGGCCTCCATCCGGACCGGTGGCGCGCCGCGTGCGCCGGGATCCCGGTGGGGGACTACGTCGCCGCCCATTACGAGAGCGCTCCTGCGATGCGCGCGTGGGATGTCGCGACGTTGGGAGGTTCGCCGATGGATCTCCCCGAGCTCTACCGCGAGCGGAACCCGATGACCTACGTGGATCGCGTGCAGGCCCCGATGTTGCTGATCGCCGGCGAGCACGACAGCCGCTGTCCCCTCGGCCAGGTGATGGTCTACGCGCACGCCCTCCGCGCGCGCGAACACGAGGTGGAGGTCCACCTCTACGGCGGCGGCCACCATGCGCTCGAGGTGGAAGAGCAGATCACCCACGCGCGCCTGACCGTCGACTTCTTCACGCGACACCTCACGAGCTGACCTCCCGGGAGGGTCCTAGTCCTCAGCGGACGCCGTGTCCGACAACTCCCGGATCTGCTCGACGATCTCCGCGTTGGCGAGCGTCGTGACGTCCCCGAGCGCACGTCCGTGTGCCACGTCGCGGAGGAGTCGGCGCATGATCTTGCCCGAACGCGTCTTCGGCAGGTCGGTCGTGAAGATGATCCCGTGCGGCCGCGCGATCTTCCCGATCTTGGCAGCCACGTGATCGCGGAGCTCCTCCGCCATCGCGTCGTCCCCCACGTACGCCGACTTCAGGGTGACGAACGCGACGATGGCCTCGCCCACGAGGTCATCCGGCTTCGAGACGACCGCTGACTCAGCGACCTTCTCGTTGTCCACCAGCGCGGACTCGATCTCGAAGGTGGAGAGGCGGTGTCCGGCGACGTTCATCACGTCGTCGATCCGGCCCAGGAGCCAGAAGTAGCCGTCCTCGTCCCGCTTCGCGCCGTCGCCGGCCACGTAGATCTCCGGGCCGTATCGGGAGAAGTACGTCTCCACGTATCGATCCGGGTCGCCCCAGATCGTCCTCGAGATCGCAGGCCAGGGGCGCGTGAGGACCAGGTAACCGCCACCGCCAAGAGGCACACTCTTGCCCTCGTCGTCGAAGATGTCGGCCTGGATGCCGGGGAGCGGGACGGTGGCCGAGCCCGGTTTGAGGACGGTGATCCCCGGGAGCGGCGAGATCAGGATCGCGCCGGTCTCGGTCTGCCACCAGGTGTCGACGACCGGGGCGCGTTCGCCGCCGATCACCTTCCAGTACCAGACCCACGCTTCCGGATTGATCGGTTCGCCCACCGAGCCCAGGAGGCGGAGCGAGGAGAGGTCGTGCTTGTCCGGGTACTCCGTCCCCCATCGCATGAACGCCCGGATCGCCGTCGGTGCCGTGTAGAGGATCGTGGCTTCGTAGGTCTCGACGATCGACCACCACCGGTCCTTGTCGGGCCAGTCGGGCGCGCCCTCGTACATGATCCCGGTCGTGTGGTTCGCGAGCGGCCCGTAGACGATGTAGGAGTGGCCGGTGACCCATCCGCAGTCGGCCGCGCACCAGAAGACGTCGTCGTCGTGGATATCGAAGATCATGCGGTGGGTCGCGGCGACCTGCGTCAGGTACCCGCCGGTCGAATGCGCGATCCCCTTCGGCTTGCCCGTCGTGCCGCTGGTGTACAGGAGATACAGGATGTCCTCCGCATCCATGTCCTCGGGAGGGCACTCGGTCGACTGATCCGCGACCAGGTCGTGGTACCAGATGTCCCTGCCCTCGGTGAACGCGTGGTCGTTGCCGCAGCGCCTCAAGGTGACGACGTGCTCGATGCTCGGGCACTCCGCGACCGCCTCGTCCGCGTTCGCCTTGAGCGGCACGACCTGGCCCCGGCGCCACGCGCCGTCGGCGGTGATCAGCACCTTCGCCTCCGCATCGTTGATCCGGTCACGGAGCGAGTCGGCGCTGAATCCGCCGAACACGACCGAATGGGGAGCGCCGATCCGAGCGCACGCGAGCATCGCGATGGGCAGCTCGGGCACCATCCCGAGGTAGATGTTCACGCGATCGCCCTTCCGCACCCCGAGCGAACGGAGCCCGTTGGCCAGACGGGAGACCTCGTCGAGCAGTTCACGGTAGGTGATCGTTCTCGTATCCCCGGGCTCTCCCTCCCAGTGGTACGCGACCTTGTCGCCGCCGCCCGCTTGGACGTGGCGGTCCAGGCAGTTCGCCGAGGCGTTCAGGGTCCCCCCGACGAACCACTTCACGAAGGGAGGCGTCCACTCCATGACGGTGTCCCACGGCCGGTTCCAGTCCAGCTGCTCCGCCTGCTCGGCCCAGAATGCCTCGACGTCCCCAGCCGCTCGGTCATAGACGCTCGGGTCCGAGACGGCGGCCTGCTCGACGAAGCTCGGGGGCGGTGGGAAGACCCTTTTCTCCTGCAGGAGCGCGTCGATGTGCTGTTGAGGCTCGCTCACGCCGGGTCCCCTCTTGATCGTTCTGGCCCCTCCCTGGGGCTCGGAGCACCAATCGTACGGGAGGGCCCGTGTGACGCGCGAGCCCGGGGGTGCTTGCATGTGAGCACGGACGGAGCCACCATCGTGCTCGGAGCCGCCCATCGAGGCGGCTCCGGAGCACGATGGGGGGAAGGGAGGACATAGTGGCTCAGTACGAGGCGTATTGCGTGAAGTGCAAAGCGAAGCGTCAGTTCGAGGGGACGGTCGTCACCCTGAAGAACGGGCGGAACGCCGCATCGGGAACGTGTCCCGTGTGCGGCACAAAGGTTATGCGGATCCTGGGCAAGGCAGACGTAGCGGCGTCCTAGGGACGAGACAGGAGCTGCTCGGGGCTGACCAGCACGCGTCCCGGCGTCATCCGACGGTGGCGGGCCGAGAGGTCCGCCACCGTCGTCTCGGCGAACACCACCTGGACGGCCCTCGCCACGTCAGCCCAGAAGCCTTGCAGCCCACAGCGTGAGTCCTGGAAGCACGTGTGATCCGAGGGCTCCAGGCAGAACACCGGGAAGATCTGGCCCTCGATGGCGTCGGCGATCTCGGCCACGGTGATCTCCTCTGGGGATCGGGCCAGCCGGCACCCACCGCCCCCACCTCTGAAGCTCTCCACGAGGCCCGCCTTCGAGAGCGCGCCCAGCTGCTGCTCGAGGAACCGGAGCGGGATCTGCTGGCGTGAGGCGATCTCTCTCGCGGGGACGAGGACACCGGCATGGGTGCCGTCCGCCAACTCGATCATCGCGCGCATGGCGTACTCGAGCTTCTGGGAGACCTTCAGCATGAGAGCGTCCTTTCGGCATCGAGCGTAGGAGGGGCGCTCACAGCCGTCAACGGGGCCCGCTGGCAGGATCACCCACTTTCCGGGTATGCAGCCGGGATGGCTCCCGATCCGATGATTTCATCGATGTAGGTTGAGCGGGCTACCCCGGAAGGAGGACAGATCGCATGGGGCGGGTGCTGGTCGTCGATGACGAGCCCGATGTCCTCCTCCTGTGCAGACTCAACCTGCAGCAGCGCGGCCACGAGGTGCTCGAAGCCCCCGAGGGGAAGCGTGCACTGGAGCTCGCCAGGGAACGACACCCCGACGTGATCGTCCTGGATCTGATGCTCCCGGGGATGGACGGCTACGACGTGCTCGAGACGCTCAAGCAGGACGAGCAGACGTCGGACATCCCGGTCCTCGTGCTCACGGCCAAGTCGCTCCACGCCGATCGAGAGCGCTCTCACGGGCTTGGTGCCTCGAACTTCCTCACCAAACCGTTCCTGCCGAGCGAGCTCTGCGAGCTGGTGGACTCGCTCGTCTCGAAGAGCCGAGCCTGAGGCCTCAGGCGGTGCCGGCTTGGTCCTCGCCGAGCACCACGACCACATCCGCCGACTCCGACACCACGTCCGCAAGCGTCGCCGGCATCGGCCCGACGGGAACGCCGCCGAGGTAGGTCTCGGAGAGCAGCTGCGCATCCGCCCGGTTCTGCGCCTTGTTGTCGTCCGGGCGGAAGTAGACGATCGAGTCCAACACCGGCTTGTCGGGCGCGTCCGCCGGCTCGCCGGCCCGCAGGTAGCCCTCCTCCTCGAGCAGGATCTGGAAGTCGCCCGCGTACCCGGCCTGCGAGGTCCCGTTCAACACCTGGACCAGGACTCCCTCCTGGTTCGGGACGATCGATTGCTCGGGAGAGCGCGACGGTGACGGACTCTCCGAAGGAGACGGCGACGGTGACTCGGGAGGCGCAGCGGCGGACTCCCCGTCGGAGAAACCGTTGGTCAGCACCGCGATGCCTCCGATCACGAGGGCGATCACGATGGCCAGTCGAGCGACACCTGGGTTCACGGGCTCATCCTACCGGCGAATCTGCTCGCGCCGGCTCAGACGCGAACCCCGAGGCCGGAGGCCGTACGGGCCCGTCTCCTCACCTCGCGCACTCGGCGCAGCCGGCGAACGAGCATCGGGTCGTAGACGAGAGCCTCGGGGCGATCGATGACCCTGTGAAGGACCTGGTGGTAGCGGGACGGTGAGAAGCCGAACCGTTCCCTGATCGCACGTTCCTTCGTCACGGAGAGCTTCCAGGCCTCGCGCTCGAAGTCCAAGACGTCCCTCGATCGCTGGTCCAGCGTCGAGGGCGGCGTCGCTCGGCCACGTCCGTCTCCCATGCCGCGAGGGTAGCCTCCGGTACGCCCGGTTCAAGCACTGCCCCGTTCCTCCCGACATCATGAGTGATGGGAGGATGGGAGGGTTCAGGAAGGCCAGGGTCGATGGCAACTGGCGATCACGTCGACGAGAAAGCCGCGCCAGCGGCTGATCTCCGCTTCGTCGCACAGCTCAACATGCTGCACAGCATGGCGGCCGCGCTGGCGAGCATGAACGACGTGGAGGAGATCGGTGCCACCATCACCGAAGAGCTCCGGACGATCCTCGACTACCACAACTGCCGCGTCTACATCATGCAGGAGGATGGACGGACGCTGATGCCCATCGCGTTCCGCGGCGAGATCTTCTACGAGTACGCGCACGAGACGCTGGAGGAGCTCATCACCGAGGTCGGTGAAGGCATCACGGGGTGGGTCGCGGAACATCGGAAGTCCGTCCTCACGCCGGACGCGAGGCTCGTCGAGTTCGCCGTCCAGATCCCCGACACCGAAGACATCCTGGAGTCCATGCTGGCAGTCCCCATGACGGTCGGCGAGGAGGTCCAAGGTGTCATCGTCCTCTCGAGTCTCGGCTACGGCGCGTTCGATGAAGAGGACCAGCGCCTCCTCGAGGTCCTGGCCTCGCATGCCGCGATCGCCATCTCCAACGCGAAGCTCCTGCAAGCGGAGCGCGGCGCGGCAGAGACGGCTTCGGCTCTCCTCGGACTCTCGAAGCGGCTGACGCAGCTCCGATCGGCCGGGGACATCCTGCAGGGAGCGATCGAGACCGTGTCCTCGCTGATCGATGCCGCCGCGGTTGCCTTCCACGTCCAGGACGAGCACACGGGTGACTTCCGGCTCGCGCGACTGCTCACGCTGGACCCCGATGCCATCCGCCCGCGGCAGGAGATCGGTGATGTCCCGGAGTCGATCGTGGCATCGGTCGTGTTCGACGACGACGAACCGTTGGTGTTCTCTCGGAGCTCCCCGCTCGCGAAGGGCCAGGATTTCGTGGTCGCGAACGAGCCCCGGGAGATGCTGGTCGTCCCCGTCGCGTGGGAGCCCGACGGAGCCGGCACGATCACGGTCATCGGCCGTGAGGGGGAGGGGATCTTCGCCGAGCGCGAACGCCGGCTCATCCGCGGCGTCGCCGACCTCACGTCCCTCGCACTGGGCAACGCCCGGCGCATGTCGGAGCTCGAACGGTTCCATGAGCTCGTCGCCGGTCTGGACGCCGCGTTCTGGGAGGCGTCGCTTCCCGACCTGGAGTTCACGTTCGTCGCGGGCGCGATCAACGACCTGCTCGGCGGGGATCCGGGGTCGTGGCCCACCGAGAAGCGTGCGTGGGGTTCCCATATCGACGAACGCGACCGCGACGAAGCGATGGCGGGGCTGCAGCGCGCGATCGAGAGCGGCGTCGGTGAGGCCCTCGAGTATCGGGTTCCGAGCGAGGATGGGTCCCCCCGCTGGATCCGCGACCTGACCCACGTGATCCGGGGCCGCGCAGGCGGACCGACCATCCTCAGGGGCCTGATGGTCGACATCACCGAGCGGAAGCGGGCGGAGAGAGCGCTCCGCGCGAGCGAACGCAAGTACTCGGACGCCTTCAAGCGTGAACGAGAAGCAGCGCAACGTCTCCGCATGCTCGATGAGATGAAGAACACGTTCCTGGAAGCCGTCTCCCATGACCTCCGCACGCCGCTCACGTCCATCTTGGGCTCGGCCCTCACGCTCGAGCGATCGAAGCTCGACCTTCCCGCCGACGAGGCGCTCGACATGGTGGGCCGGATCGCGGCGAACGCGAGGAAGCTCGAGCGGCTCCTCTCCGACCTGCTCGACCTCGACCGGCTCCAGCGCGGGATCGTCTCGCCGAAGCGACGCGCGACCGATCTGGAGGACTTCGTCCGTCGAGCCGTTCAGGAGATGGAGACGCACGGGCGGGTGATCGAGCTGGACATCCAGCCGGGGACCGCGCAGATCGACCAGGCCAAGACGGAACGGATCCTCGAGAATCTGCTGTCGAACAGCCTTCGCCACACTCCCGAGGAGTCGAAGATCTGGGTGCGTGCCAGGCCGAAGGACGACGGGGTGCTGTTCGTCGTGGAGGACGACGGTCCAGGCGTCCCCCCGGAGCTCCGAGAAGCCATCTTCGAGCCCTTCCGGCAGGCACCGGGCTCCACGTCCGAGCACGCGCCAGGGGTGGGCATCGGGCTCTCGCTCGTCCGTCGTTTCGCCGAGCTCCACGGCGGCAACGCATGGGCGGAGGAACGCGAGGGTGGAGGGGCGTCGTTCCACGTGTTCCTGCCCGGCTCGTAGCGCACCTCGTCAACCCCTCGAACCCCTACCATCGAGCGATGGAATCGGAGCCCGGTCACGCGATGACGACGGACGACCAGCCGCGTCGGCCGCTCGCTCGCCGCGTCTTGTTGATCCTCGTGCTCTCGCTCCTCACGCTCGCCGCCGCGGGCTCGGCAGCGGTGGCGATAAGCGCCCTCGGCGTCCGCGAGGAACTCGAGGACGGTCGCGCAGCGCTCGAGCGAGGCGGCCGCGCGTTGGTCGACGGGCGCATCGCCGACGCCACCGGCTCCTTCGAGGATGCACTCGGATCGTTCCGCGCGGCGGATGCCGAGATGAACTCCGGGCCGTCCACCTTCGGCCGGTATATGCCCGTCGTGGGACGAACTGCCGACGTCGCCGCCGCGCTGGCCGACGCCGGAAGCCACTCGGCCAAGGCAGGCCTGGCGATGTCGACGGCGATCGAGGGACTCCCCGGCGGGATGGAGGCGCTCGCTCCGGCCGACGGTGCACTCCCGTTCGAGGCGTTCTCCGCGCTGGGCGAGCCGCTCGAGGTGGCGAGGACGGAGACGGCTCTCGCGGTGGACGCGATCCGCTCTTCCTCGGCATGGCCTCTACCCGGCGAGGTCGCGGATGCACGCCGCGGAGCCTTGAAGCGTTTCGAGGAAGTGGAGGGTGCGCTCGAGTCGTGGCAGGCCTTCGCACGCGGCTTGCCTGAGTTCGCAGGTGGCAACGGACCTCGCCGCTACCTGTTCCTCGCCGAGAACCCCGCGGAGCTCCGGGGCACCGGCGGGCTCTGGGGCGCGTACTCCATCCTGCGCCTCGATGCGGGCCGGCTCAAGTTCTCAGGCTTCCGGCCCATCCAATCGCTGCGCAACCTCCCATCGGACGTTGCGCCCTCTCCCAACCCGGACTACCGCCGCAATTACGACCGGTGGGGAGCCCCCGGCTATTGGTTGAACACGAACATGACACCCGATTTCCCGTCGGCCGCCCGCGCGGCGCTGGGCATGTGGGAAGCGATCGGAGGCGAGCCGCTGGACGGGGTCCTCACCGCGGATCCCTTCACCCTCGAGCATCTCCTCGGCGTCACGGGGCCGATCCGTCTATCCCGCCCGCCCGTTCTCGTCACGAACGAGAACGTCGTGCCGCTCCTGTCGAACCAGGCGTTCGCGCGATTCCCCGATTCACGGATCCGCAAGGCGCTCTTGGGCCAGGTCGCGGTGGCGGTGTTCGACCGATTCGTGGCGCTCGAGGGACACGTGGTGCCCAGGCTCCGTGCGGTAGGCCGATCGATCACCCAGGGGCATCTGAAGATCTACACCGTCAACCCGCCGATGCAACAGGCCCTGGTCGGATCGGGCCTCGACAACGGCCTGCGGCCGCCTGGGGGCGATCTGCTCGGCGTCATCGTGAACGCCGGAGCCGGCGCCAAGGTCGACTTCTTCGCACGACGATCGGTTCGCCACGAGGTGACCCTCCTACCGGACTCGAACTCGACGGCCCTCACGGTCACCACGATCGCGAACGGCGCCCCGACGTCGGGCCAGCCTCGCTACGTCATCGGCCCGGGCATCGGCCGGGCCGGGGATAACATCCCGCTGATCTCGGTGTTCTGTGGGCGGCGCTGCGACTTGGTCCGGGCCGAACGCGACGGGGAGCGCGTTTCCCTGCACACCGGCACCGAGCTCGGCTACCGCTATTTCCAGGACTACTTCAGGATCCCTTCCGAACGCACGGGGGTGCTCGCTGTCCATACAGAAACGCGAGGGTCGTGGGAAGGGGACGCCTCCGGAGGAAGCTACCGGTTGAACGTCATCGGTCAGACGACGATCCGACCGACGCATGCGAGCATCCGGATCCTGGCGCCAGAGGGCATGGACTTCACAGCTTGGAGCGAAGGCGTGCACACCCACAACGGCGTGGCGACCTGGGAAGGCGTGCTCCAAGGCGAACTGGAGATCGAGGTAGCGTTCGAGGCTCCGCCGCTGCCGGTGCGGTTATGGCGAGCGTTCTCAGACCTGTTCTGAGTCCTCAACCAGAGAAGGAACCCGGAACCTGGAGGACTAGGCCTCGATGCGAGAGGCAGACCGCCGGCGCGTGAAGAGCACGAGCGCGGCACCAGCCACGAATAGACCGACAGCGAGGAGAACCAACCCGGCGATCTCTGCCCCGGTGAACGCGGACCCACCTCCGCCGAGGCTTCCGCCGGTCCCACCGACGGTCGGTCCATCAGGATCGCCCAGATCGGAGCCCTCTTGAGCGAGCGCCGCGAGAGGCAGGATGACCGAATACACGATCGCAGCGATCCCCGTCCCGATGATGCGCTTCATCGCTTCCGCCTTCCTTCCGTGTCGAGCAGTGAAACGTTGACCGGGACATCTTAGGCTGGATCGTGGACGACCCACAAGGGGGCGCTCCGGCCTTTCCCATCTCTTCTCGCTCAGGCCGTTCGCAGCTCGAGCCGATCGAGCTGCGCTTCGGAGCCGGCGGTCGGACTCGAACCGACGACCTAGCGATTACAAATCGCTTGCGCTACCAGCTGCGCCACGCCGGCCGTCGTCCGAGTCTAGCGGGGCGACGACTGGTTCCTGAACATGAACCCGTAGGTGAAGAGCCCGTAGAGGACGAAGGCGTTGAGCGCGATCGCGAGCAGTCCCGGCCCGCCGGTGCTCCCGATCTGCACCAGTCCGGAAACGATGCCGAGCGTCGCAAGCACGATCCCGAGCACCCTCCCGGCCGGTCGAAGGCGCAGCACCAACCAGCCGGCGACCAGCGCGAGTCCGCCACTGATGACCAGGTACACGGCGACGACCTCCTGGCTCGTCGCGCCTTCCGGGACCAGCAAGCGCGCGTCGGAGGTCAACGTCACGATGCCGAAGAGCAGCGACAGCGCTCCGGAGATCAGCAGGATCAAGCCGGCGTAGGTGACCATCGGTGGGCGCTTGACGGGCGCGACGCGTGGGGTCGGCAGGCTCCCAGAGGGATCCCAGGGTGGAGGAGGCGGGATATCGCTCATGGATGGGTGCCGGGTCGCCCGGCACGGCCGAGCCTAGCCACGTCCCCCGGGCGAGGCAACGACTCGAGCGGGGAGGACGAACGCGTAGAGCACCGCCGCGAGGGCCGCCGAGGCGTTCAGTGAGGCGACACGACCTTCCACCGGAAGCGCCACGAGCATGTCGCAGCCTTCCCGGACCAGCCTCGACATGCCCTCGCCCTCCGACCCGATCACCACGGCAACGCGCCCGTCCGGACAGGGCTCGTCGAAGATCGAGCGGGGAGCATCCTCGTCCAGACCGACAACGGTGAAGCCGGCTTCCTGGAGGCGGGCGAGTGCCCGGCCGATGTTGGCCACGACGGCGTGCGGCAGGTGCTCCAGGGCACCGGCGGACGCGCGGACGGCCGCCGGCGTGACACCGGCCGCCCGCCGCGCGCGGGTCACGAGGGCCGCGGCGCCGGCCGCCTCCGCCGTCCGCGCCGCGGCTCCCAGGTTCTGCGGGTCCGAGATCCCGTCCAGGACGACGACGAGCGCGTCGGGTCCGAACGGGAAGGTCGCCAGATCCCGTTCGCCCATCTGGGCGGGGGCCGCGCGGCCCCCGACCGCCCGCGCGACGACGCCGCGATGATCGTCGGCCAGACGATCCAGCTCCCGCCGGTCCGTCGCGCGGACGGGGACCTTGGCCGCGCGGGCTTCCTCTCGGACCGCCCGGAGCCCTTGCGTGTCCCGTGCGCCCACGGCGATCAGCACCTCCCTGACCCGCCCCGCTCGCAGCGCCTCGACGACGGCGCGACGCCCCGTGACGAGCTCCTCGGTCATCCGACCACCGCGAGCGCCAGACACCCGATGCCGTCCCCCACCAGGCCGAGTCCCTCCGGACGCGTGGCCTTCACGGAGACACGGTCGACGGGGAGGCCGGAGATCGCGGCGAGCCGGCCGCGCATCTCGACCCGCCGAGGCGCGATCTGGGGACGGTCGCAGACGACGGTGACGTCCATCGACACCGGCTCGCGACCGACGTCCGCGAGGATCCGCAGGGTTCGGGTGAGGAGCTCGTCCCCCGCGATCCCCGCGGTCTCCGGGGCCGTCTCGGGGAAGTGGTCGCCGATGTCTCCGAGCGCCACCGCGCCGAGCAGCGCGTCCGCCACCGCGTGACACACCACGTCACCGTCCGAATGCCCCGAGAGGCCGACCTCGCCTTCGAAGAGCAGTCCGCCGAGCCACAGCTCGCCTCCTGTCGCGAAGGGATGCACGTCGAAGCCGAGCCCGACGGCGTGCTCACTCATCGCCACTTCCCATGCGCCGATCCGCCTGCGCCAGGTCCGCGAGTGTCGTGATCTTGACGTTGTCCGGATCGCCCGGGATGGCGCGAACGTCGTACCCGGCCCATCGGAGCATCGACGCGTCGTCGGTGAAGGAGGCACCCGCTGCCTCCGCCTTGTCGTGCGCCTCTCGAAGGACCGATGTCCGGAACGCCTGCGGAGTCTGGCCGAGCGCCAGCTCCTCGCGGGGCTCGACGCCCTTCACGGTCGTTCCCTCGACGCGCAGCACCGTGTCGCTCACCGCCAGCACGGGCACGGCTCCGTTCGCGCCACCCTCGACCGCTTCCAGGACCCGGGCGAAGAGGTCCGGCGGCGCGAACGGCCGAGCCGCGTCGTGCACCGCCACGATCTCCACGGTCTCCGGGACTTCCACCAGCCCAGCGCGAACGGACGCCTGACGCGACTCTCCCCCCGCCACCAGCCTGACCGGCACCCCCAGGTCCTCCACGCACGCCCGGGCGCGTCCTTCCCAGCCGGATGGGAACGTCACGACGAGTCCGCGAACCGGAGCGGAGGCCGCGGCGGCCGCCGCGGCGACCGCGAGCATCGGGCGACCGCCGATGGGGAGCAACGCCTTTGGCTCGGACGCGCCGAGTCGACGGCCGGCGCCCGCGCCCAGAAGGATCACGATCGCGTCGTCGAGCTCCATCTGCGAAGCATCGCAGACGACCGGAAGGTCAGGCGTCGGCGGTGGCGGGGGTCTGACCGGTCACCGCGGCGAAGATCATGCGGCCGGTCGTCGTCTGGATCACGTTCGTGACCCGGACCTCGACCTGGGACCCGATGCGCTCAGCCGCCTGCTCGACGACCACCATCGTGCCATCGTCGAGGTAGGCGACCGCCTGTCCGTGCTCGCGCCCCTCTTTCACCAGCCGGACCGAGATCTCGTCGCCGGCGGTGTAGGGCACGCGGAAGCGGGAAGCGAGGGCGTTGATCTGCGCGACCGGCACACGGAGCGCCTCGGCGACCTTGGCCATGTTGTGGTCAACGGTGATGAGCTGCGCGCCGCGCTCGCGCGCGAGGCGCACGAGGGCGGCATCGACGTCGATGACCCCGGCCTCTTCCACCAGTTGGAACTGAACCGTGGGAGCCTTCTGGAGCTCCACGAGCATGTCGAGACCGCGCCTGCCGCGCGAACGTCGGTGAGGGTCCGAGGAATCGGAGATCGCCTGGAGCTCGCGGAGCACGCCCTCGTGCAACAGGATCGTGCCTCCGACGAAACCGGTTGCGACCAGGTCGGCGACCCGGCCATCGATCAATGCGCTCGTATCCATCACGTGGAGGTCTCCGCGCTGAACACCGGCGGCGCGTGGCTTGATCCCCACGAGGCCGAAGATGTCCTCGTACTTGGTTTGCCCGAGCCGATAGCCAACCGTCCCGACCGTGAGGTACAGGAACACGATCGCCGGCCAGGATGCGGACGCGGGGAGGAACAGAAGGGGGACCATCATCAGCGCCGCCACGAGCAGCCCCACCACGAGCCCCACGACGCCACCTGCCAGGACCGCCGGTGGCTTCTTGCCGAGCTCCGTCTCGAGGCCGTGCACGGCCTGGAGCGTCAGACGCCCGAAGACCCCGCCCACCACGTAGCCGACGCCTGCTCCCAGGAAGACGAACAGGAGGGCGCGGCTGGTGCTCGTGGTGCCGGATGCTTCCCCGATACGGGCGCCCACGGTCGCGATCAGGGCGACGAAGATGAGGCGGACACCGCCGGCGACGCGCGCGCGGACGTCACCCCGCCCATGCCCCTGCTCGTTCTCCCTCACGATGCTCACCCCGCCTCGGAAAAGCCCGATAGGAGGACCGGTGTGCCCTCTCAGAGGTCATCGGCGCACGCGAGACCCCTCCTGAGCTCATCTGGCGACTACCTGTGAGGTAGTTGGGCGGGGCCGAGGTGGTGTGGCGGCTCGAGAGCCCTGGTTCAGGCCTGAGCGGCCAACTTCACGCCGTGAGCGCCGTCCAGGACGTCGTCGATCATGATCTCGGCATCCTCTTCGGTCTTGCCGGCCGCATGGGAGAGCTCCGAGATGAGGATCTGCCGGGCCTTGTGGATCATGCGCTTCTCTCCCGCCGAGAGGCCCTTCTCGCGATCCCTGATCGAGAGGTTCCGAAGCACTTCGGCCACTTCGAACGGGTCACCTGAATGCAGCTTCTCGAGGTTGTTCTTGAAACGCCGGCTCCAGTTGGCCGCGGAGATGGTCTCGGCCTCGGTGAGGACCTTCAGGATCTTCTTCACCTGCGCCTTGCTGATGACGGGTCTGAGCCCGACCTGCTCGGCCGAGTCGACGGGGACCGAGAGCGTCAGGTCGCCATAGACGACACGCAGCACAAGGTACTTGCGCTTCTCTCCGAGGAATTCCTTGTCCTTCAATTCTTCGATGACGGCCGCCCCGTGCTCAGGATGGACGACGGTGTCTCCTTTGCGGAACGCGGACAAGTGGTTCTCCCTTCACGAGAGCAGGCGGCCGGCCGAAGCGTGGCCGGCGAGGAGTACGAGAGTAACACGGAACCGCTTTCGCTCGCAACCCAAACCCGCAGGTCAGAGGCACTTTCGTCCGTTCGACGGAGTCCGATCGGACGACGGTTCGAACGCTCATGACGCCCTTCGTCGTGCTCCCACGTCGTTGGTGCTGGCCCACGCGAGCGCCTCCGACACATCCCGAACGGGAACCAGTCGAGGGTACCGCCGCGTGTCCTGACCAGGGGCGGCGTACACGGACCGACATCCGGCGGCCTCGGCGGCCGCGAGGCGCTGCGGCATCGCGGACGCCTGGCGAACGAGCCCCGTGAGGGACACCTCACCCACGAATGCGGCTCCCTCAGGTGTCGGCACTCCCGAGACGGCCGACGCGAGGGCGGCCGCGACCGCCAGATCGGCCGCGGGATCGTCGACGCGGAGACCTCCCGAGGAGGCACCGAACAGCTCGGCTCGGCCGAGGCGGTACCCGCCGGCGCGAGCGAGGACCGCCGCCATGAGCTGGAACCGGCGCCCATCCAGTCCGGTCGTCTGGCGACGAGCAGGGCCGTCGACCGACCCCACGAGCGCCTGGACCTCGACCGCGACCGCCCTTCGCCCGGCCAGGGGCAGTGCGACCGCGGCTCCCGGCACGCCGTATGCCCGACAGGAGCACACCCGCCGGATCGATCTCGTGGAGGCCGTCGCCCCCCATCTCGAACCACGCGGTCTCGCCTTCGGCACCGAATCGATTCTTGCCGCCGGAGAGCACCCGAAGGCCCGATCGCGGGTCCCCTTCGAACATGAGCACGACATCGACGGCGTGCTCGAGGGCGCGCGGGCCGGCGAGGTCGCCGTCCTTGGTCACGTGGCCCGTCATGACGACCGCGACGCCCTCTTCCTTCGCCATGCCGATGAGGGCATCCGTGCAGGTGCGGACCTGAGCGACGCCTCCGGGCATCTGAGGCGCGGAAGGATCGCGTACCGCTTGGATGGAATCCACGGCGAGGAGGAACGGTGCGCGGTCGCGCGCCGTTCCGAGCACGGTGGCCAGGTCGCGGCCCGGTGCGAAAGCGACGGCGTCCCCCGCAACGCCGAGTCGACGCGAGCGGGCCGCGACCTGGCCGTGGGATTCCTCTCCCGAGACGAGGAGGCACGATCGCCCCGACTCGGAGAGTCGGGAGAGGAGGTGCAGGAGCAGCGTGGATTTGCCGATCCCGGGCTCCCCCGCCAGGAGGATCACCGACGCCGGCACCAACCCTCCGCCGAGCACGCGGTCCAGGCCCGCGATCCCCGTGGAGACGCGTGATTCGGTCTCGGCGATCGTGCCGAGCGTGCTGATGGAAGCGACCGATCCCTTCGCCCCACGGGCGGCACCCTCGATCGTGCCCCAAGCCGCGCAACCGGGGCAGCGGCCCACCCATTGGGCAACCTGCTGCCGACATTCGGAGCAGGTGAAGATCGTCCGGGGTCGCGTCATGGATGCCAGACGCTAGCCCCGAGGTCTGACAGGGGCCCTCGCGGCCGTGTCGGCCCGTCCGGATACCTTCCTTCGACTAGGACCAACGTCTCGGATCGGCGGCCGGTGGAGTGAGATCGGGTCCTCCCCTCTACGAGTTGCGTCTGATGTGTCGATAAGTGCTTGACGGACAAGGAGGAACGGCAGTGGAGGTCGTGCGGATCGGCGGCGGAGACGCCGGGTGGGACGGCGAACCGGCAGGGACCCTGCCGACCGAGAGCCTTGAAGACCCGCCGGAGTTCCCGCTCGTCCTCGTGACCTGGCGCGATGCCTGGTTCGACTTCGATGAGCCGGATCCTCAGGACGCTCGCGCGGACTACCTGGTGAACACGGCGGGATACCTCGTGAGTCGGGGACCGCGGTTCGTCTCCGTCGCGCAAGAGGTCCTGCCCGACGGCGACGGTTTCCGCGCGGTCACGCATATCCCTTTGTCCGTCGTCGAGAAGATCACTCCACTTCACGGGCCCGTCGAGGAAGCGATCGGCGACCTGGCAGCCCCCTAGCACGTATACTTCGCTCGGCTCGGCGCGACCGTCGCGACCGATCGTTGAAGGAGGGATGGATGATGACTGCGAGCTCGGTCACCGTTCGCGCGTTGCGCCCCTCCGTCTCCCGCTGAGCCGTCCGGCTCTCTCGCGGTAGCTCCCGAAGGACGCGGCGTTGCCCCATGTCCGCATCCATACGAGCCAAGGAGCGATCGCGTTGCCTGACGAAGTCATCGAGCACTTCCTCGACGAGGGGCTCATCGAACGGGTCATCCGTCCCATCAAGAGCGGCAAAGAGGCGAGCGTGCATCTCTGTCGCGCGAACCCGCGCACGACCGGTGTCGAGCTGGCGGCGCTGAAGATCTACCACCCGCTCGACCGGCGGGACTTCCGCGACGAATCCATCTACCGCGATGGCGAGTTCATCAAGGAGCGACGGATCCGTGTCGCGCTCGACAAGCGGACGAGGTTCGGCCGCGAGGTGCAGGGCGGCATCTGGGTGAATCGAGAATGGGAAACGCTGCAAGCTCTGCACGAAGCGGGGGCGCCGGTGCCACGACCCATCGAGGTCACGGACCGAGCGATCCTGATGTCCTACATCGGCGACGAGGACGAGGCCGCGCCGCAGCTCCATCGATATCGACCGCCCGATCGACGCGGAAGCCGAGGAACTCCTCGAGCAGTGCATCCGTGCGATCGAGCGCATGCTCTTCCACGATGTGATCCACGGCGACCTGTCGCCGTTCAACGTACTCGTATGGGAAGGACAGATCTGCGTGATCGACCTTCCGCAGGCCGTCGACCCCAAGAAGAATCGCCACGCCGAGTCGCTCCTTGGCTCGCGACGTGGCCCGCGTCTGCGAGCACTTCGCCCGTCGAGGCGTCTCCCGCGATCCGGCGACGATCGCGGCCGACCTGTGGACGGCCTGGACGTTCGCCGATCTCGTCCCGGCAGAGCTGCGCCCGCTCCTCTAAGCGACGGTTGAGTCCGCCCAGGCGCGGGCGGATACTGCGCCATGCCAGGGCGCCGGATCGCGACGGTCCTGATGCTCGACGTGGTGGGGTCGACCCACATCGCAGCGCAGCTGGGCGATGCCCGCTACCGCGAGCTCTCCTCGCGTTTCAACCGGTTCGTCAGGGTCGTCCCTCAAGCGCTTCGGAGGGAAGGAGGAGGATCACGCAGGCGACGGCTTCTTCGCCACCTTCTCCCAGCCCGACCGGGCGATCAGATGCGCGGCAGCGCTCGCCGAGGAGGTCCGAAGCCTCGGGATCGAGATCCGCTCCGGCATCCACACCGGGCAGACGGAGGATCAGGCCGGCAAGACCCATGGCATCGCGGTGGTGATCGGTGCCCGCGTGATGTCGCTTGCCGATGCCGGAGACATCCTGGTCACGAGCACCACGAAGGAGCTCGTGACCGGCTCGGGGTTCGGTTTCGAGGACTTCTCGGCACACGAGCTGAAGGGTGTGCCCGGCACCTGGCAGGTCTTCGCGGTGACGGCGGTGGACGGCGAGGAGCGCACGCGGTCGCTCCCAGCGGCCCAAGCAGCCGAGCGTCTCTCGACCATCCAACCGCCCACCGGCCGGGAGCGACCGCGCCGAGCTGCACTCGTCGCGGGAGGATTCGCTGGGGTGGTCACGATCGCGACCGTCGCGTTTGCCGTGACACGCGGCGACACGACTCTTCCTCCCCAGCGCGGGTCGCCGGGACCAGCCGCGGAATCGGTGGTCCAGATCGATCCGGAATCGGGAGATGTCGATCGATCGGATCACGGCCGCCTCGTCGGCGGTGACTCCTCCTGGTGTCGTGCAACCGGTGTCTCCTCACCCGATGGTCGCCGGTCAGGGTGGCATCTGGGTGTGCGATTCCGCGGGCAACTCTTCAACGTCGATCCCTTGCGGCACGAAGTGAGGCATCGGATCAGGCTCGAGGTCGGAGACACTCCGGTCGCAGCCGTCAGCCTCGGCGAGGGCTTCGATTCGATCTGGGCTTCGTTCGGTCTAGGGCTGATCGAGTTCATCCGGCCACCGGCGAGCAGGAGCTCTTCGCCCACCTCACGAGGAGCGGCGTCGAGAGTGCGCTTCCAACCGACGTGGCGATCGGTGGTGGGCGCGTGTGGCTCGGGAGGGCGGATGGCCGGCTGGTGAGCTTCGATCCGTCCTCGAATCGGAAGATGGTGTCGGTCGCGGGACCGTCCTCGATCGACGCGCTCGCATTCGGGCACGGTGCCGTGTGGACCGTCGACGTGCTCGCAGGCACCGTGACTCGCCACGATCCGCAGACCCTCCTGGCAACAGAGACGATCCCGGTCGCCGGCGGCGTCGATAACCTCGTCGTCGGCGATCGCGGCGATGTGGGTGCTCTCTCGCACCCTCGGGAACATCACCGAGATCGACGTCGAGGCCGGGACGACCACGCGAACCGTCCAGGTGGGGAACGCCCCGACCGCCATCGCGTCAGGGCTGGGGACGA
The DNA here is from genome assembly GCA_963839395.1 of uncultured Actinomycetota bacterium. Taxonomy (GTDB): domain Bacteria; phylum Actinomycetota; class UBA4738; order UBA4738; family HRBIN12; genus JAJNBA01. The sequence continues at coordinate 128,431 of CAWIUW010000011.1, forward strand.
TCTGGGTGGGAGACAAGGACGGCATCATCCGCCGTGTCGATGAGGACACCCTCCAGGTAACCGAGATCCCGTTCGGCGCGGCGATCCGCGCCCTCGCCTTCGACGAGGAAACCGACACCTTCTGGGTCGACGTCGCCTGACGACGCCCGTATGAGGAACGTCACATCTTCCGTTCGGTCTCGGCGCAGCGGAACCGACGCTCGCACGTGTCTTGATGGCGTCGACGCGAAGAGAGCGTCGTGAGACCGAGGAGGAGCGATGAGCGCCAAGGCAGAGACCCTCGCAACACCGGCAAGGCCGCTCGCGTCCTACGTGGTGGCAGTCGTCCTCGCCCTCGTCATCGGGGCCGCCGCAGGAAGCATCATCACGCAGGCGATCGCCACTGATGAGGTGACCACCCGCGAGAACGTCGTCGGGATCGCCCCGTGGGACCAGCAGAAGCTCGACGCGATGGCCGGCCGGCAACTGGCCGAGACCGCCAGGGTCGACGGACCGGGGATCGCGCCCTGGGATCAGGCGAAACTGGACGCGATGGCAGGATTCCAGGCTTCGGCCGCGGCACAGAACGAGTAGACCTCGATGCCCGGGCTGGCCGATGCCGGCCCGGGGCTTCGTTCGACCCCTTCACGGACCAGGCGTAGGTTCGTTGCAGCGATATGAGCATCTCGGGTGTCCCAAGAGGTGTGGTCCGGGAGAACGGCGTGGCGCAACCAGAGGTGGTGGGTGGAGCGAGGTTGAGCCTCGCCGAGCTCTACGAGCGCAGTGCGCCTGGAGCCATCCGGCTCGCCTACCTGCTCACGGGTGATCGATCGGTGGCCGAAGACATCACGCAGGATGCGTTCGTCCGGGTGAGCGGCCGGCTCGCTCACCTGCGGGAAGGGGGAGCGTTCGATGCGTACCTCCGTCGAGCGGTCGTGAATCTCTCGAAGAACCACTTCCGCCGTCGCGCGGTGGAACGCGCCTTCCTCGAGCGAACGAGACCGGCGACGGTCACCCCGGGACACGAGCAGTCCCTCGTCGATCGCGAAGCGACGATGGCGGCACTCGCACGACTCCCGCAGCGGCAGCGAGCGGCCATCGTCTTGCGCTTCTACGAGGACCTCACCGAAGACGCGATCGCTCAGATCCTGCGGTGCCGGAACGGCACCGTCCGCTCGCTCGTGACCCGGGGCGTGCAGGCCCTCCGAGCCGACATCCAGAGGTACGCCGATGCCTGAAGACACTCACGAGGACGTACGCCGGAGGTTGTTCGAGGCGGCCTGGGACACTCCGACGTTCGCGCCCGCACCGGAGCGAACGATCGCCCGCGCACGGCGCAGGGCGGCACTCACGATCTCCGGAGGAGTGGCGGTGGTCGTGGTCGCAGCCGTGGCGATCGTCCTGGCTGCGGGCAGCGTGCCGTCTGTCGAGCAGGACCGTACGGCTGTCGAGGGGTCCGAAGGAGACCCGCGCGAGTACCTGATCGACGTGACCACCGGCGCGCGTGGTCCGTTTCGACCGCCTCCCCGGAGGTTCGTGGCTCTACGACATCTCTCCCGACGACTCGCGGGTGACGTTCGTGAAGGAGACGGAGGGCAGGAACCAGGTGTGGATCATGAACATGGACGGCACGGAGCTCCGCCAACTGACCCACGACCCCTTCGAGGCAACTGACCCCGCCTGGTCCCCGGACGGCGCGGAGATCGTGTACGTCGGATTCGGTCGAGGCGATTCGCGCGATCTCTTCGTGATGGATGTCGCGGGTGGGCAGCCCCACAAGGTCATGACCGAGCCCGAGGATCCTTGGGATCCAAGATGGTCCCCCGATGGCTCCCGGATCCTGTACTGGGCATCGACCGAGACCGACGTCCCCTCGGAGGTGTCCTTTTCCACGACGAGCGTCGAGGTGCGCTCCGTGAGGGTCAAGTCCGGTCGCGTCAGCGTGCTTGCCGGCGGCAGAGATCAACGTGCGGCCTTGGAGGGCGCGTGGGACGGGCAGTCCGGGCGGATCGCGTTCATCGCGGCGCGCTTCACGATGGGAGGCGGCCACGCGGACCATTCGTTGTGGCTGATGGAGGGTGACGGCTCGCGGAAGGAGCAGCTGGTGAGCCTCGACGTGGACGACGCGTTGAGCACCGCCTGGTCCCCCGATGGGAGCCAGATCGCCTATGTCGTCTCTCGGCACGGAGGCTTCTTCGTCCATGTGTTCGACCTCGCCACCGGTGAGGATCGTCAGGTGGCGACCGGCGAATACGCGGTCTGGGTCGACGACGGCACCCTTCTGGTCCAGGAGTTCCTGCCCGCACACTCATCCGGGTGAACCATCCGGACCGTGTACGTGGTCGAAGTGGCCGAGGGCAGATCCTCGAAGGTCGCGGACGGCAGCATTCCGGAGTCGCTCGACGTTGATCGTCGCGCGGTAGAGCGGGAACACCCGACGGTTCCAGGCAGCGCCCACATGCCGAGAAGCCCGGTCTCTCGAAAGGGACCGGGCTTCGGCCTTCCCGCCGCGTTCGGGACGCGGCGTGTGACGCGGGTTCGACCTACTCGGTCGAGCCCGCAAGCTCCACGGGCGGCGTGTCGGGAGGCATGACCCCGGCGCCGTGCTCGAACGTGATCTCGCCGTCGAGGACGTCGACGATGATCGTCTCGCCCGCCCGGAACTCCTTGTACAGGAGCTTCTCGGCGAGCGGGTCCTCGACCAGTTGCTGGATCGTCCGGCGCAGCGGCCGGGCGCCGAGCGCCTTGTCGTAGCCCCGCTCCGCGAGCAACGTCTTGGCCGCGTCGGAGAGCTCGATGTCGACGTCCTTGGACTTGAGCTGCTCCTCGACCCGCTTCATCAGCAGGTCGACGATCCGCTTCACGTCCTCGGGCGTGAGCGAGTGGAACACGATGACCTCGTCGATCCGGTTCAGGAACTCCGGCCGGAAGGAGCGCTTGAGCTCCTCGGTCACGTTCTCCTTCATCTTGGTGTACGTCACGGCGTCGTCGCGCGCCGCCATGAACCCGATCCCCACGCCCTTGGCGATGTCCCGGGTGCCGAGGTTGGAGGTCATGATGATGATCGTGTTCTTGAAGTCGACCTGATGGCCCTGGGCGTCCGTCAGGTGCCCGTCCTCGAGGATCTGCAGCAGCGTGTTGAACACGTCAGGGTGGGCCTTCTCGATCTCGTCGAACAGCACCACGCTGAACGGCTTGCGCCGGACGGCCTCGGTGAGCTGTCCGCCCTCCTCGTACCCGACGTAGCCGGGGGGCGAGCCGATCAGGCGCGAGACCGTGTGCTTCTCCATGTACTCGGACATGTCGAGCTGGATCAGCGCGTCCTCGTCGCCGAACAGGAACTCGGCCAGCGCCTTGGAGAGCTCGGTCTTCCCGACGCCGGACGGGCCCAGGAAGATGAACGACCCCGAAGGACGCCGTGGGTCCTTCAGGCCGCTCCGCGTGCGTCGCATCGCGCGCGAGACCGCGGAGATCGCCTCGTGCTGGCTGATGATCCGCCGGTGGATCTCGTCCTCCATCCGCAGCAGCTTCTCCGTCTCCTCCTCGGTGAGCTTGAAGACGGGGATGCCGGTCCAGACCGAGAGCACCTCGGCGATCTCTTCCTCGCCGATCTCGGAGAGGACGTCCATCTCGCCGGCCTTCCACCGCTGCTCGCGGCGCTGGCGCTCCTCCTGGAGCTGCCGCTCCTCGTCACGGAGCGACGCGGCGCCCTCGAAGTCCTGGGCGTCGATGGCGGATTCCTTGCGGAGCCGGACCTCGGCGATCTTCTCGTCGACCTCGCGCACGTCGGGTGGCGCGGTCATACGACGGATCCGCGTGCGCGACCCCGCTTCGTCGATCAGGTCGATGGCCTTGTCCGGCAGGGACCGATCGGCGATGTAGCGGTCGGCGAGGTTCGCGGCCGCGACCAACGCGTCGTCGGTGAAGCTCACCCGGTGATGGGCCTCGTAGCGGTCCCGAAGGCCCTTCAAGATCTCGATGGTGTGCGGGACCGTCGGCTCCTCGACCACGATCGGCTGGAACCGGCGCTCGAGCGCGGCGTCTTTCTCGAGGTGCTTGCGGTACTCGTCGCGCGTCGTGGCGCCGATCGTCTGGAGCTCACCGCGTGCGAGCATCGGCTTCAAGATGCTTGCGGCGTCGATCGCGCCTTCGGCGGCGCCTGCGCCGACGAGCGTGTGCAGCTCGTCGATGAACAGGACGATGTCACCGCGGGTCTTGATCTCCTTGAGCACCTTCTTGAGGCGCTCCTCGAAGTCCCCGCGGTAGCGGGAGCCGGCGACGAGCGCGCCGAGGTCCAGCGTGTAGATCTGCTTGCCCTTGAGGGTCTCCGGAACTTCCTCGCGCACGATGTCCTGGGACAGGCCCTCGACGACTGCGGTCTTGCCGACGCCGGGCTCGCCGATCAGCACCGGGTTGTTCTTGGTCCGGCGTGACAGGACCTGCATGACCCGCTCGATCTCCTTCTCGCGCCCGATCACGGGGTCGAGCTTGCCGTCCCGCGCGAGCTGGGTGAGGTTCCGCCCGAACTGGTCGAGCACCATCGAGCCCTGACCACTGCCCTCCGGGGAGCCGGCGACCTGCTCGCCCTTGCCCGCGGTGTAGCCGGAGAGGAGCTGGATCACGGTCTGGCGGACGCGGTTGAGATCCGCGCCGAGCTTCTGCAGCACCTGGGCGGCGACACCCTCGCCCTCCCGGATAAGGCCGAGCAGGATGTGCTCGGTGCCGATGTAGTTGTGACCGAGCTGCAGCGCTTCGCGGAGCGAGAGCTCGAGGACCTTCTTGGCGCGCGGCGTGAACGGGATGTGACCCGTCGGCGCAGCCTGGCCCTGCCCGATGATCTCCTCGACCTGCTGACGGACGGCTTCGAGGGAGATGTTCAGCGACTCCAACGCCTTCGCGGCGACGCCTTCACCCTCGTGGATCAAGCCGAGGAGGATGTGCTCGGTGCCGATGTAGTTGTGGTTGAGCATCCTCGCTTCTTCTTGCGCGAGGACGACCACTCGCCGTGCTCGGTCGGTGAATCGCTCGAACATGCCCTACATCCCTCCAGGCGGCGACCCGTCCGTCCGGCCCCGAGGATCGTCGGACCCCGTCCTACCCTCGAGGGACATGAGGCGCCGCTCCCTTCCGGTCACAGCGCCTTCCTGCACGCAGTATACCCAGCGCCCCCGATACGCCAGCACGTCACGCCACATCCGTTCGTCCTCCCATGGCCCCGTCCGCTTGCGGGATCCGTCTCACACTCTCTCCTTCGGAAGAACTCGCTCCGGGGATGAGTTCTTGCGGAAAGAACTCCGATGGAGATCGGTGAGCCCGGGGGGTGAGACGGGGCATAGACCTTTCGAACCAGAAGGACCACCCGGAAGGCCGTTGTAGGCGGAGGCTGCGAACTGGCAGCATCTCCCAACCGCTCCCTGTGACCCCGCACGGGAGCCCTCCCGCCCCTCAGGTGGGGCCCGAGATGGGCGTCTCTCTTGGAAGGAGAGCAGGCAGACCGTGCGAGTACTCGTTGTCGATGACCATCCCGCGTTCCGGAAGGCGCTCGCATCGGCGCTTCGACTGGTGGGCGACATCGAGGTCGCCGGCGAGGCATCCGGCGGCGAGGACGCCTGTATCGGCGCGAAGGAGCTCCAGCCCGACGTCGTCCTGATGGACCTTTCGATGCCCGACATCTCCGGGATCGAGGCGATGCAGCGCATCCATTCCTCGTCCCCGGACCTTCCGGTGGTGATCCTGACGGCGCACGCGGACGAAGGGGTGGAGCGCGCGGCGCGCGGCGCCGGCGCCTCCGGATTCGTCGCGAAGGGCAGGGGTCTCCAGGACATCCTGCTCGTCCTCCACGAGGTGACGGCCGGCACAGGCTGACCGCGGGATAGTCTCCCCTCGTGGGCTGCCTCGTCGTCTCGTTCGTCCTCCTGCTTCCTCGCACGATCATGATCGTGCTGTGGCTTTTCTCCGATTACCTGTCGACGGCCTTCGGCACCTGGGTGTGGCCTCTCATCGGCTTCTTCATCCTCCCCACGACGACGCTCGCGTACGCCGTGGCCGAGAACAGGTACGGAGGTGTGCGGGGCGTGGGGCTCGTGCTCGTGATCCTCGGCGTGCTGATCGACCTCGGGGCGATCGGCGGCGGGGGCCGGGGCGCCGGGAGGCGCTGGGTTCGCGGGCGCTGAAGGTGAGCGGTCGCGGAAAAAGGGGCCGGCTCGCCTTCGGCGAGCCGGCCCCGCGGATGCCCCGGGTGCGGCGGGGCCACCCCCTACTTCCCCGGCATGCGCACGTCCTCTCGGATGCGCGCTTCCGGGCCATCCGCCTCTGACAGACCTATCGATCTGTCGTCGTCGAACACCGACGACGCTATCGACCTCCACCCCTGCGAGATGTGACGCAGATGACCATCGAGGGGTGAGATCCGTCACGAACGGAACGTGACGCATGTCACGTCGATCACTCGGCAGCTTCGGGGCGGTGCGCCGGGAACATGATGAGGTCGCGGAGGGAAGGGGCGTCTGTGAGCACCATCAGGAGCCGGTCGATGCCGAGGCCGAGGCCGCCCGCTGGCGGCATGCCGTGCTCGAGGGCACGGAGGAACTCCTCGTCCAGCGGATGGGTTTCCCCGACGCCCGCCGCTTTCAACTGCTGTTGGAGCTCGAACTTGGCGCGCTGCTCCAGAGGGTCGGTGAGCTCGGAGAACGCGGTGACGAGCTCGACACCGCCGATGATGAGGTCGAAGTGCTCCGTCAGCTGGGGATCGGATCGATGAGGTCGCGCGAGCGGCGACACCTCACGCGGGAAGTCGAGGATGAAGGTCGGCTCCCGGATCGTGTCCTCGACGAGCTTCTCGAACAGCTCGACCACGATCTTGCCCGGACCCCAGACGTCGTCCACCGGCACGCCGTGCCGCTCGGCGATGGCGGGAAGATCGGTGCGATCCAGGGTGATCTGCTCGCCCGTCGCCGAGGACACCGCCTCGAGCATCGGGAGGCGTCGGAACGGCGGGGCGAGGTCGATCTCGTCACCTCGCCACGGGATCGTCAGGCCACCTGGGTCGCGACCCATCGCCGCGTTCGCCGCCCGAGCGCTCTGGCGCACGAGCACCTCCGAGAGCTCCATCATCGTCGTGTAGTCCCCGTAGGCCTGGTAGGCCTCGAGCATCGTGAACTCGGGGTTGTGATCGCGGTCGATGCCCTCGTTCCGGAAGTTGCGCCCGAGCTCGTACACGCGCTCGATCCCACCGACGAGCAGCCGCTTGAGGTAGAGCTCCAGCGAGATCCGGAGCTTCATCTCGATGCCGAGCGCCTCGTGGAACGTCGTGAACGGGCGAGCGTTGGCGCCGCCTGCCACCGTCTGGAGCATCGGACCCTCGATCTCGACGAACCGACGCTCGTGAAGGACCTCGCGCAGGGCGCGTAGGACCGCCGCCCGCGCCGCGAGGTAACGGCGGGGTGTCTCGTCGGCGATCAGATGGAGGTAGCGCCGGCGCTGCTGGAGGTCGGGATCCTTCAGGCCGTGCCATTTCTCGGGGAGGGGCCTGAGCGATTTCGTCAGCATCGCCCAGCGCTCGACGAAGATCGACAGCTCGCCTCGCCGCGTGGTCCCGACTTGCCCGGTGGCCGCGATGATGTCCCCGAGATCCACCTCGTCGAGGCTTGCGAAGCTCTCCTCATCGAGCTCGGTCCGGTTACAGACGAGCTGGATGTCGCCGCTCCCGTCGCGGAGCGTCAGGAACTTCAGCTTGCCCATGTCGCGCTTGAGGACGACGCGGCCGGCGACCGGCACCGTGTCTCGTTCCCTCCGGTCGGGTGCGAGCGACCCGTATCGCTCGCGGAGCGTGGCCGTCGGCGTTGGTTCGTCGACACCGAGTGCGTCGCGCAGGGTGAGCGCGAACGCCTTGTCCCCGAGCCGTTCGAGGGATCCGCGCCTGGCGCGCATCACCTCCTCCTCGCGCGAGCGCGTGCCCGCGTCCCCCTGCTCAGTCATCCGTGTTCTTCCCGTGGACCAGCCGCAGGCCCTCCAACGTCAGGAACGGCTCGTGATGGTCGATCGTTCGGCAATGCGGGATCACGACCGGTGCGAGACCTCCCGTGGCGATCGACGTCGCGCCGCCGATCTCTCGACGGATCCGATCGACGATGCCGTCGACCTCGCCGGCCGTCCCGAAGACGAGACCTGACTGGATCGCCTCCACGGTGTTCTTGCCGATCACCGACGGCGGCGCGTCGAGCTCGACGCGGGTGAGCCTGGCGGCGCGCTGCATGAGCGTGGCGGCGGAGATCTGGAGGCCCGGTGCGATCACGCCTCCCAGGAACTCCCCGTGCTCGGAGACGACGTCGAAGTTCGTCCCGGTCCCGAAGTCGACGACGATCGCGGGACCTCCGAAACGTGTGAAGGCCGCCAGCGTGTTGACGATCCGGTCGGCTCCGACCTCGCGCGGATTGTCCGTGAGGACCGAGACACCTGTCTTGGTGCCCGGTCCGACGACGAGGGGCTCGAACGACAGGTAGCGAGCGGCCATCTCGCGGAGCTGCTGGGTGACGTCGGGAACGACGGATGCGATGCACAGTCCCGAGAGCTTCTCGAGGGAGAGCCCCCGATGCTCCAGCAGACCCGAGAAGACGAGCGCGAGCTCGTCGGCGGAGCGCTCCGGCTGCGTGGATAGGCGCCATGTCTGCGTGAGATCGGAGCCGTCGAAGACCCCGAGCACGGTCTCCGTATTGCCGACATCGGCGGTGAGCAGCATCGTGGGCTCCAAGCACAGGTCGTGCGGTCATGGGAGGAACGGTCCATCGTGGCCCACGGACCGGGCGGCGACAACCCGCTCAGGGTGCTGCGGCGGCCGCGGGGAGTCGGAGGTTGTCGATGAGCCTCGCGGAGGGGAACCGGGCGGCGACGATCGCTCGCGCGGGCCGGTCCAGACGTGCGAGCGGCTCGAACGTCTCCTCGCCGACCACGGCGGCGTAGTCGAGCTTGGCGAGCGGCGTCGCGCCGATCTCGCGGCCCATCGCCGCGATCAGCAACGGCCGCATCCGTCTCTCCGCCGCGAGCGAGCGTCGCCGCCTCCGAGAGCGCGAGGAACAGGCAGCCCGCCTGGTCTCGCTCCTCGGCGTCGAGCCGAGCGTTCCTGGACGAATGCGCCAGGCCGTCGGGACCTCGCACCGTCGGACAGGGAACGACGGTGACCGGGAGACTCATCTCCTCGACCATGCGGCGAACGAGGAAGAGCTGCTGCGCGTCCTTCTCGCCGAAGTAGGCGCGGCACGGCCCGGTCACGTCGAAGAGACGATGCACCACTTTCAGCACGCCTTGGAGATGACCGGGCCGTGCCGCGCCTTCGAAGGTCTCGCCGACCGGGCCTGGGTCCGGTTCGGGCAGCGCCACTCCGGCCGGGTACACCTCCTCCACGGAAGGAGCCCAGACGACATCGACGCCGAGCCGTCGGCAGAGCTCGAGGTCGCCTTCCTCGTCGCGCGGATAGGTGGCGAGATCCTCTCCGGGGCCGAACTGCGCCGGGTTCACGAAGATCGACACGACCAGCCGCGGGGCCTCGTCGCGCGCGCGACGGATCAGCGAGGCGTGCCCCTCGTGCAGCGACCCCATCGTCGGGACCAGCCCCACCGTCGACGTGTCCGTGGCGATATCGGGAATGGTCGAGCCGAAGGACGCACCGGCACGCCAGGACGCGGTCGTTCGCCGCAGTTCGTCGGCGCCGCGGATCAGCTCCATGCCGCGAGCGCGTCCTCCACCGCGGCTCGCGAGCCGGGCTGCAACCGTCCGGATCGCTCGGCGAGATCGAGCGTCGCCCTGGCCATCGCCACGTAGGAGGGCACCAGCTCCGGCGCGTGCCGCTGCAGGGCGTCCAGGTTCCGGCGGATCGTGCCGGCGTCGCCTCGCACGGCGGGGCCCGTGAGGGCCTCCGCGGGCCCGAGACGCTCGACGCCGTCGAGCGAGGCGCGCTGCAAGGGCCACATCGCCTCTGCCGGATCGGGGACGCCCGCGATGTCGAAGAGCGTCTCCGCGATCGCCGACGCGGTCACCAGATAGTTCGACGCGAACACCGCGGCCGCGTGGTACAGGGGCCGGAGCTCGTCCGCGAGCCGGAAGGGGATCCCTTCGAGATCGTCTGCCAACTCCTCACCGAGGACATATCCGTCCTCGTCCCCGGCCGTGATCGCGATCCAACAGCCGGGGAGACGTTCCAGGGCCGAGTCCACGTCGGGGAACGTCTGGAGGGGATGGATCGCCAAGATCCGCGCCCCGGCGTGGCCGGCGGCCCTGAGGACGTCGAGACCGAGCGATCCGGACAGATGCGTCACGGCCGTGCCGGGACCGACGGCGGCGGCCGCGATGAGCGCCTCCACCGTCTGCTCGATGACGTCGTCGGGAGTGCCGATGACCACGAGCTCCGCGGCGGCCGCCGCCTCCGCCGGCTCCAGGAAGGGCGCGCCGGGGAGGTAGGAGCTCGCGCGTGCGCGCGTCTCGGCTCTCCCGGTGACCCCCACGATCCGGTGGCCGGCCCGCTCGAGCAGGACCCCGATCGCTGTCCCGACCGTTCCCGCACCGACCACCGCGATATCCACGGATCGAGTATCGCAACTCGCTCCGCTCCGACCGAGTCGAGGAGCGGCTCCCGCAGCGCGCGATGGGCTCGCCTAGAGTCCCGTGATCGGCTCGCGGACGATCCATGCGATCGGACCGTCGGGGGTCGGTGAGCCCTCGGGAAGCGCCAGGGCCGTGAGTCGATCCTCCCCCAGGTGCCACAGACGCGACGCCGTCAACACGAACGCTGTTCCGTCGCTCGCGTAGGTCGCCGCGGTGGATCCGCGGATCTGGAGGACGAATCGAGGGATCGCCGCCTCGGTTCCCGCGATCACGAGCGGCACCTCCCAGAGCGCGGCGGCATCTCGTCCTTGCCGCCCGATCACCAGGGCACGTGAGCCTCCGTCCGCATAGGCCAGCACCCGCTCGATGCGCAGCGGCGCGGCGTCGGGCAACAGATCGACGGGCATCCCTCCGAACAACCGGTACCGCGATGCCTCGCCCGCGATCGCGATCGGCGGCGCATCCGCTCCGCCGGCGACTGGCTGTTCCGGCAGGAACTCGGTCGCCGGGGTCACCAGCATCTCGCCGCCGGGCGCCACGTCGATCACCCCGTGGTGTCGAAGCAGGATGCCGGCGTCCTCGTATCCGACACCCATGACGTTCGCGTCGCCGCTTCCGAGGAGAGTCATGAAATAGCCGACGCTCGTCCGCCCGACGGACAACACGTCGCCGCAGATCCTGTCGCGGAGAACGGTTTCCGCTCCGGGCTGCCCGACGTTCACCGCCGTCACGTCGATGAGGCGGGTGCAGCGATCGAGCAAGGGCCCTCGCTCGACCAGCAGCACCGTGCTCCCGCGTCGGGTCCAGGTCACGATGTCTCCGCTCCCGATCCGCTCGGTCCGCGCGTTCGGCTCGAGGGAGTCGAGGAACGACGCCTCTCGGGAACCGCTCCCGTCCTCCGACGTGATCCCGAGCCAGCCGTATCCGGCCGAGCGGACGTTGACGAGCGCGACCGGCGCGCGAACGAGGGGACCCCTGGAGACCTGGTTCGTGGCGAGGTTCCATCGCCAGATGCGCGCCATCCTGTCCCCTTCCGGGACCGTGTACACCAGCCGGCCCCCGGTCGGCCGCGACACGGGGCTCGCTCCGCCGCCGCTCGTGGGAACCGGCTCGAGCCCTCCTCGCATCAACAGGAGCACGACGACCGAGAAGACGGCGCCCGTGACCAGGAGGATCGTCCGGGGGCTCGACCGCTTCGATCCCGACGCGGGCGAAGGAGGTGGCACCGTGGCTCCTTCGGCCGGCTGCGCCACTTCGGCCGGCATCGGAGGGGTTGGGGCGCGCCGCACCGGTTGAACCGGAGTCCGGCGGTAGAGCGGCGCGCCGCACCGGGGGCACGCCGACCCGCCCGTCTCACCTTCCCAGTCACATCGCAGGCACGTGGCGATCATGGCCGCACCGCGAGCGGGGACGCCGAGGGGACGACGCCGCTCGTGTCGATCCGCACCTCCTTGAGCCGCGTTCCGTCGGGCATGCTCGGATCCGGCTCGAGCTCGAGCAGCGGCAGGACCACGAACGCTCGCTCTGCCAGCCTCGGGTGCGGGACGACCAGATCCGGCTCGTCGATCTGCTCGTCGTCGTAGAGGAGGATGTCGACGTCGATCGTGCGCGCGCCCCACCGCTCCTTCCGGACCCGTCCCAATCGGGCCTCGACCCGCCGAGCGGCATCCAGGAGGTCCCGCGCCGAGAGATCGGCTTCGACCCGGATGACCGCGTTCAGGTAGTCGGGCTGCGGCGGACCGCCGACCGGTGTCGTCTCCCAGACGCGGCTGGAGGCCGTCACCCGGAGCCCGGGTTCGGTCTGCAGGGCGTCGACCGCGGACTGGAGGTTCGCGAGTCGGTCACCGAGGTTCGAACCGAGCCCGAGGAAGGCGACGACGCTCATCGCGACCTACCCGCCTGTGCCGGCGCCTCCGGTCGCCGTCGCGGCGGCGGCGACGCCATCGATCCCCAGCCGACCGGCCGCGTTCGGCTTGTGCACCACGGCCGTCACGGTGACGACCCGAGGGGCCGACGCGACCCGGCGGGCGATCGCGTCGGCCATCGTCTCGATGAGATCGAACGACCCGTGCTCGACCACCTCGCGGACGGCGTCGGTGATCCCCCGGTAGTCCGCCGTGGCCTCGATCGAGTCGCCGCCCACGTCGATCTCGAGGTCGAGGTCGACGACGAACGGCTGAGGCTCGTCCTTCTCTCCGGGCCGCGCCCCATGGCGGCCTTCCGCGCGGATCCCGGACAGGAACAGGCGTGCTGGGCTCACGGCGCTGCCTCCTCGTCGTCATCGACGAACCAATCGTCTCGCTCGTCTTCCTCGAGGTCGACCCACGGAGGCCGGCGTTCGAGCTGGATCCGCACCACGCCGTCGTGGCCATGACCGGTCTCGTGCGAGTGGGACTGCTTGAGATATCGAGCGCGGAGGTATTCGAGGATCATCGGCGCGATCGTGCTGGCCGCGTCGTCGGTGAGCTCGTGGCCGCATCCTGGCAGGACCCCGAGCGTCGATGTCGGGATCGCGTCGTTGAACTCCTCGGCGATCGAGACCGGCACCACCGCGTCGTCCTCACCCCAGAGCAGCAGTACCGGGAACTCGAATGATGCGAGATCGTCGTCCCCGACATCCTCCGCGCGCGGCGCATCGAGCAGGACCATCGCGTCGACCCCGCCGTCGGCCGCGAGCGACTGGGCGAGCGACCCGCCCGTCCCGTGCCCGACCACCCCGCACCGCTCGCCGTCGATCGCAGCACGAACGTGGTCGAGCCTCGTTCCGACGTCGCCGGAGGGCAGGTCCGGCGCGACCACACGGAACCGTGCCTCGAAGAGCGGGATGAACTCTCGCCACTGGTCGGCGAGGCGTCCCTCGTCGTGGAGGAGCAACACGATCGGCCGGTCGTCCGTCACGGTTGCTCCCGAGCGATCGCGTCCACGACACGGAGGGCGCGGACGGTGGGACCGACGTCGTGCACTCGAACCAGCTCCACGCCCTGCGACGCACACCAGACCGCGCCCGCAACCGAACCCTCGAGTCGATCGGCGGGATCGTCGCTCCCCGAGAGCTCGCCGATGAAGCGCTTCCGCGACACGCCCGCGAGCACCGGCACACCCAGCTCGCGGAACGAGCCGATCGAACGGAGCAGAGCGAGGTTGTGCTCGAGGTGCTTCCCGAAGCCGATCCCGGGGTCGATGCAGAGGTGGTCGCGGCCGATCCCGGCCGCGACCGCCGCCTCGATGCGCCCGGCGAGGAACCCGCGCACCTCCGCGACGACGTCGTCGTAGTGCGGATCCGCCTGCATCGTCGCCGGCTCGCCCTGCATGTGCATCAGGACCATCGCCGCCCCCGCGGAGGCGACCACGTCGAACATGTCGGGGTCGGTGCCGGCGCCGATGTCGTTCACGACATCGGCGCCGGCCGCCAGTGCCTCGCTCGCGACCGCGGCCTTGCGCGTGTCCACCGACAGGAGCGCCTCCGGCGCTCCGCGCCGGAGCCCCTCGATCACCGGCAGCACACGCCCTCGTTCCTCGTCCTCCGACACAGGGTCGGAGCCCGGCCGGGTCGATTCGCCACCGACGTCGAGGACGTCGGCGCCTTCCTCCAGGAGTCGCAGGCCGTGCGACACCGCGGCATCGGCATCCTCGAACATCCCCCCGTCACTGAAGGAATCGGGGGTGACGTTCACGATCCCCATCACGAGCGTCCGCTCGCCGAGCGGCAGCTCGCGATCACGACAACGCCACACGAGCCCCATGTCCTCAGATGGTAGTGCGGCGCCCGGATGTCAGCGCATGCCGATGTGGTCCATCGCCTCCTGGCGGGTCCTGGCGTCGGAGCGGAAGAGGCCTCGCACGGTCGACGTCACGGTGACCGACCCGGGCTTCTTGATCCCACGCATCGTCATGCAGAAGTGCTCGGCCTCGATCACGACGAACACGCCACGGGGAGAAAGGGCGAGGTCGATCGCCTCCGCGATCTCGGTCGTGAGACGTTCCTGGACCTGGGGCTTCTTCGCGAGCAGATCGACCACGCGTGCGATCTTCGAGAGACCCGTGATCTGCTGCGCCTTGTTCGGGATGTACGCGACGTGCGCACGTCCCGCGAACGGGATCAGATGGTGCTCGCAGAACGACTGCAACGGGATGTCGCGGACCATGATCATCTCGTCGTAGTCGGCACCTTCGACGACGGTGACGAGCTGCGATGCGTCCTTGCCGATCCCCGCGAAGATCTCCTCGTACATGCGGGCGACGCGAGCGGGCGTCTCGCGAAGGCCGCCTCGATCGGGATCCTCCCCGATGCCCTCGAGGATCAGGCGCACGCCGTCCTCGACCTTCTTGGCGTCGTATGCCTCGGGAGGTCCGAGCAGATCCATCGGCGGGATGCTACCGGGGAACCAGGGAGTCCAGCGTGGCAGGCAGCCTGGCGAGATCGGACAGCTCGCCCGCGCGCGGGAGGTCGCTCGACTCGTCGAGGCGATTGATCCACACGCACGGCAGGCCGAGCTGCGCGCACGGCTCGACATCGTGATACAGCGAGGCCCCGACATGGACGTGGCGTTCCCGGTCCGCCGTCGTCGTCCGGAAGAACGTGTCCCAGTGCCCGAAGGCCGGCTTGTACGAATGCGCCTCGGCGGCCGTGATGCGTACATCCACCTCCACGCCGATCGTCTTCAGGGAGGTGCTCAGCAGATCGGGATCCGTGTTCGAAAGGATCGCAAGGCGCCAGCCACGGTCTCGTAGATCCGCGAGCGCCCCCGTGACCTCGGGGAACGGGCGCCATGAAGGCAGGGACTCCGAGAGCGCGTCCTCCCGCCCGGGCGGCACCTCCAGCTCCTCCGCCTCCGCGATCGCCGCGAGCGTCTCACGCAGCACCTGCCGATAGGAGATGTCGCTGCCGGCCTGCACCCTGCGCTCACCGTCGTGGTAGCGGTGGAACAACCGCTGGCCGTCCTCCTCGGGCCACACGCGCGCCAGCGCTCGCCGGATGCCGCCGTCCCAGTCGATCAGCGTGCCGTAGCAATCGAAGGTCGCCCAGCGGTCGGTCATCCGCGCAGCGGCCCGGGTCCCTCGGGGTGGACCATCTCCGTGCGCGAGACCGCGAGACCGGCGCTGCGGACCTCCGGCGCGCGGGGTGCGCGCTTCGCGACGGGCTTGAAGAAGGCCTCGACCTCGTCGCGGTCCAGGGTTTCCTTCGCGAGGAGGAGGGCCGCGAGCTCGTCGAGCTTCTGCCGATGCTCGTTCAAGATCTCGAGCGCGACGTCGTGTGCCTCGTCCAGGAGATGACTGACCTCTTGGTCGATCTCGAAGGCGACGGCGTCGGAGTAGTCGGGCGTGGATGCCCAGTCGCGGCCCAGGAACACCTCTCCTTGTTTCTGGCCGAGTGTTCGTGGCCCGATCGAATCGCTCATGCCGTGCTCGGTGACCATCTGACGGGCGATCTTGGTCGCCCGCTCGATGTCGTTGCCGGCGCCGGTTGAGATGTCTCCGGCCACGATCTCTTCGGCCACCCTGCCGCCCATCAGCATCGCCAGCTCGTCCCTGAGCTCTTCGCGAGTCATCATGAACTTGTCCTGCTCGGGCAGCGTCAAGGTGTAGCCGAGCGCACGCCCGCGAGGGATCACCGTGATCTTGTGCACCTCGTCGGTGTTGGGGAGGACGTGGGCGACCATCGCGTGACCGCCTTCGTGGTAGGCGATCAGGCGACGCTCCTCTTCGCTCATCACGCGGCTCTTGCGCTCCGGCCCAGCCATCACGCGGTCGACCGCCTCCTCGATCTCCAGCATCGTGATGCTCTTCTTCGACCGCCTGGCGGTGAGGAGGGCGGCCTCGTTGATGACGTTGGCGAGGTCGGCCCCGGTGAAGCCGGGTGTACGCCGGGCGAGGATGTCGAGGTCCGCGCCCGGGTCGAGCGGCTTGCCCTTCGCGTGGACGCGGAGGATCGCCTTCCGTCCCTCGAGATCGGGTCGGTCGACGACGATCTGACGGTCGAAGCGACCGGGACGCAGGAGCGCGGGGTCCAGGATGTCGGGTCGGTTGGTCGCGGCCATCAGGATCACCGTGGTCCGCTGGTCGAAACCGTCCATCTCCACCAGCAGCTGGTTCAGGGTCTGCTCTCGCTCGTCGTGTCCCCCGCCGAGCCCTGCCCCGCGGTGGCGGCCCACGGCGTCGATCTCGTCGACGAACACGATCGCCGGGGCGCTCGCCTTCGCCTGCTCGAAGAGGTCACGGACCCGGGCGGCGCCGACACCGACGAACATCTCGACGAAGTCGGAGCCGCTGATCGAGAAGAAGGGCACGCCCGCCTCGCCCGCGACGGCGCGAGCGAGGAGTGTCTTGCCGGTCCCGGGAGGTCCGAACAGCAACACCCCTCGCGGGATCTTGGCGCCCATCGCTTGGAACTTGGCCGGATGCTGGAGGTACTCCTTGACCTCCTCCAGCTCCTCGATCGCCTCCTCCACCCCCGCGACGTCCTTGAACGTGGTCTTGGGCTGATCCTTGCCGACGGTCTTGTGGCGGCTGCGTCCGAACTGCATGACCCGGCCGCCGCCGCCCTGCGCTCGGTTCATCATCCAGAGGAAGAGTCCGGCGAGCAGGAGGATGGGGAGGACGTAGTACAGGAGCCCGACGATCTCGTTCGGCTTCTGCGGCTTCGCCTCGGTCGGCACGCCGGCTTCTTGGAGCTGGGTGGTGATCTCGTCGACGCTCTCGGCCGGGTACGACACCACGTAGTCGGTGCCGTCGTCGAGCTTCCCTTGGATCTGCTGGTCGCCCTCGAGGATCTCCGCGCTCCGGATCTCACCGGCCTCGACCAGGGTCCAGAACTCGTTGAGCTTGATGCTCTCCGCCGTCTCCGAAGGTTGCATGACCGACAGCAACCCGAAGAACAGCAAGACCGCTGCCACGATCCAGATGGTTGGGGTTCGAGCGAATCGTCGGAACGGAGGTTCTGGCTTGGACACACCGGCCTCTTCCCTGGCACGCGATCCTGGGGACGCAACGGGCCCCGGCAGGTGACGCGCCCGAGCCCGTGGTCAGGGTAGCACCAGCCCCAGATGGGGCGGTCACCGCTACCTGATGCCGGTGTCGACGGACACCACGATCTCCGCGAACGCATCGGGCTCGACGGTGACGGTCTGCGGCTTCGCGAACGGAGGCGAGTTCTCGGAGACGATCGACACCTCGTAGGTCCCCGGCTCGAGCGAGAGCTCGAAGCGCCCCTGCGACTCGGTTTCGACGGTGAACTCCTCGTCGGTCTCGGTGTTCGTCGCGATCACCGTCCCGTCGTACGGGAGGTCCGGACAGGGCGAGCCTTGGACCTCGACCGCGCACTGGGGACCGGAGAGCGCCCGTCCGCGGATCCCCGAGGTCCCGTCGCCGGCGCCGTCGGCTCCGCAGGAGACGACGGCGATGGCGACGAGGGCGAGGGCGAACCGCTTCACGTTCGGTTGGACGGCCGGCAGCCGCAGGCGGTTCCGCTACCCGCCGTAGGCCTCGGGCTTCAGCGTCGCGATGTACGGAAGGTTCCGGTAGCGCTCGTCGAAGTCGAGGCCGTAGCCGACGACGAAGTCGGGCGGGATGTCGAAGCCCACGTAGCGGATGTCGAGCGGCACTTTCTGGATCCCCGTCTTACGGAGCAGCGCAGCGACCTCGAGGGAGGCCGGCTTCCTCGCCGCGAGGTTCTTCAGCAGGTACTTGAGCGTGAGCCCCGAGTCCACGATGTCCTCCACGAGCAGCACGTGCATCCCGTCGAGGTCGTGGTCAAGGTCCTTCAGGATCCGGACGACCCCCGAGGTCTTCGTGGCGGCCCCGTAGGACGAGACGGCCATGAAGTCGAACTCGAGGGGCAGTCGAACGTAGCGAGCGAGGTCTGCCATCACCACGAAGGCACCCTTCAGGACCCCGACCAACAGCAGCGACTTGCCTTCGTAGTCGACAGAGATCTGGTGGCCCATCTCCGCGAGCTTGCCTTGGATCTCCTCGGATGAGATCAGGACCCGTTCGATGTCTGGTTCGTAGGCCTGCACGTAATCGGTCAGTGTAGAGACCGCTGCCATCGCTCCCCCTTCGGCGTCGAAGAACCCATCAGCTCTCGGGGGAAGCCGGGCCAAGAGACGGCGGGGCCGGACGAGAAACGCGAACGTACCCCTTCTCCCGGATCGCGTTCAACCCCCCGGAGAGATCACGTCGCCGGCCGGGTCGCCCTCTCGCCAGATCGATCACCGCCTCGACGTCGGATTCGGCGAGCCGATGTCCCATCAAGCGGAACTCGCTCGCCAGGCTCATCCGGTCGATGAACTCGTACGGGGCCTTGTGCACCCGTTCGACCTCGAATCGGAACCCGCCCTCCCATCGGTTCGAGCCGGCGCCCCGTGAGGCCACCTCTCGGCGGATCAACGGCTCGATCATCCGAAGTTGGTCGGCGGTCCGGACGATCGCCTTCCGGGCTCCCCCATGCCGGACCTCGTCCATCATCGGCAGGACCTGGTGCCGGATCGCGGCTCGGAGCTTCGACGTGTCGTCGTTCGTCGGATCCCGCCGAGGCCGGAGGTGGAGCGCTCGGCAGAACGCGAGGACCTCCTCGCGTCCCACTTCGAAGAGAGGTTCGACGTCAGCCTCGTGGTGAGCGGACGGCCCCGCAAGGCCGAGCGGGCCGGCGCCGGCCATCAGGCAGACGAGCAACCACTCGGCTCGGTCGTCCAGCGTGTGTGCGCGAGCGATCTTCGAGGCGCCGATCTCGGACGCGACGGCCGCCCGCGCACGGCTCCGAGCGGTGAACCCCCAGGCTTCGACGGACTCACCCTTGGTCGGCGCGTCCTCGGCGGTCCGCAGGTGGAACGGGAGTCCCAGTCGGACGGCGATCCTCCCCACGTACGCGGCGTCCTCACCGGAATCGGGACGCAGGCGATGGTCGAAGTGGAGGACGGCGAGGCGGATCTTGAAGAGGCGCCGAAGGTGCCAGAGCGAATAGAGCAGGCAGACCGAGTCGGGACCGCCGCTGCACGACACGAGGACCAGATCGCCAGGGACGAACATCTCGTGCTCGCGGGCCGTCTTGGTGACCCGCTCCAGCACGCGAGCGACCGCCGGCGGCCGGCGAGGCACGTCAGCTCCCGGCGACGCGTGCGACCCAGCGGTCGGGTTCGGCGATCTCCTCGACGGTCGGGAGGCTCTCGGGCGCGAGCCACACACGGTTGAACCCCTCCATGCCCGAGCGCGACACGACCTCTCGAACGAACCGCTCGCCCGCGTCGTACTGCTCGATCTTCTTGTCGAAGCCGATCGCCCGCTGGAACGTCCGTTCCACTCCGCTCGCCCGCCGCCTCCGCTCCGCCAGCGCCTTCCGCATCCGCGCCAGGTCGGCCACGTGATCATCCGCCACCTCGTTCATCACGAACGAGGCATGCCCTTCGAGGAGCGACATCACGCCCTGGACATGCTTCACGATCTCGCGTTGCTCATCGTTCAGCAGGAGGAAGACCCCGCCCATCCCCCGGATGTCGGCGCCGGCGCGTGCTTCCTCGATCGCTCGTCGCACCTGGGCGCCGAAGTCCATCGATTCGAGGGAGATCGTGCCGAGGTACCGGTCCACCTGACCGCGGATGTGGCTCCGCAGCCACGGAGCGGCCCCGAACTGCACCCGATGCGTCACCTCGTGGATCGCGATCCAGAGTCGGAAGTCGCGGGGAGGGAGCGAGAACCGTTGCTCCACCTCCGTCACGTTGGGTCCGACGAAGTACAGCAGCCCCTCGTCGTCCGGCGGGAGGAAAGCGTCGTACTGACCCAGCACCCTCCTCGAGACGTAGCCGAGGAGCCCGCCGGCTTGGGCCCCGAGGGCCTTCCTGCGGAGACGTGCCGTGACCCGACTGCTTCGCGAGGATCCGGCCGGCCAGCGGTTCCAGCAGACGCTGCAGCCCCCCCAGGTTCGCGCGGATCCAGTCGCCCCGGCCCATGACCCACGCGCGCGATCGGAACCCACCGGGATCGAGCGTCGTGAAGCCGGTGATCTGCTCTTCGGCGAAAGAGACGAACTCGGCGAAGTCCTCCCGCATCCTCGCGCGCTCCGCGGGCGGGACGCGAGCACCGGGGCCCGCGACCCGGCGCCCGATCGCGAGCGCCACGTCCCAGTCGGCCAGTTGTGCGGCCTGGGATCCCATCGACCAGTCGACCCGGGTGGCGTCCATCCCGAACAGGCTACGCGGTTCTCGAGGCTAGGCCTCGCCGGCCGCCTTCTTCCGCGCCGCGATCATCGCCGCGCGACGAGCCTGCCCCTCCGCGACGCGCTTGTCGGTCCCTTTCTCGAGGAGCTCCTTCAGCGTCTGGTCGAAGACCTCTTGGTCGAGCGAGACCTCGTGCCGCTCGGCGGGGGCGGGCGTCGGCGCCGGTGTCTCGACGGCAGGTGTTTCCCGGGCGTCGGCGGCGGCGCCCGCTTCGGCGGGCGCCGCTTCGCCAGCAGGAGCGGCCTGCGGCGCCTCGGTCGATGGTGCTCCCGCGCCGGGCCCGGCCTGCGCGGGAGCGGGAGCTGCCGGGGCGGGGGCGGCTGCCACCGCGGGGGTCGCGGCCGCCGCGACGCCGGCCGGCTGCGGCAACGGCGGGGGCGCAACGACCACCGGGGCCGCGGCCTTGATGTCGACCGTGCGACGAGGAAGCTCCTCCCCGGGTCGTACCCGGTCGGCGCGAACGACCTTGAGGGTCGATTCGTCGGTGGAGAATCGCGGCGCGAAGCGGACATACCCGGCCACCAGCAGCAGGATGACGATCAGTCCGAGCACGCCGAACAGGATCGCCATCCCATGGACCCAGCCGCCGGTGTTCAGCTCGGGAGTGACGGACGGGTCGACGGACACCTGGGCCAGTGCGGAACCTGCCGGGAGAACCGTGACGAGGGCTACGGCAAGCGGGATCGCGCGGAGGGCCCTCATCCGCCGCGATTCTCGCAACCTGCCCACTCCTTCGGCAACTCCTGACGGCAAGAGCCGGAGATGGGATTCGAACCCATGACCTACCACTTACGAGGCGGTTGCTCTGCCACTGAGCTACTCCGGCGGATGAGGCAGGATACCAACGCCCCTGGTCGCGGGCGGTATGCGTGGTGGCATCACCCCCGGTCCGCGGTTCTCACCATTGGTCGTGAAGGACTCCAGGCGCCATGATGCGCGCATGGCTTCTGCTCGGACCGACGCCGTGGGCCCCGTCGCTCGAGTGATGGTGGGCACCGACCGCTCGGAGACGGCCGCGAGAGCGGTGGAGTGGGCGGCCTCCTTCGCCGAACGGTTCGGAGCGGAGCTCCATATCGTCCAGGTGATCGTCCCCGAGCACGCCGCCGACACGGAGCACGGAGCCGCTGAAGCGACCCGGGCGCGCAGCGCGGCCGACGAGCTGCAGGTCTACACCACGCAGCTCGCCGGCGAGCGCGGGCATGCGCACGTCGTGATCGACGACGACCCCGCGATGGCGATCGTGCGCTCCTCTGAAGACCAGGCGGCCGACGTCCTGGTCGTCGGCAACGCCGGGATGGCCGGCCGGAAGGAGTTCCTGCTCGGCAACGTCCCGAACCGGATCAGCCACAACGCTCGCTGCACGGTGATCATCGTGAACACGACGAACGGTCAGACGACCGCCGTCCGGAGCCCGTCGTCCTCGACCGCGATCCGTTCGTCGGTGATCGAAACCGTGACGCATCCGCACCTCGTCGCACGTGGCACGAAGATCGGTGTCGTCTTCGCCAAGCACGGCCTGCGGGAGCTCTTCGGCCGTCCCGACGAGGAGGGCGCGGTCGGCCGGCGGCGCCAGGCCAAGCGGCTCCGCACCGCGCTCGAGGAGCTCGGTCCCACGTTCTGCAAGCTCGGGCAGATCCTCTCGACGCGACCGGACCTCCTTCCGACCGAGTTCATCGAAGAGCTCGCGACCCTCCAGGACGACGTGCCGCCGCTCACCGAGGCGCAGGTCGTCTCGGTGATGGAGCAGGAGTTGGGCGTGCCGTGGGAGGACGTTTTCGAGACCGTGGATCCCCAGCCGCTCGCGGCCGGGACGATCGCGCAGGTCCACCGAGCGTCCCTGGCGACGGGCGAGAAGGTGGTCATCAAGATCCAGCGACCGGATGCCCGCGAGGTGATCGAGCAGGATCTCGCGCTGCTGGAGGTCTTCGCCGAGAAAGCCTCCAAGCGACCGAGCCTGAAGCTCGTCATCGACATGGAAGCGGTCTTCCAGCACCTGTCGGACTCCCTCCAACGAGAGCTCGACTTCCGACAGGAAGCGTCGAACATGGAGCGGATCGGCGAGGTGCTCGAGCCGTTCCCGAGGCTCGCCGTTCCTGCGATGCATCGCGGTCTCTCCACGTCACGACTGCTGGTGATGCACGACGTGGGCGGAGGCCCGATCGACTCGGCGCCCGAAGGGGAGCCGCGACGCGAGGCGGCGCGCCAGCTGCTCGAGTCCTTCTACAAGCAGATCATGGTCGACGGGTTCTTCCACGCCGACCCGCATCCCGGCAACCTGATGTGGCAGCCAGAGGAAGAGCGCCTCTACTTCCTCGACCTCGGGATGGTCGGGGAGGTCGGGGCCGACATGCGGGAGCATCTGATGCTCCTGCTGATGGCCTTCTCCCAGGAGGACGTCGGATTCCTGACAGATATCACGCTGATGCTGGCGAATGCGATCGAGCGGAGCGACGTCGACGTGGACAAGTTCCAATCGGAGATCGGCGCGCTCATGGCTCGGTACCGAACGTCCTCCCTGAAGGACATCCACCTCGGTCCTATCCTCCAGGAGATGACGGAGATCTCCCTCCGGTTCGGTGTGCCCTTGCCCGCATCGCTCGCGCTCACGGGGAAGGCGCTCGCGCAGATGCAGCTCGCGACCGCCCAGCTGGATCCCGACCTCGATCCGTTCGAGGTCGCGGGGAAGTTCCTGATGAGAAGCCTGCTCCGTGGGATGGGGGCGAGGATCGACCCGAAGGCCGTCTTCTACCAATCGCAGAAGTTCAAGGTCCGAGCGATGCGGGTGGTCGAGGCGATCGAGCGGATGATCGGCGCCCGGCCCGGCCAGAAGATGGAGATCAACTTCCGGGCTGCCCCGCTCGAAGCCACGGTGCGCCGGGCCGGACGCCACCTGGCGCTTGGTCTCACGGCGGGTGCGGCGATCCTCGCGAGCGGGCTCACGGCGATGTCGGCTCGGGTACCGGGGTGGGTGCCGATCACCTTCGGCGTCGTCGGTGGGCTGCTGACGTTCGTTCTGCTCTTGGATCTGTTCAGCAAGCGCAGCCGCTAGGCGGAGCCGGCCTTGTCGATCCGATCCTGGACCTCGCGGAGGCGCTCGACGACGCCGTGGAGGATCGCGACGGCCACGCTCGGGTTCTCGATGAGGAACGGGTCGAAGTAGATCGTCTCGATCACCAGCGCCTCCAGCGGCTCCTTCGCCATGACGCTCGCCGACCGACGCGTGTGGCCGAGGAGCGCCATCTCGCCGAAGAAGTCACCCGGGCCGAGGTCGTGGACGGCGCCTCCGACCCCGACCTCCGCGGTCCCGGCGAGGATCACGAAGAGGCCGCCGCGATCGGAGTCTCGCTCGACGAGCGCCTCGCCGGCCGCGTAGCTCCGCCGCCGTCCGACGTTCGCGACGCGGGAGAGATCGTCGTCGGTCAGCTCCTCGAAGAAGCGGACCTTGCGGAGGGCCTCGACATCGCTCGTCATCTCATCTCTTCTCCGTCGATCGTCATCCTAGTGACGCGAGATCCACGGACTCGTCGCGGAGCTTCGCGGGATCGGCGCGGCCGCCCGCCCGGATGATGCCCATCGCGTCCTGGACGTCGGCGGGACGATCCACGGAGACGACGGCCTGGACCCGGCCTCCGAGCATGTAGAACGCCGCGAAGCTCCGCGACTCGAGGCTCCCACGGATCACGAGGTCGTCCCACTCCCGGTGGTAGCCGGCGTACTGGATCGTGTGCTCGTACTGGTCCGACCAGAACCAGTGGATCTCGTCGTACGGCGTCTCCCGTCCCATCATGTTGAGGGCCGCGACGCGACCCTGCGCCTTGGCGTTGTTCCAATGCTCGATCCGGATGCGCCGATCGAAGATCGGGTGGTAGTGGTTGGCGATGTCGCCGGCGGCGAAGACGCCGGCGACACTCGCCCGGCAGTGCTCGTCCACCACGAGACCGTCATCCAGTTCGAGGCCCGATCCCTCGAGGAAGTTCACGACGGGCTCCACACCGAGACCGAGCACGACGAAGTCACAGGGCACGCTGAGGCCGTTCGAGGTCTTCACGCTCCGGACGCGGCCGTTCCCTTCGAAGCCCTCCACCTGGTCCTCGAACGTCATCTCGACCCCGTGGTCGCGGTGGATCCCCTCGATGACGCGCCCGACGTCCTCGCCGAGCACCCGATCGAGCGGCACCTTCCCGCCGGCGACGACGTGGACCTCGAGGCCTCGTTGTCGGAGCGATGCCGCCACCTCGGAGCCGATGAACCCCATCCCGGCCATCACGACCCTGTGGCCGGGCAACATCTCCGCGCGGATCCGGGCCGCGTCGGCGAGGGTCCGGAGGTCGAGGACCCCTTCGAGGCCGATCCCCGGGATCGGGAAGCGACGGTTCCTGGCCCCCGTCGCGATCAGGAGCCTGTCGAAGGACACGGGATCGCCCCCGGCGATCGCGAGCGTCCTTGCTCCCGCGTCCACGCCGATCACCGTCGTGCCGAACCGTGTTTCGATCCGGTTGTCGGTGTAGAACGCCTCGGGCCGGACCATCGCCTCCTGGATCGTCGACTCCCCGCGGAGGAACGTCTTCGATAGGGGCGGACGCTCGTAGGGGAACGACGGCTCGGCGCCGATCAGCAGGACGTCGCCATCGAACCCCTCTTCACGCAGCGTCGCGGCCGACGTCGCACCGGCGAGGCTCGCACCGACGATGACGAAGCGCGCCTTCCCTTTGCCACGTTCCGCGCCGGCGGGAGACGGCGCGGGCTTCCGTGCCGCCTCCGCGTCCCCCTCCTCGACAGGGAGACCGGCGGCCGTCCCACCCACGCGTTCGAGAGGCTCCGCCGCGGGCCCTCGTACGACCGATCCGTCGAACGCGAACCTCGATCCGTGGCACGGACAGTCCCAGGTCTTCGCGGCGTCGTTCCAATCGACCGTGCATCCCATGTGGGTGCAACGAGGGGAGAGCTCGTACGTGTGTCCGTCCTCGTCGCGATAGACCGCGAGCTGTCGGCCGTCGACGCCGACGAGACCGCCGTGACCGGCGACGAGGTCCTCCACCGACCGGTCCACCGTCTTCACGATCAAGACGTCGGACGGCACCTCGTGCGCGACCTTGTTGGGCACGGAGCCGAGGAACCGCCGGACACCAGACATGCCCTTGTTGCCGACCACGACCAGCTGCACACCTTCCGTCTCGGCGAGCTCGCAGATCCGCTGCGCGGGATCCCCTTGGACGGTTCGCTTCTCGACCTCGACGTCCTCGGGCCTCGTCGACGCCACCTCCTCGAGCCTGATGGCGCCGACGAGTGGATCGCCCACGTGCAGGAGGATCACCGAGCCCGCGTACATCGATGCGAGCGTGTAGGCCTTGCGGACCGCCTCGGTCGCTGTGCCCGAGCCGTCGGTTCCCGCCAGGATCCTCGTGTACGGCGGTGCCGGATCCCGAGGGCCGGCGCGGCCCGTGGTGTCCACGATCAGGAGGTCACAGGGGGCGTCGTGTGCGATCCAGTCGGGCACGCTCCCGAGCCGGAACCGAGTGGCCTGCCCCATGCCTCGGTTGCCGACGACGATCAGATCGGCGTCGTGCTTGGTCGCCGCGGCGAGGATCGATTCACCGGGTGTCCCCTCGATCAGCTCGGCGGTCGCCTCGACCTTCTTCGCGCGAGCGGCCTCCGCTGCTTCGTAGAGGGCGGTCTGCAACGGCTGCCGAGTGACGCCGTAGGCGTCGAGCGCGCCGACGAGCACCAGCTTGCCTCGGAGCCGTTTCGTGAGCTTCTGCGCGACCTCGACGGCGAGGGTCGCCGTCGGCGATCCGTCCGTGCCGACGACGATCGTTCGGTAGGACATCTAGGCGGCCTCCAGCGTTCCGTCCATCTGCGGATGGACGTCGCAGCGGAAGTAGTACTCGCCGGCCTCGAGCGCCGGCACGCCGTACGTGACCGTCGTCGGTCCGGCCACCAGGTCGCCCACGAACTGCGACTCCTCGGCCGATCCATCGGTGTAGATCGCGACGTTGTGCTGAACGCCTCCGTCCTCGTTCGAGAACGCGAGTGTGAACGGTTCGGCCGCGGGGGCTTCGATCCGGTCGGGGACGAATCGCTGATCGTCGAACGCGCACACGGTCACGTCGGCATCGCCGACGGTCGAGCACTCGGGGACGCCGCCGAACCCGAGCGTCGGCTTGAAGATCATCAACCACAGGATCAGGAGCAACCCGATGAACCCGATCGCCGCGATCGTGTACGGGCGCTTGGACCCCAGGATCTCCTCGAACTGTTCTCGGGACACCGCCTCGGTTCCCTCCGCCATCGCGCCGGAGACCGTCCGCAGTCGCGCTGCCCAGGTCGTTCCCATCGCGTACATCGCAGCCATCACGACCAACAGCACGACGATCGCCGCCCAGATCCATCCCTGGCCCCAGAAGTGCCCGGTGAACCCGGCGGCGATCCCTCCGATGAGGAGCACGCCGATCGAGTTCCACATGAAGCCGACCGACGACGCCGAGAGCTCCAAGAGCTGTGCGACACGGGCGGGGTCACGCTCCTTCGGCAGCTTGAGGGTCACGTAGATGGACACCCCGTGCGCCATCAAGAAGCCGAAGACCCCGGCGATGTGGAGGAAGACCCACCAGCGGTGCACGGCCCTAGTCCTCCCCCAGGGTGACCGCGGCGGCGGAGCTCTCTGCGCGCGCCTGCTCCTTCTTCTTGATCTGGCGCATCACGAGGCGCTCCAGCACGAAGACGAGGGCGGCCATGAAGACGCCGACGAGCCACCGCTCGAACCGGCGGAACGGGGAACGGCCCGGTGTGCTCATCCGGTGGATGCCTCCCGCGTCGCCTCGATGCGAGCGAGGAGCCAGAACCCGACACCCGCGGCCACGGCGATCCACGACCACCCGGTGTCCGGAGCGCCCGGCCGGTCCGCGAACACCAGACCCGCCAGACCGAACACCACGGCCGCCGCAGCGGTCACGGCGGCCGAGACCTGCCAGCCGGTGCCGCGGAGCGACGTCGCGATCGCGGCTCCCGCGATCGCGAGCGCCGCGACCGCCACCCCCGACCAGTGGTGCAGCTGAACGTGCGGATCGGTCGGCGAGCCCAGCCGCTGGAGCTCGGCGAACGTGACCGCGTAGATCCACGCGGGGATCACGCACAGCAGCGAGTAGATCAGCAACGGGATGCTCGGGTGGCCCGGAAGGCGAAGCAGGGATCGCGGGTCGGGGTGCAGCATCGCCAGGGCGACGAGACCGGCGAGGGCGGTGATGTAGAACCCTGAGACGAGGTCCCCACCCATCAACCCACCGATCAACCAGGCGAGCACCTGCGCGACGAGCACGTGCCAGGCGCTCTGCCACGACGGCTTCATCACGAACAGGATCGAGAACACGCCGATCAGCGCGAGCCCGGCGAACCCGCCGAGGTAGTGGAACCGGTGGCTCCGCTCCACCGGGTCATCGGACACGAGCGAGAGGACGATGTAGGCGAGGGACGGCAGGATCGTCAGCACCCCGAGGAGCCAGCCCACGATCCGGAAGGCCAGCAGACGCCCTCGGGCGCGGGCGGTGTGTACTCCGATCCCATCTCCGACGCTCCCCTCGCGAGCACGATCACGCGGTGACCGGCACACGCCCCGACACGGTGGTGCCACTGCCGGGTGCCGATCGGATCTCGAGAGAGCCTCCCACGGCGGCCAGCCTGTCGGCCATGCCCTGGAGTCCCGAGCCCGTCGCGACCTGGTCCGGGTCGAAGCCTCGGCCCTCGTCCACGACCTCGAAGGAAAGGCTCCCGTTGGACTGCGACAAGCGGATCACGGTGCGATCGGTATCCGCGTACTTGGCGACGTTCTGGAGTGCCTCGAGGGCGCAGAAGTACACCGTGGCCTCCACGTCGGCCGAGTAGCGACCGACGGATCCGGCCTGGATGCTCACGGGCACCGACGCCTTGCGGGACTGCGCTTCGAGCGCGGCCACCAGACCGCGATCCGCCAGCAACGGTGGGTAGATCCCTCGAGCGAGGTCCCTCAGGTCCTCGAGCGCCGTCTGGGTCTCGGCCTCGATCTGGCCGAGGATCTCCGCCGCCTTCGCGGGCTCGCGCTCCGTCAGCTGCCGGGCGAGCCTGGCCTTGACCGCGAGCGCGACGAGCTGTTGCTGGGCGCCGTCGTGGATGTTGCGCTCCAGCCGCCGCCGCTCCTCGTCCTGCGCGGCCACGAGCCGCTGACGCGAGGCCCGGACGTCCTCGACCAGTCGGACGTTCCGCAGGACGAGACCCGCCTGGGCTGCCAGGTCCCCGACGAGCTTGTCCTTCGACGGGCTCATCGGGTCGGACGCGGGCATCCGCAGGGAGAGCGCACCGAGCAGCTCCCCCCGATCCCCCACCTCCGTCACGACCTCGCCGGGGACTTCGAACGCGCCCGGCGTGGCCGTGACGGGCGTCGCGGGCGGGGCGTCGAGGGGCCAGGCCGCGGCGGGTCGGAACTCGTTGCCGACCCTGAGCCAGATGCGCGCGACGTGCGCTCCCGTCCCCTCTCCCAGGACCTGCGCCATCCGTGGGAGCACGTCTTCGGTGGCGTACGACGAGCCCACTCGCTCGGAGAACTCGGTGAGCACCTCGTAGGGCGTCGCCCGCTTGCCGTACGCCAGCCGATCGGCGACGCGACGCGCCATGCGCATCACGGGCCGGAATGCGATCCCGAGCGCGAGGGCGACGCCGAACAGGAGCGCGGGACGGTTCTCGTCGACGGTCATGGTGCCGATGAGGGCGACGGCCCCGGCGTAGACCAGGAGCGCGAGCAAGACCACGGTCCCCGCCACCACCGCCTTCTTCACGACGACGTCCAGCTCCCACAGGCGGTACTGCAGGATCGCGATCCCGACGGCGACGGGGATCCCGAGGAAGGCGAGGCCAGAGATCACCTCGCCCACGGCCCCCTCGGAGATGCCGAGACCTTCGAGGATCGCGCTGATCACGAAGTAGGTGACGAGCACGACGATCGCGAACGCGAACCATTTGAGCTGTTGTCGTTCGACGCCGCTCGACCGGCGGAATCGGATGATCATCGAAGCGCACGCCGCCGCGAAGAGGCCGAGGAGCAGCGGCCAGATCACGGACTCGACGGGTCCGAGCACGTCCAGCCCGGGCACATGCAGGGGGTTCGCAACCCTGACCGGTTCCCCGACATCACCGACCTCGAACGTGGCCTCTCCGAACGCGATCGTGAGGAACGCGAGGAACGAGACGCCGATACCCGCCCAGGCGAGCCATCGCCAGCGAGGCGACGGCGGTCGTCCGTCGGGGAAGACCAGAGGGAGGAGGATCAGAAGCGGGAAGAGCCCGAGCGTCCAGAGCGCGTTGCCCGGCCAGGCGAGCCATCCCGCCAGGGCGGGGTTGCCGTGGGTCGGCGGCGTAGATGGACGCTTCGCCCGTGGTGAACGCCACGCCGACGGTGATGGCGACCCAGAGGAGGAGCAAGCCGATCCGATTGTCGGGCGCCCGGCTCAAGCTCAGGGCGCCCACGACGCCCATGCCCATGAACGCGATGAAGTTCGTGGCGTCGCCGAGGAGCGAGTACCCGTTCAACGACACGAAGACCAGGCCGATCGCGGCGAAGGAGGCCGCGATCCCGAAGACGATCCAGGGCCAGCGGGACGGCCGTGGCGTCGAGGTCGGCGGCGCGGCCATCATGCACCGCTCCTCAGGATCCGGAACACATCCACCGGCTCCTCACGCCCCTTCACGACACGGGGGCCGATCGGCTCAGCGGCGACCGAGGGCGCCGCCGAGACGGTCGAGGCCGCCGCGACGACCTCGCCTCCTCCGGCTTCGGACTGCAAGCGCTGCGCGACGTTGACCGCGTCCCCGATCACGGTGTACTCGAGGCGCCCACCACCGCCGATGGCGCCGGCCATGACGACCCCGGTGTTCAAGCCGATCCCCACGTGGAGTCCGTCGACCGAGTCGGTTCCCCAGCCCATCGAGTTGAGCTCGCGCTGGCGATCCTGCATCGCCAGCGCGCACTGCAACGCCCGCTCCGCGTGATCCGAGGACGGCTCCGGCGCACCGAAGACCGCCATCACCGCATCGCCCTGGAACTTGTCGATCGTGCCGCCGTGCTCGGCGATCACCTCGGCCATCGCGCCGAGGTGACGTCCGATGATCTCGCCGATCTCTCGGGCCGTGAGTCGCTCCGCGATCGTCGAGAACCCGCGGATGTCGCTGAACAGGACGGTCACCTCGAGCTCCCGCTGGCTCGCGGCGTCCCCGCCGCGAGCGAGCGCGTCCACGAACTGCGAGGGCACGTAGGACTTCAGGGATGTGGCGGTCGCCGATTGCTCGACGACCGCCGCGTGCAGCTTCTTGAACTCCCCCAGCAGGCCGGTGCCGGCTCCGTCGTCCCCGGCCATCCGCCGGAACAGCATCGTCACGCGCCCGTCCACCGCCTCCTGCGTCGTGCCGAGCGCCTCCGCCATCGCCTCGTAGCCGAGTCCCTGGGCCATCATGTCCAGCACGATCCGGTCCTCCTCTTGGGACTCGGCCCGCCCGGAGAGACGCTCGGCGATCGTGGGATCCACCACGCTCCCGCCGCTCTGCACTTCGCGGATCGCGCGGGCGAGCTCGTCGCCCTGCGCGATCCGGTCCTTCAAGAGGTATGCGAGTCCGCTGTGGCCTTTGCCGAGCAGCGCGATCGCGTACTCCTCGTCGTCGTGCGCCGACAACACGACCACCCCTGTGTCGGGATGGCGGTCGCGGATCGCGTGCGCGCAGTCGATCCCTTCGAGCTGGAAGGAGGGAGGCATCTTGATGTCGGTCACGACGACGTCGGGACTGTGCTCCGCCGCCGTCGCGAGGAGGGTCGGCGCATCTTCGGCGACGCCCACGACCTCGATGTCGTCGTAGGAGTTCAACAACGCGCGAACGCCCTCACGAACCAGGACGTTGTCCTCGCCGAGCACCACCCGGATCGTCACGCAACCGCCCCCCGAGACCTCTGCACGTTCCTCGCGTGTACCATCCGCGCATGCCGCTGCGGGTGGTCTTCGCCGAGGATAACTACCTCGTGCGGGAAGGAACCGCCGCCCTCCTGGCCACCGCTGATGAGGTCGAGATCGTCGGCATCGCATCCAGCCTCGACGAGCTTCTCTCGGCGGTGGCCGAGCAGGGACCCGACGCCGTCCTGACGGACATCCGGATGCCGCCGAGTGGAACCGACGAGGGCATCCGGGGCGCGAAGCAGATCCGAGCTTCGCATCCAGAGATCGGCGTGGTCGTGCTGTCGCAGTTCGCTGAGGAGGAGTACGCCTACGACCTGCTGAAGGACGGCGCGGCCGGCCTGGGCTACCTGTTGAAGGAGCGCGTGGCCGACGTCGAGGAACTGGTGCGCGCCCTCACGGAGGTGGCGAGGGGCGGGAGCGTGCTCGACCCGAAGATCGTGGAGGCGCTCGTCACCGCCAAGGAGCACCTCGCCCATTCGCCGCTCGCTCGTTTGACCGAACGGGAGCGCGAGGTGCTCGGCCACATGGCGCAGGGGCAGAACAACGCCGCGATCGCGAAGTCGCTGTTCCTCACCGAGCGCGCGGTCGAGAAGCACATCAACTCGCTCTTCCACAAGCTCGGCCTGACCGAGGAGCCCGACGTGCACCGCCGCGTGATGGCGGTGCTCGCCTTCCTCCGCGATCAGACCTAGCGCGCTCGCGCATCCCGCCGGGCCCGGGCGCATGGCTACTGCGCCTTCCGCGTGTCGACGATGTAGACGCTGCAGGGAGCGTGCCGCAGCACGAGGTTCGGGACCGTCTCGCGAACGCGCCATCGTGACCCGTGGGTGCCGCGGTTCCCGAGCACGATCGTGTCCGCTCGGACCTCCTCGGCCACGTCCACGATCCGAGATGCGGCGTCGCCGTCCTCGATCCGTGTCGTGATCGATACGCCCGGGAACCTCCCGGCGAGGCGGCGGAGGTGCGTCTGGGGGTCGACCGCCCGATCGGGGTCGACGACCGCCCGCACGTCACCCTCGGACTTCACGTACAGGACCAGAAGCTCGGCGCCGCGGTCGCGCGCGAGGCGTGCCGCGTCCTCCACCGCGAGATCCGCGGCCGCCGAGGTGTCGGTTCCCACCAGGATCGTCGTCATCTGAGGGCCTCCTTCGTTCGTCACCGCGACGCTACGCCCGCGGGCAGGTGCCCGACGACGGCGCGTGCATGTGGAGTTCGTGCTGGTGCCAGCACGCCCTCGAGCGGGGTGTTCGCGCACGGAGAACCGCAGGTCGCCCCCCTTGGAGCGACGCCCGGTCGGGTGACACGATGCGCTGGTCATGGGTGGAGAGCGCACCGCTTCGCGGCTGCCGTGGGTCCTGGGGGGGCTGATCCTCGCCATCGTGGCCGCCGGCCTCGTGTTCCTGATCCTGGGCCGGGAGACGCCGCAGCCTGCGACCGCGTTCGCGTTCCGCGGGTACGGGCTGCCGCTGTCGATCGTCTTCGCGGCGGCCGGTGTACTGGTCGCCTCACGCGTCCCCGCGAACCCGATCGGCTGGCTGCTGCTGGCCGCTGGGGCGGGAACCGCGATCCAGGAACTCGCCCAGCAGTACGCGATCTACGGCCTCCTCGACTCGCCAGGCGCGGTTCCCGGTGCCGACATCGCCGCGTGGATCCCCGAGTGGATGTGGATCCCGTTCATGGCGGCGATCGCGCTCTACATCCCTCTGTTCTACCCGGACGGCCACCTGCCGTCGCGCCGGTGGGTCTGGGTCGCGGTCCTGGGCGGGCTCGGGGCGGCGGTCGGCACGGTCTGCTTCGCACTCACGCCCGGACCGCTCGAAGGGTTCCCCGGGCAGCCGAACCCGTTCGGTGTCGAGGGTGCCGACTGGATCCGGAGGGTCGGCGATGTCGCGATGCTCTTCCTCCTGGGCGCCCTCCTCGGCACCGTCGCCTCGCTGGTCGTGCGGGTCCGGCGATCGCGGGGCGATGAACGACAGCAGCTGAAGTGGCTGGCCCTGGCGATCGCGGTCCTGGGCGTCTCGTTCCTGATCGGTGTGCCGTACTGGACGCTTTCGGGGTCGGGGACGTCGCTCGACCTCATCGAGAATCTCGTCGTCCTCGGACTCGCCGGCGTCCCGATCGCGATCGGGATCTCGATCCTGAAGTACCGCCTCTACGACATCGACGTCGTGATCAACAAGGCGGTCGTCTACGGGATCCTCGCCGCGTTCATCACGATCGTGTACGTCGCGATCGTGGTCGGGGTCGGCGCGATCGTCGGGAGCGGAGGCAACGCTGTGCTCTCGGCCGTCGCCGCGGCCGTGATCGCCGTCGCCTTCCAGCCGGCTCGCCGACGTGCGCAACGGCTCGCCAACCGTGTCGTGTATGGACACCGCGCGACGCCGTACGAGGTCCTGTCCGGGTTCTCCGAACGGCTCGCGGATACGTACTCGATCGAGGACGTCCTTCCGAGACTCGCGCGCGTGCTCGCCGACGGCGTCGGCGCCACGAGGGTCGCGATCTCCCTGGGGTCCGGCGTCCGCGAGCGGACGGTGGCCTCGTATCCGGACGGGCCGGAAGCCTTCGGCGACGAGCGCCTGTTCGAGGTGCGCCATCAGGGAGAGCTGCTCGGGCGGATCGCCATCGCGATGCCGCCGAACGAGAGCCTCGTTCCGGCCCAGGAGAAGCTCGTGGCCGACGTCGCTACGCAAGCCGGACTGGTGCTGCGCAACGCCGCGTTGATCGAAGATCTCCGGGCGTCGCGTCAGCGACTCGTCGCCGCCCAGGACGAGGAACGTCGACGGATCGAGCGGAACATCCACGACGGGGCGCAGCAACAGCTGGTCGCGCTTGCCGTGAAGCTGAGGCTGGCGGACGCGTTGGTGGGCAAGGATGAGGAGCGCGCGCACGCGCTGCTGGGCGAGCTGCACGGCGAGACCAGCCAGGCCCTGGAAGATCTCCGGGACCTGGCTCGAGGGATCTATCCGCCGCTGCTCGCCGACAAGGGCCTGGCGGTCGCGCTCGCAGGGCAGGCGCGGAAATCCACCGTTCCCGTGACCGTCGCGTCGGACGGGATCGGTCGCTACCCGCAGGAGATCGAGTCCGCCGTGTACTTCTCGTGTCTCGAAGCGCTGCAGAACATCGCGAAGTACGCGGACGCCTCGGCGGCGACGATCCGGCTCGAACAGTCGAACGGCAGCTTGACCTTCGACGTGACGGACGACGGCGTGGGCTTCGATCCGGCTGCCGCCTCGCAGCGGCTCCGGACTCCAGGGGATCGCGGATCGACTTGCCGCCCTGGGCGGCGAACTCTCAGTCCGATCGGCACCCGGCGACGGCACGACCCTCGCCGGCCGCGTCCCCGTTCACGAGGCGGGTCGATGACGCCCCGGATCGCGCGAGTGGTGGCCTGGAGCACGGTCGCGGTGGGGTGGGCGCTCGTTGTGGGAGCGGCGCTCCTGAGCTGGTGGGCGGGTGACCCCGCCCCGTCTGCTCCCGAGTTCAAGGGTCTGATCATGGGGCCCATCGAAACGCTCGTCCTCGGACTCCTGCTCGTCGGGCTGTTCGGCGGAACCGGCGCCTTGATCGTGAGCCGATTCCCCGCCAATCTCCTCGGCTGGACGTTCACGTTCAGCGCTCTGATCGTCTCGGCCACCATCGCCGGCTCGTCGTACGCCTACGCCGGCCTCGTCGTCCGGCCCGGCGACCTGCCCGGGGCACGCGTGGTGACGGTCCTCCTCGGCGATGCCCTGTGGCTGCCGTTCGTATCGATCCAGATCGTCGGGTTGCTGGTGCTCTTCCCAGACGGCAGGCTCGCCTCGAGAGGGAGGCGCTGGATCTTCCTGCTCGGGCTCGCCGGGGCGGTGATCGGCTCGCTCGGCTTGGCGATCTCTCCCGAGGTGTACGCGATCAAGCTTCCGAACCCGCTCGCGTTCGGCCCGGAGGTCGTGAGCGACACCCTCGCCGGGATCGGCTTCCTGATGATCCTCGGCGCGGGCATCGCGGCCGTCGCGTCCCTGATCGGACGCTTCCGCCGTTCCCGAGGCGACGAACGACAGCAGATGAAGTGGTTCGTTTACGCCGCCGCGCTGATGCTCGTAACGCTGATCCCCGTCACCGTGCTGGAAGACACCCCAGCGTGGATGCAGCTGCTGTCGGGGATCACGACCGCGCTCTTGCCCGTGGCCGTCGGCGTTGCGATCCTGAAGTACCGCCTGTACGACATCGATCTCGTGATCAACAAGACGCTCGTCTACGGGATCATCGCCGCGTTCATCACGCTGGTGTTCCTCGCGCTCGTGGCCGGTGTTGGGACGTTCGCGGGCGGCGGGGACACATTCCTCGCCTCCGTGGCGGCCGCCATCGTCGCCATCTTGTTCCAGCCTGT
Source organism: uncultured Actinomycetota bacterium (assembly GCA_963839395.1). Classification (GTDB taxonomy): domain Bacteria; phylum Actinomycetota; class UBA4738; order UBA4738; family HRBIN12; genus JAJNBA01. Next base: position 164,547 of record CAWIUW010000011.1, read on the forward strand.
TCGCAGGTGGGCGCAACACCTCGCGAACCGCCTCGTGTATGGGCAACGAGCGACCCCGTACGAGGTGCTCTCGGGGTTCTCGGACCGTCTGGCCGAGACATACTCGATGGACGACGTGCTGCCCCGGACCGCTCGCGTGCTCGCTGACGGGATCGGCGCCGCCCGTGTGGTGATCGCTCTCCATGAAGGGAGCAGCCGCGTCCCGGTTGCCACCTGGCCGGAGAACGCGACGGCCCCAGGCGAGATACGTTCCTACGAGGTCCGTCACCAAGGCGAACCGCTCGGTGTGATCGAGATCTCGATGCGGCCCGACGACCCGATCGATCCCGGTCGAGAGAAGCTGGTGCAGGACGTCGCCGCGCAGGCCGGCCTGGTACTGCGCAACGCCGGGTTGATCGCCGACCTTCGGTCGTCTCGCCAACGCCTGGTGGCGGCGCAGGACGAGGAGCGCCGGCGGCTCGAGCGGAACATCCACGACGGCGCGCAGCAACAGCTCGTCGCCCTCGCGGTGAAGGAGCGACTCGCCGTCTCGCTCGTCGGAAGAGATGACGACCGTGCTCCGCGCGCTGCTGACCGACCTCCAGGTCCGAAACGAGCGAGGCGCTGGAGGACCTCCGGGACCTCGCTCGAGGGATCTACCCACCGCTGCTCGCGGACCAGGGCCTCGCAGCCGCTCTCGAAGGGCAAGCACGTAAGTCGCCAGTCGCCATCGAGGTCGAGCCGGACCGGATCGGACGCTATCCGCAGGAGTTGGAGGCGGCCGTGTACTTCTCCTGCCTCGAAGCCCTCCAGAACGTCGCGAAGTACGCGGAGCGCCACAAAGGCGACCGATTCGCTTGTCGCAGGCGAACGGGGACCTGACCTTCGAGGTCATCGACGACGGCGTCGGGTTCGACCCGGCGGCCGCCTCGCGCGGCTCCGGACTCCAGGGGATCGCCGACCGGCTCGCCGCGCTCGGCGGCGAGCGTCGACATCCGCTCCGCGCCGGGCGAAGGCACGACGGTCGCCGGGCGCCGTCCCGGTCCCGGTGACGGCGCCGATGAGCCAGCGGCGCCTCGCCTGGACGATCTGGGGGGTCTCGGTCGCGTTCGCGGTCGGCGCTGTGATCGTCGATCGTCTCGCCGGCGGCGACGGACATCGGGGAGAGCATCTTCGCGCTCCTGGCGCGTACTCCTCTACGCGACGGTCGGCGCCCTGATCACGTCCCGGCAGGCGGGCAACCGCGTCGGCCTGCTCTTCGCCTGGGTCGGGCTGTCCGCCTCGACCAGCCTCCTCGCCGGCTCGTACGCCACATTCGCACAGCTCAATGGATCTGCCCCTCCTCCCGGCGGCCGCGTGGATCGGCCGGCGTCGGATTCGCGGCGATGTTCGGGCCGCTCGCCTTCCTCTTCCTGATCTTCCCGACCGGCCAGCCACCATCTCGGCGGTGGGGGTGGCTCCTGCGGGTGATGTTGGTCGCGTTCGCGGTCGCTGATGGTCGGGTTCGCGCTGACGCCCGGATCGCTCGAGGCGGGCTTCGCGGAGCTCACCAAGCCGATCGACGAACCCGATCGGTCTCCCCCTCGCGTGGAAGCAGGCGATCGAAACGATCACGACCGTGGCCGGATTGATCGTGGCCGCCGGCGCGCTGCTCTCGGTCGTCTCCTTGATCCAGCGGTACCGGCGCGCCGCTCAGCTCGAGCGACAGCAGATCAGGTGGCTGGCGTTCCTCGGCGTCTTCCTCGGGATGATCCTCGTGCTCTCCTTCGGCTTGATCGCCACCGGCGCCATCGACGACGAAGGAGTCGTTTCCGGGCTGGCCTTCTTCGCCTTCGTCTTCGGCGTCTTCCTCGGCATCCCTGCGGTGTGCGGCATCGCGATCCTGCGGCACGGCCTCTGGGATCTCGATGTCGTCGTCCGGAAGACCGTGCAGTACGGCCTCCTCGTCGCCGGATTCATGATCGTCGTGGGCCTCGTGATCTTCCTGGCGCCGCTGGCCGTGGTCGGCGTGGGCGGGCAGCGTCGATCTCCCCACGATCGCGATCGGCGGTGCTGCTCGCGATCGGCTTCACCGTCGTCCGGTCCCGAGCGCGCCGCTGGGCGAACCGGATCGTCTACGGCAAGCGATCGACCCCGTACGAGGTCCTGTCCGAGTTCGCGGAGCGCGTCGGGGAGACCTACTCGACGGAGGACGTCCTCCCGCGGATGGCTCAGCTCCTCGGTGACGCGACCGGTGCGCGGACCGCGAGGGTCTGGTTGCGCATCGGGAACGAGCTGCGTGCAGAAACCTCCTGGCCCGTGGACGCACCGGCGGCCGCGAGCGTGGCCGTACACGGGCGACGAGCTGCCGACCTTCGACGGCGAAGACGCGTTCGAGGTACGGCACCAAGGGGACCTCCTCGGGGCGCTCACCGTCGCGCCCACGCCTGCCGACCCGATGAACCCGACGAAGGCGAAGCTCGTGCGCGACATGGCGGCGCAGGCCGGGCTCGTCCTTCGCAACGTCCGGCTGATCGAGGACCTTCGGGAGTCACGCCGGCGGATCGTCGCGGCGCAGGACGTGCGTGCGAAGAAGTTGGAGCGGGACATCCACGATGGTGCGCAGCAGCAGCTGGTCGCTCTCCAGGTGAAGCAGCGATCTGGCAGACTCGATGATCGACCGCGATCCGGCTCGCGCCCACGAGATGATGGCGGACCTGCAGCGCGATACGGCGTCCGCGCTCGACGACCTCCGCGACCTGGCCCGCGGGATCTATCCACCCCTCCTCGCGGACAAAGGCCTCGCGGCGGCTCTCGACTCGCAGGCCCGCCGGTCGGTCGTCCCCATCGAGGTGCTCCCGGACGGCATCGGTCGCTACTCCCAGGAGATCGAGTCGGCCGTGTACTTCTCGTGTCTCGAAGCACTCCAGAACGTCGCGAAGTACGCCGAGGCGACGCGCGCCACGCTCACACTCCGATCCGAGGACGGCGTCCTCTCCTTCGAGGTGACCGACGACGGACGTGGCTTCGATCCGCGAGCCGCCTCGCACGGGCTCCGGGATCCAGGGGATCACCGACCGGCTCGCCGCGCTCGGCGGCCGGCTCGACGTGCGCAGCGCGCCCGGGAGCGGAACGACGATCGATCGGCACCCTCCCCGCGGAGGGAACGTCGTGAGCGGACGGCACGGCGGCGCGCATCGCATGGACGCTCCTCGGTCTCGACCTGGCGCTCCTGATCGCCGCCGTCGTGATGGAGAACAGCGTCGTCCAGGGCGACGAGGACGTGGTGTTCATCTACGGGGGCATCGCGCTCGTCCTCGGATACGGCGGCGTCGGCGCGCTGATCTCGTCGCGCCACCCACGGAACGCGATCGGTTGGCTCTTCTGCGCGATCGCGCCGGGTTCGCGATCACGGCGTTCGCCGACGAGTTCGTCACGCGCGGCTTGGCGACCGGGTCCGACACGATGCTCGTGCCGCTCGCGTGGCTGAACAGCTGGGCCTTCGTGATCCCGCTGGTGGCCCTGCCGCTCGTGCTCCTCCTCTTCCCGAACGGGCGCCCACCGTCGCCTCGATGGAACGTCCTGATCTGGGCGATCGTCGGCTTGGGCGCGATGGCGGCGCTCGGCTTCATCGTTTCGCCGAACCCATTGGAGACGCCCGAGGGCTACCACCTCGCGAACCCCACCGCGGTCCGGTCGGCGCCGTGGCTGGGGGACCTGCTGCTCACCGTGGGCGGCTTCGGCTCGCTCGTCGCGGCGATCGCCTCGCTCGTCGCGCTGATCGTGCGGTTCCGTCGCTCGTCAGGCGACGAGCGGCAGCAGATCCGCTGGCTCGCGTACGTGGGGCTCATCGGGACTCGTCGTGATGGTCGCGACGTTCGCATCGGAGTCGTTCGAGACGATCAACAACCTCCTGTTCTTCCTGTTCTTCCTGATCCTCGCGGTCGGGATCCCCGCCGCCACCGGGATCGCGATCCTGAAGAACCGCCTCTACGAGATCGACCTCGTGATCCGGAAGACGCTGGTCTTCGGGGCGCTCGCCACGATCGTCACGGCGATCTACGTCGCCATCGTCGTGGTGATCGGGACGACCACGACCGGAGTCGTTGGGGCCGTCCCTGATCGCGACGGCGATCGTGGCCGCGCTCTTCCAACCGATCCGGCGGCGCGTCGTGCACCTCGCCGACCGGCTCGTCTTCGGCCGTCGCGCCGAGCCGTACGAGGTGCTCGCGCGATTCAGCGAGCGCGTGGGGGCGTCGTACGCCGCCGACGACGTGATCCCGCGGACGGCGAGGGTGATCGCGGAAGGGATCGGCGCAACCCACGTCGAGATCTGGCTCCAGGTCGGCGAGGAGGCCCACCTCGCCGCTGCGTGGCCCGACGAGGAGGTTCCGCCGACGGCGCCCGAGGTTCGCTCGATCGCCTCCCAGGATCAGGTCCTCGGCGAGATCCGACTCTGGCGAGCACCCGGTCAGCCCCTCCGCCCCGCCGAGGAGAAGCTCGTGACCGACCTCGCGGCGCACACGGCCCTCGTCGTACGGAACCTGGCGCTCACGAGCGAGCTGCGGGCCCGTGTCGACGAACTGTCGATACGGGCCGATGAGCTCCGCGAGTCGAGGACGCGGATCGTCCAAGCGCACGACGCGGAGCGACGGCGCTTGGAACGGAACATCCACGACGGGGCTCAGCAGCACCTCGTCGCACTCGCCGTGAAGCTGCGTCTGGCCGGCGCCACCGCGGCAAAGGATCCGGAGCAAGGCTGCCGGGCAGCTCCGGGACCTCGGGGAGCAGACGGATCTGGCGCTCGCCACGCTGCTCGATCTCGCGAGCGGGATCTATCCGGCCGAGCTAGAGGAGCAGGGGGTCGGACCCGCCCTGACGACGCAGGGCCGCGCGTCGGGCGTCCCTCTCGAGATCGACGTCGACGGTGTCGACCGTCTTCCGCTCGAGATCGAGGCCGCGATCTACTTCGTCTGCCTCGAGGCGATGCAGAACGCCGCGAAGTACGCTCGGGCCTCGCGGGTTCACGTCTCCCTCGCCCGCGACCACGACGGCGTCGCGTTCAGCGTCCGGGATGACGGCGTCGGGTTCGACGCGGCGGCGACCGCGGCCGGCACCGGGCTGCAGAACATGCGGGATCGCCTCGCCGCCTTCGGGGGAGACGTCTCGATCTCCTCGACGCCCGGCGGCGGCACCACGGTCTCGGGAAGGCTCATCGTTGCCGGAGGTGGTGCCGGCGTGAGCCACCGCACATCGACCCGCTCGGAGCGATGGGCTCGGATCGTCCACCTCGGCTCGCTCGTGATCCTGGGGCTCGTCCTCGCGGCGATCGTCCTGGGAGCCATCGCCGGTGACGGCGGCGGTCAGGGCGAGGGCGCCGATCCGCTCTACCTGGTCCTCGTGATCGTCGTCGTTGCCGGCTTCTCGACGCTCGGGCGGCTCATCGTGACCCGGGCCGGCAACGTCCTCGGCTGGGTCTTCCTCGTGATGGGCGCGGCCCTCGCTCTCGGGCTCCCGGCCGAGGGATACCTCGACGTCGCCTTCCGGGAGCCGTACGTCGCCAGCCTGCCGGGCACGGAGGTCGCGGGGCTGCTGGCGAACGCGTTCCCGGCCGTGATGGCGTACTCGATCCCGATGCTGTTCCTGCTCTTCCCCACCGGTTCTCCGCCGACGCCCCGCTGGCGTTGGGTGATCTGGACGTGGCTCACGGGGACGATCCTGAGCGGGATCTGGCTGCTCTTCCGATCCCGGGAACGTCTACGCGGAGCCCGGCAGGTACAGGATCGCGAACCCGCTCGGCCTCGAGTTCCTGCGGCCGCTCGAACCGCTGCTGCTCGACGTCGGGGTGGCGATCGTCCTCGCGTCGGCGGTGGCGGCCGTGGTGTCCCTCATCGTCCGGTTCCGGCGAGCGCGCGGCGAGGAGCGGCAACAGATCACGTGGTTGCTCCTGGTCGCGATCGTCGCTTCGCTGCTGATGCTCACGATGTTCGTCCTCGACCTGTTCGGGATCGGCGAGGACTCCGACGTCCTCTGGATCGCGCTCTTGATGGTGCTCGTGCTGGGGATCCCCGGGGCGACAGCGCTCGCGATCTTCCGGTACCGCCTGTACGACGTGGACGTCGTCGTCTCGAAGACGATCGCGTACGCGGGGCTGGCACTCGGGATCGCCCTCGTCTACGGCGCGATCGTGATCGGACTGGGAGCGCTGATCGGCGACGAGTCCGACGAGGCGCTCCGGCTCGGCGCGGCGATCCTGGTCGCCATCGCCGTGCAGCCGGCCTGGTCGCTGTTCAACCGGCTCGCGAACCGGATCGTCTACGGCGGACGGTCCACGCCGTACCAGGTGATGGCCGAGTTCGGCGACCGGATCGCGCAGATCCCGTCGGTCGACGAGCTCCTCCCGGACATGGCGGAGGCGGCGGCGCGCGGCGTGGGCGCGCGCGCCGCCCGCGTCCGGATGTTCCTTCCGGGCCCCGAGGGCGCCGACCGGGTCCGGTCCGCGACGTGGCCGTCGGAGGCCGACGTCGGCGAGCCCGACCTGACGCTGCCGATCGAGCACGCCGGCGAGACGATCGGGGATCTCGTCGGTCGCGAAGTCGCCCGGCGATCCCCTCCGGCCCGACCGAGCGGACGCTGCTCGAGGATCTCGCGGCGCACGCCGGGCATCGGTCTCGAGAACGCACGCCTCTCCGTGGACCTCGAACGGCGGGCGGAGGAGCTCTCGGCGCAGACCGAGCGAGCTCCGGCGTTCGCGGGAGCGCCTCGTCACGGTCCGAGACGCGCAGCGGCGCCGGCTCGAGCAGGAGCTCCGGGACGGTGTCGGCGCCGAGATCGCGGCGATCCGGGACGAGATCCGCGACGACGCGTCACGCGTCATCGCGGAGCCCGACGGCGTGCGCGATTCCCTGGAGCGGCTGAGCGCGCGCACCACCGTCGCGCTGAACGACTTGCGCGAGGTCGCGCGCGGGATCTTCCCGCCACTGCTGTCCGACGAGGGGCTCGCGGCCGCGCTCGGCGCGCTCGCGCGCCGAGCGGGCAACGAGACGCAGCTCTCGATCCTGGGCGGCACGCCGGACACGCGATACGACGCCGCGGTTGAGGCGGCGATCTACTTCTGCTGCGTCCAGGCGCTTCAGAACGCCGAGCGGCACGCTCCCGGCCGTCGGGTCGACCTGACGCTCACCCACGCGCCCGGGCGAGGTCTCCTTCTCCGTCCGCGATCGCGGGGTCGGGCTTCGAGTCGAGCGCGCGTCAAGGGCGGCGAGGGGCTGCGGATCATGCAGGACCGGATGGCCGCGCTCGGCGGCGAGCTCACGATCGAGAGCGCGCCCGTCGGCGGGCACAACCGTGACGGGGACGCTTCCCGCGCGCGTGCTGGCGGAAGAGGTCGCGACGTGAGCCGACGAACCGTCCGGACGATCGCCGTCTCGATCTGGGTGCTGAGCCTCCTGGCGATCGTGATCTCCATCCCGATCCAGATCGCGGCGAGCAACCGGATCGAACCCGGACAGATCGTCGTCGTCGGCGATCGCTCGACGCCGCGGATGGCCGAGGTACTCGACGAGGTCGAGCGGGACCGCGAGCACGGCGGCGACGTTCACCGGAGGCGGGTTCAACCGGTGTTCGCGGTCCTGCTCGTCTTCATCATGCTCTGGCTCGGCGTCGGCGTCCTGATCCTCTGGCGAGCAGCCGCAGCCACTGGGCCGGGTGGTTGTTCCTGATCACCGGGCTCGGGTTCCCGCTGATCACGTTGACCCAGGTCGCTCGTCGCCTACGGCTGAAGGCGGACCCCGGGTCGATCCCCTTCGTCGGCTTCTGGGCGTTCGTCGGGCGAGTACGCGCTCTACCCCGTCGCCATGATCCCGCTGCTCTTCCTGCTCTATCCGGACGGGCACCCGCCGAGCCGGCGATGGCGCTGGGCCGTGGTCGGCCTCGTCGGCGGCACGGCGCTCGCGATCCTCGCGTTCCTCTTCCGCCCGGGGCCGTTCAACAACTGGCTCGAGCTGGGCATCCTCTACGAGAACCCGCTCGGCGTCGATGCGCTCGCCGATGTGGGCCCGACGCCTGATCGGCGTCGGCGCCATGATCGCCCTCGTCTCGGCGTTCTCCACCGTGTTCGCCGTCCGACAGCGCTTCAAGCGATCGACGGGCGAGGATCGTCAGCGGATGCGATGGATCGCGTACGTCGCGTCCGTGGCCGGGCATGTTCTTCGCGCCTCCAGTGGATCCTCGGGTTCGGTCTTCGCGGTTCGTCTCGGAGGACGAGGACGCGGCCGTCTTCGAGTTCCTCTTCGGGGTGACGCGCGCTGACGTTGGCCGTGGGGATCCCCGCCGCCTACCTGATCGCGATCTTCCGCTACGGCCTCTGGGACCTGGACGTCGTCGTGAAGAAGACGATGCAATACGCGGTCTCGTCGTGGCGATTCATCCGCGGTCGTCGGCGGTGTTCCTCGCCGCGCCCTTTGTCCTGTTCGGATCGGCGTGGACGCCGAGAGCCTCCCGGCGATCGTGATCGGCGTGCTGCTGGCCGGTCGCGTTCCTCCTTGGTCCGGACCCGCGCGCGTCGCTGGGCGAACCGGCATCGTCTACGGACGTCGATCGTCGCCGTACGAGGTGATGTCGGAGTTCGCCGACCGGGTCGGCGGTACGTACTCGATGGAAGACGTCCTGCCTCGGATGGCGCAGCTGCTCGGCGAGGCGACCGGCGCGCACGACGAGCCGCGTGTGGCTGCATGTCGGCGACGAGCTTCGCCCCGAGGTGTCGTGGCCCGCGGATGCCCCGGCCGTCGCCGCGCATCCGTTCGAGGGAGGTCAGCTGCCCGACGGCCTCGAGGGCGAGGCATTCGAGGTCCGCCACCAAGGCGAGCTCCTCGGTGCGCTCACGATGTCGTTGCCGCCCAACGACCCGATGAACCCGACGAAGGAGCGGCTCGCACGGGACATGGCGGCGCAGGCCGGGCTCGTCCTTCGGAACGTCGCGCTGATCGAGGACGTCCGGGAATCCCGTCGGAGGATCGTCACCGCGCAAGACGAACGGGCGCGCAAGCTGGAGCGCGATATCCACGACGGCGCCCAGCAGCAGCTCGTGGCGCTGTCGGTGCAGCTGCGTCTCGCACAACAGCTGGTGGACCGGGATCCCGCGAAGGCGCAGGAGCTCCTGTCGGATCTGCAGACCAGGACGACCGAGACGCTCGAGGACCTCCGCGACCTCGCGCGTGGGATCTACCCGCCCTTGCTCGCCGACCAGGGACTGGCTGCTGCGCTCGAGGCGCAAGCCCGTCGCTCCTCGCTCGTCGTCGAGGTCCAGCCGGACGGCGTCGGCCGTTACCGTCAGGACGTGGAGTCCGCCGTGTACTTCTGTTGCCTCGAGGCCCTCAACAACGTGGCGAAGTACGCCGACGCGTCCCGCGTCGATGATCCGGCTGACGAGCACGGACGGTGAGCTTCGCTTCGAGGTCGAGGACGACGGGCGCGGCTTCGATCGCTCGGTCACGAGCTACGGGACCGGCCTCCAGGGGATGGCCGACCGCCTGGACGCGATCGGAGGATCGATCGAGGTCGACAGCGCTCCCGGGCGAGGGAACGAAGGTGGTCGGACGCCTCCCGGTCGAAGGAGGAGGACGATGAAGCGGCGATGGCCGTGGGTGGTGTGGGGCCTGACGGTGCTCCTGATCGTGGGCACGTTCCGGCTGGCCGCGCTCAACGATTCGTTCTCGGAGGATCCGTTCTTCCTGAGCGTGGCGATCGTGATGATCGTCGGCTACATGACGATCGGGGCGCTGATCGCGAGTCGCGCCGAGCACAACGCGATCGGCTGGCTCCTGATGTCGATCGGTGCCGGCTTCCTCCTCGGCGGCTTCACAGACGAGTACGTCGCGGTACGCGATCCCCCGCGACATCGAAGGCTTCTTCGCCGACTTCACCGTGTGGCTCACGAACTGGGTATTCGCGTTCCTCGCGTTTCCCGATCCCCTGGATCCTCCTGCTCTTCCCCGACGGCCGGCTGCCGACCCCTCGATGGAGACCGGTCGCGTGGGCGATCGCGATCCTCGAGGGGTTCCTGCTCATCGGCCTGATCGTGAACCCGGGTCCGATCGATGCCGACTTCCCCGGGCCGCTGCCCATGAACCCGACGGGGATCGCCGCACTCGAAGGGATCCTCGATCCGCTGTTGACGATCGGTGGCTTCGCCCTCCTCGCGCTCGGCTTCTCCACGGTCGCCGCGCTGATCCTGCGGTATCGGCGCTCCGTCGGGGAAGAGCGCCAGCAGATGCGCTGGTTCGTCGCCGCCGTCGGACTCGGGACCCTCCTGCTGATCGTCGCGATCGTGACTGGGTGGGGGCTCCAGGAGGACGAGACGACACCGCTCAACGATCTGGTCTTCTTCGTGTTCTTCACCGTCCTCGCGATCGGCCTGCCGGGTGCCTGCGCGATCGCGATCCTCCGCTACCGGCTGTACGAGCTCGACATCGTCGTGAAGAAGACCGTGCTCTACGCCGTCGTGGCTCTCGTCCTGGTCGGCCTCTTCTTCGTGTTCGCCGTCCTCGTCGGTGGGGCGTTCATCGAGGCGAACCCGCTCGCGATCCTCGGGTCGATCGCGATCGGCCTCCTGTTCTGGCCCGTCGTGCGGCTGGCGCGCCGGATCGCCGACCGCGTCGTCTACGGAGGGCGCGCGACACCCTACGAGGTCCTCACGGAGTTCTCGGACCGCGTCGGAGGCTCCTACGCCTCCGAGGACGTCCTCCCCCGGATGGCGAAGATCCTCGCCGATGCCGTCGGCGCTCGCCAGGCCGTCGTGTGGCTGCACGTGGGGAACCAGCTCCGGCCCTCGGGGATCGCGGCGCCGGAGGAGGAGCAACCAACGGCCGTCTCGCTCCGCGGGGACGAGATCCCGCAGCTTTCGGCGGACTCGTCCGTCGAGGTTCGCGACCAGGGCGAGCTCCTCGGCGCCCTGTCGGTCTCGATGCCGGCGAACGACCCGATCAATCCGTCGAAGGAGCGGCTCGTGCGCGACCTCGCCTCACAGGCGGGTCTGGTGCTGCGGAACGTTCGACTGATCGAGGAGCTCCGCGCGTCCCGCCAGCGGTTGGTCGCCGCGCAGGACGAGGAACGACGCAAGCTCGAACGCAACATCCACGACGGGGCACAGCAGCAGTTGGTGGCCCTCACGGTCAAGCTCCGACTGCTCGAGCAGCTGGCGGCGCGCGACCCGACGAAGGCGGCCGAGATCGCGGCGCAGCTCCAAGACGAGACGGCGACGGCGTTGAACGACCTTCGCGACCTCGCCCGCGGGATCTATCCTCCGCTGCTCGCGGACAAGGGACTCCACGCCGCGTTGGAGGCGCAGGCTCGGAAGCTACCGGTTCCGGTTTCGGTGGATGCCGGCGATCTCGGCCGCTTCTCCCAGGACGTCGAAGCGGCGATCTACTTCTCGTGTCTCGAGGCGCTCCAGAACGTGACCAAGTACGCGGAGGCCTCGCAGGTGCAGATCTCGCTCACTCGGAGCAACGGTCTGCTCTCGTTCGCGGTCACCGATGACGGTGTGGGCTTCGACCCCGCCTCCGCGACGCGTGGCACGGGGCTCCAAGGGATCGCGGATCGGCTGGACGCCCTGGGCGGCACGTTCGACATCGTGAGCACCGTCGGCGGGGGCACGGCGGTCAACGGGAGCGTGCCGATCTCCTGAGGACGGGTCAGGCGGCGCCGCGCGCGGCCGCCCAGGCCTCTTCCAGACGGTCGGGTCCGAAGACCGACTTGGGGATGTAGGCGGCGGCACCGCACTCGGCCGCGCGCGGCGCGTACTCCTCCTCCTCGTACGTCGACAGGAGCAGCACGACGGCGCTGTTCGCGTTATCGGCCAGGATCCGGCGTGTGGCGTCGAGGCCGTTGATCCCCGGGAGGTTCACGTCCATCAGCACGAGATCCGGCGTGAGGTCGGAAGCCATCGTCACCGAGTCCTCGCCAGTCTCCGCCTCGCCCACGACTTCGAAGCCCTCCGTGGCCTCCACCACCATCCTGGCGGCCATCCGGAAGGGTTCCTGATCGTCGACGATGAGGACCTTCACAGCCATCACTTCCTCCATCGCAAGCGTCCCACCGCTGCGAGGATGCGCCAGTGGTGCCAGCACCACAGTTGCGGTCCCCCGAGCGACCTTATGCGGCAACGTCGCCGAGGCGAAGGAACGCGCGTTCCAGGACCAAGCGGGTGTTCAGGTTGATGTCTTCGGCGAGGGCGGCGCGCGCCTCCTCGACCGCCGCCATGCCGCGAGCCGCTCGAACGACGGGGAGGCGCGCGCCGCCCGCCTCGCCCGCCAGATCGGGGTTGAGCAGGACCTCGATGCCGCCGCCGACCTCGACGGCCACCGAGTCTCGGAGCAGCGCCGAGACACCCAACAGGACCCAGTCGACGTAGTCCCGCTCGGCGCGACGCTCGCGCCGCTGGAACCGCACCTCCAAGCGCCTGATCGGCCCCCGGTACGCTTCCTCGGGCTGGCCACGTTCGTCCAGGAACGGAGCGAGATCTGCTTTGAGCTCCTCCTTCATCCCCTTCTTGTATTCAGCGGCCGCTTGCAGGACGACCCCGGCCGCTTCGAGTGCTCCGGCGGGGCCTTCGGCTGCCAGGTCGATCGCGGTCCGCGCGGCGTCCCGGAACCGGAGTCCTTCGTCCGAGCCGGCCAGCCTCCTCGCACGGCCCAGGTTCCCCCCGGCGAGGCGCGCGGCCAGCCGCGCGCGGACATCGTCGGCGCCGCCGCGCACCAGCTCCTCCACGACGAACGCCTCCGGCAACGCGGTGAACGTCACGACGTGGCAGCGAGAGAGGACGGTCTCCGGCAGCTCGTGCGCTCGCGCCGACAGCAACAGGAGGACGGCATCGGCGGGAGGCTCCTCCAAGACCTTCAGCAAGGTGTCCGCTGCCTGCGGCGAGAGACGATCTGCCTCGCGAACGATGAAGAGCTTCCTACCGGGCTCGGGCGCCGTCCGGTAGGCAGGTTGCCAGACCTCCGAACGGATCGTGTCGACGTGGATGTCCCGTCCCTCGGGCTCGACGACGAACTGGTTCGGATGGTGGTCCTCTTCCGCGAGACGGCAGTCGCGGCACTCGCCGCATCCTCCGTTCTTGCACAAGAGGGCGGCGGCGAACGCCCGGGCGGCGAGCGACTTCCCGCTTCCCTCCGGACCGGCGAACACGTACGCGTGATGGGGACGCTCGGTCGCAGCGATCAGGAACGCGATCGCGGACTCCTGGCCGGGGACGCGGTCGAGAACGGGGACGGTCACGGCCGCACGCTATCGCGGCCCACCGACGACGTCAGTCGGCCGGCTTCGCGTCGGGCGCAGGCACGTCCTCGTCGGGGGTCACGACGCGATCGACGTCGACGGGACCGGTGGAAGGCCTGAGCGCTCCGGTGTCGCCGTCCTCTCGCTCACCCAACGCCTTCTCGAGCGCGGCCCGCACGGCGTCGAAGACCTCCGCCGGGGACTTGTCCGCCTCGATCACGACGATGCGCTCCGGGTGTTCTTCGGCGATCTTCAGGTAGGCGTCGGCCACCTTGGCGTGGAAGTCCTGTCCCTCGAGCTCCATGCGGTCCGGCGGCTCGGTGGACCGCAGCAGCCCACGTTCCGGTTCCAGATGCAGCAGGATCACGAGGTCCGGGAACAGACCCTGTGTCCCCCACACGTTCAACGTGAGGACGTCCGGCTCCCCCAACCCCCGTCCCCACCCCTGATACGCGAGCGACGAGTCGACGTAGCGGTCGCAGATCACGACCTTCCCGTCCGCCAGGGCGGGGCGGATCACCGAATGGACGGTCTGCGCGCGGGACGCCGCGAACAGGAGGGCCTCGGCCCGTGCGTCGAGCTTCCCGGTCTCGGGGGCGAGGAGCAGGTCTCGCACCCGCTCGCCGACCGGCGTTCCCCCGGGCTCTCGCGTGACCACCACGTCGTAGCCCTGCGAGCGCATGAACTCCTCCGCCATCCGGACCTGGGTTCCCTTCCCGGAGCCCTCGACGCCCTCGAAGGCGATGAAGAACCCGGTCGCGGGGGGCCGCTTCAGCTTCGGCACGAGGGTGAGGGGCCGCTGACGGGAGAGCCGGTAGCGCTTGAGGAGACGCCACGTGTTGAGCCCGGCGATCGCCACCGCGACGCCCGCGGTCGCGAGCGCCAGTCGGATCCCGAGCTCGGAGCCGGCCCCCAAAGTGCCATAGACACCTGCCAGCGTAGGGAACGTGGCGAGGGAGAGGAACAACCCCATCCGGGACAGGACCGTGAGCGAGGCGAACGTCCGCCCCCGGAACTCGTCGCGGACGTTCTCCTGCAACAAGGTGTAGCCGGTCACCCAGGCCAGCCCGCAGAAGGCACCGAGCCAGACGGTGACGACGGCGGCGAGGGCGAGGTTGGGCATCGCCGCCAGCACGAACAGCGTGCCGGCGGCCACGACGATGGACCACGGGAACAGCGACACACGTTCGATGAGACGCGAGGCCTGGTTCGCGCTCACCATCCCGAGACCGATCCCGACGCCGAACGAGGTGACCATGAATCCCCAGCCCGCGTCGTCGGCGCCGAGGCTCCGGACGACGAACAGCGGCGCCAGCGCCAGGACGGCGCCGACGGCGGAGAACGCCACCACGATCCCGGCCGTCATCGCCGACGCGATCGAGTCCTCGCGGAGGAACCGGATCCCGTCGCCCACGTCGCGCCAGATGCGAGAGAAATCCAGACGACCGGTGAGCCTCGCGGGGGAAGGAGGGATCGGCACGCGGCTGATCATCGCGGCGGAGAACACGAAGGTCGCCGCGTCGAGGAACAAGGGCACCGCCTGGTCGTTCCCCTCGAGGATCGGGATCGCGTGGCTGAGCAGCGTGTTCAGACCGACGAGCACGGTGAAGACGATCCCGCCGAGCGGGAGGGTGCCGTAGGTCGAGGCGAGCGCGATCGAGTTCGCGTTCGCGAGCTGACGGCGCGGCACGAGTTTGGGCAGCGACGCGTCCCTCGCCGGGCCCCACGCGAGCGAGAAGCTCTCGATCACGAAGGACAACGCGTAGATCGCCCAGAGCTGGCCGATGAACACCATCGCCGCGTACATCGCGCCACGGGCGAGGTCGGCGATGATCATGATCCGCTTCCGGTCCAGCCGGTCGACCAGGGCGCCGGCGATCGGGCCGAACAGGACGGCGGGAAGGGTGCGGGCGAGCATCAACCCGGCGACCGAGAAGGCAGCTCCGCCGGTGCCGCCGGCCAGTTCCGCCACCAGGGCGGTCACGGCGAGGAACCCGACCCAGTCGCCCAGCGAGGACACGGTCATCGCCGCCAGCAGTCGGGCGAACGGCGGGTGGGTGAGCAGGTCGCCGAGCGTCGCCGACCGGGTGCCGCGGAGCGCGGCCACCTCGTCGGCGACGCTCGCCACGCTCTAGCTTTCCTCGCCGGCCGGGACCGGCTCCGTCGCCGTCTCCCGCGCCGCCGGCTTCGTCCTCTTCGCCGCGGTCGTCTTCTTCGCCGCGGTCTTCTTCTTCGCGGGCGCCTTCTTCTTCGTGGGTTTGCTCTTCGGCTTCTTGGCGGCGCGCGCGGCCGCTCGCGCCTTCCGCGCCTCGGACTTGGCGGCGCGCGCCGCCGCCTCGGCCTCCCGATCCCCGGGCTTGGTCACCTTCAGGTCGAAGTCGGCTTCGGCGCCGCAGTGCCAGCAACGGAAGCTCTTGGGCCGCCGCAGGAGCAATCCTCCGCAGTCGGGACAGGGGATGTCCTTCTCGGGCGGGTTGTTCACCGCGCAGTCGCACTCGGGGTAGCGCTCACAGCCGTACATCAACCCGAAACGGGTGCGCTTCTCGACCAGCTCGCCCTTCCCGCACTGCGGGCACGTCACGCCGGTGCTCTTCGGCGGCTCCTTCTTTATGTAGCGACAGTCCGGATAGCCGCTACAGCCGATGAACGGCCCGAACCGACCGACCTTCTTCACGAGCTGTTGCCCACACTCCGGGCACTTCTCATCCAGCAGCTCCGGCTCCGGCCGTTCGCTCCCGTCGAGATTGCGGATGTAGTCGCAGTCGGGGAAGTTGTCGCATCCGATGAACTTCCCGAACCTCCCCAAGCGCACCTGGAGCCGCCCGGGCTCCCTCCCCTCGGTGGGACACTTCGGGCACAGCTCCTCGAGCTCCTCGAGGTAGCGTTCGAACTTCTCCTCGGCGAGCATGAGCTCTTCCGAGAAGGGGACGTAGAAGTCCTGGAGGACGGCGACCCGGGTGGCCTTGCCCTCCGCGATGTCGTCCAGCTCGTCTTCCATCCGCGCGGTGAAGTGCACGTCCACGATGTCGGGGAAATGCTGGACCAGCTTGTCGGTCACGACTTCGGCGACGTCCTCCGGGATGAACCGCTTCTGATCCAGGCGCACGTAGCCGCGCGCCTGGATCGTCTGGATGATCGACGCGTACGTCGAGGGCCGGCCGATGCCGAGCTCTTCGAGCGTCTTCACGAGCGATGCCTCCGAATATCTGGGGGGCGGTTGCGTGAAATGCTGCTCCGGCAACACCTCGAGCATCCGAAGGAGCTGCTCGGCCGTGAGCTCGGGCAGACGCGACTCCGCATCCTCGTCCGGCCCCTCGTCGCGTCCCTCGGTGTAGACGCGGATGAACCCGTCGAACACGAGCGTCTGCCCGGTGGCCCGCAGGCCGTACGAGGCGTCCCCGTCCACCGCTTGGATGTCGACGCCTACCTGATCGAACCGCGCCTCGGCCATCTGTGTGGCTACGGTGCGCTTCCAGATCAGGTCGTACAGGCGCAGCTGGTCGTGGTCGAGCGCCGCCGCCACGCGTTCGGGCGAACGAAGGACGGACGTGGGTCTGACGGCTTCGTGCGCCTCCTGCGCGTTCCGCGAGCGCGTCTTGTACCTGCGGTGTTCCGCCAACGCGTAGGAGGGGCCGTACTCGGTCTTCACGAGCTCGGCGATCTCCCGGAGCGCCGAGTCGGCGATGTTCACCGAGTCGGTACGCATGTAGGTGATCAGCCCGACCGAGCCCTCACCGGCGAGCGAGACACCCTCGTAGAGGCGTTGGGCGATCGACATCGTCTTCCGCGCGGAGTAGCCGAGCTTCCGCGCGGCCTCCTGCTGCAGGGTGGACGTGGTGAACGGGGGGGCCGGCGACCGCTTCCGCTCCTTCTTCTGGACGTCGGTGACCCGGTACGCCGCCCGGCCGAGCCGCTCGACGTGCGGCATGGCGTCCTGTTCGGCGCCGAGCAGGATGCCCTTCTTGTCGGGGGCGGTCGCGAGCTTCCCGTCCGGGATCTCGGTGAGGCGCGCCACGAACGGCAGATCCTCACCCTCTGGGGTGAGGCGGACGTCGATGCTCCAGTACTCCACCGGGTTGAACGCCCTGATCTCGCGCTCCCGCTCGACGATGAGCCGAACCGCGACCGACTGCACCCTGCCGGCCGACAGCCCGGGTCGCACCTTCTTCCACAGGATCGGGCTGATCCGGTAGCCGACGAGCCTGTCGAGGATGCGGCGGGCCTCCTGCGCGTCGACGAGCTTCAGGTCGATCGCCCGGGGATGGCGGACCGACTCCAGGATCGCGTCGCGTGTGATCTCGGTGAACGTGATCCGTTTCGCTTCCTCGGGCGACACGCCCAGCAACGTCGCGACGTGGTACGCGATGGCCTCACCTTCGCGGTCGTAGTCCGTGGCCAGGACGAGCTCGTCCGCGCCCTTGAGCGCCCTCTTCAGGTCCGCGACGTGACGCTTCGAGTCCTCCGGGACCTCGTAGACCGGCTCGAACCCGTCGTCGACGTCCACGCCGAGCTGACTCTTGGGCAGGTCCCGGACGTGCCCGAAGGAAGCCCGGACGGCGTAGTCGGCGCCCAGGTACTTCTCGATGGTCTTCGCCTTCGCAGGCGATTCGACGACGACGAGCGTTCCCGGCATATCGAAGTGAGCTTCCTTTCAGGGGATGTTGAGGGGTACTGTCAATGGGAGCCTCGCTCGGGACGGTACCACCGCTCTCAGAGCCACCACGGAGCGTCGACCGAGCGTGAGCCCCGATCGCAACGGCTCCCGAGCGTCAGGAACGCGCTGGTACGCTGCCCGTATTCCCGTCTCGGAGGGCACCGGCAGCGTGCTCGCGTTCCTCAACGACTTCATCACCAACCTGATCGGCGATTACGGCTACCTGGCTGTGTTCGTCCTCATGGTGCTGGAATCGGCGGCTATCCCGGTGCCCTCGGAGGTCACGATGTTGTTCGGGGGCGCGCTCGCCAGCTCGGCCTTCGCGGGGGCGGGCCAAGAGCTGAACTTCGTGGCGGTGGCCCTGCTCGGCACCGCGGGGAACGTGGTCGGCTCGTGGCTCGCGTACTGGGCGGGGGTGGTCGGGGGCCGACCCTTGATCGACCGGTTCGGCCGCTACCTCCTGGTGCTTCCCCACGAGGTCGACCGCGCGGAGGAATGGTTCGATCGCCACGGCGAGCTCGCGGTGTTCGCCTCCCGGATGCTGCCGGTGATCCGCACGTTCATCTCTGTGCCGGCCGGCGTCGCGCGGATGCCGTTCGGGCGATTCACCCTCTACACCGTCCTCGGATGCCTCCCGTGGACATTCGCACTCGCCTGGCTGGGATACACGCTCGGCGAGAACTGGACGAAGGTCGAGGACGTCCTGCAGCCCGTCGCATGGGCGATCGCGGCCGTCGTCGTGGCGCTCGGTGTGTGGTGGGTGGCTCGCCGCTACCGGAAGGTGCGAGCGGCCTACGCCGAGCTCGACCGTGCCGCCCAGGAACAAGCGGCGAAGTAGGCTCCACCCGTGCAGACCTGCACCACCTGCGGGCGAGAGAATCCCGATGACGCGAGGTTCTGCGCCAACTGCGGTGCCGCGCTCGACGCCGGGGCGGCGACGGCGCGTGAGGAGCGCAAGGTCGTGTCGGTCCTGTTCGCCGACCTCGTCGGATTCACGAGCAGGAGCGAGCAACTCGACCCCGAAGACGTCCGGGCGACGCTCACGCCCTACTTCGCCCGGCTCCGGGAGGAGCTCGAGCGCCGCGGGGGAACGGTCGAGAAGTTCATCGGCGATGCGGTGATGGCGGTCTTCGGCGCTCCGACGGCGCACGAGGACGACCCCGAGCGCGCCGTCCGGGCAGCACTGGCGATCCGCGACGCCTTGGCGGAGATGAACGAGCAGGATCCGGACCTGGACCTCCACGTGCGGGTCGGCGTGCACACGGGGGAGACGCTCGTCTCGCTCGGTGTCCGTCCACTCGAAGGCGAAGGGATGGCGGCGGGGGATGTGGTGAACACGGCGGCGCGGCTCCAGACCGCCGCCCCGGTCGACGGGATCCTGGTCGGCGAGGCCACGTTCCGGGCCACGGAGCGAGCGATCGAATACGGATCGGCCGATCCCGTGCAGGCGAAGGGGAAGGCGGGGCCGATCGCGGTCTGGGAGGCGCTCGAGGCGCGATCCCACTACGGCATCGACATCACCCGTCGGGTCGACACCGCGCTCGTGGGGCGTGAGCGGGAGCTCGCGCTGCTCCGAGACGCCCTCGATCGGGCCCGGCACCAGGCCGAGCCGCAGCTCGTGACGCTGGTCGGCGAACCCGGCATCGGGAAGAGCCGCTTGGTGCACGAGCTCTTCGTTCACATCGAGGGGATGCCCGACCTGATCACGTGGCGGCAGGGTCGATGCCTGCCCTACGGCGACGGGGTCAGCTATTGGGCGCTCGGCGAGATGGTCAAAGCCGAGGCGGGCATCCTCGAGACGGACACCGACGGGGAGGCTGAAGCCAAGCTCGACCGGAGCGTCTCCGAGCTGATCGCGGAAGAAGACGAGGAGCGTTGGGTCGCACGTCATCTGCGCCCCCTGATCGGGCTGACCCGAGAGCGTGACGCCGGGTCGGAGACGATGGAGGACGGACCCTCGGCATGGCGACGCTTCCTCGAGGCCCTCGCCGAGCGGCGCTCGACCGTCCTCGTGTTCGAGGATCTGCACTGGGCCGACGACGGCCTCCTCGACTTCCTCGACGACCTGATCGACTGGACACGTGACGTCCCACTCCTCGTGGTGTGCACGGCGAGGCCGGAGCTCCTGGCCCGGCGGCCGGGTTGGGGCGGCGGCAAGCTGAACGCGACGACGCTCTCGCTCGCACCGCTCTCGGACGAGGAGACCGCGGTGCTGCTCGCGGGTCTCCTCGACCGCTCCGTTCTGCCCGCGGAGCTGCAGTCGGCGCTCTTGGTCCGCGCGGGCGGGAACCCCTTGTATGCGGAGGAGTTCGCCCGGATGGCCGCGGATCGATCCGTCACCGACCTTGCGGCCGCGGAGCTCCCGGGCTCCGTGCAAGGCATCATCGCCGCACGGCTCGACGGACTCGATCCGGAGGACAAATCCCTGCTGCAGGACGCCGCGGTGGTGGGCAAGACCTTCTGGGTCGGAGCGGTCGCCGCGATCGGCGGCGCGCGAGCGAGCCGATCTCGAGCGGCGGCTCCACGAGCTCGAACGCGGCGCGGTTCGTTCGCCGGTCGCGCCGTTCCTCGGTGGGCGGAGAGACCGAATACGCGTTCCTGCATCTCCTGGTCCGAGACGTGGCCTACGGACAGATCCCACGCGGTGCGCGGGGCGAGAAGCACCGCGAGGCGGCGGCCTGGATCGGGTCGCTCGGCGGCGATCGGCTGGAGGACCGGGCTGAGCTGCTCGCCCACCACTACGGGTCCGCGCTCGAGCTGACCCGAGCTGCCGGCCTCGACGCGACGGCGTTGGAGGGCCCGGCCCGGCTCGCGCTTCGCGCGGCGGGCGAGCGGGCAGACGCCCTGGGGGCATACGCCGCCGCCGAGCGCGCCTACGCGGCAGCGGTGGACCTCTGGCCTCCGGATGATCCCGAGCGGCCGGCGTTGCTGCTCCGATACGGCCGGACCCTCTCCCTCGATCGCGACGCGGGATCGGAGGAGTTGACCGAGGCGAGGGACGGCTTCCTCGCGTCGGACCAGCGGGACGCGGCCGCGGAGGCGGAGCTCCTGATCGGCGACCTGGCCTGGCGGCG
>CAWIUW010000012.1:0-123045 GCA_963839395.1 uncultured Actinomycetota bacterium
TCGACAGATCGTGATCCCGTCGTTCACGCCGTTCCTGTTCGCCTCGGCGCGGGCGTCCTTCGCCGCCTCGTGGAAGCTGGCCGCGCTCGCCGAGACGTTCGGCGGGACCACGGGTGTCGGGGTGCAGATCCGCAAGGCGTTCCAGGGCTTCTCCGTGACCGACATGCTCGCCTGGATGATGTTCTTCGTCCTGTTCGTCGTGCTGATCGAACGGTTCGTGCTGATGCGGTTCGAGCGCTTCGTGTTCCGGTACCGGCTGAAGCGTGGCGAGGACATCCTCCGCTACTGATCGGGGAGATATGGCCACCGAGACGATGACCGAGACCCCCGCCGCCCGATCCTCGATCGGGAGCGGGATCCTCGCGTTCCTGCGACGCGATCGCGTCGCCCGGTGGACCTCGCGCCTCGCCCTCCTTCTCCTGTGGCAGTTCGCCGGGATCGCGAGCCCGCGGTTCCCGACGCCGGTCCAGACCGTCGGCATCCTCGTGCGGGAGTTCCAGACGGCGTTCGGCAGCGAGCCGTGGAGCGTCTGGAACAACGAGCTGGTCCAGAACCTCCAGATCAGCTTGACGCGCACGGGCCTCGCGATGCTGTTCGTCATCGTGATCGGCGTGCCGGTCGGCTACGCGATGGGCCGTTGGTGGCGGGTCCAGGCGTTCTTCACCGACATCGTGACGGTCGGGATCGCGCTCCCCGCCTACATGTGGGCGCTCCTTGCGGTGATGTGGTTCGGCTTCGGGATCCGCGCGCCCGTCTTCTGCGCCGTGGTGTCGGCGACGCCGGGGTTGATCGTGCATGTGTTGCAGGGCACGCTCGCGATCCCGCGTGAGCTCCGGGACATGTCTGACGCGTATGACGTTCCGGGTCCGACCCGGGGGCGGGACCTGGCGCTGCCCTCGATGGCGGGCGCCTTGATCGCCGGCGTCCGCCTGTCGATCGTCGCGGCGTGGGGGTGCGTCGTGCTCGTCGAGTGGTTCGGGAGCAACGAGGGCGCCGGTTTCCGAGCCCGCTACTGGTATCAATCGGCGGTGGACTACAACGGGCTGATGGCATGGGGCGTGGTCGTGCTGGTCGTGGTGATCGCGATCGACCGCGGCGTGATCGAGCGCATCGACCGGAAGGCCCACGCCTGGCGCGGGTCGATCGCCTCGTTCGGAGCGAAGGGGTAGCGGATGGCGGATCGGGGAGGACGACCGGCATGGCGATCCTGAAGGCGACGAAGGTCGTGAAGGAGTTCCCGCCTCCTACGAAGCATCAGCCGACCGTCCGTGCCCTGGACGGACTCGATTTCGAGATGGGGGGCCAGACGTTCGTCTCGATGGTGGGCCCGTCGGGCTGTGGGAAGAGCACGTTCCTCAACATCGTGTCCGGGATCGAGACGCCGACGACCGGCAGCGTCTCCCTATCGGCCGATGACGGCGGGCCGGCGCGGCTCGGCTACGTCTTCCAGGATCCGAGGCTCCTCCCGTGGAGGACGGTGATGAGCAACATCCTCTACGTGCATCGCGACAAGTCGGACGAGAAGCGCGCCAGGATCGAGCGCTACCTCGACATGGTCGGCTTGAAGGGGTTCGAGCACATGTACCCCGCGCATCTGTCCGGGGGGATGCAGCAGCGGGTCGGGATCGCGCGCGCGTTCTCCGTCGAGCCCGATCTGCTCCTGATGGACGAGCCGTTCAGTCACCTCGACGCGATCACGGCCCGTACGCTGCGGGAGGAGCTCCAGTCGATCTGGGAGCAGACGAAGAAGACCGTCCTGTTCGTCACGCACGACGTGCTCGAGGCCGTCCAGCTGTCGAGCCGCATCATCATCGTCGCCTACGGTGGGCGGAACTTCGCCGACCTCCCGATCGATCTCCCGTACCCCCGCCTGCAGAGTGATCCGGCGGTCGCCACGATGCAGGCGGAGATCCTCGAGGTGTTCGAGGACATGGAGCGAAAGCGGAAGGCGCTCGACCCGAGGATCGCGGAGCTCGCGGAGGCCACCCGGAAGATGGAGGAAGCCGGCTGAGCGTCAGGCGACGGGAGCCGAAGGCCGCGAGGGCTACAGGCCCAGCAGGCGAGCGGGGTTCCGCTCGAGGATCCCTTCCTTCTCCTCCTGAGACAGGCTCGTCATCGCGTTGATCCAGGGCACCGGGTCCGGCTCCATCATCGGCGCCGGATAGTCCGTGCCGAGCACGACGCGGTCGCTCCCCACGACGTCCAGGAGGTAGCGCAGCGTCGACTCCGTGTACGTGCACGAGTCGTACCAGAAGCGGTTCACGTACTCGCTGGGAGCTCGCTCGAGGACGGTTCGAGCGTCCTCGAACTCCGGCATGTTCTCCATCGCCCCTGCCTGCCAACCCTTGTCCATCCGCGCGATCCCGAAGGCCGTGTACCCGCCTGCGTGGCCGAGGCAGAGCTTGAGATCGGGGAAGCGGTCCATCACCCCGCCGTACACGAGCGTGCCGAACGTGATCGCGCGCTCGACCAGGTTGCCGATCACGTTGGGGAGGCCGTACCGGGTCGTTCTGCCTTCGACGACCGTGGCGGCGCATTGGTGGAAGAACACGACCGCGCCGAGCTGCTCGACCGCCGCCCAGAACGGCGTGAAGCGTGGGTCGTCCAGGGTCACACCATCCACGTGGTCCCCGATCGTGATGCCCTTGAAGCCCATCTCACCCATCGCGTGCTCCATCACCTCGATCGCGGCCGGCACGTCCTGGAGCGGGATCGAGGCGAGCCCCATGAACCGGTCCGGGTGGGCGCGCATCATCTCGGAGAGCTCCTCGTTGCACTCGTCCGCGATCGTGCGCGTGACGCCTGGATCGAGGTCGTACTTGAAGAACCCCGTGTTGACGGTCAGGACGTGCACGTCGACGCCCATCTGATCCATCTCCGCGATGCGATCCTCGGCGGAGATCGAGAACTTCGGGATGTGGAGCTCGCCGACCTCCCCGTCGAGCGTGTGCCACTCGCCGTCACGCTCGATCGCCTGAACGAACCGACGAGGCGTGACGTGGTTGTGGATGTCGATGACGGCCATGGGCTCAGAAGGTGAACTGGACGCGCGCGGTGATCTCCTTCTGGGTCACCGATGCGACGAGGTCCGACGCGGCGTTCATCACGGGGTTGGCGAAGTAGCTCTCGAGACCGGCCACGTCCTCGAAGTCCGCCACCAGCACCATGTCCCAGTTGTTGGGGTTGCGTCTGATGTCGAACCCGACCGTGTACTCGACGACGCTGGGGACCTGCTGTTTGAGGGCGGCCAGGGCATCCCGAGCGGCGATCTTCCGCTCATCCTCGACCCCGTCCTTCCACTTGAACATCGCTACGTGCCGGAGCATCGGACCTCCCCATTACCTGGATTGCAGAACGCACGATATCGAATATCGTAGCCCTCGCACGCTCTGCCGGCCTCTCGCCGGTCTGGGTCTCGCGGCGACATTGGAGGAGCTGGATGAGCGAAGGTCCCTGGCACACCGATCGGTGGTTCACGAGTCCCTGGAATTTCCTCCCTGAGATCCGAGAGACGCTCCAGCTTCCCGGCGTCCGTGCAGGTGCACGACGTGACGCTCCGAGACGGCGAGCAGCAGGCGGGAGTGGTGTTCACCAAGGACGACAAGCTCCGGATCGCGGAGGCGCTGGCCGAGGCCGGGGTCCCGAGGATCGAAGCGGGACTGCCCGCCGTGTCGCCCGCCGACGAGGCGGCCGTCCGGGAGATGGTGAAGATGGGACTGCCATCGAAGATCTACGCCTTCTCCCGGTGCATCGTCGACGACGTGAAGCGCGCTGCCGATTGCGGCGTCGACGGCGTCGTCATGGAGATCCCGTCGAGTCACCATCTCGTCGAGAAGGCGTATCGGTGGCCGGTCCAGCGCGCCATCGACGCCTCCGTCGAGGCAACGAGCTCTCGCCCACGAGCTCGGGCTCAAGGTCTCGTTCTTCCCGATCGACGCCACGCGTGCGGGGTTGGTCGAGTACCTGGATCTGCTCGAGCGCGTCGCGACCGACGGGCACGTGGACGCCGTGGGTCTCGTGGACACCTTCGGTGTCCTTTCGCCCCACGGCGTCCGCATGTTCGTCCGGCAGACGCGTGAACGCATGGGCGTGCCGCTCGAAACCCACTTCCACATGGACTTCGGACTGGGCGTGGCCAACACACTCCTCGCGGTCGCCGAGGGCGTCGAGGTGATCCAGACGACCGTGACCGGGATCGGCGAGCGTGCCGGGAACACCCCGATGGAGGAGACGGTCCTTGCGCTCCTCACGATGTACGGCATCGATGCGGGATCGACACCGAGCGCTTCTTCGAACTCTCGAAGCTGGTGATGGGACTCGGCGGAGTCTCGCAGCCCTCGAACCGTCCCGTCGTCGGTGAACGGCTTTATAACGTCGAGTCCGGGATCATCACCACCTGGGTCCGCAACGTCGGCGACGAGCTCACGGAGTCGTTCCCCTACCGTCCCGAGCTCGTCGGGCAGCCCTCGCCCGTCCTGGTGCTGGGCAAGGGTTCCGGCTTGGACTCGGTCGCGGCGGGGCTCGATCGCCTCGGCCGCATCGCTACCACGGAGCAGATGCAGGAGATCCTGAACGAGGTGAAAGCGCGCTCGCTCCAGACGAAGGGCCTCCTCGACGACGAGGAGTTCTCGGCGATCGTCGACCAGGTCACGTCGTGACCGAACGGAGCGGAGGCCAAGGAGAGGATCGCCAAGGAGAGGAAGGCCAAGGAGAGAAGGCAAAGGAAAGGAAGGAAGGCCGCGATGAGGGAAGCGTTCGGCTACGCGAACATCGAATGGAAGCGGGGCATCGACTGGGACGCGGTGCGCGCGTTCCGGAAGGAACGCGCCCAGGATGCGATGAAGCGACACGGCCTCGGCGCGATGCTCCTGATGTACGACGAGAACATCCGTTACGTGACCTCCACCCTGACCCCTGGCTGGAACAAGCTGAAGCCGGGCCTCCGCTACGCGGTCCTCCCGGCCGGGAAGGAGCCCATCCTCTACGAGCAGGGGGACCTGGGCATCCACATCAAGGCACACTCGCCGTGGATCCCGCAGGACAACGTCCGGCACTCGTTCGCATGGATCAAAGGAGCCGCCGGTCCCGCGTCCACGATGCAGGTCGAGAAGTTCACGAAGGCACTGGCGGACGACCTCGAGGACGCAGGTGTGAAGGACCAGCCGCTCGGCGTGGACTTCATCGACATCACGATGATGAAGACCTTCGAGCAGGCGGGCATCACCTGGACCGACGGCATGACGCCGATGATGGAAGCGAGGGCGATCAAGAGCCCCGACGAGCAGAACTGTTCGCGGATCGTGGGTTCGATGTGCGATGCGCTCCACTACGAGATGTCGCAGTGGCTGCGCCCGGGCCTCACTGAGAACCAGGTCGCCGCGCACGGGTTCGAATTCCTGTACTCGTTCCCGGGGGTCGAGGACGTCGAGGACGTGATCGTGTCGTCGGGTCCGAACGCGTGGCCCAACTGGCGCAACTTCTCCGACCGCATCATCCGGCCGGGGGAGCTCGTGATCATCGACGTCGCGGCGCTCACGTGGAACGGCTTCAAGTCGTGCGTCTATCGGACGTATTGCGTGGGAGGGAAGCCCACCGACGAGATGAAGCAGTATTACGACACGGCGCTCACGTGGTTGCGTGACTCGATCGATGCCGTGAAGCCCGGCGTGTCCACCCGTGACATCGCCTCGAAGTGGCCGTCGGCGATGGAGACGTGGGGGTACGCCGACGAGGACGAAGCCGCCGCCAACCTCTGGGGACATGGTCTGGGTTTGGCGCAGTACGACCAGCCGGTCATCTCCCGGATCTGGTCGCTCGATCATCCGATCGAGATCAAGCCCGGCATGGTGTTCGCGCTCGAGACGCAGCACGGGAAGGTGCACGAGTTCGGTGTGCGGCTGGAGGAGATGCTGATCGTGACCGAGACGGGGCACGACCTGATCACCTCCTTCCCGATCGACGAGATCACGGTCCTGGATTGATCCGGATGGTTTCGCCCGTCGACCTCACAGACCGAGTGGCGCGGGGACCCGTCCGCGTCGGGGTGAAGGCCGCGCGCCTCGCCGCCGCGGTGGGCGCCGGACTGCCCGTCCTGCCCGGATGCGTCCTCCCCTCGGAGGCATCGTTGGATGCCCTCACGCGGGGCATGGAGGCGCTCGAGACGGGGTCGGGGAGCCGGCGGCGTACCTGGCGGCCATGGAGAGCTCGGCGTTTGCGATTGGAGGAACTGGTACCGCTGCTGGCGACTGACGATCCTCCCGAGAGGGCTCCTCGTCGTGCGGTCCTCGACCGTCCTTGATAACGACGGCCGATGGTCGGGCGCGTTCGCCAGCTACGTCGGCGTGGGGGCGAGCGACCTGCCGACCGCCGTCCGGGGATGCTGGGCCTCGGTCTTCGCCCCAGACGCGCTCGACCGATGCCGGGAAACGGGGGTCGGGGTCGGAGGCATCCGGATCGGGGTACTCGTCCAGCCGTTCCTGGCGTTCGAGTGGGGGGGACGGCGCGAGTCCGGGAGGACGGCACGGTCGTCGTCATTGCGGCTCCGGGTGGGCCGGCCGGCGTGGTGGGCGGGCGCGGCGGGGTCGAGGCGATCGTCGGCGCCGATGGCCGCGTCGTCGAGGGACTCGGCGACGCGGCGATCGGTGCGGATGGTGGTGGCGGCCGCCGCGCTCGCGCGGCGAGCGGCAGAGGACGTGGCGGACGGCGTGATCGAGTGGGGAGCGGTAGACGACGAGCTCTTCCTCCTGCAGATCGGGCCGTCGCCGGAGGCCGCGGGCGTCCCGGCCGTCGCGCGCGACGAAGGCGGTGCGCATGCCGGCGGTCGCCGAGCGCCTCGCCCGGCTGGTCACCCGGTTCCCAGGACCGCTCGGCGACGAGCTGGTCGTGCCGTGGGCGCTCGGCATGGGCGAATCGCTGCCCGAGGTCGACGAGATCCGCGTGGACGAGCCGGGGGCCGCCCTCCGCGACGCGCGGACGTCGTCGGGGGAGCTCGCGGCAGGGGTCTGGGGGGCGGCGCCGGCCGAGGCTCGGGGTCGCGCGGCGGCCGTGTCGCGACTCCTGCTCCAGGGGCGGGTGTAGGACGGCTGCCGAGAGCTCCGCGGTCTTCCCGAGCCAGACCCGGAAGCAGCACGCCGCGTGGTCGGGCTCCTCGGCGGCCTGGGAGCGTTCCTGGCCGACGCCGGCGTTCTGCCCTCGGCTCTGCTCGTCTGGCGGCTGACGGTCTCGGAGCTCGAGCGCGCGATCGTCGGGGAGCGGCCGTCCCTGCGGCGCGGCCCAGGGCGGTGGGAGCCGTTCGTGGCGGACGTCGTGCGCTCGCGCGGCATCCACGAGAAGGGGACCCCGGTCTCGCCGGGCATCGCCGCCGGCCATACGCATCCACTGGGGGAGCTCCGGGCGATGGGTCGCCCCGCGCCTCGGACGTGCTCGTGACGCCGCTCCCGCTGCCCCACCTGGCGCCGCTGCTCTGGCACAGCGCGGCCCTCGTGAGCGTCGGCGGCAGCTCGGGGGCGCACCTGTTCGAGGTGGCCCGTTCCCTCGGCGTGCCGGCGGTGATCGGCGTGGACCAGCCGCGTCCGGCGAGGCGGGTTCGCTCCTCGCCGTCGACGGGGACGAGGGCGTGGTGTCGATCCTGGCGCCCCGCGAGAGCGGCTCGTTGATGTCGCCCGAGGATGCCCGAGCGATGGCCTGAAGGGAAGGAGCAACGATGGCACTCGTCGCGGTCACCGACCACGTCTTCCCCGATCTCGAGCAGGAACGGAAACTGCTGACCGATGCCGGCCACGATCTCCGCTTCGGATCGAACGCCGCCTCGGTCGAAGAAGTGCAGGAGGCCGTCACGGGCGCGGACGCGGTCCTCAACTGCTACGCACCGATGCCGGCCGAAGTGATCCGCGGTCTCGATCGGTGCGTGGTGATCGCGCGGTATGGCATCGGGCTCGACACGATCGATCTCGACGAAGCCACCGCGAACGGCATCATCGTGACCAACGTGCCGGACTACTGCATCGACGAGGTGTCCGATCACGCGCTCGCCCTGCTCATGTCCCTCTCCCGCGGAGTGACGCTGCTGGACCGCCACGTCCGGTCGGGGTCCTGGACGCCGTCGGACGCACGGCCGATCCACCGGCTCCGCGGCAGGACCCTGGGGCTCATCGGGTTCGGCCGGATCGCGCGCGCGCTCGCCGCGAAAGTGGCGCCGCTCGGCTTCCGTGTGCTGACGACCGATCCGTTCGTGCCGGACGAGGCGGTTCGCGACGCGGGAGCCGAGCCGGCGACGTTGGAGGAGCTCCTGGGCGAAGCGGACGTCGTCTCGATCCACGCACCGCTCACATCCGACAGCCGTCACCTGATCGGCGAGGCCGAGCTCGCGATGATGAAGCCCGGCGCGATCCTGATCAACACATCGCGAGGCCCGCTCGTCGACCTCGACGCGCTCCGCGCCGCGCTGGCCAAGGACCGGCTCGGCGGCGCCGGGCTCGACGTGCTCGAGGTGGAGCCACCCGCAGCCGACGACCCGCTCCTGCATCGCGACGACGTCATCGTCACGCCGCACGCGGCGTTCTATAGCGAGGAGTCACTGGAAGAGCTCCAGCGCAAGGCGGTCGAGCAGGTGATCGAGGCGCTCGCGGGGCGAACGCCGCCGTACGCCGTCAACGCCGACGCCCTCGGCGGGTCGACCTAGGTCGCAGGCGGTCCCGCGGGCGGGGGACCGGCCAAGGCCCACCAACGCGCGCCGTGTCGTCCGACCTTCATCGCGATCCCGAAGCAGTCCTCGAGCGATCGCGGGGTCAGCACACCCTCGATCTCACCGCTCGCGACGAGCCGAGCCGTCTCGCAGCAGGGCGGCGTGGGTCGTCGACGGGGGATCTCCTCGAGATGGTGCGACGCGACGATCGTCGTCGGCGCGGACGACGGCACGGCCATGGCCTCGAGCGCCTCGATCAATGCTTCCCTCGCGGGCAGATCCAACCCCGAGGCGGGTTCGTCGAGGATCAGGAGCTCCGGTTCGGAGAAGAGCGCGCGGGCGAGGAGCACGCGTTGGCGCTCACCCTGGCTGGCGGAGGCGAAGGGCCGCTCGGCGAGGTGGCCGCAGCCGATCCGCTCGAGCAAGGCCGCCGCGCGGCGCTCGTCGACCGCGTCGAACTTCTGGAACCAAGGCGAGAGTGTCGCCCGCTTGCCGGTCAGCACGACGGTCCGGACGGAGAGGTCGGGAGGCATCCGCTCGGCCAGCATGTGGCTGGTGTGGCTGATCCTCGGATGCAGCGCGCGCACGTCGGCGGTTCCCAGCGTGATCCCCAGCACCGTGACGCGACCGGACGAGGGTTGGCGGCGAGCGCCGGCGAGCGACAGGAGGGTCGTCTTGCCGCCGCCGTTCGGCCCGAGCAACACCCATCGCTCCCCGCGGCCGACCACCAGGTCGATCGGACCGAGGACCACTCGACCGTCGATCCGTACCTGCGCCTCCCGCATCTCGACCGCGGGCGGTTGACGGCCGCGTCCGACGTCGGACCCTCGCTCACGCCTGCGGCTCACACATCGACGAATACCTTCAGCGCCCCGGGCGCGCTCGCCGCCCGGAACGCCTCCTCGACGTCGTCGATCGGGAATCGCCCCGACACGAGCGCCCCGAGCGCGACGCGTCCCGAGGCGACGGCGTCGATCGCCGTCGGGAAGTCCTCGACCCTGGCCGAGCGGGCTCCGATGACCGAGATCTCCTTGTGGTACAGCTCGTAGAAGGGAAGCTCGCCGGAGGTTTCCGTCATCGTCCCGTACGCGAGGATCGCGCCCACCGATCCGGACCATCTCGATCGCTCGGGCGAAAGCGTCGACCGTCCCGACGCATTCGATCACGAGGTCGGCGCCGCCAGGCAGGGCTGCGGCGACCGCTGAGGACTCCGATCCGTCCGCGGCGATCGCGAGGTCCGCGCCGAGCTCGCTCGCGAGCGCGAGCTTCGGCGCGGACCTCGTGACCCCGATCAGGGCGCCGGCGCCGCTGAGCTTCGCGAGCTGCACGTGGAGTAGTCCCGTGACACCGAGACCGAGCACGACCACGCTCTCGCCCGGGCGGAGGCGGGCTCGTCGTTGTGCGTGCACGCAGGTCGCGAGCACCTGGAGCATGGGGGCGGTTCCCGCGATCGAGGTCTTCGGGCAGCTCGTGGACGTTGGAAGCCGGAACCGCCATCAGGTCCCGCAACCCGCCGTCCCGATCGCGACCGATCAACCCCCCGGCGGTGCAGATGTTGGTTCGGCCCTCGCGGCACTGCTGGCAGTCTCCGCACGCGATCCCGGGATCGACGAGGACCCGCGTCCCCGCCCGGTCGCTCCCGCCCGCGATCATCGTCCCGACGATCTCGTGGCCCATCACGCGCGGATACTCGACCGGGATCTTCCCTGCATGGATACTCAGGTCGGTCCCGCAGATGCCGACGGACTCCACCTGCACCACGAGCTCACCCGCGGCGGGCTGAGGTTCGTCGGCATCGTGCAGCTCGATCCGCCGGGGACCGGTGAGGAGGGCGGCCTTCAGATGTCCTCCCTGTGATGTCGTCGCGGGCGATGACGACGTGGCGGATGTCCGAACAGACGGGAACGGTGCATCGTAGCGGGCCTCACCGGCCTGCTTCCTCGATCCGCCACTCGCATCACGTCTGCGTCACCGTGTCGCGATCTGCGAGGCGCTGACAGAGGACCCGCATCAGGGCCAGCGCCGTCTCGGGTCGCTCGCGGAGCAGCGCCTCGAACTGCCGCCGACCGATGGACAGGAGTCGGACCGGTCCCTTCGCCGCGAGCGAGGCCATCCTCGGGGAGCTCGTGATCACCGCCATCTCGCCGATCACGTCGCCGGACGAGCGGACGGCCAGCACCTGTTGGTGACCGCTCTCCTGCCGCAGGATCACCATCACGTAGCCCGACACGATGATGTGCATCTCGTCGCCGGGCTCGTCCTGCTCGGCGATCGTGTCGGCGTCCGCGAAGCTCTGCTCCGATGCGATCGCCGCGATCGGCATCAGGTCCGGCGGCGTCAGGTCGGCGAACAGGGGCACGCGCCGCAGGAAGAGCACGCGGTCCATCAAGGGGAGCGTCGTCATCGTTTCGGTCATCGTTCCTCCTCCTACGTCCTCAGGCTTGGCTTCGGCTGTCTTCTTCTCGGCGATCGCCCACACAGCGCAGTCTCGGATCGACTCGTCCGGATGGTGCAGCACCCCGTTCCGCCAGTCGCGATCGAGATGCGGCAGACGTCCCTCCTCGAAGAGCGGGAGCAGCGGTCGCACGAGGTCGGGATCGCCGATCGTCTCGATCACCTCCAGGGCGTTGGCGCGCGCCGCCGGGTCCGCGCCCCAGAGGCTCTCGAGGGCGGTGTCGATCGTGCCACGATCGGCCAGGAGGGCCAGGACCCGGATCGCGACCTCGGTGTCTGCCCGGGACCCCGCGAGAAGGAAGTCGCGGAGCAGGTCGAGCCGCTCGTCTCCCTCCGTCACGATCGAGTCGGCGAGCCGGCGACCTTCGAGCGCGTTGGTCGTGGAGGCGGCCGCGAGCGATCGCACCGGCTCTCGCGCACGCTCCGGGGAACGGGTCATCGCCTCGTCGGCGGCCTCCAGCACGGCGCCGCCGTCTCCGATCGTCGCGAGGAGAACGTCGACGCCTCCGATCGGATCCAGGTCGGTGAGCGTGCGCGCCGCTTCGGTTCGCACGGATGGAGTGGGGTCGGACAACCCGACTCGAACGAGGTCCTTGGTCGCAGGGCTGCGTGAGACCGCGAGGGCTCGGAGCGCCGCCACGCGCACCTCGGCATAGGGAGACCTCGTGAGCCTCGCCAGGGTCGCCGCCGCCTCCGGATCGTCGCCGGCGCCCTCCGGTCCTTGGAGGGACCCGTCCAGGGGCGAGTCCTTCAGGAGGATCGCGGCGGCGCGCGCGCGGACGAGCCCGTCGGGGTCGGCCAGCAGGCTCCGGGCACGGGAGCGGTCCGCGCGAAGCGCGTCGAGCGCCTCCAGCGCCGCGAGCCGAACCTCCGGGACGGGGTCGCTCAGGCGTTCGGGGACGGCATCCGAGGCCGCGAACGCCTCGGCCCGGGCGAGCGAGCGCAGGGCGGTCGCCCGGACCTCGGGGTCGTCGTCGTCGACGCCACGGATCAGGGCGGGGACCGCGTCGGGCGCGTCGAAGTCACCCAGGAGCTCCGCCGCGACCCGGCGCACGCCGACGTCGGGGTCGTTCATCGCGCCGATCGCGACCGAGGCAGCGGCGCGGTCGGCACGGGCGAGCCCGAAGGGCTCGCCCCCGACCGGGGTCCCGCCGAACACGTGTGGTCTCCCCTCCCGAAGGGCGACGACCAGCTCCGCGGCGTACGCCCGTCTCACCCGGGACATCGAATAGACGGCCGCCGCCGCGGCCGCGAGCCCGAAGCCGTACAGGACCCGCGGCGACACCGCGCGTTCGCCGATCATCGCGACGAGCCCGGCGAGCACGGTACCCACCTGCGTCGGTCCTCCGTACAGGAACGCGCGCATCCGGTCGCGGCGATCACTGGGCACGGTGTTGATCACGGCCTCCCACGCGCTCGACGCGCCCCCTTGGAGCCACACCACCTGGGCGAAACGGAAGGCGAGGAGGATCGCGAACGTCGAGGCGACGGTGAGCACCCCGAAGGCGAGGAGGTAGAGCACGGGCAGGACCATCATCACCGTCGGGACGCCGAGCTTCGAGAGCAGGCGGTTCATCACGAGGAGCGCGAGGAGAAGGGTCACGGCGGTCGACACGGCGAAGAACAGACCGAGGAACCCGGCCAGGTCATCCGGCTGCGGGTACCGCTCGGCGACGGCACGCGAGAAGGGGAGATACAGGGAGAAGAACAGGAGCGAGAACAGGATCGACCCCACCGACATCCAACGGAGCAGCGGAGACCGAAGCGCGTAGCGGAGCCCTTCTCGCACCTCGGTCCTCATCTCGGCGATCGCAGAGGCGCGCCGTCGACGCGGGGGAGGAACGTCCGCACGTGCCCTCGCGACCAGCGTTCGGCCGAGGGCCACCACGATCCCGAGCGTGGCGAGCCACACGAGGATCAAGTTGTCCGTCCCGAGCCAACCGGCGAGCGGTTTCGTGGCGAGGCCGCCCACCACCTGACCCAGCACGGCCGCGCCGCCGATCAACGGGAAGAATCGCTTGGCCTGCCGCGTGTCGGTGACGAGGCCGGCGAGTCCCCAGACCGCGAGTCCGAGGAGGAACTCCGACGCCCCCCGGAGCAGCCAGAGCGCGGGGTAGATCCAATCCGCTTCCGTCCCGAGCGCGACCCACGCGGCCCCGGCGATCAACGCGATCGACGCGGGGATCACGAGGAACGTTCGCCCGCGTCCGAGGCGCCCGAGCACGGCGGAGACCCCGAGGGTCGCGACGAACATCGTCGCGCCGAGGAGGAGGTACAGCACGGGGAGGTCGTCGACGCCACCGCGGGCGAACAGCAGCGCATCGATGCTGCTCGCGGCGAGCGTCAGCCCCGCTGCGGACGCGAACGCCGCGGCCGCGGCCGGAGCCACCACCCGCCGTTCCCCGGGCAACAATCGCAACAGCCGGTCCATCGCTCGCCTATCGTTGCAGGCCGAGAGGAGCGGGAAGCAGCGTGCCGAAGACGGTCCCGGAAGAAGAGTGGCGGGCCTGCCTCGAAGGGACCGCCCGACACATGGTCCTGGGACGCCGGACGTTCGGGATCTTCCCGTCCGACCCGAGATGCAAGTTCTGCAGCATCCCGTTCCGAGGTCCGGGCGGCTGGGTCCTTCGCCACGTGTCCGAGAAGTACGGGCCGTGGGACAAGAACCCGAACCTGTGCCGGCGATGCGTGATCGGCCTCGGGTCCGCGGAGGTCATGGGGGCCGAGGTCGACGTCTCGTTCCTGTTCGCCGACATCCGCCGCTCGAGCGAGCTCGCCAGGGAGCTGGGGAACATCGAGTTCACGCATCTGATGCAGCGCTTCTACCGGGTCGCCACCGAGGTCCTCTTCGACCACGAGGCGCTACTCGACAAGTTCGTGGGTGACGAGGTGGTCGGCTTCTTCCTGCCATTCATGGCGGGCTCGGATCATCCCCGCGTTGCCGTGGAGGCCGCGCGCGCCCTCTTCGCGGCCGCGGGCTACGGTTCGGATGACGGACCCTGGCTCCCGCTGGGCGCGGGTATCCATACGGGGAACACGTTCGTCGGATATGTCTCGCGCGGGGAAGCGAGCGAGTTCACCGCGCTCGGCGACACGATCAACCTGGCGGCGCATCTGGCGGCGCAGGCGAAGGCCGGTGAGATCTTGATCACGGAGGCGGTGGGGGCGTCGCTCGAGACCTCCGGTCTCGAGCGACGCCACCTCTCCCTGAAGGGCCACGAGCTGGACGCGCTCGTGATCGCCGTCGAGGATCGCGGGCCGGCCTCGGCCGGCGCCGCGTAGCGGGCGCCGCTCGGCTACATCACCGAGAAGGTCTCGTACACCTCGATCTTCGCGCCGCCCTGGAGCACCGGGCAGCCCTTCGCCTTCGTCGTGGCGTCGTCGAGCGAGTCGGCCGAGATGACCGAGTAGCCGCTCGCGGAGCCGGCGCCGTCGCTGACCGCGCCGTCGGCGGCGATCGTCTTGGCCGCTCCCGGGGCGAACGGATTCCCCCCGTCCTTCAACGCCGAGCCGAGGTCGTGCATCCAGGCGTCCCAGGCCTTCATCACCGTGGCCTGCTGTTCCTCGCTCTCCGGCATGCTGCCTCCGCTGTAGAGCAGCAGATAGTCCGTCGTCATCGGATCTCCCCCTTCCCGGCTGCCCCGTGCAGCCAGGGGGGCATCATACACGTTTGTAAGTGAACGCTTACGGAATATCGCCGGTCCGTCCGGTGTCCACACCGACCGCTCGCGAGCGGGCCCTCAGGCCGACAGGCGCTCCGCCAGGTACTTGAGGCTGAGCGGATACCGGTACTCGATCGACATGTGGGTGGCGTC
Organism: uncultured Actinomycetota bacterium; assembly: GCA_963839395.1. Taxonomy (GTDB): domain Bacteria; phylum Actinomycetota; class UBA4738; order UBA4738; family HRBIN12; genus JAJNBA01. The sequence goes on from CAWIUW010000012.1 coordinate 14,953, forward strand.
GAAGAGCTCGTAGAAGACGTCGGTGACGCCGATCTCCTCCAGCTCCCGGCGGAACGCCTCAGCTCCGAGATCGAGGAAGTACTCGTCTCTCTTGCCGGCGTCGATGTAGATCGCTCGCATCGACCGAAGCGTGTCCGCGTGCTCGGGCACCATGCGTACGGGGTCGAGGGCCAGCCATCGTTCCCAGACCTCGGGGATCAGCCGGCCGGTCGCGGTGTCGAACGGGAGCCGAACCGTGCCGTCCGGGTCGGTCGAGTAGCACGCCGCCATGCACCAGTCGTTCAGGAGGTGGCCGTCGCTGTCCTTGGAGAATGCCGGACGGCTCCGGAAGTCCTTCCAGAAGTTGGCGTAGGAACCCTCGTACTCGTCGCGGAGGACGCGGGCCGTCTGGCGGAACTCCGGCTGGTAGCAGGTCTCGAACAACGCGTCGCCGGCATGGGTGGCGAGACCTCCCCACAGGTCGGGCCGGAGCATCGGCACGACCATCGCGCCGTATCCGCCGCTGGACTTCCCTGCGATCCCCCGATGATCCCGGTCGGCCGTCGTCCGGTAGCGCCCGTCGACGAACGGCACGACTTCGTCACACAGGTAGGTCAGGTAGTTCCCCGTGCCGGGGGAGTCGAGGAACTGGCTGCCGCCGAGCGACGTCCAGCAGTCGACCCACACGACGATCGCCGATGGCGCGTCTCCCCGCGCGAAGAGATCGTCCGTGAGCTCCGGGAAGTTGCGCCGGAACGGTGAACGGTTCCGCCATGCATCGAGCTGGCCGGTGAGCCCCTGGATCATGTACACGGAGGGGTATCGCACGGCGGGGTCGTCCTCGTAGCCGGGTGGCACGTACACCCAGAGCGGCCGCTCGTGAGGATCCTTCAGCGGATTCCCGCGGAGCGCCCGGCTGTCGATCGTGTGTTCCTCGAAGCGCCCTTTCAGCTCGAACGACCATGGTTCCATGACGATCCTCCTTTTGCGATCTTGGCGCGATCTTGGCGCGACCCCGGCGCGATATTGGCGCGTCGCGGACGGCGCACGGCAGGCTACTCGGTACGCTTCCCGTCCGATGCGCGCCGATGCCGACTCCGAACCGTTGCTCACAGAGCGTCTCCGACTCCGCCGATCCGTTCCCGAGGACGCGGAGGCCATCTCCGCGTATCGGAGCGACCCGGAGGTGAATCGCACGCAGGGATGGGCGCGGACCGATCCGGGAAGCGTGCGCGCCGACATCGAGGAGATGACCGCCCGGGCGCCGGGAGAGCCCGGTGGGTGGGTGCAGTTCTCCGTCGAGGAGCGTGACGGCGGCAGGCTCGTGGGGGACGTGGGCATCAGTCCCGCCGACGGCGAGCCGGGCGTGATCAAGGTCGGCTACACGACATCGCCGGCCTTCCAGGGACGCGGGTATGCGACGGAGGCGGTCGGCGCGCTGGTCGCGTACGCGTTCGATGCACTCGGAGCCGACGTCGTGCGCGCGTACGCCGACGCCGACAACACCGCCTCGATCCGCGTCGCGGAGAAGGTGGGGATGCGTCTGATCGAACGGTTCGAGCATCGCGAAGGGAACGAGGTCTGGTTCGTCGTCAGATACGAACGGCGCCGCACGGGCGCGCCCACGGGGTGAGCCTTTCGAACGGCGATCTCGCGGAGCTCCTGTGGCGCGCCGGCGATGAGGAGGCCGATCATCGCCGACGCGCCCTCCATCGCGCCTCCCGGGCCGCCCGCTTCTGGAACGAGGAAGCGGGCGACCTCGCCGAGGCGGGACGCTCACTGACAGAGCTCCGAGCGGTCGGGCCGTGGGTGGCCGCCCGGATCCACGGATGGCTCGACGCGCAGCCCGAGGCGCCCGAGTTCGACGAGACACGGCGCGGGTTCCTCACGATGGCCGAGGTCCGCAGGGTGCTGGACGCGGAACCCGGATGGGAGCGCACGCCGCACGCGGACCTCCAGGTCCACACGACCGACAGCGACGGCGGGCTCCCGCTGCCGGAGATGGCCGCGGCCGCCCGCGACCTCGGCCGGACCTTCATCGGGGTCACCGACCACTCCAAGAGCCTGACGATCGCGAACGGGATGGACGAGGGACGCCTCGCCGATCAGATCGTCCGGATCGACGAGCTGAACGCCGACCTGAGGGCCGCCGGCGATCCGTTCCGCGTCCTCCGCTCGATCGAGATGGACGTGTTCCCGGACGGCTCGTGCGACATGGAACCCGAAGACCTCGCGCCACTCGATCTGGTGCTCGGCGCCTTCCACTCGAAGCTGCGGATGCGCGAGGACCAGACGGAGCGCTACCTGGCCGCCGTGCGTGACCCGACCGTGCACGTGCTCGCCCATCCGCAGGCGAGGATGTACGGACGTCGGGCGGGACTCCGCGCCGACTGGCCCCGTGTCTTCGCCGAGGCCGCGGCTCGAGGGAAGGCGATCGAACTCGATGCGACCCCGGCCCGTCAGGACCTGAGCGTGGAGCTCGCGCGGATCGCCGTGGCGGAGGGCGTCCGATGGTTCTCCATCGGGAGCGACGCCCACTCCCCCTTCGAGCTGGAGTTCCTCCCGTTCGGACTGGCCACGGCCGCGATCGTGGGGATCCCGAGGGAGCGGATCTTGATCTATCGATCCGCCGAGGAGGTCATCGCGTGGGGGGCGGAGCTGCGAGCTCGGTAGTGATCCACCACCGGGGCGACCCGAGTTGACAGCTCCTCGGACCCCGGCGTATGGTTCGCCGTGAGAGACCGCTGGAGCCCTCGGGTTCCGGCGGTTTCTCACTTTCCGGGGCTGCGCCGCGAAGACAACCCGAGCTAGCAGCCCTGCGGCCTCGCTCCGAAGACCTCGGATCCGGGCCCCTTCCCCTCTCGATGCCGCCGAAGGGAAGCCCTGCGGCTCTTGCGATCTCGCTCCGTCGATCCTTCAAGTGCCCCGTCAGTTCGGCCGAAGACATCCCCAACTGGGTCGGGTGCGGGGGTTATCGTCCGCGCCACGACGGGTCGGTGCTGGTGATCGAAGGGGTGGGTACCTGTGGGGTGGGTTGCGCGACGCTGGAGGCATGCCGTCTTCCTCGCTGTCCTCTCGTCGACTGCGGCCGTCACAGCTCTCGGAGCAGTGCCCGCGATGGCCGGCCCTGGCGCGCACGGTATCGACGTCTCCAAGTACCAGGGCAGGATCGACTGGTCGGCGGTCGCCACTTCACCGGTCCGATTCGTGATCATGCGCGCGACACTCGGGAACCGATATCAAGACGAGCGGTACGCGCGGAACCGCGCGGGCGCCACCGAGAACGGGCTGGTCGTCGGCGCCTATCACTTCGCCAAGCCCAACCTCTCCCCGCGGGACCCTCGCGGCGAAGCCGATCATTTCCTCCGCGTGGCCAACGTGGCCGCGGGGGACGTCCTTCCCGTCCTCGACATCGAAGAGACCGGGGGGCTGTCTCCCCGGCAACTGCGGGCCTGGGCGCAGGCGTGGCTCGATCGCGTGGAGTCCCGGACGGGTGTTCGGGCGATGATCTATTCGGGCAACTACTTCTGGCGCGGTTTCATGCGGAACTCGTCCTGGTTCGGGAGGCGAGGGCATCCGCTGTGGGTCGCGCACTGGAACGTGGGCGCGCCCCACGTCCCCGGCAACCGCTGGGCGGGCAACGGGTACACGATCTGGCAGTGGTCGGCCACCGGCAGGATCCCCGGCATCAGGGGGCACGTCGACCGCGACTGGGTGAACGGAGACTTCGAGCGAGGCAGGGTCGCCTCGCTCACCGTCGTGCCGACGACCGGTGGGTTCGTCACGGGCGAGCGCATCGCCTGTGGAGGACATCGGGAGCGGTGCGCTCGCATGGCGAATCCCCTCGACGAGATCGTGCTCACGGCGACGCCCGCGAAGGATGCTCGATTGATCGATTGGACCGGTGCCTGCGCATCGGCCGGCCGCGCCTCGACCTGCACGGTGTCCGCACTCGGGGCCAAGACGGTGTCGGCGGTGTTCGGCGAACGCGTCGAGGTGGTCGTGTCGGGGTCGGGTGCCGCCGGCACGTCCCTTCCCGCTCGTGTGGGATGTCCGATCCCGTGTCGCGCGCCATCTCTCGACGGCCGTCCCGACTCCGAGCCCCCGGTCTACGAGCCCCCGGACTCCGAGCCCCCGGTCTCCGAGCCCCCGCTCTCACAACCCTCGGATTCGCCACCTCCCGCCTCGAGCGACCCCGTACCGCGGGGTGAGCCTGCGACCTGCACGGGAACGGACCCGGACTGTGCAGTCCCGGCCCTCCTCGGGCGCCCGGCGACGGGCGTGTCCCCGGCCCATGGGAAGGATGACCCACAGGGCACTCGCTACTCCTGGAGCCGCGAGCGACAGCGCGGCGCGATCGGTGGCTCCTATCGCTGGGAACGGAACGCGTCGGCCTCGATCTCCTACGGGTTCAGAGGCGGAGCGGTCACCCTCTTCACCGTCGAGGGGCGTCGCATGGGGAAGGCTCGCGTGGAGATCGACGGCGAACGGGTGGCGACGATCGACGGCTACGCGTCCAGGTTCCGCCCGGACGTTCGTCACCGCTTCTCCCGACTCGGTGGCGGGGCGCACACCCTGACGATCACCCCGCTGGGCAAGAAGCGCCCGGCGGCCGAGGGACGACGCGTCGTGGTGGACGCGCTCAGATGGGGCGGCAAGCTGCACCGAGATCCCAAGCCGGAGGCCGTCTCCTGGGCGACCGTGGACGACCCCTCCGCCAGCGAGGGCGGCTACGTCGTGAGCGACGCCCCGGGCGCCGAGGCGACGCTGTCGTTCTCCGGGACCGGCCTCACGCTTCGGGCCGTGCGCGGCCCCGCCAGGGGCCGCGCACGGATCTGGCTCGACGGGAAGCTCGTGCGCACGGTGGACCTCTACGCGCCGACCCGGCGCTTCACGACGATCCGGGTGGCGTCGGGCCTCGAGAACGGCCGCCATGTCGCGCGCGTGATCGTCCTCGGAACGCATCGGCGCGTCAGCCGGGGGAGCGCCGTGACGATCGACCGCTGGGTCGTGGCGGAGGGATCCGAGCGCGAGAAGCACCACGCGAACCTCTCTTCGAAGAAGCCGCGGCACGAGAAGCACGCGTGACCGGCGGTCGTCACGGCTCGTTCCCCGCGTGGAGCGCCCGGCCCTAGACTCGGGCACCGCCGTCCACAAGGGGGTTCGATCGCATGCCGAAGGGGATCCTGGAGCGTCTCGCCGAAGGTCCGGTCCTGGGCGACGGTGGATACCTGTTGGAGCTCGAGAAGCGCGGCTACGTCCAGGCTGGTCCCTTCACGCCGGAGGTGGTCGTCGAGCATCCGGACGCCCTCGCGCAGCTCCATCGCGAGTTCCTCCGCGCCGGCGCCGAAGTGCTGCAGACCATGACCTTCTACGCGAGCGACGACAAGCTCGCGACGGTGGGGATGGAGGGCACGGTCGACGAGATCAACCGCAACGCCGTCCGGATCGCACGTGAGGTCGCGTCCGAGGGCGACGCCTTGGTCGCAGGCAACCTCTCGCTCACGTGGGCCTACGACGCCGCCGACGGCGCGAGTCACGATCATGTGCGGGGCCTCTTCGACCGGCAGCTCCGGGATCAGCTCGACGCCGGGCCGCCGGACTTCTGGATCGGTGAGACGTTCTCCTTCCTCGGAGAAGCGCTCCTGTTCGTCGAGCGGGCGAAGGAGACCGGGCTCCCGGTGATGGTCACGATGTCGTTCGAAGCCCTTCCCGCGAAGACCTACGAGGGCGACGCGCCGGGCGAGGCTGCGAAGAAGCTCGCCGACGCCGGCGCCGACATCGTGGGTGTCAACTGCCTCAACGGGCCGGCACAGCAGCTGCCGATCGCCGAGGAGATGGTCGAGGCGCTCGCGGGCGGCGCGCCGGTCGCCACGCAACCGGTGGCGTACACGACCACGAACGACGAGCCCGACTTCACCGCAGGGGACACGTTCCCCTTCGCACTCACCCCGCGGACCCTCGCGCGGGGGGAGATGGCGACCTTCGCGGCGAACGCGAGAGACGCCGGCGTCCGCTACATCGGCTCGTGCTGCGGCTCGGTCGCGGAGCATGTGCGGGCGATGGCGAAGGTCCTGGGCAAGCTGCCGGAGGAGGAGCGCGAGTGGAAGTCGTCCTCGGGCAAGGCGATGTCGGCCTACGAGTACTACGAGCACACCGAGACGGAGATCTGAGGCCCGCACGCGTCAGTTGATCCTGCTCCGACGATCCCGACGCGCTCGCCGCCCGTAGTCCTTCGGTACGTCTCGACCGAAGGAGGAGCGGATGAGGAAGGTCGCCGTGCTCGGCGCAACGCTGGTCCTGATCGTCATCGCGCTGGCCTCGGGAGCGAACTCCGTGGGACCGGCCAACGTGCTCAAGGCCGACACGCTGGTCGGTGTGAGCGGCCCGTACGTCGGCTCGGCGAACCCGATCCGCGGGGTCAACGGAGGCGGGGTCGCCTGGGACATCGATGAGGGGAAGGTCGTGCTTGGGGCCGATGGGCGCCTCGAGGTGAAGGTCGAAGGGTTGGTTCTCGCGACGACGGGCGCGAACCCCATCACCAGCTTCCGGGCCGTCGTGAGCTGTCAGACGATCGTGGACGGCGCGGCGGTCGTGAGGAACGTCTCGACGGACGCGTTCCCGGCCACCACGACCGGAGATTCGAAGATCGAGGCGACGGTGTCGCTGCCCGATCCGTGCTTCGCACCGATCGTGTTCGTGACCTCCCCGGGCCTCTCTTGGTTCGCGGTGACGGGCGTCTAGCCGGAGTCGCCCGGGACATCGAGGACGATGCGGCGCTCCGCGGTTGGTTCCCAATCGCGGAGCGCCTCGGCGAACTTCACGAGGAGGGCCGCGCCCCCGGCGACCTCGAGCGCCCGCAGGAGCGGATAACGCTTCAGTACCGGGAGGCGGAAGAGGAGCGGCGCCCCGATGATGGCGGCGCCGGCGAGGAGCCGGCGGAACCGGCGACCGGCGGGGGAGTCCAGGAAATCTTCGATCTCCTGGACCGTCACCTCGATGCGGTCACCGATCCGCCGGCTCGACTCCATGGTTACGACAGCTGCCGGTGTGTCGGATTCGTGGTGCCCCGGCGCACGAGGCGCACGAGGACCACGAGGGCGGCTCCGGCCAGGATCGCCGCGATCCACGGCACGCCCTCGTTGTCGGGGGTGATCACCTCGGCCAGCAGCCAGCCACCGAGGAACGCGCCGACGGCGCCCAACGCGATCGTCATCCAGATCGGCATCGGGTCCTCGCCCGGCACGATGAAACGTGCCAGTGGTCCCACGATGCATCCGATGAGCAGGAAACCGAACACTTCTCCGATCGTCATGGTGTCTCTCTCCCATCCGGAGGCCTCGATCGGCGTCCGATCCGGCCCATACCCATATCCGGCGTGCTGCACGCCTCGCGCCGCTGGGTCTTGTCGACGGGTCAGTCCCGCACCTCGAGACGATCCCCGCCTGAGATCACGACGGCACCCCGGTCGAGGAGACGGCTCCCGATCTTCCCGCCGGGCCCGGATGGCGAGATCCGGAGCACCGTGAGACCGCTCGCAACCAGGACACGGATCAGACCGGGTTCCGGCGCGCGCTGCGGCCGGAGACCTCCGTAGTAGAAGGCCAGGATGTCGGACGCGGAGAAGCCTCTTCGCGCCTTCCCGTAGGCGCCCCACTGCACCATGCCGGCGCCGTGGCCCCATCCGCGCCCCGTCACCACCACCGCGCGCTCCGTGGAAGTCAGATGCAACCATCGCGACGGGACGGTGAGGGGCAAGGCGCCCTTCGCCGTCTCGGGCGGATACCGGCCGGGGCGGAGGCACGGCGCCCAGGTGTTCACGGCATCCCGGAGGTCTCCGGCATCGATGGAGCGGCGCTCGCCCCCACCACGAAGGACGAGAGAGGGGCCGCGCGTCCGCGCCTCGGAGATCGCCCGGCCGCGCGGCCAGAGCTCGGCGGCCCGCAGGAAGGCGGTGAGGTCGTGGAACGGCAGCACGACCCGCCAGCGCGACGTCGGCGACGCGCCGTCGTCGCGCTCGCCGACGGGTCGCAGGTAGGGGAGCGGGCTGCTGCCGAAGACGTCCTCATTGGCATAGGTGCGGCCGTTGGAGGTCGAGAAGTAGACGGTGGTCGCGGGGCGCCCCTCGTGGAGGAGCACCTCGCCATCGGTCCGACGGACCGCCCGCACCCATCGCCTGTGCGTGGGATCCCGCGGGACGGGGATGCCCCGATAGACCTGACAGCTGGTCGTGGCGCAGATCGGCTGATCGAGGGTTTGACCTTCATCCCCGCTCCAGCCCGTCGTCGCGAGCGCGTAGCTCCGTGCGGCGATCGCCTGAGCCTCCAGCGCCGCCATCGGCCACGAGGGTGGGACCTCCGCGATCCCTTCGAGATAGCGATCGAACGGAAGGGCCACCGTGACCGTCATCGTCCCGTCGTCCGACCGCCGCACGTGAAGGGTTCCCGGGAACCGTCCGGTGAGGGTGGGCCGCTCGGCGTCTCGGCATCGCGTGGGGACGAAGGGATATCGGCCGCGTACCAGGAAGGAACCACCTCTGGGCGGCGTCAGGCGCAGGAGCGTTGCCGCCGCCTCAACCGGGTCGTCTGAAGTCGCCTGGCTCACCGACGGGGAAGAGGTCGGGACAGGAGACGAGGTGCCCGATCCTCCGGGTGTCGGACTCGAGCCTCCTTCGGGTGTCGTGGTGCACGCGATCATGACCGCGGCGAGCATCGCAGCCGCTCGCCGAGGCCATGACCAGCCACGACGTGGCATCGAGGACCTCCACATCATGTCTACGACGCTACCCGTCGGAGCCGAGGACGCTCGGCATCCAACGTCGACGAGACGAAAGTGTGACAAGACCACCCTCTTCGCCTTGACCCGCTCCCACCCTTCGGCATATCTTGCGTTTGCCCTGATCGGAGTGAACCGGGGGCGGGGAGCAGGCAAGGGACGCTAGCCGAGACCCCGAGGTCCCGGACCGGCCGCAAGGTTGGTTCGTCCGGAACTCTCCGATCGGGGCCTTTTCCTTTTCCTGTTCCCTCCGCACCCCGCACCGTCCCGGTCTTGCTGTTTCACGTCTTAGCCCAACCTTGACCGGGCCTTTCGGCCCCCTTCAACGGCTCACCCGCATCGTTGACTGCAGAGGGCGCCACGCGGCGCCCGACGAAGGAGGCAACGATGCGGATCCGAGCGATGGTGGCCACGGCGGTCCTGGGGACGCTGCTGATCGGCGGGGCGGCGATGCCGGCGGCGCTGGCACGGGACGGAGATGTCATCCGGCGAGGCGCCTGCAGCGGGCGCAGCGACTGGAAGCTGAAGCTGAGCGAGGAGAACGGCCGGATCGAGGTCGAGTACGAGGTCGACCAGAACCGAGTCGGCGACGTCTGGCGCGTCCGGATCCGTCACGACGGTGACCTCGTGTTCGCGGACCGGCGGACCACGAGAGGGCCGAGCGGCTCCTTCGAGGTTCGGATCCTGCAGCGGAACCGAGCCGGTGACGATGTGTTCCGAGGACGCGCGGTGAACGTCCGCACCGGTGAGACGTGCGGCGGCAGGGCGGTGTGGACGGCCTGAGTCCGCCGATCGCGGTGGCAACGGGCCCGGGACCGGTTCCGGCCCCGGGCCCGCAGCCGCATCCCCGCAGGTCGATGCGGTGATGCCCGTTACCATCGAACGCATGAAGCCGCGGGTGCTGGTGGTCGAGGACGAGACGTCGATCTCCGAACCGCTGGCCGCCCACCTCGCCCGCGACGGGTTCTCACCAGAGGTCGCGGGAACGCTCGCGGCGGCACGCGAGGCGTTCGGTCGCGACGAACCGGACGTGGTGCTCCTGGACGTGATGCTTCCGGACGGGGACGGCCGCGACCTCTGCCGGGAGATCCGCACGCGCTCCGACGTACCGATCGTGATGCTCACGGCCCGTGGCGAAGAGGTCGACCGGATCGTCGGGCTCGAGCTGGGAGCGGACGACTACGTCGTGAAGCCCTTCTCCGCCGGAGAGCTCGTCGCTCGCATCCGCGCGATCCAGCGACGCGGCCGGGCCCCGGCCGCACGCCGCGCCCCGATGACCGTCGGCGCGATCACGCTGGATCCGTCGTCACGCTCGGTGACGAAGGACGGCGACCCGATCGAGCTGGCTGCAAAAGAGTTCGACCTCCTCGCGATGCTGATGTCCCGGGCCGGCGAGGTGGTCGGGCGCGAGGAGATCATGGACGAGGTGTGGGACCCCCACTGGTTCGGCCCGACGAAGACCCTCGACGTCCACATCTCCTGGCTGCGCAAGAAGATCGAGGACGAGCCGTCGACCCCGCGATACATCACGACGGTTCGTGGCGTCGGGTTCCGCTTCGCGCCTCCGGAGTGAGGGGATGGATCGCGGATGAAGCTCCGGACGCGTCTCGTCGCCTCGTTCGCGTACGTCCTGCTCGTCGTCATCGTGGCCCTGACGGTTCCCCTCGCGATCGTGATGCGCGACCGCGCGCGGTCCGAGCTCGAGGCGCTGGTCCGGACCAACGCCCAGACGATCGCGGCCTTCTTGAACCAGGAAAGCCTCGATGACGATCCCGGCGACCGTCGAGCGCTCACCGCGTGACGTGCGCCGGTACGCGGAGCAGGTCGGGAGCCGGGTCGTCGTGCTCGACGCCGCGGGCACCGTGTTGGCGGACTCCGATGGCGAGGACGTGGGCGGATCCTTCGCGACACCCGGCCGTCCCGAGGTGCTCCGTGCCCTCGAGTCGCAGGTCACCGCCGAGGTCCGAAGGAGCGACGAGGAGCAGGGAGACATCGCCGTGGCCGCCGCCCCCGTCATCGACGAGGGAGAGCTGGTCGGGGCCGTGCGCGTGTCCCGGGACGTCCAGACGGTGAGTGAGAACGTCGGACGGGCCACGGCGGCGATCCTCGCCGTCGCGCTCGGCGGGCTCCTCGCCGGCCTCCTGCTCGCCGTCGCGATCGCGCGGTCCCTCGCCCGGCCGCTCTCGGGCCTCACCGCGTCTGCCCGGCGCCTCGGGGCCGGCGAGCTGTCCACGCGTGCGGGGAAGCTGGAGGGTGGCGCTGAGATCGACGAGCTCGCCGGCTCGTTCGACGAGATGGCGGGTCGTGTCGAGCGCACCGTGCGTGCCCAGCAGGAGTTCGTGGCCAACGCCTCGCACCAACTGCGGACACCACTCACGGGGATCAAGCTTCGACTCGAGGCGGCGATCGCCGAGACGCCCGACGAGGCCGTCCGGGACCAGCTCCGCGCCGCAGACAAGGAAGTCGACCGCCTAGCCCAGATCATCGAACGCCTGCTCACGATGGCGAGCCAGATCGAAGAGGGGACGATGCCGCACGCCGACCTGGGCGATGCCGTGGGACGGGCGGCGCAGCGATGGCGCGAACGAGCGGTGCAGGCATCGACGTCGTTGCTCGCCGACGGCGCGCGCGACGGTGAGGCCGTCTCGGCCGTCGCCGATCCCGCCGACCTCGACCAGGTCCTCGACGTGCTGATCGACAACGCGCTGACCCACGCCCCAGGGCGCGTCGAGGTCTCGGCATCCGCCGTGGGGGAGCGAGCCACCGTCTCCGTCGTGGACCACGGGCCGGGAATCAAGCCGGACGAGGTGGAAAGAGTGACCGAGCGCTTCTTCCGCGGTCACGGCGCACCCCCGGGCGGGTCGGGGTTGGGCTTGGCGATCGCGAAGGATCTCGCCGAACGATGGGGCGGCGGGATCGACGTGCGTGGAGGTGTCGACGGCACCCGGGTCGACGTCTGGTTCCCGCGGCCGGACGGCGGCGCCGGCACCGGCAGCGTGAAGGCGAGCCCGCCGTCCTTGCCTTAGTACGGCCTTAACGCGGTGACCGCTACGGTGACTGCGTGAAGAAGGGTATCGGCATGGTCGTGCTGGGCATCGGTGGGTTGGCCGCCGCGGTCGCGCTCACCCTCGGGGCGCTGGCGCTCGCCGGCGACGACGTGGGAGATGTCGTCCAGCCCACACTCACGCCGTCTCGATCGACGACGGAGACTCCCAGCCCCTCGCAGGGCGACCGATCGGAGACACCCTCCCCCTCGGTCGATGACCACGGTGGTTCCTCCTCCGGGTCGGACGACCCAGCGGGCGACGACAACTCAGGTTCGGGCTCCTCCAACTCGGGTTCCGGTTCGTCCAACTCGGGGTCCGGTTCCTCCGGATCCGACGACGACTGAGGTTTACCGAGTCCTTTACCTCCCTCTGGGCGGCGCGTAACCAGACCCTCCCTACGGTGATACCAGGAGATCTCGGATGCGAGATCGAGAGGCACGAAGGAGGAGACGGATGACATCGATCATGCGGAAGCTGCTCACGGTGGTTGCGCTGCTCGTGGTGGGAGGTCTGGTCATCGGCGGCACGATGGCGTTCGCTAGTGGCTCGCCCACTCCGATCGCGTCGGTCGCGTCGGGATCGACCACGTCGAGCGCGTCGGGTTCGGAGACGCCCAGCGCCTCGGTCGGTTCGGTCGATGACGACGGCACACCCGACCAGGGTCCCGGCGACTTCCCGTTCGAAGATGCGGAGATCGGCGACGACGACGGCACTTCCGACCAAGGTCCCGGCGACTTCCCGTTCGAGGACGGCGACGACGACGGCGACCACGACAACTCCGGGCCGAGCGAGAACAGCGGCCCCGGCAGCACCGACGACGACAACTCCGGGCCGAGCGAGAACAGCGGCTCCGGGCACGACGACTGAGACTGATCGCTCCGATCACCGCAGCGTGAGGACGGTGGCGCCGGAGGCGCCACCGTCCTCACGCGTTGGGGTCTCGCACACGGCCGCGGCTCCGACGGTTAGCATCCTCCCCGCGATGGCCGACGATCCGAACGCCGAGCGACCCGACGAGCGCTCCCCGGTCGGTCCGCTCGATCCGCTCGTCGTCCCACGATTCGCCGGGCCCGCGACCTTCGCCCGTTTGCCTCGCCGCGAAGACGTCGACGTCTGCGACGTCGCCGTGCTGGGGATCCCGTTCGACAGCGGCGTGACGTACCGGCCGGGGGCTCGCTTCGGCCCACAGGCCGTGCGCAACGGCTCCCGGTTGCTCCGGTCCTATCACCCGGCGCTGGACGTGAAGCCGTTCGCCGAGCAGCAGGTGGTCGATGCCGGCGACATCGCCTGCAACCCGTTCGACATCGCGGAGGCGATCGCGCAGATCGAAGCCGGTGCCGACGAGGTGCTGGACTCCGCATCGAGGCTGCTGTCGATCGGCGGCGACCACACGATCGCCCTCCCCCTGCTGCGAGCGATGCACCGCCGCCACGGGCCGGTGGCGCTCGTGCATTTCGACGCGCACCTGGATACGTGGGACACGTACTTCGGCGCCGCGTACACGCACGGGACACCGTTCCGTCGCGCATGGGAGGAAGGGCTGCTGCTCGAGGACAAGGCCACCCACGTCGGGATCCGGGGCCCGTTGTTCTCGCCGGAGGACCTGGTCGACGACGCTCGGTTCGGGTTCGAGATCGTGACCGCGATGGACGTCCTGGACGAGGGCCGGCAGGCCGTCGCGGACAGGATCCGTGCCCGCCTCGGCGACGTCCCTGTCTACGTCTCGATCGACATCGACGTGCTCGATCCCGCCTTCGCACCGGGGACCGGGACGCCCGAGGCCGGCGGGCTCACGAGCCGTGAGCTCCTCGGGATCCTGCGTGGCCTCGAGGGGATCCAGCTCGTGGGCGCCGACATCGTCGAGGTCGCACCGCCCTTCGACCACGCCGAGGTCACCGCGGTTGCCGCGTCGCACGCCGCCTACGAGCTGCTGGCGTTGTTCGCCCGGCAGAGCGACCCACCGGATGCGCCAAGCAGGGCTTAGGCCTAGGTGTTCTTCTCGAGGATCGCCGGATCCGCGCCCAGGAACTTCATCAGGTTCCCGAAGATCGCGAACAGCGTGAACGTGGTCGCGGCGATCAGGATGAACACGACCGCGACCGCCGCGATCGTCGGTGTGAACCCGTAGCGAAGCCCGTTCACGATCTTCACCGGCAGCGTCTCCACGGTGAACCCCGCGACGAGGAACGAGATGATGTACTCGTTCAGGCTGAGGACGAACGCCGCCGCGTAGCCCGTGATCATCGACGGGATCAGGAGCGGCAGGGTGATGGTGCGGAACGTCGTTCGTTGATCGGCGCCGAGAGTCCTCGCGGCCTCCGGCAGCGCCTGGTCCATCGTTTCCATCGCGAGGGAGATCGTCACCAGCGGCAGCGTCGAGAAGAAGATCGCGTGCGCGATGATCACGTTCTCGATCCGCCCCACGTGCCCCGTCGAGAGCCAGAACACTTGCATCCCGAGCGCGCTGATGATCGGCGGGAGCATGAAGGGGAGGATGCCGAGCGTGTAGAGGACCGGCGCGAGCCGGATCCGGTAGGTGCGGAGGACGAAGGCGAGGGGCGTCGCGATCAACACGGCGAGCGCGGCGCTCGTCGCGGCGATCGTCAGGCTGAACCGGATCGAGGTCCGCCAACCCGAGTCGGTGAAGAGCTGGCCGTACCACGAGAGGGAGAAGCCTTCCGGCGGGAAGTTCAGGTAGCGGTTCTCGTTGACGGAGCCGACGGCGACGACGAGGAGCGGCGCGAGCAGGAACACCACGACGGACGCGGTGACGACCCATCGCCAGACGCGCATCTACCTCGACGTCCTCGTCCGAGACTCGATGAATCCCACCACCGCGACCACGGCGAGCGACAGCGCGGTGAGGAAGATCGCCATCGCCGCCGCGAACGGCACATTGGCGTTCGCCGACGCTTGGTCCGCGATGAAGACGGAGAGCGTCCAGTGTTCCGGACGGCCCAGGAAGAACGCGATGATGTAGCTGCCGAGCGTGAACACGAACACGAGGAGGAACCCGGCGACGATGATCGGCCGGGCGATCGGGACGACGACTGTCCAGAACGTGCGCCAGGGCGAGGCCCCGAGCGTCTGGGCCGCCTCGGTGATCTCGGGATCGAGCCGCGTCAGCTGCGGGTACAGCGTGAGGACGCAGTAGGGGAACGCGATGTAGCTGAGCCCGAGCAGCACCGCCGCGAAGCTCGGCTGGTACGCCGCGGCCTCGTCCATGACGCCGAGCCAGACGAGGATGTTCGACACGCCCGATGCCCGTCCGAGCAGGATGTACCAGGAGAACGCGACGATCACCTCGGAGAGGCTGAGTGCGGACAGGACGACGATCAGGAGCGCGACCTGCGGGCGTCGGCGCATCCGCGTCAGGAAGTACGTGAACGGGAACGCGATGACGATGCACACGAAACCGGCGAGCAGGCAGATCCCGATCGAGAACAGCGCGCGCTCCAGGAAGACCGGCTGGAAGAGGCGCTGCCAGTTCGCGAGCTCGAACGCCGGCTCGTAGAAGGCGCCCTCGATCCGGTGATAGAAGCTCGTTGCCACCATGATCCCGAAGGGGATCAGGAAGAAGATCACGAGCATCGCCACCGGGAACGCGAGGACGCCGTAGGTCCTGGCCGAGGGCCGCTCCCGCTCGCTCATCTCATCGCTCCTGTGGGCTACGCTCGCGCTGATCGCGCTCGCTCCTTGAGCCCCCCGACCCCTCCACGACCACGCATGCATCGGCGGGGAAGAGCACGGCCACCTGAGCGCCCTGCTGCACGGGCACCCAGTCGCGGGGCGATCCCGCGACGATCACGGGCTCGTCCATCCCGCAGTCCACGAAGCACTCGAAGAGCTCGCCGAGATCCCGGACGAACACGACGGTGCCGGGGAGCACGTTCCGCTCGGGTGCGCCTTCCACGACGAGGTGTGCTGCCTCCGGGCGCACCGAGAGGGTCACCTCGCCGGTGCGGTCCGCCTCTCCGGCGATGTCGAACGGGCGGCCCGCGATCGAGACGGAGCCGTCGCCGGCCGCGTCGCCGCGCAGCAGGTTCGTGCGACCGATGAACCCCGCGACGAACGGCGAGCCGGGCTGCCGATATACCTCCAGCGGCGGTCCGACCTGTTCGATGCGGCCCGCGTTCATCACGACGACCAGATCCGACATCGTCATCGCCTCCCGTTGGTCGTGCGTGACGATGATCGTGGTGATCCCCAGCTGTTGTTGCAGCAGCCGGAGTTCCACCTGGAGCTGCTCGCGCAGGTTCGCATCGAGCGCGGACAGGGGCTCATCGAGCAGGAACAGCCGGGGCTCCAGCGCCAGCGCGCGGGCGGTCGCCACGCGCTGGCGCTGGCCCCCGGAGAGCTGCTGGATGCGCCGATCGCCCATCCCTTCGAGCGAGACGAGCGTCAGGAGCTCCGCCACACGGGCCGAGATCCGTTCCTTCTCGGCACCGCGGATGCGCAGGCCGTAGCCCACGTTGCCGGCGACGTCCAGGTGCGGGAACAGCGCCAGGCTCTGGAACACCATGCCGATGTCGCGGGTGTGAGGCGCCCGGTCGGTGATGTCGTCGTCGTCGAGGAAGATGCGGCCCTCTGTCGGACGCTCGAGTCCGGCGATCATGCGCAGCAACGTGGTCTTGCCGCACCCCGACGGTCCGAGGAACGAGATCAGCTTCCCGGGAGGGAGCTCGAGGTCGATGCCCGCCACCGCCGTGACGTCATCGAACCGTTTGACCAGCCCATCGAGCTTCAGGCCGCCCCGTACGTCCACCGAGCGCTGGCTCATCGGCTCACCCTCGCTCGACGCGAGCTAGGAAAGGATCAGCTCGGTCCAGTTCTGGTCGATCCAGTCCTCCCACTTGTCGTAGATCTCGTACTTCGGCCGGAGCGCGGCCTCCGGACCCGGTCCGGCGACGGCCTCGTACTCCTCGTCGGTCATCGTCAGGGTGTCCCGTTTGGTCGAGGGGATCGTCCCCAGCGTCAGGGCCAACTCCTGTTGCACGTCGGGCCGGCACATGTAGTCGATGAACGTCACGCACGCGCCGAGGTTCTCGGTCGTCTTCGAGATGGACCAGAAGCCCGAGTCGAGGATCGCGCCCTCGGTCGGGAAGACGCTCCGGAGGGGAGCGCCACCTCCTGCCTCCGAGGCCGCGAACAGCGTGATGTCGTGATAGAACTGGCCGAGCGACACCTCGCCCTCGTTGTACGCGGGTTGTGCTTGCCCCTCGTCGCGGAACCAGAGCTTCACGTTGGGCTTGACCTCCTGGAGCTTGTGCATCACCTCGAGGACACCGTCCTGCGTCTCGAGGATGTCGTACCCGTCGAAGAACGTCTCCGCGGTGATCTCCAGCAAGAACGAGTTGGCGGCGTTCCGCAGGAGCGCCAGCTCGTTCTTCCACTCGGGGTCCCAGAACGCCGTCCACGAATCCGGGCTCTCCTTCACGCGGTCGGTGTTCGAGACGAGCGTGATGTACCAGGACAGGCCGCCCACCCCGGTGACATTCCCCTCGTCATCCGTGCGGACGTAGCCCTCCTCGAGGTTCTCCGACGTCGGGATGTCCGACGTGGCGTACTTCGCGAGGATGTCCCCGTTGATCGCGCGCTGAAGCCCGACCCCGGAGAGCATCGAGACGTCGGCGGGGGGCGTTCCCCCGGCGGCGATCGCCTGCTGGAGCTGGACGACCCAGACCTCCGACGTGGGCTGCGAGACCGATTCGACCTCGACGTCGAACTCCTCCGTGAACGCCGGGTACATCTTCCGGAAGTTCTCCTCGAAGAACCCGCCGTAGGTGCCCACCTTGATCGTCGAGCCGGCGATGTTGGACGTATCGATCGGCGCGGGCTCGTCGTCGGTCGACGGCGGCGTCGGCGCGTCCGGGGCGCACGCCGCGAGGATCGCCGGCATCCCGATCGCGGCCCCCGCGAGGAGACCGCTTCGCTTGAGGAGGCTCCGCCTACTGATGACCCGGTCGATGTCCACGAGCTCATACTCCTCTCGGTCGCGAGGAAGCTCCTGCGAGGCTACCCGCGCGGCCGAAGCCTGCGCAAGTCAACGGAGTGCATCGGCGCTGCGCCGCAAGGACGCCGCGTCAGCGCTGGAGGCTGTCGACGAACCCCAGGACGCGCGCCCACGCGTCCCGACACGCCTCCGCGTGTTCGGACATGGACCGGTCGAAGAACGAGTGCGGCGTCTCCGGGTACACGACGATCCGATGCTCGATCCCGGCGGCGTCGAGGGCGCGTTCGTAGGCCTCGACGTCGGTCATCGGGATCCCGCGGTCGGCCTCCCCGTAGAGTCCGAGCACCGGAACACGAACGAGGCCGTCCTCCGCCTCCTCGAGTGGAGAGAGTCCCCCTTCCTCGGACTGCGCCGGAGGCCCGTAGAAGGCGATGGCGCCGTCGACGCTCTCCTGTGACGCCTGCATCAGCGACGCCCTGCCACCGAAGCAGAATCCCATCGAGATCACCCGTGTCGCTCCCTCGCCCCGCAGCAGGTCCGCGGCGGCCCGGACGTCGGCTCGGATCCCGTCGTCGCTCGCGGCGGCCCGATGCGGTCGGTGGTCGAAGTCATCGTCGCGGCGCTCCGGGCCCGCGGTGCGGCCGTAGGGGTCGAGCGCGACGGCGTGGATCCCGGCGTCGGCGAGGTGCTCGGCGAGCCGCTCGTAATAGCGGTAGAGACCCCGGACGTCGGGGATCACCACCACGCCGGCCGAGGCCGCTTCCTGCGTGCGCGCGACCGTGGCCGCGAAGCGGTTGCCGTCGGCGGAAGCCAACACCGTCCGTTCCGAACCCGCCCCCATGCCGGTCCGGGCCGGGTCGGGAGGCAGGGCGTCGGTGTCGAAGCACATCGGTCAGGCGCCGTACTTCCCGAGATGGCCGGCGTTCGCCATCAGGATCGGGAGCAGCTCCGTCGAGGGACGAACCCCGAGGCCGCCCGCCAGGCACCAGCGCTCGCCGAAGCGGTCGGTCTCGTCGCGCCCGCACCGCGGTCCGTGCACGAGGACCGGAACCGGATGCCACGAGTGCGCGGCCATCTGCGAGGGTGTGGCGTGATCGCCGGTGACGGCGATCACGCCCGGCTCGAGCGCTGCCGCCAGGTCCGGCATCGCATCGTCCACGCGCTCGATCGCCGCGATCTTCGCCCCGCGATCGCCGTCCTCGCCGGCGGCGTCCGCGTCCTTCACGTGCACGAAGAAGTAGTCCGCGTCCTCCCGATGCTTCTCCAGGAGGCGGACCTGATCCGTGAGATCGATCGGGGGACCGAGGACGTCGAACCCCATCAGTCGCGCGATCCCTCGATACATCGGATAGACCGCGAGGGCCGCGGCGCGCAACCCGGTGCGATCTTCGAACCGCGGGAGCTCACGATGGGTGTCGAAGCCTCGAAGCAGCAGGCCGTTCGCCGCCGGCTCATCTGCGAGGGTCCGGCGGATCTCGGCGAGCGCGGCGGAGACGAGCTCCGCCGTCGCGGCCGCCGCCGGATCGAGCGGCTGTGGTGCCAGCGGCGGGACGCCGATCGTCTGCGGGTCGGTGTCGCCGATCCGTGGATCCAGCCCCTCACCCCGGAAGACCACAAGGAGCCGATGACCCTTCTCGTGGTGGAACTCGACGCCGTCGATGGCGTCAGAGAGTCCCGCGACCACCCGTCGAGCCTCCTCGTCGGAGATCCGGCCGGCCCGCCTGTCCACGACGTTGCCCGCGGCATCCAGCGTGCACAGGTTGCCTCTGGCGGCCACGTCGCCGGGATGGAGCTCGACGCCGAGACCGGCGGCGCTGAGCGCTCCGCGGCCCAGCACGAACGAGAGCGGGTCGTAGCCGAACAGGGCCAAGTGCCCGGGACCCGAGCCCGGCGTGATCCCCGGACCGACGGGTTCCAGGAGCCCCGTGACGCCTTCCTCCGCCAGACGGTCCAGGTTCGGGGTGGCCGCTTCCTCCAGCTCCGTGCCGTGCTCCCGATCCGCCATCCCCCCAAGGCCGTCGATCACGACGAGGAGGATCCGCGTCCCGGTGCCCGTGGCGAGCGAAGCGAGGTCCACCCCGCGATGCTACCGCCCACGCTCGAAGCGCCCGAAGACGGCGATCAGCCCGAGCAGGATCGCGCCCGACACGACGAACCACAGCGGCCGTTCGAGCCACCACCGCGCCGTCGAGTCCTGCTCGCGCCCGAACCCGAGTGGCCAGAGCAGGAGCAGGGCGAGGAGGAACGCGGTCATGTGCCAGAGGAACAGCGTCATGATCCTCGCGTTCACGACGATCGTGAACCGCCACGGCCGCTCGCGCTGCAGCCATCGGTCGAGCCTCGGCTTGAGCAGCATCACTGCACCGATGGTCCAGACCCCTCCCAACAGGAAGCAGACGGTCGGGGGGTAGGCGTTCGAGACCGCCTCGACGTCGGTGCCGAGGAGGCTCTTGGGGTAGTGGCCGATCCCGGGGAACCAGTCGAAGCGGACGTCACCGAAGAGGCGGAACACCCAGGGCGTCGTCAGGACCACCAGGCCCGCGAGTCCTCCGACGACCATCGCCCAGTAGCGGCGGCGTGGCCACCGGGCGAACGTCCCGTCGGCGTATGCGTGCCCGAGCTGGTGCGGGAACAGGAGCACGAACCCCACATTGAGCCAGCGCCATTCCCACTCGGCCCGTCGAGAACGCCACCACGTCGACCACGACCGCCCCCAGCGCCATCGCGAGCGGCACCCACAGCCCGAACCGGCGGTGGAGCCGGATCGTGACCGGCGCGATCACGACGACGACCAGATACACGCCGAGGAACCACAACGGACCGAACGGGATCGTCGCCCCCGGCGGCTTCATCCCGCGGAGGAGCGTCGTCTCGCCCCACAGTCGCGGTCCCGTGGGCGCGCCCACGTCGGCGAGATGGAGCACCACCTGCACGACGGCCCAGATGCCCAGGAAGACGATCGACGGCCGGAGGAGTCGCTCGAGCCGGGCACGGATGAACGTCCAGGTCGACCGGCCCTTTCGCCGCGTGGAGTCGTAGGCGACGAGGTTCGAGAAGCCGCCGACGAAGAAGAAGATCGGCATGACCTGGAAGACCCAGGTGAAGAGCCAGAGGCCGGACGTCACCCCGATCGCGCTCGTCGACCGGATCACGCCGCCTTCCCAGTGGTTGATCGAGATGAACCAATGACCGAAGACCACTGCCACGATCGAGGCGGCGCGCAGGAAGTCCATCGCCCGGTCGCGAGAGGAGGGTGTTGCCTGCACCAGCGCGTCGAGATCGGACGAGGTCGTCACGACACGAGGAGCATGGACCTCTCGCGCCTCGAAAGGAAGCGCCTAGGCGGCGAGCGACGCGCGGTTCGCGAGGATCCGCACGATGCGATCCTCGATGGCGACGGCCTCGGACTTCGACATCCCGCGGGACATGATCGAGAACTCACCCCAGGCCGCCTCCTGCTCCAGCCACACCCACCCGGAGAGGGCGGAGATGTCGATGAGCGTTCCCGTCTTCGCCCTCACCTTCACGCCGACGAGTCGTCGGGCCAGGGTCCCCTGACCTCCCGCCGGGAGGCTGGCACGCAGCGACCTCTCCCACGGGCGGGTTTCGGCGAACCACAGCAGCCGCACGAGATCGTGCGTGCGGATCCGGTTCGCGTAGGAGAGACCGGAGGCGTCCCGGGCGACGAGACTCACCCCGTGCGCATCGGCGAACCGTGCGATCGCTCGGGCGCCCTTCGCGATCGATCCGGAGCCGCCCATCACGAGCCCGCCGAGCCATTTGCCGAGCACCTCCGCGTAGAAGTTCCTCGAGCGGCGATCCATCCGCGAGATCAGCTGCGCGAAGGGATCGGAGGCGATGGTCGCGACGCGCCGGAGTCCGCCGGGGGGAGCGCCGCTGCCGGCCTCCTTCGTGACGGGGACGCCGAGCGCACGGAGTCGCTTCGTCAGGGAACGCGCCGCTCGGCGCTCGGGATCGCGGATGTGCACGCCGCGGGCGTCCTCGTTGCCCTCGAACGTGAGGGCGGTGGGAAGCGGGATGTAATCCCTCGGGAAGTAGTCCTGCCAGCCGGGAGCCCACCAGTCGCGCTGGAACCCCGTCGTCGCCCCCATCACGCGACCGACGACCTTCCGGATGCCGGCTCGGTCGACGGCCCGGGCGAACGCAGCCATGGTGGGCCGGCCGACCTCCGGGTCGCCGTGGCCCACGATCCAGAGGTTCCCGCGCAGGACGCCGTCGGCGGTCGCCCGCGTCGCGAACAGCCGCGTGCGGATCCGGGTGCTGAGTGAGGTCCGTTGCAGCAAGGCCATGGAGAACACGAGCTTCTGGTTCGAGGCCGGCGTCATCTGCTTCCACGCGCCGTGGCGATAGAGCCACGCACCGTCGAGGCCGACCGCGACGGAGATGTCGCGATCGCCGACGGCCTGGTTGATGTCCTGCTTCCACGGCGGGGTGGCTGCGGTGACCGGCGTCGCGGAACCGGTGAGGACGAGTCGCGAGGACGAGGGTGACCGACGCGCGAGCGAACACGGGGAGGCGAAGCACGCGCGGAGGATACGTCAGGCCGCGAGTGCGACGAGGGAGCCGAGCTCGAATCGTTCCGCCGCAGCGGTGCACGGAGGCCCCTCGGTGACCCACAGCGCTCCGTCCGTGAGATCCATCGCGACCGCCGCGACGGTGACGATCGCCTCCTCCGGTGGGCCGGTACCGTCCGCGTGCTGGCAGACCGACGCCGAGTGGTCACGCAGCGCCTCGAAGACGTCATCGATCGACCGGTCGCCGGGCGCGGCGATCCACCCATCCGCAGCGGCCTGACGCGACACGCTGGTGCTCGCGTCGTCGAACCGCTCGAGGTCCTTGAAGCCGTTCCGCGACGGCCGCAGGAAGTGGTTCGCGTGCGCGAGTCGATCGCCGTCTGAACGGTGCACCTGCTCGGTTCCTCCCGGCGCCCCCTCGAGGTCGGCCGAGCGGCCGTCGCGGGACGCGAGCAGGAAGTTCCCGGAGGAGGCGCGGACCGGCGTGGTCACGGCGTCGGCCGCTTCGTCGAACGAGTCGGAGGTGAGGATCCGGCGCAAGATCGCGTGGAACGGCACGCCCGGCTGGCCGCGGTCGAGCGTCGACGTGAGCGCCGTGGCCGCCAGACCCACGCCCCGCTCGTTCATCCCGCATTTCGCGAGCAGCCCCGCCTCCACGAGGGTGACGAACGGCGGACCGTCATGCGGAGCCTCGACGAGCAGCACACACGTCTCCAGGGCGCCCGGGTGCCAGTCCCAGTTCTGTGCGAGCAGCACGTGCGCGCCGTCGCCTCCGCTCGTCGGCGTGCAGAGCGCGGTGCATCCCCCGGACGCCATCCCGAACATCACCTCGGTGCGGACGTTCAGGGCGAGGATGTCCTCCGCGTCCACGCCGGCGCCCTCGGCGATCCCCTCGATCTCCGGCAGGAGGCGGGCGTCGTAGTCGTCGATCGGGCCGGCGAAGACGCCGGCCCGATCGCGCACCGCGGCCCACCGCATGCCCGTGTAGTGGCGGAAGAGCGTCTCGTAGAGCGCCAGCGAACCGTGCACGCGATCGCTCGCCAGCTCTCCGTAGGCCCGCCCCCGCTCGCGCGGTCCTCCCGCTACCGCCACCACCGGCCAGCTCACGCGGGGGAGGGTAGTAGACTCCGCCTCTTCCTGGGACCGCCTCCCCGACAGAGCATCGGAGACACGTGTGAGCACGATCGATCGCGCACGTCTGGCCGGGTTGATGGAGCGCGAACGAGCGCTGTTCCGTGAGCGACATCCGAAGAGCCGGGCGCTCTACGACGCAGGTCGGGACTCACTCCTGTACGGGGTGCCGATGAACTGGATGGTCCGGTGGCCGGGCGACCATCCCGTGTACGTCGACGACGCGGAGGGGGCGCACTTCACCGACGTCGACGGCAACGGGTTCGTTGACTTCTGTCTCGGCGATACGGGCGGCATGGCCGGACACGCCCCCAAGGCCTCCGTCGAGGCGATCGCGAGGCAGGCGGGGCGGGGCATCACGCTGATGCTCCCGACGGAGGACGCGTCCTGGGTGAGCGCAGAGCTGGCGCGGCGATTCGGTGTCCCGTATTGGTCCTTCACGCTCACGGCCACCGACGCGAACCGGTTCGCGATCCGCTGGGCTCGTCACATCACGGGACGGTCGAAGGTCCTCGTCCACAATCACTGCTACCACGGCACCGTGGACGAGACGTTCGCCGAGCTGGATCAGATGGGCGAGGTCGTCGATCAGCCGGGGAACACGGGACCGCCCGTGCCGGTGCGAACGACCACACGGGTGGTCGAGATCAACGACCTGCACGGGCTCGAGCGGGAGCTCGCCCATGGCGACGTCGCGGTCTGCATGTTCGAGCCGGCGCTCACGAACATCGGGATCGTGCTGCCACATGCGGGCTATTGGGAGGGAGTGCGAGACCTCTGCGATCAGACGGGGACGCTCCTCCTGATCGACGAGACGCACACGATCAGTGCGGGGCCCGGCGGCGCGACGAAGGCCTGGGGGCTCGCGCCCGACATCGTGACGATCGGCAAGACCCTCGGAGCCGGTATCCCCTCGGCCGCCTACGGCATGACCGAGGAGGTCCAGCGGCGGATCGTCGAGGGCACCGATCCCGACGTGATCGACGTCGGTGGGACCGGCGGCACGCTCGCCGGCAACGCCCTCTCGCTCGCGGCGATGCGCGCCACGCTCGGCGAGGTGATGACCGACGAGGCGTTCGAGGGCATGATCGAGCTCGGCGAGCGATTCGAGGACGGGGTTCGCGAGGTCATCGAGTCCCGAGGGCTTCCCTGGCACGTCGTCCGACTCGGGTGCCGTGTCGAGTACCTCTTCCGTGCGGAGGCGGCTCGCAACGGGGACGAGGCGTTCCACGGACAGGATGACGAGCTCGATCCGTTCATCCATCTCTACCTGCTCAACCGCGGCCTCCTGATGACGCCGTTCCACAACATGGCGTTGATGTCCCCGGCGACGACCGCCCAGGACGTCGACCGGCACACGGAGGTCTTCGGCCAGGCGGCCGACGAGCTGTTGGGAACCGGAGCATCGTGATCGGCCGGGTGTCCTTCACGACGATCGACGCCAACGATCCGGACCGTCTCGCCGTCTTCTGGGGCGAGGTGCTCGGCACCGAGGTCGCGGAGACATCGGATGCGGGTCGGTTCGTGTTCCTCGGCCGGGCGAACGGTCACGTGGTCGGCTTCCAGCGCGTCCCGGAGCCGAAGTCGGTCAAGAACCGGGTCCATCTGGACATCCGCGTCGACGATCTCCAGGAGGCGACGGACGCCGTGCTCGCACTCGGTGGGGCGTGGAACGGGGAGGAACTGCGGCTGGACGACGCGCGATGGAGGACGCTGACGGATCCGGAGGGGAATGAGTTCGACATCTTCGTGTCGGACGGATAGCGTGCCGCGAACGTGCAACGGTTCCTTCCCGATCCATCTCGAGCTCGCGCATCGCGGCCTCTCCACGCATCCCGCTCGCTGCTGAGGCGTGCGGTGACGTCGACGGGTCTCGCGCTCGTGCTGGCGGGCGTCACGACCGCGCCGAGCGGGGCGGTCAGCGCGCCGCAGCGGATGCTGGCCGGGCCCGAGGACCAGAGTCAGCCCTCGGTGAACGACACGTACCTGATCTGGACGCAGAACTCCGTGGCCCACTCGAACCGATATCACGCCTTCGGCAAGGTCCTGGGGACGACGGATGCCTTCCGGCTGAACCCGAGCGGTACGCGGGGGTTCGCCGGTGGCATCGATCCCGACCAGGATCGGGCGATCTACCAGCAGATCGATGGGCCGTCCTCGGATCTCTACACGATCAGCCTGGCGACGCGGCGACGCACCAAGCTCCCCGCTCCGGTCAACAGCTCCCGCTGGGAGTGGGGACCGCGGATCTCGAACGCCTTCATCCTGTTCGCCCGCGACGTGTTCCCCCGTGGCGCCCCGGCAGAGACCACCCTGTATCTCTACGACCGGGTGGCGAAGACGCTCGAGGTGCTCGCGAGCCGCGAACTCGTCCAGTTCTACCTGTCGCCGGCGGCCGTCGGGGAGACTTTCGCCAGCTGGTCCGTCTGCGGTCCCCTGACCTGCAACGCGTTCGTCCGCGACACCGAGACCGACCGGACGAGGCGGATCCCCGCTCCCGATGGGAAGCCTCGGTACGCCCCGGTCGTGGACGAGGAGGAGGGCCTCGTCTACTTCGTCCGATCGGGGAACGTCTGCGGCACCGACGTGCACATCATGCGGGTCCCGCGGGCGACCCTGGGCGCGACGCCGACGAACCTCGTCACGTTGCCGGACGGGATCGACGTCGATTACCAGATGACGCTCGTCGATGTCGGCGCGCAGGTCGATCTCTGGTTCTCGCGGGTCCGATGCGCCGCGCAACAGGGCGACCTCTACCGGCTCCGCGACGTCGGCCTCGCCTGAGCGTCACGAGCGCTCCAGCGGCTTCGTGAGGCACGTCGGCCCGCCGTCTCCCTTCCGCGAGATCTCCTCGCCCTCGTAGGTGCGCACCTCCACGCCCGCAGCTTCCATCCGTCGCCTGGTCTCCGGGTTGCCCTCGAGGGCCAGCGCGACGCGTGGTCCGAGTGCCAACACGTTCGGGCCCATGGAGTCGAACTCGGCGGCCGGCACCTCGACGAAGTGCACGCCGACGTCCCGGAAGAGCTCGACGAGGCGAACGGGGAGGTGCGGCAACGAGGCCACGGCGAGGTCCACGTCGAGGAACGACACGAAGGAGAGCAGGTGCGTGCACGCGGCCGGCCCGGCGAGGTGGGGCAGGTCGAACGAGACGACGGTGACATCCGGAAGCAGGGCTCGGAGCGCGTCGACCCCTGCCTGGTTGGTCCGATAGCCGAGGCCGACCAGGAGCGTCCGGCGGTCGAGCCAGCACATGTCGCCGCCCTCGGCGAGCGCGGGCTCGCCGAGAGTGGCGAGGACCGGGACCCCGGCGGCCTCGAGATCGGCCGCGGCGACCGCCGACTCTCCGCGGCGCCCGGCCTTCCCGGGACGGAGGACGATCCCGCCCTCATCCGTCATCAGGACGGGATCGTAGGTGTAGATCGCATCGGGATCCCCCGACGCGGAGGCGGCGCCCACGACGACCTCCGCGCCGGCGTCGGTCAAGAGCGCCCGGAACGCTTCGTGCTCCTCGGCCGCCCGAGCCGGGTCCGGAGCCGAGCGCCACCCGTACTCGCGCCAGCTCCGCAGGGCCTCAGGCTCGGGCGCCCGCACGTAGACCTTCCGGAGGGGAGAGGTCTGGTCCTGGATCGGCACGGGCGGATGGTAGCGGGGACGGCCCGAAGGACCCTTCCTCCCGTGAAGATCGAGACGAAAGACCTTCCCCCGAAGTCTCTGCCCAGCGTCTGAGACCAGGGGTAGACTTGCGCGACCATGCGGCAGGCACGGGGCACAGCCCGCAGACGGAGGAGCGCCGAGCTCGGCGTCATCGATTACACGCTCGCCAAGCGAGCGCTGATCCGCGATGCACGGCGAGGCACCCTGTCGGTGGCAGACCTCTGCGACGCGCACCCAGAGCTCATGCGAGCCGCGAAGCACGTCGGCGAGGCAACGAGCACCGACTGCCCCGTCTGTGGCAAGGACAAGCTGGTCCTCCTCGCGTACGTCTTCGGCTCCTCGCTCGGCCGCAACAGCGGCCGCGTCTGGCCGATCCAGACGGGTCTGCGGTTGACGGCCGCCCATCCCGGCTCCACGTGCTACGTGGTCGAGGTCTGTCGATCATGCGCGTGGAACCATCTCCGCGAGTCGTTCACGGCCCGCAGACGCGCCGCCGCCGGCTGATCGGGAGTTTCCGGGTCTATCGGGCCGGGTAGGATTCCGCCCGTCGTGTCCGCTTCTCCCAGGCATCCCTCGAAGGACTACACCCCCCGTCACGCCCAGAAGAAGGCTGGAGGGTCGGACGCGGCTGCCTCGGGTGGGCGGGTGACTGCCGGCGCCCAGAGCAGAGGCGCACAAGCCGCCAAGGGCACACAAGCCCGCAAGCCTCAGGCCCGGAAGCCGCAGTCACGCAGCTCGCGGTCCGGCGGAACGCGCTCCCCGAGAGCCGCCGGGAACGGAGGCGGCCGAGGACGAGGGCCCTCTTCGAAGCCGGCGCAACGGGGCTTCTTCCGTCGCTACTGGTGGGCGTTCGCGCTGACACCTGTGGTCCTCGGCCTGTTCGGCCTCGGCGTCCTCCTGATCGCCTACATCCGCATCGACCTGCCGAAGGCGCTCCCCCCGGTCCAGACCACGTTCGTCTACGACCGCAACAACGAGTTGCTGTCCACGTTCCACGGTGCCGTCGACCGGACGCTCATCCCCTTCGGGCAGATGCCGCAACACCTCCGCGACGCGATCCTCGCCGTCGAGGACGCGCGCTTCTATGAACACGGCGGCGTGGACCTCAAGGGCACGATCCGGGCGGCGTGGAGCGATCTCGTCGCCCGCGAGACCGTGCAGGGTGGATCGACGATCACCCAGCAGTTGGTGAAGCGCGTCTACGCCGGTCACTACACCGCACCTGGCGACAACGGGATCCGCGACTACGTGATCCCACCTCGGACGATCAAGGAGAAGGTCCGGGAGGTGCTCCTCGCGATCAAGGTCGAGCGCACCCTGTCGAAGGACGAGATCCTGGAGACGTACCTCAACACGGTGTACTTCGGGCACGGCGCGTACGGGATCGAGGCCGCGGCGCAGACCTATTTCGGCGTGCGAGGCCGGCACCTCACGATCCTCCAGTCGGCCACGATCGCAGGGATCCTCACCGCGCCGGAGGCGTACGACCCGATCGACCATCCCTTCGACGCCAAGTTCCGACGTGACTTCGCGCTGGACCGGATGGTCCAATACGACTTCCTCGACGCCGAGCGGGCAGAGCGACTGAAGCGCAAACCGTGCTGCGGGATCCCGATCGACCTTCAGCACGGGCCGGACGCCCAGATCGAGGCACCGGGCGACGCCGAGTACTTCGTGCAGTACGTGCGTGAGGCCCTCGCGAGGCGCTACGAGCCGGCCGCCGTCTTCGGGGGCGGCCTCCAGGTGCGGACCTCCCTCGATCTCGGCTATCAGGCAGCCGCCGAGGAGGCGATCGAGTCGGCCCTCCCCAGTCCGCAGGACCCGGGCGCCGCCCTGGTCGCGATCGAGCCGGCCACCGGGCAGATCCTCGCGATGGCGGGCGGGAAGGATTTCGGCAGCTCGCAACTGAACCTCGCCACGTTCAGGGGAGGAACCGGGCGGCAGGCGGGGTCGGCGTTCAAAGCGTTCACACTCGCGGAGGCGATGGAGCAGGGGTTCGATCTCGATTCACGCTGGTACGGGCCCAACACGATCACGATCGACGACCCGGTCTGTGACGGTCCCGAGGGTCCGTGGCAGCCGGAGAACGCGGAGGGTGGTGGCGGCACCTACACCCTCCAGTCGGCAACCGCTCATTCGGTGAACACCGTCTTCGCGCAGCTGGTGGTCGAGGTCGGTCCCGAGGATGTCGCGGACATGGCGCACCGCCTGGGGATCCGTTCCGACCTACCCGCGGTGTGTTCCATCACGCTCGGGAGCGTCGCCGTCAACCCCGTCGAGATGACCAACGCGTACGCGACGCTCGCCGCTCGAGGCACGTTGCGCCGCGCGAACCCGCTCCTGCAGGTGCGGTCGCCCGGCGGGCGGATCGATCCCCGCATCGTGCCGAAGGGTCGCCAGGTGGTCGATGAGAACGTCGCCGACCTCGTCACGTACACGCTGGAGGACGTCGTCGCGTTCGGCACGGGAGCTTCTGCCCGGTTGAGCTCCTGGCCCGCCGCGGGCAAGACGGGCACGGCGCAGGACAACGTGGACGCGTGGTTCTGCGGGTACACCGTCCAGATCGCGGCGTGCGTCTGGGTGGGCTACCCCGAGGGCCAGATCCCCCTGGAGAACATCGAAGGCGTCCCGGAGGTCTTCGGAGGCACGATCCCGGCCGCGATCTGGAACGATTTCATGGAGGTCGCGATGCAGGGCAAGGATGCGCTCGCGTTCCCGGAGCCGTCCTTCGACCAACAGACGGTCACGCCGTCGGCCGAAGCCCCGATCCCCCCGCCGCCGGCCCCGAGTCCGGAGCCCAGTCCTTCGCCGAGCGAGGAGCCGTCCCCTTCGCCACTCCCCTCACCGTCGCCGTCACCGCCCTCCCCGTCGCTGCCGCCGACGCCGAGCCCGTCGGCCGCCCGGCCGATCACCGAGCGGAGCGACGACCGGGGAGGCTAGGCGCTCCCTCGCGGGCTCCGGAGGGCGCCGGCGCGTCCACCGGCAGCGTGGCGACGATCGACGTGCCACGTCCCTGGTTGGAGCGGATGACGAACGTCCCGTTCGCCAGCTCGACCCGCTCGCGCATCGAGGCGAGTCCCACGCGGCCCTGTCGGAGGAACTCCCGGGTCATCGCGCTGTCGAACCCTCTGCCGTCGTCTTCGACCTCGACCCGCAGCGACGTGGCGGTCGTTTCGACCGAGACGACCACTCGAGTGGCCCGTGCGTGTTTGGCGGCATTGGTGAGCGCCTCCTGCACGACCCGATAGGCGAGGGTCTCCAGATCCGACGACATCGGACGGGGGAGCGTGCCGACGAGGTCGGTCTCCACGTCCTGTTCGACGCCGAAGCGAGTCACCGCCTCACGGAGCGCGGGGATCAGCCCACGCTCCTCGAGGACCGGCGGACGCAGTCCGGACATCAGGGAGCGGAGCGCATCCGCCTCGTCGGCCAACTCCTTCCGCACCTTGGAGAGCACGTCAACGCCGCGATCGACGTCACCGGCCCCGATCATGAGGAGTGATGCTTCGAGTGAGAGCGATGCGGCCGAGACGCCCTGGACCGGCCCGTCGTGGAGGTCACGCGCGATCCTGTTGCGCTCGGACTCGATCGCGGAGTTCGTCCGACGGAGGAGGCTCGTCCGGTCCTCGTCCTTCTCCTGGAGGAACTTCAACAGCGAGCGGATGGTCTGGTCGGCAGCCTTGCCGGGGGTCACGTCGCGGATCAGCACGAGCCGGCGAGGCGGGTCGGTGGGGATCTCCGAGACTCGCGATTCGAGGTACAGCGGCGTGCCGTCGGAGCGTTCGAGCTGCGCTTGGCCGGCCGCCGGCAGCTCGGCGAACCGGGCGTCGGCACCGTCGAGGGACGCCGCCAGTGCCTGCCAGCGCTGTCCCTCGACCACGGCACGGTCCAGATGCACCATCTGACAGAACGCCTCGTTCGTCCGGACGACCACGTCGTTGACGTCCAGCTCGATGATGCCGTCGACCGCCGCGTCGAACACGAGGCGCAGGTGCTCTTCGGAGCTCTTCAGGGTTTCGTTCGCCTCGCGGACCCGCTCCAGCGCGGCGTCCGTATCCGCGAGCGCGGACTCCTTCTGACCGAGCGCCCGTCGTACCGACTCGCTCGCCTGTGTCACCGTGATCTGGTTCGCGATGATCCGGACGGCGACGGCGATCGCGAGGACACCGATGAACAGGCCCGTCTGCAGCAACGTGAGCCCGCGGCTCGTTCCGAGCACACCGGTGATCAGCAAGGCTCCGCACGCCGCGATCACAGCGACGCTCGTCAGGATCGGGCGAGCGAACCGGGATGGTCGCGGAAGCTTCTTCGCCGGCCTCATCACGAGGTAGGTGGCGACGACGGCCAGTGGCGACAGCGCGATCGGCAACTCGATCGCCGGGTTCGTCGCTGCGTACGTCACGTGGGTCCACTGCCACCCGAAGGCCAGGACGGCGGCGCCGAGTCCCGCGAAGACCGCCGCGCGCGCGACATGGGCACGGGTGGGGACCCAGATCGCCAGGGCGGGATACGTCGCGACCAGGAATGCGGCGACGAGCGCGAAGGTCACCGCCGACGCGGAGACGCCGGAGGTTGCGAACTGCGGCCTGATCAACACGTAGCCCGCCGCCATCAGGGCGCTGACGATCAGGGCGGCATCGGTCGCCAGCTCGCGGCGGTCTCCGGGTGGGACGTGATGCCGGATCTCGCTCCGGAACCCGGCGATGAGGGTGACCAGAGGCAGGAGGAACAGCAGGTCCGCGTATCCCGGTTCGACCCCGGATCCCGTGATCCCCGAGACGAAGACGAGGCTGATGACCACGGAGCCGATGACGAACGTGATCCCGACGGCGCGCGAGCTCCGCGCGACCTTCCCCTCACGCATCGCGAGCAGCACGACGCCGCCCATCAACCACGCCACGCCGTAGATCAGGTTCACGACCAGGCGGCGCCGGTCGGCATCCCCGTCTGGGGCCATCAGGTAGGCGACGATGACGACCGCGGCCGTCAGGCCGAGCGCGAACGCCGCTTCGGTGCGCCGGGGTTGAGGGGTCTCGGGCATCGGGGTGCCATGATGCCGCCTCGCCCCCCGATACTCCATCACCCGAAGGTGTGAGGGACCCCGCCGAACGACCTACGACGCCGGCATCCTCGGAGGGATCCCGTGCCTATTCGATCAGGCGACGACGCAGCGCCTCGGCGACGGCAGCGGTT
The DNA here is from genome assembly GCA_963839395.1 of uncultured Actinomycetota bacterium. Lineage (GTDB taxonomy): Bacteria > Actinomycetota > UBA4738 > UBA4738 > HRBIN12 > JAJNBA01. The sequence goes on from CAWIUW010000012.1 coordinate 47,220, forward strand.
CGGTCGGAGGCACCGAGCTTCTCGAAGATGTGCTCGAGGTGGGTCTTGACCGTGTCGGGAGAGATGTACAGGCGCTCGGCGATGTCCCGGTTGGTATGGCCGAACGCGAGCAGCTGCAGGACCTCGATCTCTCTCGCGGTCAGTGTCTCCGCCCTGCGGTCCCGCTCCTTCGCGGTCGAGAGCTCCTCCGCGAGCGCCACCACGAGCTGGGGATCGATGACCATGTTGCCACCGGCGACCAGCCGGACGGTCTGGATCAGGTGCTCCGCATCCCTCGCCTTCAAGACGTAACCGCGAGCACCCGCTCGGACGGCCTCGACGACGAACTGTCGGTCGTCGTAGGCGGTGAGCATGATCACCCCGATCTTCTCGTGCTTGTCCCGGATCTCACGGGCTGCCTCGAGACCGTCCATCTCCGGCATGCGGATGTCGACGAGTGCGATGTCGGGCTCCTCCTTCGCGAGGAGCTCCAGCAGCTCCTTGCCGTTGGATGCCTCACCGACGACCTCGATGCCGTCGGCCATGTCGAGATACCTGCGGAGCCCTTGTCTCACCAGCGAATGGTCGTCCGCGATCGCAACCCTGATCGTCACAGCACCTCCGGTCCGTTGCGTGCTCGGCACATCCTACCCCCACCCACGCTGCCGGTTCAGAAGGCGCCGTTCTCGAAGACCGACTTCAGAAAAGATGCAGCCAGTTGACGAAGAGCATGGCGGAGATCGCCCATCCCGCGGCGAGAACGGAGATGACGAGCGGCTGAGGCAGCTTCCGGCCGAGCCCGACGCCGGAGAGGCCCCACAGCGCGGGGAACACGACGACCACGAAGCGTGGCACCGAGAGCAGCGGCCTGTCCCAGAAGGGGTCGAAGAGCGGCAAGAGCAGGCCGAGGGCTCCGTAGACGGTCTCGGAAGGCCGGAGGGCGGGGAGCGCGAGGGCGAGGCCGGCGATCGCGAGCGACACGATCAGCAGATCGAGCAGCCAGTAGGACCGGAACGACCAGGCGAGCTCGATCGCTCGCCCCATGGACACCCACGGGAGTTGGAGCTCGCGACCCCACTGCCTCTGGGCGTCCAGCGGCGCGAGCCAGTTGCCGTGCGCCATGCCCCACCAGGCGAACCAGCAGAGGGGACCGAGGGCGATCGCGGTCGCGCCGGCGACGCGCGTAGCGAGCTCGCGACGTCCGCCGTCACGACCGCCGTCACGACCTCGGGGGCCCCAGATCGCTTCCACGAGGAGCGCGGGGACCAGCAGGATGCCGGCGCTCCGGGTGAGCGCCGCGAGTGCGCCGAAGAGCGCGACGCGGCCCCACCGATCGTGGCGGGACTCGCGGAACGCGAGGAGCGAGAGCAACAGGAAGAGCGACTCGGTGTAGGGGGCGAGGAAGAAGAAGGACGTCGGGAAGATCGCCGCCACCACGATCGCCCGTCGCGCGATCCGATCTCCGAAGGCCTCGGCGGTCAGCGCGAAGAGCGCCAGGAGCGCCCCGAGGAACGCGAGGTTCGAGACGAGGAGCGCGGCGAGGAGGTCGTCGCCGGGAAGGACCCACGCGACCGCGCGCACGGTGAGCGGGTAGAGCGGGAAGAACGCGGCGCTCGCGTCCTCCGTCGACCACCCGTCGTCCGCGAGCCGCAGGTACCAGACGGCGTCCTGGCGCTCGGTCGCGTCGATCGCGTTGTGCCAGCCCTGGGTCGCCGCCGGCCCGGCGCGGCCCGGCACGTCCACCGGGTCGAGCGGATCGACCAGATGGACGGCGACCACCGAGAGCAGCGACAACCCGATCCGAGCCGCGAGGAAGACGGCGAGACACGGGCGCAGGCCATCGAGCAGGCGGCGGCGCCCGCTCACGCGTGCGCCGCCGCCGCCGGCTCGGTGGCGCGTTCGCCCGGGAGACGGCGACTCGGCTCCCGGACCCAGGCGATCACGCACCAGACGAGGACTCCCGCGCGGATCAGCACCGCGGTCTCGAAGACCCACTCGGGGACCCCGCCGATCCCGGTCAGGTCACCGAAGAACGAGAACCGAGTCAGGAAGACCGCGAGGTCCGCAGCCTCGAACGCGAGGAAGCGCCGAGCCCCGGGCAGCACCAGCACGAGCCACGGGAGCAACCACAGGCTGAACTGCGGTGAGTACACCTTCCCGACGAGCAGGAAGAGCACGAGGATCGGGAACGCCAGCTGCCAACGCGGGAAGTCAGGCTCGCGACGGCGCTTCGCCATCCAGACCCACGAGACGAGTGCGACGAGTAGCGCGATCGACGACACGTTGATCAGGCGGGTCGACAGGCACACGGAGAGGGAGCTGCAGAGGAGGTACCACGCGCTGTCCCAGTCGGCCGGCCGGGCGCCGTTGAAGCGGAAGAACTCCCACCATCCCGAGAGACCGGTCACCGCGAAGGGAAGGTTCACCGCGAGCCACGTCGCTCCGGCCGACCACCAGAGCAGGATCGCGCGATCAGGCTGCCGCCCGCGCAACCGCTCGGCGGCGAACGGGATGAGCAGCAGTGCCGGGTAGAGCTTCGCCGCCACTCCGAGGCCGATCAGCACACCTGCCCATCCGTCGCGGCGCCGGAAGAAGGCGAGCGTCGCCGCCGTCGCGAGCGCGACGGCCAACAGGTCCCAGTTCACGAACACCTGCACGGCCAGCGTCGGCGCGAGGGCGAACCACAACGCTCGGCGCGCGTCCATCAGGTAGAGACAGGCGGCCGCCACGCCCGCGCAGACGGAGAGGAGGAGCGCGTTGACCCAGAAGAAGCGCCCCGCGTCGTCCCCGGAGGCCCACCCCGCGACCCGCATCAGGTACATCGTCAGCACGGGGTATTCGTCGCAGTTGCTCTGCGACGGAGTGCAGGAATCGAGATACGGGAGGCGCCCTCCGGCGAGCTGCTCCGTCCCGAACAGGGGCACGATGTCGGTGTAGCAGGCGAGTCGATACTGGCGACCGTCCGCCCAGTCGCCGCCGGCGCAGGGCGCCTTGTGGACGGCGCCGACGAGCAAGGTCCCCGTGAGGCACGCCAGCACGAGGCCGAGTGTGATCGGGTCGTTCCGGTGGGGCGCGGGGCCGGCGCCCCTCGGCGCTCGCTCTCCGGCCCCGTCGGCGCTCCGATCCACGCGGGGCATCGTACCGACGCATGCTGGACGGCCCGATCTTCGAGCGTACGAGCAGGCCGGATGACCCTATGAGCGAACACTCGTAGAGTTCCCGGCGGTGAGATATCGAGTCGAGCAGCTCGCGACGGCCTGCGAGGTCTCGGTCGATACGGTCCGGTACTACCAGGCCCGCGGATTGCTTCCTCAGCCCGACAAAGAGGGGCGTGTCGCCTGGTACCGGGAGGAGCACGCGGAGCGTATCCACCAGATCCGCGCCCTCCAGAGCCAGGGCCTGACACTCGCCGCGATCCGCCGGGTGGTCGACGGTGAGCTCGGGCTCGCCGACACGGGCTTGGCCGCGGCCGTGGCCGCCGAACGAGGGGAAGTGGTCGACGGCGAGCTCATGTCCCTCGATGCGTTCGCCTCCGCGAGCGGTGTGCCCGCGTCGTTGATCCAGGCGGTCGAACGCGAGGGGATCCGTATCGGGAACGACGTCGACGGTCAGACGATGTACACGCCGGGCGATATCGAGCTGGTTCGAACGGCGCTGCGCTTGCTCGAGTTCGGCCTCCCCCTGGGAGACCTGCTCTCGTTGGCCCGGGAAGCAGACGAGGCGATGCGTGGTCTCGCCGATCGGGCGGTCGAGCTCTTCGACGAACACGTCCGCAAGCCGATCAGGGACACCACCCCCGATCCGGACGGCGCATCCGCACGGATGGTCGAGGCGTTCCAGGAGCTGCTCCCGGCGGTGACGCATCTCGTGTCACACCACTTCCGCCGTGTGCTGCTCGAGGTCGCCGGGGAGCACATCGAGGCGACGGACGGGGCGCCGCCACACGGAGCATCCGCCGGATCTCTGGCGCCATAGCGATGACGCCCCGCCGCGAGCAGTCGCTTCCCCACGGCGAAGAGAAGGCGCGTGTCGTCCGGCGCCTCTTCGACACGATCAGCCCTCGCTACGACCTCGTGAACCGCGTGATGACGTTCGGCATGGACGCCGGGTGGCGGCGCCGGACGGTGCGCGAGCTCGCGCTGCCCGCGGGCGCGCGCGTCCTCGACCTCGCCTGCGGGACCGGGGACCTCTGCCGCGAGCTCGCGGCGACCGGTCATCGCCCGGTGGGCTTCGACTTCTCTCACGGGATGCTGCTCTCCGCGAGGACGGAGGTCCCGCTCGTGGAGGCAGACATCCTGCGCTTGCCGGTCCGCGACGCGAGCGCCGACGGCGCGACCTGTGGCTTCGCGCTGCGGAACGTCGTCTCGCTGGAGCACCTGTTCGCCGAGATCGCGCGGGTGCTGCGGCCGGGGGGCAGGATCGCCTTGCTCGAGACCGCCGAACCCGACGGATGGCTGATGCGCGTCGGTCACCGGTTCTATTTCCGCAGAGTCGTCCCCACGATCGGCGGACTCCTCTCGGATCGGGAGGCCTACTCGTACCTCCCTCGATCGACCGCGTACCTCCCCTCACCCGAGGAGCTCCTCGCGAGGCTGCGCGCCGCGGGGTTCCCCGACGCGAGGCGATCGTCGCTGGGCGGCGGCGTCACGCAGCTCCTCGTGGCCACGCGGGCATGAACGACCCCACGGTCGCCCGCTTGGAGTCGCGAGCGGCGCCGCTCGGGGAGGCCTTCGACCTGCTGGCTGCGTACCGGCCGCCATCGGGCGTCTTCTTCGAGCGACGGGGATCGGGGGTGGCGGGGACAGGCGATCGCGTCCCCCTGCTCGACGGTTCCGGGCCGACCGGACACGTCGACGTCATGCGCTCACTCCGGGCGGCGGTCCGATCGGGCCATGACGTCGCCCCGGTCGCGGTGGGCGCATCCCCCTTCCGTCGTGAGGGCTCGGGGCTCGCGGGGCTCGTGATCCCCAGGAACGCCGTGCGACGCGACGTCGGTGGGTCGACCTGGCGGCTCGTCACGAACGGGCGGGACGAGGAGTCGGGCGACCAACCGCCATGGGAACCCGTCGGGAGCGGCACTGCGCACGACTCCTTCACCGAGATGCAGCTCCGAGGGGTCCCGTCGGGAAGCGCGTACGAGGATGCAGTCCGCGCGGCCGTCGACCGCATCCGGGGCGGCGAGCTACGCAAGGTCGTCCTCGCGAGGACCATCGAGGTGACCGCCGAACGCCGACTCGATCCGAGGTTGTTGGCGGGGCGTCTCCGGGCGGTGGATCCCGATGCGTACTCGTTCGCGGTCCCCACGGACGGAGGCGTGCTCGTGGGCGCGTCGCCCGAGCTCCTGGTGTCCCGCCACGGGCGCGAGGTTCGTTCCAACCCACTCGCAGGGTCGGCGCCTCGATCGGGTGATCCGGAGGAAGACCGCGCGAACGCGGACGCGCTCGTCGGATCGGCCAAGGATCTCGAAGAACACGCGATCGTCGTCGACGTCGTCGCGGAGACGCTCCGTCCGTTCTGCGTGGAGCTGACGTGGGACCCGGAGCCGGTCCTCCACGAGACGCCGAACGTGTGGCACCTGTCGACGAGGTTCCACGGGGTGCTTCGCGAGCCTTCGCCCACCGCGCTCGATCTTGTCGCCGCGTTGCACCCCACTCCCGCAGTCGCGGGTGCGCCGCGTGAGGCCGCGTTGGCAGCGATCGCTGAGCTCGAGCCGTTCGACCGAGGACGGTACGCCGGCCCGGTCGGTTGGGTGGATGCGGACGGTGACGGAGAGTGGGCGATCGCCCTGCGATGCGCGGAGCTCCGTGGCGACCGCGCGATCCTGTACGCGGGTGCCGGCATCGTCGCGGAGTCGGAGCCGGCGCGCGAGCTCGACGAGACCGAGCGCAAGTTCCGCGCGTTCCTCGACGCCCTGCGCTGGGGCTAGCCCTCGAGGGGCGGATCGGGCTCGAGGTCCATCACGAGCGGCTCGTCGGGGCGGTCGAAGCCGCCGCGCAGGTAGAAGGGTCGAGAGCGCTCCGTCGGCCACACGATCACGACGGAATAGCCTTGTTCGCCGCACCAGGCTTTCACCCGACCGAGCAGCTGCGCGCCGAGGCCGGCGTTGCGATGCTCAGGCACGACGTAGACGTTGGTCAGGTAGCCGATCGGACCGGCGCGCTTCCCCGGGACCGGCACGCGCGGCACCGTGTGCAGCCACACCGCGGCGACCAGTCGGCCGCCGTCACGGCCTACCCAGCTCCGCCAGTCGTCGGAGGTGAGCGCCGATCGGGCGAAGTTCGCGAACCGCTCGCGATACGCGTCGGGAGCTTCGGCCAGATCACCTTCCTGCTCCGCGTAGAGCTCCCACCGGAGTCGCGCGAGCTCCTGGATGTCGTCGGTCGTGGCGAGTTCGATCGCGAGCTTCGGTGCGCTCATCGTGCGAGCGCGCCATCGACCGCGTCGCGCATCTCGCGACGACGTCGGAGTCCGAGCTCCGCGTCCACGACGACCTCGACCACGTTGAGGCCGCCTGCGCCGGCCGCCCGGTCGAGCGTGGGCACCAGCTCGGACGACCGGTCGATCCGCTCGTGGCCGGCGCCGGCGGCCTCGCACAGGCCGCCGACGTCGACCGCGTGCGGCGTGACGAACAGCTCGCGATGCTCGGGGAGGTCCCGTTGCGGGAGGAGCGAGAACACCTGGCCACCCCCGTTGTTCACGACGACGATCGTGAGCTGGAAGACACGCGGCGCGTTCCAGAGCAGCGCGCCCACATCGTGGAGGAAGGACAGATCGCCCAGCAGCGCCACCGTCGGACCGCGGTCGGCCGCCGCGATGCCGAGCGACGTCGACACGAGCCCGTCGATCCCGCTGGCCCCCCGGTTGGCCAGCACCCGGAGGCCGTCGCGTGGCGCCATCGCGAGATCGAGGTCGCGAACGGGCGTTGAGTTCCCGACGAAGAGGAACGCCCCGTCGGGAGCCCAGGCGGCCACGTCACGGGCTAACCGCGGCTCGAACGGCTCGTCCCATGCGTCCATCGCGTCGTCCATCGAGCGCCGAGCGAGACGGTCGGCGGTGCGCCACTCCTCCCGCCACTCGTCGGGAGCGGGGTCGATCCGCCCCAGCCACAACGCGTCGATCTCGTCCTCGGAGTGGGCTCCCGTGAGCCCGATGCCGATCCCCGTCTGCGTCAGCGGGTGACGACCGAGCATCCCGCCGAGCGCTTCGGGATCGACCGCAAGTCGCCACGACGCCACTCGCTCGGGGTCCGTGTCGAGATGGAAACGATCGGCGACGACGACCTTGCCGGCGGACGCGATGAACGCCTGGGTCGCTCGCGTCGTCGGCGCTGCGCCGAACTGGATCACGAGTTCCGGACGATGGGTCGCAGCCCACGCGCTCCCGATCAATGCCTGTCCGGCCGCGAGGCATGCCTCCGGCCGGCGAGCGCCCGAGATCGGCTCGGCGACGATCGGCCACCCCAGCATCTCCGACCACACGCGATGGATCCCTGAGAGCTGCCCGGGCCATCCGCCGACCACGATCGCGCCACGCGCGCCGGAGACGAGACCGGCCAGCCGATCGGTCTCGTCGGGGTCGAGCTCGGCCTCCGGTCGGGGCGGCCATTCGTACCGCTCGGCGTTCCCGACGGGCAAGCCCACGTCCTCCGACGGCGTGAGCGGTTCCTCGAACGGGCAGTTGAGATGCACGGGCCCCGGCGGGTCGGCGGCCATCGCCTCGAACGCCTCGCGAGCAGCCTGGCGCCACCATGCCTCCTGTCCCTCCGTCGTGGGTACCGGGAGATCGATCGAGGCTCGCACGTACTCCCCGAACAGGCCGGGCTGCACGATCGTCTGGTTCGCTCCCGTCCCACGCACCCTCGGAGGCCGATCCGCCGTGAGGAGCACGAGCGGCATCCGTGACTGAGAGGCTTCCACGACGGCCGGGAGGAGTTCGGCGGCAGCGGTGCCGCTCGTCGTCGCGACGATCACCGGCCTCGGTTTCACCTTGGCGAGACCGAGGGCGAAGAACGCGCTCGACCGTTCGTCGAGATGGACGTGCACCTGCACGCGAGGGTCGCGAGCGAGCGCGAGTGCGAGCGGCGTCGAGCGCGAACCCGGCGAGAGGCACGCGTGCGCCGCGCCCCCTGCGACCAGCCCGTCGACGAGCGCCGCCGCACACGCGAGCGAGATGTCGCCAGGGTTCACGCGCCGATCCGGATGTCCATCGGGCCGACGGTCCGCCCGAGGATGAGCCCCACCGCGATCAGCGAACCGCACGCCGCGTGGACGGCGGCGGTACCGGTGAGGAGGGGGATCAGGTCCCGGCCGCTCGCCGAGCCCGCCAACTCCATCGGACGGATCGCCGGGATCCATGCGACGAGCCCGAGGAGCGCCCACGGGGACAGCCCGGCGGAGGGCCACCGAGCGTGGACGAGCGTGCCGATCGCGATCGTGCCGAACGCGCTCACGATGCAGGCACGGTACAGAAGCCGCGTCCGCCGGTCGCCCAGCCGGACGGCGAGGGTTCGTTTCCCGGAGGTCGTGTCCGTCGGGATGTCCCTGAGGTTGTTCGCGACCAGGATCGCGACGGCCAGGAGACCGAGCACGGAACCGCACCACCACGCGGCGGCCGGGACCGTTTCCGCCATCACGTACGCGGTCCCGCACGTCGCCATCAGCCCGAAGAAGAGGAACACCATCACCTCGCCCATGCCCAGGCCGGCGTACGGCCTCGGGCCCCCGCTGTAGGCGAAGGCCGCGACCAGTGCGAGCGCGCCCACGAAGAGGATCAGGACCGGCTGTGTGACCAGCGCGAGCGCGAGTCCCGCGAAGCCAGCCACCCCGATCGAGATGAGGGCCGCGACAAGGACGGCGACCGGCGAGGCGACGCCCGATGCGACGAGTCGCGCCGGGCCGACCCGTTCGGGGGTATCGACACCTCGGATCCCGTCGAAGTAGTCGTTCAGATAGTTGACGCCTACCTGCAGCCCGATCGCGACGAGCAGCGCGGCGACGAACCGCCAGGCGATGAACGTGTCGGCGGCCGCCGCGCCCACGAGCACGGGGACGACCCCGGCGCCCAATGTCCGGGGGCGCGCGCCGGCGACCCACGCATTCACGGTCGCTTCGGGAACCTGGAGAAGTCCGGCGGCCGTTTCTCGACGTAGGCGTCCCTGCCCTCCTGGGCCTCCTCGGTCATGTAATAGAGGAGTGTCGCGTCGCCCGCGAGCTGTTGCACGCCGGCGAGCCCGTCGATGCCCGCGTTGGCGCCCGACTTCAGCAGGCGAAGTGCGAGGGGGGAGTGCGCCAGCATCTCCTTCGCCCATCTGACGGTCTCCTCTTCGAGCTCCTCCACCGGCACGACCGCGTTGACGAGGCCCCACGCGAGCGCGGTGTCCGCGTCGTACTGCCGGCAGAGGAACCAGACCTCCTTCGCCCGCTTCTCGCCGATCTGCCGGGCGAGCAGACCGATCCCGTAGCCCGCGTCGAAGGAGCCCACGCGGGGGCCTGTCTGTCCGAAACGGGCGTTGTCCGCGGCGATCGTGAGGTCGCAGCACAGGTGCAGCACGTGCCCGCCCCCGATCGCGTAGCCCGCGACCATGGCGATCACGGGCTTGGGAAGCCGCCGGATCTGGATCTGGAGGTCCAGGACGTTCAGGCGACCGATCCCCTGCTCGTCCACGTAGCCGTCGTCCCCGCGCACGCCCTGGTCCCCGCCGGAGGAGAAGGCGAGCGGGCCCTCGCCGGTCAGCACGACGACGCCGACCTCGGGATCGTCACGCGCGGCGTCGAACGCCGTCATCAGCTCCTTGGTGGTGAGCGGTCGGAACGCGTTCCGCACCTCGGGCCGGGCGATGGTGATCTTCGCGATCCCTTCGGCCGTCTCGTAGCGGACGTCGGAAAAGCCTTCATCCGGCCCTCCTTCCGGCCCTCGTTCATCCGGCCCTCCTTCATCCGGCCGCTTCCCACCGGGCTGCCAATCCAAGGCCTTTCTGATCTCGCGCGGATCGTCCATGTGACCGATGACTCCTAGAGCGGATGCTCAGACGGTTGGGCTAGCCTACCGGACGTGCCGCGGCGAGAGCGAGGGCGATGGCAACCGACGAACTGGTCGTGATCGATCTGCCCCCCGGTCCCGAATGGCTGGGGTTGGTCACGCGACTCTGGCTCGACGAAGTGCCGTTCCTCCCGCTCGATCACCGGCTGAGCCAGCGGGAACGAGGGGCGATCGTCGAGCAGGCTCGTCCGCACTTCCTACGGGACGCGGGTGGAGAGACGCTCCTTTCGGACGCAGCAGCGGTCACGCCCGGCGTGGCGATCGTGATGCCGACCTCCGGAACGGCGGGCGTGCCGAAGCTCGTCGAGCTCCACCGCGTCGCGGTCGTCGTGGCGGTCAGCAGGTCGGCCAAGCGGCTCGGCGCCTCGCCCGAGGCGCCCTGGCTGTGTCCGCTCACCCCTGCCCACATCGGCGGGCTCCTGGTCCTGCTGCGGGCGGCGATCCTCGGCGCCCCGGTCACCGTCCACGAGCGGTTCGATCCCGAGCGCCTCGTCCGCGATGCCGAGGGTGCGGCGTTCTCGTCGGTCGTTCCCGCGATGGTGCGCCGATTGGTGGCATCGGGTCTCGGACTGCACGGTCTCACCCTGCTGGTCGGCGGCGACGAGCTCGACGCCGAGACGGCTCGCGCCGCGCGCGCGCGCGGCGCCCGTCTCGTCACCACGTACGGCCTCACCGAGACGTGCGGCGGGTTCACCTACGACGGCATCCCGCTCGACGGGATGGCCGTCAGGCTGGATGCGGAGGACTCGATCGAGGTCTCCGGATCGACGGTGATGGAGAACTACCGTCTCGATCCGGCCGCCACCGGCGCGGCGTTCACGACGGACGGGTGGCTGCGCACCGGCGACCTCGGTTCGATCGATGAGGACGGTCGCCTGTCGGTCCTCGGTCGAGCGGATCACGTGATCAGGACCGGGGGAGAGAAGGTGTGGCCGGAGGAGGTCGAGCGGGTGCTCTCCGGCCATCCCAAGGTGGCGGACGTCGCGGTCGCCGGGCATCCCGATCCCGGAGTGGGGCGCCCTCGTCAAGGCCTACGTCGTCCCGCGCGTCATCGACGATCCGCCCTCGCTCGACGACCTCCGGGTCCACGGCGCCGACCACCTCGCCCGGTTCAAGCTGCCGCGCGAACTCTCGCTGGTCGGCGAGATCCCGAGGACCGGCACGGGGAAGGTGCGGCGGCACGCCCTGCGTTGATCCCGCGAGGATCGAGGCGAACCGGCGCGTGAAAAGGCCCGAGTCCGGGAGGGGTGGACTCGGGCCTTTTTCTCGGGGAGGTCCCCGAGGCCATCGAGGGGGAGACGGCCTCACGCGCCAGTGACGCGGGGTCACTCTCCAGTACCCCTTCGGTCCCCGAGGAATCGGACTTGAGCCCTGCCGGGCAGGTGGTTTCGAGGGCCCGGGCGCTCCCTAGACCGTGATCGCGCCCTGCTTGACGGCGAATGCCACCGCCTCGAGCTTCGAATGCACGCGCAACTTCCCGAGGATGTTCCGCACGTGGGTCTGGACCGTCTGTGGGCTGATGAAAAGCTTCGTGGCGATGCCCTCGTTCCGCATGCCTTCGGCGAGGAGTTGGAGGATCTCGCGCTCGCGATCCGTGAGGTCGTCAAGGAGCATCGCCGCTTCGCGGTGCGCCTCCCGCTCGCGGGCGACCTGCGCGAGGAGACGGGTGAGGGTCTCTGGGTCGATCAGGACCTCGCCCTCGGCAGCGGCTTTCGCCGCTGCAAGCACCTCCTCGACCGCCTCGCCCTTCCCGAGGAAGCCCGAGGCTCCCGCCTCGACCGCTTCCACGAGCAGGCGGTCCTCGTCGTGGGCGGTGATGATGACGACCTTCGTCGCCGGAGAGATCTCCTTGATCCGGCGTGTGGCCTCGATCCCCGACATCCCACCCTTGAAGACGATGTCCATCAACACGACGTCGGGGAGGTGCTGCGCGGAGAGCTCGATCGCCGTCTCCGGATCGTGGACGGGGGGCGCGACCAGTTGGAGATCGTCGTCCAACCCGACGACGGTGGCCAGGGCGTCCGTCAGGATCTTGTGGTCATCGCAGATCAGGAGCGTCGTCACGGAGCGCCCGCCATTCAACCTCCATAGGAAGCCGGACGCTCAGCATCGTACCCCCGTCCGGACCGTCGGCGATCGAAGCATCCCCTCCATGTACGCGCGCGATCGCCCGCGAGATGAAGAGTCCCAGCCCCGCGCCCGGCCGGTCCTCGTACCCCGCGGGACGCCAGTCGGCGAACCGCTCGAAGACCGCCTCCCTCTGGTCCGGCGGGATCCCGGGACCACGGTCCATGACATCGATCAGCGCGTCATCGCCCTCCTGGCGAAGGCGGATCTCGATCGGGGCATCGGCCGGCGAGTACGTCGTCGCGTTGTCGATCAGCTCGCGGATGACTGCGGAGATGTGGGTTCGGTCGACCGGAACCTCGAGGTGCTCGGCCGTGTCGACCTTCAGGGGATGATCGCTGGCCTCCTCGGCCGCGTTCGCGACGTCCCGGACGAGCGCACCCAGGTCCTGAGGACGGATGTCGAACCGCAGCGACCTCGCGTCGAGCTTGAGTGCGAGCGCGACCTGTTCCACGGTGCGCTCCAGTCGGTCGGCTTCCTGCCGGATCAGCCCGAGGAACTCCTTTCGTTCCTCGTCCGACAGTCGGTCGAAATGGGCGAGCGTCGTCCCGACGAGCCCGCGGACCGTGGAGACCGGACCACGGATCTCGTGGGTCAGCTTCGAGACGAGCTCGGCCCAGCTCTCGGGCGGTCCGATGGCGTCCCGGTCGCCGGTGTCGCTCACGCCGGGAGTGTAGGCCCGGCCCGCATGGGCCAGCGGGAGAGGCTAGCCGTATGAATGGTCCCCGTCCGGGAAGGTGCCCGCCTCGACCTCGCGGATGAACTCCTCCACGGCCTCCGTCATGACGCCGCGGAGATCCGCGAACTTCTTCGCGAGCTTGGGTGGCTTCTCCGTGATCCCCAGGAGGTCGTGGATCACCAGGACCTGGGCGTCGCAGGACGGACCCGCCCCGATGCCGATCGTGGGGATCTGGAGCGACCGGGTGATCTCCCCGGCGAGCTCGGCGGGCATCGCTTCGAGGACGATCGAGAACGCTCCCGCCTTCTCGAGCTGCTCCGCCTGCTCGGCGACCCGATGGGCCGCCTCACCGCGACCCTGCACGCGGTACCCGCCCAGGGCGTGCACCGATTGGGGCGTGAGGCCCACATGCGCCATCACCGGGATCCCGATCTCGACCAGGCGGCTCACGAGGTCGAGATGCGGGCCCTCGAGCTTCACCGCCTGGGCCCCTCCCTCCTTGATGAGCCGGCCCGCGTTCCGCACGCCGTCCTCGAGGGAGACCTGGTACGAGAGGAAGGGGAGGTCGGCGACCACCAGGGCATGCTCCGCCCCCCGAGCGACGGCGCGGGTGTGGTGGAGCATCTCGTCCATCGTCACGGGGAGGGTGTCCTCATAGCCGAGGACGTTGTTCCCGACCGAGTCGCCCACCAGCAGCACGGGGACACCGGCTCGGTCGAGGATCTGGGCGGTGGGGAAGTCGTAGACGGTGAGCATCGTGAACCTCCGCCCGTCCGCCTTCCACGCCTTGAGGTCGTGGATCGTCGTCATCGCTCGCGCCTCCTCTGCATCACGTATCGAAGTGCACGGCAGTGCGTGGAGCTTACCGGAGTCCGGTGTCGTACCCGGGTGTTAGCTTCACCCAGGTCCCGTACACTGCTGGACGACCCTCAGGACTTCCTGCTCCCCTTCGAGGGGGGCCGTCCAGACCAGAGGAGGTGGAGTTTGAGGGAGTACGAATGCATGCTCATCCTGCCTGCTGAGGCCGACGATGCCGCGGTGGGTACCGCAACGGATCGGATCTCTACGGTCGTTGCGAAGCACGACGGGCAGGTGCGGAACACCGAGCGCTGGGGCAGGCGCCGGCTCGCCTACGAGATCGACGATCAGAACGAGGGGTACTACGTCGTGGTCACGTTCTCGGCTGAGCCGGTCGCGCAGGCCGAACTGGAGCGCACGCTGAATCTCGCCGACGAGGTTCTCCGCCACAAGGTAGTTGTCCTGCCCACCAAGCGTGAGAAGCAACTGGCAACTTCCCCCGCTTCCGCCGCAGGCGGAGACGCGAAACCCAAAGGGGAGTGACGAACCATGGCGACGGACAATCAAGTGACCCTGGTCGGCAACCTGACCGATGACCCGGAGCTCCGCTACACGCCCAACGGCGCCGCGGTGTGCAAGTTCCGGATCGCCGTCAACCGCCGATTCCAGGATCAGAGCGGACAGTGGAAGGACGGCGACACGTCGTACTTCTCGATCAACGCGTGGCGGACGCTGGCGGAGAACGCGGCGGAGTCCCTTACACGCGGCACACGTGTGATCGTGGCCGGACGGCTCAACTACCGAACCTGGGAGAACCAGGACGGCGACAAGCGCTCGGCCATCGAGGTCGAGGCCGACGAGATCGCGCCGAGCCTCAAGTGGGCGACGGCGGCCGTGACCCGTCAGGCGCGCTCCGCCGGTGCCTCCAGCTCGGGCGACTGGGGCGAGAAGGTGACCGCGCCCGTGGGCGGCGGAGCCGACCAGGAGGAGTCTCCACTCGATGGCGGGTAGGGGCGGACCCAAGGAGCGCGGCGGTCCGAAGCGCCGCCGAGAGAAGGACGAGAAGGCCTGGCAGAAGCGCGGCAAGCGCAAGTACTGCCAGTTCTGCAAGGACAAGGTCGATCGCGTCGACTACAAGGACGTGATCATGCTGCGGAAGTTCGTGTCGGACCGGGGCAAGATCCGTGCTCGCCGCGTGACCGGCAACTGCGTGCAGCACCAGCGCGACGTCGCCTCCGCGGTCAAGAACGCCCGCGAGATGGCCCTGCTGCCGTACTCGAGCCGATGAGGATGAGGTCGAGCCGATGAGGATCATCCTTCAGAAGACGGTCGAGCGGCTGGGTGATCCGGGAGATGTCGCAGACGTCGCGGACGGCTACGCCCGCAACTTCCTGATCCCTCGCGGTCTCGCCGTGAAGGCGGAGAAGGGCACCGAGCGTCACGCCCAGAGCCTCAAGCGGGCGCACGATGTCCGGATCGATGCTCGCAAGGGCGAATCCGAGGCTCTCGCGGCACGTATCGTCCAGACACCGATCGTGGTGACGGCTCGCGCCGGCGAGGAAGGCAAGCTCTTCGGTTCGGTCACGGCGGCCGACATCGCGGAAACCCTGTCGGCGCAGACGGGCGTCCCGATCGATCGCCGGGACGTGCACCTCGAGGAGCCGATCCGGTCGATCGGAACGCACGAGGTCACGATCCACCTCCATCCCGACGTGGACCCGGTCGTGACCATCGACGTGCAGCCCAAGGAGTAGCGGCTGTGGGCGTCGTGTGGCCCGCCAGGCGGGTCACACGACACGCCTCTCCGAACGAGCGTTCGGAGAGTGCACCCAGGTGCGCTTCCTCGCAAGGCTTCTGAGCCGCGTCGAAGCGTGTCGGTGACGATACTCACACTTGTCCCCATGTTGTCCCCAACCCGTTCCTGCAGGTCATCGGTGGAGTGACAGGAAACATTTCGATGCGACCTGCGCGGGAACAATCCCCAAACGTTCTCCACTATGCGCCCACCCTCGCCGGGCGTAACGTCCCCCACTCGGAGACCGGGATAGGGGTCAGGGGGTGAGCGGTATCGTCCGCACGGCTGACGACGTCGTCCGCCTTCCTCGGAGCGGGGATGCGCGCATCCCGCCTCACAACGTGGAGGCGGAAGCGGCGGCCCTGGGCTCGATGATGTTGTCGGCCGAGGCCATCGCCGACGTCGTCGAACTCCTGCAGACCGAGGACTTCTATCGATCCGCGAACGGGCGGATCTTCGAGGTGCTCCGCGAGCTCTACGCGCGCGGCGACCCCGTCGATCAGCTCTCCGCGGTGGAAGCCCTCCGACGCAAGGGGACGCTCGACGACGTCGGCGGCCCTCTGTACATCCGGGACCTCGCCGACCAGGTTCCGACCCCGGCCTCCGCCGCGCACTACGCGCGGATCGTCGCGCAGGCCGCCCTGCTCAGGAGACTGATCGGGGCGGCCGCCGACGTGATGGACATGGCCTACTCGGCCCCTGAGGAACCCGAAGCCGTCGCCGATGCTGCCGAACAGCGGATCTACGACGTCGCGCGCAGAGACGATCGCGACGAGGTCGCCACGCTCCGCGAGCTGATCGACGGCGCGATGCTCGAGCTCGAGCAGATCCAGCATCGCGAAGCGGCGTACACGGGGCTCCCCACGGGGTTCCGAGACCTCGACGAGCTCACCTCGGGGCTCCAGCCCGGCAACCTCGTGATCATCGCGGCCCGGCCGGGCATCGGGAAGTCCTCGCTCGCCATCAACATCGCGCACAACGTGTCGGTGGGCGGTGGATCGGTGGCCGTGTTCTCCTTGGAGATGTCTCGGCACGAGGTCGGGATGCGGATGCTCTGCTCGGCCGCCCGTGTGCCCTGGGACCGGATCCGCAGCAAGCGCGTCGGACCGGACGACTGGGTCCGGGTGGTCCAGGCGGCCGAGCGGTTGCACGACGCCCCGCTCTCCATCGTGGACTCCGGGAACGTCAATATCGTCGACGTTCGGGCCAAGGCGCGGCGGATGCGAAGCAGCAAGCAGGGCCTCTCGCTCATCATCGTGGATTACCTCCAGCTCATGACCTCCGCCGCGGTCCGCCGCCCCGACAACCGCCAGCAGGAGGTCGCCGAGATCAGCCGGTCGCTCAAGCTGCTGGCCAAAGAGCTGCACATCCCCGTGCTCGCCCTCTCGCAGCTGAACCGCAACCCGGAGACACGCGCCGACAAGCGTCCCCAGCTGTCGGATCTCCGGGAGAGCGGCTCGCTCGAGCAGGACTCCGACGTCGTCGCGTTCATCCATCGAGACGACTCCGATCCCGAGAAGAAGAAGGAAGCGGAGCTGATCCTCGCCAAGCACCGGAACGGGCCGACCGGTTCGATCAAGCTCAGCTTCGAGCCTTCGCTCACGCAGTTCCGAAACGCCGCTCGCGGCGACGTCCCGGCGTGACCGGGCCGGCCTCGCCCGCAGCGCTTCGGCGCCGGGCGAGGACGGTGCTGAACCGCCTCCGCAAGCGCTACGGCGAGCTCCTGCCTCCTCGCCGATCCGACCCGCTCGAGGAGCTCGTGCTCACCGTCTTGTCCCAGCACACCAGCGACATCAATGCGGAACGGGCGTTCGAGAGCCTTCGGGCGGAGTTCCCCACCTGGGAGGACGTGGTCCGCGCGCCGACCGTCGCCGTCGCGGACGCGATCCGCTCGGGCGGGCTCGCGGACACGAAGTCGCCGCGCATCCAGGCGATCCTTCGCGAGGTCGCCGAGCGGCGCGGCGACTTCGATCTGGCCTACCTCGCGGACCTGTCGGACGACGAGGCTCGGGCGGAGCTGATGTCGTTGCCCGGTGTCGGCCCCAAGACCGCGGCCGTGGTGCTGTCATTCTCCCTGGGCCGGGACGCGATGCCGGTGGACACGCACGTGCACCGGGTGACGAAGCGCCTCGGGCTGGTGTCGGCGAACGCCTCCGCGGAGCGAGCCGATCGGATCCTGCACGAGCTGGTCCCGGAGGGGCTCCGGACGCCGCTCCACGTCGCGTTGATCCGGCTCGGCCGGGAGATCTGCAAGGCGCCGACCCCTCGATGCCGCATCTGCCCGTTGAACGACATCTGCCCGACCGCACCTCGATACCTCGGGAACGACTGATCGGCCTCGACCGAGGGTCGAGGCGGCTGACGGCTACGATTGACCGTGATGTCCTCACGATTCAGCTTCGAGGTCGTCGATGCTCTTCACTACGACGAGCTCCGGCCCGAGTACGCGCCTGAGGCGGTCGCCTGGGTCGCCGAGCGCAGCGACCTCGGTCCCGGATCGAGTGTGGTCGACCTCGCGGCGGGCACGGGTCGCCTCTCGGGTCGATTCCTGGAGCTCGGCGTCGAGGTGATCGCCGTGGAGCCCGCGGCGAACATGCGCGCGGTCCTGGAGGAGCGATTCCCCGCGGTCAGCGCGATCGTGGCGACGGCGGAGTCGATGCCGTTCGACGACGGGGCGATCGACGCCGTCGTCGTGGGCAACGCGTTCCACCACTTCGAGCGCGACGCGGCGATGTCGGAGATCCACCGCATCTTGCGTCCGCAAGGAGCCCTCGCCGTCTTCTGGGCCTGGCCGGCCGAGGAGGAGCAGCTGAGGACGATCCCCGGCATGCGAGCGATCTACGAGGCCATCGACGGGACACATGCCGAGGCCGAGATCATGGCCGCCCACAGATCGTGGTCCGAGCCGCCGGCCACGGTGCACGGGTTCGATCCGTTCGAGCGCCGGGAGTTCCCCACGACTCACGTCCTGCCGTCGGCGCGGCTCGTGGATCTCTACGCCACCTTCAGCGACGTGGTCTCACTACCTCCCCCCACACGAGCGTGGTTGCTCGACCGCATCAGGCAGCTGTCGCGCGAGCTTCCCGAAACGCTGCACCTCCCGCAGAGGACCGTCGTCGATCTCTGCGTTCGACGCTGAGCGGCGGCGTGTTCCGAGGACACGGACCGGAGCCAGAGCGGGTGAGGGGAATCGAACCCCCGTTTCGAGCTTGGGAAGCTCGCGTTCTGCCATTGAACCACACCCGCGTGGGCCCACCGCCGGAGGCGGCGAGGCGACAGTGTAGACCAGCCCCCCAAGGCCCAGCCAAGCGCAACTGCTAGCGTGCGCCCCTCATGGGCGAGCCCGACCCGGACCTCTGGCCGCGCACATTGCAGCGACTCGTGTCGCACGAGGCGCTGTCGACCGATGAGGCCGCCGCGGCCATGCGGGCGATCATGTCGGGCGATGTGACGCCGGTCCAGGTCGGCGGATTCCTGATGGCCCTTCGGACCAAGGGCGAGACCGTCGACGAGCTCGACGGCTTCGCCCGCACCGTCCTCGAGTTCGCCCACCCCGTCTCCACGCCGGCGCCGGTGCTCGACACGTGCGGCACCGGCGGCGATCGAAGCGGCACCCTCAACATCTCGACGCTCTCGGCGATCGTGGTGGCCGGAGCCGGCGTCCCCGTCGCCAAGCACGGGAACCGCGCCGCGTCCAGCCATTGCGGCTCCGCGGACCTCCTCGAAGCGCTCGGTGTGAAGATCGATCTCGACGCCGCCGGCGTGGAGCGTTGCCTCGCGGAGGCGGGTATCGGCTTCATGTTCGCCCCCGTGTTCCACCCCGCGTTCGGGCACGCCGCGCCGGTCCGTGGCGAGCTCCGGGTACCGACCTCGTTCAACTTCCTGGGACCGCTCACGAACCCGGCCCGTCCCGCGGCGCAGGTCGTCGGTGTCTCCGACGAGCGCATGCTTCCGTTGATGGCCGAGGTGCTCGCGCGGCGGGGGACGCGCGCCAAGCTCTTCCGGGGAGAGGACGGGCTCGACGAGCTCACGACCACGGGGCCGTCGATGGTGCTCGACGTGCGTGACGGGGAGGTCCAGGAGAGCCGTCTCGACCCCGCGGCCCACGGGATCGCACGCGCGACCCGAGACGATCTGCGGGGCGGCGACCCCCCCGAGTCGGCGCGCGTCGCCCGCGCCGTCCTGGACGGGGAGCCTGGACCCAAGCGGGACGTCGTCTTGCTGAACGCGGGCGCCGCGCTCGAGGTCGCAGGGGCCGCCTCCGATCTCGGATCGGGGATCGAGCTGGCAGCGGCATCGATCGACGACGGCAAGGCCGTCGCGACGCTCGAGCGGTGGATCGCCGCGTCCAGCGCCGTTTCCGGCGCCTAGTAGCATCCGCGCGATGATCCTGTCCGACCGCACGATCAAGGAAGAGATCGACGCTGGCCGCATCGTGATCGATCCCTTCGATCCGGCCTGCGTCCAGCCGTCATCGGTCGACCTGCACGTCGATTCCGAGTTCCGGGTGTTCGCGAACTCTCGCTATCCGTACATCGACGTCAAGCAGGAGCAGCCCGATCTCACCGAGCTCGTCGAGACGAAGCCGGACGAGGCATTCATCCTCCATCCCGGTGAGTTCGTGCTGGGCTCCACTCTCGAGCGCGTCGCCCTGCCCGACGATCTCGTCGCTCGGCTCGAAGGGAAGTCGTCGCTGGGTCGCCTGGGACTCTTGATCCACTCGACGGCCGGCTACGTCGATCCCGGTTGGGACGGGTACCTCACCCTCGAGCTCTCGAACGTCGCGAACCTACCGATCACGCTGTACCCGGGGATGAAGATCGGCCAGATCTCGTTCTTCCGACTCACCACACCGGCCGACATCCCGTACGGGGGGTCGGGCAGCAAGTACCAGGGCCAGCGAGGGCCCACGGCGAGTCGCTTCTTCGAAGACTTCAAAGGCTGAGGTGGCTCGGGGCGGGTCCCCGACCGCTACTCGTGGACCAACGCTCCCGGTACCGGGCCAACACCCATCTGGACGGCCATCATCGCGGCCTGCGTCCGGTTGGTGACCCCGAGCTTCCGGAAGATCGCGGCCAGGTGCGCCTTGACGGTCTTCTCCGACAGGTACAGGTGCTGCGCGATCTCGCGGTTCGCACGGCCTTCGGCGAGGAGCTCCAGGATGTCGTGCTCACGCTGGGTCAGGTTGTACTCGCCCCGGCGCCCGTTGACGCCGTGGTCGCGGCCTGACGCCTCGTGTTCCTCGAACAGGTTCTGGATCACCCTGGGCGAGAGCACGTTGCCGCTCCCGGAGAGCGCGACGTTGATCGCCTGAGACAGGTCCTCGGGCGTCGCGTCCTTGAGGAGATAGCCGGAGGCGCCGTCGGCGAGCGCGCGCTTCACGTACGGCGCGTTGTCATACGTCGAGAGCATGACGACCGGCATGTCGGGCTTCTCGACCTTGAGGGCTCGGAGCAGCTCGAGGCCGTCGAGATCCGGCATGCGCACGTCGACCAACGCGAGGTCGGGGTTGACGCCGTTGTGGATGTGCTCCAGGGCTGCGGCCGCGCTTTCGGCCTCGGTGATCTCAGCGTCCGGGAACCCTTCCTTCACCACGTAATGCAGGCCACGACGCACCAGCGCGTGGTCGTCCACGATCAGGATGTTCATCCTTCATCACCTCGCCCTCCGACGGGGAGCACGGCGACCACGCGGGTGCCGCTTCCAGGGTTGGATTCGATCTCGATGGTGCCGCCGATCCGTTCTGCTTGGTCGCGCATCAGCCGGAGCCCGAAATGCGGATCTCCGTCGGCATCGGCGGCGACGATGCCGTTGCCTCGGTCCTCGACTTCGATCCGGAGCTCGTCGAGTCCGGCCCTGATCCGTACCGACACCTCAGGGGCGCCGGAGTGCTTCGCCGCATTGGCCATCGCTTCGGCCATGATCGCGTTCGCCGTCTCGAGCGTTCGATCCGGGATCCGATCCACCTCGCCCTCGATCGAGACGCGCGCGGGGAGGTGCCAGCGCTCCACCAGCTCGTTGACGAAGCTGGCGATCGAGGGTTCCTGATGCGGTGTGTCCGCGTCGAGCTCGAAGAGGATCTGACGGATCTGCTTGAGATCGTTCCGGATCGCGACCTCGACCTCGTGCAGCGTCGCGAGAACGTCCTCCGGCTCGGTGCGGATACGGTGCTGGAGCCCTTGCAGCTCGAGGACGGCGCTCGTGACGGACTGGGTGAGGCCGTCGTGGATGTGGATCGCCCACTTCGTCCGCTCCTCCAGCAGCAGCGCATCGACCGTGTGTGCCACGGCCGGGTGCACGCTCTTTCGGTTGCGCAGCGTCAAGCTCGAGGTTGCCACTCTCGTCCTTTCGGGTGGAGTTCTTCTGTTGTAGGTCCGGTTTCCGGGGTCGGTCCGGTCCTTTGTGTCTAGGCCATCCATCGGAAGAAAGAGCTTCTGCCTTGAACGTTGGTCGAAGGCTGTGCGAGGGACCTACGGCACTCCGTCAGAGTCCGCGCACGGAGTCCGTCTTGCACCCCATCAGGAGTAGCAGAAGGAAAGTTGCCAATACGGGCACTCAGCCTCGTACCCTATGTGTATCCGCCGCAGGAGTATCGGCGCGCAGCGAGTGGAGCAGATCATCCGAGCTGGATTGGATAGCCACGAGGCGGGTAAGGCCCACACGAACGAGTAGCCTCGCCCGGCGTGGGGAGACGAGCGAAGGAGGCTGGGCTTCATGGCACGAGCGGTTGGTGTTGATCTCGGTACGACGAACTCCGTCGTCGCGGCCCTCGAGGCCGGGGAGCCGGTCGTCATCCCGAACGCGGAGGGCTCGCGGACGACGCCGTCGGTCGTTGCGTTCTCCAAGACGGCCGAGATCTTGGTGGGGGAGGTCGCGAAGCGGCAGTCCATCACCAATCCCGACAGGACGATCAGGTCCGTCAAGCGACACATGGGCGACAAGGACTGGTCCGTCGACATCGACGGGAAGGCCTGGACCGCCCAGGAGATCTCCGCGCAGATCCTCAACAAGCTGAAGCGTGACGCAGAGGCATTCCTCGGCGACAGCGTGACGCAAGCCGTGATCACGGTGCCGGCCTACTTCGACGACGCGCAGCGACAGGCCACAAAGGAAGCGGGGCAGATCGCCGGGCTCGAGGTGCTCCGCATCATCAACGAGCCGACGGCGGCCGCGCTCGCCTACGGGCTGGACAAGCAGGGAACCGAGCAGACGATCCTGGTGTTCGACCTCGGGGGTGGCACCTTCGACGTGTCGCTGCTCGAGATCGGTGAGGGCGTCGTGGAGGTGAAGGCCACCCACGGCGATACCCAGCTCGGTGGCGACGACTGGGACGAGCGGATCATCGATTGGCTCGTCGAGCGGTTCAAGGGCAATTACTCGATCGATCTGTCGAAGGACCGGATGGCGATGCAACGGCTCAAGGAAGCCGCCGAGAAGGCGAAGATCGAGCTGTCGCAGGTCGCCGAGAGCACGATCAACCTGCCGTTCGTCAGCGCCGGCCCCGACGGGCCGCTGCATCTGGAGGAGAAGCTCACCCGGACCGAGTTCGAGCGGATGACGAAGGATCTGGTCGACAGCTGCCGCGGACCGTTCGAGCAGGCGATCGAGGACTGGGGCAAGGACGCGAGCGCGATCGACCACGTGATCCTGGTCGGCGGGTCCACGCGCATGCCGATGATCCAAGATCTCGTCAAGGAGCTGACCGGCGGCAAGGAGCCGCACAAGGGTGTCAACCCGGACGAGGTCGTCGCCGTAGGCGCCGGCATCCAGGCGGGTGTCCTGAAGGGCGACGTGAAGGACATCCTGCTGTTGGACGTGACACCGCTGACGCTGGGTGTCGAGACCAAGGGCGGCCTCTTCACGAAGCTGATCGAGCGGAACACCACGATCCCCACGCGCAAGTCGGAGATCTTCACGACCGCGGACGACAGCCAGACGACGGTGGAGATCCACGTCCTCCAAGGAGAGGCGGAGACGGTGATGTCGCCGGGCGTGAAGTCCCTCGGGCGGTTCCACCTGACCGGGATCCCACCGGCTCCTCGCGGCGTGCCGCAGATCGAGGTCGCGTTCGACATCGATGCCAACGGGATCGTGAACGTGAGCGCCAAGGATCTCGCGACCGGCAAGGAACAGGCCATGACGATCACGGGAGGCACCGCGCTCTCCAAGGACGAGATCGACAAGATGGTCAAGGAGGCAGAGGCCTTCGCGGCGGAGGACCACAAGCGCCGGGAAGCGGCCGAGGCCCGGAACCAGGCGGATCAGCTGACGTACCAGGTGGAGACCTTCCTCAAGGACAACGGCGAGAAGCTCCCGGACGCCGACAAGGCCGAGCTCACCTCGAAGAACGACGAGCTCAAGCAGGCCCTGAAGGACGAGTCGACGGAGACGGAGACGCTTCGCTCGACCACCGAGTCGCTGATGCAGGTCTGGCAGAAGGTGAGTCAGTCGCTGCACGAGCAGGCTGCGCAAGCGCAGCCTGCCGGCGGCGACGGCGAGGACGCCTCGGCGCCGACCGGGGACGGTGAGCAGGAAGGCGACGACGACGTCGTCGAAGGCGAGATCGTCGACGAAGGCGGCTCGTCGTGACCGAAGGAAGCGACCGCGACGAACACGACGAGACGGAACCCTCGTCTCGGGCTGACGAGGAGCGCGCGGCGGAGGAGACCGCGCGCGACGTCGCCGACGCGTTCGACAGCCGACCGGCGGACGAGGCGGCCGGTACCGCCCACGACCCCGCCGCTGAGGCCGAGCAGTACCGCGACCATCTGCAGCGGCTGCAGGCGGAGTTCGACAACTACCGCAAGCGGGTGCTGCGTGAACAGACGACCGCGGTCGAGCAGGCCTCGCGGCCCGTCTTCCGTCGGCTCCTCGAGGTCCTGGACGACTTCGACCTCGCGCTGATGCACGCGCAGGACCGGCCCGACTTCGATCGGTTCCTCCACGGCGTGGAGCTCGTCTACGCGAAGCTCGTCGACACGCTGCGCGCGGAGGGGCTGGAGCAGATGGATGCACTGGGCAAGCCGTTCGATCCGGAGAACCACGAAGCGCTGATGCAGACGGGGGACGGCGAGGGCGATCCCGTGGTCGCCGACGTGCTGCGCCCCGGCTACACGCTGAAGGGCCGGGTCCTCCGGCCGGCCGGGGTTCGGGTGGAGAGGAAGTGACGCGTGGCCGAAGAGCCCCGCAGGGAGTGGTTCGAGAAGGACTATTACGCGGTCCTCGGCGTACCCAAGAACGCGACGGACGCGGAGATCAAGAAGGCGTATCGCAAGCTCGCGCAGCAGCATCACCCCGACACCAAGCAGGGTGACCCGAGCGCGGAGGAGCGCTTCAAGGAGATCTCCGCGGCCTACGACGTCCTCGGCGATCCGGAGAAGCGCAAGGCGTACGACCAGGTCCGCGACATGAGCGCGTCCGGGTTCGGTCCAGGGTTCGGCCGCGCCGGCGCCGGCGCGGGCTGGCCGGGAGCGAACCCGGGCGCCGGCGGCTGGCCCGGCGGCGTCCGCTACGAGCAGGTCAACGTCGACGACATGTCCGACCTGTTCGGGGGTCTCTTCGGCGGGGCCGGGCGCCGCGGCGGCCGGAGGACCGCCGGCCGCCGCGGCGCCGACCTGGAGACCGAGGTCACGATCTCGTTCGAGGACGCGCTGGCGGGCACGACCGTCCCGATCCGGATCGACGGACCCGCGGTGTGCTCACGCTGCCATGGTTCGGGCGCGGAACCCGGGACCCAGCCCGTCACCTGCCCGCAGTGCGGGGGGAGCGGCGAGATCGCGGAGAACCAGGGCTTCTTCTCGATGTCCCGGCCCTGCCCGCGGTGCGGAGGCGCCGGCCGGATCGTGGAGACGCCGTGCACCAAGTGCGGCGGGTCCGGCGCGGAGCGCCGGACCCGCAGCCTGCAGGTCAAGATCCCGCCGGGCGTTCGCAACGGCGCGAAGATCCGTCTCGCCGGCAAGGGCGAGCCGGGCCTCGCGGGCGGCCCCCCCGGCGATCTCTACGTCAAGGTCGCCGTGAAACCGCACACCGTCTTCGGGCGGCGGGGAGACGACCTCACCGTGGAGTTGCCCATCACGTACCCGGAGGCCACCCTCGGCGCCAACGTCGAGGTGCCGACCATGAACGGACCCGTGACGCTCAAGGTGCCCGCAGGCACGCCGAGCGGCAAGACCTTCCGGGTCAAGGGCCGGGGAGCGCCGAAGAAGGGCGGGCGGGGGGACCTCCTCGCCAAGGTCAAGGTCGACGTGCCGGACAAGGTCTCCCGGGAGGAGAAGGAGCTGCTCCGCAAGCTCCGTGACGCGTCCAAGGAGTCGCCACGCAAGCGGCTCGGAGTGGAGTGAAGGAGATGAGGGTGGATCCTGAGGAACGTGAGTCGGTGAACGGCCCGGATCGGAGAGCCGTGTACATCATCAGCGTTGCGGCCGAGCTGGCGGGCGTGCACCCGCAAACGCTCCGGATCTACGAACGGAAGGGCCTCGTGCGGCCACACCGAACCAGTGGGAACACCAGGCGGTACTCCGAGGCGGACATCGACAGGCTTCGCCGAGTGCAGCGGCTCACCCAGGAAGGTGTCAACCTCGCCGGCGCCAAACGGATCATGGCGCTCGAGGACGAGCTGGCGAGGCTGCGGACACGGATCACGCAGTTGCAGGCGCGGCTCGAGCACCACGCGATCCCGATGCCCGGCGAACGGACGGACATGTCCATCGTGCCACTCGCGAGCATCGTCTCGCCGCCGTGGCTGGGGAGGCGTGGTTGAGCAGCGACGTCTCCCTTCGGCCCCTCAAGCCGGGAGACCTCCAGGCGCTCTGGGCCGCGCGGATGCAGTCGGACGAGCCGTGGGCCGATCCGAGTGACGAGGGGCGACGGAAGCTGCGCGACCGGATCGCGAACAGCGGTCGGGTGACCCACGGGGAGCTCCTCCTCGGGATCGCGATGGATGGACGGCTCGCCGGTGAGATCCAGGCGCGCCAGCCCGACATGGGACTGCCGCCGGGCGTGTTCGAGATCGGGATCGAGGTCTTCGATCCGACGGAACGAGGCACGGGCATCGGGCGCAAAGCGCTCGGGTTGTTCGTGACGCACCTCTTCGACCAAGAGCACGCGCACCGGGTCCAGCTCACGACAGATGTCGACAACGTGGCGATGCGGCGGGTCGCGGAGCATCTCGGATTCCGCTTGGAGGGGACGCTCCGCGGGTTCATGCCGACCAAGACCGAGCCGCGCGACTACCTGATGTACGGCATGACGAAAGGTGACTTCGAGAAGGAGAGGGTCGGATGGAACTCGACAGGCTGACGATCAAGACGCAGGCGGCGCTTCAAGAAGCGCACCAGCAGGCCTCGGCGCGTCACCATCAACAGATCGAGCCGGAGCACGTGCTCTATGCGCTGCTCACCGACCCCGAGGGCGTGGTGTTCCCGCTTCTGCATCAACTGGGTGTGGTCCCGAAGCAGCTGCGCGACAAGGTCGGCGAGGTCCTGGAGGGGAAGCCCAAGGTCTACGCGGAGGGTGTGCAGGTCAGCGTGTCCCCCTCGACGGCGCGCGTGCTCGAGGCAGCCGGCCGCGAGGCCGAGCAGCTGACGGACGAGTACATCTCGACGGAGCATCTCCTGCTCGCGATGCTCCAGGGCGACGGTCCGGTACAGCGCCTGCTCACCGACGCTGGCCTCACGCGCGACGGCGTCTTGGCGGCGCTCGCCGAGGTGCGTGGCAGCCATCGGGTCACTTCGCAGAACCCGGAGGAGACCTTCCAGGCGCTCGAGCGTTTCGGCCGAGACCTCACCGAGCAGGCGAGGAAGGGCAAGCTCGATCCGGTCATCGGCCGGGACGAGGAGATCCGACGCGTGATCCAGGTGCTGTCTCGCCGCACGAAGAACAACCCCGTCCTGATCGGCGAGCCCGGCGTCGGGAAGACCGCGATCGTGGAGGGTCTGGCGCAACGGATCGTCGACGGCGACGTCCCCGAGTCGCTCAAGAACAAGCGGCTGATCGCGCTCGACATCGGCGCGATGATCGCCGGCGCGAAGTACCGCGGCGAGTTCGAGGAGCGCTTCAAGGCTGTCCTGAAGGAGATCTCGGATTCTGGGGGCGAGATCGTCACCTTCATCGACGAGCTGCACACGATCGTCGGCGCCGGTGCGGCCGAGGGAGCCGTCGACGCCGGCAACATGCTGAAGCCGATGCTCGCACGCGGGGAGCTGCGGCTCGTGGGGGCGACGACGCTCGACGAGTACCGCAAGCACATCGAGAAGGACGCCGCGCTCGAGCGGCGGTTCCAGCCGGTCCTCGTGGAGCCGCCTTCGGTGGAGGACACCATCGCGATCCTGCGCGGCTTGAAGGAGCGATACGAGGTGCACCACGGCGTGCGGATCCAGGATCCGGCGCTCGTGGCGGCCGCCGTCTTGTCCGACCGCTACGTGACGGGCCGGTTCCTTCCGGACAAGGCGATCGACCTGATCGACGAAGCCGCATCTCGCCTGCGCATCGAGATCGATTCGGTGCCCGTCGAGATCGACGAGGTGGACCGGCGCATCCGGCAGCTCGAGATCGAGCGCGCCGCGCTCCAGAAGGAGTCCGACGCTGCCTCCAAGGAACGCCTCGAACGCCTCGAGAAAGAGCTCGCCGACCTGGAGGAGCGTTCGCGGGCGATGCGAGCGCACTGGCAGCAGGAGAAGGAGCAGATCGATCGGATCCGCACCCTCAAGTCGGAGTTGGAGGAGACCCGCGCGGCTTCGGAGCGGGCGGAGCGCGACGGTGACCTGGAGAAGGCCGCCGAGCTCCGATTCGGTCGCATCGTCGAGCTGGAACGTCAGATCGAGGAGGAGAACGAGCGCCTCCAGGAGATCCAGTCGGAACTGAAGATGTTGAACGAGGAGGTCACGGAGGAAGACGTCGCCGCGGTCGTGGCCAAGTGGACCGGGATCCCGGTGTCACGTCTCCTGGAAGGGGAGATGCAGAAGCTCGTCCATCTCGAGGAGGCCCTTCACGAGCGCGTGGTGGGACAGGACGCCGCGGTTGTGGCGGTCGCGAACGCGATCCGCCGCGCCCGCGCCGGCCTGCAGGACCCCAACCGGCCGATCGGCTCGTTCCTGTTCCTCGGACCGACCGGCGTCGGCAAGACCGAGCTGGCACGCGCGCTGGCCGAGTTCCTGTTCGACGACGAGCGGGCGATGATCCGGATCGACATGAGCGAGTACCAGGAGCGGCACACCGTCTCGCGACTGGTCGGCGCGCCGCCCGGCTACGTCGGGTTCGAGGAGGGAGGCCAGCTCACCGAGGCGGTGCGCAGGCGTCCCTACTCGGTGGTCCTTCTCGATGAGATCGAGAAGGCGCACACCGACGTCTTCAACGTGCTGCTCCAGCTGCTGGACGACGGCCGTCTCACCGACGGGCAGGGTCGAACCGTGGACTTCCGCAACAGCATCGTGATCATGACGTCGAACCTCGGCGCCGCGATCTTCCAGGATCCGACCGCGTCGCCCGAGGAGCGCCAGGAGAAGGTGCTCGCCGACGTCCGCGGGCACTTCCGCCCCGAGTTCGTGAACCGGATCGACGAGGTCGTCGTGTTCGACACCCTCAGCCGGGACGACATCGTGAAGATCGTGGAGATCCAGCTCCGCGGCCTGCAGCAACGGCTGTCCGACCGCAAGCTCCAGCTGGAGCTCACCGACGAGGCGAAGACGTTCCTGGCGAACGCCGGCTACGACCCCGACTTCGGGGCGCGCCCGCTCAAGCGGCTGATCCAGCACGAGATCCAGGACCCGCTCGCGATGATGTTGCTATCCGGTCACGTCCAGGAAGGCAACACGATCGTCGTCGACGCAGGCACCGATGCGCTCGCACTCCACGTGAAGCAGCACGAGGAGGCGACGGCGAGGACCGAGTCGGGATAGGTCAGCCGGCGACCCTTTTCGGTCGATACTCCTCTCGTGAGCTCGCCCGCCCCTGTGGCCCGCCGGTGAGGGTCCGAACCAGCAGGACGATCCTGCTCTGGCTCGCCGTGGTCTTCCTCGGGGGGATGCTGGTGCTCGCGCTCGCGGGGGACCAGGCGGCGAGGAGGCAGCTCCCCGCGCAGGTCGCCACCTGGGGGTTCATCGGGCTCCTCTTCTTCCTCGGCTGGTGGTTCAAGGTCAAGCCTCGTAGGGAGCTCCACCAAGAGGAGGCGCGGTCGCTCGGTCTCCGGTCGGCTCCCGGAGACCCCCTCGGGTACTTCGAGCGTCCGTTCGCGCTCCTCGGGCACGCCGCGACCGCGAAGGACATCGAGAACACATCGTGGGGGACGTGGCGAGGCATGGAGGTCGCGGTCATCGACTACTGGTTCGCGAGGTCGAGCGATCCGTCCCGGAGCGACTATCGGTACTTCACGTGCGCCGCCACGCCGGTGCCCGCGGGGTGGCCGAACCTGTCGATCGTCCCCGAGGGTTTCGGCTCCCGACTCGCCGCCTCGGTGGGCGGCCGTGACATCGAGTTCGAGCTCGAGAGTTTCAACCGCTCGTTCGAGGTCCGCTCCGGGGACCCACGGTTCGCGCATGCGTTGATCGATGCCCGGATGATCAGCTGGCTGCAGGAGCTCCCGCCCGACACGGGCTTCGAGATCTTGGACGGAACGCTGATGTGCAGGACGCCCCGTCGGTTGGACGGAGACGTGGCCTGGGCACTCGAGACGATGGTCGCGTTCCTCGAGCGCGTGCCACCGGTCATCGAGTCGCTCTTCGGCTCGGCTCGCTGACCCTTCCCTCCTTGGTTGCCGGCCGTCGGCGGTCGGCGAGGATCGGCTGCTGTGCTGGACGAAGCGGGTGTCGCCGGCCGAGATGGTCCACCTGCTGGGCACCGCGAAGACGTTCCGGGAGCACATCCCGGCCGTCGTGCGCTCCTTGTACCCGAAGTAGGTAGGCTCTCGCTCGACCGGTCGAACGCGAGCGAACCGAAAGGAAACAGCGTGGAAGTCCTCTGGGTCGTGCTGGGGATCGTCGTCGTGCTCGCCCTGGCGGGCGTGGTCATCTACAACCGGTTCGTCTCGCAGAAGAACCTGATCCGCGACGCATGGGCGAACATCGATACGGAGCTGCGGCGCCGGTACGACCTGATCCCGAACATCGTGGAAACGGTGAAGGGCTACGCCGCGCACGAGCGGGAGGTGCTCGAGAACGTCACCCGGGCCCGCGCCAACGCGACCGGCGCCACGGGGTCGCCGGCCGACCAGGCAGCGGCGGAGGGTCCATTGGTCGCCGCGCTCCGACAGCTCTTCGCCGTGGTCGAGAACTATCCGGATCTGAAGGCGAACCAGAACTTCCTCGCGCTACAGGCCGAGCTCACCAACACCGAGGACCGGCTCCAGACTGCCCGGCGCTTCTACAACGCGAACGTGCGCGAATACAACCGGCGCGTGCAGTCCGTCCCGTCGAACGTGATCGCGAACATGTTCAACTTCGAGGAAGAGGAGTTCTTCGAGGTCGAGGAGGCCCTCCGTGGCGACGAAGGCGTGCCGAGGGTGAGCTTCGAGCCGGGTGCGCCTGGGGTGTCCTTCGGCACCCCCTCAGAGCCTTCGACCGCCCCACCGGCAACCCCTCCGGCCGGGATGCCTCCCGCGGAGCCGTCGTCCATGGCGCCGCCCGAGCGACCCGATGAACCGGCTGGCTGAACGCGCTAGCTGATCGAGGGGATCGGCTCGGACCCCGCGTCGGGATCGGGCTCCGCGCTGCCCGCGAGTCCGGTCCTGCGAACGCCGCGGCTGAGGACGAACCACACGAGGGCCCAGATGAGGGCCACGCCGCCGAGGATCTGCACCGTGATCGGCGCCCCGATCCGATCGGCGACGGCGGAGGCGATCACCGCGGACACCGAGAGCGACAGCGTGATCAGCATGTAGTCGAAGCCGAAGATCCGGCCGCGGATGTGGTCGGGGACCAGGACCTGCAAGCCGTAGGTGGACAGCATCCATTGGGATCCTCCACCGAGGTGGGCGACGCAGATCGTCACCGCCGCGATCGCCAGTGAGGGCGCCGCTCCCAGCGCCATGTAGCCGAGACCGAACACCGCGAGCGAGAGCCCGATCGCGGGGAAGAGTCTTCGGTGTCCCGGCCCCGCGATCCGGTGGCCAAGGAAGGGTCCGATCAGCGCGCCGACCCCGCGTGCCGCCATCAGGATCCCGAACCCGACCTTGCCGGACTCGAAGACGTTCAGCGCCATCACCGGGATCAGCGCGAGGAGTCCGGCCGCTGCTCCGAACCCGAACTTGACGGCCAGCAGGGAAAGGACGCGGTGATCCCGCCGAGCGAAGCGCCACGTCTCCCGAGTCGCCTCGATGGCGCCGGGGTGCTCGGTGGCCTTCGCTCGCGACTCGGAGAATCGACGCCGGATCGAGGAGAGCAGCGCGGCCGAGACCAGGAACGAGGCGGCGTTGACGAGGAACGCCGTGTCCGCGCCGAAGGCTTCGCTGACGATGCCTCCGAGTCCCGCGCCGACGGCCAGCATCGTTCCCCAGAGCGACCCGTTCAGCGCGTTCGCCACGGGGAGGTCGCCGGTATCCACGACGTTCGGGGTGGCGGCGGAAAGGGCGGGGTCGAACGGCGCCGCGAACGAGGCGAGCAAGGGCAGCAGCACGTAGGCCAGCCAGAGCGTGTCAGGTCCGACCAGCAGGAACGCGAGGCAGATCACCGCCCGGGCGAGGTCGCAGACGATCATCAGCTTCCGACGGTCGACCCGGTCGGCGAGCATGCCGCCGATCGGCGATGCGAGGAAGAAGGCGAACTCCTGGGCGAGGATGGCCAGGCCCACGTAGATCGCCTTGCCTGTCGCCTCATAGATCAGGCCGTTGATCGCCACCCACAGGAACCAGTCGCCGCCCAAGGAGATGACCGAGGCGAGGAACAGCGCCCGGAAGTCTCGGTTGCGGCGGAGCAGGGACAGGCTCGCTCTGAGGCCCGTGCTCGGCGCGGGAGCGGTCGTCTCGGTGTCATCCACGGCGGCTCGGAAGGGTACAGGTGCGGGTTCGTCTTATTGGACGATCGGACCGATCCACAGGCCCGAGAGCAGGAACGACACCGGGAGCAGGAAGAGGATGCCCACGAACACGGCGAGCCGCCGGGTCGATCCCACGAAGTAGTCGTCAAGCATGATCACGCCCCGCTTCACCGGCTGGTACCAGAACGCGAGGATCGCCAGCGACACGATCGTGACCCCGATCGCCTCGCCGATCACGATCTGCGCCGCCACGGGATCGCTCTGGAGCATCGCAACGACGAGCGTGTCGGCGAGGGTCGTGATGTTCGCGCCCATGATGTACGGGAGCGCATCGTCGCGGCGAACGTATCCCTTCACCGCGAGCGGGATCAGCACCGTCAGCGCCACCGACACCGAGAGCGTCAGCGTCGCCACGATGCAGCCCAGCGCGAACATCGTCCAGGGCCGTCGCATCCACGCGGAGCGCTTGGCGGTCGATCCGCTCGTGACCTTGGGGAGGACGAGGTCGAGGACCTTGAACGAGGCAAGGATCACGAGCAACCCGACGATGAACAGGAGCGCAGGAGGAACGACATCCACGATCAGATCGAGGACGGGTCCCCAGATCACGGACAGCGCCGCGTCGAGCTCTCCGGATGCGTGCAGGTTGATCCCGTCGAGCAGCCCGCTGCGGATGATCGCGTAGCCGATCATCATGCCGGGCAGGTAGACGAGGGCCGTCATCGTCATCGCCTGGATCCCCATGCCGATCGGCTCACCGCGGTTCGGGTCGTGCCGGTTCCGCGCCGCGTAGAGGAATCCCGTCAGCAAGACGATGAACGACGCGCCCAGGCGTGAACCGGAGAGCATCGTGAACGTCTGGAGCTTCGTCAGCGTGCCGGCGCCGAAGAGGCTGATCGCGGTCGCGGCGACCGGCGACCCGGAGAGCACGAAGTACGCGCCGAGCCAGCCGAAGCCCAGGGTCGAGATGCCGTTCGCGAACGGGAACTGTCCTTGGATGTCGGGTCCGATCGCGACCGCGCCGGCCTTCATGATCTGCACCGCGAGGATGAACAGGTACATCGCCGGCAGGAAGAGGAGGAACTTGTGGACGAGGTACCAGGCGCTTCGGGGCGGCTCGAAGGGCCCCCAATCGACGACGTGGCGCGCTTCGTTCACCTCGTGCGGGACGCAGAACTCCCCGTCGATCTCGACGAGCTTCTCGAGCTCCAGTTCGTCCTTGCTCTTGGTCATCGACGCCCGTCCATCTGCGGACCCTACCCCCGATACACTCCCACCACATGCCGGCCACGATCGTGCTCGGGACCCAATGGGGGGACGAGGGCAAGGGCAAGGCCGTCGACTACCTCGCTGACGGGATGGACTACGTCGTCCGCTATCAGGGAGGCAACAACGCGGGGCATACGGTGATCGCGGAGGGACGACTGCTCAAGCTCCAGCTGATCCCGTCCGGCGTCCTGTATCCGCACATCACCCCCGTGATCGCCGACGGCGTCGTCATCGATCCCCGCCATCTCCTGCGAGAGCTCGAGGATCTGCGAGGCACGGGGGTGGACGTGTCGCGGCTGCGACTGTCCGGGAACTGCCACCTGATCATGCCGTATCACCTCGAGCTGGAGAAGGTGACGCAGCGGTTCCTCGGGCACAACGCGCTCGGCACGACGAAACGCGGCATCGGCCCGGCGTACGCGGACAAGGCCGCTCGCATCGGCCTGCGGGTCCAGGACCTGTTCGATCAGAAGATCTTCCGGGAGAAGCTCGAGATCGTGCTTCGCGAGAAGAACGCGATCCTCACGAAGCTGTACGGAAGGCTTCCCCTGGACGGGGACGCGATCGTCGAGGAGTACATGGACCTGGCCGGCCGGCTCGAGCCCTACGTCACCGACACGTCCACGCTCCTGCACGACGCGCTCCGCGAGGGCAAGTCCGTGATGCTGGAGGGCGCGCAGGGCACGCTGCTGGATCTGGACAAGGGGACGTACCCGTTCGTGACGTCGTCGAACCCGGTGGCCGGCTACGCGCTCGCGTCGGCGGGCTTCGGGCCGAAGGAGGTCGATCGGGTCGTCGGCATCGTCAAGGCGTACGTGACGAGGGTCGGCGCGGGGCCGTTCCCGACGGAGGACGTCGGCGACGACGGCGAGCGCCTCGGCGTGCGCGGTCAGGAGTTCGGCACCGTGACCGGGCGGAAGCGCCGCTGCGGGTGGCTCGACGTCGCCCTCTTGCGCTACGCGTGCCGCGTCAACGGGCTCACGGAGCTGTTCGTGACGAAGCTGGACGTGCTCTCCGGATTCGAACACGTGCGCATCTGCACGGGGTATCGAGTGGAGGGGCGTGCGTTCGAAGACTTCCCGCCCAACCAGTCACTCTTCCACAAGGCCGAGCCGATCTACGAAGACCTCGACGGCTGGATGGAGGAGATCGACGAGGCGAAGACGTTCGAAGATCTCCCCAAGGCCGCGAGCGCGTACGTGCGCCGGATCGAGGAGCTCGTGGACGTGCCCGTCTCGGTCGTGTCGGTGGGTCCGGCCCGCGAGCAGAGCCTGCCTGCCGCCTCATGAGGACGAGTAGATGAGGGCGTGCCTGTGAGGGTCCTCGTCGTCGGCGGCGGTGGCCGGGAGCACGCGCTCTGCTGGGGGTTGGCGCGGAGTCCGATGGTCGAGCAGCTCCACGCCGCGCCGGGCAACGCGGGGATCGCGTCGATCGCGACCTGCCATCCCGCCGCCGCCGACGACGTCGATGCGCAGCTTCGGCTGGCGGACGAGCTGGACGCCGACCTCGTCGTGATCGGTCCCGAGGCGCCGCTCGTGGCCGGCCTCGCCGACGAGCTCCGGGCGCGAGGGCGGCGGGCCTTCGGCCCGGGACGCGCGGCCGCCCGACTCGAGGGATCGAAGGCCTTCGCGAAGGACCTGATGCTCCGCGCTCGGATCCCGACGGCCCGGGCGGCGACCTTCGATCGCGCCGACTGGGAGCGGGATCGCGGGAACGTGCTCGCGTTCGTGGAGGAGCTCGGCGGCCGCGCGGTGGTCAAGGCCGACGGGCTCGCCGCCGGCAAGGGCGTCACCGTCGCGACCGACGAGGCGCGCGCGATCGCTGCTATCGACGATTGCCTCCTGGCCGGCGTCTTCGGCGAGGCCGGCGCGCGGGTGGTCGTGGAGGAGGTGCTCGAAGGAGCCGAGGTGTCGGCGTTCGCCCTGGTCGACGCCACCTCGATGGTGCCGCTCGGGCTCGCCCAGGACTTCAAACGAGCCGGCGAAGGCGACACGGGGCCGAACACCGGAGGGATGGGCGCGTACTCACCGCTCCCGTGGCTCGAGACGCGCGACCGAGCGCCGGATCTGGGACGTGGTGGCGTCGACCGTCGGGGCGCTGCGATCTGCCGGGATCCCGTATTCGGGACTCCTCTATACGGGCGTCATGCTCACCGCCGGAGGTCCCAAGGTCCTCGAATACAACTGCCGGTTCGGCGACCCGGAGACCCAGGTGGTGATCCCTCGGCTCCGCGGGGATCTCGCCGAGTTGCTGGACGCGTGCGCGAGGGACCGGCTCGCGGACCAGAAGGTCGACCTCTCCGGGGACGCCGCGGTCACCGTGGTGCTCGCGAGCGGAGGGTACCCGGGGTCGTACGAGACGGGACGGCCCATCCGGGGACTCGAGGCCGCCGCGGCCAGTCCCGATGCCGTCGTGTTCCATTCGGGGACCACCGAGCGCGAAGGTAGAGTGGTCACGAACGGTGGTCGCGTGCTCGCGACCACCGGATGGGGGCCGAGCGTCCGAGACGCGCGCGAGCGCGCATACGAGGCGGCGTCGCACATCTCGTTCGACGGCATGCACCGCCGGGGCGACATCGCAGCCCGGGCGGCCGAGGGAGGCCGATGAGCGAACCAGTGGGCGAGGAAGGGGGGCGGATGAGCGAAGAGACGCCGATCGTCGGGGTGCTCGCCGCTTCCCCTACCGAGCTGCCCATCATGCGCCAGGCGGGGCTGATCCTGGAGAAGTTCGATATCCCGAACGAGGTCCAGATCATGTCCTCTTCGCGTACGCCCGATCTGGTCGACGAGTACGCGAGGACGGCGGTCGAGCGGGGTCTCCGCGTCGTGATCTGCTCCACGGGCATGTCGGGACACCTGGCAGCCGCCGTCGCCGCGCGCACGGTCATCCCGGTGATCGGCGTGCCGATCGCATCGCCGCCGCAGATGGTCGGCAACGAGGCGCTCGCGATCACCGCACAGATGCCCACCGGCGTCCCGATCGCGACCGTCGGCGTGGACGCAGCCGTGAACGCCGCGGTCCTCGCGGCGCAGATCGTCGGTCTCGGCGACGAGACGATCCAGGCGACGCTCTGGAAGTTCAAGGACGACCTCGCGGAGGGCCTCAAGCTGTGATCCCGCGCTACCGCCTCCCCGAGATGGAGGCAGTGTGGTCGGACGAGGCTCGCCTCGCGAACTGGCTCGAGATCGAACTGCTCGCGGTGGAAGCACAGGCCGAGCTCGGCGTGGTCCCGCCGGAGGACGCCGCGGCCTGTCGTGAGCGCGCAGCGCTCACGGTCGAGGCCGTGGCGGAGCGGGAGGCGGTGACCCGCCACGACGTCGCCGCCTTCGTCGACGTCGTGGCCGCCGCGATCGGGCCGGCCGGGCGATGGGTGCACTTCGGGCTCACGTCCTCCGACGTCGTCGACACGGGCTTCGCGCTCCAGCTCCGTGCCGCCGCCGACGTTCTGCTCGCGGAGCTCGAGCGACTGCTCGGCACGACCAAGCGTCTCGCGCTCGCCCATCGGGACACGGTGATGGCCGGCCGTTCGCACGGCGTCGTCGCCGAGCCCACGAGCTTCGGGCACAAGCTCGCGGTGTGGGCGTTCGAGCTGGATCGTGACCGCGACCGGCTGCGCCGCGCCCGGGAGGTCGTGGCGGTGGGCGCGATCAGCGGCGCCGTCGGCACCTATGCGTCGGTGGACCCGAGGGTGGAGGAGCTCGTCTGCGCGCGACTGGGCCTGCGCGGCGTCGAGGCGTCGACCCAGGTGATCCAGCGCGACCGACACGCCGAGTTCATGACGGCTCTCGCCATCACCGCGTCGACCCTCGACAAGATGGCGACGGATATCCGCCACCTCGCCCGGACCGAGGTTCGCGAGGTCCAGGAGCCGTTCGCGGAGGGCCAGAAGGGCTCGTCCGCGATGCCGCACAAGCGGAACCCGGTCGTCTCGGAGCGTGTCTCCGGCCTCGCGCGCGTGATCCGCGGCTCCTCCCAGGTGGCCCTGGAGAACATGGTCCTGTGGCACGAGCGCGACATCTCGCACTCGTCCGCCGAGCGGATGATCTTCCCCGACGCGACCGGGCTGCTCGCGTTCATGCTCCGCGACCTGACTTGGGTGCTCGACGGGCTGATCGTGTTCCCCGATCGGATGCGCGAGAACCTCGAGATCGGTGGTGGGCTCGTGTACTCGCAGGCGGTCCTCCTCGAGCTGGTGGGCGCCGGGCTCTCCCGGGATGAGGCCTACGTGTTGGTCCAGTCGGCCGCGGCCCGCGCCTGGGACGAGGGAACGAGTTTCCGAGCCGTGTTGGAAGCCGACCCGGAGGTGGGCCGGCGGCTCGGGCCCGCCACGCTCGACTCGCTGTTCGACCCGCGTCGATCCCTCATGAACCTCGGGGGCGTGTTCGAGAAGCTCGAGAAGCTTCCGGTGGAGTCAGGGTGACGCCTTCGCCCCGGCTGCTGGCTCGGGGGAAGGTCCGCGACGTCTACGACGCCGGCGAGGATCGCCTCGTGCTCGTCGCCACCGACCGGATCAGCGCCTTCGACGTCGTGCTGCCCGACCCGATCCCCGACAAGGGACGAGTCCTCACCGGCCTGTCGTCGTTCTGGTTCGAAGCCACGGCCGATCTCGTCCCGCACCACGTCCTGTCGACGGACCCGTCGACCTTCCCTCCGCCGTTCGCCGGGGTGTCCGCCCTCGTCGGTCGCGCGACGCTCGTCCGCAAGGCGAAGGTCGTGCCGATGGAGTGTGTGGCCCGCGGTTTCCTCTCCGGCTCGGGCTGGACGCAGTACCGAGCGGCCGGGGCCGTGTGCGGCGTGCCGCTTCCCGGGGGACTCGTCGAGTCCGACCGCCTCCCCGAGCCGATCTTCACGCCGACCAGCAAAGCGGACACGGGCCACGACCTGCCGCTCACTCCCGAGGAAGGGGTCGACCTCGTCGGCAAAGGCCTGTTCGAACGACTGAAGGAGCTCACGCTCGGGATCTACGAGCGGCTCGCGGACACCTCGGCCGCTCGAGGGATCATCCTCGCCGACACGAAGCTCGAGTTCGGGTTCGCCGACGGCGAGCTGATCTTGATCGACGAGGTCGGCACGCCGGACTCGTCCCGCTTCTGGCCGGCCGAAGTCTACGCGCCGGGCGACGCGCAGCCTTCGTTCGACAAGCAGTTCGTCCGCGACTGGCTGGACGCGAGCGGCTGGGATCACGAGCCACCGGCGCCGCGGCTCCCTTCCGAGGTGGTCGCGGGCACGGCGAGGCGCTACGTGGAGGCGTACGAGCGCATCACCGGCTCGCCCTTCGCGTCCTACCCGGGAGCGGCATCCGGCGACGACGACCCGGCGCTCGAGCGTCTCCGGGAGGAGCACGGATGAAGTTCGCCGTCGAGGTCCTGGTGACGCTGAAGCCGGGGCTCGCGGACCCGCAGGGGAAGGCCGTCGAGGGTGCGCTCCCGACGCTCGGGTGGCGGAACGTGTCCGGGGTGCGGGTCGGCAAACACGTGCGGCTCGAGCTGGATGCCGGATCGGAGTCGGAGGCTCGGACACAGGTCGAGGACATGGCCGGCCGACTCCTCTCCAACCCCGTGATCGAGGACGCACGCATCCTGGAGCTCCGGGAAGCATGAGCGCCCGCATCGGCGTCGTGACGTTCCCCGGCTCGTTGGACGATCGCGACGCGCTCCGCGCCGTCGAGCTGATGGGCGGAGAAGGCGTCCCGCTCTGGCACGCCGACCGCGATCTCAAGGGGGTCGAGGGCGTCATCCTGCCCGGTGGCTTCAGCTACGGCGACTACCTGCGGTGCGGCGCGATCGCGAGGTTCGCGCCGGTCATGGAGGAGATCAAGGGCTTCGCGTCGCGGGGTGGTCCGGTCCTCGGCATCTGCAACGGCTTCCAGATCCTCTGCGAATCGGGATTGTTGCCCGGCGCGCTGATCAGGAACCGATCCCTGCGGTTCGTCTGTCGGATCGTGCACCTGCGGGTGGAGACGACGCAGACCCCGATCACCGCCGACGTGTTGCCGGGAGAGGTCCTGGAGATCCCGATCAAGCACGGCGAAGGACAGTTCGTCGCGTCCGAGCCCGATCTCGATCGCCTCGAGGACGCGGGGATGGTCGTGTTCCGTTACTGCGCTCCGGACGGCGCCGTGTCGGACTCCCACAACCCGAACGGCGCCCTGCGCGGGATCGCCGGGATCCGGAACGAGGCCGGCAACGTGGTCGGGCTCATGCCGCATCCCGAGCACGCCGTGGATCCCGACGTCGGGCCCACCGGGGGACAGGCGCTGTTCGCGTCGCTCCTCTCGTCCGTGATGGCCGGAGCGGGGCGGTGACCGAACCTCCTTCGAACGTGCTCGCTCGACAGCTCGGGTTGCGTGACGACGAGCTCGAGATGATCCGGGGCACGCTCGGGCGCGACCCGAACCGGAACGAGCTCGCGATGTACGCCGCGATGTGGTCCGAGCACTGCTCGTACAAGTCCTCGAAGGTCCACCTCCGCACCCTGCCGACGGAAGGAGCGTCGGTCCTCGTCGGTCCGGGTCAGGACGCCGGCGCCGTCGACATCGGCGACGGCGTCGCCGCCGTCTTCAAGATCGAGTCGCATTCGCATCCGAGCGCGATCGAGCCCTACCAGGGCGCCGCCACGGGCGTCGGCGGGATCGTTCGGGACATCGTCTCGATGGGCGCGCGGCCCGTGGCGCTGCTGGATCCCCTGATGTTCGGACCCCTCGGCGACGAGCGGAACCGATGGCTCCTCGAGGGGGTCGTCGCCGGCATCGGTGGCTACGGCAACTGCATCGGGGTCCCGACCGTGGGGGGCGAGGTCCGGTTCGCCGAGGCACACTCGGCGAACCCCACCGTGAACGTGATGTGCGTCGGCATCGCTCGAGCCGACCGGTTGATGACCGCCGCCTCGCACACGCCCCAACCCGGTTCGCTCATGGTCCTCTACGGGTCGACGACCGGACGCGACGGCATCGGGGGCGTCTCCGTGCTCGCGTCGCGCGACGCTCGAGGAGGGCAGCGAGGAGTCGCGCCCGTCGGTGCAGATCGGCGACCCGTTCGCCGAGAAGTTGCTGATCGAGGCCTCGCTCGAGCTGATCGACGAGGATCTGCTCGAGGGGCTGCAGGACCTCGGGGGAGCGGGACTCACATGCGCCGTGAGCGAGTCGGCGGCGCGCGCCGGGATGGGTGTGCGGCTCGACCTGGATCAGGTGCCCCTGCGCGAGCCGGGCATGGAGGCCTTCGAGATCCTCACGTCCGAGTCGCAGGAGCGCATGCTCGCGATCGTCCATCCCTCGAAGCTCGAACGCGTGCGCGCGGTGTGCGCGAAGTGGGGGCTCGAGACCGCGGTCGTCGCGACCCTGGAGGTGGGCGGAGACCTGGACGTGCGCATGGCGGGAGAGCCAGTGGCCAAGGTGCCGGCCCGGTCGCTGACCGAGGAGGCACCGGTCTATGAACGACCCATGCGGCCGATCCCGACCGATCACGACGACCCCACGTTCGCGCCGTTCGACGGCGATCTTCGCGAAACGCTTCTCACACTCCTCGCATCACCCAACGTGGCCTCCAAGCGATGGGTCTTCGAGCAGTACGACCGGATGGTCCAGGGCCAGACCGTCGCAGGGCCGGGATCCGATGCCGCCGTGGTGCGGGTGCCGGGGACGATGAAGGGCCTCGTCCTCTCGGTCGACGGCAACGGTCGATACGGGGCGCTCGATCCGTACCTGGGCGGCGCGCACGCCGTGGCCGAGGCGACCCGGAACGTCGCGGTCACCGGCGCGAAACCGCTCGCGATCACGAACTGCTTGAACTTCGGCGATCCCGAGCGACCCGAGGTGATGTGGCAGTTCTCCGAGGCGATCCGAGGGATGCGAGATGCGTGCCTCGCGCTCGACACGCCGGTGACGGGAGGCAACGTCAGCTTCTACAACGAGTCCGGTGGCTCGGCGATCTGGCCTACGCCTGTCGTGGGCGTGCTGGGATCGCTCCCCGACTATCGGCTGCGGTTGCACTCGGGCTTCCCGATGCCCGCACTCGCCGTCTACCTGCTCGGCGAGTCCTTCGCCGAGCTGGGTGGGTCGGAGTTCGCCGAGACCGTGCTGGGGACGGTGGCCGGTGCCCCGCCGGCGCTCGACCTCGAGGTCGAGCGCCACCTGCAAGATCTGGTGCAGGAGGCAGCGGCGGCCGACCTGCTCGCCTCCGCACACGACTGCTCCGACGGCGGCGTCGCCGTCGCGCTGGCGGAGTGCGCGATCCTCGGCGGGCACGGCTTCGCGGTCACGCTCGCGGGGGACGTCCCTCCACATGTCCTGCTGTTCGGTGAGTCCGCGTCGCGGGTCGTGGTGTCCGTCGCGCCCGAGCGGGAGGGATCGTTCCGGGGCCTCGCCGCGACGCGAGGGGTGCCGTTCGAGCGGATCGGTGAGACCGGGGGCCCGCGCGCCGTGATCGACGGCATGGTGGAGACGACCGTGACCGAGCTGGCCGACGTCTGGGAGGGCGCGATCCCGCGTCTCCTGGGCGAGATCGCCTAGTCGTTCATCCTCCGCCCCTCCGCGGTATCGTCACGGTGGTCATGCCGGACGATCGCTCGTACGTCGAAGAGAACACCCGGGAGCGTGAGCGTCTGCGCACTCTGGTCGAGCGCTTGGACGAGGACGAGCTCCGCATCCCCGTGAACCCGCACTGGACGGTCGCCGGAGTCTTCGGCCACATCGCGTTCTGGGATGCCCGGGTGCTTGCCCTCGCCGACAAGCTCGAACGCGGGGTGCCGTTCTCGCCGGACGACACCGAGCCGGAGGACGTGGACTGGATCAACGACGCCTCGCGTGAGCTGATCCACGCGGTCCCGCCGATCGAGCTCGCTCGGCTGGCGCTCCGAATCGCGGAGGAAACCGACGCGCGGGTGGCGACCCTGCCGGCCGACCGCCTCTGGCCGGCCGATCCGGAAAGCCCCCTGTACGCCGTCCGTGCATCGCACCGGGGGGAACACCTCGACGACGTCGACGAGGCGCTTCGAGGACGGCCCGCAGGGGACGACTCGACAGCTCGGTAGCGCCTCGCGGGCATCTCGTTTCACGGCACGGGGCGCTCGCGCGTTGTTCGAGGTGTGGTTGCATCTCAGATCGTGGAGCTCCCGCCGTTCAACGAATTCCTGGAGGAGCATCAGGGAACCGTCTACCGGTTCCTCATGGCCGCCGTCGGGCCCCACGAGGCCGACGACTGCTTCCAGGACACGTTCGTGGCGGCGCTCCGGGCGTATCCACGGCTCACGGATGCATCGAGGCTCGACCGGTGGATCCTGCGGATCGCCTCCCGGAAGGCGATCGATCACCATCGGGCCGCCGGTCGTCGTGCGATCCCGTCCGACGAGCTACCCGAGCAGCCGGCGACGCCGAGCGGGCAGCCGGAGTTCGACGGCGACCTCCGGGCGGCCGTGGCGAGCCTGCCGCCGAAGCAGCGCGTGGCGGTGGTCCACCGGCACGTGCTGGATCGGAGCTACGCCGACGTCGCGGAGGCGCTGGGGATCTCCGAGGAGGCGGCCCGGGCGAACGTGTACCAGGGTGTGAAGAAGCTGAGGGAGCTGATGAAGTGAACGGGACGCCGATGAACACGAAGGCGCTGAAGGCGCTTGCGGGGAAGAAGGAAGCCGACCGTCGGGCGAAGGTGGTGGCGGCGGACATCGCCGCGATCGCCGCCGAGCAAGGGCTGCTCGACGTCGCCCTCGGCAGCTTCGAGAGCCCCGTGGGCGAACTGCTTCTCGCGGTCACGCCGCGTGGGCTCGCCTACGTGGCCTTCGAGGAGGAGGAGCGCGATGAGCTGCTCGACCGCTTCTCGCGGCAGCTCTCGCCGCGGATCCTCGAGCACCCAGCGTCCACCGACGAGGTCCGTCGGCAGCTCGACGAGTACTTCGAGGGCGACCGGACACGCTTCGAGCTGAAGCTCGACCGCCGGCTGATGCGCGGGATCGCGCGGGACGTCCTGGCAGCGACCGCCAAGGTCCCCTTCGGGCGGACGACCACCTACGGCGCGCTCGCGGAGCGGATCGGCCGACCGCGCGCTTCGCGCGCGGTCGGCAACGCCCTCGGCTCCAACCCGATCCCGATCGTGGTGCCGTGCCACCGGGTGCTCCGCACCGGTGGCGACGTCGGCGGCTACGCGGGCGGTCCGTCCCGCAAGCGCCGGCTCCTCACCCTCGAGGGGTCCTTGCCGGCGACGCAGACACGCTGATCTCTCGCAACCCGTCTCGGTGTTGAGCGGTATCAGGGAGATGCTCAAGCCCGGCGGCACGTTGATCGTCGCCGACGAACGAACGGAGGACTCGTTCACGGCACCGGCGAGCGAGACCGAGCGGCTCTTCTACGCCTACAGCGTCCTGTGTTGCCTGCCGTCGGCGATGGAGGACGAGACGTCGGCGGGGACGGGCACCGTGATGCGGCGGTCGACGTTCGAGCGGTACGCGAAGGAGGCCGGCTTCGACGAGGTGTCGGTCCTGCCGATCGAACACGACTTCCTTCGGTTCTATCGGCTCGACCGCTAGCCCGCCTCCGCGCGGACCGGTGAAGCAACCTCCCCGGAGGGGATGACACCCGCCGGTAGACTGGCCTCCAGGTGGGCGCGGAGAGTCCCAAAGACGAATGCGGCTTGTTCGGGGTGTGGGCCCCGGGTGAGGACGTCGCTCGTCTCACGTACTTCGGGCTCTTCGCCCAGCAGCATCGCGGCCAGGAGTCCGCCGGTATCGCGGTCTCCGA
Source organism: uncultured Actinomycetota bacterium (assembly GCA_963839395.1). GTDB lineage: Bacteria > Actinomycetota > UBA4738 > UBA4738 > HRBIN12 > JAJNBA01. Next base: position 91,593 of record CAWIUW010000012.1, read on the forward strand.
CGGTCACAACATCTTGATCTACAAGGACCTCGGGCTCGTCGCCCAGGTCTTCAACGAGGCCACGCTGGCCACGCTCCAGGGGGATCTGGCCGTCGGCCACACCCGGTACTCGACCACCGGGTCCACGACCTGGGACAACGCCCAGCCCGTCTTCAAGAACGACGGTGTGCGGGCGCTCGCGCTGGGACACAACGGCAACCTGGTGAACACGGGCGAGCTGGTCGCGCGGATGGGCCGCTCCTCCGCCGCCACGACCGACTCGGACCTGGTGGCCACGATGCTCGCGTCCGAGATGGCCCATCACGACCTCGAGGGGGCCGCGATGCGGGTCCTCCCCGAGCTCGAAGGCGCCTTCTGCTTCGTGATGGCCGACGAGCGCTCGGTCTTCGCCGCCCGGGACCCTCACGGCCTGCGCCCACTCGCGGTGGGGAAGCTCCCCAAGGGGTTCGTGGTGGCCTCGGAGACCTGCGCCCTCGACATCGTGGGCGCGACCTTCATCCGCGAGGTCGAGCCCGGCGAGCTGGTCCGGATCGACGATCGAGGGCTCCATTCCTCGCGCTTCGCCCGGAGCCCGCGCGCCGCGCTCTGCATCTTCGAGTTCGTCTATCTGTCGCGGGCCGACTCACGCATGAAGGGCGTCTCGGTGCACGAGGCGCGGCGCGAGATGGGCAGGATCCTCGCCGCCGAGCACCCCGCCGACGCCGACATGGTGATCGCGGTGCCCAACACGGGCCATTCGGCCGCCCAGGGATTCTCGGAGGTCTCGGGGATCCCCTACGGCGACGGGCTCCACAAGAACCAGTACGTCGGCAGGACGTTCATCCAGCCGTCCCAGTCGCTCCGCGAGCGGGGCGTGAAGCTGAAGCTGAACCCCCTGCCGGACTCGATCCGAGGTAAGAGGCTGATCGTGGTCGACGACTCGATCGTGCGTGGGACGACCACGAGGCAGATCGTGGCGATGCTCCGCGAAGCCGGCGCCGCCGAGATCCACATCCGGATCACGTGTCCGCCGATCCGCTGGCCATGCTTCTACGGGATCGACATGAGCACGCGCGCGGAGCTCGTCGCGGCCGATCTCGCCGTCGACGAGATCCGCGCGTACGTCGGCGCCGACTCCCTGGGCTACCTCTCCCTCGAGGGATTGGTCCGAGCGACGGGGGAGCCGGCCCAGGACTTCTGTCGCGCGTGCTTCGACGGGGAGTACCCGATCCCGGTCCCGGAGCACGCCGGCAAGTTCATGCTGGAAGATCAGCTCCGGCTCCCGACGGCGTGACCCCCGCCTACCGCGACGCCGGTGTCGACACCGAGGCGGCGGCGAAGGCGGTGGCGCTGATCGCCGACCTCGCCGCGAGGGTACGGCGCCCGGAGGTCGCGGATCAGGTGGGCGGATTCGCCGGGCTCTATCGGATCGAACAGGGTCGGCTCCTGGCTGCCGCGACGGACGGCGTCGGGACGAAGCTCGAGATCGCCCGGCTGACCGGCCGGCTGGACACCGTTGGCATCGACCTCGTGGCGATGTGCGCAGACGACGTCGCGTGCACCGGGGCCGAGCCGTTGTTCTTCCTCGACTACCTCGCCGTGGGCCGCGTCGAGCCCACGCGCGTCGCCTCGATCGTCGAGGGTGTCGCGGAAGGATGCCGCCGGGCGGGGTGCGCCCTCCTCGGAGGCGAGACCGCCGAGCATCCCGGCGTGATGGCGGAGGACGCGTTCGACCTCGCGGGCTTCTGCGTCGGTCTCGTCGACGAAGACTCGCTCCTCGGCCCCGACCGGGTCACGGAGGGCGACGTCCTGATCGGGCTGGGGTCGACCGGGCTGCACGCGAACGGCTATTCGCTCGTGCGATCGGCGCTCCTCCCGGCCTTCGACCTCGGCGACGTCCCGCCGGGTCTGGACCGCCCGCTCGCGGACGAGCTCCTCGAGCCCTGCGCGATCTATGCCCCGGAGGTCGTGGCGCTCGCGCGCGAGGGGTCGATCCACGCAGCCGCTCACATCACCGGCGGCGGCGTCCTCGAGAACCTGCCCCGGGTCCTGCCGCCGGGGATGGGAGCGACGATCCACCGGGGCACCTGGCCCGAGCACCCGATCTTCGCGCTCGTGCAGGAGACGGCCGGCGCCTCGGATGACGACATGTTCGCCACGTTCAACATGGGGATCGGGATGGTGCTCCTCGTCGCCCACGAGGTGGCGGAGGCCGTGCTCACCCGCAGCTCGTATCGGGCGTTCCGGATCGGCGAGGTCTCGACCCCCTCCGGTGTTCGACTCGTGTGACCGATGTCGTTGCGCTTGGACCTTCGTGCCTCATCATGACTACGTGTGAGTCCCCCGAGCTGGGAGCATCGGTCGGACGGTGGACGCCGAGCGGCCGAGGCGAAACGACCCGTTGGACGTATCCAGCGCGGGGCGCCCGAGGCCGTAGGGATAGGTGAGATGAACGGACAGGTGCACGGGAGCGGGAGCGTCCTGGTCGTCGACGACGAGCCGCAGGTCGCGTGGGTCCTCCGGTTCACCCTCGAGCACGAGGGCTATCGGACGTTCACGGCGAGCAACGGCGTCGAGGCCCTCGAGGAGCTCGAGAAGCACCACCCGATGCTGATGGTGCTCGACCTGATGATGCCCGAGATGGACGGCTGGGCGGTCCTCAAAGCGATGACCAAGCTGCCGGTCGGCGAGCGTCCTCGCATCGTCATCGTGAGCGCGCTCACCGGTCCGGACGACAAGGAGAAGGCCACCGCACTCGGGGCCGATGCGTTCGTTCCGAAGCCTTTCGACGTCGAGGAGCTGATCGGCGTCCTCGGCGGTCTCTCCAAGGCCTCCTAGCTCACTCCACGACCTTGCCGTACCGCACGCCGCGCGCCGGCACGCGCACCTCCGTCCCGTCCTTCTTCCGCACGAAGTAGGTCTCGGCATCCTCGTCCCAGCGTTCGAAGATCCCGACCGCCTCTCCGAGGTAGCCGTTGGGGAGCTCGAACTGGAAGGACACGCGCTTGCCGAGGTCCTCGGGCGTGACGAGGTTCTGGCCGGCCATGTCGGCGAGCCTAGCCGACCCGTGAGATACGGCCCGGCGGGGGCGCTGGGTACGCGTCGGGATGCAGGGCCCACGCGAGGATCTCCAGCCCGTCCACGATCCGCGGGCCGGGCCTTGAGAAGTACGACGTGGCGTCGACGGCGAAGACGTTGCCGTTGCGCACCGCAGGCGTTTCCTGCAACTCGGCGTGCTGGAAGACGCGGGTCGCTTCCTCCTCGGCCTCCTCGAGGTAGTAGCCGCAGGGCATGAACACGATCGCCTCGGGGTTCGCGTCGCGGATCTCGCGATGGGTGACGACGCTCGAGGGCCCGCCCTTCTCGGAGAGCAGGTTGACGCCCGCGGCGGCTTCGACCATCTCCGGCACCCAATGGCCCGCCGCGAAGGGCGGGTCGGACCAGTCGAGGCAGAACACGTTGAGCGTGGGGAGGCGGGAGCCGACCTCCTTCACCTTCACGACCCGATCCCGGAGGGACGCCGTCAGTTCCGCGGCCTCCTCGGGCCGCTCCAGGAGCGTGCCCACCGCGTCGATCTGGGCGATGACCTCTTCCAGGGTGTTCGGATCGAGCGAGAGGACCTTCGCGTCCGGCAACCCGATCTTGTCGAGCGCCTGCTGCACCTGCCCCGAGGGCACGGCGCAGACACGGCAGAGATCCTGCGTGAGTACCACGTCCGGCTGCTCTCGACGCAGGAGGTCGGTGTCGAGCACGTAGAGAGGTTCCTTCGCGTCCAGCTTGCCCCGCACCGCCTGGTCGATCTCACGCGCGGACAGGGGTCGGCCCTGCGGCAGGGCGCTCCGAGAGACGACCGGCTTCGTGACGGCCTCGGGCGGGAAGTCGCATTCGTCGGTGACGCCGACGAGCGAGTCGCCGAGGCCGAGCGCGAACACGATCTCGGTCGCCGACGGGAGCAGGGACACGACCTTCATGGCGGGCAACGTTATCGCGACAGCTCGCGGAGAGCGTCGGCGTCCTCGAGGAGTTCGACGAGGTCAGTCAGGGCGCGACCGGCGGCGGCGCCGTCGAGGACGCGATGGTCGAACGTAAGGCTGATCGTGCACGCCGGACGAGCCTCGACGGCGCCGCCGCCGACGACCAGCGCGCGCGGCTCGATGACCCCGAGGGCGATCGTGACGGCGCCCGGCGGGTTGAGGAGAGGGGTTCCCGCCTCGCTTCCGTAGCTCCCGGTGTTGCTGATCGAGATCGTGGCGCCCGTCGCCTCGTCCGGTGCGAGGGAGCCACCGCGCGCGGCCTCCGCGAGGCGGCGGATCTCCGTGGAGAGCTCGGAGATCCCCTTCGAGCTCGCATCGTGGATGACGGACATGAAGAGACCTCGCTCGGTGTCCACCGCGATGCCGGCGTGCACCGTGTCGTGGACGACGATCGCGTCGTCCGCCCAGGTCGCGTTCAGGATCGGGTGGCTCGAGATCGTCCGACACAGCGCCGCGACGAACACGGGGAGGGGAGAGACACCGAGTTCGGTTCGCGCCGCCTCCAGCGAGGTGGCATCCACGGTCCGGAACGTGGTGACCTGCGGGATCGCCGCCGCCTGCTCCATCCGCCGCGCGATCGTCCGCCGAGTGGGGGTGAGGGGGATCCGTTCGGTGTCGTCGTCGGCGGCGGCCCCCTCGACGTCCTCCGCCGTCACGCGCCCGTCCGGACCGGTCCCGGTCACCGTGGTCAGGTCGACTCCGCGGTCCTTGGCCAGTTTCCGAACCGCGGGGGTCGCCGCGGCGGGCGCGGCCGGGCGGCTCGTGTCGACCGGTGCCCCCTCGGGGGCACTGCCTGGGACCTGGAACGTGACGAGGGGAGCCCCCACCGCGACGGACTCGCCGGGACCCGCGTGGAGCGTCGCGACCACCCCGGCGAACGGCGAGGGGATCTCTACGGTCGCCTTCGCGGTCTCGACCTCGACGATCGGCTGATTCAGCTCGACCTCGTCCCCATCGGCGACGAGCCAGGAGACGATCTCGCCCTCCTCGAGGCCCTCGCCGAGGTCCGGCATCGCGAAGACCCGCTCGGCCATCAGTACGAGATCACCCGGCGAACCGCGGCGGCGATCCGGTCCACGCTCGGCAGGTACCGGTGTTCCAGCGCGGCCGGGGGATAGGGCACATCCCAGCCGGTCACGCGCGCGACCGGTGCTTGCAGGAAGTCGAACGCCTCCTCCATGACGCGCGCGGCGACCTCGCCGCCCATGCCGAGGGTCTTCGGGGCCTCGTGGACCACGACCACGCGTCCCGTTTCCCGAGCCGACCGTCCGATCAGCTCGACGTCCAACGGGGCGAGGGAACGCAGGTCGACCACGCGGACCGAGAGTCCTTCGCCATCGAGCAGCTCGGCCGCCTCGAGGCAGCGCGCGACCATCGCTCCGTAGGCGAACACCGCGCACGCATCCCCGTCCCGCACGCACGCGACCTTCGCCGATCCCGGGGCCATCCGTGGTCAGCTCGCCCTCCTCCTTCGCCCAGTACTTGGCCTTCGGCTCCAGGAAGACCACCGGATCGGGGTCCTCGATCGCGAGGCGCAGGAGTCGGTATCCGTCGAGCGCGCTCGATGGGGCCACGACCTTCAGGCCCGCCGTGTGGGCGTAGTAGGTCTCCGGGCTCTCCCCGTGATGCTCTTTCCCGCGGATCCCTCCGAACGAGGGGATCCGGATCACGATCGGGAGCTCGACTCGGCCCCGCGTGCGTGTCCGATACTTCGCGACGTGCGACACGATCTGCTCGAAGGCCGGGTAGGAGAAGCCGTCGAACTGCATCTCGACCACGCTCTTCCAGCCGGTGAGGGCGAGCCCGATCGCGGCGCCGACGATGCCGGCCTCGGCGATGGGCGTGTCGAAGACGCGGTCCTCACCGAACTTCGCCTGTAATCCGTCGGTCACCCGGAAGACGCCGCCGAGCCTGCCCACGTCCTCGCCGTACACCAGCAGCCGCGGGTCGTCTTCCATCGCATCGATCAATGCTCGGTTGAGCGCCGCGGACAGGGTCCACTCAGCCACCGAGCGCCTCCTCGCGCTGCCGTGCCAGGGTCGCCGGAGGATCCGCGAAGGTCCAGTCGAACATCCACTCGACCGGCGGTGGCTCGGTCGCGGTGATCCCGGCCCGCACCTCCGACACCCATGCAGCGGCCTCGTCGTCGCAGGTGCGGACGAAGTCCTCGTCGGCGTGACCGGCGCTGAGCAGCCACGTCCTGTACCGGTCGATCGGATCGAACGCGCGCCACCGCTCGACCTCGTCCTCATCGCGGTAGCGGGACGCGTCATCCGCGGTCGTGTGCGGGCCCATGCGGTAGGTCAGCGCCTCGACCAGCGTCGGGCCACCGCCCGAGCGTGCGCGCGCGACGGCTTCGGTCGTCACCCGGTAGACGGCGAGGACGTCGTTGCCGTCGACCCGAACGCCCGGGAAGCCGAGCCCTTCCGCACGTTTCCAGATCTCTCCCGCCGTCTGCAGCCCGGTCGGGACGCTGATCGCCCAGCCGTTGTTCTGGCAGAACAGGATCGCCGGGACTCCGAACACGGCCGCCATGTTCGCCCCTTCGTGGAAGTCGCCTTCGCTCGCGCTTCCGTCCCCGAAGTAGGCGAGGGCGCACGCCTCGGCGCCGTCCCGCTGCAATCCCATCGCCACGCCGACCGCGTGGCAGATCTGCGTGGCGACCGGCACGCAGATCGGACCGAATCGCGTCGCGCGCGGGTCGTACGGCCCGCCGTGCCACGTTCCCCGGTGGTACCAGAGGTACTGGACCGGGTCGACGCCCCGGACCAACGCGGCGGCGAGCTCTCGGAACGTGGGGAACGCCCAGTCCTCCGCGCCGAGGGCGAACGCCGAGCCCACCTGAGCGGCCTCCTGCCCTTCGAACGGCGGATAGACCGTGAGCTCCCCCTGGCGCTGGAGCGCCATGCACTCACGGTCGAGGCGCCGGGCGCGGACCATGTGCCGCAGCAGCGCCCGAAGGCGCTCCGGCTCGAGGCCGACGTCGGGGTCGCCGACTGCGGTGCCGTCGGCCTCCAGGATGCGGACCGGCTCCGTGCCGGCCCAGTGCGAGGGCGCGTCCACTTCAGCTCCTGGGTCGGGGACGCCGAGAGCATAGGAGATGCACCCCGACGCTAGACTCAGCGACGTGGTTCCCAGCGCCTTCCTCCGCGTGTTCCAGCCCCTGGACGCCTTCGATCGGGACGAGCAACTGCGCTGGGAGCGCTACCTCCTCACGAACATGTGGGTCCCGGGGAGGCGCCGGCGATACCTGGACCACGCCGACGACGGTCTCGGGCTCATCGCTCCCGCCGAGGGCGAGCACGCCGAGGTCCGCGTCGTCGACGGCCGCACGTACGTGAGCCCGTGGCGGATGCGCATGCGGGTGCTCGCCGCCGCCCTCGCGTTCCGCGAGGCCAAGCCGATCGAGCTCGCCGAGCGGTTCCTCTCCAAGAAGGACGGCAAGCGGGTCGCCCGCGAGCTCAACCGCATCCGGCGCCGGGATCCGCTCGCGGTCGCCTTCTGCCACCAGAGTCCGTGGCACGTGCCCATCCGATGGTTCGTGCTCTTCGCCGACGGGGAGCGATGGCTCGGCGAGGACGAGCACGGTCGTCTGCGCCTGCGGTACCGGACGTCGGCGCGCCGTGCGCTCCGCCGCGCGGGCCAGGCGATCCCCGCGCTCCGCCGGTCGGACCTCGGTCCGATCAGCGACCTCCTGATGGATCTGCACGAGTGGATCGCGCTGTTCGACCCGAGGTCGCTCGTCGAGCTGGACTACGGCAGCCTCTGCGACTTCCTCACGTGGGACGAGCTGGACGACGACCGGAGCGTTCGCGACCTGGGCCTCGCGCTCGAGGCCCTGGAGCGACACGAGTTCCCGCGCTCGGCCGAGATCTACCAGGGCGTGCTGTCCCACTGGGCCGAGATCCGCGGCCATGAACTCCTGAACTGACGCCTCGGCAAGGTCCTTCGGCGCTCCACATCCCTGGCTGAACATCTATGGCGAAGGGCTTTTCAGTGATGTTCGCAACGTTTCGGGTGTGTCGGCGGTTCTTGTTCACGGAAGAGGCACCTTGGAACCTGTGCACGGTACCGACGCGCGACGAGGAAAGGGGTGAGACCGCGCGAGGGAAAGTGCACGAGCCACCCACCACCCCCAGAAGGAGAGGAAATCGATGTTGCACAAACGAAGGGGAGTCACGCTCGTGGTGGGGATGTTCGTCCTCACGACCGCGCTCATGCTCCCGACGTCCGGAGCGGCGAATGCCGTCGACGTACCCGACCAGGTGCTCGCCTGGAACCAGAACGCGTACAACGAGCTGATCGTCACCGCCGCTCAGGCGCCTCCCGTCGCCGTCATGCACCTCGCCATGGTCCATGGCGCGGTCTACGACGCCGTGAACGCGATCGACGGCGGCTACGAGCCATACCTCGAAGCTCCGGATGCTGAGTCCACCGACTCGAAGGACGCGGCCGCCACGGCCGCTGCGAACAAGGTGCTCCAGTCTCTGTTGCCGAGCGACCGGGACGACGAACTGGCGGGGTACTACGAGGACTCACTCGAAGCCATCCTCGGTGCGGGAGTGTCACAGGCCTCGGTCGATGGCGGTCTGGCGGTGGGAGAGGCGGCCGCGGACGCGATGATCGCCGAGCGGACGGGGGACGGCAGGTTCGGCGATCAGTTCTTCACCGAAGGCACGGGTGCCGGTGACTGGCGGAACCTGGTCGCGCCGCTGAGCCCCATGGGCAACAACTTCAAGTGGGTCGGAGAGGTGGAGCCGTTCCTCATCCCCGACGCCTCGGCGTTCGGGACCGCAGGCCCTCTCGACCTGTCGAGCGCGGACTACGCCCAGGAGTTCCAGCAAGTGAAGAGGCTCGGTGTCGCGACAGGCTCGACGAGAACCGCCGACCAGACCGCGATGGCGCAGTTCTGGAACGATCACGCGGTGGGGATGTGGTCGAGGATCTTCCGTCAGGTCTCGGAGAACCAGGAGCTCTCGGCCACCGAGAACGCCCGGTACTTCGCGATGCTCTATCTCACGGGATCCGATGCCCTGATCGCGTGCTTCCAGGACAAGGAGCTCCATGGGTTCTGGCGACCCACGACCGCGATCCGGTTCGCGGAGATCGACGGCAATCCGGCCACGATCGACGACGACGGTTGGACGGCGCTGCTCGGGGTCCCGCCGTACCCGGACCACCCGTCGGGCCACAACTGCGTCAGCGGCTCGTTCGTGCGCACGCTGCGGGATTTCTTCGGGACGAACCAGATGTCCTTCAGCGCGGTCCGAGCTTCATCGCCGATCGGGCGGATCGAACGGAGCTACACGCGATTCTCGCAGGCGATCAACGAGATCCGTCTCGCGCGGGTCTACGGGGGCCTGCACTTCATGACGGCGGACGCGCAAGCGGCCACCCTCGGGAGGAAGGTCGCGGATTGGCGGCAGGCTCACTACTTCCAGCCAGTGGCGTAGTCAGCGACCGGTCGAGAAGAAGGACAGACGGGCGGGGCGCCGAAGGCGCCCCGCCCGTTCGTCTCGAGGGTGGGGAGGGGCGGAATCGGACCGCCGACACCGCGGTTTTCAGCCGCGTGCTCTACCAACTGAGCTACCTCCCCGGGGGCCGGTAGAGAACCTGGCAGAGATCGGCGCCAGGTCATCACCAGCGCGTTGAAGTGTAGCGAGTGGAGATCGTTCCCGGTCATCGAGTCGAGGATCTGACCGCAGGTCACGTCTCGAGCCCGCCGGTGGGTCGTGCTCTGACATCCTCTCGCCTCGTGTCCTTCGCGCGCTCTCTCACGACGACCGGGATCCGGTGGCTGACAGGCGCCGTCCTCCTGGTCGCGGTCTCGTGCTCGGCGGGGGAGAACGCATCTCCCGCGGCCTCGGCGACGCCCCCGACGTCTCCACCCGTCGGGGAAACGCCGGCGCGAACGGCCGGCCTGTACGTCCTCGAACTCGCGACGGGTGCCGTCGAACCGCTCGCCGGCGTTCCGCCGGACTCATCAGCCTTCGGTGCCGCGGTGTCACCCGACGGAACCCGGATCGCGTTCGACGCCGAGGTCGACGGGTCCCGCCAGGTATGGGTCATGAACGCCGACGGGACCGATCTCGAGGCCGTGACCGACGAGATCGAGGCGATCGACCCGACCTGGTCTCCGGACGGGCGACTCCTCGCGTACACCGGGATCGCGACGGACGGGATCCGAACGCTCATGGTCGTCGATCTCGGCTCGGGCGAGACCCAGCGCGTGACCAAGGAGCGTTCCGATGTCTTCGGCGCCGACTGGTCACCCGACGGCGATTCGATCGCCTATCAGGTGCAGGAGGGGGACGGTTGGCGACTCCGGTCGGTCGACGTGCCCTCGGGCAAGGCCGTCACCCTGTGCTGCGATCGTCGCGACTCGCTGGCGTCCGACGCGGACTGGTCCCCGGACGGGGGGCTCCTCGTCTTCGGCTACGCGACGCCTGAGGACAACTTCGCCCTTCACACCATCACGCCGTCCGGAAGCGACGACACGCCGGTGTCACCCCCCGACCCCACCAGGTATCACGGACACCCGGTGTGGTCCCCGGACGGTTCGCAGATCGCCTACCAAGGAGCTCCGGGCATCTGGGTGCTGGATCTCGTTACCCATGCTGATCGGATGCTGGACCCCGAGCTGTGGGGGCCCGTGTGGCTCGACCACGACACGCTGATCGTCGGGATGCCGCCCGAAGGATGAACGGCCCGCCCGCAGATGGGCGAGCGAGCCGTTTCCGACTCGCTCGCCCAGCGCGCCCGACGGGCTTCGATCCCGCGATCTCCTCCTTGACAGGGAGGTGAGGACGACCGGACTCCTCTACGGGCGCATATATGTGTTGGTGCCGTGCCCCCAACGGGATTCGAACCCGTGCTTCCGCCTTGAAAGGGCGGCGTCCTAGGCCGCTAGACGATGGGGGCCTGCCCCTCGCCATCTCCCATCGGGGACAGCTCAGAGAGTATAGCCAGGGCCCTCCGGCCGGCCGGGAGGGCGGGTCGCCTCAGGCCGGGCGACCGTCGCAGACGAGATCGACGTCGGAACCGGTCGCCGCCACCGCAGCCTGCAACTCCTCGCACCGCGCCTTCGTCTCGGCCTCCGCGTCGCGGAACAGGGGCAGGTCGAACTGCTTCAAGATCTGTGCCGGGGTGCGGAACCCTGCCTCGCGCACGTTCCGCATCGCATCCAGCTGACCCTGCCAGGCCTCGAGGTAGGACCGCTGGGCCGCGGCGAGCTCCTGCGGCGGGCCGAGCTGTCCGAGCGCGTCCACGACATCCTGATACAGGCGCACGCTCTGATCGACGTAGACGGTCAGGACGGCCATCCGATCCTCGCCTGCCGGTGCCTCGTCCAGACGGCTCCCGAGGTCGCGGCTGAGGCCGCGCTCCTGGATGTGCGCCGTTTCGCTCACCCGCTGGAGCTGCGTGAAGTAGTCACCGGCCGCCGGACCGGCGTCGGCGTCCCCGCCACAGGCGGCGGCCATCACGAGCACGACAGCGAGCATCCGGCGGAGCCACATGCCAGGCAGCGTGTCAGCGGACCCCCGCGAACGGCAACCACTCAAGGACACCCGGCGTCGGGCCGAAACCCGTCGTATGCCTCATGGTGAGTTCCGGGTGGTGTTGGAGTGGCTCGGACTCGTCGAGCCCGACCGCTCCCGGAGGGAGCCGGTGGCACTCCCCAGATGGGCCCCATGGCTCGTGTCCTTGCTCCTCGTGATGGCCGCCGCCCTGGGATCGCTCGCGGTCAGCGCCCTCATCCGGCTGCGGGGCTGAAGCGGTCGCCGATCCGAAGCTCCGAACCGATGCCTGTCTCGAGGACGTGACGAGCTCGACGCCCGCCGACCACCAGCCGCTTCGGCTTCGGACGCCGCAGCCGGGTCACCGTCATCTCCCGATCCAGGAAGACCACCGTGATCTGCTGCTCCATCCCGAACGTGTGCACGCTCCGGCATCTCCGGAGCAGCATCGCCTCCCGAGGGCCCGGCGGCGGGTGGCCTCGCAGCCCGCGCATCCGTTCCCTCCTGGTCTCCGGGACCATCACGCGCCATCCACCGCCAGGCCCGTGCATCTCGACGACCTTCACGCTGCGACCCTACGTTTGACCTCTGACGTGGGGCGGGCAGGATTCGAACCCGCGACACGAGGGTTAAAAGCCCCCTGCTCTAGACCAGACTGAGCTACCGCCCCTGTTTCCGAAGAGATTGTAGGAACCTCCGTCTCTCCGAGGGCGTCCCAGGGGGATACGCTCCCCGAGGAGGCTGCCCATGCGACGTTCCGCCGTCCTGACGATCTTCGCGCTCCTGCTGGCATCGTGCGCGGAGGACCCCGCTCCCGGTCCCGCCTCCGACCCCGCCCCGGCTGCGGTTGACCAGACACGGCTCGGCATCTACGAAAGCACCGCCCGTGAGGTGCTCGGCGCCGAGAAGATCGAGTGGAAGAAGATCGTGATCGTCTCGAGGCTCTGCGAGAACGCCGGCGAGGCGGACGCCCCGAAGGGTTGTGACGACGAGCTCAGCGCCGCGGAGCAGGACGAGCTCGCCCAGCGTCTGGCGGATCTCGGCCCGCCGATCACGTTCGTCGAGGACCCCACGCCGCTCTACGACGACGACTGGATGACGGGTGCCCCCGAGATCGTCGTTCTCCGGCTCGGGAACGATCGTCGAGAGCGGTGACGGCGTCGAGGTCGGCGGGAGCTACGGATGCGGCGGACTCTGCGGCAGCGGGACCACGTACGTCCTCGAGGAGAAGGCCGGCGGCTGGGAGGTCACCGGCACGACCGGTACCGCCTGGATCGCGTAGCCGTCCCGATCAATCCACGTAGCGGTTCGTGATCGGCATCCGGCGGTCGCGACCGAACGCCTTCGGCGTGATCTTGATCCCTGGAGCCGCCTGCCGCCGCTTGTACTCGGTCCGGTCGATCATCCGCACGATGCGATCGACGGTGGCGCGTTCATGGCCTCGCGCGACGATCTCCTCCACGCCGAGGTCGTCCTCGACGTAGGCCTCGACGATCGGGTCCAGGACCTCGTACGGCGGGAGCGAGTCCGTGTCCTTCTGGTCGGGCCGGAGCTCCGCCGACGGCGGCTTCGTCATCACCCGTTCGGGGATCGGTGCGGCCGGCCCCTCGTCGTTCCGCCAGCGGCAGAGCTCGTAGACGAGCGTCTTGGGCACGTCCTTGATCGGCGCGAACCCGCCGGCCATGTCCCCGTAGAGCGTCGCGTAGCCGACCGCGTACTCGCTCTTGTTCCCCGTGGCCAGGACCAGCGAGCCGAACTTGTTCGAGATCGCCATCAGCATGTTGCCGCGGATCCGGGCCTGCAGGTTCTCCTCCGTCACGTCCTCGCGTCGACCCTCGAAGAGCGGTCCGGAGGGCCGACCGGTAGGCGTCGAAGGCCTCGTCGATCGGCGTGACGTCGAGCCGGATCCCGAGACGTGTGGCGACATCCGACGCGTCCTCGACGCTCTCCGGGCTCGAATAGGGAGAGGGCATCGCGAGGGCGCGCACCGCATCCGGTCCGAGCGCGTCGACCGCGAGCGATGCCACGAACGCCGAATCGATCCCGCCGGAGAGCCCGAGCACGACGTCGTCGAACCCGTTCTTCCGCACGTAGTCCCGAAGGCCGACGACGAGCGCCCGGTGGATCGACTCGGGCGGCTCGGGCCACACGGAGTCGTGCTGGGCGCGGGCCGATCGGTCCTCGACGTCGACGATCAGCAGATCCTCTTCGAACAGCGACGCCCGGCAGGCGACCTCTCCGTCCGGACCCATCACGAGCGACCCGCCGTCGAAGACGATCTCGTCCTGGCCGCCGACGGCGTTCACGTACGCGATCCAGCCGCCGAACTCCCGGGCCCGGTCGCGAAGCACGCCGAGCCGCTCCTCCAGCTTCCGCCGGTGGTACGGCGACCCGTTGATGTTCGTGACGAGCGGAACGCCGCCGTAGGCAGCGAACGGGCCGTCGGTCTGCCAGGCGTCCTCGCAGACGGAGAGGCCCACGGAGATGCCGCCGACCGACACCTGCTCGCTTCGGTCGCCGGGCACGAAGTAGCGCTTCTCGTCGAAGACCCCGTAGTTGGGGAGCACGATCTTGTGGTAGCGGACGCGTACCTCGCCTCCGGCGAGGTACGCGGCCGCGTTGTGGAGCCCGCGATCGGTCCGGTCCACGAAGCCTGCGACCACCGGACACGCGTCGACCGTCTTGGCGGCGAGCTCGTCCAAGCGCGGCGAGGTTGTCGCGGACGAACTCCGGGCGGAGCACGAGGTCCTCCGGGGGGTAGCCCGTGACGGAGAGCTCCGGGAAGCACACGAGCTCGGCGCCGGCCTCGGTCGCCCGGGCCGCCGCCGCAGCCATCTTCTCGACGTTGCCGGCGAGATCGCCGACGGTGAGGTTCAGCTGGCCGAGCGCGATGCGAGGCACGACATCAGCGTAACGCGGGGAGCGTGTGCCTCAGGTCGGTACGGGCCTACTCGGGGCCGCCGATGTCCACGTTGTAGGCCTCCCACACGAGGTCGGCCCCCTTCTGACGGTGCCGGATCAAGCGGCCGATGAACCGCTGGAGGTCGTCCCGGGCGTCCTCGAGCGGCCACGGGAGTCCGCCGATCTCGACCTGCTCGAGCCGCGCGAGCATCTGGGCGACCGCCTCGGTGATCTCGGGGTGCTCGTCCCGGAGCCGGTCGATCGTGCCCGACAGACGCGGGGACGTGGTCACGATCTCCTCGTAGAGCCCGCCCGGCTTCTCGGTGCCGTCGACGTGTTGCTCCCAGGCGTCTCGGACGGCCGTGGTCTCCTTGGTGACGAGCGAGGTCCAGTCCGGGATCCGGCCGGCGGCCGGCGAGGAGATGGCGAACTCGAGCCCCACGATGGCTTCATGGAGGGTCCTGCGGCGCTTGGCGGCCTCTTGCAGCGCAGGGGTACGCGGCTTCTCGGTCATGGAGTCACTGTAGCCCCGGCCCGTGACAAGGCGCAATCCGTCGTTTCGACCGGGCCGTACTACCCCCGACGCGAAGGAGGACCATGACCGGAGTGAGAGGGCACAGCGTGAAGGGGAAGGCCATCGTGCTGCTCGCGCTGACCGCCGGCTTGACGCTCGGCACGTCGGGAGCCGCGGACGCGGTCACGGTCGGCGTGCGAGGGATCTTCAACGGTTCCCGGTACGTCTGGAGCCCCAAGACGAGGTCGATCGTGCCCGGGACGACGATCCGATGGCGAGCGGTCGACGGCTCTCACAACGTCAAGTCGCGAGGCTCGAACTGGAGCTACTTCCGGAGCCTGCCGAGCGGGGCCGCCGTCGCTCGCACGTTCAACCGGCGAGGCACCTTCCGCTACTACTGCACGATCCACGGGAGCGTCACGAACGGTGTCTGCTCCGGGATGTGCGGTCGGATCGTCGTCAGCTGACGCCCGCCGACGAGAGTTCCTGCACCGTCGCTCGCATGAGCGCGGCCGAAACCGTGTTGCCTTTGGACTCGAACAAGGCGAGGGCTTCGCGGGCCGCCTCCGCCGCGTCGGCGGGGCGGCCCGAGAGACGCAACACCTCGACGAGGTCGGTCAACGCGTCGCCGTGTGAGTTGAGATCATCGGACGCGCGGATGATCTCGACCGCCTCGAGGGCGAGCTTCTCCGCCTCGGCCGCGTGGCCGCGAGTCGCCAGGATCTTCGCGCGGACGCCCCGCCACCGGAACTGCGACGACACGTCGTCCTGAGCCGCCAGTTCTTCACTGATCCGCGTGTGCTCCTCGGCACCCTCGAGGTCTCCCTGCCGATACAGCACCTCCGCCAGGAGCGCGGCCGTCGTCGAGATGTAGTTCGTCTCGCCCATCCGCTCCAGCGTGGCGTAGTCGCGACGCAGCTCCGACTCCGCGGCCGATAGATCTCCGGCGAGCATCTCGACGGGCCCCGAATCGAACGATGTCTGCGCGGCGAGGAACGTCCAGCCGAGCTCCTCCAGCATCGCCCTGCTCCTGCGGTACAGGTCCCGCGACTCCTCCACGTTCCCACGCATCGCCTCCAGGTGGGAGAGCGCGGCGTCCAGGAGCGCCTCGGGCTTGCGATCGCCGCTGACCTCCTCGAGCAGCGCGCGGCAGCGTTCGATCGCCTCGGGCACGGGCGTCGGCCCGCTGAGGGCGCAGTACCCGAGTGAGGGGATCGCCCGCCCGACCATCCGCCGGTTCCCCGCGAGCCTCGCGTGGTCGAGGGTCAACTGCGCCGCGGCCTCCGACGCGCCCCACTGCAGCCCCATCTCACGGACGAACATGATCAGCCGCCACGCGCGCGCGAGCCCGTCGTGCGCCTCGAGGGTCTGGAGTTCGGGGAGCAGGGCCTCGACCTCGCCGACGACGGTCTCGGCGACCGCCTCGGGATCGATCGTGTAGCGGAGCTCCATCTCCTGGATCAGCGCCGTCGCCTCCAGCACACGGTCGGAGAGCTCGCGCGCCTCCTCGATCGCCGCACGGTGCAAAGCCTCGGCTTCGTCGAACCCGCCCTGCTCGGTGAGGGCTTCGGCGGCGTCGAGGCGGAGCCGGGGACGCTCGGGGTGTCCGGGAGGCAGCAGCGTCGAGGCCCGTCGCAACAGGTTCGCTGCCGCGGGGATGTCGCCTCGGGCGAGCGCCCGGCGCCCGGCGGAGGAGAGGTAGCCGCTGCCTCGGACGCCGATCTGCCAGACCTGCTCGTCGTTGGGCGTGAGCTGCTGGAGCGTGAAGAAGGCCTGCTCCAGGTGGTAGCCGCGGATCTCCTCGAACTCGAGGACGCGGTCCGGCGCGACACGCTCCAGCCAGTCGATGAACCGGACGTGCAGATCGGCGCGCGTTCGTTTCAGCAGACCGTGATAGGCGGCCTCTCGGATCAGGATGTGCATGAAACGGTACGACTCCTGTCCGGCGAAGCTCGACTCGAAGGGCTGCACCAGCTCGCGGTGCGTGAGGTTCCGAAGGCTCTCGCCGGCGTGGCGGCGCACCTCGTCGGGCGAGAGATCCTCGACGGCTCCCCGGAAGAACACCTGGCCGATGACGGCCGCTCGTTCGACGACGACGCGATCGATCGGGCCGAGCCGGTCGAGGCGTGCGGACAGGAGCGCCTGGATCGTCGGCGGGATCGTGATGGCACCGACGTCCCGGATCAGGACCCATCGGTCGTGGTCATCGCGTTCCAAGATCCCGTCGTCGAGAAGCATCGAGAGCATCTGCTCGACGAAGAGCGGGTTGCCTTCGGCGGCCTCGACGATCTTCGACTTCACTGCCGGGTCGAGGTCGGCGCTTCCCAGCAGGTGCTCGGCCACCTCCACGCTCTGGTCATCGGAGAGCGGCTGCAGGACGAGGACGTGATGCCGATCGGACTCCTCGCCCCAGTCGGCATGGATGTCGAAGAGGTCGGGGCGCGCCGAGCAGGCGAGCACGACCGGAACCCCCGTGATCGTGGTGGCGACCGACCGGATCAGGTCGAGGAACGTCCGCTCCGCCCAGTGGATGTCGTCGATCAGCACGATCAAGGGCTTTCCCGCCGCCATGATCTCGAGGAAACGCCGAGCGGCCCAGAACGTCTCTTCCACGGGATACGTGGCGGGGGACAGGCCGATCGCCCCGGCGAGGCGATCGGCCACGTCGCTCCCCTCATCTCCGAGCAGCCTCGAGAGCTTCTGCAACGCGTCGGCCGCCGGGTCGTCGTTGTCGATGCCTGCCGCGGTCCGCGCGATCTCGGCCAGCGGCCAGAACGTCAGACCCTCCCCGTACGACAGGCACCGCCCGCGCACCGCCCGCGCGTCGGACTTCGCGATGAACTCCTTGAGCAGCCGGGACTTGCCGGTCCCGGCCGGCGCGACGACGGTCACCACGTGACAGCTCTTGGTGTCGATCGCGCGGGCGAGAGCGCCGGTGAGCACCTCCAGTTCGTTCTCCCGCCCGACCATCGGAGCATCGAGGTGCCGAGCCACGCCTTCCTCTTGATGGCCGACGGAGATGAGCCGATAGGCGGGCATCGGCTCGGACTTGCCCTTGAGCTCGAGCGGCTCCACTTCCTCCGCCTCGATCGCGTCCTTGACCAGGCGGTACGTCTTCTCTCCGAGGAGGATCTCCATCGTCGGCGCGTTCTGTTCGAGGCGCGCCGCCACGTTCACGGTGTCGCCGGTCACGAGCCGATGTCCGACGCTCACGTCACCGGCCACCACCTCACCGGTGTTCACGCCCGTCCGATTCTCGAGCCGGATGCCGTAGATCTCCTCGAAACCGGAGTTGATGCGAACGAGCTCTTCCTGCATCTCGGCGGCGGACCGGACCGCGCGGAGCGCGTCGTCCTCGTGGAGCTGCGGCAGCCCGAAGACCGCCATGATCGCGTCTCCGATGTACTTCTCGACGGTCCCACCGTGCTTCTCCAGCACGCCGCGCATCGTGTTGAAGTACTGGTTCAGGACCTCACGAAGGGCCTCGGTGTCCAACCGCTCGGCGAGGGACGTGGATCCTTTCAGGTCCGAGAAGACGACCGTGACGGTCTTGCGGACCTCTTCGGGGACGACCTCGACCGCGGCCAGCTGGGCGCCGCACATGCCGCACATGCGGAACCGATCCGGGTTCTCCTCACCGCAACTCGGACAGGTCTGCACTGCACGAGTCTACGCCCGGCCCCAGAAGGGGCCGGGCGTAGGTTTCTGCAGGTCGTCAGGCGAAGATCAGGTACGGCGGGGCGGGTCTCCGCCGGTGAGCCAGCCCAGCGTGATGCTGCCGCCGTTCCCGTCGCTGTTCTGGCTCACGATGCACGGTGCGGATGCGGAAGGGTTCGCGGCCGGGCACTTGGGCGCGAGGCCGACGTACAGGTCGAGCCCGCCGATCGCCATCGGTGTCCTTCTGCACCGCCGGTCCGCCGACTGGCGTTCCAACCGGGTCGTCAGCAACCCGATGCACCAGTCCGCGTGTGCCTGGCCGTTGTTCGCGGAGGCTCGCCAGTCCGCCTTCGTGATGTGGTTCTCGAGGAACACCGGCGTGTTCGAGCCGGTCGTCGCGTACGAGAACACCGTGTTCGCGAAGATCGCCTTCTGTCCGGCGCACACGAGGCCTGGGAGCTCCCCAGACGTCAGCTCGCTCGCACCGAGCGTTCCGGCGGCGTTCAGCGTGTAGTGGTCGTTCCCGCCGCGGAGGTTGGCCTCGCAGAAGTCCGCTCCGCCCGTGCACGATCGCCGTCTTCCCAGACGTCGAACCCCTCGGACGCGGCTCCGGTGACCAGCGGGCCCCTCGTCGTGACGGGGATAAGCGAGTAGTCGGTGAACTGCGGCTCGTTCTCCGTGTCGATGGACAGGGTGCCCACACCGAATGTCGCGACGCCGTTCACGGGCACCTGCGGCGTCACATCGAGGACGTTTCCGGTCGCGAAGCCGGGCGCCGAATTCAGCACGAACCCGATCGGCTTGCTGAAGTTCGTGATCGGAGCCTTCGTCACGGAATCGACGACCTCGACCTGGACGAACCCGCTGCCGACGTTCAGGTCTGCGGTCCGGATCGTTTGGTTCACTTCCGCGTCCTGTGGCTGACCGGTCACTGGTCCAGTTCCGTCGGGATCGACGAACCTGAGCTCGGCCGTAGCGCCGAACGCGCTCGGAGCGATCAGTCCTGCGAGCGCAATGAAGAGTCCGAAAGTGACGAGCGCGGTCGTGAAACGGATGTTCCTTGACTTCATCGAAATCCACCCCCTGGTGGGTTGCCGATAGAACGGGGGACTCGGCGCACCCCGAGACCAGAAGAGGCATCATCCCCCGTATGGCCCATAGCGTCAACCGCAGAGGGGCTAGTCCAGAAGAACTAAAGGCTTAGAGGATCGGCAGGTAGCGCTCGAGTTCGTACGGCGTGACGTGGGACTTGTAGGCGTCCCATTCCTCCCGCTTGTTGCGCAGAAGGAACTCCAGCACATGGTCCCCGAGCGCCTCCCGCAGCACCTCGGAGCCCTCGGCGAGGTGGATCGCCTCGACGAGGTCCTCGGGCAACGACTTGATCCCCGCGACCTCTCGCTCGTGCTCGGTCATCTCGTAGATGTTGTTCGACGCCTCGGGCGCGAGCTCGTACTCGCCGTCGATCCCCGCGAGCCCGGCGGCGAGCATCGCCGAGAACGCGAGGTAGGGGTTGCAGGCGGGGTCGGGCGAGCGGTATTCGATCCGCGTCGCGCCCTCCTTGCCCGGCTTGTACATCGGGACCCGGACCAGGGCGCTCCGGTTCCTGCGCGCCCAGCACACGTAGACGGGCGCCTCGAACCCCGGCACGAGCCGCTTGTAGGAGTTCACCCACTGGTTCGTGAGCAGCGTGATCTCCTGCGCGTGCCGGAGCAGCCCCGCGATGTAGGACTTCGCCGTCTTCGAGAGGTGGTACTCGTCGGTCGCGTCGAAGAACGCGTTGCGGTCGCCCTCGAACAGGGACTGGTGCGTGTGCATGCCCGAGCCGTTGACGCCGGCGACCGGCTTCGGCATGAACGTCGCGTAGATGCCGAACTCGTGCGCGACCTCCTTCACGGTGAGCCGGTACGTCATCACCTGGTCGGCCATCGTCAGGGCGTCGGTGTAGCGAAGGTCGATCTCGTGCTGCGACGGCGCGACCTCGTGGTGGACGTACTCGACGGGGATCCCCATCGACTCGAGGTACTGCACGGTCCGCTTGCGGTAGTCGGTGGCCACGTCGAGCGGTGTCTCGTCGAAGTAGCCGCCCTGGTCGAGGAACTGCGGATCCTCGAGGGACTTGAAGTAGAAGTACTCGAGCTCCGGGCCGACGTAGAACGTGAAGCCCTTCTCCGCCGCGCGCGCGACCTGCCGCTTGAGGACACCGCGCGGGTCGCCGGCGAACGGCGTGCCGTCGGGCTCGAGGATGTCGCAGAACATCCTCGCCACCGCATGCTCCGTCTTCCACGGGATCATCTGGAAGGTGGAGGGATCCGGGAACGCGACCATGTCGGATTCCTGGATGCTGGCGAACCCGTCGATCGAGGAGCCGTCGAATCCCATCCCTTCGCTGAGCGCGCCTTCGAGCTCCTGCGAGGTGATCGTGAACGCCTTCAGGAACCCGAGGACGTCGGTGAACCAGAGGCGCACGAAGCGCACCCCTCGCTCCTCGATCGTGCGCAGGACGTACTCGGCTTCCGCGGAAAGGGCCATGTCATCGAGGGTACGGGGGGTGCTGCCGCCGCCGGTTACGAGGGCGTAAACGTTGCTCCCGTTGGCCACATCTACGATGTGTGAGTGGAGCGACGAAGGGTGGCCTCGGGCTCGCCGTACGAGCCGGTGATCGGGTTCTCTCGAGCGGTCCGTCGCCGGTCACCACGTCGCGGTCGCGGCGACCGCGCCGATCATGCCCGACGGAGGCGAGCCTCCCGCCGACGCGTACGGACAGGCGAAGCGGTGTCTCGAGATCATCGTCGCGGCGCTGGAGGAAGCGGGCGCGTCGGTCGAGGACGTGGTGCGGACGCGCTGTTACCTCGTGGCCGCGGAGGATTGGCAGGAGGTCGGTCGGGCTCACGGTGAGGTGTTCGCCGACGTGCGTCCCGCCAACGCGATGATCGTGGTGACGGGCTTCGTGGATCCGCGCTGGCGCGTCGAGATCGAGGTCGACGCGGTACTAGACGAAGGGTCCTGACGACTCAGCCGCTTCGGAGCGGTTGGCACGAGGTGCATCGCTACGATGCCGGAGTGCTCACGCCCGAGATCCTCGGCAGGACGTTCGCGGAGGCGCCGGATCCGGAACTGGCGCGGGTCGCGTTCTCCCGGGTGGGGGAGGACGCCCACGCGCGAGAGGTCCTGGGCAGGCCGGAGGTCCTTCCGGTCGCCTCACGGTTGCTCGGCTTCTCGACGGCGGCGAGCGATCTCCTGGTCCGTCACCCCGAAGAGGTCGATGCGCTGGGCGATGTCCGCGCCAGGACCGATGCGGAGCTCGCCCAGGAGCTCGCGGACGACTGCAAGACACACGGCACCACCGCCGGCCTCCGGCGGTTCCGCCGGCGGGCGATGCTCCGCATCGCCGCCCGCGACCTCGCCGGCGCGCCCTTCGAGGAGGTCGTCGCCGAGGTCAGCGACGTGGCCGACGCGTGCCTCGCGCACGCGTGCCCCGACGGCTACGCGATCGTCGCGCTGGGCAAGCTCGGCGGCTCCGAGCTCAACTACGCGAGCGACGTCGACCTCCTGCTCCTGCATCGCGAGGACGTCGGTGGGGACATCGCCGAGACGACAGCGGCCAACCTGATCGCCGACCTCTCCGACCCCACGTCCGAGGGCGTGGCCCTCCGCGTCGACCTCACGCTCCGGCCCGGTGGCCGGGCCGGTCCGCTCGCGCGCAGCCTCCCGGCCACGCTCGCGTACTACGAGCGCGAGGCCGCCACCTGGGAACGCCAGGCGATGATCAAGGCGCGAGCCGCGGTGGGCGACCGGGAGCTCGGCGAGGCGTTCGTCGACGGCGTCGCCGGGTTCGTCTACCCGCGAGGACCTGCACGAGGCCGCGATCCACGACGTCCGGCGTTCGAAGGTTCGGCTCGAGGAATACATGCGGCGTCGCGGCAAGGAGCTCATCGAGGTGAAGCGCGGCCGCGGCGGCATCCGCGACGTCGAGTTCGCGGTGCAGCTCCTCCAGATCGTGCACGGCCGCCGCGACCGGCGGCTGCGCGAGCCCAACACCCTCCGCGCGCTCGCCACGCTGGCGGAGGAGGGGTACGTGGCCGAGGAGGATGCGGACGCTCTCGCCGACGCCTACCGGTTCCTGCGGCGGCTGGAGCACCGCCTGCAGATGGTGCGCGACCTCCAGACCCACGACCTCCCGGCGGACCGGCACGCGCGCACGACGTTGGCGCGCTCGCTGGGTCTCGCCGGCGCCGACGACCTGCAGGCCGAGTACGACCGGACGACGGAGCTCGTCCGAGGGATCCACGAGCGCCTCTTCTACCGGCCGCTGCTCGAAGCGTTCGCCGGCCCGGTCCAGCCGACACCCGGACACGACCGCGAGGCGACCGAGGAGCTCCTCGCCGGGCTCGGGTTCGCGCAGCCCTCGCGCGCGTTCGAGTCGCTCCAGCGGCTCGTGGCTCCCTCCACGCGCATCGGCAAGGTGCTGGCGCACGTCTTCCCCGTGATGGCCCCGGCGCTCGCGCTCGCCGCCGAGCCGGACGCGGCCCTCGTCCGGCTGGAGCGGATCGCGGAGGCGGTGGGAGACCGGATCGCGCCCGCCGACGCGCTCGCCGCCGATCCGCAAGCGGCTCGGCGCCTCGCGCACCTCGCCGCCGCGAGCTCGTTCGCGACCGACCTCCTGGTGGCGGAGCCGGACAGGATCCTCGCGCTCTCCGGCAGCCTCTTCGGCGTGCCCGCCGTCGACTCCCAGGCGAAGCTCGTCGAGGCGGTCGCGCGGACCGCGGGTCGCGAGCTCACGCCCCGCGAGACCGGTGAGGCGATCTCGGCCGTCGCCTATCAGGTGATCGAGGAGGCCGTCGCCGCCGCCGAGCCCGGCCTCCCGTTCGCCGTCGTCGGGCTGGGGAAGCTCGGCGCCAAGGAGCTGAACGTCGCGAGCGACCTCGACGTCGTGTTCGTCTACGAAGGCGAAGGGTCGGACGACCTCGCGCAGCGCGACCGCTGCCGCCGAGCGCGTGATGCGCCACGTGCACGAGGCCGGCTGGGAGCCCGACGCCGATCTCCGGCCCGAGGGGCGGAGCGGCCCGCTGGCGCGTTCGATGGCCGGCTTCCTCGAGTACTGGGAGCGGTACGCGGATCCGTGGGAGTTCCAGTCGCTCCTGCGGGCGCGACACGTGGCCGGGGACCGCGACCTCGGCCGGCGCTTCGAGCTGAACGCGGCCGACTTCGCCTATCCGCCCGAGGGACTCACGCTCGACCGGGTGGTGGAGGTGCGACGGATGCGCGATCGGATCGAACGCGAGCGCGTGAAGCCGCCGGAAGCCGCGAAGTTCCACTTCAAGCTCGGTCTCGGCTCACTCGCCGACGTGCAGTTCGCGGTGGAGCTGTCCCTGATGCGGTTCGGCGGTGAACACCCGGAGGTGCGGTCCCGGCGGACGCTCGAGGCGATCGAGAAGCTCGCGGCCGCGCGCCACCTCGAGGATCAGGTCGCGCGCGACCTGGCGGAGGCGTTCGTGTTCCTGTCCGAGCTGAAGAACGCGCTCGAGATGGACCGACGGGTCCACGCGGAGGCGGTCCCGGCGGCGCCGGGCGAGCAAACGGCGCTCGCCCGCCGCCTCGGCTTCGAGGAATATCCACGGCAGGCGTTCCTGGAGCGGTACCTGCACGTCACCAGACGGTGTCGCCGGGCGATGGAGCGGGTCTTCGCCCAGGCGCTCGCCTAGACGCCAGAGGAAGGAGAAGGAGCGATGCTCAAGGAGTTCAAGGAGTTCGTCTCGAAGGGGAACCTGGTCGAGATCGCCGTCGCGCTGATCCTCGCGCTGGCGTTCGCCGCGTTGGTCACGTCCTTCGTCGACAACCTGATCAACCCGATCATCGGGGCGATCTTCGGGCAGCCCAACTTCGACAGCCTCGTGATCGAGATGGGCGACGCCGAACTGCGGTACGGGGCGTTCCTCACGACGCTGCTCAACTTCCTGATCGTGGCGTTCGTGCTGTTCCTGGTCGTGAAGGCCTACAACAGAGCGTTCCCGAAGAAGGAAGCGGCCGCCGGCACCGACCGAGATCGAGCTGCTCACCGAGATCCGGGACGAGCTGCGGAAGCGCTGATCTGCTCCAGAGTGTGAACTCCGAGGCCTCGGGGGCCGATATAGATGTATGCAGATCGACGCAACCTCCGACGCCCTGAAGCTGATCCGCGCGCGCGGAGGGATGCTGTTCGTCTGGATCGAGGCCGGGATGCGCGGACTGAGGTTCCTGCGGACGTCGACGGAGCCACCCGAAGACGCGCTGAACTGGGACCGGACCGAGACCGAACACGGCGTCCTGGTGTTCACGCCCCCCAAGATGCGGAAGCCCCGAACGCTCGGCCTCGAGGTGCGGGGGTTCCTCACGAAGCTCCGCATCAACGCGCTCTGGAACGGCTGCGCCTTCGTCGTGTGACGCGGATCACAGACGATCTCTAGCCGGATCGTTTGAGTCGGCCAACTTCTCCCGAAGGGGGTCGGTTCAGTTGGTCAAGAAGCGATGGCTGCTCCTCATCACTCGAGATATGCGCCTACACATGCCACCGGAGCTCTTCTGGTCAAGGCAGGCTGCCGATTTCGAAGCCAGACGCTGGCTCTGGTTCCTCTACGGACTCAATCGAGTGTCTGACAAGCGATTGGCCGGTGGTCAAGTGAAGGTCGGAGTTCGCAACGTCCTTCACCTGATTGAGGTCGAGGTACCGGAGTCCTGGGGTTCGATGCGCTTATGGGCCTGCTTGGCGATGAACGAGGACACCTATCCAAAGGTGAATGCGGACTTGATCGCTGGCGACGTGGAGGAAGGGCACGCATGGGTCCTTCAGCATGCCCGGAAGCAAGAGGCTCCGAGTGAGTCATTCGGCGCCGAGTGGTGCTACGAGCTGACGTTCCACCGTCGCGGCGTGAAGCACTACGCCGCCGCTCACCGCGTGAAGACCGCCTAATGGGTGAGATTCGGCACATGGAGTTCGCCGTTGGCAGTCTGTTCTGGAGGTTAAGTGTGGGCTGTGCTGGTCTTCGATTCGGACTCCGGCGGGAACGCCACATCGAGTTCGGCGCCCACGATTCCCTGGAACTCCCGCGCCATTTCGTCCGGCCGCGGGCGGGCCTTGCTGACCATTCGCACATACTGATCGTCGACCCAATTGAGGAGCGAGGTCATGGAGTCGAACCCCCTGGCGTCCCTGATCTGCTCCGCTGTCTCGGCGAGCCTGCGGCCGGGGATCAGAACGATCGGATACTCATCCATCACCATCTCTCGCTGCGCGGGCTCGGTGAAGAACGAGGTCGTGACATAGGCCCCGAGCCATCCTCTCCTCAACCTTGCCACCACTCGGGCGAGTTCCTCCGCCGAGACGCCCCCGCCCCTAGGCCACGGCTTACGACACTTCGCTTGGCCGAGCACGATGAGTTGCGTTGAGGACATGCTGGAGCCCACGTCAAGGCGTTGCACGAAGTCCACGCCTCCATCGGCGCCAACTGGCGTGACCCACCCTTCTTGATACGTGAGCCCTGGCTCCGAGATGATGTGTTGAGTTACGAGGGCGGCCAGCGCCTGAAACCCGTGCTTGTAGTCTCCGTCGTACTTCTCGTAAATCTCACGGAGAACGGCGCCTAGCGGACTCGCCTCATCGGGAACCTGCTCCTCATATGGCCACGCATGTGGAAGAAGGAAGCGGCGGACATCCCGTCGATCGAGTGAGGTGCTTCCGATGCGAACCCAACGACGCCATGACTCGGGTGCCTTCTGCGCACATGCTGCGTCGTCGATAGTCGGATCCCGTCGAGCGTCGATCCAACCCATGTCGATGAACTCTCGACCGTCCGTATCGGTCTCGCCATTGAAGAGTATGCAGTCGAAGGCGTAGTTGGAGAACGTCTGTCCCCGGTACAGCTGCGTTACACGATGGGCTTCTTTGATAACCCCGTAGCCCAGGAACTCGCTCAACGGCAGGCCTGTCGAGCCGCCCCGATTGCGGAAGAACAGAATTGGTGTGGCCTTCGCGCGATCACCGAGCGCATTTGAGCCTTCGAGCTCCATCTCCTCAAGCAGAACCTTGTTCCCTTGAATGGCCTCGGCGGGGCGCCGATGCTTTGGCTGGTTGTCGCCGAAATACCGTATGAAGCCGTTCTCGACGTCAACCTCATCCAGCCACGGAAGCCGATGGCGCTCGCCCGCTGGCGTTAGGAAGATGGCGACGGCAGCTCGTCTTCCTCCCACCTTACGCGTCGCGTTGATCCCAGCGGTCTGTCGGAAATGCGTCCCGTCGGGAGCATCGGTAACGAACCAGAGGCTGCGGAAACCGTCTTTCGAGGTCCTAGTCTCGTTTTCTCTTGGCTTCCAGAGCGATTCACCGATGTAGAGCGGCCGCATCGCACTCCTTGCTGCGAGGGGGATCGGCTAGAGAATGCCGCAGTTTCAGGTATTGGACAAGCCAGGCGTCGACGCCAAGCCACTTCAAGATTCAACGCTTCGGTGCCAGCGGGATCAGCCAGCGCGGCGATCTCGTGGGCAGGCGCCATCGGTCCGCTGATTGATGCCACTCCGCTCGAACTTCGTCACCGGTCGATGATCTCGTCGGGACTCTCTAGGATCAAGGCGATCGCGAGCTGGCGCCGAGAGCGGAGGTCGTTGTGGCCGACTGGGCTGACGTTGCCGACAAAGATGAGCTTCGGAGGGCAGAGGTCTCCGCGCATCAATCAACGGTTCACCCATTCTCCTCGTCAAAGTCGGGAATGAAGTATTGGCCGTGGGGAACCAGTGCACGCATCAGGGGGCTGGTCTCGATAAGGGGGTCGTCAAGATCGCGGGGTCCGTGAAGACCGTGACCTGCCCGGCTCACGGGAGCACGTTCAACCTCGAGACCGGGAAGGTCATGAGGCCGCCGGCGTCGAAGCCGGTGCCCGTCTACGACGTGAAGGTCGAAGTGGGCCGTGTCTACGTTCGGCCGCGCGAGGAGTCCTAGAGCTTCTCGATCGAGCGGGCTTCCATCCGCGGCCCGTAGGCAGGCGGAGAGATGTGGCTCGCTTCGAGCAGCCCTGGACGCGGCCTCGCTGCCCTCGATAGGGCTCCAGGAGCTCCAGCATCCGCTCGTCGGTGCCGCGTTCTTCTCGTGCCAGAGCCCATCCGATGATGTCCGGCAAGTGGTAGTCGCCGACCGAGACGGCGTCGGGATCGCCGAACGACAGGCGTATTACCTCCGCGGAAGTCCACGGGCCGATCCCGGGCATCGCCTCGAGCCGGCGCCGCGCTTCGTCGAAGGGCACGTCGGCGAGCGCCTCGAGTGACGCCGCCCGCGCACACACGGCTCGGATCACCTCCGCGCGGCGTCGCTCCACCCCCCACGGGTGGAACCGGTAGTACGGGAGCTCGGCCAGCGTCGCGGGATCCGGGGGAAGGGTGAGGCCTCCGTCACCCGGCGTTGGTTCGCTCAGCGCGAGCGTCATCCGGCGCCACGCGCGCCGCGCCTCCATCCCGACGACCTTCTGTTCCAGGATCGCCGCGATCAGGGTCCGCACCACGTCGAGCGCGCGCGTGAGTCGGACGGCGCGGTGCTGCTTCCACACTCCGGCCAGCACGCCGTCGTGCGGCTCGAACGCGGAGAGGTCGTCCTCCGCGCCGATCAGCGCCGGCGCGTGCTCGAGCGCCCACTCGGCGCCGGCTCCCCACCCGGCCGCGCGGACGCCGTCTCCGACCTGCTCCAACCGCAATGTGGCCGGGCCGTCCGGCGTCCGCGCTGCGCGCCACACCGTTCCGCCGTCGATCCGCATCGTCGGGTCACCCGACCCTCGCCGGATCGGGAACATCGTCGCGGCCAGGTCGTACGGCTCCTCGATCGGGATGACGCGCGTCCGTTCCTCCCGCACGACGCTCACTCCGAAGGGCTCGGCGAGGGCGAAGAGGTCGGTGAGCCCGGCAAGGAGGGGCTCGGCGACACGCCGACGTCGGACGCCAGGCGTCGCTCGATCTCGAGGCTCCCCGTCTCGGGGAACTGCGTCACGACGTCCCACGCGACGAGCTGCATCCCGTCGCCGTCCTCGTCGGGCCGGAAATAGAGAACCTCGCCGAGAACGGCACGTCGCCCTCGGCGGTGAAGCCGGTCGGCCCCGCGCCGCCGGTCGTTCCCACGCGGAGGAACACGGTGCCGTCGACGACCTCTTCGCGGTTCTCGTGGAAGTGGCCTGAGAGGACGAGCGGCACCATCCCAGCGATGCCTGTCGCCATGCGGTCGTCGTGGACGAGCACGATGTCGGGCGGCTCGGGAAGCGCGCCGACGTCCGCCGTGACGCGTTCCGCTGCCGCCTCGACCAACTCGACGACGTCCTCGTCACCGGTCGGCGTGCCTCGCTGCTCGTTGAAGTAGGGGTGCCCGAGCCCGTAGATCGTGAAGTCGTCGACCTCGGCGGTCTCGCCGTCGAGCACGACGGTGTTCTCGAGTCGGCCGAGCGCGTCCTGGAAGTCGGCCGAGTCGTGGTTGCCTCGCACCCAGACGTACGGCAGCTCGAAATCGGGGATCTCGGAGAGGATGAACTCCTCGTTGGGAGCGCCGAACGAGGTCGTGTCCCCGGTGTCGACCACGAGGTCGACGTCGAAGCTCCTCGCCAGCTCCTGCGCGAACCCGTAGCCGAGCGTCGACAGGTGGATGTCGGAGATGTGCAGGACGCGGACCTCGTCACCCCGCCCGAGCGGGTTGGACTCGACCGCCGCGTACGCCCGCGCGGCGCCCGCCACCACGCGGCGGAGCTCGTCACGGAAGTACCCGACGCGTTCGATCGCGCCCTCGACGGGACCGAAGAGCTGTGGCACCAGCCGCAGCGAGCCCGTGTAGGTCGGAGCTTGGAACGCCGCGGTGTTGTAGCCGATCGCCGTGAACCCGACGGAAAGGACGACCGCGACGAGTCCGGCGACCGTGGCTCGAAGGACCTCGAGCCATCGGTCCGGAACGCGAGGAGCCCGAGGGCTGCCGCGCCCGCCACCCCTACAAGGACGACCCATCCGGCGAAGCGTCCCGCCTCGGCCAGTGTTTCCGCTCGACCTCGGCGGCCACGGAATCGACCCCCCGGCGCAGCCCTTCCTGCAGCGCCTCGACGTCGACCTCTCGGAGCGACGCCCGGAGGTGCAGGGGGGCGCCGTGGGTGTCTGCCCGGAGCCTCCCGAGCGGGGGGAGCGAGATGTCGGTGACGCTCCGCCCGAAGTCGGCTTCGAGCTGGACCTGGAAGGGACCGGCGTCGACCGTCGTCTTCGCGAACGCTTGGAGTGCGAGCGCCGCACCTGCGACGCCGACGAGGATCGGACCGAGGAGCCTCGCCCAGCGAGGCATGCCAGCCATGGCGGGCACCGTAGCAGCGGCCTGCCGAAGCCTCGCGACGACAGGCCACCTGACGTGGAGGCCGTTTAGTTCGAAGGATGACAGGGGAAATCTCTCTCGAACGCGCTTTCGGCATCGAGCTCAGACACGCGTCGATCTGGAGGGTGGCCGCGATGTCCATCCGCAATCAGAGCCGTCCCGTTCCATCCGCACTCGTCGGATTCGTGGCCGTTCTCACCGGTCTCGTGCTCGCCATCCCAGCTCAGGCAACGACCCCGGGCACCGACGGAGAGATCGCCTACGTGCGTCAGGCCAGCGGGGAGCCCAGCGACCTCTTCTCGATGAACTCGAACGGATCGGAGAAGGGCAACCTCACTCGGACGGGGGCCGTCGGGGAAGGCACCCCTGCGTGGTCGCCCTCGGGAGGACTGCTCGCGTTCCAAGCCGTCAGGGACGGTGACCGCCGGATCTTCGTGCGTAACGCGTCCACCGGCGTTGTGGGTCTCGTCTCGAGTGGCCCCTTCGCCGACCGCTTCCCGGCCTGGTCGCCAACAACAACAGGATCGCGTACCGGAGCCTGCGGTGCCGAACGTGTGACACTCTGGGCGACGCCGACATCTACACCGTCCGAAGGACCGGTGGTGATCGGGTCAAGCTCACCACGCAAGTTGGGATCAACACCGATCCGGCCTGGTCCCCGGATGGAGCCCACATCGCGTTCGCGAGCAACACCGATGGCAACTACGACATCTACGTGATGAACGCCGACGGAACCAACCCCATACAGCTCACGAACGACGGCACGGCTCCAGTGATCAGCAATCGCCTTCCGAACTGGTCGCCGAAGGGGACACGCATCGCGTACGTGAGCATCGAAACAACCAGAACGAGGAGATCTACATGATGGACGTAATTGGCGGCCTGGCGCTCGATCCGCCGACCATCGCGACTGACGACCAACCTGGGGATCGATCGGTCTCCTTCGTGGTCGCCGAGCGGATCGAGGATCGCATTCGCGTCCAACCGGGACGGGGACTACGACATCTACACGATGAACGCAGCCGACGGGACCGGGGTCAGGCAACTCACGACGGGCACCACACGCGAGACCGAGCCGTCGTGGCAGCCGCTCGTCGGCTGCACGATCATCGGGACGAACGGAAGCAACGCCCTAACCGGGACTCCGGGCGCCGATGTGATCTGCGCTCGCGGCGGGAACGACTGATCAGCACCGGTGGAGGGGCCGATCGCATCCTCGGAGGGCCGGGAGGCGACACGATCAGCAGTTCCCGCGGGAACGACGTGCTCAACGGAGGCCGGGGCGGCGACGTCCTTCGCAGTGGGACGGGCCGAGATCGGTTGTTCGGCTCCGACGGCAACGACACGTTCTTCACTCGGGACCGCCAGCGCGACCGTCTCGACGGCGGCCCGGCGCGGGATCGGGCTCGCCCCGACCGGCGACTGGATCGGCGCGTGAGGATCGAGGCGCTCTTCTAGGGGGCGCCTGGATCTTCCGTAGGCCGATCACTGATCGCTCAGG
>CAWIUW010000013.1:0-93168 GCA_963839395.1 uncultured Actinomycetota bacterium
TCGTCGAGGACGTACACCATGTTGTCCAGGACGGTCTTCCACGGGAGCAGGCGGGGGTCCTGGAAGACGTAACCGATCCGCGCGTCGCCCTCCGTCCTGCCGAAGACTTCGAGCGTGCCGGCGCTCGGCGTGTCGATGCCCGAAACCATGTTGAGGAAAGTGCTCTTGCCGCACCCCGACGGGCCGACCAGCGTCACGAATGTGTGGCCCTCGGCTTCGAAGCTCACGTTGCGCAAGGCGAACACCGGGTCCTGACCCTGGCGGGTCGGTGGAAAGACCTTCTTCACGTCACGGGCTACCAGTCGCGCCACGGGAAATCACCTCCGCTCGTCTTCGGCGCCGGGAGCGCCCGATCAGCGTGACCATTGCTGCCCGCCGATCCGCCAGCTCCGGAAGTGACGGACCACTCGGTCCATCACTATCCGGTCGAACGACAGGATGATGACCATCATCACGAGCCCCCACCCCATCAACCCCTCGAAACTGCTCGCGTCGTACCAGTAGTGGGCACGGAACCCGACACCCTTGTCGTTCCCGAACCATTCGACGAGGAGGATCGCGCCCCAGCCGGCGAGCACCGCCGACCGGAACCCTGCCGCGATGTACTCCATCATCGACGGGATCATGAGCCATCGGAATTGCCGCCGAGTGCCCACCCGGTAGGCGTCCGACATCGCGAGCAACTTCCCTGGCGTTGCGGTCGCGCCCTGGAACGTGTTGACGACCAGCTGGGGCGTCGCGGACAGCACACAGACGGTGATCGGCCCGATGTTGCTGAACCCCCACCACATCACGACCAGGAGCGCCCAGATGAAGGCCGGCAGCGTGATGCCCACGAGGATCAGATCGGTGAAGAAGTAGCGGACGCGCCACCACCGCGCCATCGCGATCCCGATCGATACCCCGAGGACGAGGACGATCGAGAGTCCGATCACGGCCCGGACCAGGCTGATCGCGAGGTTCGGGAAGACCTCGCCCCGCCGGAACTCCTCGATCAGGAACTCGACGGTGCCGAGGGGCGTCGGGATGTCCTCGAACGTCGATCCGGCCCATTGCCAGACGAGCAGGAACGCCACGCGCGCCGTGTACCGCGCGGCGCGATCCGAGGTGAGCCACCTCCACCGAGACCGCGGTGGAGCGAGCAGGAACTCGGGGATCTCGGTGGATCCACGGCCGTCGACGGTCGCGACGTCGCTCACGAGACCCGCTCCCTCGCTCCCGCGGGGTCGCGCCAGCGGAACACCCGTCGCTCCGCCGGCGCGATCAGGAGCCGCTCGACCAGGATCACGAACAGGACGAAGAAGAACATCCACGCCAGCAGGTCGACGACCGAGAAGATCTGGAACGACTTCTCGAGCTGGTACCCGACGCCTAGGTAGCCGCCGAACGTCTCCGCCAGGGCTGCCAGCTTCCACGAGTTCGCGAACGAGACGCGGCCGCTCGCGAAGAGGAACGGCACCACCGAGGGGATCACGATGCTCCGGAGGGTCTTGCGGCTGCTCCGCCGGAACGACCGGCTCATCGCGAGGAGCCCGCGGTCCACCGATTCCACGCCGGCCGCGACGTTGATCGCGATGCCGGTGAACGCCTCCAGCGCCACCACGAACGCCGGCCCCCACGGACTGATCCCGAACACGACGATCGCGATCACCGCGTACACGAGGAGCGGCACGTTCGCGAACAGGTAGACGAAGTCGTGGAAGAACGCCCGCGCGTAGCGGTAGCGGCCCATCAGCATCCCGATCGGGATCCCGATGACGAGGGCTATCGCCCAGCCGGCCATCGTCTTCAGGAAGCTGCTCAGGAAGTTCGTGAAGACCACACCCGACACGAGGAGCTCCCACATCCGCTGCGCCACAGCGAGCGGGGACGGCAGGACGTAGGGCTCTAGGACCGTGGAGAAGTACGCCCAGATGGCGATGAAGCTGGCCGCACCGAGGAGCGAGTAGAGGACCTTCGAGCGGGTGCGTCGCCCGCCCGACGCGAGAGCGTCGATCGCCTCCTGCTCGAGCTCCTCGAGGGTCTTCTCGGTCTCGACGGTCGCGGCCATAGGGAGAGGGCGGCGCCGGCATCACTGACGCGACGCCGGCGCCGGATCGCTCGCTAGAAGCCCTCCGGACAGGGCTCGCCTTCCGGATCCTCCATCACTTCGTGCCGAGGGAACTCCGCGTCCTCCGGAACGACGCCGGCGTCCTGGACGAGATCGAAGACCGGACGCTCGCCCTCGATCCACTCCTCGGTCAGGAAGGGGCTCTCGACGAACCAGTCGAAGGTGTTCTCGAAGTAGTCCTTCATGAACTGGGCCTCGGCCTCGGTCTCGACCGCGAAGTGCTGCGGGTACGTATCGATGATCTCGTCGCGGTTCTCGGCCCACTGGACCATCGCGCAGTCCCACACCTCCATGAAGAAGGCCGCCGCCTCGGGATTCGCGTCGAACCATTCGGCTCGGGACACGAACGCGTTGCTGAGCACACCCTCGTGGCCAGGCACGATCTCCTCGCCGTAGAGCTGCGACGCGGACTTCCCGTCGTACATCACCGTGAGGTCCCCCGATGCCATGTCCGGGATCACCTGGGTCGGGTCGAGGATCCCGGCGCAGGCCTCGTCCTCGCGAAGCAGGTTCGGGATCACCTGGTAGTCGGCCGTGACGATCCCGATGTCATCGGAACCCTCCGCGACCTCGCGGCCGTCGATCGCGTTGATCAGCGACCCCCAGATGATCGTGTTCCCGGTCACCGACTCCGTCGCGATCTTGCAGCCGGCCGGGAAGTCGGATGCCGTCTTGTACTCGGGGTGCGCCGTCACGAGGACGTCCTTGTTCATGTTGAACTGGCCGAACGTGACGGTCTTGATGCCCTGCTCCTCGAGGAGCGGAGTCTCGTACGTGCCCGTCGAGACGACGTCGGCGTGCCCGCCGGCGAACGTCGCCCACTCGTCCCACGTGGCGAGCTGGAGGATCCGGAATCCGGACTCCTGCTCCATCGCCTCGAGGATCCCCTGGTCCTTCATCCAGTCCCAGGCCGGGTCCGGCGCGAACGTGAACCGGATGACGTTGCTCTCCTCGCCTTCACCATCACCGCCACCACCGCCCCCGCCATCGTCACCGCAGGAAACGGCCATGAGCATGGTCACGGCCACGAGTGCAGCGCTGCGAAGCAACCTGCTACGGCTCATCTTCGGTGCCCCTCCCCCTGTCAGGCCCGATCAGGTGACGCACTCTATAGAATATGCGAACCGTTGTCTAGGCAGCAGAACCCAACCCGGTGACCGCCCGCGGATCGGCCTCCGACGACCGCCGCAACCACCTGCGAGGGCTGCTTCTATGTGCCGCGGGCGTGATCGTGATCAGCCCCGACGCCCTGATCATCCGAACCGTCCGGACCGACGCGTGGTCGACCGTGTGCTGGAGAGGGATCTTCACCGTGGTCGGGACACTCGTGATGCTCGCGGCACTTTCGCCAGGGCACGAGCCGCGCGCGTGGCGACCGACACGACCCCAGGTGTTCGCGGGAGCGCTGTTCGCGGCCGCGAGCGTGGCCTTCGTGTCCGCGTTGTATCGGACGGACGCGGCGAGCGTGCTGGTGATCATCGCCGCAGGCCCGCTGATCGCCTCGGTCCTGGGGCGCATGTTCCTCCACGAGCCGGCACACGTTCGGACCTGGCTCACCGGGGCCGCGGTGCTGGCGGGTCTGATCGTCATCTTCGGAGGAAGCCTCGGACGCGGTGAACTCGACGGCAACCTGCTCGCCTTGGCCGGCGCATCGTGCTTCGCGGGCTATCTCACCATCTCGCGCGCGGCTCGTCCGGCGGACATGACGCCGGCGATCGCGATCGGCGGCGCCGGGGCCGCCCTCGCCGGGCTGATCGCCGGCGCCGATCTCACGATCGGCACCGGTGACCTGCTCCTGCTCGCGATGTTAGGGATCGTCATCCTGCCGGTGTCGCTCACGTTGATCACGCGAGCGACCCATCACCTGCCGGCGCCCGAGGTGAACCTGGTCGCGCTTCTCGAAACCCTTCTCGGACCGCTCTGGGTGTGGGTCGCGCTCGGTGAAACACCGTCGCCCGAGGTCCTCGCCGGCGGTCTCCTCGTGGTCGGAGCCGTGACGGTCCACTCTCTGCTCGCTCTGCGAGCCGGCGGGGAACGGGATGCGGTGGCGGTCGCCTAGCGGACATCCGCGAGGTCGACGGCGCGTCCCGACTCGATGCTTCGCCCGATCGCGTCGAGGACGGCCGCCACCTCGGCAGCTTCCGCGATGCCGGTTTCCGGGACGCCCTCGCCTCGGATGCACCGAGCGAACTCGGCGATCTCGTCGACAAGGGTGTCGATCGTCTCGACCTCCTGTTCGATCCGCACCGGATCGCTCCGAGATTGCGTGAACAGCCGCGTGCCGTCCTCCTCGTTCCACGCGGCGGCGTCGCTCCCGAACACCGAGAGCCCGACGACCGGTGGCGCGAAATACGTGGTGTTGATGGAGGCGATCGGCCCGGACTCATATTCGAGCAGCACCGTCGTGGCCTCATCGAGGTCATTGAAACCCTTGATGCGCGTACTGAACGAGGTCACCTTCCTCGCGGGGCCGATGAAGTAGTGGAACGTGTCCACGGTGTGAACGCCGAGGGCCGTCATCCCGCCGAACGGACACTCCGCGGGATCCTTCCGCCACGTGGGCAGGTCGGGCTTGTGCCCGCCCGGCGAGGTGTGCATGCCGTCGAGCTGGAGGACGGTCCCGAGCTCACCGGCATCGATCATCGCCTTGATCCGGCGATTGGCGGGCTGGCGCCGCCGGTTGTGTCCGACCTGCACCACGACGCCGGCGCGCCCCGCTGCCTCGGCCACGCGTTCCGTATCGACCACCGACAACGTGAGCGGCTTCTCCACGAAGACGTGCTTCCCGGCCTCCGCCGCCCGCACCGCGATGTCGGCGTGCGTGGAGTGGGGGGTCGCCACCAGCACGCCGTCGATGTCCGGATCCGAGAGCAACTCGTCGAGGTCCCCGACGGGCCGGCAGCCGTGCTTCTCGGCGAACGCCGCACGGGTGTCTTCGGTCCGCGCGTAGGCGGCCACCACGTCGGCGGCGCCGGAGGATCGAGCGCTCTCGGCCAAGACACCGCCGAACCATCCGAGACCGACGACGCCGAGTCGAACCGTGTCCATGTCAGCCGCTCCTTTCCGAGGCGCGCATCCGCGAGGTCGCCGACGGTGACCCCATCCGCTCAGACCGTTCCGCGTTCCTCCGGCCTGGTCATCTCGATCGGCATCGCCGCGTGACCCTGCATCACGGCCGCCGCGCGTTCTCCGTCACGGGCTCGGAACGCGTCGATCAGTGCCTGATGCTCGTCGTCGGCCCGCCTTCGGATCTCGGGGTGCCATCGCTGGGCCTGCGCCACGTACACGGCGGATGCCTCCTCGAAGCCCTTCAGGATCGCGGCGAGACGGCTCACGCCGCTCGAATCGTGGAACACGAGGTGGAACTGCGTGTTGAGCTCGACCCAGTTGCCGAGGTCCCGCTCCTTCGCCATCCGCTCTCGCAGACGCTCGGCCTCCTCGAGATCGGCGTCGGTGATGTGCTCGACCACGAGGCGGACAGCCAGCGGCTCGAGCTGGTGGCGGATCAGGCGGATCTCCTCCATCTCCTGCCAGTTCAGCTCGCGGACAACGCCGCCCCGGTGCCGGTCGAGCGTGATGAGCCCCTCCGTCGCCAGGTCGCGGAGGGCCTCGCGGACGGGGGTCGTGCTCACGTTCAGCATCGCCGCGAGGTCTGCCTGGATCAGTCGCGAGCCACCGCTCAGGTCGCCGCGGAGGATGGCCCGCCGCAGCGAGTCCTTCACGAACTCATGCGCGGTTCGCCTGCCCCCCGTGTTGGCGATGTTCGCCCAGCTCACATCGCCAGACAGCGACTTCTCCGTGGTCAATGGGGAACCCTCCCGCTCGAGACCTGGGGTTTCACTTCCGACAACATGTATGATACATCTCCGACGCAGGGGTCTCGGATTTCCACCGACCCTTTCCATCACGATAGAGGCCGGCCGGGGCGGTCCCCCGGACCCGAGGAGAGCGATGGGCGGCTACGCGCGCGGACCCTTCGGGGTCGATTGGGAGGACCGCATCGATTTCGCGCGCCTCCGCAGCCACCGTGTGACCGCGGCACAGGAGGCCCTTCGGAGCTCGGATATGGACGCCCTGCTCCTGTGGAAGGACGAGAACGTCCGCTACCTCACCTCCCTCCGGGCGCAGCTGATCGCCGGGAAGATGACCTCCCTCAACGGCGTCCTCCTGACGCGAGACGCAGGCCCGGTGCTCCTGTGTTCGGGAGGCGAGATCGACAAGGCCTCGATGGGGATGTCGTGGCTCACCGCCGCGCATCCGATCCCCATCATGGAGCAACGCGAGCTCGTCGACGGGTTCGTGAAGGCGACGCTTGCCCCCCTGCTGAACGAGTTCGGTGTGGCTGCGGGACGCGTCGGAGTGGATCAGGTGAACTTCTCCTTGGTCGAATCGATGGCCTCGCATCTTCCCGACGTCCAGCCCACCGACGGGGATCACCTGATGCAGCAGGTACGGTTGATCAAGAGCGAGGACGAGATCGCGATCATCGAGGAAGCGTGCGCCATCGGGGACGCGGTCACACAGCGTGCCATCGACTCGAGTCGCGCCGGGCGCCGCGAGAACGAGGTCGCCGGCGATGCGATGCAAACCCTGTACTACATGGGAGGCGAGATGGCGCACGTCATCACGCCGTTCGTGGCGTCCGGCGAGCACATGTCGCCACCGCATCGGATCTGCACCGACAAGATCATCAGGAACGGCGACCTCTGCTTCATCGACATCGGCGCGATGTGGAACGGCTACTTCGCCGACATCGGACGGACGATGATGGTCGGCAAACCCACGGCGATGCAGAAGCGCGTCTACACCTCCGTGTATCGCGGGCTGATGGCCGGCGTCGACCAGATGCGGCCCGGCCGGACCAACCAGGACGTGGCCGACGCGATCATCGCGGAGGTTCGCGAGCACGGGTTCGGCGACAACCTGTTCAGCCTGTTCATCGGCCACGGCATCGGGATGGGTGCGAACGAACCCCCGTACATCGGCGAGACGATGCCCGGCTCGACGGTCTTCGACCTGAAGCCTGGGATGGTGTTCGCGGTCGAGCCCCTCGTATGGGTGCCCGACGTGCAGGGAGGTGGGGGTGTCCGGATCGAAGACATGGTCCTCGTGACCGAGGACGAGCCCCGCATCCTGTCTCGGGTCGAGTACGACGACCGCCTGCTCGACTAGCGGGCCTTTCCGTCCGCGAGCGATGCCGCCCGAGCCGGATGCGATAACGGACGACCGGCGCGACGCGGGACGCGTCCACCCGCCCGCGATCGCTTCTGGGTTCGAACTCTCACGACCAAGCACCGGTGTTACGTCGGCCGGCCGTCTACCTGCTCGCCGCCGCCACCGTCATGGTGCTCGGGCTGAACTGGCCGATCATGTCCGCGGGCGTGGACCTCGTCCCTCCCCTGTGGCTCGCGGCGTTCCGGTTGGGAGGCGCGGCTCTCGTGGTCGCCGCCGGGATGGCGACGCGAGGCGTGCCGCGCCCGCGCGCGGCCGATCGGCCGATCCTGTGGAGTGTCGGGCTCATTCGGCTCGCACTCGTGACCGCCCTCGTGTTCAGCGCCCTCGAGTTCGTCCCGCCGGGACGATCCTCGATCCTCGTCTACACCGCGAGCCTGTGGACGGTCCCGCTCGCCGTCGTGTTCCTTCACGAGCGCCTCACGTCGTTGCGGGTCGCCGGCCTCGCTCTCGGATCGGCCGGTGTCGTCCTGTTGATCGAACCGTGGACGCTCGATTGGAGCGACAGCGATCTGCTGATCGGTCTCGGCATGCTCCTGCTCGCGGCGATCGCGAACGCCGCGACCACGGTGCACATCCGGGCGCACCGATGGACAGGCACACCATTCGAGCTGATGCCGTGGCAGTTCGCGGTGGCCGCCGTCCCGATCCTCCTGCTCGCCGCGGTGCTGGAAGGCATGCCCGAGATCCGATGGACGGCGGCCACCCTGGGCGTGATCGCCTACCAGGTGTTCCTCGGATCCGCCTTCGGATTCTGGGGTCTCCTCACGATCAGCCGCAGCCTCCCCGCCATCACCACGAACCTCACCCTGATGGCGGTCCCGGTCGTGGGGCTCCTCTCGTCGAGCTGGATCGCGAACGAGCGGCTGACCGCCGCCGTGGCGGCGAGCCTAGTCCTCATCCTGGCGGGTGTCGGGCTTGGGCGTGCTGTCGGACCGGCGGGGGCGAGAGCCTCTGCTGCAGGCTCCCTAGCGACCGGGATCCTGCTCGACCAACGAGGCCATAACCTCGAGGGCGTCCTCGACCACCGGCGTCTCCAAGGCATCGTCCGTCACCCAGCGGTACCGGATCGTGCCCGACCAGTCGATCACGAACAGCGAGCGCTTCGCGAGGCCGTCGTGCTCCTTCCAGACGTCGTACTGGACGCCGTAGGCGGCGCACGTCTCCCGCCCCCAGTCCGAGAGGAGCGGGAACGGCACGCCGAGGTGCTTGGCGAATGCCATCTGCGAGAACGTCGCAGTGACGGCGATCGCGGCGATCCGCCCGCCCATCGCCTCGACCTGAGGCGCCACCTGTCCCAACTGGGACAGCTCGGTGCTTCAGACGGAACCGAAGTCGAAGACGTAGAACGCGAGCAGCAGCGGTCGACGTCCTTCGAGAAGGTCTTCGAGGGACACCTTCTCCTCGAACGTCTTGCGCAGCCTGAAGGACGGCGCTCGATCGCCGACGCGGGGATCCGTCGTCTCAGTCATCGAGCAGCGCCGCCGCACGGGTCGGCCCGCCGTGCGCCCCCTTCAACTTGAGCGGAAGTCCGATGAACGTGAATCGGCGGCCCGCCACCTGGTCGAGGTTCGTGAGGTTCTCGTAATGCGTGATGTGGTGGGCGCGCCCCATCATGTGGATCGGGTAGATCCGGCTCGATGGGTTGTCCGGCGTACACGTGTCGATCCCGAACGACTTGACGCCCTTGTCTACGATCCAGTTCGCGACATCGGCACCGAGCCCGGGGAACTCGCTGACGTACTCGGGCGTGCCGCCGAACTTCGTGGCCGTTCCTGTGTAGAAGAGCACGATGTCGCCGCTACGCACCTCCTGCCCCGCGTCCACCAAGCCCTGCTCGACGCGTGACACGGGGATGTCGGTCCGGGGCTCGGCGCCGGTGACGTCCACACACACGGCATCACCGTAGAACAGGTCGAGAGCCATCTCATCGATCGTCTGCGCAGAGGGATCGGGGTCGAGGTGGCTGAACGAGTCGACATGGGTCGGCCCGTTGTCGTTCATCAGGAATCCCTTCGTCTGGAACGAGAAGCCGCTGTCGAACCGCGGTGCGGTCTCTGCATGCGACGCATGATCGAACAGAACCGTCTTCAGATGGCCGGGGTAGACCATCATCCCGGTGTAGATCTCCTGCGAGAGGTCGACGATCCTCGACATATGAGCTCCCTTCAGTACATCACCATGCCGCCGCTCACGTTCAGGTCGGCGCCCGTCACCGCGGAGAGGCTCCCGAGCGTGAGCGAGACGACGGCGTCGGCGACCTCGCGTGGCTCGATCAACCTCCCGATCGGGATCTGCGCGACCATCTCCTCTCGGGCCTCCTCGACCGAGATCCCGCGCCCCTCGGCCTGCGCCCGGAGGACCCAATCCATCCGCTCCCCCGCAACCGGCCCGGGGGAGACGAGGTTCACCCGCACCCCGGAGGGCGCGGCCTCGATCGCGAGCGTCCGGACGAGCCCCACCAGCGCGAGCTTGCTCGCGGCGTAAGGCGTTCGCCCCCAGAGCGGCCGCTTCCCGGTCATCGAGCCGATCACCACGATCGACCCACGTCCCCGCTCGAGCATCGATGGCAGGAACGCGCGGGCGCTGAGGAAGACTCCGGTCACGTTCACGGCGAAGGTCTCTTCCCAGGCTCCACGGTCGAGCTTCCAGAGCGGCCCGCTCGGGCCCCCGACGCCGCTGTTCGCGATGACCGCATCCACGGCGCCGAAGCGGTCGAGCGCCGAACCGGCGAGCGCCTCGAGTTGCTCCTCAGATGTCACGTCGGTCCTGACGCACAGGGTGGCCGCGCCGGCGACGGCGGCGACCTCGGCGGTCGCCTCCAGGGTCGACTGGTCGCGCCCGGCGAGGACCACGTCGGCGCCGGCACCGGCGAGCCCGATCGCGATCTCGCGACCGAGCCCGCGCCCCGCGCCCGTGACGACGGCCACGGAACGATCGTCGCTCACCCCTCGTCCTCGGACTGGCGAGCGGGCGAGATCGGCGGCACCGCGTCGGGGTAACGATCGGGATCGAGCCGGAGTCTCGCGGTGAGCGCGTGGCCGAACATCAGCTCGGCGTCGGCGATCGCGGCCGTGGACTCAGCCACCCGGGCCGACCCCTCGGCCGTGACCCTCTGGTACGTGACGGCCTTGAGGAACTTGCCGACCCACAGGCCCCCCGTGTACCGGGCCGCGCGGCGGGTGGGAAGCACGTGGTTCGTGCCGATCGCTTTGTCGGAGAACGCCACCGTGGCGTGCGTCCCGAGGAAGATCGTGCCGTAGGAGCTCATCCGCTTCAGGTACCAGTCGGGGTCCTCGGTCTGGATCTCGAGGTGCTCGGGGGCGATCTCGTCGGCGACGCTCGCCGCCTCCTCGTCGTCCTCGCACACGATGATCGCGCCGTGGTTGCGCCACGCTGCCCCGGCGACCTCCTTCGTCGGCCACTCCCCCTCGAGCCATCCGTCCACCGCATCGGCGACCTCCCGAGCGAGCTGCTCGGATGTGGTGACGAGCGTCGCCGGCGACGTCGGGCCGTGCTCGGCCTGGCCTAGCAGATCGGCCGCGACGATCTCGGGATCGGCGGAGTCGTCCGCGAGCACCATCACCTCGGTCGGCCCGGCGAGCAGATCGATCCCCACGGTGCCGAACAACTGTCGCTTGGCTTCCGCAACGTAGGCGTTCCCGGCGCCGACGAGCATGTCGACCGGCGCCACGTCCTCGATGCCGAACGCCATCGCGGCGAACGCCTGCACGCCGCCGATGCAGAGGATGTCGTCGGCACCCGACGTCGCCATCGCGAACAGCTGTGGCGGGTGCATTCCGGACGGACCACGCGGCGGCGCGCACGCGACCACGCGTGGTACCTCCGCGACCTTCGGCACCAGCACCGTCATGATCGCTGAGGCGATCAGTGGATACAGCCCGCCGGGCGAGTACGCGCCCACGGAGCCGACCGGGATGAACCGCTGTCCGAGCTTGACGCCCGGCAGAGTCGTCCACTCCTCGTCGACCAATGTCGATCGCTGGAGCTTCGCGAACCCGCGGATCTGCTCCTGCGCGAACGCGACGTGCGCTCGAAGCTCCTCAGAGAGCGACTCTTCGGCCGCGAGCACCTCTCCGGGGGACACCCGAAAGGAAGCTGGACTCCAGCCGTCGAATCGCTCGGAGTAGAGGCGGACCGCCTGCTCCCCGTCCTTCTCGACCGCAGACAGGATCTCGCCGACCGTCGAGCGGATCTCCGCCCATGCCTCCTGCGAGACTCCGGTTCGCTCCTTCAGGTGGTAGGCCATGCATCGCTCCTCTGCCCGCGGACCCCCGAGAGTAGGTTCGTATATTATATGTAAGCAGCCACCGCCGGGACGACCCGGCTCGAGCGCGGAGGAAGCGGATGCGGGCGATGGCAGTGACTCACTACGGAGCGCCCCTGGAACTGATCGAGATCCCCGAGCCCGAGCTCGCCCCCGGCCATGCTCTGTTGGAGGTGCTCACCTCCGGTGTGTGCTTCAGCGACGTGAAGACCTCGCGCGGGCTGATGCCGTTCAGCGAGAACCTCCCCCTCCCCCACGTGCCAGGCCACGAGATCTTCGGCCGGGTGCTGGCGACGGAGCCCGAAGGGTTGGTGGAGGAGGGCGTCCGGGCGGTCGTCTACCACTACTGGCCGTGCGGCTCCTGTTCCGCGTGCCGGCGCGGAGATGAGACCCTCTGCCGGCAGATGGTGGGCTGGGCGGGATTCACCCATCCGGGCGGGTTCACCGAACGGATCGCGGTCCCTGTCGACAGGCTGGTCCGGATCCCCGACACGGTCGATCCGATCCACGCGGCGCCGATGTCGTGCGCGCTCGGAACGGCCTACCGCTCCGTCGTCACCCGAGGTGGCGTCGGGGCAGGCATGACGGCGGCGATCCTCGGGCTGGGCGGTGTCGGCATCCACGGGGCGCAGGTCGGTCGGGCCTCCGGCGCGCGGATGGTCGGGTTCGACGTGCACGAGCAGACGCTTGCGTCGGCACGGGACTTGGACCTGGACGCTCGACGGGCCGACGACGAGACCGCGATCACCGACCTGCTCGCCGAGACCGGCGGGGAGGGAGTGGACGTCGTCGTCGACACCGTCGGACACGACGACACGCTCGAGCTCGCTCGGCGACTGGTACGGCCCGGAGGCCGGGTCGTCGGCGTGGGCTACACGCCCACGTCCGCGCTCATCGTCCCCACGCCGAGGTTCGTCCTGGACGAGGTCGACTACGTGGGATCCCGGTACGCGCATCGCGACGACCTCGCGAAAGCCGTGACGCTCGTGGCGCGCGGTCTCGTCTCGACGGTGGTCGGTCTCGTTCGTTCGCTCGAGGACGTGAACGACGTGTTCGCCGAGCTCGAGGCCGGCTCGGTCGTGGGCCGCGCGGTGCTCGAGGTGGCGAGCGATCCCGCAGGTATCCGAGGCGACGGCGATGCTTCCGATATCGTGAGCTCGGGCTGATCATGGCGTACCGACAGGACATGCTCGG
This sequence comes from uncultured Actinomycetota bacterium, assembly GCA_963839395.1. GTDB lineage: Bacteria > Actinomycetota > UBA4738 > UBA4738 > HRBIN12 > JAJNBA01. Next base: position 12,825 of record CAWIUW010000013.1, read on the forward strand.
GAGAGACACCACCGCGAAGGTGGTGGCGGAGCGTCTCCGCCAGGAGATCCAGCACGGCACGCTCGCCGCCGGGACGCGGCTCCGCCAGAACGACGTGGCGAAACGTTTCGGGGTCAGTACAACCCCGGTGCGAGAGGCGTTCGCACAGCTGCAGGCCGAGGGCCTCGTCCGCATCGACCCCCACCGCGGCGCCGTCGTCTTCCATCCGAGCGTCGACGATGTCCTCGAGTTCTACGAGATCCGTGAGGCGCTGGAATCGGTCGCGGTGGCCCACGCGATCCCGAACCTGCGTTCGGAGGTGGCTCGCGATCTCGCGGCGCTGATCGACCGCATGCGGCGGACCGAGGACGCACGCAAGTGGTTGAAGTTGAACGATCAGTTCCATCTTCGGCTCTACGAAGCCGCCGGACGGCCGCGGCTCTCGGCGCTGATCGACAGCTTGCGGGATGCATCCGCCCCATACATCTTCATGTTCGTGGCGTCGAGGCCGGTCTCGGAGCGAGCCAACGAGGAGCACAAGGAGATCCTCGATGCGAGTGTCCGTGGCGACGCCGCCGGTGCCAAACGCGCGATCCGCGACCATCTCCGCAGCGCCTCTCGAGATCTGGCCGCGTTCCTCGCCGCGCGCGAGAGCGACGGCTCCTCCTGAGTCTCCTCTGCCGACCCGTTCGGCGAGCCCGCACCTGCCTTGACGTGGAGGGAGTCCCTCTCTAGACTGCGCATTATATATAGTACGCTGAATGGTGAGGGGCGCAGTCCGGCGACCGGCCCCATGGGGACCCCCCACCGCGGCCCGAGGCCGAGCGGACTCCCACTGGGGTCCATGACAAGGGAGGGGCGATGCGGCGAAGGAACCTGGTGAGGCTCGCGGCCGTAACGTGCGCGCTGGCGCTCACGGCGGTGGCCTGCGGCGATGACGGGGGCGGGAGCGGCGAAGACGGCGAACGGTCCGTCGTGCGGTTCGCGTTCTCGCCGGACCCGGTGATCGACTGGATGAACGACCAGGGCATCATCCCGGTGTACGAGGACCAGTACGGCGTTCGGCTGGTGACCACCTCGACGTGGGACGAGTTCACGTTCTTCGCCGGCGGGCACGGCGATATCGTGTCGATGGCCACGTACGAGACGCCACTGCTCGAGCAGGAGACCGGCGTGGACACGGTCACGTTCGGCTCTTACAACAACCTGCGCGTCCCCGTCTTCGTTCGGTCGGACTCCGACTACGAGACGTTCGAGGACCTGAAGGGCACGAAGGTCGCCGTCCCGAGCGCCGTCTCCTCCACGATCGTGTGGGGGATGTTCATCAAGGACTGGTACGGCCTCGATTTCTGCATCGAGCGCCCGGATGGGAGCGATTGCGCCGACTACGAGGTGATCGAGGGCGACCACTTCGCGAACATGGAACTGCTGATCCGCGGCGACATCGAGGCGTGCGTCTGCATCCCGGAGGCCGGCTTCCCGTACTGGCGGACCGACGAGATCCGGGCGCTCTATGAGCCGACGCCTTCCCCCTGGGAGCTCTACGCGGACATGTACGCGCCTGGACACAAAGGCGTCAACGGGAACAACTTCGTGGCCCGGAAGGACTGGTACGACAGCCATCCGAACGAGGTGGCTTTCTTCCTCGCCCTGTGGGAGCGCGGGATCCAGGAGTGGTTCGAGAACAAAGAGGAGATCATCCGCACGTACCCGCAGCACTTCGCGGTGGAGGACGACGCCGACGTCGACTTCGCGGTCGAGTTCATGGAGGAGCACGACTTCTTCACGGACACTGTGTACATGGATGAGGATTGGGTGGAGGACGAAACGGGCCTCTACGACCTGATGAAGGAGACAGGCTGGATGGATCCTGAGGCCGAGACCCCCGAGTTCCAGGTGGTGGGGCCCAGCGAACCGCAGTGAGGGCGGTAGCGGAACGAGCCCACACGTGAGCTGAGCGATCGGGCCGGCGGGCCGCGAGCCCGCCGGCCCGATCGGAACAGGAGAGCGACCCAGGTGGCGACCCAGGACGTGGAGACATCCGCACCTCCGGTGCGGATCGACACGGAAACCGAGGGACCGCTGCCGGGGCGTCCGCGCCGGCAGCGGTACCTCCTCTGGCGGCTCGCGGGTTACGTCCTGTTCATCGGCGCATGGGCGTTGGTCTCATCGCTGACCGAGCCTTACATCCTGCCCTCGCCACTCGAGGTTCTCCGCGAGATGGGGGAGGTGGTCCGCCGCAACGACTTCTGGATCAACGTCTTCGCAACCCTGCGCCACCTCACGATCGGCTTCACGATCGCGTTCGTCCTCGGCACCACGATCGGGATCGCGATGGGCCGCAGCGCGTACTGGGACGGCTTCTTCCGCGACTACGTGATGCTCACCCTCACCACGCCCGGCCTCGTGTTCGCGTTGATCTGCGTGATGATCTTCGGCCTATCGACCCTCGCCCCGATCGTGGCGATCGTCCTCACCTCGTTCGCCCACATCACGGTGAACGTCGTCGAAGGCGTGCGCGCGATACCGCGCGACCTGATGGACATGGCCACCGCGTACGGGGTTCCGCGCTCCACGCGGATCCGGAACATCGTGCTCCCGGCCGTCGCCCCCTTCCTGTTCACGGCCGTCCGCTACGGCTTCGCGATCGCCTGGAAGATCACGGCGCTCACCGAGCTGTTCGGCCAGACGGACGGCGTCGGGATCCAGATCCGCGTCGAGTACCTGTTCTTCGACATCGGAGGGGTCCTCGCCTGGGCGTTCTTCCTCGTCGGGTTCGCGCTGGTGATGGAACGACTCGTCCTGCAACGGCTGGAACGGCGCTTCTTCCGCTGGCGACCAAAGGCGTACGGATAGCGATGGACGCGACGATCAGATCCGGCGGTGTCGCGCGGGGGAAGCGGTCGTGGTTCCAGCGGACGTTCGTCACGCCTCGCGCAGCCAGGATCACGGCCCCGCTGCTCTTCCTCGTGGCATGGCAGCTGATCGCACCGCTGATCCCCTCGGCGATCCTCCCGATGCCCGCCGAGGTCGCCGAGGCGATGTGGGAGCAGCTCCGCGACGGCACGTTGGTCGAGGCGTTCTCGGTGAGCCTGCTGCGCCTGGCGATCGGGTTCACGCTGGCGCTCGTCGTCGGCTCGGTCGTCGGGCTGGCGATGGGCCTGTCGGCGCGCATCGAGGCGATGTTCCACGACTTCGTCGTCATCGGGCTCACCTTCCCCTATCTGATCTGGGGACTCCTGGTCGCGATGTGGTTCGGCTACGGATGGATCGGCCCCGTCCTGGTGGTCTTCATCGCCGGCCTGCCGTACGTGATCCTGAACATGTCCGAGGGGGTGCACGACGTGTCGAAGGAGCTCCGCGACATGGCGGCTGCGTACGAGGTCCCTCGCGACCGGGTGATGCGGCACGTGATCCTGCCTTCGCTCAGCCCGTTCTTCTTCGCCTCGCTCCGCTACGGACTCGCGAACGGTTGGAAGGGGCTGATCCTCGCCGAGGTGTTCGCGTCGACGTCTGGCGCCGGCTGGCACATCACCTCGATGCGGGACTTCGGAGACTTCGCGGGCGTCGTCGGCTTCGCGATCTACTTCGCGCTGTTCTCGATCGTGGTCGAGCGGCTCGTCTTCGGACGCCTGTCCCGGCGCGTGTTCCGCTGGCGACCGACGCTGGCGCAGGAGATGAGCGAAACCCCGGAGCTGACCATTTGACGACCTGCGACCAGGAGGCCTGAGCAGTGGCGACCGTCACCGTGAACGATCTTCGGAAGGTGTTCCCCGGCGAGGGGCGGGACGTCGTCGCCCTCGACGGGGTGGGGTTCGAGGCATCCGGCCACACGTTCGTGAGCATCGTCGGGCCGTCGGGATGCGGTAAATCGACCCTCCTGAACATCCTGGCGGGCGTCGAGACGCCGACATCAGGCCGTGCCGATATCGCGGAGAACGGCACGCGGGCTCGCGTGGGGTACGTCTTCCAGGCCCCGCGACTGCTCCCCTGGCGCTCGGTGATGGACAACATGCTGTTCGTGCAGCCGGAGCACACCGACGAGACCGAGGCGCGGGCGGCTCGGTATCTCGACATGGTGGGACTCGCCGAGCATCACAATGCATGGCCGTCGCAACTGTCGGGCGGCATGCAGCAGCGGGTCGGGATCGCCCGGGCATTCTCCATCGAGCCGGACGCCCTTCTGATGGACGAGCCGTTCAGCCACCTCGACGCGATCACCGCGCGCGGGCTGCGTCGCGAGCTGCACTTGATGTGGATGGAGACGAAGAAGACGGTCCTGTTCGTGACCCACGACGTGGGCGAGGCGGTCGAGCTCTCGGATCGGATCGTGATCCTCGCCAAGGGCGGGAAGCTCCGGAAGAACCTGACCCTCGACCTGCCGTTCCCGCGCGATCCCGCGGACGACAAGGTAGCGCTCACGAAGGCCGAGGTGCTCAGGGAGTTCGAAGAGCTCGACCTGATCGCAACATGATGTTGTCCAGTGACTGCATCGGGCGGTTCACAGAACATCACGAAGAGAGGAGTCGAACGATGGGGAAGATCAGCTTCGACCGGGACGACGACAACTCCGTCACGCCGCAGTATTCGGAGGCCAAAGGGCCTGTTCTGCGGAGCGAGAAGATCGAGGTCACGAAGGCGATGTTCGACTCGGGGAAGGGGGCGAAGACCCACGCCCACGCCGAGGAGCAAGTCTTCTACATCGTGAAGGGCCGGCTCCAGGTCACCTGCGACGGCGAGACCTACGAGGTGGGCCCCGGCGAGGGCAGCTTCCATCCGTCGAACGCGCAGCACACCGTGCAAGCACTCGAGGACACCGTCGCGATCAGCTTCAAGAACCTGGTCGACCCGATCTACGAGAAAACGGGTGAGCTCCGCTGAAGAGCGCCAGCCGTCGAACGAAGGTCTGACGGGAGCGCCGAGAACAGGAAGTGCCGAGAACAGGAAAGGAGACCAATCGACATGCCGTTCCTCGTGTTCGATGAGCTCGACAAGGAGACCGTGACTCCGAAGTACTCGACGGCTTATGGGGAGCTCGTGACCGGCGAGTTCATCGAGGTCGGCCGGCTGGGTTTCAAGGCCGGTGAAGGCGCGGTTGAGCACGCGCATCCGCACGAGCAGGTGATGTACGTGATCTCGGGCAAGCTGTCGGTGGATCTCGAAGGCGAGCACGCGGAACTCGGCCCAGGCATGGGGTTCCACGCGAAGCCCAACCAGAAACACCGCGTCCAGGCGGTCGAGGACACCCAGGTCATCAGCTCGAAGCACGTCATCGAAGGCGTCGGCCACAAGATCTGAGCGCGCCGACGCCTCCGTTCTCCTCGAGGACGCGCGCCAGGAACGGGCGCGCGTCCTCGAGGTGGGTCGTCCCCGAGCTCGTGGCCTCCGGACTCTCGGGCACGGTCGTCAATGTCTCCGTGACCGTCGCGGTGGTCGCGATCGCCGCGGAGTTCGGCGCGTCGATCGCGGCGGCCGCGGCGACGGTGGTGATGCTTAACGTCGCGATGGCGTTCACGATGCCGCTCGCCGGCGCCTGGACCGCGCGGCTCGGGCCCCGGCGGCTGATCGTCGCCGCGGGGGTCGTCGTCTTCGGCTCCTCCGTCCTGCTCTCGTTCGCGCCCAACCTCGCGGTGCTGGCGATCGCGAGGGCTGGGCAAGGCGTCGGTCTTGCCGCCGTGGTCCCGGTCTCCGTCCAGGCGTCGGGCCAGCTCCTGAGCGGCGAGCGGCGCGCCCGCGCGCTCGGGTGGTGGGGAGCCTCCAACGGGCTCGGCCTTGCGTTCGCGCCTCTCGTCGGCGGGGCGATCATCGAGCTCGTCGGATGGCGATGGGTGACGGTGCCGTCCTGCCTGCTGGGCCTGGCGCTCGTGGTCACGGCCCTGCTCGCGTTCCCGGCAGACCTGAAGCGCGGCTCGACGATCCGGTTGCGCGGCCTCGGCTTGGTTGCCTCGGTCTCGGGAACCGGCATGTCGGCGCTCGCCGCCGCGTCGGCGGGCGTATGGACCGTAGCCGCGGGGCTCGCGCTCGTATGCGGCGCCGCATCAGTCGCGGCGGCTCGCGCGCTGCGAGATGACGGAGAGCTCGCCGAGCTGCGGGGCTGGTTCCGCGACCGGGACGTCCGGCGGTCCTCTCTCGGCGCCACCCTCCAGATGATCGCCAACGGGCTGGTCCAGGTGGCGGTGCCCGCCTGGCTGATCGTGAGCGGGGTGCTCGGCGCGGGCGGGGCGGCGGCGCTCCTGATGGCGATGACGCTCACGATGGCGGCGATGGGCCCGATCACCGGCAGCCGGGGGTCGGTCAGCTATACCTCTCGACTCCGCCGAGGCCTCGCCGGCTGCGCCCTCGGGCTCGTGGGGCTCGCCGTTGCGGCCGCCAGAGGGCCCTGGTGGCTCGCCGCTCCGGCGCTGGTCGTGCTGGGACTCGGCGCAGGCTCGTTGCTATCCCCGTCGCTGACCGCGTTCAGCCGCACGACGGCCGGCGAGAGCACCACCGCGCTCTCGCTGTTCAATCTTGCGCGCCTCGGATCCTTCGGACTCGGAGGGTTGATCGGCGGCGCGTTCGTCGATGCCGGCATGCCCGGCAACGCCTTCCTCGTGGTCGCCGTGGTGTGCGCCCTCGCGACGTCGGTGGTCGGCCGGGACGGAAAGGCGTCGGCGGAATCGGGGAAGGATCCTGAGAGCGATGCACGTCGACACATGAGAGCGCCGGAAGGCGCGGGAGGAGGAACGGACGATGGCTGACGGACTCCGGCTCGACACCGCGGGCCACACGCTGACGGCGACGATCGATGCCGGTGAGGGGAATCTGTTCACCCGGGAGATGATGGATGCGCTCATCGACGCGATCGGGGAAGCCGGCCGCGCCGAGGAGTTCCGGTTCGTGCGGCTCCGTGCCGAGGGCGACACGTTCTGCATGGGCAGAGCCAAGGGTGGCTCGACCCCCGACGAACTCCGCGGTATGGCGCGCCGGATCGCGACGGTGAACGAAACGCTCCGCACGACGCCCCTCACCGTGCTGGCGGAGGTGAACGGGTCGGCGGCCGGGTTCGGCGTGGGGATGATCGGGGCGAGCGACATCGCGATCGCCGCCGAGGGCGCCACCTTCGCGTTCCCAGAGATCAAGGCGGGCTTCGCGCCGGCAGTGGTCATCAGCTGGGCCCGCTTCATGCTGCCGCCCCGCCTGCTCTACGACATGGTGTCCGCGGGTGACCCGATCGACGCCGCCCGTGCCCTCGAGGCGGGACTCGTGACCGAAGTCGTCCCCGCCGGCAGGCTCGCGGCTCGGGTCGAGGAGCGGATCGGCCGTCTCGAAGGGGTGGATGACTTCGCCCTGCGAGAGATGAAGCGTTTCCTGGTCTTCACCAGGGCGATGGATCCCGGGACAGCGGCGCAGGCATCGGTGGACACCCTGGTCTTCAGCGGCCTTCGCGTGATCGGGAAGTTCTGACCAGATGGAGGACGACGGACCGACCCGCCGACCACACGGTTGCCTTGACGAGACGGCCCGAACGCGGCATGGTCGAGGCCTCCAGGCTACACATTATATATAGTCATGTACGAGACACTCCCTCCGAACGAGGAGGTCTCCGACGACGTCCGGAGGTTCGGACAGAAGGAGGCGCGGATCCGATGAGGATGCGGCGAAGGGCTGGGATCTTCCGAATGTTGGCGCTCCTGAGCGTGCTCGCCCTCGTGGCGGCGGCCTGCGGGGATGACGGCGACGGTGGCGGCGGCGGAGGCGGAAGCGGCGAGGATGGTGTCATCCGTTTCACGTTCGCCCCCGACCCGGTCTGGGACTACCTGAAGGACTCCGGCATCCGTGAGGAGATGGAAGCGGAGTCCGGGATCCGGATCATCGAGCAGGCGAGCTGGGACGAGTTCGGCCTCTATGCCGGTGGACACGCGGATGTCGTCTCGATCGCGTCGTTCGAGGTTCCGCTCCTCGAGGAGGAAACGGGCAATCCCGCCACCATCTTCGGGAAGTACAACATCGACCGGAGCATCCTCGTGGTGCCGGCGGACTCCGACGCCCAGACGCTCGAAGACCTGAAGGGCGAGAAGATTGCCGTCTGGGACTCGGTGTCCTCCACGGTGGTCTGGGGCGTGCTCGCCAACGAGCTGTACGGCCTTGACTTCCGGACCGGTGGCGGCGACTTCGAGCTCGTGGTGGCCGACCTCACCAACACAGGAGCGCTGGCCGCCGACAACGAGGTGGCCGGTGCCCTCGTCCTCCCCGACTTCAACGTCCCGCCGCTCCTGAACGGCGACGTCCGGGTCCTCTACGACGGCCGGACGGCAGCGGATCTGTACGCGGAGGTCGCCGGAGCGCCCGATCACGACGGCCCGATGATCAACATCTTCATGGCCCCGACGGACTGGTACGACGACCACCCCGAGGAGGTCGCGTTCTTCCTGTCGCTGTGGGAGCGAGGCATCGAAGAGTGGCAGGCGAACCAGGACACGATCATCGAGAGCTACCCGCAACACTTCGCGGTCGAGACTCCGGAGGAGATCCAGTTCATCAAGGACTACATGGAGGACCACGACTGGTTCGTGGAGACCGTGTACCTCGACGACGAGTGGGTCGAGACCGAGTCGAGCATCTTCCCGATGCTCGCCGAGGCCGGGCTCTCCGACTCGGACGAGAGCCCACGGTTCGACGTCGTCGAAGCACCGGCGTGATCCACGGCTGAACCGGCGAAGCGAGCGGCAGGAGGGCGGCGAGTGAGTTCGACGACCGTCGAGCGCGGCCCTCGAGGGTCCGCCCACCTGTCGCTCGCCGGGCGACGGCGCATCCGCGGCGTCGCCGGCTTCCTCATCGGCGTCGGTGGGTTCCTGCTCATCTGGACCCTGCTGTCGAGGTTCGTGTTCGGGGAATTCCTGCTCCCACCCCCGCTCGAGATCGGGCAGATCATGTGGGAGATCGTCCGATCGGGCGCGTTCATCGAACAGTTCGTGCCCACGATCCTTCGGCTGGGCTACGGGTTCGGGCTGGCGCTCCTGATCGGGTTCCCGGTCGGCTACCTGATGGGTACGAGCCGCTGGTGGCGGGCGTTCTTCCACGACATGGTGATGGTCGCCGGCAGCATCCCGGGGATCACGTACGCGGTGATGGCGTTGGTGATCCTGGGGATCTCCATCTGGGGCCCGGTCATCTCGGTCGGGCTCGTTGCGATGCCCTACGTCGCGATCAACGTCGCCGAGGGACTCGATTCGGTCGACCGCCGACTCGTGCAGATGAGCGACGCCTTCGGGCGCCAACGCGTCTCGATCGTGCGCCACGTCCTCATCCCGTCGATGGCGCCCTTCGCGTTCGCGGGAGTCCGCCTCTCGTTCGCGCTCGCCTGGAAGGTGGAGCAGCTCACCGAGGTGTTCGGAGCATCCTCCGGTATCGGGTTCCAGATCAGGCGAGAGTTCGAGGACTTCTCGATCCCGGGGATGCTCGCGTGGGTGCTCCTGTTCATCATCTTCATGATCCTCCTCGAGCGGTTCGTGCTCGCTCGGCTCGAGCGATACCTCTTCCGATGGCGATCGGAGGACGACGCATGAGCAGGGCGCTCGCGGCGCCGGCCGCCTCCGAGGGGACACTCGCCGGGATCGGGCGGTTCCTCCGGTCGGATCTGTTCGCGCGACTGGCGAGCTACCTGTTCTTGCTGGTCGTCTGGCAGCTCGTGTCGCTCTACGAGGACCGCTTCCCGGGGCCGGCCGAGGTGTTCGGGTTCCTCTGGATCGAGGTGACCGGCGGCGCGCACGGCGGGGTGGTGCGCGGACAGTTCCTCGAACACTTCGCGGCGACCCTGCCCCGGTTCGCGGTGGGGATCGCGATCTCGATGGTGCTCGGGGTCGCGACCGGGGTGGTGATCGGCGGGTCGAAGCTCGCGGAAGCCTTGCTCAGGGATACGCTGCTCGTGCTGGTGGCCTTGCCAGCGATCATCTGGGCGTTCCTGACCCAGATGTGGCTTGGCCTCGGCGACGACGCCGTCATCATCACGACGTTCCTCTCGGCGTTCCCGTTCGTGGCCGTCAACGTCGTCCAGGGGATCCAGGCGATCCCGCGGGACCTGCGCCGGATGTCGGGCGCCTATCATGTGTCCCTGTACCGGCGTTTCCGACACATGCAGGTGCCCGCGGTGACCGGCTACCTGTTCGCGGGGTTGCGGTTCGCCGTGATCGTCGGCTGGAACGCCGTCCTCCTCGCCGAGTGGTTCTCCGCGAGCGAAGGGGTCGGCTGGCGGAGCAGGTACTGGTACGACGCGAATCGGTACAAGGGATTCGTCGGATGGGTGATCCTGTTCATCGCATTCATCGTGCTGCTGGACAGGCTCGTGCTCGTCCGACTCCAGCGACGAGCCTTCCGCTGGCGCGACGCACAGCTGAGCGCCGCCGAACGGCAGGCGGAAGAGATCGACGTCGGGATCACCGGCGCGTGAGGCCGCCGAGGCCCAGAGGGAAGAGAGAGAGCGAGAGGAGCGAATGAGTGGCCACCCTGCAGGTCGAGCATCTGAACAAGACCTTCCCGGCGATCGAGCGCCGATCCCGACCTACCACGGCGATCGCGGACCTGAGCTTCGAGATCGGCGGGCACGTCTTCGTCTCGGTCGTCGGGCCCTCCGGATGCGGCAAGAGCACGCTGCTGAACATCGTGTCCGGGATCGAGGAATCCGTCGAGCGGCACGGTATCGGTCTCCGAGGGAGATCGAAACGCCCTCCTGGGCTACGTGTTCCAAGAGCCCCGGCTGCTCCCCTGGCGCACCGTCATGCAGAACATGCTGTACGTGATCGAGGGCGGCACGGGTGAGCCCCGCGAGCGCGCCATGACCTACCTCCGGATGGTGGGATTGCAGGATGCCGGGGACCAGTTCCCCTCGCAACTCTCCGGCGGCATGCAGCAGCGGGTTGGTATCGCGCGCGCCTTCTCTGTGGAGCCCGACTTGCTCTTGATGGATGAACCCTTCAGCCACCTCGACGCGATCACCGCGCGGGGGCTCCGCGAGCAGCTGCAAGAGATCTGGGCGCAGACGAAGAAGACCGTGCTCTTCGTGACCCACGACATCACCGAGGCCGTGCAGCTGTCCGATCGGGTCTTGATGCTGGCCCCGGGCGGCCGTCTGTACGCTGACGTGCCGATCGACCTATCGCGTCCGAGGCGAGCCTCGGACACGCAGGTCGCGATGGCGCAGGCCGAGCTCCTGCGCCGGTTCGAAACGATGCAGGAGGAGTCCGACGCGGCGCGAGCCGCCGATGTCGCGAGCTGAACGATGGCGATCGAACAGCAACGGGACGCGCTCAGCCGGGCCGAGGAGATCCTCGCCCGGATCGAGGTGCCTCGTGACCTGCTGATCGGCGGTCGGTGGACACCGTCCGCCGACGGCGGCCGCCTTCCCGTCATCGACCCCTCGACGGGTCGAGAGGTCACCGACGTCGCGGCGGCCGGCGAAGCCGACGTGGACGCAGCGGTCGCGGCGGGCCGTGGAGCCTTCGACGAGGGGACATGGAGCCGCATGACACCGGCGACCAGGGCCCAGGCCTTGCATGCGATCGCCGATGCGATCGACGGCAGAACCGAGGACCTCTACCAGTTGGAGACGCTCTGCAACGGGCGTCCGATCGGCGAGACCCGGGCGCAGCTCGGCCGCCTGCCCGAGTGGTACCGGTACAACGCCGCCCTCCTGATGGCCGATCGGACGCACGTGATCCAGATGCCCGGCCCGTACCACACCTACACGTCCCGGTTCCCGATCGGGGTCGTGGGGATCCTGAGCTCCTTCAACCACCCGATGATGATCGGGTCGAAGAGTCTCGCCCCGGCCCTCGCCACCGGCAACAGCGTCGTGCTGAAGCCGTCCGAGCTGACGCCGCTCACGAGCCTCCTCCTCGGTCAGATCGCGCTCGGGTCGGGGGTGCCCCCAGGCGTGCTCAACGTCGCGCCCGGGGTCGGTTCGATCGCGGGCGCGCGCCTGGCCGCGAACCCGGATGTGGGCAAGGTCACGTTCACCGGTGGCACGGCGGCGGGCCGGGCCGTGGCCCGGGCAGCCGCCGAGCGCTTCGCGAAAGTGACGGTCGAGCTCGGCGGCAAGACGCCGGTGACGGTGTTCGACGACGTCGACATCGAGACGGCCGCGAAGGGCGTGGCGTTCGGCGCCTTCGTCGCCGCAGGCCAGACCTGCATCTGCGGGAGCCGACTCCTCGTCCAGCGCTCGATCTACGACGAGTTCGTCGAGGCGCTCATCAAGATCGCCCGCTCGATCCGGATCGGCGATCCGTTCGAGCCGGACACGCAGCTCGGGCCTCTCATCTCACAGGCGGCGCGCGAGCGCGTGCTCGGCTACGTCCAGCTAGGCGTCGAGGAGGGAGGCACACTCGTGGCCGGCGGAGGCGTACCGAACGTCCCCGGCCTCGAGGGAGGCTTCTTCGTCGAGCCTACGGTGATCACCGGCCTCACCAACGAGAGTCGTTGCGCGCGGGAAGAGATCTTCGGCCCGGTGGCCGTCGTCGTGCCGTTCGAGGATGAGGCTGATGCGGTACGGCAGGCGAACGACTCACCCTACGGACTCGGTTCCGCGATCTGGACCCGCGACGTCGCGCGCGCCCACCGCGTGGCGGCGGGCCTCACGCACGGGATCGTGTGGGTGAACGATCACCATCGGCTCGATCCCGCGGCGCCGTGGGGCGGCGTCCGCGACAGCGGCAGCGGTCGTGAGGGCGGATGGGAGTCGTTCCACGACTTCTCGCACCTGCGCACCGTCACCGTACGGACCGCACCGGAAGGCGTCGACTGGTACGGCGGAGACGTCGATCGACTGAATTGAGGTCCCGATGGACGGGATCGGATACGGCGAAGCGGGGGTGAAGTGATGGCGAGAGTGGACCTGATCACGACCGACGTGAGCCTCACACCGGGTGCGCGGGCCGCCGCCGACCGGATCGTCGAGAGTCGAGGGGAGGTTTCCCGCCCCTTCCAGCTCCTGCTCAATTCGCCGGCTCTGGCCGAGCGTGTCGCGGAGCTGGGGCACCTCGTGCGGTTCGGATCGAGCTTGCACGCAAGCGACCGTGAGCTGGTCACGCTCGCAACCGGCCGAGCCGTGGGGTGCGCATTCGTGTGGGAGTCGCACCTCGACCTCGCCCTCGCGGCGGGCGTGCCCGCCGAGACGGTCGAGGTGCTGCAACGGGGATCCAGTGAACCTCGGCACACGCGAACGGATCCTCGTCTCATTCGTCGACGAGCTCTGTGGAACCGGCACGGTGTCCGAGGAGACATTCGAAGCTGCCCGGGAGCTCCTCGGCGCGCGGGAGATCGTCGAGCTCGCATTGACGGTCGGCTACTACACGATGCTCGGGTATGTCATGGGTGCCTGCGACGCATGTTGAGGACGTGGGAGGTCTCCCATCCCGAGGTGCTCGGGGTCCCGGCGATGAGGGATGCTCTGCACCCCTCAGGCCTGAACGTCGACAGGATCCAGGACGATCACGCCGATCGGCTCCTCCAAGAGGTCTTCGACCTGGCGCCGGTAGTCGACGTAGTGATCCGTCGCTCGGTGTGCTTCGAGCGCCTCCTGGCTCCGGTATCGCTCGAACAGATGCAGCGTGCCACCCGCGTCGCGTTGCTCGTAGAGGTCGTACCGCTCGCACCCCGGTTCGGCCCTCGTCCGCTCGACCATCCACGTGAGCAGCGAGCGGAGGTCGCCCGCTCGCCCGTCCCGAGGATGGAACGAAGCGAAGACGGAAACCGCGTTATCGGCCATGCTCACCTCGCGACGGCTCGGACGATCGTCGGGACCGGGGCGCCGCCGGACCGCTTCCCGACGGGCGCAGTGTATCGACCGGCCGGACGCGCCGAGGGGAGTGCCTGAGCCATCGGGCGGATCCTCGTCGTCGACCCGCTCCTCACCAGCGAGGGCTTCGGCATCGGCCCCGACTGGGCCGGGCCGGAGCACGAGGTGCTGATCCCCACGGGTTTCGAGATCGAGCACCTCCGGCCCCTGCTTCCGGAGGTCGCGGCTCTCCTCACGGCGCACGCCCCCGTCACGGAGGAGATGATCGCGCTGGCTCCGAAGCTCCGACTCGTGGCGAAACCGGGCGCCGGCGTGGACAACATCGATGTCGCCGCGGCCGCCCGGCGCGGCGTGACGGTGACGAACGTCAGCGGCGCAAGGGGCAGGGCGGTCGCCGAGCACGCGCTGTTCCTGCTGCTCCACCTCACGAAACGCGGGTGGCTGCGCGGCGATCCCGCGTGGCGCGACACACTCACAACCCAGCTCGGCGGGAAGACGCTCGGGATCGTGGGACTCGGCGATATCGGCGCTCACCTCGCTCGCTTCGGCCATGGTCTCGGGATGCACGTCGTCGCCAACACCCGGACTCCCGACCCCGATCGAGCGCAGGACATCCCGGTGCGGTTCGTGGATCTCGGCACCCTCCTGGCTGAGGCCGACGTCGTCGTCCTCTGCGTGCCGCTGACCGATGCCACCCGAGGGATGATCGATCGGAAGGCGCTGAGGACGATGAAGGACGACGCGTACCTGATCAACGTGGCGCGCGGTCCGATCGTATCGACGGACGACCTGCTCGAGGTCGTGCGAACTGGCCATCTCGCCGGCGTGGGGCTGGACGTGACCGACCCGGAGCCGCTCCCCGAGGACCATGGACTCCGTCTCCTCCCCCACGTCTTGATCTCACCCCACAACGCGGGACGGACGTTCGAGTCTCAGGCCGAGGCGTTGATGAGGATGCGCGAGAACGTACGGCTCGTGCTCTCGGGTGCCCCGGCGATCGATCCGGTGGGCTGATCGAGAGGGCGGGTCTTCATCCGGTCCCGGTCGATCACGGCGGCGAGCCGTCGAGGCCGAGGAGCCGTGCCGCGTTCCCGCCCGCGATCATCGATCGTTCCTTCTCCTCCAGACCCTCGACCTGCGCGAGCAGCCCGAGAGGATCGGTCTCCCCCATGTCGAACGGGTAGTCGGTGCCGAGCAGCACGTGCTCGGGACCCCACCGGCGGACTAGCGTTCCGAGCATCTCGGCGTCGAACACCATCGTGTCGAAGTACAACTGTGCGAGGTAGGTGCTCGGCGGGCGGCTGATGTGCTCGCGGCAGTCCTCCCTCTCCTCATAGGCGTGATCGAATCGCGCCGGGTAGAACGGCAGATACCCCCCGCCGTGCATCACACAGACCTTCAGGTCGGGGAACCGCTCCATCACGCCGCCGAAGATCATGCGGGCGATGAACACCGTCGAGTCCATCGGCATGCCGACGGTGTTGATCAGGTAGTAGTCGGCGAGTCGCTCGCCGTGCGTGAAGCCGTTCGGATGGACGACGAGCAGGAGGTCATGCTCGACGACCTTCTCGAAGAACGGCACGAAGCGAGGGTCGTCGAAGTCGACACCGTTCACGTTCGTGCAGATCTCCAGACCGGCGAACCGGAGCTCGTCGACGATGCGCTCCAACTCGGCAAGCGCGAGATCCACGTCCTGCAGCGGCAGCGTGCCGAGGCCCACGAATCGATCGGGATGCGCCTGCACGATCTCGAACAGGCGGTCGTTCACCATGCCGGAGAGCTTCGCCCCGATAGCCGGCTCCGCCCAGTAGAAGTATTGGGGAGGGACGACCGAGATCGCTTGGAGATCGACCCCCATGCGGTCCATGTCGCGCAACCGCTGCTCCGGCTGCGTCAGGTTCGGCACGATCTCCGCGAAGTGCTTCTTGTTGTAGGCCTCGCTGACCGGTCCCGAGAAGCCGATGAACGGGTCCTTGTCCGGGGTGAACAGCGGAGCGGCGATCTCCTCGGCTTCGGGTGTCATGACGTGGGCATGGATGTCGATCACCACGCCGTCGTTGTCCGCCATCCCCGCCCTCCGCGGTCAAAGGCGTCCAGAGGTGGGGACGCCGCCGATTTCAGACATTATATACAACTTGACGAGCGGCCGTCTAGGCTTCGACCGGGAAGTTCCCGTCCTTCGGACGGTGAAGGCCGAAGGCGACCTCCGGGTCGCCCGGACGGAACGTGCCTGTGACCTGCGCCCGCTCCCCGACCTCGCGCGTCCGAGCCGTCGTGGCCCGTCCGAGCTCGAGCTGGGCAGGCTCCCATGCCCGGAGCGCCGCCGGCACGGCGCCGTCCGCCGCCTCGATCGCCTCGGCGAGGGCGCGCGCGTCGGCGGCCGCCTTCGCCGTGCCGGCAGCGATGTGAGGCCGGAGCGCGAACGCGGCGTCGCCCACCAGGCAGATCCGCCCGCGCACCATCGCCGGGACCTCGAGGTCCACGATCACCTGGACGAACGGTTCGGGAGTGGCGCGAACAAGCTCCGTGAAGGACGGTGGTAGATCAGCGGCTGTCGCGTGGAGCTCGTCGACGTGCTCGTCCCGAACCGCGCCGGCCGGGAGTGACAGGTCGTGCCGCGTTCCCGATCGATCGGTCAGGAGCGCCTCGAGGGGCGGTCCATCCCGCACGTTGCGATACCAGACCCAGTTCATCGACCGACCGGCGCCATCGGTGGCCGGGATCTCGTACGAGAGCACGTGCGTCCGTTCGCCGATGTGGTACGTGAGGACGTTACGGAGCTCGTCGTTCGCCCGACCGGGGAGCTCACGCTTCCGGAAGGGTGCCGCGCCATCCCACGTAGCCCGCGTAGGCGGGCCGGAGGTCGGGGAACAGCAGACTTCGGACGGTCGAGCGTATCCCGTCGGCGCCCGCCAGCAGGTCGAACGACTCGGAATCGCCGTCCGCGAACCGAGCGATGACCTGGTCGTCCGCTTCGTCGAGACCGACAAGGTCCTTCCGCAGGTGGTAGCGATGGGGTTCGAAGAAGTCGACGAGCGCCGCGTACAACGTCGCATAGGAGGTGAACCGGTACACGATCGGCTCCTCGAGAAGCACATCGCCCAGGCGCGTCAGGTATCGGAGCGTCCGAGCCGAGGAGCTCACGCGTCCGAGATCGAGCAGCCCGTGATCTTCGAAGTAGCGGGTCGTGACCGGGTGCAGCACGATCCCGGCGCCTCGTCCCTCGAGCGGTACGGGAGACTCGTTCGAAAACCTCTACTTCGCAGCCGACATCCCGCAGCTGGAGTGCCGTGATGAGCCCGCCGAGCGACCCCCCGACGACGGCGACGTGCGGCCTCGCGGGCGACACGGCGTCAGTGCTTCAGCTCGACGGTGACGAAGCGAAGGGTCGAATCGCCGACGTTCTCGAGGTCGTGCACGAGGGGGTCTTCGGGCGAGTTCTCCAGGTACTTCGTCTCCCCGAGGGCGTAGTCCCGGACGACCAGGGTGCCGTCCACGAATCGCTGGAGACCCCGGCCGGGTGCCACCACGGTCCAGAAGTACGTGGCATCGTGCACGTGGAAGGGACCGCGCTCGCCCGGCTCGAGATCGATCTCGAAGACGCGGACGTGATCGTTCTCGAACCACAGCGACGTGCCGATCTGGCGGTTCGCCGACGCTGCTTCCAACTCACCCGCGAAGTCCTCCACGCGGTAGGTCCCTCGCTCCTCGCCCTGCGCGCTCATCCCTCCCATCGCCGCCTCCGCTCGAACCTCGTTCGTACATAAAATACAACCTGGATCCAGTCCGGGGAGGGACGTGCGGGCAGACCTCGCGATCGTCGGCGGCACCGTCGTGACCGGCTCCGGCGTGAAGCGCGCCGACCTCATGATCCGCGGGGGCCGGATCGCGGACGTGATGCCGGGGATCGGAGACGTCTGGGCGGAGGCCTCGATCGATGCCGGCGGCCTCCTCGTGATGCCGGGGATGGTCGACACGCACGTCCACCTGATGGATCCCGGGCCGACCGAGCGGGAGGACTTCCCCACCGGAACGGCGGCGGCGGCCGCGCGAGGCGTGACCACGATCGTCGAACACACCCACGCGCATCCCGTGCGTGATCGGGACGAGCTCGTCGAGAAGGCCGCCTACCTCCGAGGCCGGTCGAACGTCTCCTTCGGTCTCGCCGCCCACGTCTGGCCCGACCGGATCGATGCCCTCGATGAGGCGTGGGCTGCGGGGGTCGCCTTCTTCAAGGTGTTCACCTGCACGACGCACGGCGTGCCGGGCATCGAGGGCGAGGACCTGCGGCGAGCGTTCGCGCGAGTGGCCAGCTTCGGCGGCACGTGTCTGGTCCATGCCGAAGACGAGACACGCACCGAGGAGGCAGAACGATCGCTACGAGCCGCCGGGCGCACGGATCCGAACGTGCTCACCGAATGGCGATCCCGCGAGGCCGAGCTCGAGGCGGTCCGGGCCGTCGCGGAGCTGGCGGTGGAGACACGCGCCCGTCTCACGATCGCCCACGTCTCCTCGCCCCCAGTGGCGGAGGCGATCGTCGCCGCGCGCCGCCGAGGAGCCGATCTCGCCGCCGAGGCGTGCCCCCAGTACCTGCTCCTGCAGGAGGACGAGGTCCTCGAGCACGGAGCGTTGCGGAAGTTCACCCCACCGGCTCGGAACCGATCGAGCGAGGACGCGGACGCGATGTGGCGGCTCCTGGCGGACGGCACACTCACCCACGTGGCGACCGACCACGCGCCCTCGACGATGGCCCAGAAGCTGAACGGGAACATCTGGGACGCACCCTTCGGCCTCCCGGGCCTCGACACGACGACCCGGCTGCTCCTCGACGCCGCGGCCACCGGACGGCTCTCCTGGTCCGACATCGTCCTGCGCTATGCCGAGGAGCCCGCCAGGCGATACGGCCTGTGGCCGGCCAAGGGGCGCTTGGAGGAGGGCGCCGACGCGGACCTCGTCCTGGTCGACCCCACCGCGACCGTGCATATCCTCGACGAGGACGTGATCTCCAAGGCTGGGTGGACGCCCTTCGCGGGTCGCACGACCACAGGCGATGTGGTGCGCGTCTTCCTCGGAGGCGAGGAGATCGCGCGCGACGGCACGCCTCGCGACGAACGCACCGGCCGGTTCCTCCCCGGCCCCGGCGCGGCCGGCGGCCTCGACGAGGTGCTGCCGAACGACTGAAGACCGCGGTCAGGTCGACGGCCGCGCCGCGACGAAGTCGACCTCGATCCGCCAGTCGGCGTGCGCCAGCCCGGCGACGAACATCAGGGTGGACGCCGGGCGGTGACCGCCCAGGAACTCGTCCCGGACGGCGCGGGCGGTCGACAGGTCGTCGCGATCGACGAGCAGCATCGTGAGCTGCACGATGTCCGAGATCTCCATCCCGGCGCCGGCGAGCACTCGCTCGATGTTCCGCCACGTCAGCCGCGACTGCTCCTCGATGTCCTCGCCGATCCGGCCGTCGGTGTCCACGCCCGTCTGCCCGGAGCCGAAGACGAACCGCATCGGGCTCTCGACCTCGATGCCGTGCGAATAGCTGCCGAACGGGCCGGCAACCCCTGCCGGGTTGAACGCGCGCATCTGTCTCCGTTCTCCTCGTCGCGACCGGCACCATAGCGTTCCGCTCCGCCTCCCGCCGCGGGCGGTCCGGCCCTAGCATGCGGACGTGCGGATCCTCGTGTGGCACGGCTGGCTGCTGGAGGGCTCGGGATCCAACGTCGCCACCGCTCGCATCGTCGAGGTCTGGCGAGCCCAGGGCCACGACGTGCTCCTCCTCTGCCAGGAACGCCACCCGGAGCGCTACCCGTGGATCGACGCCCACGGCTCCGTCGACCGAGACGGGGTCTCGGAGCTGGCGCCGAACCCGAACGCCGCGAGCGCCCGCGGACGATGCGTCCTTCTCCGTCCCGACATCGGCCCGACGCTCCCGGTCTTCGTCGTCGACCACTACGAAGGGTTCGAGCGCGTCCGCCCCTTCGTCGAGCTCACCGGTGAGGAGCTCGATGCCTACCTGCGAGCGAATACCGAGGCGATGCGCGTGGCCGCGGCGTCCCACCAACCCGAGATCGCGTTCGTGGGCCACGGGATCCCGGGTGCGGCGATCGGAGGTCGCGCCCTCGGCCCCGGGCGATACGTCGCGAAGATCCACGGCAGCGACCTCGAGTACGCGATCCGGCCCCAGGAGCGCTACCGCGAGCTTGCGCGCGAAGGACTCGAAGCCGCTCGCGCGGTCGTCGGCCCGAGCCGCGAGGCCCTGGCGCGTTGCGCGGAGCTGGTGCCCGAGATGCGTGACCTGGCGCGTGTCGTCCCGCCGGGGGTCGACGTCTCGGCGTTCCGTCCACGCCCGCGCGCCGAGGCGCTGCGGGAGGTGGCCTCGCTCCTGGAAGAAGACCCGGACACCGTCCGAGGGCGGCCGTCGTCCCTGGACGCAGAGGTGGAGCGGGCCCTCGACGCGAGGGACCGGGCGGCGATCGCAGCGCTGTTCGAGGCATACGACGAGGATGTTCCCGAGCCGGATGCGGCGGCTCGGCTCC
Organism: uncultured Actinomycetota bacterium; assembly: GCA_963839395.1. Classification (GTDB taxonomy): domain Bacteria; phylum Actinomycetota; class UBA4738; order UBA4738; family HRBIN12; genus JAJNBA01. The sequence continues at coordinate 33,105 of CAWIUW010000013.1, forward strand.
GCGCGCTCGCCGAGAGGCACGAGCCGATCGTCGGGTACCTCGGCAAGCTGATCCCCCAGAAGGGAGTCGAGGTCCTCCTCGAAGCGCTGCCTGCCCTCCGACACGAGACGGTCGCGCTCGTGGTGGGGTTCGGATCGGATCGGGACTGGCTCGCGGGGCTGACGATCGGGCTCCGGCGAGGCGATCGAGCCGCCCTCGAGTGGCTTCGGGACGTCGGCGGGCTCCCGGTGGATCCATCGGCGACTCCCCTCCCCACCGGGAACCACCCGGACGTCACGTTCACCGGCCTGCTCGACCACCGGTACGCGCCTCGCGCACTGGCGTCCATGGACGTGCAGGTCGTGCCGTCGATCCTGCAAGAAGCGTTCGGGATGGTGGCGGCGGAGGGCGCCGCCTCAGGAGCGCTCCCGATGGTCGCCCGGCATTCCGGGCTCGCGGAGGTCGCGGCGGCGCTCGAGTCCGAGGTCGGTCGCCCCGAGCTGTTCTCCTTCGATCCGGGCGAGGGGGCCGTGCGACGGCTGGCCGCGGGCATCGACCGCCTGCTTTCGCTGCCGATCGACGAACGCGCAGAGCTGCGTCGAGCCGTGAGCTCGTTCGTCGCGAACCATTGGACGTGGGAACGGACGGCGGCCGGACTCCTCGCTGCGGCCGAACCGGCGTCGCGAGCGCGGACATGAGGTCCTCGGGTCGATCATCCCTTCTTCCGCGCCTTCCATGCTTCCTCGATCGGCCAGCGCCGGGACCACTCCGCGGTGGCTAGGGGATCGGCCGGTGTTTCCGCGTCCTCGGGTGCTCGGACCTCCACCAGGTCCTCGACCTCGAACCCCGCATCGCGGAGCAGACGGATCATGTCCCCATGCGTGAGCGCGAACTCGACAGCCCCGTCGGCGTCCGGCCAGTCGAACCGATGCATGCCGAAGTGATCGCGTTGCAGCTGCTCGGTCGCAGGGAGATCCTCGTCGGGAGACGTCAGCATCGACAGGTACGAACGACCGAGGAACACCAGCGCCCCTCCCGGACGGAGGATCCGCGCCGCCTCCGGGATCCATCGGTACGGGTCGCACCAGATGGCCGCTCCGTACTCGGAGACCGCCAGGTCGAAGATCCCGTCTCGGAGCGGGGCACGCTCGGCGTCGGCGTGGATCAACGGGAACCGGACGCCGAACTCGGCCTGGAACTTCAGAGCGGTCGCGAGCTGTCGCCCCGAGTTGTCCAGACCGACCGCCCGGGCGCCGCGACGCGAGAGCCACGACGACACGTACCCCGTCCCGCAGCCGAGCTCGATGACGTCGAGACCCTCGACATCCGGGAGCAGTCCGAGCACGGACTCGGAGACGTTCCAGATCCCCCACGTGATGTCCTCGGCCGCCCACGCGACCCTGCCCCGCTCCACCCAGCTATCGGCATCCGCGTCCCACGAGACTCGATTGGCGAGCACATGATCGGGATCCGGCTTCTCGACGTCTCCCATCGCCCGACACCATACGGCCGAGGTCGGAGGACGCGAACGGGCCTCCGGACCCAGCCGCTGTGCGCGTCGGCTGGCATTCGGGTATACCGGATGCGAGAGGAGGCTGGACATGGACGAGACCACGACACGTCGAGCTCACCGACGAAGACATCCGGACGGTGATGCCCGGCAGTGCCGCACCGAAGGCCGAGACCGATCCCGACACGAAGGACGGCGACGGCACGGACGGTGACACGACCGACAAGAAGGACGGTGATGCCGGCGACCAGGACGGCACCGACGGCAAGGACGCCGACGGCACCGACTCCGGCGACATGGACGGGACCGACAGCACGTCGTGAGCCTTGACACGCTCGACCGGGTCCGTGCCGGGCGCGGGCCGCTCGAGCGCTGCACCGGCGACCCTCGGTCGTTCCTCGCGAACGACTGGGGGAAGCGGGCGGCGGTCCGCCTCGGCGGACCGCCGCCGACGGCCTCTGCGCCCGCCGGCTTCGAGGACCTGCTCTCCCTCGACGACGTCGACAGGTTCCTCACGACGACAGCGCTCCGCACGCCGTTCTTCCGCCTCGTGAAAGCGGGCGAGCAGATCCCCGGATCCAGCTACACGCGCTCGGGCCGCTCGGGGTCGAAAGACGTCTCGGGCATCGCCGATCCGGCCCGCGTGGCGGCGCTCTTCGAAGACGGGGCCACGATCGTGCTGCAGGGCCTGCATCGCTGGTCCGAGACGGTCGCGCGATTCTGTCGTGACCTCGAGCTCGAGCTCGGCCACCCGTGTCAGGTCAACGCGTACATCACGCCACCGGGCGCGCAGGGATTGGATCTCCACGAGGACGCGCACGACGTCTTCGTCCTCCAGGCGTTCGGCCGCAAGCACTGGGAGGTGCACGCCGCTCCTCGCGAGGAGACCCGCGATCCGCTGCACGTCGAGGTCACATCGGGCGCGACGATCTACATGCCCGCGGGCACGCCGCACGCCGCCCGAGCGCAGGACATCTTGTCCGGCCACCTCACCGTCGGCGTCCACGTGACGCCATGGCGCGAGGTGCTGACCGGCGTCGTCGGGCGGGTGGCCGCGGAGATCGAGGAGCCCGTGGCCGCCGGATGGACCGAGGACGTCGAGGGGTTCGCCGACGACCTTCGGGGCCGGCTCGCGGCGCTCGCCTCGGCGCTCGGCGAAGTCGACGTCCTGACGGAGGCCGGCGAGCGCCGCGAGCGATTCCTCTCGAGCCGGGCGCAGCTGGCACGTGGGACGATCGCGGAGCGCGCGGCGCCGATCTCGGTGGACGATGCCACGGTCGTCGCCCGTCGCCCGGGCGCGGTCTGCGAGACGGCGACGCGGTCCGATCACCTCGTCGTGCTCCTGGGGGACAGGCGGCTCGAGATGCCGGCGTGGGTCGAGCCGGCGATGCGTCGGATCGCGGACCTGGACGAGCTCTCCGAGCTCACGGTCGGCGAGCTCGCGCCCGATCTTCTCGACCCGGCCGGCCGCGCGGTCCTGGTGCGCCGCCTGATCCGCGAGGGGTTGCTCACGATCCGTGGCGGTCCCTGAGCACCGTGCCCTCCGTCGGGGACCGTTGCTCGCTCCGGAGCCTGGCCGTCGAGGAACCCCTCGCCGGCACGGCCTCGACGATCCGCCATTGGCTGCTGATCGAGCATCCCGGCCCATGGGGGCGCGACGGGCTCCTCGACGCCCGGCTGCCGGCCGGGGTCGGGAGGGACCTCCGGACGCTCGAACGCAGAACCGGCGCGCGCGTCCTGCTGATCCGCAAGACGCGCAGGGCCGATGCGGTCCCCGATGGTCCGTTCATGTGTTTCGCCATCGATACGCGCGACGCGTGGATGGGCTTCCGGGAGTTCGGGCGGATCGAGGATGCGCCCGCCTTCGACCCCCGGGACCGCGATGCCTACTTCGACCCGGAAGGTGAGCCACTTTTCGTGATCTGCACGCACGGCCGGCGCGACCCCTGCTGCGCGGAGCGTGGACGACCCCTCGCGGAAGCGGCCGCCGCCGTGGGTTGGGATACCACCTGGGAGAGCACGCACGTCGGCGGCGACCGCTTCGCCGGCAACCTCGTCGCGTTCCCCCACGGGTTGTATTTCGGCCGGGTCGAGCCCGGTGAGGTCGATGGCCTGATGCGGGCGTACGACGCGGGTCGGATCGAGCCGCTCCCCCGCTACCGGGGCCGCTCCTCCCACCAGTTCCATGTCCAGGTGGCCGAACGATCGCTCCGGGAGCGGTTGGGGCTCGACGGCGTCGACGCCGTGACACCGCATCGGGCCGATCGTGACGGGGGTCGGGCCGAGGTCGAGTTCGCGACGGAACGTGGACCGCACCGGGTCAGGCTCGAGCGCGTGCTCGGGGCGCCGATGCGACTCACGTGTCACGCCTCGAACGAGGAAGCTCCCCCTACCTGGCGAACGCTCGAGATCGAGCCGCTCGGCGACTGATCGGCTACACCACCTGCCAGCGGTCGATCGCGACGCCGTTCCCCGAGCTGGCGGCCCGGTGCGTGCCCAGCACGACGATCCGCGCGGTGTGCGATCCGTCGACCAGCCCAGCCGCCAGTGGGACGGTGGCGAACGCCTTGGTCGGGGCGTACAGATCCACGACACGTACGAGCGCACCGTCCACCCACACCTCGGCACGGCCCATCGCCGGACCACGGAGAGCGCGGAGCGAGGCCCCCGTGCCCTGGAAGCGCAGCCTCGCGAACGCGTCACGCGCGTCGCTGATCGCGAAGCTGCCGCCGCTCGCAGATGCGTTCGCGACGTTCGCCCAGGTCGCGGACGCCGACGGGTTCCGGCGGGTCTCGCCGCCCCAACGCAGCGCATCGATGCCGACGCGCGTGCCGGACGCCGCGGGCCGCTTCGTCCCGAGCACCTCCACGGTGAGGGTGTGCGGACCGGCGCCGAGCTGCGCGAACGTACGTCGCACGCCGGTCACCGGGCGGCGCGCGTAGCCGTCGAACGTGTCCACAGGCGTTCCGTCGATCGAGATCCGGCCCCTGCCCATCCCGGGTCCCGAGACCGTGAACAGCGTCACCGTCCCACCGGAGAAGGCGTACGTCGCAGCGGCACCCGACCGTCGCTCCCAGCGGTAGGAGCCGCCGATCGCACCGGCGAGGGACACCTTGCCCCAGCCGAAGGCCGTGCCTGCGCCGTCCTGCTCGACGCTGACCACGGAGTCGAAGGTCGCAACGACCTCGATCGACGAGGTGACCGTCACCTCGCAGGCCGGAGCGATGCCTCCGCATCCGCCGCCCCAGCCGACGAAGGCCGACGCGGAATCCGCGTCGGCCGCGAGGTCCACCGTGGCGCCGACCGGGAACGACGCCGTGCACGTCGCTCCGCACTCGATCCCTGCCGGTGTCGACGAGACCGTCCCGTCCCCGGTCCCCTGCAGCTCGACGTTCACCGGATAGGTGAACACGGCGGAGACCGTCTTGGCGCCGAGGGCGGTCACGTCGCACGTCGGGGTGGAGCCAACCGCGGCGCACGCCCCCGTCCAGCGGAGGAACGAGGCGCCCGGATCGGGGGTGGCGGCGAGGGTGAGCACCGTGTCCGGGTTCGCGAGCCTGTTGCATGCGATGGCCGCGCCGCCGCACGCGATCCGGGCGCCGGTGATGACCCCGCCGGCGGCGGGCGTCACCGTGAGCGACGCGATCTTCCCGCGCAGGAGACCGGAGCCGTTGAAACGATCGCGATCGACGTTGGTCGAGATCCCCGACACGCTTCCCGTCGAGGTCCATTGCCAGAACGTCCACCCGTGCCCGCCCCAGTTCGCGGCGGGAACGTTGGGCGATTGGACACCCCAATGCGCGATCCACAAGGGGTAGCCGTGGTCGGCGAACCACGTCGTGTCGCCGAGGTACGTCCGCCAGAAGTGCGGGCTCGCGTAGATCATCGCGCGCACGCCGGTCCGCGTGAACACGCGGGCGAGCCACGTCCGTACCCAGTCCGTCAGCTGCGGGACGGTGAGGCCGCCGTGCTCCTCGATGTCCAGGACCGGCAGCACGTCACCGGCCTCGATCTGGGCGACGTCCACGAAGTGATTCGCCTCGGCCCTCGCATCCCCTGCGGCGAGGCTGACCTTGGCACGGTGATACGCACCGACGACGAGCCCGCTTGCGGAACCTTCGGCCAGATACTCGGCGTACCTCGGATCGACGTAGTCGTGACCACGAGTCGCTCGCATGATCGCGAACCGAGTCGGCGTCGATGCGACGGCCGCCCAGTCGACGTCGCCCTGCCACATCGAGACGTCGATCCCCGGCACCCTCGTCGGGGCGGCCATCGCGCGAGGAGCCGGCACAACGATGAGGCTCGCCGCGACAGCGGCGAGCACACACGCGATCCCCACGAGTGCACGGCGTGCACCCACCCCCGTTGCCCGCATCCGACCACCATACGGCCGGTGGCAACCGAGACGGCGCTAGTCTGTGCTGATGTTGGGCGAGGAAGACGCGGTGGTGCTCGAGGTGAAGCCGTTCGATCTCCACGGCGTGCGGTACTACGATCTCGCCGTCGGCTTCCCCGATCGCTCCGTCCAGCAGGCGAGGCTCGGCGCCGAGAGCGTGCCGGACGACCTCAAGAAGGGCGACCGGATCCTCGCGACACGGGTGGCGAACATGGTCATCTCGGTCCGCCACCCGTAGCGGCGATCACCGCTTCAGCGTGAGTGCGGCGCCTGCCGCCACCAACAGCAGTCCGGCGGCCCTCGTGACCGTCATCGGGATGCGCGGTGAGCCCATCCACCCGAACGCGTCGATCGATGCGCCGGCCGCGAGCTGGCCGGCGATCAGCAGGGCGACGGTCGCGAACGTGCCGATCCGAGGAGGCGCGTACGCGATCGCCAGGACGATCAACGCACCGAAGAGGCCACCCAGCCACATCCACCGCGGCTGATGGATCGACGCGACGATGGAGCCGCCGCGCCCGAACACCAGCGCGAGTGCGACGACGAGGATCGCGGCCAGCACGACACCGAACCCTGCGGCGCCGACGGTGCCCACCCGGCGACCGAGCGCTCCGGACACCGACGCTTGCGCGGCACCCGCGATGCCGGCCGCAAGGGAGAAGGCGATCGCGATCCGGGTGCCCGTCACGGCGGCGAGGCTACCGAACGCGCGCCTCTCCGCGCCCGATGCGCTCGTCCCCTAACGGGCTCTGCGTGACGTGGCCTTCCGGGCGGCCGTCGTCTTGCGCTTCCGGGTGCTCGCGGCCTTCTTGCGTGCCGGGGCCGTCTTGCGCTTGCGCGACGCCGCGGCCTTCTTCCCTGCGGCGACACGCTTCGGCGACTTCCGCGTGGTGGCCTTGCGAGCGGTCGTGCGCTTGCGGGTCGGCGGCCTTCTTGCGTGCCGGGGCCGTCTTGCGCTTCCGCGACGCCGCGGCCTTCTTCCCGGCGGCGACACGCTTGGGCGACTTCCGCGTGGTGGCCTTGCGAGCGGTCGTGCGCTTGCGGGCGGTAGTCCGCTTGCGGGTCGCGGCCTTCTTCCGTGCCGGGGCGGTCTTGCGCTTGCGCGACGCCGCGGCCTTCTTTCCTGCGGCGACACGCTTGGGCGACTTCCGCGTGGTGGCCTTGCGAGCGGTCGTGCGCTTCCGGGTGGTCGCGGCCTTCTTCCGGGCGGGGGCCGTCTTGCGCTTGCGCGACGCCGCGGCTTTCTTGCCTGCAGCCACGCGCTTCGTCGACTTCCGCGTGGTCTTCCTCCGCGTGGCCGGCCTCGTCGATGCCGTCTTCCTTGCAGCCGTTCGCTTCCTCGTCGCCGCCTTCGTGCTCGCGGCGGTCGCGGCCTTGCGCGCGACGGTCGATCGGCGCGTCCGCGTGGTTGCGGGGTCGGTGGCAGCCCCGTCCAGGGGCCCGCCCAACGGCATGGCCGTGGTTTCGGTCCTGGGCGCAGGACGGTCCCACGCGGGGGTTGCGGGCTGCCAGGACGGTTCGGGGGCGCTCGGCGCATCGAGCGCGCCGTCTTCGGTCTTCTTCATCTGCTCCGGATCTTGCGTCGACTCCTCAGTGTCGTTCCACTGCGGTCGATCCTGGTCCCAGGTGCGCTCGTCGGATGACGGCATGGAGAACCTCCTCTCCTCGAGGGTCTCCTGTCCCGTACCCCAACATCCTCGAAATGATGCGCTCGAAGCCGAACCAGGTCGTCAGAAGGGATTCAGGCGTCGACCCTGGGCCACGGCCGGCCGGGAGAGACCATCGCGCTCCCGGTCGCCATCGCCACGCGCTTCCCGTCCGCGTCGTCCACGCGGCACGTCGTGACGGCGATCGTCCGTCCTCGCTGCTCCACGGTCGCGCGCGCGACGAGCTCCCGCGAATCCGGTGTCACGGGCCGGAGGAAGTTGACCTTCAGGTCGAGGGTGCCGAACGACGTCCCCGGCGGCAGCGTGGTCGTCACCGCCGTGTTGATCGCGGTGTCCGCGAACGCGGTCACCACGCCGCCGTAGAACGTGCCGAAGCCGGTGCAGAACCAGAGGGAAGCAGGCATCGCGAGCGTGACGCTGCCCTCCGCGACGTCGACGAAGCGGAGGCCGAGCAGCGAGCAGTTCGGTGCGGGAGGCCGCTCGCCTTTGTGCCCAGAGCTGCACGAGGTCCAGCCCGCTCGTCTCGTCCCAGACGGCCTGCGGGAGGACCTCTCCCTCCGCCGGACGCAGGTACGGATCGGGCGTGTCGAACGACTTCGACTCGACCGGCGGGAACTCCTCGGGTGGGTCGGGCGGATCGAACGGGAGCGGCTGCAGCACGCACCTCGACGTGGCGTGCGCGAGGAGGACACCTCGAGCATCCTCGACGCGAGCTTCCGACAGCCCCTGACGCCGTCCCGCGTGGATCACCGAGCCACGCGCGATCAAGCGCTCGCTCGCTGGCGACGCGGGTTCGAGGAAGTTGATGGACAGGTCCGAGGACAGGAGTCCGATGCCCTTCGGAAGCGTGGTGAAGACCGCGCCGGCGAGCGCGGCGTCCGCGACGAAGCCGAGCGTCCCTCCCGCGAACACACCGGCGGCCGTCTGCCACCACGAGCTCGCGGGGATCGACCAGGTGGAGACACCGGTCCCGGCCTCGTCCACGACCAGACCGCTCAGGTGCGTGAGCGGCGGCGCCGGCAGCTTCTTCTCGATGAAGAGCCGAAGCTGATCGACGCCCGGCATCCCGAACAGCCCGGGCTGCTCGAGATACGCGAAGGACCCCCGGACCGGCTCGTGGACGATCACGAGGCGAGGATATCGGCCCTCCGGTCGTCTATCGTCCGCGCCTCGCGGGGCGCGGACGCGATCGTGGCTGCGGCCGGCGAACGTCGCTGCGGGGCTTGGGCGCGTCGGCGCGCAGCCCCGCGTCACCGAACTCGGCGTGCAGTTTCAGGACCTTGGCGATCCTTCCGACGTCACGTGTCTTCTCCGGCGTCACGAACGTGATCCCCGTGCCGCTCCGGCCGGCGCGAGCCGTGCGGCCCACTCGGTGCAGGTAGTCCTTCTCGTCGGCTGGCGGGTCGAAGTTGATCACGTGGGTGATGTGTTCCAGGTCGAGCCCGCGCGCGGCGACGTCGGTCGCCACCAGCACGTCGTTGGCGCCCGCGGCGAATCGCCCGAGCGCGCGCTCCCGTGCCGACTGCGTCATCCCGCCGTGCAACGCACCTGCGTGGAAGCCCTCGGCCTTCAGGGTCCTCGCCAGCCGATCGACACCTCGCTTGGTTCGAACGAACACCAGCGTCAGCCCGCGGTCGGCGGCGAGCTCGCGCACCAGGGCTCGAGACCGTCCGGCCTGGTCAACCGCGACGAATCGATGAAGCGCCTCGGTCACGAGCGGGCCGTCCTCGCCGGCCACCTCGTGGCGAACGGGGTTCTGGATGAAGCGCGCCGCGAGCCGGCCGACCTCGCCGTCGAGCGTCGCGGAGAACAACATGGTCTGCCGCTCGGGTCGCAGCATCTGGAGGATGCGGGTGACGTCGGGCAGGAAGCCCATGTCGAGCATCCTGTCCGCTTCGTCCAGCACGCAGATGCGCACCCGGTCGAGGCGGAGCATCTTGCGCTGCACGAGGTCGATCAAACGGCCGGGCGTGGCGATCACGATGTCGGCATGGCGGGCCCGCTTCGCTTGCGGTCCGAGCCCGACGCCACCGTAGACGGCGGCGATCCGCAGACGCTTCACGTCGGCGATCACGCGGAACTCCTCGGTGACCTGGCTCGCGAGCTCCCGGGTCGGCGTCAGGATGAGCGCATTCGGGCTCCCGCCGCCGGGCGTCAGCCGCTCGACGATGGGCACCGCGAACGCGAGGGTCTTCCCGGAGCCCGTGCGCGAGCGCGCGAGCACGTCTCGGCCCGCGAGCGCGTCCCGAAGGACGAGGGACTGGATCGGGAACGGTTCGCGGATCCCGCGCATCCGAAGGGCTTCCACGACCGGGCGTGAGACGCCCAGCGCTTCGAAGGTCGGCGTTCGGGTCGGTTCGGAACGGGCGGGCACGACGGCATCGCGCCGTGCATCGACTACTTGTGACATGACTACTTCCTCTCGGAATGTGTGGGGACGATCGACTGCTCCGAGAAGAAGGAGGGGAGGCGACTTCACCACGTGGACGTCGACGCGAGTTCGCGTCGACGCGTGACTGTCACAGTGTACGCGATATCTGAGCCCGTTCGAGTAGCGAGGCGGTTCAGCCGCTCCCGAGGCGCTCGAGCCGAGCACGGATGCGGGCCGCGGCGGGGACGTTCCCCTTCCGTTCGTAGCGGGCGAGCGCCTCGTCGAACGCCGCGCGCGCGTCGTCGTGGCGGCCGGCCGCCTCGAGGACCATCCCGCGCACCTCGTACCCGTCCCCCTGCCACACCAGATAGTCGGTTCGGTCGACGATCTCGACCGCCTCATCCGCGAGCGTCAGCGCCTCCTCGAACTCGCCCCGATCGGCCAGCACCCGGGCTTTCGCCATGCGCCACACCGCCTGCGACGCGAAGTCGTCCTCTGCCGTCAGCGTGCGACTCGTCGCCGCGCACTCCTCGGCCTCGTCGAACCGAGCGAGATCGCAGAGCGTGAGCGCGAGCAGCCCGGTGACCGTGGAGTTGAACCCGGTCTCACCGATCTCGTCGAAGGCCTCGTGTGATACCCGGAAGAGGCGTTCCGCCTCCTCGAGCCGTCCCGCGAGACGCTCGGTCTCCGCGATCATCTGGATCCCCGAGACGTGCCGCATCGGTGTCCCGAGCTCCACGAACGTCTGCGCGGAGCGGTCGGCCGAGGCCCGGGCTTCGTCGAAGCGACCCGCCATCCCGAGCAGACCGGCCCGTGTCCGGAGGTTCAGGGCCTCGCCGCTCAGGCTGTCCCCGACGATGTCGTCGGCGCGCTCCATCACGACGAAGGCCTCGTCCAGCGGCAGCGAGCCGAAGTAGGCGGCCGTGTTGATCTCCGCCGCGATCTCCTGACGCTGCCGCCGTGTGAGGGAAGGCCTCTCCATCAGCCGCGTGGCGATCGCGGCCGACTCCGCGGTCCGCCCCTCGAAGAAGGAGAACCGAGCGAGGAGGATCAGCGCCCGATCACGATCCTCCTCGTGCCCGACGGCCTCCAACTCCTCGAGCGCCGCCTCGACGTCGGCCCGTGCCCGACCGAGCGTGTAGGTAGGGTCGAGCTGGCCGATCGCGGGGGCGCGAACCAGCTCCGCGCGGAGCGCGAGGCGTCGATCCCCGATCTCCGTCGCCAGGGCGGCCGCCCGCGTGGCGGTGTCGAGCGACTCCTGGAAGGACAGATCCTCGTCGAATATCTCCGCGAGCAGCACCATCGCTCGGACCAGTTCGGTGCCGTCCAGCAGCTCGAGGCTCCGCTCGAGGAACGCCCTCGCCGCCTTGAAGTCGTCTCGCTCGTCCGCCCGCAGCCCGCAGCGGTACAGGTGATCACCCGCTCGGCGGGCGAGCGCCCTCGTCCGCTCATCCGCGGTGCCGAGCTCGGTGCGATACCGGTACGCCCGTTCCAGGTGGTAACCGAGGATCTCCTCGTATTCGGCGATCCGGTCGGCGGCGGCGCGCGCGAGCCACTCGGCGAACCGCTCGTGCAGGTCGGCGCGCTGCTCCTTCGGCATCGCCTGGTAGGCGGCGTCACGGATCAGCAGGTGGCGGAACCGGAATGCATCTTCCCCCGCGAACTCGGCGCGATCGGGCCGGATCAGCTCCTTCCGCGCCAGCGCGAGCAAGCGCGAGCGGACGTTCGGCCTCGCCGAGTCCTGGCTGAGCGTGGTGACCGCGCCGGTGTGGAACACCTTGCCCTCGACCGCGCCACGTTCGATCACCGCGCGCTCCTCCGCGTCCAGGCGATCGAGCCGTGCCGCGAGCAGGAGATGGATCGTGGGTGGGACGGTCACGTTCGCGAGGTCCTCGACGGACCGCCATGAGCCCTCCTCGAATCGGAGGAGCCCGTCGTCGATCAGCATCGCGAGCATCTCCTCGACGAACAAGGGGTTCCCTTCGGCGGCATCGAGTATCCGGTCGCGCGCCGCTCGCGGGATGTCGGCTTCCCCGAGGAGGTTGTCGACCAACATCGACGCCTCGTCGCCGGGAAGCGGCTCGAGGAGGATCGAGGTGGCGTTCATCTTGCCGCCACCCCATCCGGACCGGATCTCGAGGAGCTCGGGCCGAGCGACGCAGACGAGAAGGACGGCCGCATCCCGCGTCCAGTCGGCGAGATGCTCGACGAGATCCAGCATCGTCGGCTCCGCCCAGTGGATGTCGTCGAAGACCACCACGACCGGTCGTTCGCGGGCGAGATGCTCGAGTACCTTCCGGACTGCCCAGAAGGCGTCCTCCGTGGCACCCGGGGGGGCCCAACCGAACAGGCCGCCCACGAGCGACGCGATGCGGTCGCCGTCCGCGGACTCGGCGAGCAGCGCTTCCAGCTTCGATCGTGCTGCAGCCGGCGGCTCGCCCTCGATGATGCCCGCGGCCTGATGGATCACCTCGGCGAGCGGGAAGAAGGTGATCCCCTCTCCGTAGGAGAGGCACCGTCCGCGGAGGACGGTGGCCGTCCCGACAGACCCCTCGAGGAACTCACTGACGAGCCTCGACTTCCCGACCCCCGCCGAGCCCAGGAGCGTGAACAGGTGCGACGTGCGCTCGGTGACCGCGCGCTCGAGGGCGCGCTCCAGCATCGCGAGCTCCTTGCCGCGACCCACCATCGGCGAGTCGAGGTGACGCACGTGCCCGGCGACGTCGGCCAGGACAGCCACGAGGCGGTGCGCGGGAACCGGCTGCTCCTTGCCCTTCAGGTCGAGTGCGGCGACCGGCTCCACCTCGACCGCATCCTTCACCAGCCGAAAGGTCGTCTCGCCGAGGAAGATCTCGCCGGGCGAGGCTGCCTGCTCCAGCCGGGCGGCGACGTTCACCGCGTCCCCCGTGACCAGACGTTGGCCGGCCGACGGGTCGCCGGCCACCACCTCGCCCGTGTTCACCCCGATCCGAGCGGCGATCCCGACGCCGTGCTCACGTTGGAGCTCGAGGTTGAGCCCCTCCAGCGCCTCCCGCATCCCCGCGGCGGCGCGAACGGCCCGAACCGCGTCGTCCTCGTGCAGTCGGGGGATCCCGAAGACCGCCATCACGGCATCGCCGATGAACTTCTCGACGGTCCCGCCGTGGCGCTCGATCACGGCCGCCATCTCGTCGAAGTAGCGGCCCATCACGCGGCGGAGCGCTTCCGGATCGAGGCGTTCGCCGAGGGACGTGGATCCCGTGACGTCGGCGAAGACGATCGTGACGACCCTCCGGACGTCGCCGGGGGATCCATCGGTCTCGGCGAGCGGGGTCGCGCAGTTCTGGCAGAAGCGAGCCTTGTCGGCGTTCTCTTCTCCGCAGGAGGGGCAGCGCTTCACGAGCGAATCCTAGAGGGTGCTCAGGATGCGCCGGGGCCGGTCAGGTGCGGATGTACGCACCACGGGAGCCGAGCTCGAAGAAGGTGGTCCCCGACGGCACGTGGGGTGCCACGTCGTCGCCGAGGGACCTCTCTTCCGACTCCGACGGTGTGCCGGTGTTCTCGATCTCGGCTCCGCCGTCGGGCTCGAGGAACTCCTGGAGCGACGATGGATCGAGCGGGCGGATCCGATCCTTCACGATCGACATCGGTGCCTCGCTTTCGTTGTGGGAGGAGGGAGTCCACCGAGGTGGACCCCCTCCCGACACGACCGCGCTCGTGCAGCGGCACGACGCGGCCTGAAGAACCGATCTCTAGACCTTCGCGGGCGTGCCCTCGAAGAAGGCCATGTCCCCGATCTGGGTCGAACGGAGCTCGACACGGTTCGCGATGTGCTCGCGCACCCATCGCTCTGCCACCGGAGCGGCGGCGTCTGCTTCCTTGCGGGTCTCCCAGAAGCTCAACCCCACGACCTTCCTCTCACCGAGGTCGGCGACGCCGAACCGGATGAAGCCTGGCTGCTCCTGGAACGTGCGCAGCATCCCCTCACGGGCGATGTCGGCGAGCTCCTGGAAGTTGCCGTCCTTGATCTCGTACGTTGCGATGCGAACGTGCTGCATATGTGAGTTGCTCCTTCGATGGTTCGGTCGATGTGCGGGATGTTTCGGACCCGCGACCGTCAGACCAGCGTGAGCCCGATCGAGAGCGAGAACGCTCGGGGTATCGAGCCTTCGCGGGGACCAGCGATGGGACGGGATGGTCGGAAGCGACCTCCGTGACTCCTGCTTCTCCCCTCACATGGATGGGGATCGCGTCGCATCGAGTGTACGTCTTCCCTCCGACGGCACGACCGGCGTGGTTCCGAGCTTCTGATAGGAATCGCGCCGATGGAGGAAGTCTTCTCGAAGGACGGCACGACGATCGCGTTCGACCGGTCGGGTGAAGGACCCGGGATCCTCCTCGTGGGTGGCGCGCTGAGCGATCGTTCGGCGGCGGCGGAACTGGCCGCGGAACTCGCTCCGCGCTTCACGGTGATCGCGTACGACCGCCGGGGGCGGGGCGACAGCGGGGACACTCAGCCGTACGCGGTCGACCGGGAGGTCGAAGACATCGAGGCATTGATCGTCGCCGCAGGCGGGAACGCGTTCGTGTTCGGTCATTCCTCCGGCGCCGTCCTCGCCCTCGAAGCGGCTCACAGGTACCCCGACCGGATCTCGAGGCTCGCGTTGTACGAGCCGCCGTTCATCGTCGACGACGGCCGGCCACCGCTCCCCGCCGACTTCGTCACGCGGCTGGAGGAGCTGGTCTCATCGGGCCGCCGTGGTGACGCGGTCGAGTACTTCTTGGCGACGGGTCCGGGTGTCTCTCCCGAGGTCGTGTCCGGGATGCGAGGAGAGCCCTTCTGGTCGTCTTTCGAAGCGGTCGCGCACACACTCGGCTACGACGGCATCGTCATGGGAGATACGACAGCCGGCAGCCCCGTGCCGCTCCACCGATGGGCCTCGGTGGCGGTGCCCACGCTGATCATGGACGGCGGCGCCAGCCCCGAGTGGCAGCGGAACGCCGTCCGGGCGCTCTCGGGGGTTCTCCCGGAGGCGCGGCACATGACCTTGGAGGGTCAGGGCCACGGGGCTGACCCGAAGGTCCTCGCGCCCGCGCTGGTGGCGTTCTTCACCGACTGAGTCGAGTGAGACTCTTCGCGATGTCTGTAGGCCGCTCGTCTGACAGCCATACGCCCGGCAGAAATCGCTGTCGGCTCGTCGTACGATCTCGGACCGCGTTCGATCGAGGGAACTCGCGGCTCGAAGGACTGGTGGCAGATGGATCCCCGGCGCAGAGTGCAAGTCGTCCTGGGTGAAGCGGAGCGGACCGACGGACTCCTTCGTTTCATCTTGGAAGGCGAAGGGTTCGACATCATCGGGCTCGCTTCGGATGACCACGAGCTCGCGCGAGTCCTTCGCGGCGCTCGACCTGATGTGGTCGTCCTGGACGGCGGCATCTCCGCTGCCGCTGCCGTGGAGGCCCGCGAGCGCGCCGAGGGAGCCTCTCTCGTCGTGGTCTGGCCGGATGGAGTGGCGGCGGTCATCGCTGAGGAACGCGTCGACCCTTCTTCTTCCATCTCGGACCTGGGCGAGGCGGTCCGACGAGCTGCCGGATCCGCCAAGGTCAGCCACACGATCATCCGCGTCCCTGACGTGCGGGCCGCGCACGTGCAAGAGGAGAGTCAAGCCGAGATCCCATACCCAGACATCCGGCAGGACCCACCTGTGCCTTCACGATCTCGAGGGCGCCGTGGTCAGCTCCTCGTCGCGGCCGCCACTTGGATGCTCGCCCTCACAGCCCTCACGACGATCGCGATCGCCGTGCCGAACGCACTGAAGCTCTCTTCCCGCCAAGGCGAACGCCCTTCGTCCGGCGTGTCCGTGAACCGCCCCGACGAGCGGACCACTACGCCTCAACGGCCCACAGACACGGGCAGGCGGCCGGCCTGCGACGCTCCCGCCACGCCTCAGGGCCGGACGAGTAGCTCCCGCGGGGCGACCTCCGAACCGGTTCGCGCGCAGGGGTGTCCCCCGGATGGCGCCCAGGGTGATGCGGGCAACAAGGGCGATCGAGGAGGTCGTCCCGACGACCCAGGGAACCAGGCGAACGGACAGGATCCACCCGGTCCGGTGTCGGGCCACGCTCAGGGAGGAACCAACGGATCGCAGGAGACCGATAGCGAGGAACGGGAACACGCGAGCGGCGGGAAGGCCGGGACCGGCGGGAGCGCCGGCAAGGGGCAGGAACAGAGCTCCGTCGGAAACGCCACCCGGACCGATACCGGCACCGCTGGGTGACCGGCGGCAACGGGCGACGAGGTCGTCCGAACGACCTCATCCGGTCCAGGAGTTGCGCACATGGCGTAGACTGGGTTGGTGGAAGGTGAGCGGAACGTCTACAAGACCGAATCCGGAGTCATCTTCCGGGTCTCCGAGACGCAAGAAGGCCACATCTCCGTCGAAACCCTCGCGGATGCCGCTTGGGTCTCCGGAAGGATCGGGATGGTCGGTTTGCGCGTCCTCCCGACGACCACTCGCCTAACGGCTCGCCAGATACTCGCCCTTCCGATCTAGGGGCTTCGGTCCCCAACCCGAGCTCGTTCGGCCCTCCCTTCTTTCTCACGTTCGTCCTGTGTCCGGCTCCGCGCCGATAGCCGAAGGTCTCGACACCTCATCCCCCGTCGCGCCAGAACGTCCCCCGTGTGCCCGATGAAGTCATCGGCCGTCAGCCGACCAAGATTGCGACATTCGAGTGATAGCGCTGTCGCCCGCTGGGGGGCAAAGTGACCCTTCGTCCGGCCGACGCCGAGTGCCGGTCACCAGAGAGGACCAGGGATCGCCGTGATCGACGCCGGGAGCCAGGCCATCGAGGGGACCCAGACAGCGCGGGAGGATCGCGATCGTCTTGGGTCTCGTCATGAGCGCCTTGCTCGCCCTCACGTTCCTCCCACCCTCACCGGTTCGGGCGGAGACGTTCGTCCCCGTCGTGGTACACGAGCGGAGGCCGACCACTGACTCCGCGGAAGCGTTGATCGAGGCTGTCGGCGGCAGCGTCACCAGGCCCCTCCCCTTGATCGGCGGGTTCGCCGCCGAAGTGCCGGACGATCGCCTGTCGCTGCTCGGCCCCGATGGTCCGATCGCGGGTCTGTACGTCGACGGTCCCATCCACATGGCTGCTGCGGGGACGACGGCGTATGACGACCTCGAGCCCAACCTCGCGTGGCGGAAGACGATCAGGCTCCCCCAGGTGCCGCTCGGCATCGACGGCAGCGGCGTGACGGTCGCGATGATCGACACCGGCGTCGCGCAGGTCGCGGACCTCGGTGATCGGGTCATCGCTCGGGTCGACTTCACACCCGGAGGCAACGGCGAGGACGCCTATGGGCACGGGACGCACCTCGCGGGCGTGATCGCGGGAGACGGTACCGCCTCGGGTGGCAAGTGGCGGGGCGTCGCGCCGGGCGCGCAGCTCGTCTCCGTGAAGGTGGCAGGGCCCGATGGCGCGACCGACGTCTCCGTTGTGATCGCCGCGCTGCAATGGGTCGTCACCCACCGCGCGCAGTACGGGATCAAGGTGCTGAACCTCTCGTTCGGCACGGACAGCGTCCAACCGTACGCGGTCGACCCGTTGAACGCCGCGGTGGAGCGCGCGTGGGCGGCGGGCATCACCGTCGTGGTCTCGTCGGGGAACCGGGGACCGGGAACGATCAACAAGCCCGGCGACGACCCGTTCGTGATCACGGTGGGGGCGACCGACGGCAAGCAGACCGCCGACCGGAAGGACGACGAGGTCGCTCCCTTCTCGAGCAGCGGCATCACACAGGACGGCTTCGCGAAACCGGACCTCGTGGCACCAGGCACCACGATCGTGGCCACCCGTGACGCCGGAAGCACGATCGACGGGCTCCATCAGGACGCCGTCCTCGACGGCGACTACTTCAAGGGGACCGGCACATCCCAGGCGGGGGCGGTCGTCTCGGGCGTGGCCGCGCTCCTCTATCAGGCGAATCCGTCCCTCCGACCGAACACGGTCAAGAGCATCCTGTTGGGAAGCACCTTCCGAGCCTCGCAATACCGGACGGGTGGCGGGGCGGGGCTCGTCGACGCGGCAGGCGCCGTGCAGAGCATCGGGAGCGGCGACTGGGCCAACGTCGGGTTGCTCCGGTCGCTCGGGGCGGGGTCACTCGAGGGCAGCCGAGGGCGGTTCCACGTGCACACCGATCTCAACCACGACGGCCAGCCCGATCTCGTCACGGGTGAGCAGGACGTCCTCGGCGCGCCGTGGGACTCGACCTCTTGGTCCTCGACCTCGTGGTCGTCGACGTCGTGGTCTTCCACGAGCTGGTCATCGCTGATCTCCGAGAACACGGGCTGGTCCAGCAACTCGTGGAGCTCGACGTCCTGGAGCGGCATGTTCTGGAGCTCGAACTCATGGAGCTCGAACTCATGGAGCTCGACGAGTTGGAGCTCGAACTCATGGAGCTCGACGAGCTGGAGCTCGGCGGCCTGGAGCTGAGGAGAGACGACATGAAGACACTTCCTCGATCGGTGAAGCTCCTGATCGCGGGAGCCACGCTCCTGGGCATCGGCTGCGTCGCGATCCGGGTCCCCGAGATCGCTCGCTGGGACGTGGAGGACGTCCTCGCCGTCATCGTCATCGCAGGACTCACGCTCGCCGCCGAGCGGTGCTCGATCCCACTTCGCCGCGGAACCGAAACCGTGAACTTCGCGCTCACGGACGGCGTGTGGGCCGGCGCGCTCCTTCTCGTCACACCGGGAGTGCTGACGGTGGCGGTGCTCGTGGGCGTGCTCGTCGGGCAGGCACTGAACCGCTGGAAGCCGTTCAAGATCGCCTACAACGTCTCGCAGTTCCTGATCGGCCTGACGCTCGCGGAGCTCACCCTCGCGTTCCTGAGCACGTGGGGCGCCGGTCCGACGGACCCTGCGCGCTGGGCCGCGGTCCTGATCGCGATGTTCGTCGCCTTCGCCGTCAACGCGAGCGCGATCATGCTCGTGGTGTCGATGGTCGAGGGCACTCGCTTCATCGACGTGTTCCGTCTCCCCCTCGCGTTGAACGTGATGCACTGGCTCGGCAACGTGTTCCTCGGCATCCTCGGCGCATTGGTCTGGGCCGCCGAACCCGTTGCCCTGATCCTGATGATCGCGCCGGTCGCCCTCGCGTACGTCACCTACCGGCGTTGGGTGGAGGGCATCCGGGAACGCGATCAGATGCGCGACCTCTACGAGGCGGGAAGCACGCTCGTCGCCCCGCTGGCCGCGACGCAGACCTTCGGCGACTTCCTCGGACTGCTCGAGAAGCTGCTCCCGGCCGATCGCGTGGAGCTCGTCGTCGTCGACGAGAACACCGTCGCGGTGCACACCTCGACGGGGATCCGCCACCTCACGGTCGACGACGCGGGAGCGGATCCGCTCGACGCCTTCGTCGCGGTGCACAGCGGGATCGCTCCCCAGATCGCACTCGTCGGCGACGGGGAGGACGTCCGTGGGGTCCTCGCCGTGTACCGGAGTGAGGTCCTCACCGCGACGGAGCGTTCCCTCCTCGACGGGTTCGCGGCCCAGATCGCAACCCGACTCCGGAACCACCGGATGTACGGGAAAACGCTCGAGCGCGCGCGGCTCTCCGAGATCGTCTCGCATACATCCGACGGCGTTTTCACGGTCGACCTCGAGGGACGGATCACGACGTGGAACCCGGCGATGCACACGCTGGTGGGCTACTCCGAGGACGACGCGATCGGCCGGCGGTGCGAGGAGCTCCTCGGCCTCGGGCTGCTCACGGTCCTCGCGGACGACGACGCAGGGAACGGCGCACTCGGCGGTACGACTGCCACGACGAAGGATGGGGCACTGAAGGAGCTTCGGCTCCGCACGAGCACGATCCGCGACGACGAGGGGGCGCCGCCCGCCCGGATCGTCGTGGTTCGCGACGTCGGCGAGGAGATGAAGGCGGAGCAGATCAAGCGCGACTTCGTGTCGATGGTCTCCCACGAGCTCCGCTCACCCCTGACGCCACTCCGCGGATTCCTCTCGAGCCTCGTCGAGGGCACCGTCGACGACGCTCCCGAGAAACGTCACGAGTACTACCGGATCATGCTGCGGCAGGCGCAGCGGTTGGAGCGAGTCGTGAACGACATGCTCGATGTCTCGCTGATCGAAGCCGGCGGGCTCGTGGTGGATCTCCAGCCGGTGTCGGTGGACCATGTGTTGAGCCGCGTGGTGAAGGAGTTCCGCGACCAGCACCCGGACCGCCCCGTCGTCCTCCGCGACCTCGATCGGACCGCGACCGTGTTCGCCGATCCCTTCCGCGTGGAGCAGGTGGTGCTGAACCTGCTGTCGAATGCCCACAAGTACACCCCCGCGGCGCTGCCCATCAGGGTGAGCACCATGACCTCGGAAGGGTCGGTCACCATCGCGGTGCGCGATCAAGGCGCAGGCATCGCGCCGGAGCATCGCGAGATGATCTTCGACCGCTTCTACCGGGTGCAGGACGACCCGGCCTCGCGGCAACCTGGGACCGGCCTCGGCCTCTACATCGCGCGAACGCTCGTCGAGGCGATGTCCGGGCAGATCTGGGTGGACTCCGAGCTCGGCGCCGGCACGACCTTCTTGTTCAGCCTGCAGACCATCGACGTGGACCACCTCGCGGAGATCACGCTGGACGAGCTCCCGCGGTCGGCCGAGGTGGCTCTCGTCCCCATGCCGTAGTCGCTAGGGAGCGGTCGGGACCGGAGCCGGGCGGAACGCAGCGAGGACGATCCGGAAGGTCGTTCCACGTCCCTCCTCACTCTCCACCGTGATGGAACCGCCGTGGGCCTCCACGATCGCCTTCGTGATCGACAGGCCGAGCCCGGTGCCGCCGTTGCTCCTCGCGCGATCGGTCTCGACGCGGGTGAAGCGGTCGAAGATCCGCGGGAGGTCCTCGGCGCGGATGCCTCGCCCCTGGTCCGTCACATCGATCACGAGGCGCCCGTCGTCCGACCGACACTCGACACGGATCGTGTCCCCGTCGTCCGTCGCTTCGACCGCGTTCTCCAGTACCGCGTCGAGGGCGGTCTCCAGACGCGCGCGATCGGCGCGGATCGTTCCGCGCGCCGTGATCTCCACCTTCCAATCGCGCGCGGCCGTCGGCTCCCACCGGCGCACCCATCCCTCGACGAACGACTCCACCTGCACCGGACCCGTCGTCAGGAAGCCCGGATGTCCCGCCGTCGTCAGGACGAGCAGCCGTTCCGACAGGCTCGAAAGATGTCCGAGCTCGTCGAGGATCACCTCGGCGTCCTTCGAGACCTGTCCGTTGAGCCCCGAGTCGCGGATCAGCTCCGCGTGACCGCGCGCCACGGTGATCGGTGTCCGGAGCTCGTGCGATGCGTCGCGCACGAACTCGCGCTGCCCCATCAGGAGAAGGTGTTCCGATTCGGCCAGCCGCCCGGCCTCCTCGGTTGCGGTGCGCCGCCGTTCCGCGTGCCACACCATCGCGACGAACATCGCCGCCATCAGCGGGACCTCCGCGAGCTCATCGGGGCTCTCGTGGCCGCGCGCGATCGACCATGTGAGGGCGGCGCCGGTGACGGCCATCACGACGACCAACAGGACCATCGTCGTGCGGAGGCGCCACAGCCGGATCCCGTAGACGAGCGTGAGACTGACCCAGATGAAATGGAACGGGATCGTCTCCCAGTGGCTCAGCAACGCGATGACCACCAGGTTGGCCGCGGCGAACACGCCCCACGCGAGCTCGACCCAGCGCCTACGGAGCGTTGAACCGATATCCGACATTCCGCACCGTCTCGATCACGTCGCCGCCGAGCTTGGCTCGGAGGCGTCCCACGCAGACATCCACCACGTTGCTTCCCGGATCGAAGGAGTAGCCCCAGACGTCGGCGAGCAGTCGCTGGCGACTACGCACCTCCCCCTCCTGTCGCATCAGATGCTCGAGCAGGAGGAACTCCCGTTCGCTCAGGGTCACGTGTCGCCCGTTCACCTCGGCGATGCGCCGGGTGAGATCGAGGGTCAGGCCGCCTCCCCGGAGCAACTGATGACGGGGTCCGGTGCCGGGCTGCCGCACGCGCGCCCGCACGCGGGCGAGGAGCTCGGCGAGCGAGAAGGGCTTGGAGAGGTAGTCGGAGGCGCCGAACTCCAGGCACCGGACCTTCGTCTCGACGTCGGAGAGCGCCGACAGCACCAATACGCGCTGTTCGGGTCTGCTCTCCATCAGGCCCTGGAGGACGGACATCCCGTCGAGGCGAGGCAGGAGCAGGTCGAGCACCACCAGCTCGTAGCTGCCCGTGCTCGCGAGCTCGAGTGCGCGGATCCCGTCCTGGGCACCGTCGACCTGGAACCCCTCCGCCGCGAGCGCTCGGGACACGAAGCTGACGATCCTCGGCTCGTCGTCGACCACCAGCACCCTGGTCACGGAGCGGATGCTAGGCCTGACATGGCCGGCGCGATAGTCCTATGACGGAACCGTCATCAGACGCGTTCGGCCACGTGACCGTGAGGTGACGGTTCCCTGACGACCCTGACATGGACCACCTGTGGTGGGTCCCACGCCATACAGTCGCTCGCGAGCCGGCCACCTGGTCGTGGCCCGCCGACCGAGAGGGGGAACCACCATGGGTTCACGCCTGCAACGGCTGCTCGTCGTCCCCGCGGCCATCGCGATCGCGCTCGCCGTCGGGGGCTGCGGAGGAGGGAGCGGGATCGGGGTCACACTCGCCGACTTCTCGATCACGCCGGATGAGACGAGCGCCTCAGCGGGCGAGCTGACCTTCGACGTGACGAACGATGCCGAACAGACGCACGAGTTCGTGATCTTCAAGACCGACCTCGCGGCCGATGCGTTGCCCACGGACGACGAAGGCCTCGTGGACGAGTCGGGCGAGGGTGTCGAGCTCGTCGATGAGATCGAGGACATCGAGGCAGGCTCCACGCAGTCGCTCACCGTGACCCTGGACGCTGCCGATTACGTCTTCATCTGCAACCTGCCCGGCCACTACGCGCAAGGGATGCACACGAGCTTCACCGTGAGCTGAGCTCGACCAGCCCCGCTCTAAGCGCAGACGGAGGACGAGGCTAGGACGAGAGCTCGGCGTCCCGGGCGGCCAGCATGTGGCGCGTGCGCAGGAGTTCCTCGACACCTTCGATCGGGAGCGGCCTGGAGAAGTAGTACCCCTGACCCAGCTCGCAATGGAGCTCCAGCAGCTTGTCGAGCTGATCGGCGCGCTCGATGCCCTCCGCCACCGGACGGAGGTTGAGGATCGCCGCGAGCTCGATGATGGCGGCCGTGAGCGCCGATTCCTCTCCCCCTTCGCTCACGCCGTCCACGAAGGACTTGTCCACCTTCAAGATGTCGACCGGGAAGCGGCGGATGTAGTTGAGGGATGAATAGCCGGTCCCGAAGTCGTCGACCGCGAGCATCACGCCGAGCTGCTTGAGCTGCGTGAGGCGCTCGTTGGACAGCGCCATGTCCTGCATCATCACGCTCTCGGTGATCTCGAGCACGAGACACTCCGGCGGCAGCCCCGTCTCGAGGAGGACCTTCGCGATCTCGCGAACGATCTCGGGACGCTGCAGCTGTCGGGCGGACAGGTTCACCGCCATGTGGAGTGGGGCCGCGTCCGGGACGGATCGCTGCAAGATGTCACCCTTGCGGCACGCCTCCCGGAGCACCCAGGCACCGATCTGGACGACGAGGCCCGTCTCCTCCGCGAGCGGGATGAAGTCGAGCGGCATGACCAGGCCACGGGTCGGATGATTCCATCGAACGAGCGCTTCGAACCCCTCGATGTCACCCGACTCCAGTCGGATCACCGGCTGGTAGTGCAGGACGAACTCTTCGTTCTCCACCGCCCGCTGGAGGTCCGCCTTGAGCTCGAGCCGGCGAAGCGCGGTGTCGTGCATCTCGGGCTCGAAGATCTGGAATCGGTTCTTCCCCGCCTCTTTCGCGATGTACATGGCGACGTCGGCGTTCCGGAGCAGCTCCTCCGCGCCCTCGGGCCCGGTCGTCCGGCCGACGCCGGAGGTCGCGATCCCGATGCTCGCGCGAACGAAGACCTCCTTCCCGTCCAGGAGGAACGGCCCGTCGAGCGCCTGCAGGATCCGGCCGGCGACCGCGGCGGCGCCCACGCTCTCGCCTCCGTCCTCGATCAGGATCGCGAACTCGTCCCCTCCGAGACGGGCCGCGGTGTCGGGCGTCCGCAGGCAGGTCCGCAACCGCTCGCCCACCTCGCCGAGCAGGCGGTCGCCGGCCGCGTGGCCGAGCGAGTCGTTGATCGTCTTGAAGTCGTCGAGGTCCATGAACAGCACAGACACGGGGTCGGTCTCACGGGTGAGCCGCTCCAGGGCGTGCTCCACGCGGTCCCGGAACAGCGCGCGGTTGGCGAGCCCGGTGATCGAGTCGTGGAAGGCCTGGTGTGAGAGCTGCTCCTCGAAGGCCTTGCGCTCGGAGACGTCCCGGGAGTTGAGGACGATCCCCTTCACGTTGGGGTCGTGCATCAGGTCCGTGCGGAGCGTCTCGATGTGCAACCAGAAGTCGTCTCGGTGTCGCATCCGCGACTCGATCAGCCCGGTGGACGTCCCCGCTTCCCGTCCGCTGAGGGTCAGGAACTGCAGGACCTGCGTCTTGTCGTCGGGATGGATCAGCCGCGTGAGCTTCGTGTTCTCGAGCTCCGACGGGTCGTAGCCGAACACACCCTCGACGGAGGGACTCACGTAGCGGACGGTCGAATCCGCATCGACGACCATGACGACGTCGGTCGAGTTCTGGACGAGGGAGCGGAACCGGGCCTCGGTCTGCTGGCGGAGCAGGTCCTCGGTCAGGGCGGCGCTGTCGAGCGCGAGGGCCACCTGGGAGGTGAGCGCCTCGAGGGTGTCCCGGTTGGCCCTCGGGAGCGCGGTGGGGCCTCCCACGACGAGGAGTCCTCGCAGCTCGTCCTTCATGAACAGCGGACCGCTCAACAGGAACGCGGACTCCTCCGGGAACCCGAGGGGTCCCGCGATCTCGGACTCCTCCACCACCACCTCGTAGGAGCGGTGGGTCTTCAGGCGGTCCCGCTTCCATTGCGGCAGGATCGAGAGCGCGATCGTATCGCCCACGACGTTTTCCCGGCCGCCGGCGGCGGCCACCACGGCATAGTTCTCTGCTTCATCGCCCACCAGGATCCGGATCACGGCGCTCTCGCCCGCGATCGACCGGGCCGCCTGCAGGGTCGCTGCGTAGATCCCCTCGCGGTTCGTCGCCGTCACGAGCGCCGTGCCGGCGCCGCGGAGCGCCCGTTCGCGGACGGCCGACTGCTCCTGCTTGCGGACCAGACCCGCGATCCGCACGACGACCAGGAGGAACAGCGCGGCCGACGCCCCGATCAGAACCGGCAGGTCGCCCGCGACGTTCCGCAGGTGCTGGATCATCATCACGCTGGGCGCGAGGAGCGAGGCGAGCGCGAGCAGCCAGAGTCGGCCCCTCGACAGCCGTGGCTCGTTGTCCGGGGTCCGCTCGGACAGCGCCCGCATCGAGCCGTGGAGCGCGGCCGCCCCCCACAGGATGTAGAAGGTGGCCCACCCCGCCTCGAGGTATCCGGACTGGTCGTACACGATGCCCTGGACCGACAGATAGCTGTAGGCGAAGTCCGTGACGAACAGCGCGAGGGTCGCCCCCGCCATCAGGTAGAAGGCCGGGGCTCGCCGGCCCCCGCCGATCGCGAGGCGGACGACGACCGTCAGCAGGATCAGGTCCATGACCGGGTAGCCCATCGCCGTCAGCTTCTGGAGCAAGGTCACCTGCGGGTCGTGGGCGAGCGGCGACAACAGGAAGACCCACGAGATCGTGCCGACGCCGATCGCGACGATCAGCGAGTCGATCACACTTTCCCGGTCTCCTCCCGGCGTGCGGAGGCGGATCAACCAGAGGATGCCGGCGATCAGGCAGGGGTAGACCGAGAGGTAGAAGACGTCGCCGGCCGACGGGAACGGGAGCTCGGTCCCGAAGAACCGGTCGTAGTTGTACGTGATGACGTCACCCGCGACGAAGAACGCCTGGCCGAGGGCGAACAGGTACCACGGCAGCCGCGTCTGTGGCTTCCACATCCGGACGGCGATCACGATCACGATCGGCGAGGAGATCGCGATGACGTTGAACAGCGGCCCGAGGCGAAGACCCGGCACGAACAGGAACGCGGCCGTCACGACGACGCCGCCACAGATATAGAGCAACCACGCTCTCTGTCTCACAGGTTCGATATCGGTTCGGGGAGAAGCCGACCTTAGGAGGCGTCGTCCCTGCTCAGGCCCCTTAGATGGAGCTGTGAGGGAGCTCACAGGGGAGCCGGGGCGCGGCTGGGGACCGATGGCCCTTCGACCGGGGGCAGGATCCCTTCGGGGTCCTCCCGCGAGGCGTCGGCGAGGGCACCCGTTCGCTCGATGTCCCGCATGCCGGGGAGGAACAGGAACGAAAGCGTCACGATGGCACCCAGGATCCCCGCGCCCACCAGCGTGTTCCGGGGTCCGAAGATCCCGGCGACGGGGCCCGTCAGCGCGAAGGACAGCGGCACGAGACCCGTCGAGATGAACCAGTCGAAGCTGGACACCCGGCCGAGGAGCCTCGCGGGCACCAGCCGACCCTTCGTGGTCGCCCAGACGATGGTGCCGGCGCCTTCCAGGGCGTTGAAGACGAAGCTCGCCACCATCAGCTGCCAGGGGAACGACGCGAGCCCGTAGCCGGCGATGGCGACCGTCGACAGGGTCCAGACCACGTACATGAACGTGATGTGCTTGCGAGGCATCTCCCGGTTCCCCATGACGACCGCGGCGAACATCGCCCCGACGCCTCCGAGGGCGAGGATGAACCCGAGGTCCCGGGCCGATCCGTGCATGTGGTTCTTCACGATGAACGGAAGCAGGACTTCGGACGGTCCCCAGAAGATCAGATACGCGAGGGTCGCTGCCAGGAACGTGCCCCAGAGCCACACCCTCGATCTCACGAACCGGAACCCTTCGCGGATGTCTTTGAACGCGCCCCTCCGCTCCTCGTGAGGACGTTCGATCTCGTGCGACCGCATCAGGGCGACGCACACGATCGAGAGGACGAACGTGAACGCGTCGATCAGGAACGCCGGTCCCGGATGACCGCTCCACATGGCGATGAGCCACCCGCCGATCGCGGGGCCGATCATGCGGGCCGCGGCCGGGCGGATGAACTGGTCCAGTGAGTTGGCCTGGTTCAGGTCGGCACCCGGGACGAGCTGCGGGACGATCGCGTCGAAGGCCGGCCCGAAGAACGCGGTGCCGGCGCCGAAGGTCGCCGCGACGATCAGGATGTGCCAGAGCTCGAGGTTCCCGGTGATGGACAAGGCTCCGAGGATCCCGACGCTCACCGCGCGCAGCGCGTCGGCAGCGATCATCACGCGCCGCCGGTCGAACCGGTCGCTGACGACGCCACCCACCAACAGGAAGACGATCTGCGGCACGGTCATCGCGACGCCCACGATCGAGAGCGCCGTGGGCGCGTTCGACAGCTCGTAGACCTGCCACGCCAGGGTCACGAGGAAGATGCCGTCGCCGATCAACGACGCGGTCATCCCGGTCCAGAGCAATCGGAAGTCGCGGTGTCGGAGGGGGCGGAGGATCCGGACGCGCTCGACCAGACCCCTCATGGTCACGCCGTCTGGGAAGCCACCCGGAGGGTGGATCGGAGGAGGTCTCGGGCCGCGATCGCTTCCCGCGTTCCCGCGAGGGCGGGTCGTTCGGCGAGGCACTCCTCCAGGTCGTCGAGGCCCATACGGACGACGCCTCGGAGACGCTCGACGCCCCCGTTGACCGCCTGGTGGATCCCGCGCTGGTACTCGAGGAACGCGCGACCGCGGTCGCCCTCGCACATCAGTGCGAGGGCGAGGTCGAACCGAACGGCCGTCCACCGTCCGTCGAGCTCGAGGGCGCGACGGAGGGTCGCGACGGCCTCCGGGTAGCTGCCGAGCCGGAGCTGGCACCACCCGATCAGCTCGAGGAGATCGATCTCCTTCTCGGCGCGAGGGGTGCCCTCGTCGATGACCGCTCGCGCGAGCCGGTTGGCCTCTTCGATGTCACCCATCCGCCGGTAGACGTTCGAGAGACCCTCCTTCGCCCAGAGCGCGGTGGGGTCCAGTTCGAGCGCGCGCGCGTAGGCGTCGCGCGCACCGGCGAGGCCGTCGGCGCCGAGGTTCTCGAGCGCCCATCCGCGCGCCGTGTGGACGGCGGGCTCGTTCGGGTGCTCGGCGACCTGCCGATCGAGCTCTTCGAGCGCCGCCTCGTATCGGCCGGCCTCGGAGAGCTCCTCCACGCGGCCCAACCCTTCGGCGACAGGACCTTTCGTCATCCCGTGTTCCCTCCCGCTCGGGCGGCTCGTTCCCGGAGGAGCTCGCGATGTCCGTCATGTTGAAGTTCGAAGCGTTCGTTGATCTCGCCGAGGACCTCGCACAGCCGCTCGATCTGCTCGTCACCGTTCGCCGCGGTGATCTGGATCCGGAACCCGACCTCGTCCATGGGCACGAGCGGGTAGGCGGCCATCGTCACGTAGAGCCCGCTGTCGAAGAGGTAGCGACCGACCACATCGATGTCCTCGTGGTCGGCCAGGGGAACCTCGATCAGCGGGTAGCCGGATCGATTGGGCGTGTAGATGTCGAGCTCGTGGAGCCGGTCGAGGACCCGGCGGGTCTTCCGGTACATCTGGAGGCGGTTGAGATCGCCGCGTCGCTCGTTCACGTCGAGTCCCGCGATCGTCGTCGCGAGGGACGCGATCGGCGAAGGCCCCGAGTAGAGGTAGGGAGGCGCCGCGACCTTCAACACGTCCTTGAGCCGCGTCGGCAGGGTGAGGAACGCGAGCAGCGACGAGTACGCCTTGGAGAAGCCGGCGACGAAGATCACGTTCTCGTAGGTCTCGCCCTGGTGGCGGACGACGCCGTTGCCGCGCTTGCCCCACGGACTGAGCTCGTCGGTCGCTCGCTCGCCGACGACCCCGAACCCGTGGGCGTCGTCGACGTAGAGGAGCGCGTCGTATTCGCGCGCCAGACGGGCGAACGCGTGCAGATCCGGCGCATTGCCGAGCATCGAGTTGACGCCGTCGAGCGCGATCACGCGAGGCGTGATCGCGCTCGACCGCAGCAGCTCCTCGAGATGGCCGGGGTCGTCGTGGCGGAAGCGTTGGACGGTCGCGCCGTGGCCGCGCGCGATCATCGCGCCGTCGTAGATCGTCTTGTGTGCCCGTCCGTCGAGGAACACCGTGCCCGCGCCCGCGAGGACCGGGATGACGGACATGTGGATGTGTGTGATCGTCGGGAACAGCAGGGTGTCCTCTCCCCCGACGAGCTCCGTCACCTTGTGCTCGATCTCCTCGTACAGCACCGGGCTCCCGAGGAGCCGCGACCACGACGGGTGGGTGCCCCACGCGTCGAGGTACGCCGGGACCGCATCGACGATCTCGCGGTCGAGGTCGAAGCCGAGGTAGTTGCACGACGCGAAGTCGAAGAGCCACCGGTCGCCGATCCGGATCCGCCGGCCGTCCTGCTCGTCGATCACGGCGTCGAGCATCGGGTGGGAGTTCTTCAGCCGAGCGAGGTCCGCGACGGTCTCCATCCAGCGATCGAGCCATCCGTCGCTCTGGCGCCGGAGCGGTTGCGGTCCGATCGGACCGGTCACGACCGTGTCGGTCGCCCGCCGGCGCGGGTCATCGGACCTCGCGCGAGCGAACCAGGGTGGACGGGAGGCGCGTTCAGCAAGCGGCGACATGAGACCCGTATCGGCCGAATGGGTGAGGGGCTTAACACCTACAAGGGGGTATCTCCCGCGCCGGACCGAGCACGGACGCAGCACGGACGCGCCCCTCTTCGTGAGGGGCAACGCAGAACCCCCGCACGTGTGGCCCATATGGGGGACACCGGGCTCGCGATTCAGGCGTCGACGGGGAGGCTGCCGGCCAAGGTCGTGCCCCCGCCCGGGGTCGATCGAACCTCCATCGAACCGTCGAGCGCCGAGAGCCGGTCGGCGATCCCCTGCAGCCCGGTGCCGTGGGAGGACGTGGCCGCGTCGAAGCCCACGCCGTCGTCGGTTACCTCGAAGCGAAGACGCCCGTCGCCGTCGGTCAATCGCACGGTGGCTCGTGAGGCCGAGGCGTACTTCGCGACGTTCTGCAGCGCCTCCAGGCACGAGAAGTACACGGCCGCCTCGGCTTCGCGCGCGTACCGCCCGACGCCCTCGGCCTCGATCGTGACCGGCACCGCCGACTTCCGGGCCTGCGATCCGAGCGCCGCGGCGAGCCCCTGGTCGGCGAGGAGCGGCGGGTAGATCCCGCGCGCGAGGTCCCGGAGCTCCTCGAGCGCCTCGGTCGCGTCTCCCTGGAGCTGCCCGGCGATCGACTTCGCCTGTCCGGGGTCGCGCTCGACCAACCGCTCGAGGAGCCCGAGCTTCACGGTGAGCGCCACGAGCTGCTGTTGCGCGCCGTCGTGCAGGTTCCGTTCGAGCTTCCGTCGCTCCTCGTCCTGCGCGGTGACGAGTCGCTGGCGAGACGTGCGGAGCTGCTCGATCGTGTCCAGGAGGTCCTCGGTGAGCGCCGCGTTCCGCATCACGAGTCCGGCCTGCGCCGCGAGGTCCTGGACCAGCTTCTCCTCGGTCGCCGAGAGCGACTCCCCCGCCCGCTTCTCGATCGAGAGCGCGCCCAGCAGCTCGTCGCGATGACGGACCGGCTCGAAGAAGGTGGAGCTCGTCGCGACGCGTTCCTCCGACGACGACACCGCCCGCGATGGCGGTGCCACTGCCTCATCGGGCCACGTCGCTTCGGGCCGGAGCTCATCAGAGACGCGCACCCACACGTCGGCCCGCGCCGCCCCGGTGCCCTCCCCGAGCGCTCGCGCCATCCTCGGGAGCAGCTCTTCGTTCGCGTACGTCTGCCCGACCCGCTCGGAGAACTCCGACAGCACCTCGTACGGTGTGGCGCGCTTCCCGTAGACGAGGCGGTCGGCGAGGCGTTGCGCCCGCCGCCGGGCCGGCTGGAACGCGAGGGCAACGACGGCCGCGGCGGCGGCCGAGAGCACGGGGCTCGCCTGACTCCCCACGAGCGCGCCCACCCCGACGACGATCGCCACGTAGACCACCGTGATGAACACGGCGAGCGCCCCGAAGAGCACCGCCTTGTTGATCACGACGTCGATGTCGAACAGCCGGTACCGCAGGATCGACACCCCGATCGCGAGCGGGATCAGCACGAACGACGGGACCACGATGGTCTGGAGCAGCGTGAGCCAGCCCGGTTGGTCCTCTGCTCCCCAGGAGTACGGGATCGAGGCGATCATCGCTCCGGCATAGAGCAACGCGACGAAGACCGCGGCGGTGAGCAGCCACCGCAGCTGGAGCCGCTCGACCCCGCTCGACCGCCGGAAACGAAGGATCAGCGCGACCAACGACCCGATCACCCCGATGGGGATCACGAGGATCAGGGCCTGCGCGGCGTTCAGGAACGGACCGAGGGCCTCGATCCCCAGCGGGTTCGGCTCCGTCGGAGCGATCGACTCCGACATCGGAGCCGGATCGAGCAAGATCGAGAGGTAGATCACCACGAGCGCGACCCCGAGCGACCACGCGAACCATCGCCACCGCGGCGACGGCAGATGCCCGTCCGGGAACAGCAGGAGGAGGAACGTGACGGGCAGCACCACGATCGGGACCCAGCTCGGCGAATCGAACGCGATCAGCACGAGGCCGGTGTCTGGGTCGCCCGAGTAGAGCAGGTACTCCCCGAGCGAGGTGAGGATCGCCGTCAGCCCGAAGAACGTCCCCATCCCGAGCATCAGCCATCCGATCGAGTTCTCCGGGCGGCGGACCGCCAGCACGTACCCGATCACCGGGAACATCGCGAACGAGAGGACGAAGCTGATGTCCCCGAGCGGGTTGCCGGCACCGGGAGGACGGATGGAAGCGGCGAGGAACGTGAACACGAGCCCGATCGCGAAGCCGAGCGCCGTGACGCCGGCCAGGACACGTGCGAGCAGCAGGTGCCTGCCGCGCTCGACGTCGGCGGGAGGAGTCCGTTCCTGCAGCACGGGTGGATGTTCGCACGGTCGTCGGTCCGCACCCAAGGGCGCCGACCTGCGGATCTGCTGGGAGGCAGGCCCCTCGCTCGGCCCAGGTGCCACCACCACGCGTCGATCAGGGTTCGACGGTTCCCGAAGCCTCCTCCCCGGTGTCGAGCCGGACGTCACCACCGTCGGCTGCCTCCGACCCGAGACGCTTCCACCCCTCGCGCTCCAACAGCAGCGAGACGGCGGTCCCGAGCACGAGTGCCCAGAAGAACGGACCCAATCCGAGCAGCCTGAGATCCGAGAGCGCGATCGCGAACGCGAACAGCGGCCCCAGGATCAGCGGCCCGCTCGTGATCTCCCGGAGCGCGCTCACGAGGGCGGGGATCAGCGCCAGCCCTGCCATCGCGAGGAGCAAGACCGGGGGGACGAGGACCGCCAGATCCGCGGCCGTGCCCGCGAACAGCGCGATCAGCGCGCCCGTCGCGACCGGGAGGAAGACGGCGCGGTAGCGGAGCGATCGGTCGCCGGCCCCCGGTCCCGCGGCGAGCAACAACGGCGGCAACGCCAGCGACATGGCGATCGGGCCGAAGAACGAGCCCGCGACCGTGCCGATCCCGCTCACGATGTTGATGAGTCGCTCGGGCGGTCGGAATCCCTGGCTCCGGAGGTAGATGACCGAGGGGACGTTCGATTGCACCGTGAGCAGGGCGACCAGCACCGGTGTGGCGGTGACGATCGCGGTCCAGGAGAACCCGGGTCGCACGACCTCGAGGCTCGGAAACTCGAGGGAAGAGGGCACGGCTCCGAGTTGCCCGGTCACGGCCGCCACCAGGAGTCCGGCGACGAACGAAGGGAGGATCGCCGGAAGTCGTGACCCGAGGAACCGCTGACTCAACAGATAGACCACGAGCGCCGAACCGACCATCAACGGCACCTCTGCGGGGATCGCCACACCGCCCACCGACGTGCTGATCGACGAGAACATGTCGACGACGAACGGCATCACGGCCCCGGCGATCAGACCGTGGACGATGGGCGCGGGGATCCAGGTCGCGACCGATCCCGTGAGGCCGAAGACGGCCGCCAGGAGCACCAGCGCCCCGGCCACGAGGGATGCTCCGGCGAGATCCGCGAACGCGATCTGGTCGCCCAGCGAGACGAAGAAGATGATCGCGAAGATGTTCCCGGTGAGGATGAGCGGCTGGCGGTACCGGATCGAGAGCACCAGGGTCGGGATCATCGGGAGTCCGTAGACGACGGCGATCCACCCGCTGGACTGCTCCTCGGAGAGCGCCAGCCCGCCGGGCCCCGCCGCGGTGAGGATGATCCCGAGGACCGCGAAGAACACGATCGCGATGGGGATCGAGGCGATCAAGGCAGGCAGCGTGCGCCGGAGCTCCCCCGAGGTGCGCATCATCGGTCCCTCAGTTGGCGGGCCTGATCGGCCTGCCGAGATAGACCCACACGGCATCGGTGTCCGCGTCCACGCCGACCGCCAGCACCTCGGCGCCGACCGGGAACTCCTGCACGTCGCGGCTGGACGCGTCCACGCGGTAGATGGAGCCGTCGCGATCTCCGATCCAGATGGCATCGCGACCCGCCGCGATGTCGGTGGCATCGTTGCCGACGCGGGCCGAGCCCCTCACCGAACCGGACACGGTATCGACCTGGGTGACGATCCCGACCTGCGCATCGAGGATCCAGAGCTCGTCGCCGCGGCCGACCATCTGGTCGATGCTCCCGGCGATCTCGATCCGTTCCCCCGTCGGCTGCAGGGTCTCCCGGTCGACACGGTTCACCACTCCCTCGAGGATGTCTGCCACCCACAGGCCGTTCTTTGTGCCGACCATCGGCCCGATCGAGAGGTTCGTCTCCGTCTGGTCACGAGCTCCGGTCGCCGGGTCCATGCGGACGAGCGTCCCGTCGCTATCGCCGACCCAGAGCAGTCTGTCGACCGCGAGTGAATATGTCGCGATCCCGGCCGCGGACGGCAGGACGAGGAACGGCCGCGGCTCATCGGTCCCCGGGTGCACGCGATAGAGGGTGCGGTCGGTGAGAACCCACACGGCATCGAGGCCGGCTTCAACGGACTGCGACGTGCCGACGCCGACCTCGATCCTGTCAGATCGCAGATCTCCGTCGATCGGATCGATGTGAAGGAGTTTGGGTGGTCTCATCAACCACACGCCGCCCTCACCGACGGCCAACGGGTGATCGATGAATCTGAGGTCGTCGGAGAAGCGGCTCTGATCCCCTCCGATGAACACGGTCTTCCCGACCCGCCCGGTCTCGGGGTCGATGCTCGCCACCGTGTTCCTGAGGACATCGCTGCCGACGGCAGGCTGCTCGGCCCCACCTCCCCACACCACCCACGCCCCCACGATCAGCGCGAGGACGCCGGCCGCGATGCCCACGAGCAACGCCCAGCGTCGTCCACCCGCCGGGAAGATCTCCCGTCGGCGCTCGGCCGCCACCTCCTCTTCGAGAGGTGGCGCCACTTCACGGCCGTCGACTCCGGTCACGCCGAAGAGCCGGAACTCGCCGTCGAGCCCCTTGAGCTGATGGACGCCGTGCTCGGCGAACGTGATGCCTGCGCCGGGAACGATCTCTCGCACGGAGGCAGGAACCAGGACCTCCCCCGCACCTGCGACCGACATCACCCGAGCCGCGGTGTTCACGACGAGGCCGCCGGGCTTCCGGCCGACCGTCTCCAGCTCGCCGAAGCTGACGCCGGCCCTGATCTCGATCCCGAGCCCGCGGACGGCCTCGGTGGCCTCGACGGCACACCGGATCGCGTCGGCGGGGCGTTCGAACGCCACGAAGAACCCGTCGCCGGCGGTGTCGATCTCACGGCCACCGAAGCGACTGATCAGACGGCGAAGGAGCCGGTGATGCCGGGCCACGAGCTCGCCCCACCGGGTGTTGCCCATCTCGGCGGCGATCGCCGTGGAGCCGACGATGTCGGTGAACAGAACGGCGCCGAGGCCGCCGGTGCGCCGCTGCATGGGCGGAGTCTAGGGTCGCCTCGGTCCCGGGTCGAGCCAAGGGGAGTTCGGCCGGCCGCGCAGGTTCAGGAGTGGATCGAGCGTGTCCTGCGGCAGGTCGGGTACCGAGAGCATCCGAGGAACCGCGCTCCGTCGGTCGTGCGGGTCCGAGGGATCATGTGTCCCCCGCAGCCGCATCGTTCCGACGGGAGCGTGTCAACCCACGTGTTGGCATCCGCCGCGGCCGCGGCGAGCACGATGACGTCACTCGAACGGAGGATCGGCGGCTGCCCCAGCATCCAATGCTTCACCGCACGTGGGCCACCCACGAAGACGTCAACCGGCCGTTCCTCTACGGTCCATTCGTCGGCAAGGATCGCGAGCAGTCCCCGCACCTCCACCGATCTGCCGATCGCCCTGGACAGCAACCTCGCGGTCCGGACTGCTTCCTCGGACGCCTTCGGCAGGAAGTCCGTCCGTTGGCCGTGGTGAGTGACCGAGCCCGAGGTCACGACGATCTCGCCTGAGAGGTATCTGGTGTTGATCGTGAAGACCCCGCTCGGCCCGATCACGAGATGGTCGATGTGGGCGCCTCGCGCGCCGACCGGGACGTCGTGGAACGCGAACCAGCCGTCGGGCAGGCGCCCCAGCCACCAGCCGGTGATGCGTTCGCCGCTCGCTTCCCTGCGCCACGCGCGCTTGTCGGTGTGGATCCCCAAGAGCCGTGCGAAGCGGCTCCCAACGGGCTGGGCAGCCCTGAGCTCATGAGGCTGTTCGGTGACCGACGTGCCGGGTCGGCGCCCAACCGGCGTCTCGCCCGGCCCGACGCTCGGCATCCGTTCGTTGGGATCGACAGCCATAGAGGGATGCTCGGCACGTCGAGCGATTTCCTGAGCTGGCGCTCATCGATGTTGCTCGCACCAGGCGTCTGTCTCCCGGAAGTCGAGTAGCTATTCGATGACCCCGCGGTCCCCCGGGTTCGCCCACGGTCCCCCCAATGCCCCACATCTGCTGTGGGACTGCCGACACCGGCACATTCCCTCCTCCGCGCGATACCGCTCAACCGGTTCGGCCCTCAAAGTTGGCCCTTCGTCCAGGGCCGGCACCGGTCGGTCGCGACAGGGAGGGGACACCGCTGCTCGAGATCTCGGTCAGGAGGTCGGCGGTCGATGCTGCCCCGAGGAGCTTCATCGCCGTCGCGAGCCTCATCCTCTGCGCGGTGATCGCCGCCACCCTCGTCCAAGCGCCCTCGACCGACTCCCGGCCCGACATATCGGTTCTGATCCACGAAGCGGATCCGGCTTCGCGCCTCGCAGAGGATCTCGTCCACGCTATAGGCGGCAACGTCACTCGACCGCTCCCCCTGATAGGCGGGTTCGCTGCGTCCGTGCCGGACGATCGCCTCTCGATGCTGGCCGCCGACGACGCGATCATCGAGCTCTCCGTCGACGGCCGCATCCAGATGGCCTCGTCCGGCACGGACGCATACGACGCACTCGACCCCAACCTCGCCTGGCGGAAGGCGATCCGCCTGGGCCAGCTGCCGGCCGGGATCGATGGCAGCGGCGTAACCGTCGCGATGATCGATACCGGCGTGGCACACCATGAGGATCTCGGCGACCGGGTGGTCGCGCGGGTCGACTTCACGCCGGGCGGAGCCGGGGACGACCAGTTCGGACACGGCACCCATCTCGCGGGCGTGATCGCCGGCGACGGGACAGCCTCTTCGGGCAAATGGCGTGGGGTCGCCCCCGCGGCACAGCTCGTTTCCGTGAAGGTCGCCGGCGCGGATGGCTCCACCGACGTGTCCGTCGTGATCGCGGCACTCCAATGGGTTGTTTCACACCGGGATCAGTTCCACATCCGCGTGCTGAACCTCTCGTTCGGAACCGACTCGATCCAGCCGTACGCGCTCGACCCACTCGACGCGGCCGTCGAGCGCGCATGGGCCGCCGGCATCACGGTGATCGTCTCGGCCGGGAACCGCGGCCCCGGGCTCGGGACGATCGCCAAGCCGGGCGACGATCCCTACGTCATCACGGTCGGCGCAGCGGATCTGAACCAAACCCCAGAGCGGTGGGACGACGAGGTGGCTCCGTTCTCGAGCCGAGGTCCCACCCAAGACGGCTTCGAGAAACCGGACCTCGTCGCACCCGGGACGACGATCGTCGCCACGCGCGACGTAGGCAGCGCGGTCGACCAACTCCACCCCGAGGCCATCATGGACGACCGATACTTCAAGGGCACGGGGACCTCGCAGAGCGGCGCGATCGCATCGGGCGTGGCCGCGCTGATGTACGAGGCCAACCCGCACCTGTCGCCGAATCGCGTGAAGGGGATCCTCACCGGCACGGCCTTCAAGACGGCGGCCTACCGCGTCGGGGGCGGCGACGGCCTCATCGACGCCACCGGTGCCGTGCTTGCAGCCACGAGCGATGTCGCCAACCCGAACGCCGGGTTGATCAGATCGACCGGGCTGGGGACGCTCGAAGGCAGCCGAGGTCGCTTCCACGTGGAAACCGATCTCGATGGGGACGGGCAGCCGGACCTGGTCGAGGGCGAGACGGATGTCCTCGGCGACCCGTGGGACTCGAACTCGTGGTCCTCGACCTCGTGGTCGTCGAACTCCTGGAGCTCCACCTCATGGTCGTCCTTGATCGGGGAGAACGACGGCTGGTCGAGCACATCGTGGAGCTCGACATCGTGGAGCGGGATGAGCTGGAGTTCGACCTCATGGAGTTCGAACAGCTGGAGCTCCACCTCGTGGAGCTCCACCAGTTGGAGTTCGACCTCATGGAGTTCGACCAGTTGGAGCTCGAACAGTTGGAGCTCGGTCGCCTGGAGCTGAATGGGTAGATGACATGACCACACTTCCCCGCTCCGTGAAGCTCCTGATCGCGACCGCCACCCTGCTCGGCGTCGCCTGCGTGGCGATCCGCGTCCCCGAGATCGCCCGCTGGCAGCTCGAAGACGCGCTCGCCGTCATCGTGATCGCCACGCTCACGATCGTCGCCGAGCGATGCTCGATCCCCTTGCGCCGCGGCTCCGAGACGGTCAACTTCGCGCTCACCGACGGCGTATGGGCCGGAGCCCTGCTTCTCGTCTCGCCGTCGATCCTGACGGTTGCGGTCCTCCTCGGCGTGGGGGTCGGTCAGGCACTGAACCGATGGAAGGTCTACAAGATCACCTACAACGTCTCCCAGTTCCTGATCGGGATCACGCTCGCGGAGATCGCGTTCTCGATCCTCGGTGCATGGGGACAGGGGCCGACCGATCCGGTGCTGTGGGCTGCGGTGCTCGCCGCGATGTACATCACGTTCGCCGTGAACACCACCGCGATCATGCTCGTGGTGTCGATGGTGGAGGGCACGCGGTTCCTCGATCTGTTCCGGCTTCCCCTGTCGATGAACGTGGTGCATTGGGTCGGGAACATGGCGCTCGGCATCCTCGGCGCGATCTTGTGGACCGCCGAGCCCGTCGCGCTGGTCTTGATGATCGCCCCGGTGGGGCTCACGTTCACGACGTACCGCCGGTGGATCCAGAGCATCCGCGAACGAGACCAGATGCGTGATCTGTACGAAGCGGGCCGCGCCCTGTCCGGTCCGCTCGCCTCCACCGAGGACTTCGGCGGGTTCCTAAGCCTGCTCGAGAAGCTCCTGGCGGCCGACCGCGTGGAGCTCGTGGTCGTGGAAGGGAGCAGCGTCGCGGTCCACGCCTCTGCGGGCGTGCGCTACCTCACGGTGGACGAGGCGGAGACCGCTCCCCTCGAGGCGTTCGTCGCCGTGCACTCGGGCGTCGCGCCACAGATCGCGCTCGTGGGCGACGAGGGCGACGTGCGGGGCGTGCTCGCCGTCTATCGGCCGCAGGTGCTCACCGCGCCCGAGCGTCTCCTCCTCGATGGGCTCGCGAACCAGATCGCGGCCCGGCTCCAGGACCACCGGCTGTTCGGCAAGACGCTGGAGCGCGCGCGCCTGTCGGAGATCGTGTCGCACACATCCGATGGCGTGTTCACGGTCGACACCCTCGGGCGGATCGCCACCTGGAACCCGGCGATGCAGGCCCTCACGGGGTACACCGAGGTCGAGGCACTTGGACGGCCGTGCCACGACCTCCTTGGGCTCGCTCGGGACACGGTCTTCTCCGACGGTGCCGCCGGAGACGGCGAGGCGAGAGACACGGAGATCCGGACGTGCGACGGGACGAAGAAGGACGTGCGCCTGCGGACGAGCGTGATCCGCGACGACGAGGAGGCGCCGCCCGCGCGGATCGTCGTCGTTCGCGACGCGAGCGAGGAGACCCGCGCCGAGCAGATCAAGCGCGACTTCGTCTCGATGGTGTCGCACGAGCTGCGGACGCCATTGACGCCGCTGAAAGGGTTCTTGATGAGTCTCGTCGAAGGCACGGTCGAGGACTCTCCCGAGCGGCGAGAGGAGTACTACCGGATCATGCTCCGCCAGGCGCAGCGCCTGGAACGGACCGTGAGCGACATGCTCGACGTGTCGACGATCGAGGCCGGCGGTCTGGTCATCGATCTCCAACCGGTGCCTCTGGACCACGTGCTGGGACGCCTGGTGAAAGAGTTCCAGGAGCAGCACCCCGGGCGTCGCGTCGCCGTTGGCGAGATCGGGCGGCCGGCGATCGTCCTCGCCGACCCGTTCCGGGTGGAGCAGGTCGTGTTGAACCTGCTCTCGAACGCGGACAAGTACACGGCTCCGGGGCTACCGATCACGGTCGGCGCCATCACGAACGGCCGCCACGTCACGATCTCCGTTTGGGACAAGGGAGAGGGCATCGCGCCGGAGCACATCGATCGGATCTTCGACCGCTTCTACCGGGTGAAGGACGAGTCCGGCTCGCGGCAGCCGGGGACGGGGCTCGGCCTCTACATCGTTCGAACGCTGGTCGAGGCGATGTCGGGGAGCATCTGGGTCGAGTCCGAGGTCGGCGTCGGCACGACGTTCTCGTTCAGCCTCCCGATCATCGAAGTCGCCCAGCTCGGAGAGGCGATCGGGGTCGATCTCGCCGCCCCAGAGTTGGTCGAGCCGCGACTGGTCAGGCGCTGAGCAGCTCCTCGCTCGTTCGATCGACCATCCGCATCCTCTCTCGAGGACGGTCAACGATAGCCTCGCGGGCACCCGGCCGGAAGCTGAGACCGACCGGCGGGAGATCGGATGATCAGCGAGCGCGATCGGGTGGATCGTCCAGCCCGTAGAGCCGGCGACCGGCAGCAGACATGCGGGCGGCCTCAGCGGGACTGATCAACCGCAACGGATCGTTCGACGCTTGCTTGCGTTTGCGGCGAAGAAGGCCGCGTCCCTTGGCTTCGGGCTCCGGTGCCGGAGGCCTCGGAACCGACGAGTGTCGCGCGTAGGCGGGCCTCACCATCAGCGCCTTGGTGCCATCTGCGCCGACCGCGTGCTCCTGTGCGCCAGATTCCACGGGCCCCGACAGGCCGGTGTGGGATGGGAGTGTCTCATCGGCCGGTGGCGTGTACGGCGTGGTGCCAGTTCGAGCAGCCACGAGCCATCGTTCCTCGAGGTCCCGGCGATGGAACTCGGCCGCGAACCGATCCGCGCCCCACTTGATCGCCCGCTGCTGCGCGTATCGCAGCAGGGCAGTCTCGACGAGCTCCTCCTCGGTCTGCACGGGCTATGTATCGGCATCCCGACATCCAGAACTTCAGTTCGTAGCCCTCACCGACGGGAGGAACGGAGGACGGGTGAGACAGCGGAGGGCCGCCGACCAGCGGATCCTCGCGGTTTCGGACCAGAGAAGGGGCGGGTCTCACGCCCCTGCAGTAGGCGCCCTGTGGGGGTTGCACCGGTCATCCGAAGCTCCGAGGATTGCGAAGGTAGTTCCGATCGATGCCGAACCCCCGAGGAGGCATCACGCGCACGCGCACGATGGTTATCGCAGGCACGGGAGCTGCCGCCGTCGTCTACCTGTTCGAGCCGCACGGGGGAAAGGCGAGGCGCGAGCGCATCCGTGCCTCGATCCGGCCGCTCACGCGTACGCGAACCGTCCCGGTGGAACCGATGTCTGCACCAACGCCCGAGGCGTCCCGCGAGGAGCCGATCGCCGAGCCGGCCCGGGCGCCGTTCAGGGACGAGCCCATGCCCGTGGCGAGCCCGAGCGCCGGCGTAGACGACGCCACGATCATCCGCGGCGTCAGGACGAAGCTCCAGGAACGGCGCGACCTCAGGACCGACGATCTCGTGGTGGACGTGGTCAACGGCGTGGCGTACCTCTCGGGCGACCTGCATGACCGACAGACGTTCGGCGAGGTCGTCGACCTTGCCGCGGAGGTCCCCGGCGTCCGCCGGGTGCAGAGCCTGCTGCACCTCCCGAAAAGCGAGACGATCTCAAGGAAGATCTCCGGTCAGCGAGCCGACGAGGATCGCCGAACGTGAAGCGTCTCCGAGCGGTCAGGATCCGCTCGGGTGGTGGATCGGCTCCTCGTGCTCGATCAACGCGCTGATCACAGAGCCCTCCTCCGCCAAGCCCGCATGTCCGGAGGTCTGGGCGATCACCGTGAGCAGGGCGCCGAGCGCCGCCTGGGCGTTGGGAGCGTCGATCCTGGCGATGAAGCGAGGATCCCCGCTCTCGGGATCGCGCGCCGCCTCCACCTCGTCGACGATCGCGTAGGTGTTCGCGAGCACCGGGATCTCGTGCAGGGCTTCGTCATCGACATCCGCCCGCATGCGAAGGTCAAGCCGATACCACATCGATCTGCGCACCGTAGCGCGGCGCGGCGATCCCGTACAGCTGGACGGCTCATCCCTCCTCGAGCTCGTCGCGGAGCGCCGAGAGCCATTCGATCGCGATCCGGTCCTGCGGGCGGTCGGCGGCGCGCTTCATGCGGATCAGGTCGTCGAGAGAGGCCACTCGGACGACGAGCCCGTCGAGGTCCTCGTCGGTGGCCGACGCATCGAGGTCGGCGAACCCATCGGTCCCGGCCGGCGTGCCCAAGCAGTCCACCGGACCCGCATCGGTCATGAACGTGAAGTGATCACCCGCCTCGAGCGTTCGGCCGTCGAGGAGGAACGGAAC
This sequence comes from uncultured Actinomycetota bacterium, assembly GCA_963839395.1. GTDB lineage: Bacteria > Actinomycetota > UBA4738 > UBA4738 > HRBIN12 > JAJNBA01. Next base: position 75,083 of record CAWIUW010000013.1, read on the forward strand.
GTCGAGGGAGACTCCACGGAGACGGGCATGGAGGCCCCGGAGAGCTGCGGCGAGACGCTCGAGGTTCCCGCGATCGCGGGCATGGCAGATGTCGACGTCGCCCGTCATCATCGGCGAGCCGCGGAGCGCCGCCGCGTAGCCGCCTATCAGCACGAACCGTACGCCGTGCTCGACGAGCGCCCGGAGCCCGGCGATGGGGTCGAAGGCAGGCTCGCTCAAGGGCGGACCTCGCGACGGCGGACGCTCCGGGTGCGGTTCCATTCTCTGGCGGTGAGCCGCCCGCGCTCGACCGGTGTGAGGCGCAGCCGCTCCCGGATCAGCGTCCGGTCCACGCCGTGGCCCGGTCGCTCCACCAGCGCGAGGGCCAGGCCACACGGCCGGAGCAAGACGTCGAGCGTGTCGAGCCGTGGGGACACGTGATCGCGCTCGATCCGTGATACGGCCGGCTGGGGCACGCCCGCCGCGCGCGCGAGCTCGCGCTGCGTGAGCCCTGCCCTCCGCCGAGCCTCGCGCAAGACGGTCCCGGCTCTCATGCTGCTATGATAACAGATTCGTTATCAGCAGACGCTCGCGCAGAAGCCCGGAGGCACGATGCTAGGGTCCGCTCGTGCGCGACCTGGACGGCATCCTCGCCGGGCTGAACGATCCCCAGCGCGAAGCCGCCCTCGCGCTTCGCGGCCCGGTCGCGATCCTGGCGGGTGCCGGCACCGGCAAGACCACCACGATCACGCATCGCATCGCCTGCCAGGTCCGGAGCGGCTCGTTCAAGACATCGCAGATCCTCGCGGTCACGTTCACGGAGAAGGCCGCCGGGGAGCTCAAGCGGCGGCTCGCGGCGCTCGGCGTCGACGGCGTCGAGGCGCGCACGTTCCACTCGGCCGCGCTCTCACAGCTGTCGCGGCTCTGGCAGACGCATACCGGCGAGCCCCTCCCCCAGGTGCTCGATCACAAGGCGCCGCTGATCGCCTCGCTCGCGAACGCGCTGCCCCCGCCCCACAAGTTCCTCCCCCGCCGCGAGCTCGCCGGCGAGATCGAGTGGGCGAAGAACCGGATGATCCCGCCGGACCGGTACCTCGCCGACCTCGAGCCCAACCATCACGAGCCGCCGATCCCACCGGAGCTGATGCTGCGGATCTACGAGGGGTACGAGCGGCGCAAGCGCACGATGGGGCGCCTCGACTTCGAAGACATGCTGGGTCTCGCTCTGCGGCTCTTCGACGAGCACCCCGAGGCTGCGGAGATCGTCCGCGCTCGCTTCCACGCCTTCACCGTCGACGAGTACCAGGACGTGAACCCGCTCCAGGCGGGGCTGCTCGACCGATGGCTCGGCCCGCGCGACGACCTCTGCGTCGTGGGCGACGACTACCAGACGATCTACGCGTTCACCGGCGCGTCGCCCGAGCACCTGCTCGGCTTCACGCGGCGGTTCCCGAACGCGACGGTCGTGCGCCTCGAGGAGAACTACCGCTCCACGCCGGAGATCCTCGACTTCGCGAACCGCTTGGCTCCACATCTCGGTGGGTTCCGGAAGACGCTCCGGGCGACCACGGCCTCGGGAGCGCCGCCGGTCGCGCGCGCCGCACGCGACGAGGGCGGCGAAGTCGCGTCCGTCGTCGGGGCCGTCCGGGGACTCCACGACGAGGAGGCCGTGCCGTTCGAGGAGATCGCCGTGCTCTACCGGATCAACGCTCGATCGGAGCCCTTCGAGGAGGCGTTCGCTTCCGCCGGCATCCCGTACCAGGTGCGCGATGGGGCGTTCCTGCGACGGCCCGGGCCACGCTCGGTCCTGCAGCGGCTGAAGCGGTTGGGCCACGACGACTCGCTCGTGCACGCGGTCACGGCGATCACCGCGGAGTTCGGGTACGACCCTGGATCGTCCCCGGACTCGGACGAAGAGGTGACGCGCCAGTCCGACCTCGCGCGGATGCGCTCGCTCGCGGCGGAGTTCGAGCGGGCGCATCCGGACGGCGACGCCGCGGCGTTCCTCGCGGAGTTGACGAACCGGTTCTCGACGGAGCACAGCGGCCGCGGCGTGAACCTGCTCACGTACCACCGCGCGAAGGGTCTCGAGTTCGACGCCGTGTTCCTCCCACGGCTGATCGACGGTGAGCTCCCGTTCCGGTCGGGCCGCGCGAAGGCCGACCCGCAGGAGGAACGCCGGCTGCTCTACGTCGGGATCACCCGCGCCCGCCGCTTCCTCTTCCTGACGTGGGCGGTCGAAGGGCGGTCGCGGCCGAGCCCGTTCCTCGAAGAGATGGGGGTCTCAGCCTCGCGGCCGTCGGGACGAGGGTCGCCCCGACCGGTGTCCGTCTCATCGGCAGGTGGCGGCGCGCTGTTCGACCGGCTGAAGGAGTGGCGACGGAAGCGAGCACAGACGGATGACGTGCCCGCCTACGTCGTGTTCCACGACCGGACGCTCGCCGAGATCGCCGACCGGAAGCCGGGAGACCGGGCAGACCTGGCCGTCGATCTCCGGCGTCGGACCGGCCAAGCTCGAGCGGTACGCCGACGAGATCCTGGAGATCGTCGGCCGGACGTGACCGGGACGTGGAAGCGTCCTTGCCTCATCGCGACTCGCCGAGCCCAGCGAGCCGATCACGCACCCGCTGAGCCAGAACGAGGTGCCCCTTCCGTTCGTATCGATCGAGTGCCTGCCGGAGTGCCGCGGCTGCCTCGTCGGGCTTCCCTGCGAGGAGGAGCACCTCGGCGAGGTCGGCGTTCGCATCGCCTTGCCCGATGAGCGAGTCCGTTCCTTCGCCGATCGCGACCGCCTCACGGGCGAGCCGCTCCGCCTCGGCATGCTCGCCTCGGCGAGCAAGAACCCTGGCCCTGACCTGCCGCCACACCATCTCCTTCAGAACGTCGTCCCTCGAGCCGAGCTCCGCCGAGCGGCCGGCCCAGTGGTCGGCCTCGTCCAGCCGGTCGAGGGCGTAGTACGCCCGCGCGAGGTTCCCGGCCGCGGGCGCCAGGAAGTCTCGGTTCGCCCATCTCCTCGTGCAGCCGGAACCCCTCTGCTCCCTGCTCGGCTGCCGCGGTGGGATCACCGGCCCAGAGCTCGAGGTCGACGGACTCGAAGGCGAGGAGGTTCGCGAGCAGGGTTCCCCCGCCCCGCTCGGACTGGTCCGCACGCGCCTCGGCGAGGATCGGCGCGGGCCTCGTCGAGACGACCGAGCATCGCCACCGTCATGGCGCGGTAGGCACGGAGGAACTGGTCCCGCGCCGCACGCGGTTCGTTCTCGTCGAGCCACTCGAGAAGATCCGGACGCGGGGGTCGACCCGAAGTAGCGATACGCGGCGAGGGACCCGATGCCCCCGGCCGGCAGGCCGGCCTGCCGAGCGTGCGCGAAGGCCCGTTCGGTGGCTTCCAGCGCCGCGTCCATCTGTGCGCGTACCCCCGCCACCTCGGCGAGCCCCGAGTAGGCGATGTAGAGGGCCAGATGGTCGCCGGCGGCCTCGAGCTCGGGTAAGGCCCCCTGGATGGATGCGGCAAGCTCCTCCGTCGCTCCCTCTGGCTGGAGGTTGAGACGGGACACACCCGCCATGATCCTCCCGGAGATCTCGACGACACGATCGCCCGTCGCAGCAGCCCGCTCGGCGAGAAGATCCGCTCGCCGGAGCGCTTCGTCGGTCCTGCCTGTCCAGAACAGGACCTCCCCGAGCTCCGTCTCGAGGGCGAGGTCGATCTCGTCCGGAGGCACGAGTGTCGCTGCGCGCTCGAGCAGGCTCACGGCGGCGCCGTAGTCCTGCCGGCGGGCCGCACGCTGCCCGCCTGCAACCAGGCGCCGCCGCGCCGCGGCGGCGAGGGTGCCGTCGTCGGCTGTCCCGAGCTCGGAGCGGTAGCGGCAGGCCTGTTCGAGGTGGTAGCCGAGGAGCTCGTCCAGTTCCACGAGCTCGGTCCCGTGCTCCTCCAGCCAGGATGCGAAGCGCTCGTGGAGGTCCGCCCTGGTCGCTTTCGGGAGCGCGTCGTGGGCGGCGTCGCGGATGAGGATGTGGCGGAAGCGGAAGCCGTCCTCGCCCGGGAACAGCGGCTTCTCCGGCCTGATCAGCTCCTTACGAACGAGCGCGGTCAGGCGCGACGTCACCTGAGTCTCCTCGGGTGAGAGCGCCTGGACGGCACCTCGGTGGAAGATCTCACCCTCGATCGCGCCCCGCTCGAGCACGCTCCGCTCGGCCGTCGGGAGCTGGTCGATACGCGCCGCGAGCAGCGCCTGCAGCGTGGGCGGCACGACCACCTGGCCGTCCGTTTCGCGGGCCACGGCGAGCATCTCCTCGATGAAGAGGGGGTTGCCGCCCGAGGCGCGAGCGATCGTGTCGCGCAGCTCGCCGGTCGATCCGCTCCGGGATGAGCTCGTCGACGTCTCCGTCGCCCAGGGGTTCGAGCCGAAGCGCCACCGGCCAGGCAGGGCGGCGCTCCGTGAGCTCCGGCCGCGCGATGCAGAAGAGCAGGATCGCTGCCCCCGAGGACAGGAGCTCGACGTGCTCGATCAGGTCGAGGAACACCTCCTCGCCCCACTGGATGTCGTCGAAGACGACCACGAGCGGCCGTTCCGCAGCGGCGTGCTCCAGCGTCTTGCGGAACGCCCACGCGATCTCTTCGGCGGATGTCGCCGCCTCCCTCTCGCCGAGCAGCGAGCCGACCGCCTCAGCGGCGGCACCTTCCGGAGGCTGCACGTGGAGCTTCTTCAGCACCTCGACGACCGGCCAATAGGTGATCCCCTCGCCGTATGGGGGGCAGCGGCCGCGCAGGACCGTCGCCTCGATCGACGCAAGCAGCTCCGCGGCGAGCCGAGACTTGCCGACGCCTGCATCCCCCGCGACCGTGATCAGCTCGCAGCGTTCCTCGGCCCGCACGCGCTCCCATGCCTGCTGAAGCGATCGTGAGCTCGCGCTCGCGGCCTACGAAACGTTCCCCTCGCGGGCGCTCCGGCACGTCGTGCACGCGCAGCAGCCGGTAGGCGAGAACCGGCTCCGACTTGCCCTTCAGCTCGAGAGGCTCGAGCGGCTCGACGTCGGCTGCGTTGCGAACGAGCGCGAGCGTCGGTTGGCCGATCAGCACGTCTCCGGGTGGGGCCGCCTGCTCCAGCCGAGCGGCGACGTTGACGGCATCCCCGGTCGCGAGCCGCTCCTCCGTCCCCGTCACCACCTCCCCGGTCATGACGCCGATCCGTCCCTCGAGCCCGAGCTCGGGAAGCGCGTCCCGCATCTCCGCCGCCGCCCGTACCGCCCGCAGCGCGTCGTCCTCGTGCAACGCGGGCACGCCGAACACGGCCATCACCGCATCACCGATGAACTTCTCGACGCTGCCGCCATGCCTCTCGACGATCGCCTTCATCCGGTCGAAGTAGCGCGCGAGCACCGCACGGAGGCGCTCCGGGTCGAGCGCCTCTCCTAGCGCGGTCGAACCGGTCAGGTCGCAGAAGAGGACGGTGACCGTCTTCCGCTGTTCGCGAGGGAGCGCCGCGCCGGAGGCCGCGCCGCATCGGGGGCAGAACGTGAACGCAGACTTCGACTCGTAGCCGCAGTTCACGCATGCCGGCACGCGAGAAGTCTAGGTGCCGTCACTTCGGACGTCGTCGATCAACGCTCGCGCCGACGCCGTCCCGGGCTCGTGCCCCTTGCGCTCGTACGCCGCCAACGCGGCGCGGGCCGCGTCCGCCGCTTCCTCGGGCAGGCCGGCCGCGCGTGCGACCTCCGCGAGCGTCATCAGGGTAGTCCCCGTGGAACCAGGGGCTCTGCGCCTCGGCGTAGAGGTCGACGGCCTCTCGTGCGAGCCGGCGCGCCTCTTCGTGCTCGCCTCGGGACGACCGGACCAGCGCCTGGGCGGAGCGCGCGCTCGCCTGCGTGGCCAGGTCGTCGTCGGCGCCCATGGTGCGCGCGATCGTCGCGAACTCCTCCGCCTCGTCGAACCGACCCAGACGACAGAGCGCGACGGCGAGGTATGCCGCGGAGGTCGACCCGTGTCCCTCGTCGCCGAGGCGCCGATGGATCTCGTATTCCTTGCGGAACGATCGCTCAGCCGCCTCCGGGTCACCCGCCATCTGCTCGATCTCGCCGCCGAACTCGTAGCACGCCGATGACCCACAGACTCCGAACCGAATCGCTCAGCGAGCGCCTCGGACTCACGGATCCGTTCACGGGCTCGATCGAAGTCACCGGTCATGGCGTCGAAGACACGCTTCCGTGCATCAGGGCGACGTGGCCGATGAGTCCGTCGCGCCCGAACTCGGTCACCACCGCATCGAGCGACGGCCTCCCTTCGGCGGGCGACGTCGACCCGAGCAGCTCGGTCGCCAACTTCATGGTCATCGCGTCCATCAGGAGCGACCGATCTCCGGTGCGGCGCGCGTGCTCCACGGCGTGGATCGCCGCCTCCCTCGCCGCGTCGAAACGGCACGGCATCCATTCCACCTGCGCGAGCCCCAACCACACGACGCGAGCGCCTCGTCGTCGCCGCCCGGCTCGAGCTCGGCTCTCGCCGCGGCCACCTCCGCTCGGAGGTCGTCGGTGGTGAAGCCGATCGGGTCGATCATCATCTGCACGAGGCCCCGTTCGATCCTGGCCATCCACTCGATCGATCGCTGTCCGCTCGCAGCGGCCGCCGCCACGGCCTCGTCGAGCGCGAGCGAACGCCACGCGTGGGTCGAGGCCGCGCAGGCTCGCCCGCCCGACGTCGTACAGGGCGCGGGGTCGATCCGGATGACCCTCGGGGAGGAGGTCGGCCGCGTGCCGGAACAGCGTCGCGGCCGCCCGGTCGTCGCTCCGATCCGACGCTCGGCGGGCGCTCGCCGCGTAGTGCCTGGCGGCTCGAAGCCCCAGCTCCCGACCCGCCTCATCCAGCGGGCCGAGCTCCGAGCAGGAGCAGGTGTGCCTGCTCCAGGTGGTAGGCGAGGATCTCCTCGAACTCCTCGACTCGGGCCTCCCCGACGCCCTCGAGCCAGTCGGCGTACCGCTCGTGCAGCTCGGCACGGAGCGCCTTGGGCGCGGCCTCGTAGGCGGCGTCGCGGATCAGCTGGTGGCGGAACCGGAACGCGTCCTCGCCCGCGAGCATCGAGCGGTCCGGCCGGATCAGGTCGCGCCGGACGAGGCTCATCAGGGTCGGCCGCACCTCCCCGCCGTCGACGTCCAGCAACGCCGCGACCGCGCCCACGTGGAACTGCTTGCCGCACACCGCCGCCCGCTGGATCGCCGCCCGTTCGTCGCCGGTGAGCTGATCGAGCCGCGCGGCCAGCAGCGCCTGGATCGTCGGAGGCACCCGGAGGTCGGACAGCGCACCCGTCGCCACCCATCGGTCGCCGTCGCGAGCGAGCAGTCCGTCGTCGATCAGCATCGAGAGCATCTCCTCGACGAACAGCGGCGTGCCCTCGGCCGCGGCGAGGATCCGATCGCGCGCCTCCTCCGGGAGCGCGGCGCGACCGAGCAGGTTCCCGATCAGGTCGCCGCACTGATCGTCGGAGAGCGGCTCGAGCGAGATCGTCGTGGCGTTGAACTTGCCGCCGGCCCCAGCCCGCCCGCTCGTCCAGCAGCTCGGGCCGCGCGAGGCAGAGCACCAGGATCGGCGCCTCGCGCGCCCAGTCCGTGATGTGCTCGATCAGGTCCAGGAACGTGGGCTCGCCCCAGTGGATGTCGTCGAACACCACGGCGAGCGGCGCGGTCTGCGCGACCGCCTCCAGGAACGACCGGACCGCCCAGAACGTCTCCTCGACCGAGCTGTCGCGATCGGCCGCGGCGAACAGCTGCGCGAGCGTCGAGCACGCCGGGCCGTCCGTCCCGATGCACCGCGCAGATCTTCCGCTCGATCTCCTCGGGCGCGTCGAAGTCCTCCAGGCCGGCCGCCTCCTTCACGACCTCGCCCACCGGGAAGAACGTGATCCCCTCGCCGTACGGGAGGCACCGGCCTCGAAGGACGGTCGCCTCTTCGAGCGAACCGAGGAACTCCTCGACCAGCCGGGATTTGCCGACCCCGGGGGTACCGAGGATCGTGAACAGCTGACACGAGCGATCGGCGATCGCGGCCTCGAACGTCTGCCGGAGCCGGGAGAGCTCCCGCTCCCGACCGACCATCGGCGAGTCCAGGCGACGAGCGAGCCCGGCGACCCCGGCCGTCACCTCGACCAGACGGAACGCGGCGAGCGGCTCCGACTTGCCCTTGACCTCGAGCGGCGAGACCGGCTCGGCGACCACGGCGTCCCGGACGAGGCGAAGGGTCTCCTCGCCGATCAGGACGGTTCCCGGCTCCGCCGCCTGTTCCAGCCGGGCGGCGACGTTCACGGCGTCGCCGGTGACGAGCGTGTCGGCTTGTTCCCCCGCCACCACCTCGCCGGTGTTCACGCCGATCCGGGCGGCGAGCGAGACGCCGTGGTCGCGTTCCAACTCCTTGTTCAGCGTCGTGAGCGCGTCTCGCATCTCCGCCGCGGCGCGAACCGCCCGAAGGGCATCGTCCTCGTGGATCGCCGGGACCCCGAACACCGCCATCACCGCGTCGCCGATGAACTTCTCCACGGTCCCCCCGTGGCGCTCCAGCGCCGCGCGCATCTCGGCGAAGTAGCGCGACATCACCCGGCGGAGCGATTCGGGGTCGAGGCGCTCGCCCATCGCGGTCGAGCCCGTGACATCGCAGAAGACCACCGTCACGGTCTTGCGGACCTCCTGGCGGCCGGGCGGAGCCAGCGGCGCCGAGCACGCCGGGCAGAACGCGAAATCGTCCGGGGACTCCCGCCCACAGTTCGCGCAGGTCAGCACTGCTGGAGCCTATGACACGGGCTTCCCGAGGACGAGGCGCCCCACCACGGAGACGCCCGACTGCTACCTTCCGCGCTCCGTCCCGCACACTTGAGGGGATCGCTCACGAAGGAGGAGAGGACATGCCAGGTATCGAGAGCAGGACTTTCAACAAGCCGGACGAGACGAAGTCGATGGACAAGACGACGATCGAACTGGTCGGGCTCGCGGGCGGCCGGATCCAGCGGACGACGTTCGAGCCTGGATGGCGGTGGTCCGAGTGCATCGGGCCGGCGGTCGGCTCGGATCGCTGTCAGGTCGAGCACATCGGGTATGCGGCTGCGGGTCGGCTGCAGATCGAGCACGACGATGGGAGCACGACCGAGATCCAGGCCGGTGACGTCTTCCGGGTCGCGCCGGGACACGATGGGTGGGTCGTCGGCGACGAGCCGGTCGTCTGGATCGAGTTCCAGGGAGCGGCCCACCTGACGTGAAGCGGAAGCGAGGAGCTCTCCTCAGGCGGACGTCTTGTCGAGATGCTGGAGGAGCTGGTGCGCCGCGAGCTCGACCTCCTTGTGACGCCACTCGGCGGCGCGGTACTGACACGCGATCAGCCCGCTGCGATGGAGACGCCGGAAGTCGCCGTAGACGAACGCGTGCCGCGACTTCGTCTCATCGGTCGCGCCCTCGGTCAGGCCGAGGAACCACTCGGCGTAGTCATCCCATGAGTGCGACTCGAGGTAGGCGTTCTCATCGTCCGCCCCCGGCTGCACCTCGCCCCACTCGCTGTCCAGGACGTACTGGTGGGCATCGATGAGCTTCCTGGCTCGGGCGACGGCGGCCCGGTTCACGATGTAGGAGGCCATAGCTCCTTCTTGGTCACGACTTCGGCTGTCGCCCGGCGGGTTGGAACAGCTCCACGACGTTGTCGGACGGGTCTTCGAGGAGGATCTGCTTGCCGCCCGGACCTTCGATGATGTCGTTCCGGAACCTCGCGCCCACGTCGCGGAGACGAGCGACCTCGGTGTCGATGTCGTCGACGACGAAATGGATCCGGTTCCATCCACCCGGTCCGGGCTTCGTGCCATCGGGCATCGGACGTCCCGCCGAGCTGGTCGGTCCCGCGAGCAGCAGGCGGAGATGGCCGCGCCGCACATCCGCGAACGCGGGCGACGCGTTGGTCAGGAGCTCGAAGCCGAGAAGGTCCGTGTAGAACGCGATCGCCTCATCGACGTCATCGACCATGTAGCGAACGTTGACCGTCTCTTCATCCGGCATGTGAGGACCTCCTCACCCGTGTTCGGTCCGCGCAACGAGACTACCGAACGGGCATCTGGAGCGATGGCATGAGATCGGAGCGGGAGCCCGACCTGACCGACTGACGTCAGGCGGTATCTGCGGGCGGATCGAAGGCCTTCGGGTCGACCCCGCCCGAGACGCGGCTGGCCTCGACCTTCGTCGGCGCGCGGCCCTCCTCCGTCAGCTCGAGCGAGAGCAGTGCACCCTCGTCGGAGAAGCACCATCGCGCGGCGGACGCGCCCGAGCGGCGTTCGAAGCATCGAGCGGGAAGCCCGGCGACGACATCCGTGGTCATCGTGACCGGGCCCGCCGGCGGCAGGCCGACGGCGCTGGCGGTGCTGTTCGCCTCGGCGATCAGCTCGCGGAACGGGAGGTCGCGAAGGATCGCGTCGACCGTCCGGGACCGGCACGACGCCTTCCCACGGCCTGGCCGTTCACACACGACCCCGTCTCTCCCGACGACGATCGCGGTGAACGTCGTGCCTCCCTCGACGACATCGAGCCTCCAGCGTCCCGGTGGATCCCACGCGAGCGTGACGACACCGTTCGGATCGCACTTCGTGAGAGCCGCCTGGACCCCGGTCCGTTCGGTGACGAACGCACGAAGGCACTGATGGACGGACTCCGGCATGCCCGGGCGCTGTCGCTCGGTCCGATACGTGATCGTCGCGGGCGTCCGGTGCCACCTCGCGATCGCGGCGTTGAGCTCGGCGACCGTCGTCGATGTCGGCGTCGGTGTCGGTGTCGGTGTCGGTGTCGATACCTCCGTCGGCCGGACGGAGTGACGCGCGAGCGAGGGTGTGCAGGCGGGAAGCGCGACGGCCACGACCAGGAGCGCGGCCATCACGGGAACGCGCCGGCGCGTGGTCATCGCGCGGTGAGCCTACGCCCGCAGGAGCTCAGAGTGGAAGTGACAACTGTCGGCGTCGCGCCAGGGCGCGGGGGGTGCAGTCGACCAGGAGGAATCGAACGAAGTGCTGGTTGCTGAGCGCCATCGGTCCCCTCGCGCGGCGCACCGCCTCGATCGCCTCCTCGGGCGTGTAGCCGAGCTCCACGAGCGCGCGTCCGACGAGGAGCCCGGAGCGGTTCACGCCGCTCAGACAGTTCACCGCGACGTGCTTGCCCCTCACTGACGAGCGAGGCGATCCTCTCGCCCGCCCTGTGGATCATCTCCGCATCGGCGATGAACGGGACGTCATCGAGCGGAAGGAAGCTGTACCGAGGATCGGGGTCCCCCTCCCACCGATCTCGTCCGCCCACGTCGATCAGGACATCGAACATCGACAACATCTCGGCTGGCGAATGCGCGGCGCTCGCCTGGGTGAGCCCCCGGATCACCTCCGTGTACGGCTCGACCGGGTAGTCGTACTGGACGACGTCCTCCGCCTTCATACCTGCATCGTCGGACTCGAGGACGCCGTCCGTCAACGGTCTTCCCGTTCACCCGCGTTCGAAGATCACGTCGCCCTCTGGACACGGGCGTGTCGCGGATTAGGCTCTGCGTCATGGAAGAGATGAAGTGGAAGGTCGAGGTTCACGGCGACCGCGTCGTCCTGATGCTTCCGCATCCGGAAGGCGGTCAGGACACGACGTACGCCTTCGACACGAGCGCGGATGACGCTCGCGAGCTGGCGGAGTCGATCAGCGCCGCGGCCGACGAGGCGAGCGCCACCTGATCACACGGGAGAGCTGAGGGCCTGCCCCTACTCCCAGCCCCGGTCTCCACGTTGGGCACCATGCGCTGCGATGAGGGAGTGTCAAAGCGGGCTCAGACGGTTCACCGCGACGTGCCTCCGCTCACCCGGTCGAGGAACGCCCGCGAGCGCTCCGCCACCAACGCGGTCGCCTCCGCGTCGTACGACGGGAGGGAGCTGTCGGTGAACAGGTGTCGGTCGCCCGGGTAGACGAACAGCTCGGAGAGCGCGGGTCCCACCGTCTCGACCAGCTCCCGTGCGGCATCGAGGTCGCCCCCTTGCCCGAAGAACGGGTCCTCTTCCATTCCGTGGATCTGCACGGGGACCCCTTCCGGCCACGGTCCGAAGGCCCACTCGCCGGTGATCGGCATGCAGGCCTCGTAGAGCAGCGCTCCGCGCGCACCCGGTCGCGTCTGCGCGAGTCGCTGCGCTTCGCCCACCCCGAAGGAGAAGCCCGCGTACACAAGGCCATCGGACAGGTCGGCGACGGCCTTCTCGGCACGCTCCCGGAGCACGTCGTCCCCGATCGTGTTCGCGAGGGCCATGCCGTCGTCGATGCTCTCCGGCCGTGCGCCGTCGAACAGGTCGGGCGTGTGCACGGTGTGCCCGCCGGCACGGAGCTCCTCGGCGAACGCGCCGACCCCATCGGTCAGTCCTTGCACGTGATGGAACAGAACGACCTCTGCCACGGCTAGACTCCTCTCATCGGACGACTTCCATCGACTGAACCAGAATCCTAGAATATTCCAGACATGTCAAACGATGAGCGGAAGGTCCCCGACTACGACCTCGAGGAGATGGTCGTGGTCACCGCGCACGACCAGCTGCGAGCGCTGGCCGACCCCTTGCGTGCCACCCTCCTCGAGCTGGTCCTCGAGCGTGCCGCCACGATCACCGAGATGGCGCGGGCGGTCGACCGTCCCAAGAGTTCCATCGCCTACCACGTGAACCTGCTCGTGGATGCCGGTCTCCTCCGCGTGGTGCGCACGCGGCGAGTGCGAGCGATCGAGGAGCGATTCTACGGACGGGTCGCCCGGACGTTCTACATCGGCGTGCTCAACCGTCCCGAGGACAAGCAGGTCGCGGCGGCCATCAATGGGCTCGCGCAGGCAGCCGCCGAGTCCGGACCGGCCCACGTAGCCGATGAGCTGCGGTGCACGCTCTCGCACGCCCGCATCCCGATCGAGGACGTACGCAGCTTCTGGGCACAGGTCCAGGAGATCGCGCGCACGTTCGCCAAGATCCCCAGGGCGGGCGACCAGGTCTACGGCTTCGTCGCCGGCCTGTATCCCACCGACGCGCCCACGCTCCCCGACCCCGAGCCAGACGCGACCGACTGACGTCGGACGGCAGCATGACCGCTCGTCGTCGATGTTCAGTCGAGCAGAGCGTCCACCGCGCCGAGCGTGTCGGTCAGTCGCTCCGCCAGCGTCGTCGCGAGCCATCGGTGCAGCGCCGCGGCGAGCTCCGGCTCCTCGGACTCGAGGCGCTCGATCGACTCGCGGCTGATGCGAAGGACCACGGAAGGGGCCTCGGCCACGACGTCTGCGGTGCGCTGGATGCCCGTGTAGAGCGTGATCTCACCCACGACGACGCCGGGCCGGAGCGTCCGCAGCCGGAGCCGGCTGCCCTCGGGCGTCGTGGTCTCCACGGCCAGGCGCCCGGACTCGAGCACGTAGATGTCGCCCGGCGGGTCGTCCTGGTGCAGCAGGACCGTGCCCTCGGGCACCGAGACGCGCTCGAGGTGGGCCTCGAGGCCAGGTGGCAGACCGTCGGGACCGCGCGCGGAGGGATGCTCCGCCACGGCCTCGGCCAGGCCGGGGGCGGAGAGCAGTGCGTCCTCGCACCGCTGCAGCCCCCGGTCCAGGTCGGGCTCGAAGGAGACGAGCCCATCGCTCTCGACCACGCCTCCGCGCGCGAGCTGGGCGCGAACCGGATCGGACGCGGCCGTGAAGATCACCTCGGATCCGGAAGACTCCGCCAGGCGCATGCACCTTCACGAACGACACGACCGCCGAGGAATCCACGCCCGTCACGCGCCGGAGATCGATCACCAGGAACCGCGGCGGCGTGGCCTCTTCCACTCGCTGTGCGGATCCGCTCCAGCAGGCGGTTGGTCGATCCGAAGAACACGAACCCGCTCACCCGCAGGATCTGGACGCGCTCGGAGAGCCCGCGCAGCTCGGCGCGCTCGGTCGGCCGGTCGATCGACGTTGCGAGCGATAGGTCTCGCCGAAGGCGACCTCGCGCACCAGCTCGATCCGGCCGTAGCTGATCGCGAACAACACGACCGCGAGCACCAGGCCGATCACGACACCGGTCAGGAACCCCCAGACGATGATCCCCAGCAGGATCACCACCACCACGGCGTATTCGCGCGGGGGCAGCGACCGCCGCTTGTCCCAGACCCACTCGACGATGAAGGCGAGCCCGAGGAACACCAGCACGCCCCCGACGATCATCTTCGGGATCAGCGCGACGACCGAGCCGCCCAACACGACGGCGGCCAGCGGGACGAGCGCCGCGACGAGCCCGGCCGCGCGCGCGTCCACGCGCATGTGCGCCGCGAGTGCCGTGAGGCTGAGCGCGTGATAGCCGGGGATCCCACCGAGCGCCCCCGACACGAGGTTCAGGACCCCGGCCCCGCGCATCTCCTGGTTCGTGTCGAGGTCTCGGTCCAAGACGAGCTCGGTGCCGCTGATGTTGAACAGGATCGCGAACGTGGCCACGAACACGGCGGTCGCGATCCCGGCCCACGATGCGAGCACGGAGGGCCAGTCGGCGCCGCCGAGCGCCCTGAACGCCCACGGCTGCCACGGCTGCGCCGTCTCGGACGGTGAGAACAGCAGCCACCCCCCCTCGCGGACCTCCTCGATCGAGGAGCCGGTGGCGACCATCCCCGCCACGAACACCACGAGCCCGATCACGATCACCGCCGGGATCACGAGCGGCCGCTTCACGACCCGCACCGCGACGAGCAGGAGTACGCCGAACGCGAGGGCCGAAAGCCAGTGGGCGAGGTGGTATTGGCGGATCAGCGCGGGGACACAGTTGCACCACCGCCCTGCGCGGTAGCCGGCGACCGTGCTCAGGTTCAGGGATACCCCCGAGGCGACGTAGATCCCGCGACTGAAGAGCAGCCATCCCGTGCCGGCGAGGAACCCTCCGACGACCGGATACGGCACGAGCCGGATCAGCCCGCCGAGCCGGAACCTCCCGATCACCACGAACAAGATCCCGCACAGGACCGTCACCACGAGGGTCGCGGCGACGACGGTCAGGAAGATGTCGGGGTGCTCGTAGTCCTCGACACCGGAGATCCGTGCGTTGTACGCGAGGTCGGCGGCCTTCTTCGCCGCGGCGGCGGCGACGAGCCCGAGGACGGCAGCCGCCGCATCTTGCACGCTGCCCACGACACCTCGGGAGCCGGACCGCCAGGCCATGAACGCGAGCGTGAGCGCCGCCGCTCCGAGGTACAGGCCGATGCCGTCCGGAAGGTTGGACACGAGCAAGCCGCCGAACACGAGGGCGGCGAACGCGATCGCGAGCACCGATTCGACGGCGCCGATGATCACGCCGGCGACGACCGAGGCGAGCCACGTGGTGTTCCGTCGCTGATCGGCCATCGGTCTCTCAGCCTCCACTCAGTCCAGCAGCACGTCGAACGCGCGCATCGTGTCGGTCAGTCGCTCCGCCAGCGTCGTCGCGAGCCATCGGTGCAGCGTCGCGGCGAGCTCCGGCTCCTCGGACTCCAGGCGCTCGATCGACTCGCGGCTGATGCGAAGGACCACGGACGGGGCCTCGGCCACGACGTCGGCGGTGCGCTGGATGCCCGTGTAGAGCGTGATCTCACCCACGACGACGCCGGGTCGGAGCGTCCGCAGCCGCAGCCGCGTGCCCTCGGGCGTCGTGGTCTCCACGGCCAGACGCCCGGACTCGAGCACGTAGACGTCCCCCGGCGGGTCGTCCTGGTGGAGCAGGACCGTGCCCTGGGGCACAGAGACGCGCTCGAGATGGGTGGCCAGACCCGGTGGCAGACCGACGTGGCCGCCCGCGGCGGGGTGCTCTTGCTTCGCCTCGGTGAGGCTGGGGATGAGCAGCGCGTCCTCGCACCGCTGGAGCCCCCGATCCAGGTCGGGCTCGAAGGCGACGAGCCCCTCGATCTCGACCACACCTCCCCGCGCGAGCTGGGCGCGCACGGGATCCGACGCGCCGGTGAACACGACCTCGGATCCGGCGGCCTGTGCCAGGCTGAGCACCTTCACGAACGAGACGACCGCCGAAGAGTCCACGCCCGTCACGCGGCGGAGATCGATCACCAGGAACCGCGGCGGCGTGGCCACCTCCAGGCGCCGTCGGATCCGCTCCAGCAGGCGGTTGGCCGATCCGAAGAAGACGAACCCGTTCACCCGCAGGATCTGGACACGGTCCGAAAGCCCGCGGAGCTCGTCGCGTTCCGTCGCGGGCCGATCGACGTTGCTGCGGTACGTCTCGCCGAAAGCGACCTCGTGCACCAGGTCGATCCGACCGTAGCTGACCGCGAACAGCACGGCGGCGAGCACGATGCCGATCACCACCCCGATCAGGAACCCCCAGACGATGACCGCTGCCAGGATCGCGAGCACGACGGCGTACTCGAGCGGCGGGAGCAACCGCCGCTTGTCCCAGACCCACTCGACGATGAACGCCAGGCCGAGGAACACCAGCACACCCCCGACGATCATCCGCGGGATCAGCCCGACGACCTGCGCGCCGACCACGACGGCGGCCAGCGGGACGAGCGCCGCGATCAGCCCGGCGGCCCGTGCGTCCACGCGCATGTGCGCCGCGAGCGCCGTGAGAGAAAGGGCGTGATAGCCGGGGATCCCCCCGAGCGCCCCCGACACGACGTTCAACACGCCCGCGTCGCGGAGCTCCCGGTTCGTGTCGAGGTCCCGGTCCAGGACGAGCTCGGTGCCGCTGATGTTGAACAGGATCGCGAACGTGGCCACGAAGACCGCGGTCACGATCCCGGCCCAGGACTCGAGCACGGAGAGCCAATCCGCGCCAGTGAGCGCCTCGAGCGTCCACGTCTGCCACAAGATCGCCTGGTCGAACGGTCCGAGGAGCCACCCACCCTCGCGGACCTCCTCCATAGAGGAGCCGGTGGCGACCATCCCGATCACGAACAACCCGAACCCGATCACGATCACCGCCGGCATGACGATCGGCCGCTTCACGACCCGGACCGAGACCAGCAGGATCACCCCGAACGCGAGGGCCGGGAGCCAGTGCTGCCATTCGGACTCCTCCAACAGGTCGCTGAGGGGGTCGAAGAACGGCGACGCCCCCGAAGCGACGTAGACGCCACCCTTGAAGAGCAGCCATCCCGTGCCGGCGAGGAACCCACCGACGACCGGATACGGCACGAACCGGATCAGATCGCCCCGCCGGCGAGACCCGAGCCACAGGAAGACGACCCCGGCCAGGACCATCGCCACCATGATCGCGGCGAGCGCGCTGAGGAAGACGTCGTTCGGGCTCCCGGCCGCGTGCACGACGATGCTCGCCGTGACGATCGCCATCATGGCCGCGCCCGTTCCCTGGAGGCCGCCGACGACGCCTCGGCGGCCGGCCCGCCAGGCCATGAACGCGAGCGTCAACGCCGCCGCAGCGAGGTACAGACCGACGCCGTCGTCGAGGAAGTAGAACTCGAGATAGCCGCCGAAGACGAGCGCCGCGAAGGAAACCGCGAAGACGACCTCGACGGCCCCGATCACGATCCCAGCGACGACCGTGCCCAGCACAACGGTCCGTTGCTCGGGAACGGTTTCCTCGGCCACCCCCATGGAGGAGGACCCTAGCCCGGGTGCCCGCGCTCCGCTAGGGGTGCGGGCGGCGCGTGGCCCGCTTGGGGAGGGCGGTTGGCCCCGGCCGGAACGCCGAGGCCAACACGAGCCCTAACTCGGAGGGCCGCCCCGACAGAGTCCGAGGGTGCCTGGCGCGCCCTTCGGCAACCCGTAGTACTTCCAAGAGTCCGCCGCGGTCTGAACCTGCGAGACGTTCTGCCCCTCTTCCGAATCGAGGTCATTCAGTCCGCTCGCGGCACACGCCGAGTGGGCATGCAGCAACGCCCCGGTCGTGTTGGTGTTGTCACTGGTCCCCGGAGGGCCTTTCACCTCGCCGGCGAGCGCTGCCGTCGCCGAGACGCCCGCAACGGCGGCCGCGCAGAACGCGATCGCGATCAGTCGCTTGACCATCCCCTCTCCCTTCTTCGGATGACCCCCAAACGGTCGCGAACGGAACGTATCCCTGCCCGGGAAACCTCGTCAATGGTTCTCTCGAAGGGCATTCGAGGGCGGGCTCGATCCAGTCGACGAGGTCGTCCACCGGCCA
>CAWIUW010000014.1:0-80319 GCA_963839395.1 uncultured Actinomycetota bacterium
GCTGCTTCTCGTCGCGTGCGACGGTGAGCCCGAGGAGATCTTCCCCACGCCCTCGCGCTCGCCCTCACCCTCCCCGTTCCCGTCGACCGTGACGCTTCCCAGCCCGACGCCCCCCGCGATCCCGCAGCCACCCCCTCCCACCAGCGGCGATCCGTCCGCGACCTGCGTCGAGGGATGGACCACGCCGCCCGCGGGCTCAGGCCTCGCGCAGGAGCCGCTCCGCATCCTCAGGCGCACCGTCAAGCTCCCCGGCCAGCCGGTGGTCGTGGACATGCGCCACTTCTCGGGCCCGGAGTCGCCACCTTCGGAGAAGGGCTACATCCTCACCGTCGAGCGGTGGTACGTGAAGCTCTACACCGAGGCCGACCTCCGGTTCCAAGGCCGATTCCTCATCGAGTCCCGGCAGTTCGGGGACGGTGTATCCGCCGTCGCGGCATACGACACGAAGGGCTACCGCTCTCCCGATTGGAGCGGTTTCCAGTGGAACGAGGCCGAGCCGAGGCCACGCGCCTACGCGGGTCTGCCCGGGAAGTGGTCTGGCATCAGGTACGACTTCGTGAGGGGCGGAGCGGGTCTCGACATCCCAGGCTTGCCCGCCGAGGTGGAGGGGTGCTTGGATGACGCCTGATGGCGGGGGTGTTCGGTAGCTCGGCAGACACGCGAACCCGATGGGGGTCGTGTCGATCGTGTCCGGGCTCGCCGGCGCGCTCACGAGCGCGATCCTCTGGATCTATCGGGTGCATCCCGAAAGCCAGATCCTCGGCAAGTACTCCGCAGAAGTGGCACACGGAGGTCGGCTCGGCGAGCAGCTCGTCGTCCTGGCGGCCGTCCTCGGCCTGATGGCGATCCTTTCCTCGATCATGACCTCATCCGCCGGCCAGGGCGGCGGGGGCTACTTCATCGGGCTCGTCCTCGGGCTCTTCGCTCTGTCCTATCCGCTGCTGACGTGGTTGAACATCATCTCGGGCCCGCTGTCGCCGAGCTTCCTCGAGTGACTCACGGTTCCGACGGCCAGCCGGTGTAGAGGTCGGCCCCACGTTTCCGCAGCTCGTTCCCGATCACCATCCGCTGGATCTCCGACGTGCCCTCCCAGATCCGATCGACGCGGAGCTCTCGCCACAGTCGCTCGACGGGCTGCTCGCGCATGTACCCGCGACCGCCGTGGATCTGGACGGCCTTGTCCACGATCCGTCCGGCGGTCTCGCTGCAGACGAGCTTCACGGCGCCCGCCATCGCGTGGAGCTCCTTGCGATCGGCGCCGCCGCGCGCGCCTTGCCAACAGACCCGGTAGAGCATCGACTTGGCCGCCATGAGCTCGGCGGCCATGTCGGCGAGCATGAACTCGACCGCTTGGAAGTCGACGATCGGTCGTCCGAACTGGCGGCGGTCCTTCGCGAAGGCGAGGGAGAGCTCGAGCGCTCGCGTGGCGGCGCCGACGGTTCGGGCGCCGATCATCAACCGCTCCTCGACGAACCACTCCTTGGTCAGCTCGAAGCCCCGTCCGATCTCACCGAGGATCCGATCGTCTCCGACGCGGACGTCCTCGAAGGCGAAGATCGGGTGCTCGAAGACGAACGTGTGCATGTACGCGGGAGTCCGGACGAGGCGCACCCCGGGCGCGTCCTTGTCCACCAGGAAGATCGTCGCCTTCGCCGGATCGGCGTCGACGTGGGTGTGGACGAGGAAGAAGTCGGCGACGTCGCCGGAGGTCACGTGCCACTTCTCGCCGGTCATCGTCCACGAGTCGCCGTCCCGGGTCGCGGTCGTCTGGACCATCGTGGGGTCTGAGCCGGCCGCCTCCTCCGTGATCGCGTACGCGTCGCGCCGCTCGCCGCGGCACGCGGGGCGCAGGAACCGATCCTTCTGCTCCTCCGTCCCCGCGGCGAGCGGGATCGACGGCCGCCATGGGACGTCCCAGAGCGCTCCGGTGGCGCGGCCCCACTGCTCCTCGATCAGCATCTGCGCGAACAGGTCGTGGCCCCGGCCGCCGTTCGCTTCGGCGTGGTTGATCGCGTGGAAGTCCCAGTCCAGGACGGCCTGCTTCGCGGCGGCGGCGCTCTCCGGCGTCAGGCCGTCGTTGTCCTCGCACTCGTCCTCGAGCGGGACGAGCACCTGGTCGGTGAAGTCGCGCGCTCTCTGTTGGAGAGCTCGGTCCGCTGTGGAGAGTCGGAAATCCATTCTACCCCTCGTCCGTGAAGGGGAGTGTAGGAGGGCACGAAGCGAGCAGGTGTACGGTGCGTCCTTGATCAGCGGGAGGTTCGGCGCTACCTATGGGCGATGCTGGCGTACAGGACGATGGCTCCGGTCCACGCGACGAGGTAAAGGGCAGTCCCCTTCGCCAAGGTCTTGAGGGCGGCCCGCTTACCGGGATCACGCTGTCGCAGTACCAGGACGAGTGAGATCGGGAGGGCGAGATAAGGGATCCAGATCGCGAACAGGATCGCTGCGACCTGCCTCCCCGGTGAGTAGGCAGGTGGAGCAGGGGCAACGGGAACGCCTTGGTCAGGCCTGCGTGGTATCGCGTTCTTCATGCCGCACCCATTCCTACGCGGAAGAAGGGTGCGAAGCCCGCCCCGGCCTTTGCGGACTGGTGCACCGAGGTCCGTCCATCGCCACCGGGTTGTGTCCGCTACGCTGCGCCGCATGCTCGAAGAGCTTTCGTCGGCCGTGCGGGGACGGCGTGTCTCGGCCGAGGAGCTCGTCACGGATGTCCCTCGAGCGGATCGAGCGGCTGAACCCCCCGCTGAACGCCGTCATCTCCGTGCGGGAGCAAGCGGTGGACGAGGCGCGAGCGCTCGACGAGCGTATCGGTGCTGGGGACGATCCCGGTCCGCTCGCGGGCGTCCCGTTGCTCGTGAAGGACATGGAGGACGTCGAAGGGGTCCCGACGACGTACGGGTCGGTGGTGTTCGCGGACGCGCCGCCGGCCGTGGCCGACGCGCTGATCCCCCGGCGCCTCAAGGCCGCCGGCGCCATCGTGGTGGGCAAGACCAACCAGCCCGAGTTCGCCTTCGCGGGGTTCACCGACAACCTCCTGTACGGATCGACGCGGAACCCGTGGCACCTCGAGGCCTCGCCGGGCGGCTCCTCCGGGGGCTCGGGGGCTGCGATGGCGGCCGGCATGGCTCCGATCGCGACCGCGACCGACGGCGGCGGGTCGATCCGCATCCCCGCCGGCTGCTGCGGCCTCGTCGGCCTGAAGCCGACCAACGGTGTGATCGGCCGCGAGCCGATCCCGAACTGGATCGATCTCTCGACGTTCGGCCCACTCGCCTCGACCGTCGCCGACGCGCGGCTCCTGCTGGAGATCGAAGCCGGACCGGTGCCCGGCGACCCGAGCGCGCTGCCCTCCCCGCTCCGCATGTCGGGCGAGATGCCCGCCCGTGCGATCGCCGCTCCGCGCCTGGTGGACTTCGGGCCGCTTCCGGAGCAGGTGCAGGCGGCGTTCGAAGCCGCGCTCGGTGCATTCGAGCGGGACACGGGTCTTCCCGTCGAGCCGATCCAGCCGTCGGAGATCTTCCGCGCAGGGAATCCGAGCGAGGACTGGATCACGCTCTGTGCGCTGGAGCACGTCCACTATTTCGGCTGGGAGTTCTGCGAAGCGAACTTCGAGCGATTCTCTTCGGTCTTCCGTGACGTCGTGGAGTCCGCGAGGAAGCGGCCGCTCGACGACTACATGATCGCGCGCCGCCGTCGCTTCGAGTACGTCAGGGAACTGGACCTGATACTCGGCGACGACGCGGTGCTCCTCACGCCGACGAACTGCTTCGAGATGATGAGCTTCGACGGCGTCGCGGACGACACCACCGGAAGGACGGGAGAGGACTCGGACTCGTACAACACCGACCCGCAGAACCTCACCGGGCATCCCGCGATCAGCGTGCCCGCAGGTCTGATGCCCGCGGGCTTGCCCTTCGGGTTGGAGATCACCGCGCCTCGGTTCCGCGACGACATGGCGCTCTCGGTCGCCGAGGCGTGGGAGCGGACGAACCCGTGGCCGCTCGTCGCGCCCGGTTACGAACCGTTCGTCGTGTAGCCCGCGGAGCGGGTCAGGAGCCTTCCGAGCCGACATCCACCCGGAGAGCGCGGCGGATCACCGGCGAGCCGCGGTCCTCGAACCACGCCACACCCTCGGCGACCATGTCGAACTCCACCTCGTAGGCGCCCGGCTGTTCCGGCGCCCGCAAGGCGATGTCGGTGACGGTCTCACCACCCGGAGGGATGTCGGCGTCGAGCTCCCCCCGGCCGAAATCCCAGACGGGGATCTCACCGTCGTCGGGGGGAAGGAGGTGGGCTCCGAGCCGCACGACGCCCTCATCGGATCCGTGCTCCGGTCGTACCCGCCAGGCCGCCGATCCCTGATTCGCCACCTTGACCCGATAGGTCAACTGCTCGCCGGGGCGCCGAGGTCGTCGGGCCGTCGACGAGTTCGAGGTTCGCCGACAGCGCTCCCGACGCGCCGCTCTTCACCGTCGTGTCCGGATCCCGACACACGATGACCGCACGATCACCGTGCGTGGCGAAGACTTCGACGTCGCGGAAGCCGACGGCCTTGGAGAGCGCGACGGCGCCATCGAGGCTGGGCAGGAACCAGTTGTAGCTGGATTCCAATGCCTCGGGCGGGTTCTCGACCCACCCGATCGTATGCAGCGGACGCCTGAGGTCGCCGACCACGTACTCGGCCGGCCGCCCGGGATCTGATCCGCGGTCGTCGGAGCCTTTCGGAAGGAGCGCGGTTTCGACGATCAGGGTCTCCTTCGTGACCTGCGCGAGCTTCTCGAGGCCGAGAACGAGGTGCTTCAGGTGGTAGATCAGTCCCAGCGCGAGCGTCACGTCGAATCGTCCGACGCTTGCGACGCTCAGGTCGTAGACGCTCATGCTGCGGAACTCGATGTCCAGGTCGAGAGCTCGGCGCACGAAGTTCGCCTGCATGATCTCCCGCCGCATGGCATCCACCCCCAGCACCCGGCTGGCGTTCCGGCGCTTCGCCTCCACGGAGTAGAAGCCGGCATTGCATCCCACGTCGAGGACGCTCTTCCCGGTGAGATCGGCAGGGAGACAGTTCTTGATGATGTCCCACGTCTCGCGGGGATGGTCGGCGTCCTCGCCCGCGATGCTCTCGGTCTTCGTGAGCACCCCCGGCGCGAGCTCGATGCAGTGGAACCACGGGTCGAGCCGATGGATCCCATCGAGGAGATCCTCTCGGTCCACCCGCACTCCTTCCATCGGACACATGGCGGAACAGGCACGCGCTGCGAAACGCTCATGCTACGTCAGCGTTGGAGGCGGGGTTCGCCGACCTCCGAGCTTCGGTTCAGGGGCCCAGGTTGTACCCCAGCCGCCGGGGCAGCTTGGCCACGAAGTCGATCAACGGGTTCGGCTCCTCCCCCTCGTCCTCCGCCTCGTCCTTGCGCCGGATCGCCGTGTTCGCGACGAGCGCGCCCGGCGACCGGACGGGCTGCGGTGGGAACCGAAGCGGCTCCAGGTCGACCAGCGGCAGGTCCAGGACCGGGTCGGTCTTCCCCAGGATGCGGTTCGCCATGATCCGGCCACCCAGGTGCGCCGGACCGACCCCGTTGCCCGTGTAGCCGTGGCCGTAATGGACGTTGCCACGACCGAGCGTGCCGAACGTCGGCAGGTGATGGCCGGACACGTCGATCGGGCCGCCCCACGCGGCCTCGAGTGGCACGTCGACGAACCCGGGGAACATCCGATGGAGGTCCGCGACGGCGATCCGGATCGCGTCCGCGTCGTAGGCGAAGCGCGGGCCGATCCTCCGCGCGAGGTTCGGCTGCATCCCGCCGAGACCGAAGGAGATCCTGCCGTCGGGGGTCGTCCGCACGTAGTGGATCGCCGAGCGCATGTCCGCGATGCCCGAGCCGTCGGTCCAGCCGATCTCCTTCAGCTTCTCGGGCGCGGGCTCGGTGAGGACGATGTAGGAGCCCCGGACGACGACGGTGCGGCGGAACCGCTTCCAGTGCGACGCCCACGCGTTCAGGGCGACGACGGCGGCGCCGGCCCGTACGGTGCCGCCGGGCGTTTCGGCGAGGGCGGGGTCGCCCGCGCCGAAACGGGTGACCGGGGTGTCCTCGAAGAACCGCACGCCGCGTTCCAACAGGACGCGGCGCATCCCGCGCGCGAGTCGCGCGGGATGCACGGTCGCGCCCACCTTCCGGAACAAGGCGCCGCGGAACACCGGCGAGGAGATGCGCGAGCGCATCTCCTCGGCCGACAGGACCTGGAAGTGCTCGTCGATGCCGAGGCGGTCGGCGGTGATGACGCCGTCCGCCCACCGGCCGATCTGATCCTCGGAGGCTGCCACCACGTACTCGCCGTCGGCGCGGTACCAGGCGTCGATCCCGTTGTTTTCGCAGAAGCCTCCGATCCCTCGCACGCTGTCCTCGCCGGCATCGCAGAGCGCGATCGCGGCTCGGTCGCCGAACCGTCGCGCGAGGTACTCGACTTCGCCCCAGAACGAGTTCACGAAGCCGCCGTTGCGGCCGCTCGCGCCGCCGCCGGCGATGTCCTGCTCGAGGATCACGATGTCGACCCCGGGATCGAGCCTCGTGAGATGGAGGGCGGTCCACATGCCCGTGTAGCCGCCGCCGAGGATCACGACGTCGGCGCTCGTGTCGCCCGAGAGCGGAGGAGCAGGGTCGCCGGGATCGTCGGCGAGCGCGTCGTGGAGCCACCAGCTCCTGCCGGCGTCCGGGGGGATCCTCGTCTGCAAGCGGCTCCGTCCTCCTTGCTAGGCTGCAGCCCCGCATCTTCGCAGGCGCCGACGAAAGGTACCCACATGGCCGGCGAGCACGATCGTCCCCGCAGCTGGGAGGTCACCGAAGGTCCCCACCGCGCGCCGGCCCGCGCGATGCTCCGCGCCGTCGGCTTCTCCGAGGACGACTTCGGCAAGGCGCAGGTCGCAGTCGCCTCCTCGTGGAACGAGGTGACCCCGTGCAACTACCACCTCGGCAAGCTCGCGGCGCTCGCGAAGGAAGGTGTCCGCCAGGGCGGGGCGGTGCCGCTCGAGTTCGGCACGATCGCCGTTTCGGACGGGATCGCGATGGGCCACGAAGGCATGAAGGCCTCCTTGATGAGCCGCGATCTGATCGCGGACTCGGTGGAGCTGGTGATGCACGCCGAGCGGTTCGACGCGCTCGTGGGGATCGCCGGCTGCGACAAGTCCGAGCCGGGGATGATGATGGCGATGGCCCGCCTGAACCTGCCGGCGGTCTATCTCTACGGCGGGACGATCCTGCCGGGCACCTATCGGGACCGGGATATCACGATCCAGGACGTCTTCGAGGCCGTGGGGGCTCACGCGAAGGGCACGATCGACGACGCCGAGCTGCTCGGGATCGAGCGGGCCGCCTGCCCCACGACCGGATCGTGCGCGGGGATGTACACGGCGAACACGATGGCCGCCGTCGGGGAGGCGATCGGGCTCTCGCTCCCGGGGGCCGCGTCCCCACCTGCCGTGGACTACCGGCGGGAGGTGTTCGCGCGCGAGAGCGGCATCCGGGCCGCCGAGCTCGTCGCGGCCGGCGGGCCGCTCCCGAGGGACATCCTCACGAAGGAGGCGTTCGAGAACGCGATCACGGTGGTCATGGCGCTCGCCGGGTCCACGAACGCCGTGCTGCACCTGCTCGCGATCGCACGCGAGGCCGGCGTGGATCTCCAGCTCGACGACTTCGACCGCGTCTCGCGTGCGACGCCGCACCTGGTCGACGTCCGGCCGGCCGGCAAGTTCGTCATGAGCGATCTCGACCGGGTGGGTGGCGTGCCGGTCGTGATGCAGGAGCTGCTGGATACCGGCCTGTTGCACGGCGACTGCATGACCGTGACCGGGAAGACGCAGGCCGAGAACCTCGCGGAGGTCGCGCCGCCGAAGCCGGACGGCGACATCGTCCATCCCGTCGGCGACGCGATCCACCCGTGGGGAGGCATCGCGATCCTCCGCGGCAACCTCGCTCCGAACGGTGCCGTCGTGAAGGCCGCCGGCGCCGAGGGACTCACCTTCGAAGGCGTCGCGCGTCCGTTCGACTCTGAGCAGGACGCGTTCGCGGCGGTGACGTCGGGCGGCGTCGAGCCCGGCGACGTGATCGTGATCCGATACGAGGGCCCGAAGGGCTCGCCCGGGATGCCGGAGATGCTCGCGGTCACCGCGGCCGTCGCGGGCGCCGGCCTCGGCAAAGACGTCGCGTTGATCACCGACGGCCGGTTCTCCGGCGCGACGAAGGGCTACAGCGTGGGCCACATCACGCCGGAGGCGTTCGTCGGCGGCCCGATCGCGCTCGTCGAGGAGGGAGACCGGATCCGCATCGACGCGGACGCTCGGTCGCTCGAGCTGCTGGTGGACGACGCCACGCTCGGCACTCGGCGCGATGCGTGGAGCGCTCCGGAGCCCCGCTACACGACCGGAGCGCTGGCGAAGTACGCGAAGCTCGTGGGCGGCGCCGACCACGGGGCGATCACCTCATGATGGCTGCGCGATCGATCGCGTCATGATCGGGACGATCACCAGCCCGGCGGCGCTCCAATGCCGGATGTGCGGCGAGCGCTACAACGTCGAGCCGCTCACGATCTGCCAGGAGTGTTTCGGTCCGCTCGAGCCCTCCTACGACCTCGACGCGATCGACGGGACGGACTTCCGCAAGCAGGTCGAGGCGGGGCCCGCCAGCTTGTGGCGCTACGAGGCGTTGTTGCCGGGCGGACCAGGCCTCGACCGGGTGGACCTGGGCGCCGGCTTCACCCCGCTCCGCCGCGCGGACCGGCTCGCCGCCGTACTCGGCCTCCGCGACCTCTGGATCAAGGACGACTCGGTCAACCCCTCCTACTCGTTCAAGGACCGCGTCGTGTCGATCGCCGCCACGATGGCGCGCGCGTTCGGGTTCGAGGCGCTGTCCTGCGCCTCCACCGGCAACCTCGCGAACGCCGCGGCGGCGCACGCCGCGCACGCCGGGATGCCGTGCTACGTCTTCGTTCCCGACGACCTCGAGCGCGCCAAGATCCTCGCCACCGAGACGTACGGCGCGAAGGTCGTCGCCGTGAAGGGCAACTACGACGACGTCAACCGCCTCTGCGCCGAGGTCGCCGACACGCTGCCGTGGGCGTTCGTCAACGTGAACATGCGTCCGTACTACGCGGAGGGCTCCAAGACGCTCGGGTTCGAGACGGCCGAGCAGCTCGGCTGGCGCCTGCCCGACCACGTCGTGGTGCCGATCGCGAGCGGCGCGCTGCTGACGAAGATCCATCGCGCCTTCCAGGAGCTCGTCGCGATCGGGGCGGTCGAAGAGAAGCCCTACCGCGTGAGCGGCGCCCAGCCGGAGGGCTGCCGGCCGGTGGCGCAGGCGTTCCAGGACGGTGCCGACGAGGTCACTCCGGTGAAGCCCGACACGATCGCCCGGTCCCTGGCGATCGGATCCCCGGCGGACGGCTACTTCGCGCTCCAGGTCGCCCGCGAGACCGGCGGCGTGATCGAGTGGTGCACCGAGGCGGAGATCCTCGAGGGGATCACGCTGCTCGCCTCCACCGAGGGCGTGTTCACGGAGACGGCCGGCGGGGTCACGATCGCGAACCTCAAGCGCCTGGTCGACCAGGGCGTGATCGGACCCGAGGAGGAGGTCGTCGCCTACGTGACGGGGAACGGCTACAAGACCGTCGAGGCGTTCGAAGGCTCCGTCGAGCCGAGCTACCACGTGGCCGCCGACCTCGATGAGTTCCTGGCCGCGCTCGGGCGCTGACCCTCCCTCCCAACCGATTTGCGTCGACACGGCATCGGGTTCAGACTGCCCCCGGCCCGCTCGGAGGTGACCCGAGCGCAGGGAGGGGGAAGCGCATGTCCACGCACGAGGAGCAGATCGCCCGAGACGCGACCGACCTCGAGAGATTCGGGTACAAGCAGGAGCTCAAGCGCGGCCTGGGCACCTTCAGCTCGTTCGCTGTCGCGTTCAGCTACATCTCCCCGTCCACCGGGATCTTCACGCTGTTCTTCCTCGGGATGTCGGCGCTCGGAGGCTTCCTCTTCTGGACATGGCCGGTCGTCGCCGGGATGCAGCTCATCGTCGCGCTGAACTTCGCCGAGCTCTCCAGCCACTTCCCCGTCGCGGGCTCCGTCTACCAATGGACGAAGTACCTCGCGAACCGCGGGTACGCGTGGATCACCGGCTGGTTCTATCTCTTCGCCGGCATCCTCACCGTCGCGTCGGTGTGCGCCACGCTGCCGATCGCGCTGCTCCCGATGCTGAACAACATGTTCGGCTGGAGCCTGAACACCGAGCTCGGCAGCGCGGACCAGCGGATCGCGGCGCTCGTCACGCTCGCGTTGATCACGATCTTGAACATCTACGGCGTGAAGGTCGTCGCGATCGTGAACAACACCGGGGTCTTCTTCGAGATCCTCGGCATGGTGGTCTTCGCGGTCTTCCTCGCGGTCGTCCACAACAACCAGGGTGTCGGCGTGATCTTCGACGCCGACAAGAGCGGGAACATCTTCCAGTTCCCCGCGCCGCTCACCGCGTCGTTCTTCCTCGTCGGGATGTTCATGAGCCTGTACGTGATCTACGGGTTCGACACGGCGTCGACGCTGGCCGAGGAGACCCGGAACCCGCGCGTGGGTGCGCCGAAGGCGGTCATCGCGTCGGTGATCGGCTCGTTCGTCATCGGCGCGATCTTCCTGTGGGGCGTCCTGATCGCGGTCCCCGACATGGGCGAGGCGGTCTCCTCCTTCGCGACCGGGCCCCAGCAGGTCATCGAGGGCGTGATGTCGACGTTCGGCGCGACCCTGTATCTCCTCGTCGTCGTCGCCGCGATCTTCGTGTGCTGCATGTCGATCCTCACGTCGACGATCCGGCTCGCGTTCGGGATGGCTCGGGACGACCAGCTCCCGTTCTCGAAGACGATGTCGAGGGTCAGTCCCACCCTCCACACCCCCGTATGGACCTGCGTGATCGTGGGGGCGCTCGCGGCGATCCCGTTCATCCAGTTCGCGGGCGCGGCGGTGATCGCGGTCGGCGCGACGGCGTCGATCTACTTCAGCTACCTCCTCGGCAACCTCGCCTTCATGCGTGCCCGGACGAAGGGCTGGCCGAAGACCAAAGCGCCCTTCTCGCTCGGAGGCTGGGGCAAGGTCGTGAACGTCGTGGCGATCCTGTGGGGAGCCGCGATGCTGCTGAACTTCCTGACGCCGTCCCCGGTGGACTCCGCGTGGGATCCGAACGCCGAGGGCGCGTCGTACATGCGGATCATCTCGAACCCGAAGCCCATCCAGACCGACTACTACGTCGAGGGCGAGCAGCTCGTCGACTTCAAGATCGACGCCTGAACAAGATCCCCGTGATCTGGACGGTCTTCTCGCTGATCATCATCGTGGGGGGCGATCTACTACTTCGCGGTCCAGAAGAAGAAGCCGTTCGAGCCGGTGCATCCACCCGAGGAAGAAGATCTCTCCGGGATCGCCCCGATCGAAGCGTGACGCACGACGGGCGGGGCCGCCGGAACGGCGGCCCCGCCCGCCGTGTCATCATCCGGTGATGAAGCTCGTCGTCTCCGAACGCGCCGCCGCCTACATCGCGGAGCGGGGCGGCTCCGCGTGGGTGTGGCTCGATCCGCATCGGGGGTTGGTGGGCTCGCACATCTACCTGGAGGCCCACGCGGAGCCGCCCCGCGCGAGCCGCCGGACCAGCTTCACGCGGTCCTCGCGTCGGCCCGCATCGCTTCGAATCGATGACCGCCGAGGGGATCACGCTCCACTACGACTTCGGCCGCCAGACGCCACCCGAGGAGCTCCACCTCGACCGGAAGGGCTGGCGCCGGGGCACGTATCGGCTCGAGGCGTACTGGAACGGGTCGATCTTCGTCGGCGACGACATCCCCGCGCCTGGGGCCTGACCCGCGTCGCTACTGCGCCGTCCAGCCGCCGTCGACGACCAGGACGGTCCCCGTGACGAGGCTCGCCGCGGGCGACGCGAGGTAGATCACCGCGCCGGCGACGTCGGTCGTCGAGCCCACGTGACCGACCGGCAGCCGCTCCAGCACGTCGGCGAGGAACTCCGGCCGGTCGAGGCGCTCGGCCGTCCCGGGCGTGCGGATGAACGTCGGCGCCACGCTGTTCACCGTGACCCCGAACGGCGCCCATTCGAGCGCGAGCACCTTCGTGAGCGCGATCACCGCGCCCTTGCTCGCGCTGTACGCGGCGTGCCGCGGGATCCCGACGAGCCCGGCCTGCGACGCCATGTTGATGATGCGGCCGTGGCGCTGCTCCACCATGCGGCGTCCCGCGGACTGGCTCGCGAAGAACAGCCCGCGGACGTTCACGGCGAACAGCTCGTCCCATTCCTCCTCGGTGGCGTCGAGGGCGTCGTGGTTCGTCCCGAGGCCGGCGTTGTTCACGAGGATGTCCAGGCGGCCGAACCGTGTGACCGTCTCCTCGATCGCGCGCTCGATCGAGGCGCGGTCGGTGACGTCCATCGCGACCGCCGCGGCGTCGCCGCCGGCGTCGCGAGCCTCCGCGGCCACCGACTCCCCGTCGTCGAGCGAGCGCACGCCGGCGGCCACCCGGGCGCCGGCCGCGGCCAGCGCGAGGACGAGGTCGCGGCCGATGCCGCGGCCGGCGCCCGTCACGAGCGCCACCTGCCCATCGAGGTCGAACCGCGGAGCGTCCATCAGACCCTGATCCTCTCGCCGGCAGGGTCCCAGAGCGGCTCGTCCACGACCTCGGCGTCCACCCATTCCCCGAAGACCTCGATCGTGACCTTCGTGCCGACCTCGTCGAGCCCGGCCGGCAGGTACGCGAACGCGATGCTCCTCCCGACGGCATAGCCGATCCCGCCCGACGTGATCCGGGCGACGATCTCGTCGCCGATGCGGACGGGCTCGTTCCCGAGGGTGGAGGAGCGCGGGTCCGCGAGCGCGAGGCATCGGAGGTGCCGGGCGACGCCTTCGTCGCGGAGCCGGCGCACGGCGTCGCGCCCGAGGAAGTCGGCGTCCTTGTCGAACGCGACCGCGAAGCCGAGGCCGGCCTCGAGCGGCGAGTCGTCCGGCGTGATGTCGGCGCCCCACGAGCGGTAACCCTTCTCGAGCCGGAGCGAGTCGATCGCCCGGTACCCGCCGGGCAGGAGACCGTGGGGCGCGCCGGCCTCGAGCAGCGTGTCCCACAGGCGGACGGCGAACTCGGTCGGGGGGTAGAGCTCCCAGCCGAGCTCGCCGACGTAGGTCACGCGCGCCGCGAAGCAGCGGCACGTCGCCGACCTCGACGTCACGACCGCTCATGTAGCGGAACGCCGTCGTTCGAGAGGTCGTCGTCGCAGACGGAGCCGAGGATCTCGCGCGCGGCGGGCCCCCAGATCCCGAAGCACGCCAGGCTCGACGTGACGTCGCGGACGAGCGCGTCCTCGCCTTCCTGGTGCCGCCGGATCCACGCGAGGTCGCGGCTGCCGGAGCCCGTGCCCGTGATCACGAGCCGGAACCGATCCTCGGCGAGGCGCGTCACCGTCAGGTCGGTCTCGATCCCGCCGCGGCGGTTCAGCATCTGCGTGTACACGATCCGGCCGACCCGCACGTCCACGTCGTTCGCGCACAGCCGCTGCAGCAGGCTCAGCGCGCCGGGTCCGGAGACCTCGAACTTCGCGAAGCTCGTCTCGTCGAACAGCGCCGCCCGTCTCCCGGACGGCGAGGTGCTCGGCGACGATCGCGGTCGACCACTGCTCGCCGGCCCAGCCGCGGGGCCGCCGATCCTCGTGCGCCGGATCCTCGTTCGACCGGAACCAGTTCGCCCGCTCCCAGCCCGCCTTCTCGCCGAACTCGGCGTCCAGCTTCTCCAGGCGCCCGTACGTCGGCGCCATCCGGAGCGGGCGTCCGGCCTCGTTCTCCTCGCCCGGGTACCGGACGTCGTAGTGCTTCGCGTAGATCTCGTAGGCCTTCGCGAGCGCGTAGTCCCTGCTCGCGTACTGGCGCCCGAACCGCCGGATGTCCATCTTCGACAGGTCCATCGACGGCTCGCCCTCGACGATCCACTCCGCGGTCCACCGCCCGATCCCGGCCGCGCCCGTCACGCCGTGGGCGCAGAAGCCCGCCGCGACGAAGAACCCGCGCACCTCGGTCTCGCCCAGGATGAAGTCGTCGTCGGGCGTGAACGCCTCGGGACCGTTGATGAACCGGTTGATCTCCGTCGTCTGCAGCGGCGGGATCAGGCGGAACGCGCCGTCGGCGATCGACTCGAACCGCTCCCACTTCTCGGGCAGGAGCCGGTGGTTGAAGTCGCGCGGGATCGGGTCGCTCACGTGCCACGGGTCCGGGTTCCGCTCGTAGCCGCCCACGACGAGCCCGCCGACCTCCTCGCGGACGTAGACGAGGTTGTCGGGGTCGCGGAGCGTCGGGAAGTCGGCGCGCGACGCCCTCGATCGGTCGCGTGATCAGGTACTGATGCTCCATCGGGACGACGGGGATCTCGACGCCCGCCAGGTGTCCGAGCTCGTTCGCCCAGATCCCGCCGGCGTTCACGACCACCTCGGCCTCGATCGCGCCGTGGTCGGTCACGACGCCCGCGACGCGGCCGTCGCGAACGGTGATCTCCTCCACGCGCTCACCGGTCCGGACGCGCGCGCCGGCGCTCTTCGCGCCCGCGGCGAACGAGAGCGTGAGCCCGGTCGGGTCGATGTGGCCGTCGGTGGGGACGAACTGGGCGCCGAGCACGCGGGACGGCGTCGATCAGCGGGAAGCGTTCGAGCGCGTCCTCCGTCGAGACGATCTCGACCGGGAGGCCGAACGACTTCGCCCAGCCGGCCTGTCGCGCGAGCGCCTCCATCCGGTACGGCGGACGACGCGAGGTGCAGCGTGCCCACCTGGTGCCAGCCCGGGTCGACGCCCGTCTCACTCGGCGAGCGTCGGGTACAGCTCCGCGCCGTACATCATCATCCGGGTGTGGCTCACGGAGTTCCGGAGCTGCGCCGACGAGCCCCGCCGAGTGGAACGTGGAGCCGCTCGTGAGCTCGCCCGCGATCGACGAGCAGCACGTCGGTCCAGCCCAGGCGCGTCAGGTGGTACGCGATGCTCGTCGCCGGCGACGCCGCCGCCGATGACGACGACGCGCGCTCGATCGTCGGCCACCCGCTCAGACTCCTCGCGCGGTCTCGAGCCAGTCGTCGAAGCGCGGGTCCGCCATCGTGGTGGAGAGCCGATCGAAGTGCTTCGTCGCGTACTCGACGTAGTCGATGTCGAGCGTCGACAGACCCTGCTGCACGACGCCCCACATGGCCTCGCGGAAGTCCGACATGATCCGCATCAGCTTCAGGCGAGCGCGGTGCGCGTCGTTCGGCTCCTCGAAGTACAGGGCGAGGAGCCGCTCCTGCGCATCGTCGGACAGCGCATTGTTGATCGAGAGGTTCCCGAGGTCGAAGAACGGGTTCCCCATCCCCGCGTACTCGTGATCCACGACCCAGACGTGGCCATCGCGCAGGAGGAAGTTCGCCTCCAGCAGGTCGTTGTGACACGGACGGAGCGGCATCGGATCGCTCGCGAACGCCGCCTCGATCCGCGACGCTCTCTCGTGCGCGCCGTCGAAGGCATCGGGCACCGCGACTCCCCGCTCCTCGGAGATGCGGCGGTAGTCCTCCACGATCCGGAACGGGTCGAACGACCACCTGAGCGCCGGGCCCGCGTGGATCGCATTGATCGCATCGACCACCGGGCGCAAGACCTCCTCCCGCTCGAGGTCCCCCTCGGAGAGCGGCTCCGCGTCGATCCACCTCGTGATGAGGCAACCGAGCTCCGGGAGGTAGGCGAAGACGTCGGGCCCCACCCCGGCCTCGGCCGCCGCCCGGACGGAATCCTGCTCTGCGTTCCGGTCGATCCCGAGCAGCTCGGTGGACCTCTCCGAGAGGCGGAGGAAGAAGGTCTCGTCCCCGGCCGAGACGCGGAAGTTCCGGTTCGTGCGCCCTTCGGCGATGGGCAGGATCTCGAGCTCCTGGCCCTGCCACGACGGGATCGCGCGGATCGCGGCGTCGAGCGCGGGATCGGTGGACGCGTCCGTGGCCATGGCGGCCGAACGCTAGCACCGGTGCTCTTCGAGGGTCGAACCGGAGGCTGCTCTATGACCTCGAAGGACGCGGATGCAGCTCCGCGGCCCGGATGACCAACAGGGCCACGTCGTCGCGTTGGGGTGACGATCCGCGAGCGGCACGGAGGGCCTCCTCCACTCCCGCGGCGGTCGCTTCGGCGTCCCGGCCGAGCGAAGCGGCGAACGCGTCGCGCAGTCTCTCCTCCCCGGCGACCGCCTCGCGGCGCTGTTCGGTGGCTCCGTCCGTGTAGATCAGCAAGGTATCGCCGGGGTCCATGTCGACGACGGAGTCCACCAGCGAGACCTCGGGGAGCACTCCCAGGAGCTGCCCCGGTTCCCCCACCGAAGACAAGCGCCCGTCCCGCCGCAAGAGCAAGGGGAGAGGGTGACCTGCAGAGCACAGCGTGATCCGGAGATGATCTCGGCTCGGCCGTAGGCGAAGATGACAAACGGTGCAGAACCGCTCCTCGACGCTCTGCTCGAGGAGCGCTCGGTTCAACTCGCGGAGCAACGCGCTCGGCTTGTGTTCGAAACGGGCAACGGCACGCAACGTGTGTCGAGCGAGTCCCATGACCGCGGCCGCCTCGGGTCCTTTCCCGCAGACGTCGCCCACCGCCGCCGCCCAGTTCCCGTCGCCACAATCGAAGACGTCGTAGAAGTCCCCGCCGACCTCGTTCCCCTCGCCCACCGGCAGGTAGCGCGCTGCGAGCTCGACATGCGGGATGGAAGGAAGGCTGGGAGGCAGCAGGCTCCTCTGCAACACCTTGGCCGTGTGATCGCGTTCCTCGTAGAGCCGCGCGTTGTCGATCCGGACGGCCGCGCGCCGGGCGATCTCCTCGGCAAGTCGCACGTCTGACTCGCCGTACCGGATGTCTGGGTTCGTGGAGAACAGGCTGATGGCCCCGAGCGTGCGACCTCGTGCGATCAGCGGGACGGACAGGGACGACTGGATACCGAGCTCCTGGAGGATCCGCAGGTGCTCCTCGTCCCGGGTGATCGCCCGCAACGATCCGGCCGTATGGTCGGAGAACAGCTGGGCCTCGCCGGTCGCCAAGGCTCGGGCGACGGGGTGCGTGTTTCCCGGTCGAGGCGCGTAGGCGAAGAGCTGTTCGGCCAAGGCCTGCTTCGACGAGCTGGCGTGCACCGCCGCGACCCGTTCGATCGTGCCCGACTCCTGGACCAGGTCGATGAGGCAGAGATCGGCGATCTCCCGCACGACGAGCTCGGCCAGTCGCACGAGGGTTGCCGGATAGTCGAGCGACACGGCGAGGAACTCACTGACGTCCGAAACGAACCGGACCCGTTGCCTCGCGGCTTCCGCCTGTGCTTGCGCCTCGGCCTCCGCGCTGACGAGCTCGGCGCGCTCTTCGATCAGCCGCTTCCGGTCGCTGAGGTCGCGTATCGCCGCCAGGTAGATGGCCGGACCCGATCCCATGTCCACCCTCGTTGAGGACACGTCGACCTGGACGAGGGATCCATCCTTGCGCCGCAGCTCTATCACTCCGGTCCAGCGCCCCTGATCGATGAGTCGTCGGAACTCCTCATCCGCCCATCCCGGTTCGGCCACGACCAGGTCGACGACGGTCATCGAAAGGAGCTCTTGTCGCTCGTACTTGAGGAGCTCGGTCGCTCTCGGGTTCGCATCGATGCAGAAGCCCTGTCGGTTCACGATGAGGATCGCGTCGCCGGCGCTGTCGAAGAGAGCTCGATACCTCGCCTCAGCTGAAGCACCGTTGTTATCCGATCCCTGGAAGCTCGATCCCTGAACGGATCTACCGATTCTCGACAAGAGTCGTCCAGAGTCGATCCCTGCTGGGCTGTTCACCCGTTCCTGGCTTTCCTGCATCGGGGTGTCCTGACCTGGCTTGAGGTTGAAGAGGTTACTTCTTCATGGCTTCCGGAGTCAAACCTCCCCCTGAGAGGGATCTCCGTATCGATATCCCGCAGGTGAGAGCAGTTTTGAGGAAAGATTGAGGGTGGTCTGAGGAGGTTCGACTGGCAAACTGACTCACATTCGGCTAAGCTCGCGTGCTGTGACACCTGCCATCTACAGCATCGGGGCGGTAGCCAGGATGCTCGGTGTGCCCACCGCCACCTTGCGCACCTGGGAAGAGCGATACGGCGTCGTCATGCCCGATCGGAGCCCCGGAGGCCACCGCTTGTACACGCGGGACCACGTCGAGCAGCTGCGGTTCGTCCTCAGGAGCATCGAAGGGGGCATGCAGCCAGCGGACGCTCACCGGCTCCTGACGGACCGTCTGAGCCACGATCCCGATCGGGACATCGCGGTCGGCGGATCCGAAACCCGATTGGTCATCATGCTGGCGGAACGCGACCCGCACGCGGCTGAGCTCGCCGAGTACTTCCTGCGGACCGAGGGCTACGAGACGTTCATGGCGCTCGAGGCGCGTGAGGCGGAGGCCCTCTTCGAGGAGCGGTCGCCTCAGCTCGCCGTGGTCGACCTCCTGATCTCAGGCGGTGCGGGGCCAGGTCTCTGTCGAACCTTCCGGGAACGCGGAGCGCTCGTCCTCGCGATATCGCCGCTGGAATCGCGGGACGAGGCCTTGGAATACGGGGCCGACGCGTTCCTCCAGAAGCCCCTCGATCCCCTCCAGCTGGTGTCGACCGTCAAGGACCTGCTCGGGCAGAGCGCGTTCCTCCGAGTCGAGGCGCTCTCGCCATGAGCGATCGGGTGTCCGGCGGCTCGGAACGATTGAACGACATGTTGGGCGGAGGCCTGCCCGGCAACGGGATCAACCTCATCATCGGACTGCCCGGATCCGGGAAGACGATCCTCGCGCAGCAATACGCCTTCCACAACGCCACGCCGGAGCGGCCGGCGATCTACCTCTCCACGGTCTCCGAGCCGCTCGAGAAGATCCTGCGATACGGCCAGACGCTGAGCTTCTTCGATCAACGAGCGATCGGCACCTCGGTGTTCTACGAGGATCTGGGCGGGATCGTGAACGACGAGGGCCTTCGGGGCGTGCTCGAGAAGATCAGCGGGCTCCTCAAGGAGCGACGCCCCGGGATGCTCATCATCGACAGCTTCAAAGCGCTGCATCCGTACGCGCGGAGGGACGAGGACTTCCGACGGTTCCTTCACGAGCTCGCCGGTCGGCTGTCCGCGTTCCCGGTGACGTCGTTCTGGGTCGGCGAGTACGGCAACGACGAGATCGCCGGGTCCGCCGAGTTCGCGGTCGCCGACTCGATCCTGTCGCTCTCCGTCGAGCGAGTCGGGGGCCGCGAGCTCCGCGTCTTCCAGGTGCTCAAGCTCCGTGGGAGCGACTTCCTTTCCGGCAAGCATGCCTACCGGCTTTCCGGCGACGGGGTTCAGTTCTTCCCTCGATTGGCCGATCCGGTCGATCAAGCGCCGTACGAGCTGGAAGACATCAAGATCTCATCGGGTATCAAGATCCTCGACGAGATGCTCGGGCGAGGGTACTGGCCCGGGGCCTCGACACTCGTGGCCGGTCCGTCCGGATCGGGCAAGACGCTGATGGGCCTGCATTTCATCTTCGAGGGGGCTCGGAGCGGCGAACCCGGTGTGATCGCGACGCTTCAGGAGAACGCCGCCCAACTCGAGCGGGTCGCCAACGGATTCGGCTGGTCTCTGGATGAGGATGGCGTCGAGCTCATGTACCGCACGCCTGTCGATCTGTACCTGGACGAATGGGTGCATGACCTCCTGGACACGGTCGAAGCGACGGGAGCGCGCCGCATCGTGATCGACAGTCTCGGCGATCTGCTGGCTGCGTCGACCGATGAGATCCGCTTCCGCGAGTACATGTACTCCCTCCTGCAGCGGTGCTCCCGTCAGGGGGTGAGCGTGATGATGACGCAGGAGGTCGGCGACCTCTTCGGTATCACGCGCCTGTCCGAGTTCGGGATCTCCCACCTCTCCGACAACGTCGTGCTCCTGCAGTTCCTCCGGGGGGAGTCTCGTGTCAAGAGGGGGATCACCGTCATGAAGACGAGGGCGAGCGCCCACGACGCGCAGATCCGCGAATTCGAGATCACCGCGGATGGGTTCGTGGTCGGGGATCACTTCGCCGCTGGCCAGGATCTCGTGTGAGGACTCCGAGCCTCCGTCGCCTGCATCACGGGACGAGAACTCGCGGGACAGTCGGAACGTGTGGCGATCGTGTCGACGTCGCAGCTCCGATGCTTGCCGGTTCTTCGCCACGGGTATGGGTCGGCCCATGAGCGCGGTCAAGTCTCTATGGGCGAGCATCCAGGGTGACCCCGTCTTCATGCGTCGCGTGAACGGGTGGCTCACGGTCTTCTGGATCGTGATGATCCCGGTGTCGATCTTCACCGGCTGGATCAGCGAGGTCGCCTACGTGGCGGCACTCTCCCTCTGGGCCCTGGTCTCGGGGCACTGGTCCGCCTGGCAGGCGGCACGCGTGGAGGTCCAGCAGGCGCAAGAGATGGAGAGACGGGAGAAGGAGGATCTTCCCGGCGAGATCGTGGAACGCGTGGTCGAGGAGACGGAAGTCGAGAAGACGGAGACCCTGGAGGAGGCCTCGGCACCAGCCCGTAGCTGACAGGCGTGCCTGGATCGCTTGCGAGGCAGCCGTACCCAGCGGCCGACGGACATCCGGGGGTTGACAGTCCTCAGCACACCGCCCACACTGATTCGACCATGAAGAGCGCGAGGACCATCTCGAGCAGCGTCCTCGTACTTATTCGCTAGGCGCGGCCGGGCCTAAGAGGCCCGCGTTCCGCGCCGATACCCCCGTCACGCGGGGGTTTTTTTCTGCCCCGGCCCGTGAGCACGAAAGAGGAGGAGGAGCACCCGATGCGCTACGAATTCGAGAAGGACGGCGCCACCATCGCCAGCGTGCTGTGGGAAGGCCCCGGCCAGGTGAGCGTCGAGACGAACGACCCGGCGACCAAGGCAGCGGTCGACCGCTACCTGTCCTCCGAGGTCACCTACCTGAGCGGCTTCGGCGGCGAGGAACTGCAGAGCCGCCGGCGCGACTGGACCCCTTGGGAGTTCGAGCGTGCCTGTCGCAACCTGGCTCGCCGTCTCGGGGCGACCGTGAAGCGGGTCCAGACCGGCCCGGTCGAGGATCCCGAGCGCGAAGCGGTCGCGGGATGAAGGTGAGCCGTCGATGAAGGTCTCCGGCGCTCAGGCGCTGTTCAAGGCTCTCGAGGGCGAGGGCGTCGACATCATGTTCGGCATCCCGGGCGGGGCGATCCTGCCCGCCTACGACCCGTTGCTCGACTCGAGCGTCCGCCACGTCCTGTGCCGGCACGAGCAGGGGGCCGGGCACGCCGCCGAGGGCTACGCGTGGGCGACCGGCAAGGTCGGCGTCGCGATGGCCACCTCCGGCCCCGGCGGCTGCAACCTCGTGACGGCCCTCGCCGACGCGAAGATGGACTCGGTCCCGCTCGTCGCGATCACCGGCCAGGTCCCGACCCCGGTGGTCGGCAACGACGCCTTCCAGGAGGCGGACATCACCGGCATCACGATGCCGGTCACCAAGCACAACTTCCTCGTGACGGACCCCGGAGAGGTCGCGGAGACGATCCGGGAGGCGTTCCACATCGCCAGGACGGGCCGTCCCGGACCGGTCCTCGTGGACCTGCCGAAGGACGTCCTCGTGAACGAGACCACGTGGCGCTGGCCGGACCGCGTCGACCTCCCCGGCTACAAGCCCACGACGAAGGGGAACATGCGCCAGGTCGTCGAGGCGACCAAGCTGATCATGGAGGCGAAACGTCCGGTCCTCTACGTCGGCGGCGGCGTGATCAAGGCGAACGCCACCGAAGAGCTCTTCGAGC
The DNA here is from genome assembly GCA_963839395.1 of uncultured Actinomycetota bacterium. Lineage (GTDB taxonomy): Bacteria > Actinomycetota > UBA4738 > UBA4738 > HRBIN12 > JAJNBA01. The sequence goes on from CAWIUW010000014.1 coordinate 21,842, forward strand.
TCGCGACGACCGGTCATCTCCCCGTGGTGACGACGCTGATGGCACGCGGCGCCTTCCCCGACGCCCACGAGCTCTGCCTCGGCATGCCGGGGATGCACGGCGTCTACACGGCCGTGACCGCGATGCAGAAGGCCGATCTCCTGGTGGCGGTCGGCGCCCGCTTCGACGACCGCGTGACGGGCAAGCTCTCGACGTTCGCGCCCGACGCGAAGATCGTGCACATCGACATCGATCCGGCCGAGATCGGCAAGAACCGCGTCGCCGACGTGCCGATCGTGGGGGACTGCAAGGACGTCACCGCGAAGCTGGTCGCGGAGCTCACCCGGCGTCAGGACGAGGTCGGGATCCCGGATCGGAGCGCCTGGCTCGGCCAGCTCGCCGAGTGGCAGGCGAAGTACCCGCTCCGCTACGACCAGCAGGACGACGGTCCGGTGAAGGCGCAGTACGCGATCGAGCGGCTCCGCGCCCACTCCGACGGCGACACGATCGTCGTGGCAGGCGTCGGTCAGCACCAGATGTGGGCCTCGCAGTTCTGGTCCTTCGAGAAGCCCAGGACCTGGATCAACTCTGGCGGGCTCGGCACGATGGGGTTCGCGGTGCCGGCGGCGCTCGGGGCCGCGGCCGGACAACCCGACCGGCGCGTGATCGCGATCGACGGCGACGGGTGCTTCCAGATGACCGCGCAGGAGCTCGCCACCTCGAGCACGGAGAAGATCCCCTTCATCACCGCGATCATCAACAACGCGAACCTGGGCATGGTCCGCCAGTGGCAGGAGCTCTTCTACGAGGAGCGCTACTCGCAGGTGTATCTCGGCTACGACGTGCCCGACTACGTGAAGCTCGCGGAGGCCTACGGGGCCGTCGGCCTGCGCGCCGAGCGGCCCGAGGACGTCGACACCGTGATCGAGAAGGCGCTCTCCGTCGACGATCGCAGCGTGGTGATCGATTTCCGCTGCGACGACATGGAGATGTGCTTCCCGATGGTGCCGGCCGGCGCCTCCAACGACGACATCATCACCGGCCCGGAGGGTCTCCGGCCCCAGGCCGACCCGGCGGAGGCACCGATCGCATGAGCCTGCACACGCTCTCGGTCCTGGTCGAGGACAAGCCCGGCGTCCTGACGCGGGTGGCGGGTCTGTTCTCCGCGCGCGGGTTCAACATCGACTCGCTCGCGGTCGGCCCCACCGAGACCGAGGGGCTCTCGCGGATGACCGTCGTCGTGAACGTCGAGTCCAAGTCGCTCGAGCAGGTCACGAAGCAGCTCAACAAGCTGATCAACGTGATCAAGATCCTGGAGCACGATCCGGGGACGGCCGTCGAGCGGGAGCTGATGCTCGCGAAGGTGCGGGCGAAGGGCGACGCGCGGGCGCGGATCATGGAGATCGCGGAGGTCTTCCGGGTGAGCATCGTGGACGTGACGAAGACGACCCTCACGGTCGAGGCCTCCGGCAAGCCCGAGAAGCTCGAGGCCTTGCGTGAGCTGCTGTCCGAGTTCGGGATCGTGGAGCTCTCGCGCACGGGCCGGATCGCGCTCGCCCGCGGCGACCGAGGGATCAGGGAGAAGGGCGGGCTCCGGATGGCGAAGGCGGCCGGCGCCGAGGACGCATCGGACTGGGACGGCGGCGGGGTGTAGCCGGCTCGCGAGATCTACGACGGGTTCGTAACCACGAAGGGGACGCAGATGGCCACGATCTACCACGAGCAAGACACCGACGTATCCGCGCTGGCGGGCCAGAAGATCGCGGTCCTCGGGTTCGGGTCGCAGGGCCACGCGCATGCGCGGAACCTCTTGGACTCGGGACACGACGTGCGCGTGGGCCTGCGACCCGGCTCCTCGAGCCGCGCGAAGGCCGAAGAGGCCGGCCTCAGGGTGCTCGACATCGCCGACGCGGTGGCGGAGGCGGACGTGAGCATGGTGCTGCTCCCGGACACCTCTCACGGCAAGGTCTACGGGGAGGAGATCGGCCCGAACCTGCGCGCCGGAGACATGCTCATGTTCGCCCACGGCTTCTCGATCCACTTCGGCACGGTGAAGCCGCCTTCCGACGTCGACGTGACGATGATCGCGCCCAAGGGCCCGGGCCATCTGGTGCGCCGGACGTTCGAGGAGGGGATCGGGACGCCGGCCCTGGTCGCCGTGCAGCAGGACGCGACCGGCAAGGCGCTCCCGCGGGCGCTCGCCTACGGCGCCGGCATCGGCGCGGCACGCGCCGGCATCATCGAGACCAGCTTCAAGGAGGAGACCGAGACCGACCTGTTCGGAGAGCAGATGGTGCTCTGCGGCGGGATCTCCGAGCTGATCCGCTCGGGGTTCGACACGTTGGTCGAGGCGGGCTACCAGCCCGAGATCGCGTACTTCGAGTGCCTGCACGAGATGAAGCTGATCGTCGACCTGATCTACGAGGGCGGGCTCTCGTGGATGCGGTACTCGATCTCGGACACCGCGGAGTGGGGCGACTACACGAGCGGTCCGCGCGTGGTGGACGAGCGGACGCGCGAGACGATGCACCGAGCCCTCGCGGAGATCCAGGACGGCACGTTCGCGAAGCGCTGGATCGCCGAGGCCGACGGCGGGTTCGACGAGTTCCTCGCGAAACGACGAGAGGCGCGTTCGTCCCAGATCGAGGACGTGGGACGCGAGCTCCGCAAGATGATGCCGTGGCTGCGGAGCGAAGAGAAGGTGCCGCCGCCATGACCAAGGACCCCGACGTAGTCCGGTTCTTCGACACCACCCTGCGCGACGGGGAGCAGGCCCCCGGCATCGCGCTCACCAAGGACGAGAAGGTCGAGATCGCGGAGCAGCTCGCCCGTCTGCACGTCGACATCCTGGAGGCCGGGTTCGCGATCTCCTCGGACGGCGAGTTCGACGCCGTCCGCGAGATCGCGACCAGCGTGAAGGGTCCGGTGATCGCCTCGCTCGCCCGCGTGGTGCCGGGTGACATCGAGCGCGCCGCCGCGGCGCTGAAGGGCGCGGACCGGTTCCGGATCCACGTCTTCATCTCGACCTCGCAGATCCACATGGAGGACATGCTCCGGATGTCGGAGCGGCAGGTCCTGGATGCGATCGGGGAGGGCACGCGTCTGGCCGCCGGATACACGGACGACGTCGAGTTCAGCGCTCAGGACGCCACCCGCACGGAGCTCGACTTCCTGCTGGCCTGCTTCGAGGCGGCGGTCGGGGCCGGCGCGACGACCATCAACGTCCCCGACACGGTCGGGTACGCGACACCGGCGGAGTTCGGCGAGCTCGTACGGATCGTCCGCGAGCGGACGCCGGATCACGTGATCATCTCGACCCACTGCCACAACGATCTGGGCCTGGCCGTCGCGAACTCCCTCGCAGGGATCGAGAACGGCGCGCGCCAGGTCGAGGTGGCGGTCAACGGCATCGGTGAGCGAGCCGGGAACTGCTCGCTCGAGGAGATCGCGATGATCGTGCGGACCCGCGGCGAGTCGCTCGGCGTGCAGCACGGCCTGCATCTGAAGGAGATCGTGCGGACCTCGCGGCTCGTCTCCTCGCTCACCGGCTACTCCGTCCAACCGAACAAGGCGGTCGTCGGCGCGAGCGCGTTCGCGCACGAGAGCGGCATCCACCAGCACGGCGTGCTGGCCAACCGAGCGACGTACGAGATCATGGACCCTCTCGAGATCGGCCTCGAGGGCAACCGGATCGTCTTGGGCAAGCACTCGGGACGCCACGCGTTCGCCGACGCCTTGGAGAAGGTCGGCATCTCGATCGATCCGGATCACATGAACCGGGCGTTCGCGCGCTTCAAGGAGCTCGCCGATCGGAAGATCCAGATCACGGACCAGGACCTCGCCGCGATCGTGATGGAGGAGGTCGGCTCCGGGAAGGAGGATCTTCTCGTCCTCGAATCCCTGGCCTCGGGCGGCGGCACCCATCTCGCCCCCACCGCGACCGTCCGGCTCCGCAAGGGCGACGAGGTGATCGAGGAGTCCGCGATGGGCGACGGGATGATCGACGCCGCCTGCGGCGCGATCCAGCGCGCCGCGGGCGTCGAGGCCCGGCTGATCACCTTCAACGTCTCCTCGGTCACGGGAGGTTCCGACGCCTTAGGAGACGTCGTCGTGCAGCTCGAGATCGACGGGCGGCACGTGACCGGCCGAGGCGTCGCGACCGACGTGGTGGAGGCGAGCGCCCGCGCGTACCTGGCCGCGATCAATCGGGCGGCCTCGGTCGCGGCGGCGTCGGAGGCTGAGACGTCGGTCGAGTCCGCCATGGAGAGGACCTCCACGAACGAGGTCGCGCCGTGACGGTGACGGTCGCCACCGAGGCACGACCCGAGCGTCTGGACGCGGGTCCGCGCCCGTACCGGATCGGCGTGATCCGAGGCGACGGGACCGGGCCCGAGGTGATCACGGAGGCGCTGAAGGTCCTCGAGTCGGTGCGTGACGGCTTCGAGGTGGAGCTCGTCGACTTCGACCTCGGCGCCGAGCGGTTCCTCCGGACCGGAGAGACCCTGCCCGATGACGAGCTCGAGGCGCTGCGGGAGACCCACGCGATCCTGCTCGGTGCCGTGGGCGACCCACGCGTGCCGCCGGGGATCCTCGAGCGCGACCTCCTCCTGCGGATCCGCTTCGAGCTCGACCAGTTCGTGAACCTCCGCCCGGTGATCCGGTACCCCGGCGTGCAGACGCTCGTGCCTTCGCACACGGAGGACGACGTCAACATGGTCGTGGTCCGTGAGAACTCCGAAGGCCTCTACAGCGGGGTCGGCGGGTTCCACCGGAAGGGGACGCGCCACGAGGTCGCGGTGCAATCCTCCGTGAACACGCGGCACGGCGTCGAGCGGATCGTGCGCTACGCGTTCGACCTCGCGATGCACCCCGGCCGCCGCCGGAAGCTGACGCTGGTGCACAAGACGAACGTGCTGACGTTCGCGGGCGACCTGTACCAGCGGGTCGTGAACGAGGTCGCGGAGGAGTATCCGGACGTCGTGACCGACTACGTGCACGTCGATGCCGCCTGCATCTACTTCCTGGACGACCCTGCGCGGTTCGACGTGATCGTCACCGACAACATGTTCGGCGACATCATCACGGACCTCGGCGCGATGATCCAGGGCGGGATGGGGATCGCGGCCGGCGGGAACATCAACCCGATCGGCGTGTCGATGTTCGAGCCGATCGGCGGCACCGCACCGTCGGAGACCGGCAAGGGCACGATCAATCCGCTCGCGGCGATCGGCGCGACGGGCATGCTGCTGTCGCAGCTCGGCGAGGGCGGGGCGGCGGCGCGCATCGACGCCGGGATCCGGTTCGCCTGCACCAAGCTCGCGTCGATGCGCGCCGGCGAGATGGGCTACTCCACCCAGGAGGTCGGCGACCTCGTCGCCGAGGCGGCCGCGGCATGACCGCCGGCCGCGGCCCGAAGGTCGAGCTCTACGACACGACCCTGCGCGACGGCGCCCAGGCGCCGGGCCTCTCGTACTCGGTCGAGGACCGCATGCGCATCCTCCACAAGCTCGACCAGCTCGGCCTGCCCTACATCGAGGGCGGGATGGCCGGGCGCCAACCCCCGCGACACGGAGTTCTTCCGCCTCGCGACCAAGGAGAAGCTCGACCACGCCGAGCTCGTCGCCTTCGGGATGACCCGACGCGCGGGGGAGCAGGCCGACGACAGCGCGATCCTCCGCGACCTCCTCGACGCCGGGACCGAGACCGTGTGTTTCGTCGGCAAGAGCTGGGACGTCCACGTCGAGAAGGCACTCCGGACCGATCTGGACGAGGGCGTGGCGATGGTCCGCGACACCGTGAAGCACCTCCGAGGCCAGGGCCGCCGGGTGTTCTTCGACGCGGAGCACTTCTTCGACGGCTACCTCGGGAACGCCGACTTCGCCTTCCGGGTGCTCGAGGCCGCGGCCGAGGAGGGCGCCGAGCGCCTCGTGCTCTGCGACACGAACGGAGGCACGTTGCCGTCGGAGGTCGCGCGGATCGTAGGCGAGGTCGGCGAACGCGATGAGCGGGGTCGCCGCTCGGGATCCACACGCACAACGACACCGGGTGCGCGGTCGCCTCCGCCCTCGCGGCCGTCGAGGCCGGCGTGTTGCAGGTCCAAGGGGTCGTGAACGGGTACGGCGAGCGGACCGGCAACGCCGACATCGTGCCGATCGCGGCCAACCTGATCCTGAAGATGGACGCCGACTGCCTGCCGGAAGGCGCCGTCGAGCATCTGACCGAGCTGGCGCACTACGTCGCCGAGGTGGCCAACGTCGCCCCCGACTCCCGCCAGCCGTACGCCGGCCGCTTCGCCTTCACCCACAAGGCCGGGCTGCACGCGAGCGGCGTCGCTCGGTTCAGCGAGGCCTACGAGCACGTGTCGCCCGATGCCGTCGGGAACCGGCGCGGCGTGGTCGCCTCCGACCTCGGCGGCGCCGCGACCCTGAAGATGAAGGCGGCGGAGTTCGAGCTCGACGTCGCCGACACCGCCGTCCCCGCGATCCTCGACGAGCTGAAGGAACGCGAGGCGCGTGGGTACACGTTCGAGGTCGCGGACGCCTCGCTCGAGCTCTTGATGCGGCGCGCCTCCGGCTGGACCCAGCCGTTCTTCGAGATCGACAGCTATCGCGTGCACGTCGAGGAGAAGATCGGCGACGGCGAGTCGCCGCTCGCGGAGGCCACCGTCAAGGTCCGCACGAAGGGCTCGCGACACATCGAGTCGGCCGAGGGACACGGTCCGGTCGGCGCACTCGACGACGCGCTCCGCAAGGCGCTCACGAACGACTACCCGGAGCTCCGGCACATCGAGCTCGAGGACTACCGGGTTCGCGTCCTCGCCGAGACGCACGGAACCGGCGCCGTCGTCCGGGTGCTGATCGACTCGTCCAACGGCGAACGATCGTGGACCACCGTCGGGGTGAGCGAGAACATCATCGAGGCCTCGTGGGAAGCGCTCACGGACGCGTACCTGTTCGGCCTGCTGCATCCCCGCGAGGCGGCCGAGTCGTAACCTGCGTCCCATGGAGATACGCTCCATCGGGTCGATCCCCGTGCCACTGGCCGGGATCGGTTGCAACAACTTCGGTCGCCGGATCGACGAGGACCGGGCGCGCAAGGTCGTCGACGCGGCCTTCGAGGTGGGCGCCACACTCTTCGACACCGCCGACCTCTACGGCGACGGGCATTCCGAGGAGTTCCTCGGCAGGGCGCTCGGGCGGCGTCGTGACGAGGCCGTGATCGTCTCGAAATTCGGGATGCGGACGCCGCCTGACGGGCTCAGCGGCGGCGACCCCGTGTGGGCGGTTCGGGCGTGCGAGGACAGCCTCACCCGCCTCGCGACCGACCGGATCGACGTCTACCTGCTGCACACACCCGACGACACCACGCCGATCGGCGACACGCTCACCGCGATGTCAAGGCTCGTCGACGAGGGAAAGGTCATCGAGATCGGCTGCTCCAACTTCTCCGCGAAACAACTCGAGGACGCCGAGGAGGCCGCGAAGGAGAAAGGCGTCCGGCGGTTCGTCACGGTGCAGAACGACTACAGCCTGCTCGCGCGCGAAGCGCGCGAGGAGGTGCTCCCCGCCTGCCGGCAACTCGGCCTCAGCTTCATGCCCTATTTCCCGCTCGCCTCGGGACTCCTGACCGGCAAGTACCGCAAGGGCCAGCCGCCGCCCCAGGGGTCGCGACTGGCGGGGCCGGGTGGATGGGACGAGTTCTTGACCGACGAGCGCTTCGAGCTCGTCGAACGCCTGATGGCGTTCGCCGAGCAGCACGGTCACACGATCCTCGAGCTCGCGATGTCCTGGCTTGCGAGCCAGCCGGAGATCGCCACCGTGATCGCCGGCGCGACGAGCCCCGAACAGGTCCGCGAGAACGCGGAGGCCGTCGAGGCATGGCGCCTCAGCGACGACGAGTTCGCCGAGGTAGATGACCTCCTCGGCGATGAACGGTCCTCCGGATGAGCACGCCACGATGAGCAAGCTCGTCGTGAACGAGAACGTCACGCTCGACGGCGTGATGCAAGCGCCGAGCGGTCACGACGAGGATCGCCGCGGCGGGTTCGAACACGGTGGATGGGCGCCGCCCTACTTCGATCAGGTCATGGCCGATGTCGCGGCGGAGGGGATCGCCAAGGGCGGAGCCCTGTTGTTCGGGCGCCGCACCTTCGAGCAGTTCGCGTCCTTCTGGTCCACCCAGACGGATGACAACCCGTTCGCCGCCGTGCTGAACGAACGTCAGAAGTACGTCGCATCGACGACGCTGAAGGAGCCGCTCCCGTGGAGGAACTCCACGGTGCTCGAGGGCGATGCCATGGAGGCCGTGGCCACGCTCAAGGAACAGCCGGGCGGCGATCTCGTGGTGCTGGGCAGCGGAGAGCTGGTTGCGTCCCTGATGCGCCACGACCTCGTCGACGAGTACGTGCTCCTGATCCACCCCGTGGTCCTGGGGTCCGGACGGCGTCTCTTCACCGAGGGTGGCCCATCCGCCGCGCTCCGGCTCGTCGACACGAAGACGACGACCACCGGCGTCGTCGTCGCGACGTATCGGCCGGCCGAACCGACGGAGGCGTGATGGGAGCGGGCGCCCTCATCCGCGCGGCGACGCCCGAGGATGCGCGACCGGTCGCCGAGGTGCACGTGACGTCGTGGCGGCACACCTATCGTGGCTTGGTTCCCGACGATTTCCTCGACCGGTTGTCCGTCGACGATCGCGAGGCGATGTGGCTGGGTGCCTTCGCCGACCCGGATCCGAAGAGCGGCGCGCTCGTCGCCGAGAAGGGCGGGCTCGTCGTGGGGTTCGCGTCGTTCGGGCCGAGCCGCGACGAGGGCGTCTCCGACGGGACCGGTGAGGTCCCCGCGATCTACGTCGAGCCCTCGTCCCTGGGCACCGGCGTGGGTCGCGAGCTCTTCGAAGGGGTGACCCGCGCGCTCCGCGACGCGGGTTACGCACGGGCGACCCTCTGGGTGCTCGAGGCGAACGCTCCCGCCCGCCGCTTCTACGAGAAGGCCGGCTGGAGCTGGGACGGCGCAGTCAGCACGCACATGTTCGACTGCGCGAACGAACCGGTCGTCAGGTACGCGGTGGATCTGTAGAGGGCTTCCAGTCGTCCCGCAGCACGCTCATCACGAGCTCATCGTGGCGCACGCCGTCGTACCACGCATGCGCGCGCAGCCTGCCTTCCTCCACGAACCCGACCTTGCGGTACGCGCCGACCGCCCGCTCGTCGTCGGCGAGCACCCGCAGGGAGATCTTGACGAGGTTGAGATGGCGGAAGCCGTAGTCGAGCAGCGTGCGCACGGCGTCCTGCCCGTAGCCCTTCCCCCAGTGGTCTTTCGCGATCGAGATCCCGACCTCGGCGAGCTGCTGGTAGTGGTCGATCGAATGCAGCCCGCATTCGCCGATCAGCTCGGCGTCGACATCGATCGCGAACCAGGCCGAGTTCTCGTCCCGCTCCTCGATCCAACGCTTGTGGCGGGCCTCGGTCTGCTCGAGGGAGAGGGGTAGCGGCGGCTTCCCGGACGAGAGCGCGCGCACCTCGATCGTTTCCACCAGCTCGTACAGGCGTTCGCGGTCCCACGACTGGATCGGTCGGAGCACGACGCGTTCCCCGTGGAGCATGGCCGGAGCCTACGCGAACCCTCCTCATCACGTTCATGAGTCCTTCACACCGCGTCGCGAAGCTGGTGCCAGATGGGAGGGACCCATCGGGCAAGGAGGTTCGAGATGCGACGCGGGTTCGGATTGGGCGCCGCGATCCTGGTGATCCTGCTGCTGGTGGGGGTCGGGATCGGTGCGTACAACTGGGGCGTGAGCGAGGGGATCGAGCAGAGCGGTCAAGCGACCGAGATCGTGCGGTACGTCGGTCACGGGTTCGGGTTCTTCCCGTTCTTCCTCTTCTTCCCGCTCTTCTTCCTGGCGCTTTTCGCGTTCAAGGGCGCGATGTGGCGGCGTCACGGTGATCACCACGGGCCCGGTGGACATGGTCCGGGTGGCCACGGTCCCGGCGGTCACTGGGAGCAGGGATACGAGGAGTGGCACCGCCGGCAGCACGAGGCCGGCGGCGCCCAGAGTGCGGGAGGCGAACCCGGCTAGGGCTTGCCCCGGCGGGGCGGTGGCGGTTGCCACCGCCCCGCCGCCGCTGCACTGTGGCGGCTGCGTCGAGGAGCTCCCATGAAGACGGTGTTGGTCGTCGAGGACGAGATGAAGATCGCGCGGGTCGTCCGCGACTACCTCACCGACGCCGGTTTCGAGGTGATCGTGGCCTCCAGCGGCGAGGCCGCCCTCGCGAGCGCCCGAGGGTCGAAGCCAGACCTCGTCGTGCTCGACCTCGGGCTCCCCGGCGTGGACGGCCTCGATGTGGCCCGGGAGCTCCGCGGCTCCTCGCGCGTCCCGATCGTGATGCTCACGGCGCGCGGGGAGGAGACCGACAAGATCGTCGGACTCGAGCTCGGCGCCGACGACTACGTGGTGAAACCGTTCAGCCCCAAGGAGCTGGTGGCGAGGGTCCGCGCCGTCCTCCGGAGAAGCTCGACGGCCGAGATGCTCCGGGAGCGGCCGATCCGTGTCGCGGACGTCGAGATCGATCCGCAGCGGATGCGGGTCACGCAGAGCGCTCGGCCTGTCGAGCTCACGCCGACGGAGTTCCAGCTCCTGGCCACGCTCGCGCGCGAGCCCGGACGGGTGTTCACGCGCGGACAGCTGCTCGACGCGATCCACGGGGTCGCGATCGAGTCCTACGAGCGCGCGATCGACGCCCACGTGAAGAACATCCGCAAGAAGCTCGAACCCGAGCCCGGGAAGCCTCGCTACGTCCTCACGGTCCACGGCGTGGGATATCGGTTCGCCGATGCCTGAGGACCAGCGCGACCACGGCCACCCCCACGGCCCGCCGTGGGGAGGGCCGCCATGGGGTCGTGGGAGGCCTCCGTGGTGGCCCGACGACGAGGAATGGCCGCCTCGGGGCCCGCAGGCGTGGCGTGGGATGCGGCGGCACTTCCTCGGGAAGTTCCTCGTCTTCCTCGTCTTCGTCGTGGTCGCGATCGCCGGCCTGTCCGCACTGATCGGTGGGTTCTTCTTCCGTGATGACGGACACCGGGGCCCGTTCTTCCCGATCGGGATCGTGGTCGTGGTGCTCGTCGTGCTCCTCCTCGTCCGCGCCGGACGCCGGTTCGCGTCGCCGGTCGTCGACGTGATGGAGGCGGCCGACCGCGTTGCCGCGGGCGACTACGAGACCCGCGTCGAGGAGCGCGGCTCACGCGAGGTCCGGCGTCTCGGACGTGCGTTCAACGAGATGACCGAGCGGCTCGGCACCAACGAGACTCGGAGACGGCAGCTCCTCGCCGACGTCGCGCACGAGCTCAGGACACCGCTCTCGGTGATCCGCGCGAACCTCGAAGCGATCCTCGACGGCCTGTATCCGATGGATGAAGCGCAGCTCCGGCAGGTGCTCGAGGAAACGACCGTGATGACGCGGCTCCTCGACGACCTGCAGACGCTCTCCACGGCGGAGGCGGGCGCCCTCACCTTGCATCGCGAGCGGATCGCGCCGCGACTCCTGATCGACGCGGCCGTCGGATCGTTCTCGGCGCAGGCACAGGAGAAAGGGATCCGGCTCCAGGGACGAGCGGACGCCCTTCCCGACATCGAGGTGGACCGGCTCCGCATCGGCGAGGTGCTGAGCAATCTCCTCTCGAACGCGCTCCGCCACACGCCGAGCGGAGGAGAGGTGGTCCTCAGCGCCGCGGCCACGGAGACCGGCGTGGAGTTCTCGATCGTCGACACCGGATCCGGGATCGCGCAGGACCGGCTGCCGCACGTGTTCGATCGCTTCTCCCGCGCGCCCGATTCACCCGGGTCCGGTCTCGGGCTCGCGATCGCGAAGTCACTGATCGAAGTGCACGGCGGCGAGATCCGTGCCGAGAGCTCCACCGCCGGCACCACGATCTCGTTCGAGCTCCCGCGGTAGGGTGCGGGTCGTGTCGCCCTCGAAGCTGCCGAAGCCGACCGAGGAGACGAAGGACTTCTTCGCGTCCGTCGTCCCCGATCATCCGGCCGTGACGATCCGCCCGATGTTCGGCCAGCTGTCGGCGTTCGTGAACGGGAACATGTTCATGGGGATCTTCGGCGACGACGTCTTCGTTCGGCTTCCGGAGGGTGATCGCGAGACGCTCCTCACGGCCGGCGGAGCTCCGTTCGAGCCGATGGCGGGCCGACCGATGCGTGAGTACGTCGTCCTTCCCGGAGCGTGGCGAGACGAGCCGGACCGCATCCGCGAGTGGGCCGCTCGTTCGCTCGATCACGTCGACGAGCTCCCCCCGAAGCAAGCCAAGAAGAAGACGTAGAGGCTTCCGCGCTCTCTCAGGAGGGTATGGGGGCTCCGGAGGTGATCCGATGAAGGTGAAGTTCACCGGCGGCCCGCTGGACGGCCGTGAGGAAGAGATCTCGGACGACACGCTCGAGGAGGACCATCCGATCTACTGGCCGGAGCGGCCCGATCGAGACGACGACACCGATCCCGACCAGCCAGGACTCGACGGGGTCGTCGAGTACCTCTACGAGGGGAACGGGCGGGCGACGTACGTCGGCGGGCAGCTCGAGGGGTCGTAACCTCGCCGGATGCCCGTCGAGACCTATCTGGAGGTCGGCGCCAAGCGGGTCTTCGCGGGCGCGCTCGATTGGCCCGGGTGGTGCCGGAGCGCGCGCCACGAGGAGGACGCGCTCGAGGCGCTCCTCGCCTACGGGCCTCGATACGCCGCCGTGTTGAAGGGCTCGGGCGTGCGGTTCACACCGCCCGCGAAGACCTCGACCTTCGAGGTCGTGGAGCGGCTGAAGGGCGACGCCACCACCGACTTCGGCGCGCCCTCGATCGCGCCGAAGGCCGATGCCCGGTCGATCGACCGCCGATGGCTCACGCGCCAGGAGAAGATCCTGAACGCGTCCTGGAACGCGTTCGATCGCGCGGCGGGGAAGGTGACCGGCCCCTTGGCGAAAGGACCGCGCGGCGGCGGCCGGGAGGTGGATGCGATCGTGGCGCACGTCGTCGGAGCGGAGGCGAGCTACGCGCGCATGATCGGGGCGGAGACGAAGGGCCTCGATGAAGCCGCCCCGGACGCCGCGCGCGAGGAGCGCGCGCTCGTCCGGCGGGCACTCGAACGCGCCGTCTCGGACGGCATCCCGGCGGGCCCGCGCGGCGGGAAGCGATGGTCGGCTCCCTACTTCGTTCGCAGGGCGGCGTGGCACGTCCTCGACCACGCGTGGGAGATCGAGGATCGCTCCTCAGCGAGCGACTGAATCCGGCGCGTGCGCCTGCGACTGCGACGGCGCCGTGCGACGGCGCATCGCTCCCGAGGGACAAGTGGTCCAGCTCCAACGAGGCGAGCGCCTCGTAGCGCCCTGCGGCGAGATCGGCCACGGGATCGTCGCTCGCGCCTTTCAACTCGCGGAAGTCGCGGGTCGCCACGGCCCGGTTCGCGAGATAGGCGAGCGCGATCCGGTCGTCGCTCTTGAGCGACCTCCGGAGCGCGTGTCGCTCTCGTTCGCGCGACACGCGCGCCGGCACCCACAGGGCGAGGATCGGCAGCGTCGGTCCGAGCGCGAGCCCGGCGCCGACCAACACCGCCAGGCTGTCGACGTCGTCTTCGACGGAGCGTCCGTTCTGCGCGGTCCCGCGCCCGATCCCGCGGATCTCGTCCGCGACGCTCGAGAAGCCTTCGCCCACGAGCGGCACGTCCGAGAGCCCGTCGACCGCGTCGCCCGCCCGCCCGATCGCCTGCCCCGCGTCCTCCATGCCCTCGCCCACGGCGCCCAGCCGTTCGACGAACGTGCCCACGGTGATCCCCAGGACGATCCACGCGACCGTCCACAGCACGACGAGGAGGTCGATCGCCACGAGCGATCGCTGAGGGAGACGCGATCCGATCATGCATGAAGACCTTCCCCGCACGCCGTGAGGGGCAAACGTGACCCGGCAGGTAAGCTGGGGTGAGAGGAGATGACACCATGCCGGAAACCTTCGGGAAACGACAGCGCAAGGACGTCAAAGCCAAGAAGGCACAGGCGGCGGAGGAGCGGCGTCTCGCCCGCACCCAGCGCCGCCGCGACCGGGAAGCCGGTCTGATCGAGCCCGGGCCGCCCGTCGCGACGCCGGAGGAGATCGAGGAGCAGATGGGGATCGTGCCGCCCGCGCTCGCGGACTGAGTCAGTGCGGGAGGCGCAGGACCTGCTTCTGGGTGAGGCGAACGGTCGTCGGAGCGACACGGAGCCCGGCGACCCCGACTCGCGCGTCGATCCACGCGGAGTCCTTCAAGATCCCGACGGTGAGATGCCCGTCGGGGTCTTCGTTCACTCGGAAGATCATCCCGGACTCGGTCCGGTAGACCCCAGACCCTTGCACGGCACCTAGCCTAGTCTTTCGCGCCGTCGCGCGCCGTCGCTGCGTCGCGCCGGGAATAGGCTCGTCAGGCCCACACGTTCGAGAGGAAGACATGCCTGCGATCACCGTCGACGACGTCACCGAGCTGAAGCGGCTTCCCCGTGCCGAAGGATCCGCGACGGTCCGCCCGGTACGTGCCGTGGTCACGGCACCCGGTGGGTTCGAAGGAGAAGGGTTCCCGGTCCGTCGCGCGTTCGCGGGCGTCGATCTCACCGACCTCGACCCGTTCATCCACATGGATCAGATGGGCGAGGTGGAGTACGCGCCCGGCGAGCCCAAGGGCACGCCGTGGCATCCACATCGAGGCTTCGAGACCGTCACGTACATGCTGGACGGGATCTTCGAGCATCAGGACTCGAACGGTGGAGGCGGCGTGATCACCAACGGGGACACCCAATGGATGACCGCGGGCGCCGGGATCCTCCACATCGAGAAACCGCCGGAGCACCTGGTGGCCAGCGGAGGCTTGTTCCACGGGATCCAGCTCTGGGTCAATCTGCCCAAGGCCGAGAAGTGGACCCCTCCGCGCTACCAGGATCTCCGGGGGAGCGAGGTCACGTTGCTCGCGTCGACCGACGCGGGCGCGCTCGTCCGTGTCATCGCAGGAGACCTCGCGGGTGAGACCGGCCCCGGGCAGACCTACACGCCGATGACGATGGTCCACGCGACGGTATCGCCGGGCTCGCGGCTCGACCTGCCGTGGCGACCGGAGTTCAACGCGCTCGCCTACGTGCTTTCGGGGGCGGGGTCCGTGGGCGATGAGCGCCGGCCGATCGCGACGGGGCAGCTTGCCGTCTTCGGCGCCGGTGACGTCGTCCGTCTCGACGCGGCCGCCTCGCAGGACTCCCGCACCCCGGCTCTCGAGGTGTTGGTGCTCGGCGGCCGCCCGATCCGGGAGCCCGTCGCCTGGTACGGACCCTTCGTGATGAACGACCGCGACGAGCTGGTCCAGGCGTTCGAGGACTATCAAGCGGGGCGGCTGGGAAGCGTCCCGGCCGTCCACCACACGCCGGATCACGTCGTGGAGTCGTCGCCCGACGGAGACGACCCGAGCCGTACCCCCTAGCCGTCCGGGAACCGGAGCTTCACTCGCTCGGCGGCCGGACCTCCAGTCCGGGTATCCCGCCCGGGATGCTGATGTCGAGCAGCCTGCGCACCTGTGGCGACGGATCCAGCAACACCGTCGGCCTCTGCTCTTCCGGGAGGCCCGCTGCGTCGAGCAGCGCCCGAAGCCCGCTGCTGTCCATGAACGAGACCTCCGAGAGGTCGAGCACCATCGGGTCGGCCCTCCCCGAGGCGGTCCTCAACACCTCGCTCAGGTCCCCGGCCGTGGCCATGTCGAGCTCGCCCTTCAGCCGGAACCCGTCGTCCGTTTCGATGATCTCGAGTTGCATCGGAACGAACATTACCCGGAGCGCGAAGTTGCCGTTCGGGGCCGGAGGGTGCGAGCCTTCCCTCCCGACCCGCGTTCAGGAGGAGGCATCCATGGCGCTGACCGTCGAGAGCACGAGCATGGCCGACGGAGAGCCGATCCCGGAGACACACGCGGTGGCGACGCCGACCGCCGACGGGAAGGCGGAGTTGGCGGGCCGGGATCTCAGCCCGCATCTGCGCTGGTCGGGTGAGCCCGAGGGGACCCGATCCTTCGCGATCTCGGTCGTCGACCCGGATGTGCCGGCGGACCGGAACCGGATGGGCGTCGAGGGTCTCTCGCTGGGAGATGACGAGGTCCGGGTCGACTTCGCCCACTGGCTGGTCGTGGACATCCCTGCAGCGGTTCACGAGCTCCCGGAGGGCGCGGGCGGCGACGGTTTCGTCGCGCACGGCAAGCCGATGGAGCCGCCCGCGCAGGGCGGTATCACCGGCCAGAACGGGTACCGAGGCCTGTTCGAGGGCAACGCCGACCTGGAGGGGACCTACGGCGGATGGGACGGACCGTTCCCTCCGTGGAACGACGAACAGGTCCACCGGTACTTCACGACGGTCTACGCGCTCGACGTCGAGACGCTCGGCCTCGACCCCGGCTTCAGCCTCGACGAGTTCCGCACGGCGATGCACGGCCACATCCTCGACGAGGGACAGATCGTGCCGCTGTACTCGTTGAATCCGAACCTGCGTTAGGAAGTCCTCTCCGCCCCGTGGCCGTAGAGTTGAGGGATGACGGTCCCTTCGAAGGGCGATGCTGCGCCGGACTTCGCGCTCCTCGATCAACACGGTGACATGGTGCGACTCGAGGACTACCGCGGCCGCAAGCTCCTCGTGTACTTCTACCCGGAAGCCGACACACCGGGGTGCACCACGCAGTCGTGCGATCTGCGCGACCACCGGGAGGATCTCGCGGGGATCGGCCTCGACGTGGTGGGCATCTCGCCCGACGCGCCGCCCAAGCAGCTCGCGTTCGACGAGAAGTACGGCCTGGGGTTCCCGCTGCTCGCCGACGAGGATCACGCGGTCGCGGAGGCGTGGGGTGCGTGGGCAGAACGGCATCGCGGCGGTCACTCGTTCTTGGGGATCGTGCGGTCGTCGTTCCTCGTGGACGAACAGGGACGGATCGAGCAGGCCTGGTCCCCGGTCAAGCCCGAGGACACCGTGCCGAACGCCCTCGCCGCCGTCGCGGCCTGAGGCCGGGTGGTGGAGCCGGGCGGCGGCGGCGTCCCGTTCGACTCACTCGACTTCCTCTACGTGCCGAGTCGCGACGTCGCGCGCGATCTCGCGTTCTTCAGCGAGGTGCTCGGCGGCCGGATCGTGTTCGCGATCGACTCGATGGGGACGAGGGTGGCGGCCGTCCGATTGACCGAGGATCCGCCGCTCGTCCTGCTGACGGACCATCTCGAGGGCGACCGACCGATCCTCGTGTATCGGGTTCCCGACCTCGGGAAGGCGATGGATGAGCTCGAGGGACGCGGGTGGCGCCGCGAGCACACCTTCGAGATCCCGCACGGACCGATCTGCTCGTTCGAAGGACCTGGCTCAGGACCGGGCGGGCACCGTGTGGCGCTGTATCAGCTGACGCGGCCCGAGGTCGGCGAGCACTTCGAGGGTCGTCGCGACTTCTGAGATGGGGTGCGCTACGCCTGCCGACGCTCCATCACGACCACCGGGATCGTGCGGATGCCGTCCGTCTTCACCTCGTACTCCGCGAAGGCCGGCCGGCGGGCGACCTGCCGGGAGTAGAGGTCGGCGCGTTCGGGCTCCTCTCGCAAGATCTTGACCGCGCGTACCGGGATCGTCTCCGTGCCCACCTCGATCGTGGCGTCCTGGTTCGCCTCGAGGTTGCGCACCCAGTCGGGATCCGCCGGCGCCCCACCCTTCGAGCCGAACACAGCCCACCGGTCGCCGTCGGGCAAGTAGACGAGCGGGGTCACGTGCTCCTTGCCGGTCCTGCGGCCCTTCGAATGGAGGAGCAGCATCGTCGCGCCCTCGAACCCACCGCCGACCTTGCCCTCGTTCCCCCGGAACTCCTCGATGATGTTCGTGTTCCAGTCGGCCATCGGGGTCAGCCTACCCGCGTCCTAGCAATCGACCGCCGCGGAGAGCGCGTCGCAGAGCTCGTGGTGGCGCTCGGGGGCGAGCGCCCCCATCCGGCGAACGAGCATCGACTTGGGGAACGTGTGCACGCCGTCCATCGATGCCGCCGAGGCGACCGGCAGCCCCTCGGAGATGCCGAGCGGGACCTCCGTGGGGATCTGCCGGATCGTGCGAGTGATGGGCGCGACCAGCACCGTGCGGAGCACCGGGATGGCCTCGTCCCTCGTGAGGATCAGGAAGGGGCGGCCCTTGGAATCCCCCTCCCCCCACCAGATCTCGCCTCGGCCGATGCTCACCAGGGTTCCTCGTCGATCGAGCGGGTGGCCGCGTCGTGGGCCGCGGCCACCTCGTCGTCGTCCTGCGGGACCCGTTGATAGCCCTCGACGATCCGGCGCCCCACGTCTGCACGTCGCTCCATGTCGACGAGGGCTTCGAGCGCGGCGCGGACCGCGTCTGCCTTCGTCTCGAAGCGTCCCGAGGCGACGAGCGCTTCGAGCTGCTCCGCGAGAAGAGTCTGGTATGCGAATCGCTATCTGAACTGACATGCGAAAAGCATACCACTCGCCTCCCGTACCATCTCCCCATGACCGAGAGGATCGTCGAACTGCTGCGGGCGGCGCCTTTGATCGACGGGCACAACGACCTGCTGTGGGCCCTGCGGAAAGCTCGAGAGGACGGCGAAGACGCGGCCGACGTCGGCCGCCCGGCCCCGCAGTTCCACACCGACCTCCCGCGGCTGGAGGCGGGCGGCCTCCGCGGTCAGTTCTGGTCCGTCTACGTGCCCTCGGACCTGCCCGCGGATCGGGCCGTCGTCCAGACACTCGAGCAGGTCGACCTGTTCCTGGAACTGCTCCGGTCGCATCCCGACCGCCTGGAGCTCGCACGCACGGCGGACGACGTCGAGAGGATCGCCGCGGACGGGAAGGTGGCCTCGATGATCGGCGTCGAAGGCGGTCACTCCATCGGAGGCTCACTCGGGACGCTGCGCATCCTGGCGGAGCTCGGTGCCCGCTACCTGACGCTGACACACAACGACGACACCGGCTGGGCGGACTCGGGGACCGGGCTCGGGACGAACGGCGGGCTGACCACGTTCGGGGAAGAGGTGGTCCGCGAGCTGAACCGGCTCGGCGTGCTTGTGGACCTGTCCCACGTGTCCGCGGACACGATGCGCCAGGCGATCGCGGTGTCGTCGGCGCCCGTGATCTTCTCGCACTCGAACGCGCGCGCCCTCTGCGACGTTCCACGCAACGTGCCCGACGACGTCATCGAGCTCCTCGGGCGGAACGGGGGCGTGATGATGGCGACCTTCGTGCCCTGGTTCCTCAATGCCGAGGGCGCGAAGGCGAACGACGCCGAATGGAACGAGATCCGGCGCCTGAAGGAGGAACATCCCGACGACCCCGATGCGGTGCGAGCGGCGGTGGAGGAGCTGGAGAAGACCCAGCCGACGCCCCCGAGCTCGATCACCGACGTGGCCGACCACATCGACCACATCCGCGACGTGGCCGGGATCGATCACATCGGCGTCGGGAGCGACTTCGACGGCCTGCCCGCGATGCCCGACGGCCTCGAGGACGTCTCGAAGTATCCGGCGCTGTTCGCGGAGCTCGCGGATCGAGGCTACGCCGACGAGGACCTCACCAGGATCGCGGGCCAGAACGTGCTCAGGGTGATGCGGGAAGCGGAACGGGTCAGCGCAGACCTGATGAAGGGGTAGGCCCCGGCGGGTGAGGCGGCGCCCCTCTCCGGGAGGTGGTTTTTCCTCGAACAGAGGTTCGAGCTTCCTACCTCCAAACCGTGCTGTAGGGAGATTGGGGTCTCTGGACCCCAGAGTTCATGCGACGTACGGTAAGTCTTCGGATGAGCGCAGTGGTCTGGTTCCTCGCCGGCATCTTCGTGGTGAATCTCCTTATCGCGGGTTGGCTCGTCACGCTGGGCCTTGTCGATCGATACCGGCATCACAGAGTGAACCGGGAAGTGGATGCGCTCGAGCGCTCATTGGCGATGCCTTCGGCTGGAGCAGGTGCGCTCATCCCTCGTCGGATGGGGGAAACGCACCGCGGGGTGGTCGTGCGTGAACGGGAACGGGTCGGAGGTGCGCACCGCGCGGTCGACGTTCGCAGGCTTCCCGGCAGGCCTAGGCTGGTCGGGAGAGCCTCGATCAGCCTCGCACTCGCCGGGATGGCGCTCTGGGCCTCGGTCGCGATCCCCGACCTCGGCGATCGACCGGCGATCCGTTCGTCGGCCGACGGAGAGGGGCTCCAGTTCCCCGTCCCGTGGCCATCTATGAGCGGATCGTCCGGGTACGTGTATCGCTCCGGTACTCGGGAAGCTGGATCCGCGGCGGCGGGGGGTTCGCTCGATCCGCAGACCGACACACCTCCACCCCCCACGAACACGAACGCGAGCACGATCTTCGATGCCGAGACCGTGATCGACCGCCTCGCCGCCCAGATGCGCTCCTCGACACAGATCCGACTCGCATGGGCCGCGGTCCCCAAAGCGATCGGCTACAAGATCCAGAGGTGGGGAGACGGGGCCGACCCCTCAGGGTGGGTCGTGATCGCGACCGTCGACGCCGTGACGGCGTTCACAGATGTCGGTCTCGAGGCCGACACGACCTACTACTACCGGGTCGCCGCGGTGACCGCGGACGGTGCCGCGCCGCCATCCAACGTGGTTTCGGCGACGACCTCGATCGCCCCGCCAGCCGCAACCACCCTGAGGGCGCTCGCGACGGCGACCACGATCGACCTCGCTTGGGTCGACGTCGCCGATGAGACGGCATACCGGATCGAGCGCTCGCCGAGCGGGACGAGCGATTGGACTTCGATCGGGACGACGGGTCAGGACGTGACGACCTACACGGATGCGGCGCTCGGAGTGGACGTGATGTACCGCTACCGGGTCGTCGCGACGAACGCTGGCGGCGACTCGACCCCGTCGAACGTGGTCGTGGCGAAGATCGTCGAAGGTCACGACGCCCCCAGACGACTCACCTCCGTCCCCGCCAGACGGCGAGGAGCCGCCGAAGAAGACGAAGGGGGACCCCGGCGCTCCGGAGAGTCCCGTCACGGAAGATCCCGCGGTCATCGGGGAGAGCTCGGCCGTCGAGAGCTCGTAGAGGACCGCGGGCGCAGATGGTGGGGCCGCTGCGCGTCACGCGCTCGGTGGAGATCCCCGAGAAGGAGCTGCGCTGGCGGTTCAGCCGCTCCTCCGGTCCCGGCGGGCAGTCGGTCAATACCGCG
The DNA here is from genome assembly GCA_963839395.1 of uncultured Actinomycetota bacterium. Taxonomy (GTDB): domain Bacteria; phylum Actinomycetota; class UBA4738; order UBA4738; family HRBIN12; genus JAJNBA01. The sequence goes on from CAWIUW010000014.1 coordinate 43,016, forward strand.
GACTCGCGGGTGCAGCTCAGCCTCGATCTCACCACCACGACGGCGCTCGGCCCCACGCAGAGGACGAGGGCGCTGCAACGCCTCGCCGATCGGTTGGTCGACGGAGTCCTCACCGTCACGGCGCAGGAGGAGCGCTCGCAACTCCGCAACCGGGAGATCGCTCGCGAGAGGCTCCAGGAGATCCTCGCGCGCGCGATCGCCCCGCCTCCCCGGAAACGCCGACCCACGAAGCCGAGCAAGCGGGCCGTGGAACGCAGGATCGCGGCCAAGAAGCGACGTGGCCGCACGAAGGAGCTCCGCCGCGTCGACGAGGAGTAGCCTGCAGGGAGATAGGGCCCAAGGAGAAAAGGAAGGGAGGATCGTGGCCGACCAACAGCGCGATGACGTCTCCGTCGTGGGGAAAAGCGCACGCATCGAGGGAACGTTGAAGTCGAGCGGCTCGCTCCGGATCCATGGTCACCTCACCGGCGAGATCGCGGTGGACGGCGACGTCTCGGTCGCATCGGGGAGCGACGTCCGTGCCGATATCAGCGCTCGCAGCATCAGCCTCGCGGGGAGGATCAAGGGGAACCTCATCGCGCCGGGCGAGGTGGTGCTGCCCTCGCAGAGCCGGGTCGAGGGAGACGTTCGCGCGCAGAGCGTGACCGTGCACGGCAGGGTCGACGGCGACGTCGTCGCCGAGCAAGGCGTCAAGCTCGGGAGGGAAGCTCACGTGCAAGGAGACGTCACCTGTCGGACGCTCGCGATCGAGGAGGGCGCGTTCTTCGCCGGGCGTTCGAACATGGCCGACGGGGTCGCCGGCAAGCCGTAGACCTCAGCGGTCGACGGCGATGCGCACGGTGGTGCCCACGCCGTCCGCGCCGATCGCGAACGAGTCGGAGAGCTGTCGAGCGATCCACAATCCCATGCCCGCGGACGCGGAAGGCTTGGGCGGAACGAGGCCGGCGAGCGGATCCTTCAGGCCTCCGCCGTGGTCCGTCACCTCGCAGACGACGCCCTCTCGCGTGAGCCAGAGGGCCAGTTTCCCGCCCCCTCCGGCGTGTCGGACCGTGTTCCCGGCGAGCTCACTCACCGCCAGGACGAGCTCCTCCACCCTCGGACGCGGGAGCGCTGCCTCCAGACCGAGAGCTCGCACCGATTCGCGGACCCCGCCGAGTCTCCCGTCGATCTCCAGCTCGATGGAGGGAGGTCCCGTCACCGCGCGGCCGGGCTCGACGATCTCACGGAGGAGCCGGGCGGGGACCTCGTACCGGTCGCTCGCGTGCCGGGTCGAGTCCCACACCGTGGGGTGCGTGCGCCACGCCTGCTCGATCACGGCCGGAGGCAGCGCCCGCACGTCGTAGGGACACACGATCCAGGCCGGCGAGTATTCGAAGATCGCGTTGAGGGCAGACTCGTAACGCGTCCACGAGGTCTGGAGATCCTCCGTCGCGCCGAATCGAACCTCTCCCACGATCCGGGTGTACGTGACGCCCGTGTCGACGGCGTCGGACAGCATGCGCTGCCATGCCGCGATCGTCTGCACGGGGTGGACGTACATGTCGTCCGCGGAGAGGAAGTTGACCGATCCTTCGTCCGTCCCGAGCGCATCCCGCAACTGGGCGATGTGCGACGACGTCGTCGCCACGACCGCGCCGTCCTCGTGCTCGAGCCCATCCCGCAACCACGGCACGAGCGTGGTCATCAGCGCCTCGTCGGAACCGTAGATCAGCGCATCGTGCTCGAGCCCGCGATTCATGCGATCGATCCCGTTGCGCACCCTCGAGCATGAGGGAAGAGGATCGGATCCCACATGCTCCCGGCATGGATCTTTGCTCTGCTCACGCGGTCCATCGAGTGTAGGTTCGGCCCTCGAGAGACAGCAACCACACGTCGCGGTGAGCGCGTCTATGCCCGAAGGAGCTGGCTCGGCAACCTGCCGTGCTCATCAGCGAGCGACTTCCATCGCTCCGGCCCAGGCCGAGCGAGGATCCCGGGCACCGTCCGGATCGTGAAGTCTTCCGGCGAGACAGACCTGAGCTCCTCCGGGGCGACCGGGAAGGACACGGCCGCGTCGGGGCGGGCTCGAGGTGAGTACGGCGCCACGATGGTCGCGCCCGTCCCGTTCCGCGAGGGGTCGAGCATCACGCGACCCTCACGACGCACCTTGCGGAACGCGTCGGTCACCAGGTCGGGTCTGCGTTCGACGACGATCGCGGTGAGCCGCGCGACGGCGCCGCGGAGCGCCGACTGGTCCACGCGCCGCTCGATCGGCACGACGACGTGCAGACCCTTCCCACCGGTCGTCTTCACGCCGGTCGGCAACCCGAGGTCGTCGAGCACCTCGAGGACGAGGAACGCCACCTCGACGGCCATCTCGAACTCGTCCTCGGGAGGATCGATGTCCATCACCAGCAGATCGGGGCGGTCGAGTCGATCACGCCGAACCGGTGCCGTATGGAACTCCAGCACGGCCTGGTTCCCGAGCCAGGTGAGTGACGGCAGGTCCTGGCACACGACGTAGTCGACGTCGCGCTTGGCGCTCGGTGCCGGGATGCGCGTGGTCTTGATCCACGCGGGCGCATACGTCGGTGCCGCCTTCTGGAAATACCGCTCGCCGGCGACGCCGTCAGGACCACGGACCATCGTGAGCGGCCGTTCGCGGAGCCACGGGAGCATGTCTTGGGACACCGCCTCGAGATACTCGGCGTACGCCTGCTTGGTGATGCCCGGCCACAGCTCCTTCTCGGGCTTCGAGATCGTCACCGCTCGGCTCCGGCTCATCGCGACCATGGTAGGCCGCTCGACGGACCGGGAACGGTGTGGTTGTCTCGCTGCGATGGATCCGGACGTCGCCGAGGCGCTGGCGAAGAGCTTCCTGGGACGAATCCCCTCCGACGTCGTCGACCCGCTTCTCGCGGACCAGGTCCGCCTCGACTACCCGGCGGGCACGACGATCTACCGCGGGGGCGAACCTGCCCGCGCGATGCTCATGGTCTCGGGGCTGATCCGGATCTATCGTGACCTCTCGCGAGGGCCGCCAGGTGACGATCCGCTACGGGCGTCCGAGCCGACGTCATCGGGACCGCGCTCATCATCGGCGGGCCCCTCGACGTCGACGCCCAGACCCTCGCGCCGACGGGAGTGTTCGTGATCGACGCGCGCCTGCTCGAGGACGCTGCACGCCGTGACGTCCGTCTCGCTTACGCGATGGCGGAGGAGGTGAGTCGCCGGCTCGACGAGGCGATCGAACAGATCGCGATCAACGCCTTCGGCTCGGTGAGGCAGCGGGTCGCCTCCCAGATCCTCGACCTCGCTTCCACGCAGCAACGACCGGAGGCCCCGCTCGTCGCGGAGGTGTCCCAGCAGGAGCTGGCCGATGCCATCGGATCCGTCCGGGAGGTCGTGGCGCGCGCCTTGCGAGATCTGCGCTCCGCCGGGATCGTGGCGACCTCGACGGACCGCGTCGAGATCCTCGATCCCGTCCGGCTCCATGAGGAGTCCCGGGGCAGCCGCCGCCCGTAACTTCGGTCACTCGGCGCCGCTACCCAAGTCACTGACGCGCGCGGGGTCAGGAGGAACGCTTCTCCATGTGCCCCGATGGGCACAGACGTCAGTCTGCGATGGATCCGGCCATGGATCCGAGAGGAAGCGTCGATGGACAACGAGCACAGCCAGAAGCAGCCATGACCACCTATCTCGAGAACGTCATCAGGATCGAGCGGCCACGGGATGAGGTGTTCGCGTTCCTGGCGGACCTCGAGAACGTGCCGCGATGGAATCCCGCGATCGAGGGGACGATGAAGACCTCACCCGGGCCGGTCGGGGCCGGGACCACGTACCGGCAGGTCCGTTCCGCGCCGAAGAGGAGCGAGGAGGTGCTCGAGGTCACCACGTTCGACCCCCCGCACCGACTGATCGTCGACGGTGCGATCGGGCCCTTCCGGGCACGGATCGGCTACATCCTGGAGGTGGCTGCGGAAGCGACGCGACTGACCAACTGGGTGGAGCTCGAACCTCCGTCGATCATCTCGCGGGTCGTGGTTCCGCTGGCGGCGTCGCAGATCAAGGCCGCGGTCGCGTCGAACCTCGAGCGGCTGAAGAGACTTCTCGAGGACACGCGACAGAATCCCTAGGAACGGGGGACGTCCTTGGCCCATAATCCCCCATGGCCGAGGAGGATCTGCCGGCCGGGGGTGGCGCGGGCAGCGACGACGCCCACATCCGGACATTCCTGATCGCGGACGTCCGCGGCTACACGGTGTTCACCCAGGAGCGGGGCGACGAGGCGGCGGCGGCGCTGGCCGGCAAGTTCGCCGTGGTCGCCCGCGAGGCGGTCGAGGCTCGAGGCGGAACCGTCGTCGAGCTCCGCGGAGACGAAGCCCTCGCGGTCTTCGATTCGGCTCGCCAGGCGATCCGCGCCGCGATCGAGCTCCAGCGACGGTTCGTCGACGAGACCGTCGCGGACCCGACACTTCCTCTCGCCGTCGGGATCGGCCTGGACGCCGGCGAGGCGGTGGCCGTCCAGGGCGGCTACCGCGGCGGAGCGCTCAACCTCGCGGCGCGGCTGTGCAGCATCGCCGGCCCCGCGGAGGTCCTCGCCAGTCCGGCAGTGACGCATCTCGCGAGGAAGGTCGACGGAGTCGCCTACGTGGATCGAGGTTCTGTGCAACTGAAGGGTCTCGCGGATCCCGTGCAGGTGATCAGGCTTCGCGCGGAGGCGGACGACGCCGCGGACGACATGTCCTTCCGCCGTGCGCTCGGTTCGGCGGCCGCCCGCCTCACGCCGGTCGTTCCCGGCGCGATGGCGCCGAATCCCTACAAGGGGCTCCGCGCGTTCGAGGAGGGGGATGCGCAGGACTTCTTCGGACGCGAGGAGCTCGTCGAGGAACTGATCAAGCGGGTGAAGCAGACCCGATTCCTCGCGGTCGTCGGACCGAGCGGGAGCGGGAAATCCTCCGTCGTGCGGGCCGGGCTGATCCCGGCGCTCCGGCGCGGCGCGATCGCCGGATCCGAGGGGTGGCACGTCGCGGACATGTTCCCCGGCGCTCACCCATTGGACGGATTGGAGTCGGCGCTCCTTCGCGCCGCGCCGGACCCACCTACGAGCCTGATGGAGCAGCTCGAGCGCGACGAGCACGGGCTCCACCGCGCGGTCCTCCGGCTCCTGCCGTCGGACCAGAGCGAGCTCGTCCTCGTGATCGACCAGTTCGAGGAGGTGTTCACCCTCGTCGAGGACGAGGACGTCCGGACGCATTTCCTCGGGAGCCTCGAGGCCGCCGCGAACGATCCGCGGAGCCGCCTGCGCGTGGTCGTCACCCTGCGGGCCGACTTCTACGACCGACCGTTGCTGTACCGGGGGTTCGCGGAGCTGTTCAAGTCCCGCGTGGAGGCCGTGGTGCCGCTGTCGGCCGAGGAGCTCGAGCGGGCGATCTCGGGGCCGGCCAAGCGCGTCGACGTCTCGCTGGAGCCGGGCCTCGTCGCCGCGATGCTGGCCGACGTCGCCGAGGAGCCCGGCGCGCTCCCGCTGATGGAGTACGCGCTCACCGAGCTCTTCGAGCGACGCGACGGACGCACCCTGTTCCTCGAGGCCTACCGGCAGATCGGTGGCGTCTCGGGTGCCCTCGGGAGGAGGGCCGAGGAGCTGTACGCGGAGCTCGACGACGACGGGAAGGAGGCGGCGCGGCAGCTGTTCCTGCGACTCGTCGCGCTGGGTGAGGGGACCGAGGACACCCGGCGCCGTGTACCGCGTGCCGAGGTCGCTTCGCTCGATGTCGATCAGCAGGCGATGGCCACGGTCCTCGATGCGTTCGGCGCGTCACGCCAGCTCTCGTTCGACCGAGACGCGCGGACCGGCGCGCCGACGATCGAGCTCGCGCACGAGGCGATGCTCACGGCCTGGCCTCGGCTGCACCGGTGGATCGACGCCGCGCGCGAGGACCTTCGGACGGAGCGCCGGCTCGCGGCCTCGGCGCGCGACTGGATCGACGCCGATCGGGACCCGTCGTTCCTCCTCCAGGGGTCCCGGCTGGAGCAGGCCGAGACCTGGCAAACCAACTCCGGCCTCGCGGTCACGCCTGAGGAACGGGACTACCTCGACGCGTCACGAGCCGAACGTGAGCGGCGCACCGCCGACGAGGCGGCTCGCCTGGCCCACGAAGAGGAGCTCGAACGCCGATCGTTCCGACGGCTCCGCGCGCTCGTCGGCGTGCTCGCCGTCGCCGCGATCGTCGCGATCGGCCTCACGGTGTTCGCCACGACCCAACGCGGACGGGCCGAATCGCAGGAGCGCACCGCGGTGGCGCGCGAGCTCGCGGCCGCGTCGGTCGCGAACCTCGACGTCGACCCCGAGCGGAGCATCCTCCTGGCGCTCGAGGCGATCGACCAAACGCGCTCCGTCGACGAACCGGTCCTTCCCGAGGCGGAAGAGGCCCTCCATCGAGCCGTGACGTCATCGCGGATCGAGCGTTCGTTCCCGGGTGTCGGCGGCGCCCTCGACTGGAGCCCTCGAGGCGTGTTCGTGACCGAGGGCCCAGAGGGGGAGGGGATCGTCGACATCCGCGACGCGATGACCGGGGAGCAGGTGCTCCCGCCCTGGGAGGGCCACGACGCCGACATCAACGACGTCCAGTTCTCCCCGGACGGCTCGCTGTTGGCCACGGCCGGCGAGGACGGAGCCCTGAAGATCTGGGATCCGGCCACCGGCGACCTGCGGTCGAGCGTGACGGGAGAGGGCCAGGTCTTCGGGCAGTCCTTCAGCGCCGACGGGTCGCTCGTGTCGGCCGCCTGGCCGGACGAGGCAACCATCCGGATCGCCGATCCGTCGACGGGCAAGGTCACGACATCGATCAGGGGGGTCGAGGGATTCCCCTTCGAGGCGACGCTCAGTCCCGACGGCCGGTCGGTCGCCGTCGCGATCGGGGACATCCCGATCGTGACGATCTTCGACGTGTCGTCGGCCGAGCCGCGGTTCGTGCTCCGTGGACACTCCTACCCTGTCGACACGATCTCGTGGGACCCCGACGGCCGACGGATCGCCACCGGTGCTTTCGACTCCTCGGTCCGGATCTGGGACGGGCGGACCGGTCGCCTCGAGATCGAGCTGCTCGGCCATTCGGGCACCGTGATCTCGGTGGACTGGAGCCCGGACGGATCCCGGCTCGTCACCTCCGGCTCCGACGGAGCCGCCAAGGTCTGGGAGATCGGCGAGGCCGGCGGCCGCGAGCTGATGTCGCTCTCCGGACAGGACACCCGATCGGGCCTCCTCGCGGTGTTCTCCCCGGACGGCCAGGAGGTGATCGGAGGCAACGCGGCGATCAGCGCCGTGAAGATCTGGGACGTCGGCGTCTCCGGCGACGCCGAGTGGGCGAACGTGCCCACCGATCAGCTGGCGCCGGCGGACGTCGCGTTCCTGCCCGACGGCAACGTGGTCGCGCCGGTCGACCGCGGGTCGGTCGCCGTCTGGGATGTGGCGCGCGGTGAACGGATCCGGACGATCGGCCCCGGCAGCGGAGGCCCGGAGCCCGTCGTCCGGATCGCTGTGACCCGTGACGGGACACGGGTCGCGACGGTCCGCAACTTCACCGACGTGGGGAGCGCCTGGGATCCGAAGACCGGCGATCTCGTGTTCGAGTTCAGGGGGCGGGGCGAGCTCACGGGCATCGATTGGAGCCGGGACGGGGACCTTCTGGTCACCGACTTCAGCGGCGGGATCACGGTGTTCGATGCCACCGGGAAGCGGCTCCTGAACCTGACGGAGCCGGGCGGCTTCCCGGTCGAGACCGGGGTCTTCAGCCCCGACGGCCGCCTGTTCGCGACCGCCGGCCGAGGGCGGAGTCCCACCGAGAGCAATGTGACGATCTGGGACTCGGAGACGGGGCGCGCCGTGCGGAAGATCGCGACGGACCCGCCCCAGTTCGCACTGGCGTTCGACCCCTCGGGTGCTTCGCTCGCCGCCGGCCGAGGCGACGGCTTCGTGAACGTCTACGACGTCGAGAGCGGCGAGCGCCTCCTCCGGTTCCCCGCGAGCGAAGGCCCTGTCGACGTCGTCGCCTACAGCCCAGATGGCAAGACGATCGCCACGGCCGGAGACGACGGCACGGTCCGGCTGTTCGACGCCGGCCGCGGGACCCAGCTGCTGAACCTTCCGGCTCATCGGTACCTGGTGACCGGGCTCGGCTTCAACTCCGACGGATCGCGACTCGTCTCGGCGAGTCCCGACGGCGTGGTCCGTATCTGGGCGCTCGACCTCGATGACCTGATCGGGATCGCCGAGACCCAGGTGACACGGGAGCTCACGGACGACGAGTGCCGCCAGTACCTCCACGAGCCAGACGGCTGCGTGTGAGCGGGTGAAGCCTACGGTGGGGTGTGCTGGTCCGGTGTCGTGATCCGGAGCCAGCGGAAGCCGTAGCCGTCCAATTTCAGCTCGAGCGCGCCGTCCTCGACGTTCTGGAACGCGCCCCGCTCGTCTAGCAGGTCGTCGAGCTTGCCGTCCTCCGGCACGTCACCCAGTTGCAGGCGCACGACGCACGGCTGCTCGCCGAGGTTGTGCGCGGCCACGACGGTCCGCCCCTCCCAGTCGCACCGGTGGGCGAGCACGCTCGGAACGTTGGTCCGGACCACCTTCCACGTGCCCCAGCCGAGCTCGGGCGTCTCGCGGCGCCGTCGGATCAGCCGTTCCATCCAGCTGAGCAGCGACTCCGGGTCGCGGCGCTGCGCGGCGACGTTCACCGCGAGCGGTCCGAACCGTCCTTCGACGACCGGCCTGCGCAGGCGTGACGGCCGCGCCTTCGAGAACCCGCCGTTCTCCTCGTCGGTCCACTGCATCGGCGTGCGGACGCTCATCCGTCCCTCGATGTCGAGGTTCTCTCCCATGCCGATCTCCTCGCCGTAGAACAGCACCGGCGTGCCGGGTAGGGAGAACAGCAGGCTGTACACCATCCGGATCCGTTGCGGGTCGCCGTCGAGCATCGTCGGGAGCCGGCGGCGGAGGCCACGGCCGAAGAGCTGCATGTCCTCGTCGGGGCCGAACGCGTCGAAGACCTCCTGGCGCTCGCTCTTCGAGAGCTTGTCCAGCGTCAGCTCGTCGTGGTTGCGGACGAAGTTCGCGTACTGGCACTCCTCGGAGACCGCGATCGTCTCGCGGAGCGCCTCGGCGAGCGGCTCGGCGTCCTGCCGTGCGAGCGAGAGCCAGAGCGCCTCCATCACCGGGAAGTTGAAGAGGAGGTTGACCTCGTCGGCGTCCTTCCCGCCGAAGAAGTCGATCAGTTGCTCCGGGGGCATGTTCACTTCGCCGAGCAGCAGGCCGTCGCCCTTGCGGCGGGAGATGAACGAGCGGAGGTGACGGAGGATCTCGTGCGGGTCGAGGTTCACGTCGGGCACCTCGCTCGTGTCGATCAGGAACGGCACGGCGTCCACGCGGAAGCCGTCGACGCCGAGCTCGAGCCAGAACCCGGCGATCTTGGCGATCTCGTCGCGGACCTGCTCGTTGCCGATGTTCAGGTCGGGCTGGTGCGAGTAGAAGTGATGGAGGTACCACTGCCCGGCCTTGTCGTCGAAAGCCCAGATGCTGTCCTCCGCGTCCGGGAACACGATCGAGGCCTTCGACGTGCGCGTCGGCCGGTCGCGCCAGACGTAGAAGTCGCGGAACCGGTTGTCGGGCGAGGACCGCGCCTCGCGGAACCACGGGTGCTTGTCGGACGTGTGGTTCACGACCATGTCGATGATCACGCGCATGCCGCGGTCCTTCGCCGTCCGGATCAGCGTGACGAAGTCCCCGAGCGAGCCGAGCCGCGGATCGACGCCGTAGTAGTCGGTGATGTCGTAGCCGTCGTCTCGGTTGGGGGAGGGCTGGAACGGCATCAGCCACAGGCAGCTGACCCCGATCCCCGCCAGGTAGTCGACCCGCTCCGTCAGCCCGCGGATGTCGCCGATGCCGTCGCCGTCCCAATCGAGGAACGTCTCGACGTCGAGGCAGTAGATCACCGCGTTCTTCCACCACAGGTCGCTCGTCCGTGCCGTCGTCACTGGATCACCTCCGGGAGGACCTGTTCGCCGAACACGTCGATGAAGCGGTCCTGTTCCTTGCCGACGTGGTGGAGGTAGATGGCGTCGACGCCGAGGTCGACCAGCTCACGCAGCCACTTCGCGTGCTGGGCCGGGTCGGCGGACACGAGGACGGACGCGGTCGACGTCCTCGGGGCGGACGTCCTTCGTGGCCTCGTCGAACTGGGCGGGCAGCTCGAGGTTCCAGGCGAGGTCCGACCCGAGGGCGCCGTTGCGCCACTGGTCGTGGGCGATCGCGAGCGCCGTCTCCTCGTCCTCGGCCCACGAGAGGTGCACCTGGACGGCGACCGGCTTCCGCCCGCCGCCGCCGTCGCGGAACGCGTCGATCACTCGCCGCAGGACGTCGGAGGGCTGTCGCACGGTGATCAGGCCGTCGGCCCAGGAGCCGACGACGCTCGCCGTCTCCTCGCTGACGGCGGCGCCGAACAGAGGCGGTGCTTCCTTCGGCAGGCTCCACACACGAGCCCGATCCACCCGGACGAGACCGTCGTGGGTCACCTCCTCGCCTCGCAGCAACGCGCGGATCACCTCGACGCACTCGAGCAGGCGGGCGTCTCGGTCCGCCTTGGACGGCCACGGATCGCCGGTCACGTGTTCGTTCAGCGCCTCGCCGGAGCCGAGGGCCGCCCAGAAGCGTCCCGGGAACAGCTCGCCGAGCGTCGCGATCGCCTGCGCGGTGATCGCCGGGTGGGAGCGCTGCCCGGGGGCGGTGACGACGCCGAACGGGAGGGAGGTCGCCTGCATCGCGGCGCCGAGCCACGACCAGGCGTGGCCCGAGTGGCCCTGCCGCTCGCTCCAGGGCGCGAGGTGGTCGGAGCACATCGCCGCCTGGAACCCGGCCGCTTCGGCCGCCTCCACGGCGGCGAGCAGCCCGGACGGCGGGATCTGCTCGTGCGAGGCGTGGAACCCGACGATCGGCACCCCCGCTCCGTACCCAGCCGGGCCGGGCTTCAGTCGGACAGACGCGCAGATCGGCTTTGGCTTCCTTCCCGTCCTTGATGTGGGTCAGCACGAAGCGCGACTACTACACGCGCAGGAATCCGCCGAGGTGTTCGGGCCGGACGTCCAGCGAGACCCCCGACCCCGCCGCCGTTTGTCGCATCGACCCCAGAGCCTCATCGCTCGGGCTGCCGTAGATCTCGAATCCGTCGGGCTCCACGAACTCGTACACGGCGGCGCTCCGTTCGTCCGATCCTTCGAAGTGCAGGTCCATCGAACGCGCGTCGGGGAAGCAGTGGACGAACGAGACCCTCGTTCCGTCCTCGTCCAGATAGATGAGCCACGCGGCCGTCTGAGGCTTGTCTTCCCGCAGGCTTCGTTCGACCTCTCCTGAGAGCCGCTTCAGATCGTCGAGCTTGCCCTCCTTGACCTTGAAGTGACTGATGAAGACCACCGGCTCCGACATCCGAACACCTCCTCGCGCGCGATCGTAAGCCCCTGGGCGTCGGTTGCGGCCCCGGCCCGCGACGGCAAGGATGCGCACGTGACCAGCCCCGAGACCCGCTACGCGAAGACGGCCGACGGGGTCCACATCGCCTATCAGGTGGTGGGCGACGGACCCGTCGACATGGTCTTCGTGATGGGGTGGGTCACGAACGTCGAGGCGATGTGGGACGCCCCCGGCTTCGCCGGGTTCCTCGAACGCCTCGCGTCGTTCTCGCGGTTGATCCTGTTCGACAAGCGCGGCGTCGGCCTCTCCGATCGGGTGCCGGAGGACCGGCTTCCCGACCTCGAGACGCGCATGGACGACGTGCGCGCCGTGATGGACTCCGTCGGATCGGAGCGGGCGGTCGTCTTCGGCGTCTCCGAGGGCGGCCCGATGTCGATGCTGTTCGCCGCGACCTACCCGGAGCGCACGATCGCGCTCGTGCTCTATGGCACGGTCGCGGATTTCACCGCGCGAACGCCCGAGTACAAGGAGGACCCGGCCGCGTACCTCGCGCGCACGGAACAGAGTTGGGGCAGTCTCGAGTTCTCCAGAGATCAGATCGCGGGCTGGGGCGCGCCGGGACACGAGTCCGACGACCAGCTGGTCGCGTGGCTCGCGTCGTACATGCGGAAATCGGCCAGCCCGAGCGCCGCCGTGGCCCTCGAGCTCATGAACCGCCAGATCAACGCCTCCCACGCGCTCCCGTCGATCCACGTGCCCACGCTCGTGATCGCGAAGGAAGGCGATCTCGACTTCCGCATCGAACAGGTCCGGGAGACCGCGAGCCGCATCGCGGGCGCCAGGCTCGTGGTGCTCCCGGGGAGCGAGCACTTCCCCTGGATCGGGCCCGCGGACGCGGTCCTCGACGAGGTGGAGCGCTTCGTCGTCGCGCTGGGGGAGGAGGAGGCGCAACTCGGCCGGGCGCTGGCGACCGTCTTGTTCACCGACGTCGCCGGATCCACCGAGAAGGTCGCCGAGCTCGGCGATCGGCGCTGGAAGGCCTTGGTCGAAGAACACCACCGCCGCGTGCGCGGCCAGCTCGCCCGCTACCGGGGCGTGGAGGTCGACACGGCGGGTGACGGGTTCTTCGCCTCGTTCGACGGCCCGGCTCGGGCGGTCCGGTGCGCGAGGTCGATCGTCGACGCGGTCGCGCCGCTCGGCATCGAGGTCCGGGCGGGCGTGCACACCGGCGAGGTCGAGACGATCGACGGGAAGGTCGGCGGGATGGCCGTGGTGATCGGCGCCCGCGTCGGCGCGTCGGCCGGACCGTCGGAGGTGCTCGTCTCGCAGACGGTGAAGGACCTCGTCGCCGGGAGCGGGCTCTCGTTCGAGGACGCCGGCGAGCACGAGCTGAAGGGCGTCCCCGACCGCTGGCGCCTCTACCGGGTGTCGGCATAGACGCCGGCCGATCTCCTTGCCATAGCCGCGGTCCTGTCGGAACATGGCGGCACGAGAGAGAGGAGGTGGTCCTACTGCATAGACAGCTGGAGACCCTCGAGGTGATTGGCTGCTGAGGCCGTCCCTCCGGGCAGGGGCCGACCGCCCCGCCCGCTCTGCCGGATGGCCGGCAGAATCCAACCAACTCACCGACCTCGCGGGTTCGGACCTGGTCTACCCGACGAAGCCTCGGTAAGAGGCAGGATCGCTCGTGAGGTGAACGTCGCGACGGGCCGGGCTCCTTCGGAGCCCGGCCCGTCACACGCAGGGGAAGCCTCGACCGGACACGAGCGCCCCAGGTAACCTCGCAGTCCAGCGAAGCCAGGAGATGGCATGCGGTGTCCACGGTGCGGTCACGAGAACCCGGAAGGGCAGCGGTTCTGCGGCGACTGCGGGATCGCTATCTCCGCGACGTGCGGCACGTGCGGCTCACTGAACGCACCGGGACAACGGTTCTGCGGGAGCTGCGGCGCCCCGCTGGCTCCGGCTGCCGAAACGGGCCGGGCCGGCTCCCAGGCTGAGCAGGCCATCCCGACGACCACGGAACGCCGCCTGGTCTCGGTTCTCTTCGCCGACCTCGTCGGCTTCACGACGCTCTCGGAGTCGCGCGACCCCGAGGAGGTTCGTGAGCTCCTGACCCGCTACTTCGAGGAGAGCCGACGGGTCGTGGAGCGGTACGGCGGGGTCGTCGAGAAGTTCATCGGAGACGCCGTGATGGCGCTCTGGGGCTCCCCGGTCGCGCACGAGGACGACGCCGAGCGCGCCGTCCGCGCCGCCCTGGAGCTCACGGCCCTCGTCCGGGACCTCGGCGCCGACGTCGGCGCGCCCGACCTGCGCGCGCGGGCAGGGGTCCTGACCGGCGAGGCCGCGGTCACGCTCGGGTCGGAGCATCAGGGGATGGTGGCGGGCGATCTCGTCAACACCGCCTCGCGGATCCAGTCGGTCGCGCCGGCCGGCTCGGTCTTCGTCGGGGAGTCGACGATGCGCACGACCGACGCGGTGATCTCCTACGAGCCGGCCGGTTCGTTCGAGCTGAAGGGCAAGGAAACGCCGATCGACCTGTGGAGGGCCGACCGGGTCGTCGGCCTCCGGGGCCTCGGCAGGATGACCGCGATCGAGCCACCCTTCACCGGCCGCGATCGCGAGCTTCGCCTGATCAAGGATCTGCTCCACGACTCCGCCGAGCACGGGAAGGTCCACCTGGTCTCCGTGCAAGGGGTCGCCGGGATCGGGAAGTCTCGGCTGGTCTGGGAGCTGGAGAAATACGTCGACGGGCTGATCACCGACATCTGGTGGCACCAGGGACGGTGCCTCGCGTACGGCGAGGGTGTCGCGTTCTGGGCGCTCGGCGAGATGATCCGCGGACGGGCCGGGATCCTGGAGGACGAGGAGTCGCCGGCCGCATCCGCCAAGCTCGCGAAGGCGATCGAGCAGCACATCCCCGACCCGGACGAGCGCCGGTTCGTGCGGCCGCGCCTCGGGCACCTGCTCGGGCTCGAGGAGGGCGGCGTCGGCGACCAGGAGAACCTGTTCGCGGCCTGCCGGATCTTCTTCGAGCGGATCGCCGATCAGGGACCGTCGATCATGGTGTTCGAGGACATCCATTGGGCCGACAGCGCGCTGCTCGATTTCATCGAGTACCTGGTGGAGTGGTCGCGCGACCGGCCGATCTTCGTCCTGACGCTCGCGCGGCCGGAGCTGGCGGAGCGCCGGCCGAGCTGGGGCGCCGGCACCCGCAACTTCACGTCGATCTTCCTGGAGCCGCTCGACAGCGACGAGATGGGCTCGCTGCTCAGCGATCCGATCCCGGGGCTGCCCGACGACGTCCGGCAACGCATCCTCGAGCGCGCCGAGGGCATCCCGTTCTATGCGGTGGAGACCGTCCGGATGCTGATCGACCGCGGGATCCTCGTCCGCGAGAACGGCGCGTTCCGGCTGGAGGGGTCGGTCGAGACGCTCGAAGTGCCCGAGTCCCTCCAAGCGCTGATCGCCGCGCGACTGGACGGCTTGGAGCCGTCGGAGCGCAGGCTCCTGCAGGACGGGTCCGTCCTCGGCCGCACGTTCACGCTCCAAGGGTTGTGCGCGATCACCGGACTGCCCGAGGCCGAGGTCACCTCGTTGCTCGGCTCGCTCGTCCGCAAGGAGGTGCTCTCGATCTCGATCGACCCCCTGCTGTCGGACCGCGGCCAGTACGGGTTCCTCCAGGACCTCGTCAAGAAGGTCGCGTACGACACGATGTCGAAGCACGAGCGCAAGGCGCGGCACCTCGCGGCGGCTGCCTACCTCCGCTCGGCGGTCGACGAGGACGAGATCGTCGAGGTCGTCGCGTCGCACCTCCTCGACGCCTACCGCGCGGCGCCGGACGCCGAGGACGCAGAACAGATCCGGGTCGACGCCCTGGAGATGGTCCGGAAGGCGAGCGAACGAGCGGCCTCGCTCGGCGCCAGCGAGGAAGCGCAGCGCTACGCCGAGCGCGCGATCGAGCTCACCGATGGCCCGCTCGCCGCCGCCGAGCTCCACGAGCGGGCGGGGATGATGGCGTGGGTCCGGGTCGACGTCGACAGCGCCACGAGCACTTCCGCACGGCGATCGACCTGTTCGAGGCGGAGGGCGCGACCCATCCGGTCGCCCGGGTCTCGGCCCGGCTCGGCGAAGTGGTCTGGTCGCAGGGGCGGGGGATCGACGCCCTCGAGTCGATGGCGGCCTCCTACCGGGTGCTCGCCGACGAGGAGCCCGACGCCGACCTCGCCCAGCTGGCCGCCCAGCTCGGCCGGTTCACGTTCTTCAACGGCGAGACCGAGCGAGCGATGGAGTGGATCGAGCGCTCCCTCGAGATCGCCGAGGCGCTCGACCTCCAGGAGATCCTCTCCGACGCGCTCAACACGAAGTCACTGGTCATGCTGACGTTCGGCCGAGGGAGCGAGGCGACCGGATTGATGCGCCACGCGCTGGCGATCGCCCTCGAACACGACAAGCCCACGGCCGCCCAGCGTGCCTACAACAACCTCGCAGACCTCTCCGACTACGACGACCGCTACCCCGAGGCGGAGAGGATGGTCGGTGAAGGGTTGTCCCTCGCGCGACGCGTCGGCAACTGGTACTGGGAGTCGTCGCTCCTGGGCCACGTCTACCCGAAGTACGCCCTGGGGCAGTGGGACGACCTGATGGCCTCGCTCGGCGAGATCCCTCCCGACGAATACGCGCGGTCCCGGATCGCGTTCACCCAGGGGTACGTGGCGTTCGGGACTGCGGTCGAGGTGCACAGGGGCGATCCGGAGGCGGCGACCCGTCGACTCGAGCGCTTCGCCGAACTGCAGACGTCGGCCGACGTGCAGGAGGTGACCGAGTACGCGTGCGGAGGCGCGACCCTGCGGCTGGCGCAGGGCGACCTGAAGGAAGCCCTGCGGCTGGCGGAGGTGGCGCTCGAGGGGAGGGAGGCGCTCTCGCTGTCGCACTCGTGCGTGAAGGAGGGTGTCATCACCGGGCTCGAGGCGGCGCTCGCGCTCGGCGATCAGGCGAAGTTCGACGAGATCCTGGCGATGGTGCGGACCGACCCGAACGGTCGGAGGATGAGGTACTTCCAGGCCCACGGCGCGAGATTCGAGGCTCGGTCTGCCGATCCCGCCGACGACGGCGCCGAGCAGCTGTACCGGTCGGCGATCGCGTCGTTCCGCGGGATCGGGTTCCCGTTCTGGCTCGCGGTCACGCTCCTCGAGTACAGCGAGTGGCTCGAGATCCGAGGCAGGGGACCCGACGCCGCCCCGATCGTCCTGGAGGCCCGCTCGATCTTCGAGGGACTCGGCGCCCGCCCGTGGGTCGACCGCGCCGGCCGGGTGGGGGAGGCGTCGACCGTCACGTCCTGACCGGATCGTCGGAGTCGCACCGAGGTGGGGTGGAGCATGCCGGAGGACCTCAACACCGAGATCGCGGGAAACCTCGCGGCCGAAGACGGCCCGCCGAGCTCCGCGAGGGCACGCTCGGACCTGATCGTCGAGATCGCGGAGGCGATCCTCCTCGGGATCGTCGCGATCGCGACCGCGTGGAGCGGCTACCAGGCGGCGCGCTGGGACGGGCGGCAGGCCGAGCTCTACGGGAGGGCCTCGACGGTCCGGAACCAGGCCGACCAAGCGCTCACGCTCGGCGGCCAGCAGCGCCTCCTCGACATCTCCACGTTCAACACATGGATCGAGGTGACGAGCGAGGGACGTGAGGAGCTCGCCACCCTCTACGAACGAAGGTTCAGTCCCGAGTTCAAGGTCGCGTTCGACGCGTGGATCGCGCTCGAGCCGCTGACGAACCCCGATGCGCCACCCGGCCCGAGCTTCATGCCCGAGTACGAGAACCGATTGCTCGAGCGGGGCGCGGAGCTGAACGAACGTGCGGACCAGACTCTTCGACGCGGGCACGGCCTCCCGCCATCGCGCGGACGAGTACATCCGCATCACCGTGGTGCTCGCGTCGATCCTGTTCCTGCTCGTGCTCTCCCAGCGCTTCAACATCCGCCGAGTGAGGCTCGCCGTCCTGGCACTGGCGACCTGCCTGATGCTCTACGGCCTGGTCACGATCGTGACGTTCCCTCGGCTCTAGGCCGGGCGCCAGGCCTAGGGCCGCGGCGCCCCCGGCACGCCGACCGGGAGACGGAACAGCGACGGCATCGGCTCCGGCGAGAACACGCCGAAGTTCACCCCGTAGAGGCTGCGGTGGTCTCTGGGTCCCTGGCCGAACGTGATGCTCGACGCGCCGACGATCCCGTCGTCCGAGTCGGCGAGCGTCTCGATCCCGTCCGCGCCGATCCGGACGATCGTGCTCTGCGCGATCACGGCCGCGTAGATCGTCCCGCGGGCGTCGACCGTCAGGCCGTCGATGCCGAAGATCGCGGGGTCCTCCACGATCACGGTGGCGTTCCCGGCGCTGCCATCGGGAAGGATCGGGATCGACACGAGCGTGCCGAGGTCCGTGTTGCCGACCACGATCTCGTTCGGCGTGCGGAACGTGATCCCGTTCGCGCCGAGCGGGACGCCGGCGCCGGCCGACCCGTCGCCCACGAGCAACGGGTCGTCGCTCCAGACCGCGGCCTCGCCGCCCCGCGGGATCCGCCAGACGGCGCCGGAGGAATCGGCGACGTAGAGGTTCCCCCGCTGATCGAACGCGATGCCGTTGGGGAGCGCGATCGCCTCGGTGCCGGGAAGCCGCGTGGCGCGTGCCGTCGGACGTGATCCGGTAGACGCCCTGGGTCGCCGGGTCGAAGCTGGCGGCGGCCGCGTAGACGTTGCCCCGCGCATCCACGGCGAGGCCGAGGGGACCGAAACCTCCGATGCCGAGGTCGACGAGGGTCGTCTGCTCGCCGTTCGGAGCGATCTTGCGGATCTCCGAGACCGGTGCGGTCAGGCTGACGAAGATGTTGCCACGGCTGTCGACCGCGACCCCTTCGGGCAGCTCGCCCGCTTCGACGTCGAACGTGACGAGGGTCTCGATCTCGGCCGCCTGCGCGGGCGCGAAGGGGAGCAGCAGCGCGGTGACGGCGACGGTGGCCAGGAGGGCTCGGATGCGCATGACGGATCCTCCTCGGAGGTCGTGGATACATCCACCTTGGCAACGGAGTGGGCGAACGACAACGCCCGAGGTCAGACGCGTGAACCAGGCCGGTCAGGAGGGCCAGTCGGGCTTCTTCGGCTCCTCGTTCAGCAGGTCGTCGAGCGAGGGCTTGCCCTTGCTCTCGGCCTTCGCGATCGCCTCCCCGAGCCGGTCGGGCGGGGCGTCATCCGCCGCGTCGAGCATCTCCTCGAGCGACTTCCCGGCGCTTCCCTTCAACCGGATGCGGAGCGCGGCCAGCACCGCCTCGTGCCGCTCCGAGAGTCCCTGGTTGACCTTGATCTCGGTCAGGGCCTCCTCGGCCTTGGCAGGAGCTGCTCGTCGTCCATGGGGGAAGTGTGCCACGGAGGTTCGACGAGACGCACCCCGACATTGCTGGTTGGAGTCGCCCGGACGCACAGTAGGTGGGTGCGCTACAGGAGGGCTCCCACGCTCGACGCCTTGGAACGTCTCGAGCGGGTCCAGCGCGTCAGCGACACCGCCCTCTCCCACCTCACCGTCGACGACCTCCTGGACGAGCTGCTCCTTCGCGTCCGCGAGATCCTCGACGCCGACACGGCGGCCGTCCTCCTGCTGGACGAGAGCCGGAACGAGCTCGTGGCCCGGGCCGCGAAGGGCATCGAGGAGGAGGTGGAACGCGGCGTCCGGATCCCCGTGGGGAAAGGGTTCGCCGGTCGCATCGCCGCCGAGCGAAAGCCCGTCGCCCTCCATAAGGTCGACCACAGCACCGTCCTGAACCCGATCCTGTTCCAGAAGGGGATCAAGTCCCTCCTCGGCGTGCCGCTGCTCGCGGACGGCGACGTGGTCGGCGTGATGCACGTGGGGACGAAATCGCGCCGGCGCTTCACGCCCGATGAGACCGAGCTCCTCCAGCTCGTCGCCGACCGGGTCGCGCTCGCGCTCCGCGCCCGCCTCTCGGACCGTTCCCGCATCGTGATCGAAGCGTTCCAGCGGACGTTCCTCCCGGAGGTCCTCCCGTTCCTGCCGGGGCTGCGTGTGGCGACGCGGTACCTGCCGGCCGCCACCGCCGTCGGTGTGGGCGGCGATTGGTTCGACACGTTCGTCCTGCCCGGGGGCGACATCGTCCTCGTGATCGGCGACGTGGCGGGTCACGGTCTGCCGGCGGCGTCGCTGATGGGGAAGATGCGGAACGCCCTCCGCGCGCACGCGCTGATGGGCGGCACGGCACTGGACATCCTCACCCGGGCCGATGAGTTCCATCGTCACTTCGGCGAGGGCGAGCTGGTGACGCTCCTGGTCGGCCTGCTCACGCAGGACCTGAGCACGCTCCGGTACGTCTCGGCCGGCCACCCGCCACCGCTCGTCGTCGGCCCGGAGGGAGCCGCGTTCGCCTCCGACCCTGGCGCGAACCCGCCACTCGGCTTGCCGCAATCGCCCTCGTTCGTCGAGGGGGAGGTGGCGATGCCGCCGGGAACGTCGGTCCTCCTCTACACGGACGGACTGATCGAGCGACGGGACGAATCCCTCGACTCGGGGCTCGAACGGCTGCGTTCCACGGGGGAGCGGGTCCTGGTCGGCACGGCGCTCAACGACGAGATCACCGACCTCTTGGGTCGGATGATCGACGGTCCGCGACCGGCGGACGACGTCGCGCTGATGGTGCTGCACCGCGACGCGATCCCCGCGACCGAGTTGGAGTTCGCGGTCGATGCCCGTGCTCGCTCGCTCCTGATGATCCGCCGGGCCGTCTCGCGCTGGCTCGAGGACATCGAGGTCCCGCGTCTCGTCACGACCGAGATCGTGATGGCGGTGCACGAGGCATCCGCGAACGTCGTCGAGCACGCGTACGGACCGGCCGGGGGTACCATCACGATCACGGCGAAGCACGAGGGGGATGAAGTCGAAGTGCTTGTCCGCGACTCGGGAACGTGGCGAGGATCCTCGAGAGGGGACCGCGGGAACGGCCTCCTCCTCATGCGAGGGCTGATGGACGACGTGCTCGTCGATACGTCGTCGACCGGGACGGTCGTGCGGCTGCGGCGGGGGACGGTGGCCTAGCCGTGCCGATGGCCGACATCCGGATCGAGCGAGAGGACAAGACGGTCGTCGCCGTCCTCACCGGCGAGGTCGACATGTCGAACGCAGCCTCGGTCCGGCTCGAGCTCGCGGAATCGGTCACGCCGGAGGACGATGCCCTGCTCGTCGACCTGTCAGAGCTGTCGTTCATCGACAGCGCCGGGCTCCACACGCTGATCGAGCTGGCCACCGTGCTGGACGAACGGCGGCAGCGATTCCTCCTGTGCGTCCCGCAGGGCAGCACGACCGAGCGGGCGATCATGATCATCGGATTGCCGCGCGCCGTCTCGGTCCACTCCGACCGGGCCGAGGCCCTCGAGGCCGCCCGCACGTCCGCGATGGAGTCCCGGCCGATCGGCCCCACCGAGGACGCCTGAGGACTCGACGGTCCTCTCCTCGACCGTGCCGGATCTCCACGCGATGTGTCATTCACGGAACCTTCACGGCCCGACCCCTGGTGCGCCCTACAGCCGGTGGGGTACGGTCGGCTTTCGTTCCATTACCCCCGGGGAGGCGGACCGTGTCGGTGAGCAACACCGCTGTCCCGATCGCGGCCGCGGCCGAGAAGGCCGGCGTCGACATCGAGCAGATCCACCGCTGGGCCGCGGTCGGCGGCCTCCAGCTCCAAGGACGCGGGGGCAAGGAGTTCGTCCGGTTGGATCAAGTGCTGGCACTGTCGGCCGCGGCGAGACGTCGCGATCCCAGCACGAACCGAGGGGCCCTACGCGCGCGCCTCGCCGACGCGCGGATCTCGAACCCGAGCGTCGCCGGCCTCCAGCAAGCATCGCGCGACCGCAGCACCGGCCGCCCGTAGCCACATTCGACATCGCTCAGCTGATCGTCCGCAGATGACCGTCTCCGGCCGTCCGGCTGGCTAGCCTCTCGGGCGATGGCGTGGACCGACGTCGGCTGAGACGGCCCCTCCTCCGTGGCGCGAGGTCTTCACGGGCGCCCGCGGCCGGCTCACCGTCGGGCTGCTGATCCTCGAGGCGCTCGTCGCGGTCGAGATCCTGATCGTCGCCGCGATCCTGCCCGCCGTGCAGCGCGATCTCCAAGGGCTGCAGCTCTACGGATGGAGCTTCGCCGCGCTCACGCTCGCGTCGTTGGGCACCGTGCCGATCGCGGGGAAGCTGACCGACCGCCTCGGTCCGCGCTCGGTCCTCGGCGCCGCGATCGCGGTCTACGCGACCGGGCTCGTCCTCGCGGCGACGGCGCCGACGATGCTCGTGCTGGTGATCGCACGGTTCGTGCAGGGGATCGGGGGCGGCGGCCTCTACGTCGTCTCGATCGCGACCGTCGCGAAGACCTATCCCGGGCGGATCCGGCCGCGGGTGATGGCCCTGCTCGCCTCGATGTGGATCCTCCCGGGCCTGCTCGGGCCGGCCATCGGCGCGGTGCTCGCCGAGACCGTCGGGTGGCGGTGGGCGTTCGTGGCGCCGCTGCCGCTGATCGTGTTCGCGGTCACCCTCGTGATGCCCTCGCTCCGAGGCGTCCGGGTGAGCGAGGAGGCGTCGAAGTTGCCGGTCGCCGCGTCGCTCGTCCTGATGCTCGGCGCGGGCTCGCTCCTCGCCGGACTCACGGATCCCTCGGTGTGGAGCATCCCGCTGATCGTCGTCGGGCTCGCCGTGACGATCCCTTCGCTCCGGAGGATCACTCCGCCGGGCACGCTCACCGCCCGACGGGGACTCCCGGCCGCGTCCGCGGCCGCGTTCCTCGCGTCGGCGGCGTTCTTCGCGACCGACGGATTCATCACGCTGATGCTCACGGAGACGCGAGGTCTCTCGCTCGGCGTGGCGAGCATCGTGCTGACGGCCTCCGCCATCGCCTGGGCGGCCGGCTCCTGGTGGCAGTCGAGGGTGGTCGGGCGCCTGGGCGCTCGCCGGCTGACGGCGGTGGGCGCGATGCTGATCGGCGTCGGCGCCACCCTCGTCGCGATCGGCGTCCTGGACGTGCCCGTGGTCCTCCCGTACGTCGGGTGGGTGATCGGGAGCGTCGGCATGGGCATCGTCTGGCCGACGATCCCGCTGTCGGTGATGGGCGAGGTCGAGGAGGGACGGGAGGCGGGCGAGCTCTCCTCGACCATCCTGATGGACTACCTGGGGGTCGGGATCGGCGCGGGGCTCGGGGGCGCGAGCGTCGCGCTCGCGGACGCCGGGACGATCTCGATCGAGGCGGGACTCGCGGGCGCGTTCGGAGTCGGGATCGTCGCGGCCGCGCTGCTGGCGCTGGTCGCCCGGCGGCTCCCCGACGCCCGCGCACCGCGTGAGTGACAGAGGTCGCCATCGGCGAGGACGTCGTGGAACCAGGACGCGCGCTCGAGGGATAATCGCGCCCGACTCGATCGGGTTGTTCCACATCCCCGGATCCTCAGACGCAGATCGGTGAAGTCACGTGGAGATCCGCGACACTCGGTACGCGAAGACCACCGACGGCGTCTACATCGCGTACCAGACGACCGGTGAGGGGCCGATCGATCTCGTGTGGCAGCTCGACTGGCTCGGCGAACGTGGACCTGATCTGGGAGGAGAGGACCTTCGGAGAGTTCTTCACGGCTGTCGCCAGGTTCTCCCGCCTCATCCTGCACGATCGGCGGGGAACCGGACTCTCGAGCAGGAACGTCCCCGTCCCCTCGCTCGAGACGCGTGTCGCCGATCTTCGGTGTGTCCTCGATGCCGTTGGATCGACGCGTCCCATCCTCGCAGGGTCACGGGAGGGCGCCTCACCGAACGCACTCCTCGCGGCGACCGAGCCCGACAGGGTTCGTTCGATGATCTGGCACGCGCCGAGTGCCCGGTCGGTGTGGACGCCGGACTACCCGTGGGGCGTGAAGCCCGAGTACGTCGAGCTCGACCAGCGGTCATTGGAACAGTGGGGCACGGCGGCCTACGGCCGGGCGTTCATCGAGACAGAGGCCAGTGGCGGGCACGAGGTATCCGTCGAGGAAGAGGCGATGATCGGTTTCATGAGCCGGCACACGACGACTCCCGACGTCGCTCGCGAGCTGGCTCGCGTCTGGTACGAGACCGACATCCGCGACCTCCTCCGTGCCGTCCGCATCCCGACCCTGCTGCTGGCGCACCAGGAGGACGAGCCGATGGTGCGCGAGGCGGAGTACCTCGCTTCGATCATGCCCGAGGCGACATTGCAGATCGTGCCCGGCAGGGAGTCGACGCTCGATCCCGCCGAGGTCGCCGAGGTGATCAGGGAGTTCGTGGGCGCCGAGGCGCCCGTCGATCTCGACACGGTGCTCTCCACGATCCTGTTCACCGACATCGTCGGTTCCACCGCCAAGCAGGCGGCGCTCGGTGACCGAACCTGGAAGCAGCTGATCGAGCGACACCACGCGATCGTCCGGACGGCGCTGACGAGGTGGCACGGGGTGGAGCACGACACGGCCGGCGACGGCTTCTACGCGACGTTCGACGGACCGGCGCGAGCCATCCGATGCGGTGTCGAGATCACCGAGCGGGTTCGCGACCTGGGGGTCGAGGTCCGCGCCGGCGTTCATACGGGCGAGTGCGAGATCGTCGACGGCAAGCATGCGGGCATCACCGTGTCGATCGGCGCGCGCGTCGCGAGCCTCGCGGGCGCCTCCGAGGTCCTCGTCTCACAGACGGTGAAGGACCTCGTTGCCGGCAGCGGCCTCGCGTTCGACGACGCGGGCGAACACGAGCTCAAGGGCGTGCCCGATCATTGGCGCCTGTATCGCGTGGCGACCTGAGCGGCGGGTCAGAGGTCGGGCGCCGGGATCCCGTTGGTACCGAGGATCTGGGAGATCTCGCCGCCGTGGTGGAGGTCGTGCTCGATCAGGTGCCAGACGACCCACGCCCGCGTGAACGTCTGCGACCTCGCCGTTGCGTCGCGTCCGCGAGAACTCCACGCCGAGGTCGTCGGCGCTCCATCGACGGAGGCGCTCGTCGATCATCGCCCACGTTCGCTCGAACGCCTCGGTCAACTCGCTCGCGGTGCGGGGATGGCGTTCGTCGTCCTCCCACCCCGCGTCCTCGAGCGGCAGGTCCGGCACGGTGGTCGACTCGACGCGGAACATGTCGCTGACCGCAGCGTCGCCCTCGCCGAGGATGTCGTGGAACCAGTACGCGCGCGAGCCGGCCATGTGGGCGGCGAGCTGCCAGACCGCCCACTGGAACGGCGCCGTCCGCGACGACAGCTGCTCGGCGGACAGCGGTCCGATCGCGCCGAGGAGCAGTCCGCTGGTAGCCCGCCCAGCCTTCCACGAAGGGCTCGAGGATGCGGGCTGCGTCCGTCATGGCTCGCGCATCCTACGAGCCGACAACCGTTCCGAGCTAGACGGTCAGCTCCTCCTCGACCGTGCCGTCCTCGGCGTGCACGATCACGTCGGCCGGCGCATCCTGCTTCGCCCTGGTCGTCGCGGCAGAGATCGCCAACTCCTTCGAGGGGAACGCCGGTGTCGACTTCCCTCCGGTCTCCACGGCCCATCCGCCGTCCATCGGTACGACCTCGTAGCGTGTCTTCTCCATCGAGGTCACCTCCTCGTTGCCCCTTACCCACCGAGGACGGTTCTACGCGCGGCGCGCGACGCCGCTACGGTCCGGCGACGACCGGTGATGGACGAGCTGACCACTCCGTTCCCACACGTGCCCGTCGCGTCCTCCGGGACCTCGAGCTGGGCGGCGCACAGGACGCTCCGCCCGACGACCTCACCGGACGCTCCGTACGCGAGCACGCTGCCACGTGCCCCGTTCGGCACGAACACGACGAAGTATCGAGCGCTCACGCCCGGGGGGCCGTCCAGAAGCGGGACGAGCCTGGATCCGCCTCCCACGAGGTCGAGCTCGATCCGATCCACCTTGCTCGTCGCCACTCCTGCATAGGCGGTGATCGGGCCGACACCCCAGACGATGCCCATCGAGGTCATCTCAAGCGGACCCTCGATGTCGTCCAGTCGGAGGCAGAAGCTCCCCCCACCGTCGTCTCCCCAACTCCCGAGGTAGAGCTCGCCGCACGGACCGGGAGACGCCGCGGACCACAGCGCCCCGCTGCCGTTCTGCTCGAGGGCGACGAGGCTCCAGGGCTCGTCCTGCACCCTGCCGGCGTCGATCGCCGTCTTGTCGACGACGATCGAGGCCGCCTCCTCCTCCGAATAGTCGACGTAGGCGCCGCTCAGGTCGCCGTAGGTGACATCCGGCCACTCACCGGGTGACGGCGGATCGACATCGTGCAGATCCAGCGACGCATCCGCCCCGCGAGGCGCTTGCACGACCACGACCTCGTCCTCGCCGGCCGCCGTCCGTGAGGCGCCCGAGGGCGTCGAGAACAACGCGAAGGCGACGAAGGAGAACGCCATCGCCGTCGCGAACGCCACGAAGGCCGCTCCCGCCTGGCGCGAGCGGATCCGCCGGCGGGTCCCCGGCGGCATCGTCCGGATCGCCGACGGCTCGTGGCGCGCTGGTCGAGCGTTGCCCGGATGCGCTCCTCGAGATCGTTCATGTCTCCTCCTTCGCCAGATCTCGCCGGAGTGTGGTCATCGCCCGGGAGACGAGCGAGTTCGCCGCCCGCGTCGTGCACCGGAGCACCGCTGCCGTCTGATCCTCCGAAAGGTCCTCGTAGTACCGGAGGACGATCGCTGCGCGCTGCCGGAAGGGGAGACGCAGGATCGCCGGCCACACGACGTCACGGTCCTCCGGGCTGTACGCGGCGTGCGCCATCGGTTCACGGTCGCCCTGACGCCGGACCACCTCGCGCTCGAGTCGTTGTCGCCTCGCCCGCTGACGGGCGAGATTCACCACGGTCTTCTTCATGTACGCGTCGAACGAGGCAGGACTTCGGAGATGTCCGAACCTGCCGGCGCTTCGGATGAATCCCTCATGCGCGAGGTCCTCTGCCGCAGACGGATCGCCGGTGAGCAGCGTCGCGAGCCTGATCGCGCCGGCCACGTGGCGCTCGTAGAGCTCCTCCAGGGACGGGTGCTCGGCGCTCACCCGCACGGCCATGCCGCTCTCGTGCATCGTTCCCACATCCTCTAGATGCGCGACCGCATCGTCTCGCTTCGGTCCCTCGAGGCGGCCTCGCGCGGCCGCGGTCGCTCCTGCGCCAGAACGAGTCCGGGACGCACACGCGTGCTCACTCCGAAGCTTCGGACCTGCGAGGTTGCCAACGGTCGGACCCGGCAGTAGGAATGGAGTCCGATCGATCTCACCTCGACCTGAGCCCGGCCACACCCCCCGGGCGGGAAGGAGGCGACGGATGAGACGACGGATCCTCACCTTGGTTGCGGCCACCTCGTTGGCGCTCGCCATGGCCCCACCTGCGCTCGCCGCGCCCGACGAACGCGTCACGGTCGACAACGCCGTCGGCAGCTACGTCCGCTACGACGGCGGGAGCGACGAGACGTTGGAGCGGTGCAGCGAAGGTCAACGCCAGCAGAACGAACCGACGGTCGCGGTGAACCCGCACGACAGCGACGTGGTCGTCGCGGGTTCGAACGACTACTGCGCCGCGATCGTGAACAACGAGGTGTGGGCGGGCTACTACCGCTCCGAGAACGGCGGTACGACCTGGACGAACAGCCTCCTGCCGGGGTACCCGGGCGATGAGTCGGAAGCCGGGCTCGCCTCGCCGCTCCACGGCACGTGCGGGGCTGCCGGCGACCCGACGCAGTCCTTCGACGCCGACGGCAACCTCTTCTACGGGTTCATCTGCTTCAACCGGGCCAAGCCGATCAACGGCGGCGTCTACGTCGCGAAGTACACCGACGACGGGGCGACGTACGACCGGACGACGCTCGTGAAGCGGGGAACGCCGTCCGGCCAGTTCCAGACCGGCGCGTTCCAGGACAAGATCAATCTCACGGTCGACCAGACCGACGGTGAGCACGGCGGCAACGTGTACGTCGCCTGGTCCGAGTACCACGCGTTCGGACCGAACAACGGCGTGCTGTTCTCACGGTCGACGAACGGGGGCGTCTCGTTCGACAGGTCGTTCCGCGTGACGCCGGTCGAGCACGGCACGGGGTCGTTCACCGACCTCGCGGTCGGGCCCGACGGCACCATCTGGCTGACGTACCTCACGTACGCCTCGTCGAGTCGGCCGACGACCGACGTCTGGTTGCTCAGCTCGACCGACGGCGGCGCGTCCTTCGGCGCACCCGAGCACGTCGCGTCGATCTCCCGGTTCGACTCCGACCTCTTCACGGGCGGCACCGGTGGCGTCGACTGCGGCGACGGGCCGTTCGCGTGTCCGAGCGGCTTCGTCTTCTCGCGGTTCTTCAGCAACTCGGCGGTCGCGGCCGACGAGGACGGCGCCCACGTCGTGTGGGCCGGTCGTCTCGCGAACGGCCAGTCGAAGGTGTGGTCGCGCACGTTCGACGACGGCACCTGGAGCGACGCGGCGACGATCGACACCGTCGCGACGGGACACCAGTGGATGCCGGACGTCGCGTCCGCGGATGGGACGATCACGGTCGTCTTCTACGACTCGCGAACCGATCCGGGCTACGCGCCGGATCGCCCGCCGGGCAACACGGCCACCGGGACCAACTCGGGCGACGTCGTCCACACGTGGATGGCCACTTCCACGGATGGCGGAGCCGCGTGGAGCGAGACGCAGATCACCGCTGCCGGGGATGGAAGCAACTTCGGCTGGATGACGCACGGCTCGCGGCGGGTCGGCTTCTGGGGCGACTACATCTACATCTCGGCCGTCCCGGGTGCCGTGAACGCCGTGTGGACCGATTCGCGGGACCTGGTGTCGGGGATCGATCCGCGAGACGGTGCCGCCGACGAGGGGTTCTCGGTGTTCCAGGACAACTGCGTCTACATGCCCAACGACATCAACGCGCCGGCGTACACGTCGCCGACGATCGGCGACCCGTGCCTGGACGAGGGGGGTCTCGACCAGAACATCTACGGGGCGCGCGTCTGATCGCGTCGGGGGCGCGCCCGCGGATGCGGGCGCGTCCCTGGCGTCTGCCCGATGGGGCAGCCGTCGTGATGTCGTCGACGAGCCGCCCCATCCGAGCGAGCTCGTCCACGACCAGGTGCACCGTCTCGGCGATCTCCCGTGGGTCCGCGCTCGCATCGAGCACGTCCAGGTGGCCGCGGCACACCGTGATCGGCGTCCGCAGCTCGTGTGACGCGGCCCGGAGGAACGTCGTCTTCATCTCGTCGACCTTCCGCTGCCGCTCCCGGTTCTCTCGCTCCCGCTGCAGCGCCGCCTCGGTCCGGAGGGTCCGCTCCGAGCCCCGCGACAAGGCCTCCCCGATCAGGACGCACAGGGGGAGGACCACCACCGCGGACCCGAGCCCTTCGGGGAGGTCCTCGGACGGGAGGAACAGCAGGGGCACGACGTAGGCCACGGCCGCGAGCGGCGCGACCATCGAGCGACGTCCCGGGCGCGTGCGCGAAGCCGAGCCACACGAAGACGAGCAGGAAGAAGACGCCGTAGGTGTAGTAGTCGGTCCCACCGAACGCGTTCCCGGCGGCGATCAGCGCCAGGCCCGGCGGGACGAGGGCCAGCGAGGCCCGACGGCCGTATCGACCCCAGTCCACGAACCACGCGACCGCACCGATCGCGAGCGCCGAGATCGAGACGGCGGCGAGCGCGCGGGTGTCGGCGTCGGGCGAGGACAGCGGCAGGGTGACGAGCGAGAGCGCACCGCTGGCCAGGTAGAAGACCGCCGCGAGTCGCCCGGCCCACTGCTTCCTGGAGGCGAGCGTGGCCTGCTCCACGGCTCTGAGTATCGGGAGGCGGCCGCCACTGGGCAACCCAGGCGGCCGGGTCGGGTTGCTTCCGAGCCCGTCTGAGCGGTCGCGGCGCTAGAACGAGCCCGTGACTACCTCGCCGGCCGGCTCGTAGGTGCCCGATCACGACCCGGTGGTGGAGACCTTCGAGTCGACGAGCCTCAACGCGGCCGCGAAGCGAGAGCCAGATTGCGACTAGGCCGCCGCGGCGCGCTTAAAGAATGTCAGGTAGACATAGCCCTTGATGTTGTTGCTGAAGCTGCCAGTCAAGGGCACTGTGTCGAAACTGATCATCTCCCAGCCCTCGGTTCCAAGCCCGTTGAGGCGTTCCTGAAAGGCCAGCACCTCCTCTGTCTGCTTCTTGGCGGACCAGCGCTGAACAATCTCTGCAGCAAAGACGCGGTACTCCCAGCGCATCGGGGCCTCCCTTCTTCCGTTCCACATTCTCGACCACCTCTCGGAACTCTGCCGCGAGACGCGCTGTATTGCCGCGCCAAGCCGCGCGAGAAGCAGTTTGGCCTTCGTCCGCCCGGCGTGACGGTGAAGGGGCTGGAAACAACGAGGTTCAACTCGGCACCGGGCAAGACTCATCCCAGCGTTGCTTGCTAGCCACTACTCACTCTTCGCCGCCGAGCGGAGCAAGCGCTCGATTCGCTCCAGTCGCTCCTCGATTGCTGCGAGGTGTGGGTCGACGTCTGAGGCGACGTCTCGCTTCACGAAGAAGGCCGAAACAGTGGCGGCGAGAACACCGAAGAGACCGATGCCAAGCACCATCAGGATCGCGCCGATAGCGCGCCCGCCTGGTGACACTGGAAACTCATCTCCGTAGCCCACTGTGGTAATCGTCGTTATGGCCCACCAGATCGCGTCCGGTAGATCGGCGATGTGCGCGTCCGCTCGCCCTCTTTCAAGCTCGAGAACCATCACGGCCGTGGTGATTGTGGCAACGATCGCGAGCAAGAGCGAGAAGTTCACGCGGTGCCTTGAGACGAGGTTCTGGCCCGCCTTGCCGGCCCTGCCGGCGAACAGAGCGGCACGTCCGAGACCAAGAAGCCGAAGGAGGCGGGCCGAGCGACCGATTCGGAGGGGTCGAAGGAACGGGAGGGCGACGATCATCAGGTCAATCACGTTCCTGCGGAAGAAGGTGCCCTTAGACGGCGCCAGATACAGCCGGATCAGGTACTCGAGTGCGAAGTAGGCCCATATAAACCAATCGAGCGCGATCAGTGAGCTCTCCACCGCCGGCTCGAGGTCCCATGCGATAGGCACGATGATGAGCGGGAGGCTTGCGATGGCCAGGATCAAGGAGGGCCACGTGGTCAATCGCTCGAATCGGTCGAGGGCCTCCGCCGAACCCACAGACCGAAACTAGCTCCTGGTCGACAGGAGGTCACGCACCTACGACCTCCCTACTGATCCGGACGCGGCTCGTCGACGCCGGGCTGAGTCGGCTCGGCCTCCTCGATCTCGTTAACCCGCTCCTTGAGGGCCAGCTGAAGTCCTCCTAGGTCGTCTGCGTAGTGCGCCAGGGCGACATCCATGCGGAGCCGGATCTCATCGGACGCTTCGTCGGTGTAGGCAAGTCCAGAAGCCTTCTGGCGGTTCGAGACGTGCAGCATGGTCAGTGGACGCTCCGGATCGTGGTCGACACCGATCAGCTTGCTGAATAACCACTCCCGTGTTCTACCCGCACCCTGGAAGACGACCCTCTGGTTCGTGATAACCGCGTTCCCCGAATCGACGACCTTGAGCACCTCCGGACCCGGTACGAAAGTGCCTCGGTGGCTTCCGACCCGATACGAGACGCCCTTTACAACTCGAAACGACATTCCGTGAGATCCGCCCTGAT
This sequence comes from uncultured Actinomycetota bacterium, assembly GCA_963839395.1. Taxonomy (GTDB): domain Bacteria; phylum Actinomycetota; class UBA4738; order UBA4738; family HRBIN12; genus JAJNBA01. Next base: position 74,127 of record CAWIUW010000014.1, read on the forward strand.
AGGACCCCGCCTCTCGCCCCATCTCGATGAGCCCGGCGCCTGTCATCACTAAGATCGCGAATTCACCATTCTTGAGGAGCATCGGCACCTGGCCGCTTGAGGCGATAAAGACTTCCGGGGTCGCTTGAGCGAGAGCAAGGTACTCGCGGGCGGTTTCCACCTTCTCGACCCAGGCTGCATGGTCCTGATCGAAGTCGTCATTCCGGGCCGCAATCGCAGCGGCGCGCTTGCGCTGTTCGCGCGTTCCGATCAGCTCCTTGAAGAAGCCCACCTGCCCCAACCTCGAGTCGCTACGACTCGCAGCCTAGCCCGTCGTTATCTGAATCGAGTCCGTACTCGTCGTATCCGACCACACGAACGAATCCCGTGTACTTGGGGCCATCGCCAGATCCACCAGCACAGTCATAGTCGCTGGCACTTGGATCTAGACATGCTCCCGTGTACGAGGGGTGGCAGTTGGAGCTCGGTTGAGGTGGCGGAGGTGGTGGCTTCTTCGCAACGACCAGCGTGACCTGCGCGCCCGGGCGGACCCGAGTCCCCGCCGCCGGTATCGTGAATAGAACGGTGCCCGAAGGTGCCGAAGCCGACTCCTGGAGTTGCACGGCAACTCCGAAGCCTGCTCTTCGAAGTTCCTGCTTCGCGGGTCTCACCTTGGTTCCGGCAAGATCCGGGACTCGAGGGAAGGGCTTCGCTACTACGAGCCGGACCATTGTTCCCTCGTCGACTCGACTGCCCGCGCTTATCGACTGTTGCAGCACGGTTCCACCAGGTTCCTTCGAGTACTTGGAAGTGACCGTGACGGTCAACCCGCGGGTGGCGATTCGACTGCGGGCCTCCTGCGCCGAGAGGCCGATGATTCGCGGCACCTTCGTGGTCTCTATTTCTGGCTCGGGCGTGACCGTGGGCTCAGGAGTCGCGGAGAGGCTGGGTGTCGCCGAGGAAGACGGCGGCGCAGCAGATTCCGCCTCATCGGGGTCCGCCAATGCGCCGATCACTCCAAGGACCAGAAGGATGGCGACTGCGCTGGATATGACCTTGTGGCTCAGCGCCCACCGCATAGCAGCTTGAGCGAAGCTCGGACGCTTGCTGGGGGGAGGGGGCATCTGCATGACTCGCCTGCCTCTCAGTTCGGTCTACTCAATGACTGAGCTAGGTTCGATTCGCGGCAGGCCCCCAACTTCAACGTTGCGCGAAGGATAAACGGACCACCGGTCGGGCGCAATGGGCCGTTGCCCCTACGCTTCGGTTCACGGGAGCAGGTCGAACAGATGAACAACTAGCGGTCGGCGCCACGGCGCGATTACCCAGACACCTCGACCGCGGCCGGCTATAAGCGCTCCACACGGACGGATGCATCGTCGTGGCATCCGGCCAGTCCGCGGGGGAGGCGACGATTGTGGTGGTGTTGAAGAACTTATCCAGCTTGCTCGTCGAGGCAATCCCACGAGGCTCGGCCATGTCGACGATCACCTCTTCGCGGAACTTCGGGCTCTCATCGAGGGTCTACTGCTGGCAAAGCGCCACGGCGTCGAGAAGATTCGCGTGTGCACCGACTCAATTCTTGTGCTGAGGAGCGTTCTAGAAGACATCAAACTGAGATCAGCTGGACACGCGGCGCTTCGGGACGAGGCTCGGGACCTCTACTTTAGGTTTGTTGACGCACAGCTCAGCCGGGCCCGCGTGTGCTCCACCGCGACGGCGAACGACCGCGTTGTCGAGGACATCTCCGCGCCCCGGTTCGCCTCCGGGCAAGGCTCCGTCAGCGGATGCCGGTCACCATCGCGCGGAGGTGTTCGAGCTTCTCGGGGTTGCTGACAGCGTGCAAGGTCTGCACCTGGCCGTCCGCGATATCGAGCGAGACGGCCGCGATGGCCACGTCGTTGGCGTCGAGGAACAACGCGCCGGGCTGGCCGTTGATCTCGGCGATGCGCATCGCGACGACGCCGAGGCGCTCGCCCTGGGCAGCGCCCGCCTGCAGGAGCCGGGCGACCTTCTCGCGGCCGTGGACCGGCCGAGGGAAGGCAAACGCCTTGCCACCGCCATCGGCGTACGCGACGACGTCGGCTGCAAGCATGCTCACGAGGCCCTGGACGTTGCCTTCCGCGGCCGCCGCGAAGAAGCGCCGGGCGAGCTCGTCACGTTGCGCCCTCGATGCCTCGAACCGAGGCCGCCCCGCCTGCACCTGGCGGCGCGCGCGAACCGAGATCTGCCGGCAGTTCTCCTCGCTCTTCCCGACGATCGATGCGATCTCGCCGTAGTCGTACTCGAAGACCTCGCGGAGCAGGAACACGGCGCGCTCGACCGGCGTGAGGCTCTCGAGCAGCACGAGGAAGCCCATCGAGAGCGAATCGGCGGTCTCCGCGTGACGCTCGGCGTCCGAGGTCTCCTCGGTGAGCAGCGGCTCGGGGAGCCACGTCCCGACGTAGGACTCGCGGCGAACCCGCGCGGACCGCAGGTGGTCGATGCACAGGCGCGTCGTCACGGCCGAGAGGTAGGACTTCGGCGACTCGACCTGGGTGCCGGCGGCGGTCTCGCGATGGAACCTCAGGAAGGCCTCCTGGACCATGTCCTCGGCGTCGCTCACGCTGCCGAGCATCCGGTAGGCGATCGAGAACAGCAGCGGCCGCAGTTCGGCGACGGGGTCGTCCATGCGCGCCTCCATGCGTGCCTCCTGGGCGGATCGTCTCTGCATCCTCCCACGGGACGAGATGGGGGCTCGATCCGTGACACCCCCGGGTGATTTTCTTGGAGCCATATCCGCGTGTCACAGGCACGGCATGTCTCTCGTCTCGTCTTGCGAGAGGAGTGATGGAAGATGCAGACGAAGCGAGAGACGGATCAGGACTGGGTGGGACCGGACCTCCCGAGCCTCAGCGGGGTCGTGTTTGGCTCGATCATGTTCGTGACCGGCTGGATGCTCATCATGACGGTGATCCTGGCGCCGTTTGGGATCCTGCTCTTCGGGGCCGGGCTCGGCTGGATGTTGACGCCGAAGGACCGCTCGAGATGATCACGATGGCGGTGGCGCGACGGATCCTGCAGGGGCAGGGGATGCCTCCGCGAGAGATCCGTGCTCTCCTTGCCACGGACGATCCTCTCCTCGTGCACCGGCTGGTGGAGCTCCATCGGGAGCGGCTCGGGGAGTGGCTCGAGGAGCAACGGAGGCTGGTCGCCAGCATCGAGCTGTCGCTCGTCGGTGAGGCGGCATCAGCCCGGCGGTCAACTCGCATGGGTGGCGACGACCGCAGCCGCGACACGAAGCGCCAGCTCGAGCTCGAACTCGCAGCAGCAGCTCACGAACGTCTGGGGATGTGACGAACACCACCGACCGATGTGTCACGGAGCACCGAGCCACTCGGTATTGGCTCATCATCATGCAGCGGTAATGACATCCATTTTCGCCGAGCGGCGCTGAAGGGAGACGCGATGGGACCCCGGCCGTGGATCTCATCGATCGTCCTGATGCTGGGATGCGCAGGCTGTTCGGGCGACCATGTCGCTGCCGATCCACCGGAAGCGCCGTTCGAATCGCCGTCGCCCTCGACGCTCGTCGAGGGCGTCACTCTTACTGCGGGACCCTACGAACTTCGGGCCCTCCAGGGAGTTGTACCCAGCCTCGAGGCGGAAGGGTGGGAGGCGTGGGTCTACGGCGTTATCCATCCATCGGGAGCGACTCGCCGTCCGGTGCGGCAGTCGGGATCTGGATCGTCGATGACGTCTACGCCGACCCGTGCAACTGGGACGAGGGACCGATCGAACCTCCGGTCGGGTCGAGCGTCGACGACCTCGCGGGCGCGCTCGCCGGGCGTCCGAACGTCGTCGCTTCTCGGCCCCAGGACGTCACGTTCGAAGGGCACGAGGGCGTCCGCATGACGGTGCAGGTCCCGCCGAGCATCCGCTTCCAGGATTGCGCGGACTCCGAGTACCGCAGCTGGACCGCCCTGCCCTACGGCGGTCGGTACCACCAGGGACCAGGTCAGATCGACGAGCTTTGGATCCTCGACGTCGAAGGAACCCGCGTAGTGATCGAAGCGGCGTACTTCCCCGGAACCGCGCCTGAACACCGGCGAGAGCTGAGGCGCGTTGTGGAGTCGATCCGGTTCATCTGACCGACGTCAACGACTGAGCCGCGGTTCGCGATGTTGACCCGCTCGGCGAAGCATCCGCGGCATAGGGCTCGACCGGAGGGAGGAGGGCATGTCATCCCTGAACGAGCGCGTCGGCCTCGCCCCGGCGCGTCGTCACGATCGGGTTGATCACGATGGTCGTGGGCATCGTGCTTCTCTTCGCGGCGATGGACGTGGACGCGACCGCGTCGATCGTCACCGGGCCGATGCTCCTGTCTTCACGAGGCGGCTCAGGTGCGAGGCGTTGGTCAAGGATCGCCCTCGATGAGACGCTGCGGCTGGTGGTGAAGGGTCGTCGAGCGGGGCCGCACTGGGATCGCGGCGTCTCTCGTGAGTCAGGCGCTCCACGGATGCAGGCCGGCCTCGCAGAACGACAGCGCCATGGGATCGGGGTGCTCCTCCTCCCAGGCTTCCAGCGGGTCCAGGTACCAGAGGATGACCTTCCAGTCCTCGCCATCGAACCCCACCTCGAAGCTCGCGAGGTGTCGCTCGGTCCCGTCTCCCTCGTCGATCGCGGCGGTCCACGCCAGGTGGTAGGTCCGGCGTCGGGGGATGTCGGGACCACACGTGCCCACCCCGATCACGGTCGCGGAGCCGCCGCCGAGCTCGTCCGTGAACCCAGGATCGATCCCGGAGATGACCGCGTCGAGCCGACGCGCGTACGCTGATCCGGGAGGACATCGACGATGAAGTCCGCGCTGCTCATGCCGTATCCGGTGAGGACGTCGGCGTCCGCACACCCCGGGAAGTACTGACGAGCGACCTTGGCACACTCGATCGTGTCCGATCTGGTGAGCCGGAGGAGGGTGGCGGCGTCCCGTTGGAGGAGCGCTCGCCCGATCCGTGTCGCCGTGTCGCAGAAGGCGTCATCCGCCACGGGACAACCGGCTCCCGAGAAGGTCTGCTCGGGGATCGTGGTCGCGGTCGGGGAAGGGCTCGACACGCTCGGTGGGGGAGTCGATGGGCCTGGCTCCGGCGCGTCCGCGGATCCGCAGGCGATCACGCCGACCAGCAGCAAGGACGCGAGGACCGACCACCTCATCTGCTCACACCTACGTAGGCAGGAGCCTGCCCGGTCGATGGTCAGGCGACGCACTCGAGCACGCCCCGAGTCAGTAATGTGGTGGACAACGTGGTCCGGAGCCCACGTCAGGAGGGGTTCGATGAACATCGGCGAGGAACGTCGGACGATCTACATCGAGCCGATCGAGGAGCCGGCGCCGGTGGAAGCGCCCGAGCCCAGCGAGCCGGTGCCCGACCCGCGGAAGGACCCCGAACGAGAGCCGGTCTGACGTCCCATGGACGATCCTTCACCCCGCATCCCGGACGCGATCGAGCCGATCTCCGCTTATCGCGCGTGGTTCTATTCGATCGAGTTCCGGACGGCTGAGCTCTATCCGATCTCAGGTTCATCGAAGTGGAACGCTTGGGAAGGTGCCGGCTCGACCTGGGTGACCGCGTCCTGTCCGAGGTTCAAGTCACCGACCCACGAGGTGCCTTCGGAAGGCTGCACCTGCGGCTTCTACTCCCACAAGGAACTCGATCTCTCCGTGGATCACGCCGGGATGTTCCATCTCATGACCAACCAGGGACGCGGGCCTGATCAGGTCGTCCTCGGCCGTATCCTGCTCTCCGGCAAGGTGATCGAACACGAATGGGGATACCGGGCCGAGCGAGCTCGGATCGCGGAGCTGATCCCGTTCCGTGGCACGGAACGATCCATCATGGTCCTGGCGCATCGGCTCGGGGTCGGGATGGCGCCCGCCGTGGAACCGCCCTCTCCCGAGGAGGTTCTCGACCTCAGGCTCGTACCTCGGCCACGACCCAGTCGCCCCCCTCAACCCTCTCCCGATCCCGTGAGGAGTCCTGCAGCTGGGGTCCTCGCGATCGTGGGACTGATCGCGGCAACCATCATGGTGCTCGCGGGGGGCCAGCCTCCGATCCCGTTGGTCGTCGTGTCCTTCCTTCAACTCGGGCGCTCCGCCGAGTCGATGGGGCAAGCCCTCAAGCATCTGCGGGACTGACGAATGCGGGCGTCAACCGCCGGAGACCTCGGCGTGGGCCTG
>CAWIUW010000015.1:0-966885 GCA_963839395.1 uncultured Actinomycetota bacterium
GTCATCTAGCCGTACCCTCTGGTCGTGGATGTCCGCTGGTTCCGTCGGCGGCTCCTGGCGTGGGGTCGGGAGCATCGACGTTCCTTCCCTTGGCGTGAGACGGACGACCCCTGGCGCGTGCTGGTTGCAGAGGTCTTGTTGCAACGCTCCCGTGGGAAGACCGTCGCGAAGGTCTACGAGCAGCTCTTCAGACGTTGGCCCAATGCTGCCGCGCTGAGTCGTGCACGCGAGGCGTCGATCGCTTCCGTGATCAGACCTCTTGGACTGGTTCGACGAGCTTCCACTCTTCGCGCGATGGCGCGAGAAGTTGATCGGCGTGGGGGAGTGTCCGCGGACCTGGAAGGGCTATTGGCCCTCCCTGGAGTTGGCCGATACGCGGCGAACGCAACGCTCGTGGTTGCCTTCGGGAAGCGAGCACCTGTCGTGGATGGAGTGAGCTGCTCGCGTCTACCGGCGGTATTTCGGGCTGTCCTCGGACCTGCCCGGCCACAGCGGATCCGGAGCTGTGGCGGAGAGGTGGTGCGGCCACTCCTCACGGTTCGACCCAGCGAGTGGAACTGGGCCGTCCTGGACCTCGCATCCCGAGGTCTGCCTTCCTTCCAGACCCGCGGTGCGACAGATTGCCCTCTAGTCGAGCGGTGTGCCTACGGTTCCCAGGTGCGCTAGATCCGTGTCGCCAGGCCGTGCTAGCATCCGGTCAGCGGATGACAGGGGTGTGATTCAGTCTCGCGAACCTCTCCCCAAGGGGGTCCTCTGGTGGCAGGAAAGAGGGACGCGCAGCCGGGGAGCGCGGGAAGAGTCGTCGAGCTCTTCGCAGGCGTTGGCGGCTTCCGTCTCGGACTCGAGCCCCATGGCTGGCAGACGGTGTGGGCCAGCCAGTGGGAGCCCTCGACGAGAACGCAACACGCCGCCGTTTGCTATCGGAGTCACTTCGAGCCGGACGTCTTGAGCAGCGAGGACATCAACGCCGTCGTCGAGGAGATGGATCGAGAAGGCTGGGTCGACTTCCCGACCATGAGCTGCTGGTCGGTGGGTTTCCCATGCCAGGACTACTCGGTAGCGAAGGTCCGCAGCCAGGCGCACGGATCGATCGGGAAGAAAGGTGTGCTCTGGTCGGCGATCAAGAGCATCATCGAGAACAAGAAACCGCGATTCGTTTTCCTCGAGAACGTCGATCGGCTCCTCAAGTCACCCGTGTCTCAGCGAGGACGTGACTTCGCAATCATTCTCGCTTGCCTCTCGGACCTCGGTTACTTGGCCGAGTGGCGAGTCGTGAACGCAGCCGACTACGGATTCCCGCAGCGCCGCCGCCGTGTGTTCATCGTCGCCCGCCATGTTGGTGAGGAACCGGAACCGCGAGGTTGGCGGGGCCCGATCGCTGGATGGCCAGTGATGGCGCCTTGGCGCGAGGTCTCCCCATCGAGTCACCGATCGCCTCCGATGTGGACGCGCCAGACATGAAATTGGAGGGCGACCTTGCCGAAATCACCGAGAGGTTCGGGGTTGGCAACCAACACACCCCGTTCCTGTCAGCGGGGTGATGTGGCGTGAGCCGTCTGGACAAGACCGGTAATCGCAGACTACTCCGGGTCCAGAAAGGCTCTCTGGGACGTGCTCGAGGTGCCGAGTAGCGTCCCTGAATCGTTCTTCGTCCCGGAGGAGCAGCGAGCGCGGTGGGCCTACCTAAAGGGACCGAAGGATATCCCTCGGATCGCAAAGAATGGACATGAATACATGTACTCGGAGGGTGGGATCTCGTTCCCAGACCCGATCGATCAACCGTCGCGCACGATAACCTCACCGGCGAGGGCGGCGTGACGCCTTCGCGGTTCAAGCACGTGATCGATGCTGGCGATGGGCGTCTCCGCCGATTGACGCCTTTGGAGCTCGAGCGGCTCAACGGCTTCCCGGACGACTGGACCGATACCGGGATGCCTGGCGGCCGCCGCGCGTTCATGATGGGCAACGCTCTAGTCGTCGGACTCGTCAGCCGGGTAGGCGAAGCGCTGGCCGATCAGATCCGCTAACGGCGGTCGGCCGCCATCAGAATCCGTTGGACGAACTGACGATTCAGCCAGAAGCTCTGTTTCACAACCTGGCCAGCCCCTGGTGCATCGCGTGTATCCCGTGAATCCCGTGCGTGGGGCCGGACGTGAATCGCCCTCGTCTCCGACGCCGGTGTGAGGCTTGCAGAGTCCCCCCTTTCAATCTCGATCCGAAACAGCTCCCACTCCCGACGAATGAGATCATTTGCTCTGTACTCGGCCGCCAGAAGACGGGTGAGCCGAATGTGCACTCCCCTTGCGGCGTTCCCCTAGCCGGGCCGTGGACCGGGACGAAGAGCATGTACTCGATGTGAGCGAGCAAGGCGCTGTCGTCCCAGGTCTCATCCAGTAGTTCCCGGTGGCGGAACGCGGGGAAGGAAACATGCTCGTAGGGCATCAGATTGATTCCAACTCGCGGGGCTCGTGGCGTGAGGCCCATCTCCTCGAACTCGAGGATTTTTGCCCGGAATCCCTTTCCGCCGAACGTCCGCCAGGCGACCCTGGCGGCGTAGCTCTTCGAATTGCTGGGTGGAACGGCCAACTCCAACCCGACGTCGGTAACCGTCCTACCCAGGTAGCGTGAGAAACGCCGGATGAGGCGGTCCTCGAACTCCTCGGCGGCGGTAAGCCCGAATTCCTCGAGCACCGACTCTGAGGCTGTCGGCTTCGTGACCGCCTGATAGAGCCGCCAAGTGAAGCTCGGTTTCAGAGCCCAAGCGCGCGGCTTCGCGAGCTGATCCCCGAAAGGCTGACGACGCCTCGACTTACCGGTCGCACCCTTCGTGCACGGTCCCATGAGTGCACCGTCACTCTCAGAGAGCTCGTGAGCTCGACCCTGACGGACCTTGGCGAACACCCGTTCCCAGTCCGCCCGAATAAGTGCGTCGGTTCGCGCATCCGGCTCCCACCGCAGGACGCCTTTGACCGGGAACGCCGACTTCGGCATTCCGTCGATGTGCTCGAAGAAGATGAACAGGATCTTGAGCTTCGTTCGAACGGAGGCGGTCGCCCACGTTTGGTCCATCAACTTCGTGTAGTCGATCAGCGAGATGACGGTTCTCTCCTTGACACCGAAGCCGCGGCCGGTGCGGTAGAGGGGAACGACCTTGAGTTCGATGCCGGCCCCCGGGAAGTCGGGGAGCGGAGATGAGTTCGGTGGATACCCGAAGTGAGCCTCGACCGCGTGACCGACTTCAGCCCTTCCGGTCGCACCTGATGCTGCCGTGAACCTCGCCTCGGGGATACTTCCCAGGAGTCGCCCCTCGAGCAACTTCGCCTCGGCCAGGATCTCTTCCTCGGAGGCGATTCGATAGTCGAACATCGGCCTGATCCCTCGCGGTATGGTGCCCGTTCCTTCACGAGGGTAGGTGAACGTGGACTGGGTCGATGTCACGAACGACGCTGACATACCCGAGGGAAAGCCGTTGCGGGTTGCAGTGGAAGGGGAGCAGCTCCTTCTGCTGAAGGCTGGGGGTGAGCACTTCGCGGTCGGGAATCAGTGCACGCATCAGGGCGCTGGCCTCGACAAGGGGGTCGTGAAGATCGCGGGGTCCGTGAAGACCGTGACCTGCCCGGCTCACGGGAGCACGTTCAACCTCGAGACGGGGAAGGTCATGAGGCCGCCGGCGTCGAAGCCGGTACCCGTCTACGACGTGAAGGTCGAGGACGGACGGGTCTTCGTTCGACCGCGAGCCGAGAGCTAGAGCTTCTCGATCGAGCGGGCTTCCATCCTCGGCCCGTACGCCGGTGGCGCGATGTGGCTCGCCTCGATGAGCCGTTGCACCCGTCCCCGTTGACCGGCGTACGGCTCCAGTAGCTCCAGCATCCGCTCATCGGTGCCGCGTTCCTCTCGGGCGAGCGCCCATCCGACGATGTCCGGCAGGTGGTAGTCGCCGACCGAGACCGCGTCGGGATCGCCGAACGACAGCCGCATCACTTCCGCTGATCGTCCACGGACCGATCCCCGGCATCGCCTCGAGCCGGCGCCGTGCCTCGTCGAAGGGGACGTCGGCGAGCGCCTCGAGCGACGCCGCCCGCGCACACACGGCTCGGATCACCTCCGCGCGGCGTCGCTCGACCCCCCACGGGTGGAACCGGTAGTACGGCAGCTCGGCCACCGTCGCGGGATCAGGGGGAAGCGTGAGGCCGCCCTCGCCCGGCGCCGGTTCGCTCAGCGCGAGGGTCATCCGCCGCCACGCGCGTCGCGCCTCCATCCCGACGACCTTCTGCTCGAGGATCGCCGCGATCAGGGTCCGCACCACGTCGAGCGCTCGCGTGAGTCGGACGGCGCGGTGCTGCTTCCACACTCCGGCCATCACGTCGTCGTGTGGCTCGAACGCGGAGAGGTCGTCTTCCGCGCCGATCAGCGCCGGCGCGTGCTCGAGCGCCCACTCGGCGCCGGCTCCCCACCCGGCCGCGCGGACCCCGTCGCCGACCTGCTCCAGCCGCAGCGTGGCCGGGCCCTCCGGCGTCCGCGCCGCGCGCCACACCGTTCCGCCGTCGATCCGCATCGTCGGGTCACCCGTCCCTCGCCGGATCGGGAACATCGTCGCGGCCAGGTCGTACGGCTCCTCGATCGGGATGGCGCGCGTCCGTTCCTCCCGCACGACGGTCACTCCGAAGGACTCGGCGAAGACGAAGACGTCGGTGAACCCGGCAAGGAGGGACTCGGCGACACGCCGACGTCGGACGCCAGGCGTCGCTCGATCTCGAGGCTCCCCGTCTCGGGGAACTGCGTCACGACGTCCCACGCGACGAGCTGCATCCCGTCGCCGTCCTCGTCGGGCCGGAAATAGAGAACCTCGGCCGAGAACGGCACGTCGCCCTCGGCGGTGAAGCCGGTCGGCCCCGCCCCGCCGGTGGTTCCCACGCGGAGGAACACGGTGCCGTCGACGACCTCTTCCCGGTTCTCGTGGAAGTGGCCGGAGAGGACGAGCGGCACCATCCCGGCGATGCCTGCCGCCATGCGGTCGTCGTGGACGAGCACGATGTCGGGCGGCTCGGGAAGCGCGCCGACGTCCGCCGTGACGCGTTCCGCTGCCGCCTCGACCAACTCGACGACGTCCTCGTCGCCGGTCGGCGTGCCTCGCTGCTCGTTGAAGTAGGGGTGCCCGAGCCCGTAGATCGTGAAGTCGTCGACGTCGGCGGTCTCGCCGTCGAGCACGACGGTGTTCTCGAGTCGACCGAGCGCGTCCTGGAAGTCGGCCGAGTCGTGGTTGCCTCGCACCCACACGTACGGCAGCTCGAAGTCGGGGATCTCGGAGAGGATGAACTCCTCGTTGGGAGCGCCGAACGAGGTCGTGTCGCCGGTGTCGACCACGAGGTCGACGTCGAAGCTCCTCGCGAGCTCCTGCGCGAACCCGTAGCCGAGCGTCGACAGGTGGATGTCGGAGATGTGCAGGACGCGGACCTCGTCACCCCGGCCGAGCGGGTTGGACTCGACCGCCGCGTACGCCCGCGCGGCGCCCGCCACCACCCGGCGGAGCTCGTCCCGGAAGTACCCGACGCGCTCGATCGCGCCCTCGACGGGACCGAAGAGCTGTGGCACCAGCCGGAGCGAGCCCGTGTAGGTCGGAGCCTGGAACGCCGCGGTGTTGTAGCCGATCGCCGTGAACCCGACGGAGAGGACGACCGCGACGAGTCCGGCGACCGTGGCTCGAAGGACCTCGAGCCATCGAGTCCGGAACGCGAGGAGCCCGAGGGCCGCCGCGCCCACGACCCCCACGAGGACGACCCATCCGGCGAAGCGTCCCGCCTCGGCCAGCGTGTTCCGCTCGACCTCGGCGGCCACGGAGTCGACCCCCCGGCGCAGCCCCTCCTGGAGCGCCTCGACGTCGACCTCTCGGAGCGACGCCCGGAGGTGCAGGGGAGCGCCGTGGGTGTCGGCCCGGAGCCTCCCGAGCGGGGGGAGCGAGATGTCGGTGACGCTCCGCCCGAAGTCGGCCTCGAGCTGGACCTGGAAGGGGCCGGCGTCGACCGTCGTCTTCGCGAACGCTTGGAGTGCGAGCGCCGCCCCTGCGACGCCGACGAGGATCGGACCGAGGAGCCTCGCCCAGCGAGGCATGCCAGCCATGGCGGGCACCGTAGCAGCGGCCTCGGTTCGGTCCGGTGAGATGTTCCTCAGGCCGGATCCGTCAGGCGGGCGGCTCGGAGCGCGAGGTATCGCTGCTCCGGGATGCTCGCCGTCATCCTCGCCGCCCGCAGGTACGACTCGCGGGCGGCGGTCGTGTCACCCGCGAGCTCGAGCAGATGCGCGCGCACCGCATCCAATCGATGGGTCTGCGCCATCCGGTCGTCGTCGTCCAGGGTTCCGAGCAGGGCGAGGCCGGCCTTCGGTCCGTCGACCATCGCGACGGCCACGGCGCGATTGAGGGTGACCACCGGCCCGGGCGACACGCCCTCGAGCACCTCGTACAGCGCGAGGATCTGCGGCCAGTCCGTGTCCTCGGCACGCTCTGCCTCGTCGTGCACCGCCGCGATCGCGGCCTGGAGCTGATACGGGCCGACCGGCACGGTCCCGAGGGTGCGGGTGATGAGCGCGACGCCCTCCTCGATCTGCGCCGCGTTCCATCGGGCGCGCTCCTGCTCGGCGAGCGGCACGATGGATCCGTCGGCATCCGTCCGGGCGGCCCGGCGTGCGTCGGTCAGCAGCATGAGGGCGAGCAGGCCGGCGACCTCGCCGTCCCCCGGGACCAGGCCGTGGAGCATCCGGGAGAGCCGGATGGCTTCCGTCGTGAGGTCGGCGCGATGAAGGGTCGCGCCGGCGCTCGTCGTGTAGCCCTCGTTGAAGACGAGATAGAGCACGTGCATCACGACGCGGAGTCGCTCCGCCCGCTCCTCCTCCGGCGGGAGGTCGAAGCGAGCGCCGCTGCTCTTGATGCTCTGCTTCGCCCGGCTGATGCGTTGCGCCATCGTGGCTTCGGGCACCAGGAACGCGTTCGCGATCTCGGTCGTCGTCAGCCCGCCGACGGCGCGCAACGTGAGCGCGAGCTGCGACGGCACGGAGAGCGAGGGATGGCAGCACAGGAACAGGAGCGTGAGCGTGTCGTCTCGCGCCGCGAGCTCTCCTGGAACGGGCAGGTCCAGGGCCGTGGTGGTCTCCTCTCGCCTCCGCCGGGCGCTCTCGCTCCGCCACTCGTCCACGAGTCGTCGTGAGGCGACGGTCAGCAGCCACGATCGCGGCTCGTCGGGGACTCCCTGTTCCGCCCACTGCTGGGTCGCGGCGAGCAATGCCTCCTGCACGGCGTCCTCGCACGCATCGAACTGTCCGTGGCGGCGGACCAACGCGCCGAGGACCTGCGGCGCGAGCTCGCGCAGCAGGTCCTCGATCCGGGGCGCGTCGACCGTTGACAGGGCGGACGGTCCTCCTAGGCGGCGTCGGCGGCGCGCTCCAGCTCAGCGATGTCGATCTTCTGCATCTTCAGCATCGCCTCCATCGCGCGCTGTGAACGGCCGGGGTCGGGGTCGCCGATCAGCTCCATCAGCCGGTCGGGGATGATCTGCCACGACAGGCCGAACCGGTCCTTCAGCCAACCGCACTGGCTCTCCTCCCCGCCGTCGGACGTCAGCGCGTTCCAGAAGTGATCGACCTCCTCCTGCGAACCGCAGTGCACGAACAGCGAGATCGCCTCCGTGAACGAGTACTGCGGGCCGCCGTTCAGCGCGATGAACTCCTGTCCCTCGAGATCGAAGTTGACGGTCATCGCCGTCCCGGGCTCGCCCGGACCAGCCTCGCCGTAGCGAGCGACGTTGGTGACCTTCGACTCGGCGGCCTGCGCATCGGGACGGGTCTTGAAGAGGTCGACGTAGAGGCTTGCGGCCTCCTCGGCCTGGTCGGTGAACCAGAGGAACGTGTTGATCTTCTGCGTCATCGTGCTCTCCTCCTTCGATCTCTTGGCTCGATCTCTTGGGGGCTTCAGCTCGTGTATTCCTCCGGCGGCCCGTCCGCCAGCCGCCGCACCTCGATGGGCTCGTGGATGTGCCCGACGATCTTCGTGGCGATCTCCAGGGCCCGCGACTCGTCCTCGACGTCGACGACGTAGTAGCCCGCGAGCGATTCCTTCGCCTCCGCGAACGGACCGTCCGTCGGCACGGGGGTGCCCTGCACGAATCGAACGGTCTTGGCCATCGTGGGGTCCACGAGCCCGATGCTGTCGACCTTCTCGCCGGACTCGGCCAGCTCCCTGTCGAGGTCCTCCATGAACCGGATCATGTCCTTGATCCACTCCGTGGACTTCGTCTCGACCATCGTCGCCTGGTCCCCGAACATCGCGATGAGGTACTTCATCCAGTCCTCCTTCCGACCACGGTGGGTGGTCTCATCCCTGGGTCGGAGCGGCCCGGCCGTTCTCGACATCCCCGTAGAAAGAGTGACGGTACGCGGTCTGGCGCGTTTGGACGCCGGGCGCGGAGGGAATCTTCCCCCTGGCTCCGGGGCCCTGACTCGGAGCCGAAGGTGAACCGAGCCGGCCCCTTGGGGAAGCGGGCCGGCTCGTTCGCGTCCGGGGGACGGACGTCGTTCTACACGTCGTAGTACATGTGGAACTCGTGCGGGTGCGGCCGGAGCCGGACCGCGTCCACCTCGTGGGCTCGCTTGTACTCGATCCACGTGTCGATCACGTCCTGGGTGAAGACCCCGCCCTCGAGCAGCCACTGGTGGTCGGCCTCGAGCGTGTCGAGGACCTCCTCGAGTGAGCCCGGGACCTGCTTGACCGACGCCTTCTCCTCGGGCGGGAGGTCGTAGAGGTCCTTGTCCATCGGCTCGGGCGGCTCGATCTTGTTCTTGATCCCGTCGATGCCCGCCAGCAGCATCGCGCTGAAGGCGAGGTAGGGGTTGCACGCCGCGTCGGGGGTCCGGAACTCGAGCCGCTTGGTGGCGGGGAGCCGGGAGAAGACCGGGATCCGCACGCAGGCCGAGCGGTTCCGCTGCGAGTACACGAGGTTGATCGGTGCCTCGTAGCCGGGCACCAGCCGACGGTAGGAGTTGGTCGTCGGGTTCGTGAAGGCCAGCAGCGCCGGCGCGTGCTGGAGGAGGCCACCGATGTACCAGCGGGCCATGTCCGAGATCCCCGCGTAGCCGACCTCGTCCCAGAAGAGGTTCTCGTCGTCCTTCCAGAGGCTCTGGTGGGTGTGCATCCCGGAGCCGTTGTCCTGGAAGATCGGCTTCGGCATGAACGTGACGGTCTTGCCGGCGGCCCACGCCGTGTTCTTGACGACGTACTTGTACTTCATGACGTTGTCGGCGGTCTTGAGCAGCGAGTCGTACCGCATGTCGATCTCGGCCTGACCCGCCGTACCGACCTCGTGGTGGTGGACCTCGATCTTCACGCCGACCTTCTCGAGGTTCAGCACCATCTCCGACCGAAGGTCCTGGTAGTGGTCCATCGGCGGCACGGGGAAGTAGCCCTCCTTGTACCGGGGCTTGTAGCCGAGGTTGGGGGTGTCGTCGGCGTTGCGCTCCCGCCCGGAGTTCCACACCCCCTCTGCCGCGTCGATGTAGTAGTAGCCCTCGTGCTGGTTCTGATCGAACCGGATCGAGTCGAAGATGTAGAACTCGGCCTCGGGTCCCCAGTTCGACAGGTCCGCGATGCCCGTCTGCTTCAAGTAGAGCTCCGCCTTGCGGGCGATGTAGCGCGGGTCGCGCGAGTACCACTCGCCGGTGACCGGGTCCTTCACGTAGCAGTGGATGTTGAGCGTGGTGTGCTTCGTGAACGGGTCGAGGTAGGCCGTGTCCGGGTCGGGGACGAGGAGCATGTCCGACTCCTGGATCTCCTGGAAGCCGCGGATCGACGATCCGTCGAACCCGAGTCCGTCCTCGAAGACGCCCTCGGTGAGCTCGGAGACGGGGACGGAGAAGTGCTGGGTGAGGCCGGGAAGGTCACAGAACCTCAGGTCGACGATCTGGACGTCGCGCTCCTTCGCGAGTGCGACGACCTCCTTTGCCGTGGTCACGTGCGATGCACCCCCTGTACTGGTCGGCGGTTTGGCGGCTCTCGGCGGCGTCTTGTGTCGCCGGAGCCAAGAGTAGAGGCCGCACGGAGGCGCGCTGTTTCCCGGGCGTTAACTCTGCGTGAACTCGGCTTCGAGGATGGCTCGGGAATGGCTCGGGCCGGCGACCGGGGGCGGTTGGTTCTCCGCCCCGGGCACCGGCCCGGGCTGCGAGCGGGACCGGAGCCGCGACCGAGGGGATGAGGCGTCCCGAGGGGAAAGGGACTGAGTGGGCTCCGTGCCCTGCTCTTGTTGTATCCGCATCATCGGCACGCAGACGCGTTCCGGCGCAGAGCCCGTGCGGGTCATTTCCTCCAACGTTGCGTGGCTAGGTCTTCCGCGAGCGCCCGGCCGGAAGGCTTCCCCCGTGGCGCCGGTCCCCGCCGGTTGCCGATGAGCGGCGCTTCAGGCGTCCTGCTCGGCCGCCCGGTACCCGACGCTCCGGACGGTCTCGATCAGGTACTCGTGCTCGGGACCGAGCTTCGCGCGGAGGCGTCGCACGTGGACGTCGACGGTGCGCGTGCCGCCGTAGAAGTCGTAGCCCCACACCTCGCGGAGCAACGAGGGCCTCGTGAAGACGCGGCCCGGATGCTGCGCCAGGAACCGGAGGAGCTCGAACTCCTTGAACGTGAGGTCCAACGGCCGACCGGAGACCGTGACGTGGTACGTCTCGGTGTCGATCGAGAGCGCACCGAGCCGGATCACGGTCCCGTCGCCGGCCCCGGCGCGCCGGCGGAGCATCGCGAGGCGCACCCGGAGCTCGGCCGCCGGCGCGCCCGGATAGACCAGCTCGTCGGCGACCTCGTGCCAGGGATAGCGCTCCAACTGGTCGCGCTCGAGGACCACGGCCGCCGGGATCCGCGAGTCGCGCGCCCGGAGCGTCGTCAGCACCGACCAGGCTTGGGGGGCGTTCTCGCCCGCGTCCACGAGGATGGCTTCCGGCTCGAGCTCGAGAGCGTGTTCGAGTGATGCGACCGAAAGGGGCTCGAGCTTCAGGTCCGGGGCGACCTCGAGCAGGGCCGGAAGGGCCGCGTGAGGCGATCGGTCGCTGAGCAACGCAAGGAATGGCATCGTCGGGTCCTTCTTCGCACGATAACGGTTCGGCATCGGCCTCGATACCCTTGACCTGCGTCGACGCCGCTGGGCAACAGAAGGGCACGTGGGATGCGGGGGACAGAGAGATGGTGAAGGTCAGGCTCTTCGCCGCACTCCGGGAGATCGCCGGGGCCTCCGAGGTCGAGGCCGAGGGACGGAGCGCCGGGGACGTCGTCGATGTCCTCTCTTCGCGCTACGGCGAACGCTTCAGTCAGATCGCGGCGGTGGGCTCGGTGGTCGTGAACGGCGAGCGTGCGTCCCGCACAACCCTCGTCGCCGAGGGGGACGAGGTCGCTCTCCTGCCGCCGGTATCGGGCGGATCCCCGATGCGCAACTCCTGCCCCTGAGGCATACTGCCGGGACCTCATGCGCTTCCATCGGGTCCTCCTCATCGTCAATCCCGTGGCACGCACCTACTCGAAGCCTGTCCTCGCGGTGATCGAGAAGGCGCTGTCCGCGGACTTCCGGCTCGAGGTCGCGGAGACGAAGGGGCGCGGGCACGCGCGCGAGCTCGCGGCGCAGGCGGCATCCGAAGGCGTGCATATGGTCGCCGTGCTCTCGGGAGACGGGACGATCAACGAGACCGTCAACGCCTTGGCCGGGACCGAGACGGCGCTGGCGCCGCTTCCCGGCGGAGCGACCAACATCTTGGTGCGAGCGCTCGGGTTGCCGCTCGATCCGGTCGAGGCGACCGGCATGCTGATCGCGAAGGCACTCGACGACGAAGCCTTCAAGCTCAACCTCGGTCGGGCGGACGGGCGTTACTTCGCCGTCAACTGCGGCGCCGGCGTGGACGCGGCCGCGATGAAGCGCCTCGATAACAAGTTCCCCAAGACGAAGGAGAAGTTCGACCGGGTCGCGTTCCGGGTCGTCGCGTGGGAGCTGTTGGTCGGCTATGCCGGCCGCCGGCCGGACCTGCGTCTGTCGGTCGACGGGGGAGAGCCGGCACCGTCGCTCTCCGTGATGGTGGGGCGGACCGACCCGTACACCTATTACAAGGGTGTCGGGCTCCGGATGACGCCGGACGCCTCTCTGGACGCGGGCCTCGACGTGCTGTCGGTGCGCAAGCTCGCGCGGCGGAGCATCCCGAGGATCGCCTGGCAGGTGTTCGGGTCGGCGCGGCACGTGCTGGGTCGTGACATCGACTACATCCACGACGCGTCGAGCGTGGTGGTGACGTCGGATACGCCGTTCCCCGCCCAGGTGGATGGCGACACGTACGGCGAGCATCGCCGGCTCGAGATGACCCTGGCGCCCGAAGCGCTCTGGGTCGTCGCCTGAGCGCTCACCGGGTTCGCGTCAGGAAGCCGACGGATCCGCGGTCGCTTGGCGGGCAGTTTCCCCGACGTGGATCCCGCACTCCCACTTGGCGATCCCGGCCCACCGTCCCGCGCGTTCCGGCTCGCCGGCGAAGCGGAGCCGCGTGCACGGCGCGCACCCGATCGAGGAGTACCCGAGGTCGTAGAGCGGGTTGTGCGGAAGGTCGTGCTCCTTCAGGTAGCGCCACACCTGGGGCTTGGTCCAGTTGGCCATCGGGTTGATCTTCACGATGTCGTTCCCGGGCTCCAGCGAGTAGCGCTCCACGATGGGGGTGTCGGCGCGGGTGGGCGAGGAGTCGCGGCGAACCGACGTGACCCACGCATCCAGCCCGCGGAGCGCCTCGAACATCGGGCGAACCTTGTTGATCTCGCAGCACATCTCCGGGTTGCTCTCGAAGAGCCGCGCCCCGAACTCGGCCTCCTGACGTTCGTTGGAGTACTCGCCCACGAGGTCTCGGACGTTCAGCCCGAGCCGCTCCGTGAGCTGCTGCTTGAACGCGAGCGTCTCCGCGAACTGGAACCCGGTCTCCAGGAACAGGATCGGCACATCCGGCCGGATCCGGGTGGCCATGTGGATCACGACCGTGCCCTCGGTCTGGAACGCCGAGGCGATCGCGATCTCCTCGAGGCCGCTCTTCTCCAGTGCCCACGCCAGGATGTCGCTCGGCTGTGAGCGCTCGAGATCGAGGTTCAGAGAAGCGATCTCGTCATCGGAAAGAAGGGTCTGCATGGGCACCTGAGGCCTCGGTCGGAACGCCAAGTCTACCGCTCGGGGTCATGGAGACGCGTCTCGGAAAGGCTGCGTCGCTGGTCAACCCGTATCCTGGAGCCGCGGCCCCGGCGGCCCGGCCGGCCGGAGGCGCTCGTTCCCGACGGACCAGTCATCGAAAGGAAGATCGTTCATGTCCACCATCGACCCGCACGGGGGATCACTCGTGCAGCTCCTCGCGGAGGGTTCCGACGCGGACACCCTCCGAGACGAGGCTCGTAACCTCCCGAAGCTCGTCGTCTCCGAGCGCGAGCTCTCCGACCTCGAGATGCTCGCGGTCGGCGCGCTCTCGCCCCTCACGGGGTTCCAGGGTGAGGCCGATTACCACTCGATCCTCGAGACGATGCATCTCGAGAACGGCCTCCCGTGGTCGATCCCCGTCACGTTGTCCGTGGACGAGGACGGCGCCCACCGGCTCGGTGGCGCCGACGCCGTCGCGCTCGTG
Source organism: uncultured Actinomycetota bacterium (assembly GCA_963839395.1). Classification (GTDB taxonomy): domain Bacteria; phylum Actinomycetota; class UBA4738; order UBA4738; family HRBIN12; genus JAJNBA01. Next base: position 13,660 of record CAWIUW010000015.1, read on the forward strand.
GCCTCCGAGGGAGGCGAGCCGCTCGCCGTCCTCCGGATCTCCGAGATCTTCAAGCGAGACCGGTCGAAGGAGGCATCCTCCGTCTTCGGGACCGAGGACCTCGAGCATCCGGGCGTGAAGGCGCTGCACGATGCGGGCGATCGCTGCGTCGCCGGCACGCTCCAGGTGATCGCGCTGCCGCCGCACGAGGACTTCCTGCAGTATCGGCTGAAGCCGGCCGAGACGCGCGCGGAGTTCGACCGGCGCGGCTGGCGGACGGTCGTCGGCTTCCAGACGCGGAACCCGATCCACCGAGCCCACGAGTACATCCAGAAGTGCGCGCTCGAGATCGTGGACGGCCTGCTGGTGCACCCCCTGGTCGGTGCGACGAAGGCGGACGACGTGCCGCCCGACGTGCGGATGCGCTGTTACGAGGCCCTGTTCGAGGGCTACTACCCGAAGGACCGGGCGATGGTAACGGTGTTCCCCGCGGCGATGCGCTACGCGGGTCCGAAGGAGGCCATCTGGCACGCGATCTGCCGGAAGAATTACGGCTGCACCCACTTCATCGTCGGGCGCGACCACGCCGGCGTCGGCGACTACTACGGCACCTACGACGCCCAGAAGATCTTCGAGCGGTTCGAGCCGGGCGAGCTCGGGATCACGCCGTTGATGTTCGAGCACTCCTTCTGGTGCAACCGCTGCGAGGGGATGGCGTCGCCGAAGACGTGCCCCCATCCGGAGGAGGAACGCGTCTCGCTCTCGGGCACGAAGGTGCGCGAGATGCTCCGCGACGGCGAGCGCCCGCCGCAGGAGTTCTCGCGGCCCGAGGTCGCCGACATCCTGATCGCGGCGATGCGGAGCGAGGGCTAGGGCTCGTCGCGCAGGTCGCCTGCGAGCAGGCCCATCGCCAGCAGGTCGACACGGCCACCGTGGACGAAGGCAGCCTCCCTGAGGCGGCCTTCGTGGACGAAGCCGACCTTCTCGTAGGCCCTGATCGCCTGCGCGTTGTCCGCGTTCACGAACAGCGTGATGCGATGCAGGTTCACGTGCTCGAAGCCGAACCGGCAGATGGTACGGACGGCGTCGGTGCCGTAGCCGCCCTGCCACCACGGCCTGCCGATCCAGATCCCCATCTCGGCGACTCGGTTGGGGGCCTCGATCCTCATGAGGTCGCACATCCCGATCGCACCCGGCTCCTCGAGCCGCTCGATCGCGAGGTTGATGTGGTCGTCCTTCTTCCGCGCGGACTCGATCCACTCGTGGAACGACTCGACGGGCTGGGGGAACGGCGCCCCGAGGCCGCTCCGCACGCCGTGGTCGTTGAAGAGCTCGTTGAGGGTGTCGTCGGTCGGTTCGGGGGCCCGCAGGCGCACGAGCCGGCCGGTCAGGAACGGCGGATGGAGCTTCACCGCCGAAGGATAGATGCCGAAGAGGGAGGGATACGCATGCGACGAGGCGGGTTGAGCCCCAAGGGGACTCGCTGGTAGCCTCGTTTCGCCGTCCGATGCCGAGCAGGAGGCACCCGCCACGGCCACTCCCCGCACACCCATACGACTCACCCTCGCCCTCGTGCTGGGCGTCGGCGCGATGACCGCGATCCCCACGCTTGCGGGCGCCGAGTCGAAGCTCGCCGCCGCTCGCGACCGGCTGGAGTCCGCGCGCCAGGAGCTGACCAGCGTCACGCAGGAGTGGCAGGACAGCGAGAGTCGACTCGCCCAGGCCCAGGATGCGATCGCTGAGTCTCGTTCGAAGATCGAGGAGATCGAAGCCGATCTCGCGCGGATCCGCGACACCCTGAACGACCGGGTCGCGGCGGCGTTCATGTCCGGCGGGTCCCGGTCGATCGGCGCGCTCCTCACCTCGAACTCGATCCAGGACGCGGCCGACCGTCTCCAGTACACGCAAAGTGTGGTGCAGGGAGATGCCGACATGGCCACCGAGGTGGCCGTGATGGCCGAGGAGCTGCGTCGGCAGGAGAACCGCCTCCGTGACTCCGCTCGCAAGGAGGAGATGGCGTCGGAACAGCTCGCGAGGCATCGGGCCACCCTGCTCTCCCGGTTCGATGACCTCGAGGATCTGGTCGCCGACCTCAAGGCGGAACTCGACGCTCAGCAAGAGGTCACGCTGGGACTGGGGCCGGTGAACGCCGTCGTTCGGTCCGGTGCGATCCAGACGTGTCCGGCGGCAGGTCCGAACTCCTTCGTCGACTCCTTCGGCGACCCGCGGCCCGGCGGTCGGACGCACATGGGGATCGACCTGATGGCGCCTCTGGGGACGCCGGTCGTCGCGGTCGCCCCCGGGACCGCGCACTCGGCGGGGAGCATCGGCGGCCTGGGCGCCGTCGTCGAGCACCCGAACGGCGACTGGACGTTCTACGCCCATCTCTCCTCGTACGCCAACCTCGGTTCGGTGTCCACCGGCACGGTGATCGGCTACAACGGCGACCACGTGCACTTCGAGTACCACCCCAACGGCGGCGCGGCGGTGAACCCGTACTCGATGCTGCTCGCGGTCTGCTGAGGCAGACCCGGTAGTAGCATCGCCGCGATGAACGAGGATCGCCCGGCGAGTCGCCGTATCGATCGGATCCGTGCGCCCTCCTACCTCGACGGCATCGAGACCCAGTCGCTCGAAGACGTTCGGGCACGACGCGACGAATGCATGGCCGAGCGCGAGTACCTCTCGCTGCTCCGCCGTCTCGTCCAGGGCCGGTCGGAGATCCTGAAAGCGGAGCTCGCCGCGCGGGGGAGCGGCGACGACCGGCCGCTGGTGGATCGCCTCTCGGAGATCTTGGCGTCCGATCGAACCGGCCACCTCCCGTGGCGAGGCGATGCGCGTCTCGCTCCCCGAGGAGGAGATGCTCCTCGCACGTCGCCGGATCGAGCGGCTCGTCGCCGACGCCGGCATCAGCGACCCATCCGCCCTGGACGACGTCCGCCTTCGGGAGGCGGTGGAGGTGCTGGCCGGGGAGGAGCGCGAGGTCTCGGAGCAGCGCGGAGACGTGCATCGCGTGCTCGACGCCCTCCAGGACGAGCTCAAACGGCGCTACAAGGAAGACCCCAGTCTCGCCCTCAGCTGATCTCGCGAGTCGGCCGGTCAGCCTCCCGCACACGGCATCCCCCGTTCGCCGCCTCGGATTCCCCCGGTCGCCCGATACCCGCGGGTCCGATTCCCTGAGAACGTTTCCGCCACTTCGTCCCTCCAGGGACGAACCGGGGCGGGGGACTCTATGGAGGACGGGGAACAGAGAGGCTCGGAGGGGGCCGTCGGGGCGGATCTCTCGGATCCTGAGGCGGCGTCCCTCCACGATCAGCTGAAGATCTTCGCGCGTGAGGTCGGTGTCCTCTACACGGCCGAGCGGGTTCGCACACGAGAGCTCGAACACGCACTGGAACGCGCGCGGGACATGTACATCGCCACGATGAAGTCACTGGCCCACGTCGTGGAAGCGAAGGACCCCACGACGAGGGGTCATCTCGACCGGACGGCCCACTACGGGCTCGCGCTCGCGGCCAGGATCGATCCCGCGCTCGCCGCCCGGCCGGAGATCGCCTACGGATTCTTCCTCCACGACATCGGCAAGGTCGGCATCCCGGAGTCGATCCTCTGCAAGGCGGGCCCGCTGACCGAGCTCGAGTGGATCGTGATGCGATCCCACCCGAACCAGGGCGCGAGGATCGTCGAGCCGATCCCGTTCATGGGCGAGGCGGTCGAGATCGTCCAGAGCCATCACGAGCGGTTCGACGGCGGGGGCTACCCGAGGGGCCTGCGCGGGGAGAAGATCCCGCTCGCCGCGAGGATCTTCGCGATCGCGGACTCGTTCGACGCGATGACGAGCGATCGGCCGTATCGCTCGGCCCTCTCGATGGAGGAGGCCGTCGCGGAGATCCGTGCCGGGTCCGGCACGCAGTTCGATCCGCGGTGCGTCGAGGCGTTCGAAGTCCTCGTCGGCGACGACGAGGGGTTCCTCATCAAGGACAGGCGGTTCACGCCGACGTTCGCAGCAAGCTGATCCGAGAGCCGTCTCGGAGCCGTGTCGCTAGGCTTCCGGCCCGATGACTGCATCCGCCCAGCTCGTCCACGTGGTGCGCAACGGTCTCGTGGAGTCCGTGCACACGGGCGACGTGGCGGTCTGCGACGCGGACGGAACGCTCCGGGCCTTCGCCGGAGACGCGGACCGCATGCTCTTCGGTCGCTCCTGCGAGAAGCCGCTGCAGGGCGCGATCTCCTATTCGGCGATGGGCGAGCCGGAACTGCCCGACGACGAGGTCGCCGTGATGTGCGCGTCCCACTCCGGCGAGCCGGTTCACATCGCCGCCGTCCGGCGGCTGCTGCGCCGAGGCCCGGTTCCCGTCGCCGCGCTCCGGACGCCGCGCGACCGCGCGACCAAGGGCGCGCGGTCGCGCATCTGGGACGGCTGCTCGGGCAACCACGCCGGGTTGCTGGTGGCGTCGGCTCGGCAGGGGTGGGATCTGGACACCTACCGGGCGCCGAACCATCCGATCCAACGCCGGGTGCTCCGAGCGGTCACGGCAGCGACCGACGTCGAGGACCCGAAGATCGGCGTCGACGGCTGTGGGATCCCCGTGCACGGTGTGCCGCTCCGGGCCATGGCGACGATGTTCGCGCGCCTCGGCAGCCCCGACCGGTTGGGGCGGCTCGCTTCCGCGGCCGAGCGGATCGTTCAGGGGATGCTCGCCGCCCCGCACATGGTCGGAGGCACCCGACGGCTGGACACCGACGTGATGACCGCCGGCGCCGGGCAGGTGATCGCGAAGGAGGGTGCCGAGGGGCTCGTCTGCGCGACCTCGCTGCCCCAGGGGCTCGGCATCGCGCTCAAGGTGACCGATGGGAACTGGCGGCGTCTTGCTCCCGCGTTCATCAAGGTGCTCCGCGACCTCGACGTCCTGCCCGCACAGGCATCCGAGAGCCTGCGACACCACGAGCAGCTGCCCGTCCTCGGTGGCGAGGAGCCCCAGGGCACCGTCGAGGCGGTCATCCGGCTCCGGCGTCCCCGCTCGATCGCGCCCCGTTCGTAGCAGCTTTGTGATGATCGGGGGATGAAACGGGGCCTGCTCGGAGGTTGCACTTGTCTGTGAGCACGAACACCGGGCGTCCACGCGTCGCCGTCCTCGCCGTCCACACCTCTCCCGTCGATCAGCCGGGAACCGGCGACTCCGGCGGGATGAACGTCTACATCCGCTCCGTCGCCGAGCGTCTCGCCGGCCAGGGGGTCGAGGTGGACCTCTTCACGAGGTGCCGGGGAGGGGCCACGCACGAGGTCCGGGAGATCGCGCCCGGCATCCGTGTCGTGAGCGCCAAGGCGGGTCCGTGCCAGCCGTTGCCGAAGTCCGCGGTGCAGCGCTACCTCCCCGAGTTCCTCGGCGGCGTCCTGCGCGTCGCGCGAGAAGAGGGCAACCGATACGACGTGGTCCACAGCCACTACTGGCTGTCCGGCTGGGTCGGGCGCGCGACCAAGGACATCCTCGGCGTGCCGCTCGTGGCCTCGTTCCACACCCTCGGGAAGGTGAAGAACTACTCGCTCGCCCGCGGTGAGTCGCCGGAGCCCTCCGAGCGGCTGCGGGGGGAGGAGCGGGTCATCCTCGAAGCTGACAGGATCCTCGCCCCGACGCCGGAAGAGGCGGGCCAGCTCGTCGGTCTGTACGGAGCCGACCCCGAGCGGATCCGGATCGTTCCCCCCGGCGTCGACCACTCGATCTTCATGCCGTCGGATCGGGCGGAGGCCCGGGCGAAGCTGCACCTCTCCGGACTCCGGCTCGCGCTGTTCGTGGGTCGTCTGCAGTCGCACAAGGGTCCGGACGTCGCGATCCGCACGCTCGCCGAGACCGTCGCGCGGGCGCCCGAGACGGCGGAGGACCTGGTGCTCGCGATCGTCGGAGGCCCGAGCGGGGAGCACGCCGGCGCCGAGGTCGCGCGGCTGATGGAGCTCGCCTCGGCGCTCGGCGTCGCCGACCGCGTGATGCTGTTCCCGCCGCAGCCGCACGCGCGTCTCGCCGACTTCTACTCCGCCGCCGACGTGGTGCTCGTGCCATCTCGGTCGGAGTCGTTCGGGCTCGTCGCCCTCGAAGCACAAGCGTGCGGCACACCCGTCGTCGCGGCCGCCGTCGGCGGTCTGCGGACCGTGATCCGGGGGGCGGGCTCCTGGTCGAAGGGCACGACCCTGCCGACCATGCGGAGGCGGTGATCGCGGTGCTCGGCGATCCGGCCCTGGCGTCGCGGCTCGGCTCCGCCGGCGCGCGCGACTCCCTGGGCTTCACGTGGGATGCCACGACGGCGGAGGTGCGTTCGGTCTACGGGGAGCTCCTCGGGGCCGCCGCGTGATCCTCGGGACGCGCGTGGTCCTTCGTCCCGTCGAGGAACGCGACCACGTCCTGATCCACCGCTGGCAGAACGACCCGGAGGTCTGGTGGCTCATGGACTACGAGGGGCCCTTCTCCATGGAGGACATCGCGGAGAGCGAACGGCGCGCCCGCGAGGAGGGGCACCCGTTCGTGATCGAGGTCGAAGGTGCGCCGATCGGGCGGATCGGACTGAACGGTTTCCGGCGCCGCGACCGCATCTGCTCGCTCTACGTCCTGATCGGAGAGCGGTCGGCGTGGGAGCAGGGATACGGGACGGATGCGGTCGCGGCGCTCGTCGATGAAGCGTTCGATCGTTACGACCTTCATCGCGTGGAGCTCTGGTCGACGGCCGACAACGAGCGCGCGATCCACGTGTACGAGAAGGTCGGATTCGTGCTCGACGGACGGCTGCCCGAGCGGTCGTGGAAGGGTGGCGCGTGGGTCGATCGCGTCGTGATGTCCGTGACGCGCGAGGGCTTCGCGGACTCCGAAGCGGGCGCCGACCTGCGACGACATCGCGACCGCTGAACTTTCCGCTTTTTGTCACTCCTTGTTCCACGTCCCCTACCAGCGCATTCATACGCTGACCAGCGAGAACGCGAAGTTGACCGACTCGGGGGACGGCCGCTATCTTTCGCCTCGCTCCAAGCAGTCGAAGTACTCGACGCGAGAGGGCCGGACGAGCGGCCGGAACACCGCAAGGTGAACCGGACGCGGGGAACCAGGAGGATCCGCGAGGATCCGATCGGAACCCAGACCGCCGGAGAAGGCCGCGAGGCCGGACCCGGTGGGCCCCGCCGGGAACGCCGCAAGGCGAGCCAGGGCGGGGGGTCCGCGAGAAAGGGACGCCGCGAGGTGACCCGGATCTCGCGAAAGACGGAGGGGAGCCGCAAGGCGAACCACCGTCGGCGGTCCGGCAGCCGCGCGACGACTGCGGAGGTTGCTTGGGGCACCAGAGCCCGAGAGGCTGAAGGTGGTTGGAAGCTTCGGTTTCCAGCGAGCCGGAGGTCTCTCGGGTTCTTTTTTGGCCCACGTTCCCGTCCGCTCCCGTCCCCTTTTCCGCTAGCGTTCCGGCTCCATGAGCGAGGTTCTGAGTCGGCGGGAGCGCATCCTCGAGGCCGCGATGCGGCATTTCGCGGAGCGCGGCTACCGGGGGACGCGTGTCGAGGACGTCGCCAACGAGGTCGGCGTCGCCAAGGGCACCGTCTTCCTCGACTTCGCGTCGAAGGAGAACCTGTTCCTCGAGGCCTTCAAGAGGGCCGTCTCCTCCCTCCCGGCGTGGCTCGACGCGCCCGAGGAGATCGTGGAGAAGGGCTTCTGGGCGGTGCTCGACTGGTGGCTCCAGCGTGCGGAGGACTCCGTCGCCTCCGATCCCGTGCCGAACCGGGTCGCGCTGATCGCTCGGTACGACACCGGGCTCGACATCCGCCGGCCGGTCGACCGGTACATGCGGAGCGAGGACCCGTACGGGACCCTCGACTTCGTCGAGTTCGGCGTGAAGCGAGGCGAGATACGGGACGACGTCGACGCCGAGATGATCGCGTCGGTCCTGGACTGGATGGCCGAGCGGTTCCAGGACGCCCTCGTGTCGGAGGACCTGGATCCCGGGCTGATCCATCGGCGCCCCGAGCGGCGTCCGATGCGCATCAAGGAGTTCGTCGAGGTGCTCCGCAGCGGCATCGCGCCTTCGCCGGAGTGAGGCCCGCCCTCGTTATCCTCGATCGATGTCGTTCTCCACGGCGGTCCTCCGCCCGCTGACCCTCCGCGTCGCCGAGCATCCGTGGTCGCGGCGGCTCGTCACCGGAACCCGGCCGGGTCGTGCGGTCGCCTCCCGGTTCGTGGCCGGAGAGACGCTCGAGGAGGCGATGACGATCGCGAGGGAGCTCGATCGCCGCCGGATCACGTCGATGCTCGATCTCCTCGGGGAGAACGTTCGCACGGAGGAGCAGGCCGAGGCGGCTCGGACGGCCTATCTGGGCGCGCTCGCCGCGATCGCGCGGGCGGACACCCTCGACTGCGCCATCTCGTTGAAGCCCACCCAGCTCGGTCTCGACATGTCCGTCGAGGCGTGTCTGGCCAACGTGGAGCCGATCGTCGAGGCCGCGAGCCGCCAGGGCACGGTCGTGATGTTCGACATGGAGTCGGTCGGGTACGTCGAGCCGACCCTTCGGGTGTTCCGGGAGGCGCACGAGCGCTATCCGAAGGTGGGCGTCGCGCTGCAGTCCTACCTCCGCCGCACGGAGCGCGACGTCCAGACGCTGCCGCCGGGGTGCCGCGTCCGTTTGGTGAAGGGGGCCTACCTCGAGCCGCCCGAAGCCGTGTTCACGAGCAAGCGCGAGGTGGATGCCAGCTTCGCCCGACTCTTCACGACGCTCTACGCCCGCGGGCACTCGATCGACGTGGCCACGCACGATCCGCGGCTCCTCGAGGGCGTGCGCCGGCGGGTGGACGCGAGCGGCGAGAGTTGGTCACGGGTGGAGTTCGAGATGCTGTACGGTGTCCGCCGCGACCTGCAGAGCAGGTTCGCCGGGCGGGGATATCCGGTCCGGGTGTACATCCCGTACGGCACGGAGTGGTATCCGTACCTGACGCGTCGGCTCGCCGAGCGGCCGGCCAACGTGTGGTTCTTCCTTTCGAACCTGTTGAGGCCCAGATGACGGATCGTTCGATCGCATTCCTCGGCGGCGGCAGGATGGGCGAGGCGCTCATCGCGGGACTGCTCCGCTCCGGCGGGCGCTCCACCGATGAGATCTTGGTCACGTGTCGGCGCGAGGAGCGCGCGCGCGAGCTCACCGAGCGCCACGGCGTGGCCGCGACGCTGGACAACGCCGAGGCCTGCCGGACCGCGACCGTCCTCGTCCTGATGGCGAAGCCGCAGGACTTCGAACCGCTGCTCCAGCAGATCGCGGATCACGTGACGACCGACCATCTCGTGATCAGCTTCGCCGCCGGGATCCGGACGTCGTTCGTGGAGCAGCATCTCGCGACCGATGTACCCGTCGTCCGCGTGATGTCCAACGTGCCGGTGATGGTCGACGAGGCGATGTCGGTGATCGCCGCCGGTCATCACGCCGACGACAAGCACATGGCCGTCGCGGAGGAGCTGCTCGGCTACGTCGGCAAGGTCCTTCGCCTCGAGGAGCGCTACCTCGACGCCGTCACCGCCACGAGCGGATCGGGGCCCGCCTACTTCTTCCTGCTGGCCGAGGCCATGATCGAGGCGTGCATCCTGCTGGGGCTCTCGCGCGACGTCGCGAGCCAGCTGATCATCCAGACGATGCTCGGCTCGGCCAAGATGCTCCGCGACACGGGGACCCACCCGGTTGAGCTGCGTGAGATGGTGACCTCACCGGGCGGCACCACGATCGAGGCGATCAGGCACCTGGAGGAGGCCGGCGTGCGCGCCGCCTTCCTGAACGCGATCGACGCGGCCAAGCGGCGGAGCGAGGAGCTCGCGCGCGGCGGCGACGAAGACGACTGACGAGAAGCCAAGGAGAAGAGACATGGGACGAGGAGATCTGGCCAAGGTGCGCTCCGCGCACGACCGTGGGCGGAAGAAGAAGGAGCGCGAGGGACGGCAGGCGGCCGAGCGCGCCGCCGCTCGCAAGGAAGCGAAGAAGAAGAAGTAGGGCGCGCGAGGACGCTACGACCGCGCGCCGAGGCGGTTCCTGAGCGTCCCGATCCCTTCGGCCGCGAGCTCCACCGTCGCTCCCGGCCACAGCCGACGCCCCGGGTCGTCGTCCCGGGCCGGGAACGGTCCGAGGGCGAAGGCGTCCGCCCGCTCGAGCGTCGTCCCCTTCGACGCGAACGCGATCAGCTCGAACAGACTCCTGGCCGCGCCGTTCAGGTTCCCCTTCGCCATCTCCTCGCCCTCGACCTTGGCCTGCAGGAACATCGTCTGCGGGTCGAGGTCGTCGGTCGTGACCACGCAGGGGCCGATCGAGAGCGGGACCCCCTCGGAGGTCCCCAGGGGATCGCCGGACGCGTCCTTCGCGACCCAGTCGCTCACGAGCGTGTAGCCGAACACGTGGTCACGGACGTCCTCGGCCCCGACGTCGGCTGCCTCCAAGCCCAGCACCGCGGCCACCTTCGGCTCGTAGTCGAGCCACGCGGCGCCCGCCGGCCACGGGATCTCCTCCTCCGGCCCCGCGATCCGTCGTTCCAGGTCCACGCCCTCGCCCGAGACGCTTCCTGAAGCGGAGGGGATCAGGAGGGACCGGGGGAACAGGGGTGGGAGGACGCGCGCCCGTTTGACGACGTGGTCCTTCACGTCGGGACGGTCGAGGGCGGCACGGGCGGCATCCAGCACCGTTCCCCGGCTGCTCTGCACGAACGCCTCGAGGGTGGAGGGGAAGGCCGGGTGCCCGACCGCGTCGGGCAGATCGACCACCCTGCCATCGAGGATCGCCCCCAGTCGCCGGTGCCCCCTCCGGTCGTAGGTCACGAGCCTCATGTGTAAGGAGCCCGAGCATACGCCCGGCCATCTCCGGAATCTCCGGTTCGGCTGACAAGTTGCGCCGGATGCCGCCGTGCGCGCTCGAGGCGCGCGGCGATACCATCCCTCACGTCCCCTCAGCAGCCAAGAAAAGCAAAGGAGCTCCGCGATGGCCGACGAGAACTTCCGGATCACCTACGCGACCCTGTCCGCCGACAACGAGGACCTGCAGCGCAACTACGACGAGGCCGCGGAGCGGGCCCGGGCCGAGCTCGGCAAGGAGTGGCCGTTCGTCGTGAACGGTGAGGAGCGCTGGACCGACGAGAAGTACGAGGAGCCCTCGCCGATCGATTCCGACATCATCATCGGCCGCTTCTCACAGGCCACCCCGAAGGACGTGGACGACGCCGTCGCCGCGGCCAAGGGCTTCTCCCTGGAATGGGAGCGGATGGGCTGGAAGGAGCGGGTCCGGATCCTCCGGAACGTCGCCGACGTGATGGAGGACCGCCTGTTCGATCTCGCGGCCCTGATGGCGTTCGAGGTCGGCAAGAACCGGCTCGAGGCGCTCGGCGACGTCCAGGAGACGGCCGAGCTGATCCGCTGGAACTGCGACGAGGTCGAGAAGCACGACGGGTTCCGGGTGCCGATGTCCGGCCTCGGCGCCGCCGGCGAGTACTACGACGTGATGCGTCCCTACGGTGTCTGGGCGGTGATCAGCCCGTTCAATTTCCCGTTCGCGCTGGCGGGCGGCCCGTCCTCCGGCGCGCTCGTGGCCGGGAACGCCGTGGTGCTGAAGCCTTCGAACCAGGGCGCGCTCATGGGCTACAAGCTCTACGAGTGCTACCGCGACGGCGGGGTGCCGCCCGGCGCGTTCCATCTGATCCTCGGCAAGGGCTCGGTCGTCGGCGAGCACCTCTGGCGTCATCCCGAGGTGAACGGCGTCACGTTCACCGGCTCCTACGCCGTCGGGATGGACATCCTCAAGAACTTCGTCCAGGACGTGCCGAAGCCCGTGATCGCCGAGATGGGTGGCAAGAACCCGGCGATCGTGACGAAGAACGCCGATCTCGACGTCGCGACGGACGGGGTCCTTCGGTCCGCGTTCGGCTTCGGCGGGCAGAAGTGCTCGGCCAACTCCCGCGTCTACGTCGAGCGCGAGGTCTACGACGACTTCGTGAAGCTCCTCAAGGACAAGACCGAGAAGCTGAAGGTCGGGAACCCGATCGAGCGCGACGTGTTCATGGGCCCGGTGGTGAACGAAGAGGCGATGAACACGTTCGAGCAGGCCGCCGGCGAGGCGAAGAAGAACGGCAACGTGATCACCGGCGGCGAGCGCCTCACCGACGGCGACCTGCAGCGGGGCTTGTTCGTGCAGCCGACGATCGTGGAGGCGCCCGACGACAGCTGGCTCTGGAAGAAGGAGCTGTTCGTCCCCTTCCTCGCCGTGGCGCCGTTCGACGAGCTCGATGACGCGATCGAGAAGGCGAACGACACCGAGTACGGCCTGACGGCCGGCTTCTTCAGCAAGGACCGGCACGAGATCGAGGAGTGGCTCGACAAGATCCAGGCCGGGGTCGTGTACGTGAACCGGCGCGCGGGCGCCACGACCGGCGCCTGGCCCGGCGTGCAGCCGTTCGGCGGGTGGAAGGGGTCGGGGACGACCGGCAAGGCCGGCGGCGGTCCCTATTACGTCACCCAGTACCTGCGCGAACAGTCCCGGACGGTGATCGAAGAGTGACGTCTCCTTCATCCCGATCTGGGGACCTCGCGGCGGCCGAGGCGCCCACGCTGGTCACGGAGCTTCCCGGGCCGAAGGCCCGGGAAGTCCTCGAACGGGACGAGCGCACGACGTCGCCGTCGCTCCCGCGCGCCTACCCCTTCGTGCCGGCGCGAGGCGCCGGCTCGGTCGTGGAGGACGTGGACGGCAACCTCTTCCTGGACGTGAACGCGGGGATCGCGGTCACGTCCACGGGCCACTGCCATCCCACGGTGGTCGAGGCGATCCAGCGGCAGGCGGCCGAGCTGATCCACTACTCGGCGTCGGACTTCTACCTCCCGATCTACTCCGAGCTCACCGAGCGGCTGGAGGCGGTCGCGCCGATGTCCGGTCCCGTTCGCTCGTTCCTCACGAACTCGGGCACGGAGGCCGTCGAGGCGGGCCTCAAGCTCGCGAGATGGTCCACGGGCCGGCAGTACGTGATCGCGTTCTACGGGTCCTTCCACGGCCGCTCCTACGGGAGCGTGTCGCTCACCGCCTCGAAGGTGAACTACCGAGCGGGCTTCGGTCCGTTGCTGCCGGGCGTGGTCCACGCCTACTACGGGGACGGCCGCGACATGCCCGTCCCGCCCCGGGGCGACGAGGAGGGCTTCCCGACGATCGACCACATCGAGGGCTTCCTCATGAAGAAGATCGTGGCCCCCGAGGAGGTGGCCGCGATCGTGGTCGAGCCCGTGCTGGGGGAGGGCGGCTACATCGTGCCGCCCGATGGCTGGCTCCACGCGCTCCGCGACCTGTGCGATCGCCACGGCATCCTCCTGATCGCCGACGAGGTCCAGTCCGGGATGGGCCGCACCGGGAAGATGTGGGCGGTCGAGCACTTCGGCGTGGAGCCGGACATCCTGCTGTCGGGCAAGGGGATCGCGAGCGGGATGCCGCTCGGCGCGATGATCGCGAAGGACTCCGTGATGACCTGGACGAAGGGCACGCACGGGTCCACGTACGGCGGGAACCCCTTGTCCTGCGCCGCGGCGATCGCGACCCTCGACGTGATCGAGCAGGAGGAGCTGCTGGAGAACACGGCCAAGGTCGGTGGGCTCCTGACGAACGGCCTGCTCGACGTGCAGAGCCGGCACGAGGCGATCCGCGAGGTCCGTGGCCTCGGGCTGATGATCGGCATCGAGCTGCCCGACCACGACACGGCTGCGGCGGTCGAACGCGGGGCGTTCGACCGCGGACTGCTGATGCTCGGATGCGGTGAGGCCTCCATCCGGATGTCCCCGGCGCTCGTATTCCGCGAGGACCAGGCGCGCGTCGCCCTCGAGCTCTTCGAAGAGGTCGTCGCCGAGAACGCGCTCGGCGCCGGGGCCTGACGGGGAGCGGCGGGTGGCGCTCGGGCTCGACTCGGTGACGTTCGACTGTGCCGATGTGATGCGCGTCGCGCGCTTCTGGGCCGACGCCCTCGGATGGGAGCTCGACCCGGAGTCCGAGCCCGACGGCGCGCGCGTCGTCCGGGATCCGTCACGGCGTTCCGACAGCCTCTACTTCCAGCCGGTCCCGGAGTCGAAGGTGGTCAAGAACCGTCTGCATCTCGACCTGCGCGCCACCGGGTCGATGGCGGCCGAGGTCGAACGCCTGGAAGGCATCGGCGCCACGGTCGTCCGGCGGGTCGACGAGGAGGGCAGCTTCTGGACCGTGATGCAGGACCCCGAAGGCAACGAGCTGTGCGTGCTCCGCGGGCCCGAGGACGGATGGCCCGGCTACGCGGAAGCGTGAGCGCGGGATGAACAAGGTGGCCACGATGCACGACGCCGTCGCGGACCTCGTCCGCGACGGCGACACGGTGGCGATCGAGGGGTTCACGCACCTGATCTGCTTCGCGGCCGGTCACGAGATCATCCGGCAGAAGAGGCGTGACCTGACGCTCGCCCGGATGACGCCCGACGTGGTCTACGACCAGATGATCGGCGCGGGCGTCGCGAAGAAGCTGATCTTCTCCTGGCTCGGCAACCCCGGCGTCGGATCGCTGCACGCCGTCCGCCGCCGGATCGAGGATCAGGATCCCGGGCCGCTCGAGATCGAGGAGTACTCGCACTTCGGGATGGTCTGCCGCTACGTCGCGGGCGCCTCGAACCTGCCGTTCTTCCCGATCCGGAGCTACTACGAGTCGGACATCCCGGAGGTCAATCCGAAGATCGTGCCGATGACCTCGCCCTACGAGGACGCGACCGAGGTCTACGTCGTCCCGCCCCTCAAACCCGACGTGACGATCGTGCACGCGCAACGCGCCGACAGCGAGGGCAACGCCCAGATCTGGGGGCTGCTCGGCTGCCAGAAGGAGGCGGCGTTCGCGGCGGATCGGGTGATCGTGGTCGTCGAGGAGCTCGTCGACGGCGACACGATCCGCCGCGACCCCAACCGGACCGTGATCCCCGGCATCGTCGTGGACGCGGTCGTCGAGGAGCCGTTCGCCTGTCATCCGTCCTTCGCGCAGGGCTACTACGACCGCGACAACGCGTTCTACCTGGCGTGGGACGCGATCGCCCGCGACCCGGCGACGCTCGAGGCCTGGCTGAAGGAATGGGTGTACGACCTCGGATCGCACGCCGAGTACGTCGAGAAGTGGGGCGACGCGCACTGGGACTCGCTGAAGCCCGGTCCCGCGATGTCCGGCGAGGTCGACTACGGGAGCTACGCGTGAGCGACCCGTCCGGCTACAGCAAGAACGAGCTGATGATCGCGGCGAGCGCTCGCCTGCTCGCCGAGGTCGAGAACTGCTTCGTCGGCGTCGGGCTTCCCAACATCGTCTGCAACCTCGCGCAACGCACCGTCGCGCCGGAGCTGCAGCTCGTCTACGAGTCCGGTGTGTTCGGAGCGCGGCCGCGCCGGCTGCCGCTCTCGATCGGCGACCCCACCCTCGCCACGGGCTCGACGGCCGTGACCTCGATGTTCGAGCTCTTCGCGTTCTACCTGCAGGCCGGGCTCATCGACGTCGCGTTCCTCGGCGGCGCCCAGATCGACCGGTTGGGGAACCTGAACACGACGGTGATCGGCGACTACGCCCGGCCGAAGGTGCGGCTCCCCGGCTCCGGAGGCGCGTGCGAGATCGCCATCCACGCCCGGAAGATCCTCGTGATCATGCGCCAGGCCGAGCGGTCCTTCGTCGAGAAGCTGCACTTCCGCACCTCGCCCGGTCACAGCGGCGACTCAGCGCACGACCGAGCTCGAGGGTGGTCGGGGAGCGGCCCGACGAACGTCGTGACGGACCTCGCCACGTTCGGCTTCGACGAGGAGACCGGCGAGATGACCCTTCGGACGATGCACCCGGGAGTCACCCTCGAGGACGTGAAAGCGAACATGGGCTGGGATCCTCGCGTCGCGCCGGACCTCTCGGAGACACCGCCGCCCACCGACGGCGAGCTCCGGCTCCTTCGCGAGGAGCTGGACCCCCAGGGCATCTACACGAAGTAGCCTGAGCGCGTGAGCCATGTGTTCTCGCGGGCGAGCCGGGACCTGCCGACGGCCGTGTCCGCGGAAGGTGTCTGGATCACCGATGCGGACGGCAAGAAGTATCTGGACGGGGCCGGCGGCGCGATCGTCGTGAACGTCGGCCACGGCGTCGCTTCGGTGATCGAGGCGATCGAGGAGCAACTCGGGCGCACGCAGTACGTCCACCCGACCTCGTTCACGACCGACGCGGTGGAAGCGTACGCCGAGGAAGTTGCGGCGATCCTCCCGATGGAGGGCGCCCACATCTACCCGGTCTCCGGCGGATCCGAGGCCGTCGAGACAGCCCTCAAGATGGCTCGGGCGTATCACCTGGCGAAGGGCCGTGCCGGGCGCTCGGTCGTGATCTCGCGCAGGAACTCCTATCACGGCAACAGCCTCGGAGCGCTCGACGCCTCGGGTAAGGCGCCGCTCCGCAAGCCCTACACGCCGTGGCTCGGGCGGTTCCTGCACGTCTCGGCCGCCTACGAGTTCCGGTGCGAGAACCCACAGCACCCGCACGGGTGCGCCGCCTGGCACGCCGCCGAGCTCGACAAGATGATCGCGTCCTACGGCGAGGACACCGTGGCCGCGTTCATCGCGGAGCCGGTGTCGGGCGCCACCCTCGGGGCGGCGGTGCCGTCCGACGACTACTGGCCCGCGATCGTCGAGGTGTGCCGGAGCCACGACGTGGTGCTGATCGCGGACGAGGTGATGACCGGGTTCGGTCGCACGGGCTCGTGGTTCGGCGTCGACCACTGGGACGTGCGCCCGGACATCCTCACCGCCGGGAAAGGAACCACGAGCGGGTACGTGCCGTTCGGCTTCGCGGCCGCATCGGGCGCCGTGCACGAGGCGATCTCGGAGGGACCGGGCTTCGTCCACGGGTTCACGTGGTCGCACAACGCGCTCGGCGCCGCCGCCGGGCTCGCCGTCCTCCGGGAGCTGAAGGCGGGACTGGTGGATCGCAGCCGAGAGCTCGGCGAGCGGCTCCTGTCGGCGCTTCGTGCCGACCTGCAGGACGCCCCGACGGTCGGGGACGTGCGAGGCATCGGCCTGATGATCGGCATCGAGCTGGTGCGCGACCGCGAGTCGCACGAGCCGTTCCCACGATCCGCTACGGTCGCGGAGCGCATCCTGGCCGCCGCACGCGACGCGGGACTCCTTCTGTACTCATCGACCGGACACGTCGACGGCACGAACGGTGACATCGTGATGCTCGGTCCGCCGTTCTCGCTGTCGGACGAGGAGGCGGCGACGCTCCTCGAGCGGACCATCGCCGCCGTCCGCGCCGTCTCGTGAGCGGAGACGTCGGGCTGGTCCGCTGCCCCGAGGCCAAGATCTACGACCACGGCCCGGGCCATCCGCTCCGGCCCGACCGCGTCCTGCTGACCTGGGACCTGATCGCCGCGACGGGACTGGATGGGCGCCCGGGCGTCGAGGTGTTCGGCTGCGAGCCGGCGTCGGATGAGGTGCTGGGGCTCGTGCACACGCCGGAGTTCATCGAGGCGACGAAGCGTGCCGGCGGCGGTGAGGAGGGCAACTGGACCCGATTCGGCTACGGGCCTGGCGACAACCCGATCTTCGATCGGATGCACGAGGCCGGCGCCATCGTCGCGGGCGCATCCGTCGAGGCCGCGCGAGCCGTATGGAGCGGGGATCGGCTCCACGCCTTCAACGCCGCCGGCGGCCTGCACCACGCGATGCCTGCCCGCGCCAGTGGTTTCTGCGTGTACGACGACCCGGCGATCGCGATCGCGTGGCTCCTCCGCGAGGGCGCCGAGCGGATCGCCTACGTCGACGTCGACGTGCACCACGGCGACGGCGTGCAGGCGATCTTCTGGGACGAACCCCGCGTCCTGACGATCTCGATCCACCAGTACGACCCCGGCTGGTTCTTCCCGGGGACCGGTGCGATCACCGAGCGGGGAGGCCCGGGTGCCGGCGGCTCGGCGATCAACGTGCCGCTGCCCGCCGACACCGGTGACGACGGGTGGCTTCAGGCGTTCCGGGCGGTGATCCCGTCGGCCGTCGAGCGATTCGGCCCCGACGTCCTCGTGACCCAGCTCGGGTGCGACACGCACGCGTCCGACCCGCTGGCGCAGCTCCGGCTCACCACCCGTGCCTACCGAGCGTGCGCGAAGGAGCTGCACGACCTTGCCCACCGAGCCGCCGCCGGTCGCTGGGTCGCGACCGGCGGCGGCGGCTACCAGTGGGCGCGCGTCGTGCCGCGCGCCTGGACCCTGTACTTCGCCGAGATGGTCGGCGCGCTCGACGACCTTCCCGACGAGCTCCCGCCCACCTTCGTCGAAGAAGCGGAGCGCCGGGCGCAGGGCCCGGTCCCCGCGACGTTCTCCGAACCCGACCTCGGACCAGGATCGTCCGACGACGCCGCCCGCGCCGTCGCCGACCAGGTCCGTCGTATCGTCCTCGAGCCATGAACTCGCGGACGAAGCTCGTGTGCACGCTCGGGCCCGCGAGCGCGAGCCCCAAGATGGTCCGTGGGCTCGTGGAGGCGGGGGCCTCGATCTTCCGCATCAACTGCTCGCACGGCACGCCGGACGACCATGCGCGAGGCGTCTCGATCGTGCGCCAAGTGGAGGAGGCGACGGGGCTCGCGCTCGCGATCCTCGCCGACCTGCCCGGCCCCAAGGTTCGCCTCGGCGACGTGCACCCCGATCCGTTGACGTTCCGCCCCGGCCAGCGGTTCGAGCTCCGTCCGGGAGGCCCGGGTGACGCGAGCGGCGCCTCGACGACGTATCCGGGGCTCGCAGATGACCTCCGGGAGGGCGACCGCATCCTGCTCGCGGACGGCGCCGTGGAGCTCACGGTCATCGGGATCGCCGGCGACGTCGTGCACACCGAGTGCGTTCGCGCCGGGACGGTGCGCAGCCATCAGGGTGTGAACGTCCCCGCCGAGCGCCTCGGTCTCCCGCCCGTCACCGAGCGGGACCGGGAGATGCTCCGTCGCGTCCTCGAGCTCGGGGTCGACCTGGTCGCCCAGTCGTTCGTCCGCGATCCTTCCGACATCGAGCAGCTCAGGGAGACGATGGGCGATCGGCCCGTGCCCATCGTCGCCAAGATCGAGACCCGGCCGGCGGTCGAGAACTTCGAGCGGATCCTGCAGGCGGCCGACGCGGCGATGGTGGCTCGAGGTGACCTCGGCGTGGAGCTCCCGATGGAGGAGATCCCACTCATCCAGAAGCGGCTCCTGCGTGCCGCGCGGGTCGCCGATCGTCCTGTGATCGTCGCCACGCAGATGCTCGAGTCGATGATCCGTTCGCCCCGTCCCACACGTGCGGAGGCCAACGACGTCGCCACCGCGGTCCTTGACGGCGCCGACGCGATCATGCTCTCGGGGGAGACCGCGATCGGCGACTTCCCTTTCGAGGCGGCCTCGGCAGCGACGCGCATCGCGCGGGCCGTCGAGTCCCAAGGCGCCGAGTACCGGGCGGCACAGCCGCCCTGTCTGCACGCGGGGGAGGCAGCGGCGGTCGCGCACGCCGCCGCGTCCATCGTCGCGGGCGATTCCGACGTGGTGGCGATCACGTGCTACACGACCACTGGCCGCACCGCGGCGCTCCTTTCGGCGGAGCGCCCCCGGGTCCCGATCCACGCGTTCATCCCCGACGCCGACGTCCGGAGGGCGAACGGGCTCCTCTGGGGAGTGGAGACGCACCCCGCGAGCCGGCCGGAGGACACCGATCAGATGATCGCGATGATGGACGAGGCCTTGCGCGCCGCGGGGCTCGCCGCCGAGGGAGATTCGGTCGTGATGGCGGCGTCCATGCCCGCCGGCCGCACGACCACGAACATGCTCAAGGTGCACCAGGTCGGCCTGACGGAGGTCTGAGACGAGCAGGGAAAGGGCGATCCGGCCGTTGTGCCACGTGCAGAGGGCGCATACGGTGGCCCTATGGCGCTCAGGGCACCGAACGAGATACCGGGTCGTCCGACCAGCGTCCTCGTCCCGACCTACAGCGACAACGAGCATGTGGCGACGAAAGCGCAACACCGCCGGCTGGCCGTGGAGTGGCGCCGGCGGCACCCCTCCTGGTGGCAGCGGCTCTTCCGCATCAAGCTACCGCCCCCCGCCGACTGATCCCGGCACTTCGGGCTCGCCCAGCGCTCGCAGCATCCGATCCTCGAGCCACGTGAGGTAGACGTAGACCTGGAACGCGTCGTGGTTCGGGTCGTCCTCGGGATAGTCGCGCTCCGTCGACTCCTCCTTGATGTCGATCCGCGTTCCGAGCAACAGACGGAAGTCGTTGACCGCTCCCATCCACACGAGCAGCTCTTCCTCGGTGAGCTCGGACCGTCCGATCGTCTGCTCCAGGGTGTCGATCGCCGCGAGCTTGCCCGCCCGGGGCGCGTCGCCCAGGTTCGACTCGAACTCGAGGCTCTGCAACGGATCGTCCTTGTACGCGGCGGGGAAGAGGCGGGCGATCGACGGATCGCTCGAGGGATCCGCCTCCTCCAGCAGCTCGCGGGACTGCCGGCAGAGCTCGGCGAGGAGCTCGCGCTCGCCGCCTCCGAGGTTCACCGTGAACTTGCCGCGCCGTCTGCGGAACGGGCCCGCCACGCTCACGCGTCCTTCTGCAACGTCGCCCACAGGCCGTACGCGTGCAGGCGGGCGACATCGGACTCCGCCTTCTCCCTCGGACCCGAGGAGACGACCGCCCTCCCCTTCGAGTGGACGTCCCACATCAGGCGCTCCGCGTGGTCCCGCGGGTAGCCGAACAGCTTCATGAACACCCACGTCACGTACGTCATCAGGTTGATGGGGTCGTTCCAGACGATCACGATCCACGGGAGGTCGGGTTCGTGGACGTCTTCGTCGGCGGGGCGGTCGACCTCCACCGGCGCGGTCCCGATCTTCACCACTTCACCTCGTCGGATGCTCGTCACGGCGACGCCGCGTGACCCGCCGGATGCCCCACCTATATAAAGGAGGCGTCGCGACCCGGAACAGCTGCAGCGGGCTCAGCCAGCGGGGGACCGAGTACTCGGGAGCGATGTCCTCCCGGACGACCTTCAGGATCGCGTCGGTCACCGTGCGCATCTTCAGGACCGCCCAGTCGGGGAGGTCGCCCTGTGGGAAGCCCTCGGTGTCGACGAAGCCGGGGTTGACCGAGGTCACGAAGACGTTCCGCCCCTCCGTCTCGTAGTTCATCGCCTCCGAGAACGCGACGACGGCGTGCTTGGTGGCGCCGTAGATCGCGTTCCCCGGCGTCGCGAACCGACCGGCGAGCGAACCGATGTTGACGACGTGGCCCTTCCCTCGCGCGAGCATCTCCGGGAGGAACGCGCGCGTTCCGAACATCACGCCCAGGACGTTGAGCCGGACGCGCTCCTCGATCTGGTCGTACGTGAGCGTGGTGAGCTCGCCGCCGCCGCGCATCCCCGCGCTGTTGACGAGGACGTCGGTCGGACCGAACACCTCCTCGGTCACCACGCGGAGGGTCTCGAGCTGATCGGGGCGCGTGACATCGCACGTGGCGGCGAGCGCCTTGCCTCCGGCCTTCTCGATCCGGGCGACGATCGCGTCCAGCCGATCGGTGCGCCGCGCCGCCAGGACGACACGGGCGCCTGCTTTCGCGAACGCGAGGGCCGTCGCCTCGCCGATCCCCGACGAGGCGCCGGTGACCACGACCACTGCTCTCTCGATCTGCAGGAAGACCCCCTCGGTACGATGGTGATGCCTTGGACGTTATCGGAGCCCACGCGAGCCGTCTGCCCGTGCTCGACGAGCGATGGGACCCGCGCCCGTATCCTCGCGAGGAGCTGGCCGTCGCGCTGGATGAAGGCGGCGTCGCCGGCCCTGCCGGACATCCACATCACAACGTGTTCGGGAACATCCGGATGCTGGTCGAGCACGACCCGGACAAGCTGTTCGGGCTGTCGGACATGCCGGAGCCGTTCGGGTTCGAGGACATCGTCCGGATCGTCGGCGAGGCCGCCGGGGTCCCGATGGACGCGCTCGCGACCGAGGGATCTCCCGACATCGACGCCGGCGCGGTGCTCGACGCGTGCGCAGCGATGGGGGAGCGGCTCGCGGAGGCCGCGCGCCGTGGCGAGCGAGTGCTGTTCGCGACCGGGCACCCGGGAGACCTGGACCCGCTGTACGGCGCGATCGCGGACCTCGCGGCGTCGCACGGCGCGCAGATCGTCCGGCCGGCCGAGGGGGAGTCGTGGAGCGACGAGGACGCCGGCCACGACTGGACGATCGCGTATCACGGTGCGGTGGGGATGGTCACGGACGGCGAGCGCCCCCGCCATACCCATCGCCCGGATGCGATGGAGCGGATGCTCGAGCGAGGAGCGGCCCGATCTCGTGGTCGCCGATCACGGGTTCGCGGGCGCGGCGATCCAGGCCGGCGTCGAGACACTTTCCATCGCGGACGTGAACGATCCGGCGCTGATCGTTGCGAAGGCCCAGGGCCGGACCGAGGTCGTCGTCGTCTTGGACGACCACGTCCCGGCGGACGCGTACTGGCCGTGCTTCCAGGCGGTGGCGGCTCACTTCTGACGAACGAGATGCCTAGACCGGGTGCGTGTCGTTCGTTTCGGCGTCGGATCCGGTGACGTCGACGATCTCCTCATCGGTGTCGTCGTGTCCGTTCCCGGCGAGCGCTTTCAACTTGTAGGCGACGCCCTGACGGGTGATCTCCAACGCGTCGGCGATGTCCTCGAGGGAGGCCCCGAGGTCCCGGGCTCTCACGAGAGCCTCTGCTTCCACCGAATCGAGGTCCGCCCGGAGCTCGTGGATCGCCTGGAGGGCGAACAATGGGAACGCATCCACGTTCTCGAGCTTGCGCAACAAGGCGCGGCGGTCTGTCATGCGGCGGAGCATACGGGCACCGAGCGCAAGGCACAATGACCTTCTGCTGCAGGGCACCTTGCCTACAGCGCCGATGCGCAGGAACACATCTCCGCTGCTCCTCGCCCTCGAGGCCGTAAAGGGGCCTTGACGTCGGCCGTCTGGGGGGATTGACGGGTGACACCCACCTGACCTACGCTGCCCCATCACGCAACTGCTTACAGCAGAAGCGGGAGATGGGTGGGTACCGGTCAGGCGCGCTCGGAGGGCTCTAGGAGCAGAGCGCGCCTGCCGCAACTGAGAGGACGGGTGGATGTTCCGGAGGAAATCAGCTTCTACGGGGTCGAGCACGCACCTCAGCGACACATGGGCATTCGGGCGGAGGTATCGCAGGCTTTCGCACCGGATCCGCAAACCGATCGCAACCTCGGTCGTCCTCGCGGTCTTGATGACCCTCACCGGTCCGACCGCGTTCGCAGAAGATCCGCCCGCAGACCCCACCACCGAAACACACGGCGACCGAGTCGCCGAGTCCCGAGCCCAGTCCTTCCGCAGACCCGAGCCCCGCTCCCTCCCCGGAGCCGGCGTCGAGCCCTCACCCGAGCCGACCACCGCTCCCGAGCCTTCCCCCGAACCCTCACCCACTTCGCTCCTTCCTGTCGGAAACCCGACCATCTCGAGCGACAAGGACGACTACCCACCCGGCGGGGCCGTGATCTTCACGGGCACCAACTGGCAGCCCGGTGAGATCGTCCACATCCGCGTGAACGACGACGCGGGGGAGTCTTGGCGTCGAGACGTCGACGTGATCGCGGACGGCAACGGAACGATCCGCGACGAGTTCCAATTGCCCGCATGGTTCGTTGCCACATACACGGTGACGGCAACCGGTCCTATCTCCGGTACGGCCACAACCACATTCACGGACGGTGCGGTGAAGGTCGGGTCCAACGCTGCAGGTATCACCTTCACGTTGACGTGGACGACCTACAACTCGACGAACTGCTCAGGGACGCAGTCTGATTCCGGCGTCGAATCGAATGTTGGATTCTCAGGTGGCGCCCTGTTCAACAAGGGTGTTGGGAATACCGAATCGATCAAGTTGGAAGCGGCGACGAATGCAACGACTCCATCAGGGAGCACGTTCACTAGCTGGACATCCTCAGAGGCCTTCACGCAGCTGTCTCCAGCCAGAGTCATCTGCGTCACGGGGTTCAACGGTGGTGGAAGCCACGATTACGTCGCGAACTACGCGACGAACGCGGCTCCGGATGCCGTCAACGACACACGCACGTTCAACGAAGACTCGGGCGCCAATGCGGTCAACCCCCTTTCGAACGACACCGATGCGAACCCGGGCGACACGCTGACGGTGACGGCAGTCTCGGATCCGCCCCACGGCACCGCGACGATCACCGGTGGCGGAGCGAACGTGAGCTACACGCCCGACGCCAACTACAACGGGGCTGACTCGTTCACCTACACGATCTCGGACGGTCACGGGGGTACGGACACCGCGACCGTTTCGATCACCGTCACCTCGGTGAACGACGCGCCTGCCGGCACCAACAACACGGTCACGACCAACGAGGACACCGACTACACATTCACGACCGGCAACTTCGGCTTCACCGACCCCAACGATTCCCCGGCCAACGCCCTGGCGGGCGTGATCATCACCACCCTGCCGGCCAACGGCACCCTGAAGCTGAGCGGCGTGGCCGTGACCGCTGGCCAGGAGATCTCGGCGGCCGACATCACCGCCGGCAACCTGACGTTCTCCCCGGCCGCCAACGCCAACGGCTCGCCCTACGCCACGTTCACCTTCCAGGTGCGTGACAACGGCGGTACCGCAAGCGGCGGCGTGGACACCGACCAGTCGGCGAACACGATGACGATCAACGTGACGCCCGTGAATGACTCGCCCGACGCCGTCGATGACACCCGGACGTTCGCAGAGGACTCGGGGATGAACGCGGTCGGTCCGCTCGCGAACGACACCGACGCCGACGGGGACACGCTGACCGTCACCGCGGTTTCGGATCCGCCCAACGGCACCGCGACGATCGTGAGCAGCGGTTCGAACGTCAACTACACGCCAGACTCCAACTACAACGGCCCGGATTCGTTCACCTACATGATCTCGGATGGTCATGGCGGGACCGACACTGCGACTGTGTCTATCACCGTGACGGCCGTGAACGACGCCCCGGTGTGCGAGGCCGTGACGATCACGACCGACGAGGACACGGCCGGTGAGACCGACCCCGACTGCACGGACGTCGATGGTGACACGCTCACGTACACCGTGACCGCTGCCGCCAACGGCACCAGCGGGTTCGCCGCAGGCAAGCTCACCTACAACCCGGACGCCAACTTCAACGGCAGCGACTCGTTCACCTACACGGCCAACGATGGCGCGGCCGACTCCAATGCCGCCGGCGTGGACGTCACGGTCAACGCCGTGAACGACGCCCCGGTGTGCGAGGCCGTGACGATCACGACCGACGAGGACACGGCCGGCGAGACCGACCCCGACTGCACGGACGTCGATGGTGACACGCTCACGTACACCGTGACCGCTGCCGCCAACGGCACCAGCGGGTTCGCCGCAGGCAAGCTCACCTACAACCCGGACGCCAACTTCAACGGCAGCGACTCGTTCACCTACACGGCCAACGATGGCGCGGCCGACTCCAATGCCGCCGGCGTGGACGTCACGGTCAACGCCGTGAACGACGCCCCGGTGTGCGAGGCCGTGACGATCACGACCGACGAGGACACGGCCGGCGAGACCGACCCCGACTGCACCGACGTCGACGGTGACACGCTCACCTACACGCGTGACCGCTGCCGCCAACGGCACCAGCGGGGCCACCGCAACCAAGCTCACCTACACCCCGGACGCCAACTTCAACGGCATCGACTCGTTCACCTACACGGCCAACGATGGCGCGGCCGACTCCAACGCCGCCGGCGTGGACGTCACGGTCAATGCCGTGAACGACGCCCCGGTGTGCGAGGACGTGACGATCAACAGCACCGACGAGGACACGGCCGGTCGAGACCGACGGACCGACAATGACACCGACGTCGACGGCGACAACGCTGACCTGACGTCGACGAGAGCGCGACCGCGGCCGCCAACGGCACCAGCGGGGTTCGCCGACAGGCAAGCCACCTACAACCCGGACGCCAACTTCAACGGCACGGCGATCACGTTCACCTACACGGCCAACGACGGCGCGGCCAACTCCAACGCCGCCAGGCGTGACGATCACGGTGACGGCCGTGAACGACACGCCGACGGCTGCGAGCTTCTCGGTCAACACGAACGAGGACACCGCCGCCCGGTGAACTTCGCCGCCAACGTCTCCGACGTCGAGACCGCCGACGGGACCTCACCTACACGATCGTCTCGGGCCCGAGCAACGGCACCCTCACGGGCAGCAGCGGGTCGCCGACCTACACCCCCAGCGCCAACTACAACGGGTCGGACACGATCACCTACAAGGTGACCGACCGCGGTGACCCGGACAACTGCGGAGCCCCCTCGGCGTCTTGCGACGGGGCCGACCTCCACGACCGAGACCGTCTCGATCACGGTGGCCTCCGTGAACGATGCGCCGGCCGGGACCGACAACTCGGTCACGACCAACGAGGACACCGACTATACCTTCACGGTGGCCGACTTCGGCTTCACCGACCCCAACGACACCCCGGACGACGCCTTCCGGGCGTGAAGATCACCACCCTGCCGACCAACGGGACCCTCAAACTGGGCGGCGGCCGCCGTGACCACCGGCCAGGTGATCCTGGTGACCGACATCGCCGCCGGGAACCTGAAGTTCCACCCCGACGCCGACGAGAATGGCACGCCCTACGCCACCTACACCTTCCAGGTGAGGGACGGCGGCGGTACCGGCAGCGGCGGCGTGGACACCGACCAGTCGGCGAACACGATGACGATCAACGTGACGGCCGTGAACGACGCCCCGGTCATCGACTCGGCATCGTTCGGAGCTGCGAGCGTCGGCTGCCCGACGACCACTGGGGCCAACAACGCGACGCTGACGGTCACCTTCCACGACGTTGACGCGGGCGACTCTCACACGGCGACGATCAACTGGGGCGATTCCACAACCTCGGGTCCCATCCGCGGTTTCCCAGCCGTCGTTCTCCCGAATCGCACAGTTATGCGGCAGCCGGCACGTACACGGCGACCGTGACGGTCTCCGACGGCACGCTGTCGGACACGGAATCCACTTCGCAAATCACGGTCAACTACAACACGAGCGGGATCCTCCAGCCCGTGAACTGGACGCAAGGAAGCCAGGACCCAAGCATCTTCAAGTGGGGAAGCACCCTCCCCGTGAAGGTGCGGTTCTTCAACTGCGACGGGACCAACGCCGGAAGCGGCCTCAGCGTGAAGGTCGAGGTCAAGAAGATCGCTGGGTCAACGCCGGCGGATGGGGTGACCGAGACCATCACCAACACGAACTCGCCAGATAGCGGCGGATTCATGCGCTGGTCCGGCGACCTCTACATGTACAACCTGTACACCGGTTCGCTGAGCGACAAGACCGCGACGTACGAGATCACGCTTGACCGTCCAATCCACGGGACAGACCGTCAAGACGCACTTCGGTACGAAGGCCAAGTAGGCACCGCTCGAGGGCGGCCGTCGCGGATGCGACGGCCGCCCTTTCCATCTCGGCCGCCCGCCCACCGTCTTCCTGACAGCTTGCGCCGCAAGCTGTTCCTCAGTTGAACAGAGGTTCAGGGCTATCCAGCTGTTGGGGCACGGGGTACCATCGATCAACGGAATGGTGATGCCAGAACCCTTCACCGAGGCTCGGCTACTGACCGCGAGCGAGGTCGCGGATCTGATGCGTGTGTCCAGGATGACCGTCTATCGACTGATCAAGAACGGAGAGATGCCTTCGCTCCGCGTGGGCAAGGGCTATCGCTTCCGCGAGGAAGACGTCCACGATTATCTGAGGGGGCGCTACACCGAGGCCGGTTGACGCCGGCCACCTCGAGGGCTCCCGACACGCATCAAGCCGATCCTCCGCGAAGGGGCGGAGGGCGTGATGAACGAGCACGACCGGCTCGTCGACCGGGCCGCGCGAGAGTCGCGAACGGTCTTGTTCGTCGGCGGGCTGGATTCGGGGAAGAGTTCGATGGCGCGCGCGGTCGCCGCGTACGCGCTCCACCTGGGTCGATCGGTCGCCTACCTCGACGCAGACGTCTCCCAGAAGACCGTCGGGCCGCCGGGGACCGTCGGTCTGAAGCACATCCGCGAGCCCGACGACCTGACACACGAGCGGATGCACGCGGCCGATGCGATCGGTTTCGTCGGCTCGACCTCCCCGCAGGACCACCTCCTCCCGCTCGTCGGGGCGCTCGCACGTCTCAACGAGCGGGCCCACGACGAGGGCGCCGACCTCGTCGTCGTCGACACCGGCGGCGAGGTCTCGGGCATCCGCGGCCAGCAGGTGAAGTACTACAAGGTCGACACGCTCGAGCCCGACCTCGTGGTCGCGCTTCAGCGCGGGGAGGAGCTCGAGCCGATCGTCGGTGTCGTCGAGCGGTTCTTCGGCGTGGAGGTGGTCCGACTCGGCATCCATCCGGCCGTCGTCCCCACCACGGTCGACGAGCGGATGGCCCAGCGCGAGGACTCGATGCGCCGGTACTTCGCCCAGCCGCTCCAGCGCTTCCGCGTCCGCCCCACGGTGTTCATGCCCTCGCTGCCGCCCCTGTTCGACCTCTCCCAGCTCGACCGCCTCCTGGTCGGCCTCTCCGACGGCGAGGGCGGCTTCACCGGGGTCGGCTATCTGGAGCCCGTGTCCGGCAACGGAGGGCTCCGGCTGATCTCACCCGTGGCAGAGCCGCCCAAAGCGCTTAGACTGGGCTCCGTCCGTCTGGAGGAGAGCTTCCGAGCGAAGCGGGTCGACCTCCGGAACCTCTTCGGAACCGAATGACCGAATGAAAGGCTTGGATCGTTGCCGTCCCTCGTGAAGAAGCGCCGGAAGAAGATGCGCAAGAAGAAGCACAAGAAGCTTCTCAAGCGCACCCGGCACCAGCGCCTGAAGCTGGGCAAGTAGCGGCGGGGAGCATCGGCGTGCGCGCGCCGATCCATGTCCGAACCCTCGTGGTGGGTCTCCTGCTGCTGTCCGCATGCGCGCAAGACGCTCCCGCGGGCTCGACCGCGGACTCGAAGGAGATCACGTTCGAGTCCACCGACGGCGTCACGCTCTCCGGTCGGCTCTTCGGCCCGGACGAGGGCTCGGCAGGCGTCGTGCTCGCGCACATGTTCCCCTCCGACCAGAGCGCCTGGTACTTCTTCGCGAACCGACTCGGTCAACGCGGCTACCGAGTGCTCACGTTCAACTTCCGCGGCTACTGTCCGGGCGGTGACGCGGGTTGCTCGGAAGGCGAGAAGAACATCCCGGCGATCTGGCAGGACCTCGAAGGAGCGGTCCAGACCCTCCGGAGCGAAGGGGTGTCGCGGTTCGGACTCGTCGGAGCCAGCATGGGCGGGACCGCGTCGCTGATCGTGGCGGCGGAGGAAGGGGACGACGTCGACGCACTCATCACGCTCTCCGCGCCGACCGCGTTCGAGGGGCTCGAGGCGAGCGCGGACGCCCTCGCCGAAGTGAGCGCCGCGAAGCTCTTCATCGCCGGTCACGAGGACGTCGACGCGGCGCAGTCCGTGGACGCGCTCTACGGCGAGAGCCTCCAGCCCAAGCGGCCGGTGATCCTCACGACGGGCGACCACGGGACGGACATCCTGACGGGCAACCAGGCGGGGATCGCGAGCACCGAGATGATCAACTGGCTCGAGCGGTATCTGCCGGTGTCGGGGGACGGATGACCCGCCCGATCGTCTTCCTCACCGACTACGGGCGGAGCGACTTGTTCGTTGGCGTCTGCCACGGCGTCATGGCGAGGATCGCGCCGGACGCTCGCGTCATCGATCTCACGCATTCGGTCCCGCGTCAGGACGTGATGCGGGGGGCGGTGGAGCTCGCACGATCCATCCCGTACATGCCCGCGGACGCGGTGCACGTCGCGGTCGTCGATCCGGGCGTCGGCTCGGACCGAGGCTCGATCGCGACGGCCGCGGGCGGGGCGCTCCTGGTGGGACCGGATAACGGGGTGCTGTCGCTCGCCTGGGAGGAGCTCGGGGGTGTCGAGGCCGCGGTGGAGATCCAGAGCCCCGAGGTCTTGCTCGCCCCGGTGTCGCGGACGTTCCACGGACGGGACGTCTTCGCGCCCGCCGCGGCCCATCTCGCGGCCGGCATGCGCCTGGAGGACCTCGGTCCCATCGTCGACCCCGCCACGCTCGTCCACCTGGATGTGCCGGGGCCGATGGTGGCGGAGGGAGCCGTGGGGGCGCGGGTGACGGCCACCGACGGCTACGGGAACGTGCAGCTGAACGCCACCGAACGGGACCTGGACGATGCCGGCGTGCAGACAGGCCGGGTGCTCGTCGTGAACGGCAGACGACTGCCCCGGGCAGGGACGTTCGCCGAGCTCCCCGAGCGCGAGCCCGGGCTGATCGTCGACTCCGACGGCTACATCGCGATCGTCGTGAACCACGGGAACGCGGCGCAGATGCTCGGTCTCGCAGCCGGCGACGTCGTCGTGATGGAGGGTCCCTAGGGGAGCGGGCTCGGAAGCTCTCCAGGGCTGGTCGGGCCCGGGAAGGGACCGTGATCCTGGTTCGCGATCTGCAGCTGCCAGAGACCGGCGAGCAGGAGCAGCGACACCAACACGATCAGCGTGATCAACGTTGGGCGTCGCACCCGCGCGAGGCTATCGGCTCACGGAGCGGAGCGCTCGGCGGAGGCCAGAGCGAGCTCCGTGCGCTCGCGCATCCCGACCATCGTGGCCTCGAGCGCGTCCGGGTGACCCAGCGAAGGCCGGAGGTCGACCTCCAGCGAGACGGCGCCGTCGTACCCGGAGGCGGCGAGGTCCTCCAGGAACGCATCGAGGTCGAGCACTCCCTCGCCGGGTGGGAGGTGGGAGTCCCATCCCTTCCCGGCGTTGTCCGAGAGATGCACGTGTCGCAACCGCTCCCCGAACAGCCTCCGCACGTTGACGAGGTCGTGCTTCGAGACGGCCGCGTGGGAGGTGTCGAGCACCAGGTGGGGGAGCCCCTCCAGCTCTTCGAGATCCTGGTTGGAGTGGAACGTGACGTCCCTGCCGGCGACCCGCACGGGGAACATGTTCTCGACGGCGACGGCGATGCCCGTTCGCGCCTCGAGACCGGGCAGGTCCTCGATGAGCCACCGGCGGAACGCGCGCTGCCAACGGTAGGGCGGGTGCACGACCACGACCGGGATGTTCGCATCGGCCGCTGCCTCCACCGAGCGATCGATCTTCCCGATCGGGTCCGTGCCCCACACCTTCCTCGTCAGGAGCAGGCACGGGGCGTGCATCGCGCCGACGATGAGCCCGAACTCGTCCCCGAGGGCCCGGATGCGCGCGGGATCCTGACTCTCCGGGTCCTTCGTCACCATGACTTCGACTCCGCGGTAACCGCACTCGGCAGCGAGCCGGAAGGTCCACGACAACGGCCGCGTGAAGAAGGCGGCAGACGAGAACAGGACGGGCGGGGAAGCCATAACGTCGATGCTACCGGCTGGTAGGCGGTGCGTATCCTTGTGGCTCATGTGGATCTTCCCGCTCGCCGCCGCGCTCGTGGCGTTCGCGTTCGCAGCGTCGCTCGGCCGGCGCTTCGTCCTGACCCGCCGCCTCTACCTGGCGATGTGGTGCGGAGCCCTCCTGATGTACGCGATCGCGTCGGCGGCCGTTGCGGCCGGTGCCGCCGTCGGCTGGAGCCGGACGCTCTTCGAGGTGTATTGGATCCTCGGCGCGGTGCTCAACGTCCCGCTGCTCGCGGCAGGTGAGGTGCATCTCCTCCGTCGCGGTCGATTCGTGGACCTCGTGGTGTGGATGGCGCTGGCGTTCGTCTTCGCCTACACGATCGCCGTGACGCGAGGGGCGGCGGTCCATACGGCCGCATTCGCGGAGCAGCTGCCGTCGGGCAAGGAGGTCTTCGGCGACGGCAGCGCCGCCTACCGCCTGCCTCAGCTGATCTCGATCCCGTCGTACCTGATCCTCCTCGCGGGCGCGGTGTGGTCGGCGTGGCGCATGCGAGGACGCCCCGAGCTCCGTCACCGGTTCACCGGGACGCTGCTCGTCGCGGCCGGCGCGACGATCACCGCCGCCGCGGGGTCGGCGTTCGCCGCCGTGGGGAACCTGCCGGCGTTCGCGCTCTCACTGCTGGCCGGCGTCGCCGTGATGTTCCTCGGATTCCTCCGCGCGACCGAGTCTCGTTCCGCCTCTCAACGGAGTGAACTTCCGACGCCCTGACGCAGGCCGGGTGATCCCGGCCGAGTGATCCGGTTGCCCGCGGCGCGCGAACCAAGCCTTGATCGCGCCCGTGGGGAAGGAGGGGACGCAAGGATCGGCCGGGACGCTCCCGGACGACGAGGCAGCGCGACGAACCGTTCGCAGTCGCACCATCTCCGAGATCCCGGCACACCTAGGAGGGGATACCTTTGTCTGCATCCAAGTTCAGGCGAGCCGCCGCGCTCGCCGTCACCGGGGCGCTCGCCGTCGCGGCCTTCGCCGGACTCGGTCCGGTGGCCTCCACGGCGTCGAGCCACCGCGAAGCCCCGCTCACGTCCGCCGATCCACCGATCGACGCGACCGACCTCTACGCGTTCGTCCCCGAAAGTGCGCCGAACACGGTCGCGCTGGTCGGTTCGTGGATCCCGTTCCAGGAACCGGCGGGCGGGCCCAACTTCTACCTCTGGGCCGAGCGCACCAACTACGACATCAACATCGACAACGACGGGGACGCCGCTCGCCGACATCACGTACCGCTGGCGGTTCACGACCCATCACCGCAACCCCGACTCGTTCATCGCCAACAACGGGGCCGTGACGTCGCTGGACGACGAGAACCTCCTCATCTACCAGACCTACGACCTCACGAGGATCCGCAACGGGAACTCCGCGGTCCTGCTGAACGACGCACCGGTCGTGCCGTCCCACGTGGGCGACGCCTCGATGCCCGGCTACAACGCCGACCTGTTCGATGCGGGTGTGGTGTCCGCCGGCAACGGCCGCACCAGCTGGGTCGGCCAGTCCGATGACCCGTTCTTCCTCGACCTCCGTGTATTCGACCTCCTGTACGGGGGCGACTTCGGAGAGGACACGGACGACACGCTGGACGGCTTCAACGTCAGCACGATGGTCCTGCAGGTGCCGAAGGGACAGCTGCGCGGACCGGATGACGGCGTGATCGGCATCTGGACCACGGCGTCGCGGCGCTCGATCCGCATCCAGGGGAGCGATGGCTCCCTCGAATGGAAGGGCCCGCTCGTGCAGGTCTCGCGTCTCGGGATGCCGCTGGTGAACGAGGTCGTCGTGCCCGTCGGGTTCAAGGACTACTTCAACGGGTCCAACCCGAGAGGTGACGCGGCCTACCTGCCGAAGGTGAACGATCCCGAGCTCGCGCACCTGATCTCGGCCGTCTACGGCACCGCGTTCCCTGATGTCCCGGACTCGAACTCGGGTGCCGCAGGCGTGCAGCGATCCGACCTGGTGCAGGTGTTCCTCACCGGTCTGCCGGGGCTGAACAAGCCGATGCACGTTCGCAAGTCCGAGATGCTCCGGCTGAACATGAACGTCGCGCCGTGCACCGTGGACTGCTCGATCCTCGGAGCGATCGACGGTGACGTCGCCGGGTTCCCGAACGGCCGGCGTCTCAGTGACGACATCATCGACATCGCCCTGCGCGTCGTGATGGGGGTCCTGATCCCCGGACACGACACGGACGCCGACGGTCTGACCGACGGGGTCGGGGCGAACGATTCCACGTTCCAAGCGGCGTTCCCCTACGTCGCGTACCCGCACTCCGGGTCGGACGCAGACCCGCACTGAGAGAGGAGTCGAGTGGCCGCCGCGACAGCGGCGGCCACTCATCCTCCGACGAGCTTCCGGGAGGACGCATGAGAGCACGACTCACGATGATCGCGACCGCCGCGGGCTTGTCCGTGGCGGTCTTCCTGGCCGGCGCCCTCGGGCTCGGAGGGTCGGACGGGTCTCGTGACTCGGATCGTGGTCCGGCCCTCGTCTCGCCGGGCGAGGCCATCCTCGGTCCGGCGGCGGCCGGAGGATCGCTCGACGCCACGATCGGGTCGCTGGAGTCGAGGCTCGCCTCCGATCCCGAGGACTGGAAGGCTTCGGCCGCACTGGGGTTCGCGTACGTCCAACGGGTCCGCAACACCTCGGACCCCTCCACGTACCCGCTGGCGGAGGCAGCGCTCGCTCGGTCACTGGCCCTCCAGCCGAGCGGCAACCCCGATGTCTTCCTCGGTATCGGGACGCTGGCGGCGGAGCGGCACGACTTCGCCCGCGCGCTCCGTTGGGGGCGTCGCGCTGCGAGGATCGCCCCGTTCAACGCCGACGTCTACGGTCTCGTCGGCGACGCGCAGCTCGAGCTCGGGCGGTACCCCGCCGCCTTCCGGTCGTTCCAGCGGATGGTCGACACTCGGCCGGACGTCGTCTCCTACGGAAGGGTCAGTTACGCCCTCGAGCTCCGTGGCAACGTCCGGGGCGCGATCGCAGCGATGCGCGCGGCCTACGACGTGGCAGCGAGTCGGGCGGACACCGCCTGGGCGGCCGCCCACATCGCCAACCTCCACTTCCACGCCGGTCGGATCCGGCAGGCGGGGAAGTGGTTCCGGCGCGCCAGAGCGGCGGATCCGACCTCGACGGAGGCACAGCTCGGCCTCGCGCTGGTGGCGTGGACCTCCGGCGACCTCGAGGAGGCGATCGCCGGCCACGCTCGGTTGGCGACGCGGTCTCCCGCGCCGGATCACCTCGCAGGGCTCGCGGAGCTCTACGCCGCGGCGGGGAACCACGAGGCCGCCGCCGCGCAGGACGAGAAGGTGCGGGCGGCGGCCAGGTCCTACCGAGCGAACGGAGTCGATACCGATCTCGAGATGACGTTGTTCGAGGCAGACCGCGCGGTTACCCGGTCGGCGCAGTCGGGGTACTCGGCGCGAGCGGCGCTCCGCTCTGCGCGAGCCGAGTGGTCACGGCGGACGAGCGTCCACGTGGCGGACGCTTTCGCCTGGGCGCTCTACGCGAACGGCGACTACCGGAAGGCCTCCGAACTCTCGTCGGAAGCCCTGAGACTCGGCACCCGCGACGCACTCTTCCTGTTCCACGCGGGGATGATCCAGCTCCGGCTCGGGGACACGCACCGGGCCCAGTCCTTCCTCGAGGAGGCATTCGACGTGAACCCGTACTTCTCCGTCCGATGGTCGCCGGTCCTGCGCGACACGCTCGCGGGACTGCGCGATCGCTGAGCTGCCTGACCGGAAGGTCGTTATGCGGCCGCTTCCCACAGCGGCTCGCCGGGCTCCGTGGGAACGGTGTTCTCGACCTCGAGCGAGATCAGGACACGGTCGAACCTCGATCGGTCGAACGGGACCTTGACGACCGTGACGCCGGGGCCGGGAACGAAGGTCCCCGCGAAGACGGCGTCCACGCCGTCGGAGAGCCAGATCCCGTAGGAGAACCCGGCCGGAGCCGGCGGGACGTCCGTGCCGACGAGGAAGAAATGATCGGCGTCGGGCGCGGCGACCTCCGAGACGGGGGCCGGGTCCGACGCATCGGTCGCCACCAGCGGGGAGCTGTCGGCGCCGGGGCGCTGCGAGTAGCGGAGGGCCTGGGCGAACAGGGCGTTGCGATCCTCGAGGTCGGTGGCACGGAGCACCTGGGAGACGGCGAGCCCGCCGGTCACGAGGACCACCGCGACGCCGGCGGCGACGCCCGCCCAGCGGCCCAGGGGCGGACGTTCACGCGGCTCGAGCTCGCGATGGAGGCGGGGGAGCAGTGTCTCGGGTGGAGCGATCGGATCCGCCGCGAACGCGAGGTCGGCGACGGTGTCGCTGAGGGCGAGCAGTGTCTCTCGGCATCTCGCGCAGTCCGGGACGTGCTGGGACAGAAGCCTGTC
Source organism: uncultured Actinomycetota bacterium (assembly GCA_963839395.1). GTDB lineage: Bacteria > Actinomycetota > UBA4738 > UBA4738 > HRBIN12 > JAJNBA01. The sequence goes on from CAWIUW010000015.1 coordinate 49,507, forward strand.
CGCCTCCGTCGCGTCCTCACCCGAGAGGCTCCGGAGGGCGTAGCCCGCCATCAGCTCGTCGATGCGATCGTGCTCTTCCGGATCGATCTGCGATCCGGACGGCGATCCCCGTCGGCCCAAGCTGTCAGTCCTCCTTCTCGAGCACGCTGCGCAGCTTGCGGAGCGCCGCGAACGTCCTCGTCTTCACCGTACCCAGTGGGATGCCGAGCTTCTCGGCGATCTTGACCTGGGTCATGCCCTCGAAATAGGCCATCTCCAGCACCTGTCGCTGTTCTGCTGAAAGGTCTTCGAGCGAATCCCGGACCTCGCGGCGACGCCGTGCGACGAAGTCTTCGTCGACGACGCGTTCCGAAGGGTCTTCGCCCACGGCGGGCTCGAGGTTCGCCGCCCGATCGTGCCGGGCCCGCATCCGCTCTTCCCGGCGGATCGTGTCGACGGCCCGGTGGTGGACGAGGGCCAGGAAGAAGCTCCGGAATGCTCCCCGGGCGGCGTCGAAGGCCTCCGGGGCCCGCCACAGGGCGAGGAAGGCATCGTGCACGACGTCTTGGGCCAGCAACTGCTGTCCGAGGAGCCGATACGCGATGCCGTACGCCGTCGGGGCGTACCGACGGTAGAGCTCGTCGAACGCCTCCCGGTCACCCCTGGACAGGCGCCGGTGAAGCTCCAGATCCTCCCGGTCGCCGTCTCTCATGTTCCTGGCGCGCGACGCTACCATCGCGCCCATGCAACGGCGCCCCATGCACAGGGTCACCCTTTACTCACGTCCGGGGTGTCATCTCTGCGACGTGGCCCGCGAGACGATCCTCGCCCAACGTGTGCGGCACGGATTCGAGTTCGAGGAGATCGACATCGAGGGCGACGACGAGCTCGAGCTGGAGTACGGGATCAGGGTCCCCGTGGTCGAGGTCGACGGGGAGGAGGCCTTCGAGATCACCGTCGACGCGGCCGGGCTGGCCGGTCTGGTCGGATGAGAGCGCGGCGCCGAGGCGCTCGTGCACTTGTGAACTGAGCTCGGATTTCGGCTAGGCTCCTTTCCCGATGAGCACACGGTCGCGACGTCCGTGAGGGATCGCTCGATCCCCGAGGCCACGGTCGGCCGGCTTCCGAGGTACCTCCAAGCGCTCGGCGGGATGGCCGCGGAAGGGATCGTGGTCGCCTCCTCCGAGGAGCTGGCGGTGGCCGCCGGCGTCACCTCGGCCAAGGTCCGGAAAGACCTTTCGCACCTCGGCTCCTACGGCACCCGCGGGGTCGGCTACGACGTCGCCTACCTGATCCACCAGATCCGCCGGGAGCTCGGGCTCACCCAGGACTGGGGCATCGCGATCGCGGGTATCGGGAACCTCGGGCACGCCCTCGCCAATTACAAGGGGTTCGAGGACCGCGGGTTCCGGGTCGCGGCCCTCGTCGACGTCGACCCGAGCAAGATCGGGGAACGCATGGGAGACCTCGAGGTGGTCCACATCGACACGCTCCCGGAGCTCGTGAAGCAGCGGGCGATCGCGATCGGGGTGATCGCCACACCGGCCACGGCCGTCCAGGAGGTCGGGGATGCCATGGTGGCCGCCGGGATCAGGTCGATCCTGAACTTCGCGCCCGCTCCGCTCGTGGCACCGCCGGGGGTGTCGGTCCGTTCGGTCGATCTCGCGGTCGAGCTGCAGATCCTCGCCTACTACGAGCAACGGAAGGCGGCGCTGGCCGACGTCCGGACAGCGCGGCGGGGCGGTGGCGTTCGCACCGACGAGGTAACGCCGGCCGCTACTTGGCGATCGTGATCCAGAGGACGAACAGGACGACCAGGATCATCACCCCGAGGAGGATGAACTGGACCGAGCCCTGATCGAGCAGCGGAACCTCGTGCGCCTGCGCGAGCACCACTCCTACCCCCTCTCGCATCATCATGCCGGTCCGTACCAGGGGGGCGCTGCCCCGCCGGTGAGGAAGTCTTTGCGCTTGCGCTCGGCGATGTCCAGCAGCGGCAGGTGCACCGCGAACAGGAGCACCGAGCCGGCGAGGAACATGTAGGAGTACTTCGGGACGCTTCCTTCGTCGTAGGTGAGCGAGACGGTCCAGAGCGGCCCCCCGTCGAGGAAGTGCGCCTCTGCGACGGCCAGCTGGGTGTCGCCCGCGTTCGCGAAGCGGAGCCTGTCGACGGCGAATTCGACGCCGGAGACCGCCCTCGGGTCCGTGCCCTCGTAGCCGAGCTCCGCATTCGTTTCCTCGGCCAGGAAGTCGGTCACGATGCCGGTCAAGGACTGGACCTGAGCGGCCTCACCCTTCCCGGGCTCCTTCCAGGGCTCGTCCGGATAGCTTCCGAACACCTCGTACCGGTCGCTCGTCTGCCCGGTCGATGCGAGGAGGGGCACCCAGCTCGGCTCGGCGCCGCGCGGACCGAGGTTCACCGGCGTGTCGGGACCCTGCGAGTAGAAGCCGAACGCCCAGAGCGCGGACAGGACGATCATCCATCCCGAGAAGGCGACCATCAGCACGAGGTAGCCCATCCACCGTCCGAGGACCGCGGTCAGGATCAGATACACGCTCCCCACGAACAGGATGAACCCCATGAGGGTGACGCCCGCGCCCTTCGCGAGGGTGCCGCAGTCGATGTTGAACCCGAGGCAGCTTTCCATCACGGGTCCCTCGGGTTGGTCCCCGGGCTCGCGAGGGCCTTGGCGGACGCTTCCTCGTTCAGGCACACGTTCTCCTCGAACGGCACGTTCTCCGAGGAGAGATCGACGAGGTAGACGACGATGTCGTTGATCTGCTGGTCGTCGAGGGCGCCCTCGTTGCGGATGCTCCACGAGGGCATCGCGTTCCGGCCCTCCGAGATGACCTGGTAGATGTCCTCGGTCGAATAGATCGCTGCGTGATTGGCCGAGGGACCGCCGCAGAGGGTCGTCAGGTCGGGCGGGAACGCGAACGTGGTGCCCGTCTGGATGATCCCGCCGGAGAGGTCCGGCCCGTGGCACCGGACGCATCCGACCCCGAGCTGGTTCTCCTCGGAGAACAGCAGCACCGCCCGGGAGCCGCGATCGAGAGCGAGCTCCTTCAGCTCCTTCTCCTGGTTGAGGTTGGTCGACGGCTCGAAGATCCAGGTCGCCGGGACCCAGATCACGAAGAACGCCAACATGACGACGCTCCAGCCCTGGAGCTTCTGGAGCAGCGGCGTCTCCAACGCGGCATCGGACGGGCCGGGCTTGAGCGCGTCCGGGATGTCGGGTCCGGTCTCACGCGTCCGCTGGCGCAGCGCGAGCCCGGCGATCGCGGCGACCGTGATCAGCGCGCCCGCGATCAAGAGCCCGACCCCGGCGGTCGTCGACAGCGCGAGCATCGGTCTCGTCCGCTCCTATCCCGGCGCCACGCAGAAGGCGCCCTGCGGCGGCTGGTCGATGGTGTCGGTGCCGCGGGCGGGCCCCAGGACCACCTCGGAGGTGTCGACCATCACCCGGCCGTCGACGATCTCCATGTGGAACCGGTCCATGCCGCGGGGGGCGGGGCCGAGCTGGTACTCGCCCGCCTGGTTGTACTTCGAGCCGTGGCACGGGCACTCGAACCACTTCGATTGCCCGCAGAACGGGACCCGGCAGCCGAGGTGCACGCACCGCTGATACAACGGCATGATCCCCTCGCCCGCCACGCCCTCCTTGACGTAGTCGATGTCGCCCTTCGGCGTTCCGTTGTAGGGCACGACGTAGAAGCGGCCCGTTCCGACGTAGAACGGCTCGCCCGAGGCGACGGCCGCCTTGATCTCATCGAGCGGCCCGGCGTCGATCAAGGCGCCGAACCCACCCTTGAGGCTGGGCCACAGGAAGGCGATCGACGCGCCGCCGAACGCCGCGCCGAACACGAGGAGCGACGTCAGCAACGATTTGCGGAAGAAGTCCCGTCGCGAGACGGCCGGCGCGCGGCTCGGGGGAGCGGGGAGTCCGGCCGCGCGGGCTCGCGTGGCGGCCACCGCCTCCTGCTGGCGCTGGTAGGACCGGAGCGAGATCACGAAGAACGCGACCGCGACGATCATGATCCCCACCAGGGCGGCGACGGCGGCGTAGAGTCCGGCGGACGCGGCGAGTGTCACAGGTCGAAGAACACCCCCTGCGCCCACGGCCAGATCCAGTTGTAGCCGGGGCCACGGAAGAACGAGCCGATGATCGTCAGGACGGCGCCGAACATGAACAGCATCGTGAACAGCGTGATCGCGATCTTCCGGTCGCCGGGACGGGTGCTCGGGATTCCGATCCACGAAGGGCGCTGCCGCCAGGCCCACGAGGATGAACGTCGGGATCACGATGCCGGCCACCATCGGGTGGAAGTAGCGCAGCATCTCCTGGAGACCCAGGAAGTACCACGGGGCCTTCGAGGGGTTCGGGGTGAGGTTGGCGTTGGCCAGCTCACGCAACGGGGCGTTCAGGAACGTGGAGAACACCACCAGTCCCACCGACAGCACGAACATCGCCACGAACTCCTCGAGCAACAGGTGGGGCCACACGTTGACCCGGTCGCCCTGTTCGCGCTCGACCCGCTGGATCCCCTCGGGCGGCACGAGCGCCAGGAGGCGGTGCTTGTCGGGAGCGCCCTTCTTGGGCGTGGGGATGTTGCCCGTGGGGAGCGGCGCGGTCCTGGTCGGGGCGCTCACCGGCGCGGCCGCGGCTACTGCCTGGCCGGCGGCTGGCGCGGCCGCTGCTGCGGGAGCCGCTGCTGCGGCGGCCGGCGCTGCGCGGCCGCCGCGGGAGCCTGCGCTTCGCCGTTCCCACCCGCGGCGGCTGCAGCGGGTGCGGCCTCCTCCTCGGGGTGCGCGGCCTTGTAGGCGCGCACGGCAGCGGACCGAGCCCGGCCTTCGGCCACGCGCCGGTCCGTGCCGGCATCGAGCTGTTCCTTGAGGACGCGGTCGAAGACTTCCTGATCGAGTGGGGTGTCTTCGCGCGCCATCTAGAGCGGTCCCGAGATCCCGCCGTCCTTGCGGATCCGCCAGAAGTGGACCGCGAGGAACAGCACCAAGACGAACGGAAGTGCGAGCACGTGGAGCACGTACCAGCGCAGCAGCGTCTCCGGCCCGACGACCACACCGCCGAGCAATCCGATGTTGAACTGCTTGGCGATGAACGGCGAGTATCCGGCCAGCGACGTGCCCACGGTCACCGCCCAGATCGCCAGCTGGTCCCACGGCAGCAGGTAGCCGGTGAACGACAGCCCGAGCGTGAGGAACAACAGGATCACGCCCACGACCCAGTTGAACTCGCGGGGCGGCTTGTAGGCGCCGGTGTAGAAGACGCGCGCCATGTGCAGCGTCACGCTGAACACCATCAGGTGCGCACCCCATCGATGGAGGTTGCGGACGAAGTCCCCGAGGAACACCGTCGTCCTGATCCCCTGCATGTCCGTGTAGGCCTGCCCGCCGCCGATGTCCGCCATCGGCCGGTAGAAGAACATCAGGAAGATCCCGGTGACCGTGAGCAGGATGAACAGGAAGAACGACAGGCCGCCCAGGCAGAACGTGTAGGTCAGCTTCAGGCCGTGGCGCTTCACCTTCACCGGGTGGAGGTGGTACAGCACGTTGTTCATCGTCGCGAGGGCGCGGTCCCGCGAGGTGTCCTTGTAGCCCTTCCGGTAGATGGAGCCCGGCCGGAACATCGACTTCCAGAACTCGGTCTCCCGGAGACGGTCGCCGAGCTCGCTCGGCGAAGGGGGCTTCAACTTCACCGCGTTCCCCCTCTCGCGGCCGACACGATCATTCTTCCGCCGCCTGGGACGCCGGGACCTCGGCCATCGTGCGCCTGCCGCCGGAACCGTCCGGCAGCCGCGCATAGTACAGCGTGTCCGTCGGGCAGCGGTCCACGCACACCGAGCACCGGGTGCACGCGTTGTCGTCCACGATGAAGATCGCGTTCGAGGTGACGACTTCGGCTTCGGCCGCCGGCGTCTCGGCGTCTTCCACGATGCCGGGCGAGAGCATGAAGATGCAGTTCCACGGGCACACGTCCTCGCACGCCCGGCACAGGATGCAGTTGTCCGGGTCCAGCATCAGGTGCTTGGGCGACTTCACACCCTGGGCGAGCCACGAGGGGTCGACCGCCTCGAGGTTGTAATCCTCGTGGATGTCGACCTCGGTCTTGGTGAACGGCATCTTCTTTCCCTCTACCGGTACCCGCCGGTGGGTCGGACGTCGCCGGATTCTCCACGGAGCTTGCGTCGCCAGTTCTGGAGCACGGCCGACACCACGAGCACCGTGATGATCGGGCCGGTGGCGAGCCCCATCGCGATCGCATCGCGCAGCATGAGGAGGCCCTCGTTGGAGAGCCAGAGGAAGGACTCCCGGGAGAAGAAGGCGCCCCCCGTGTTGAACGGGTCCCGGAGGAACGCTTCGAGGTCTGTCGGCCCCTGCCAGCCGAGGATCTGTTCCGAGTAGTAGAGCCACCACGACGACATCACGGCCACCGAGATCAGCAGGAGGAACAACAACGCCATCGAGAAGAGCACGGCGCTCGTCCAGGTCCACTCGAAGTCCCGGAGGAACGCCTCGACATGGCGCTTGAGGGTCCGGATGGGCGATCTGGCTGCCGTGTCGACCTGGCTCATGCGCTCGCTTGCTCCATGGGCGGGCGAATCATAACCGGGCCTCGGGGGGCCTTGCCCTGCTCTCGGCTCCCGCTCCCACTCGTGAAGGTTTTCACGAGCGGACCCAGACTATGTGGCTGCCGGAGCTCAGACAACTCACGCAGGCCGCGATGGGAGACTGAGCCGATGGTTGCCGCGCTGGTCGATGAAGGGCTCTCGTCGTGGTGGGCGCCGGCCCTCGCGTTCGCGGCCGGGGTGGTGTCCTTCGCCAGCCCGTGTGTACTGCCGTTGGTGCCCGGGTACGTCGGGTTCGTCACCGGGAGCCGCGCCACCGAGGGCGAGGGACGGCGCCCGCTCCTGCCGATCCTGCTGTTCATCCTGGGCTTCACGATCGTCTTCACCCTGCTCGGCGCGTTCGCCGCGACGTTCGTCCGGTTCTTCCGGGACCCCTGGTTCCAGCGGCTCGCCGGGCTGGTCGTGATCGCGCTCGGGCTGCTCATGCTCGGCTACGCGCTCCGCCGCGGCTCGCCGCGGCTGTACGCGGAGCGGCGGCCCTTGCTCGAGCGGGTGCGCCCCGGCACCGCCGGGGCGCTCCCGCTCGGGATGGCGTTCGCGGCCGGGTGGACGCCGTGCATCGGGCCGGTGCTGGGGGGCATCCTCGCGATCGCGGCGACCGGCGGCACGATCAGAGGGGCGGCGCTGCTGGTCGTGTACTCGCTCGGCCTCGGCGTGCCGTTCCTGCTCGTGGGTCTCGGGGCGGACTGGCTGATGGGAAGCCTCAGCTGGGTGCGGCGGAACTACCGGGCGATCGCGGCGGCGTCGGGAGCGATGCTCGTGGCGGTCGGCCTGTTGCTGCTCACGGGGACCTTCCAGCGGTTCATCGCCCCGCTCGCCCGCTTCACGCCGGGGCTGTAAGGCCGCTGGGCTGGGATGGACGGGCACAGGTGCCGCTCCTAGCATCGGGACTCCCATGACGACCTCGTCCGGTCTCACGCTGCGTCAGTCCACCGCCATGGTGTGGCGGACGCTGCGGTCGATGCGGACCGCGCTGATCCTGCTGCTGATGCTCGCGGCGGGTGCCCTGATCGGGTCGCTCGTGCCGCAGATCCCGAACTCGCCGGAACGGGTGGGCCGGTACCTCGACGATCACGGGTTCTGGGGGACGCTGTTCTTCCGGGCGGGGTTCTTCGACGTCTACGGCTCGTGGTGGTTCGTGCTGATCACGGCGCTGCTGTTCGTGTCGCTGGCGGCATGTCTGTTCCCCAGGACCCGAGCCATGCTCCGCGCGATCCGCCAACGACCGATCCACGCGAGGGAGCTGGACGGGTTCCGCCATCACGCGGAGGTTCGGGTCGGCACCGGACCCGACGAGGCCGCGGTGACCGCCGCCCGCTTCCTGCGGCGGAAGCGATTCCGCGTCTCGCAGGAGGGCCTCGGGGTCGCGGCCGAGAAGGGAGCGTTGCGAGAGGTCGGGAGTCTCCTGTTCCATTGGGCGTTCTTCCTGCTCCTCCTCGGGGTGATCGTCGGCAAGGGGACGGGGTTCACCGGTCGCGCCGTCGTGACGGAAGGGGAGACGTTCGTGGACGCGCTCCCGAACTACGCCGGAGAGATCCGGACCGGTCGGTACTTCAGCGGAGGCTTCACTGGCATCGGTCTCGAGCTCCTCGACTTCGAGGACAGCTACCGCCGGAACGGGCAGCCGATCGACTTCATCTCCCGCGTCCGGTTCCTCGATCGCGAGGGACGGACGACCGGCTCGCAGGAGATCCGCGTGAACCATCCGGCGGAGGTGGAGGGCCTGCACGTCTTCCAGGAAGGGTTCGGGTGGTCACCGGTCGTCGAGGTGTCGGTCGACGGACGGCCCCTCTGGTCCTCGCCGATCGAGATGGCGAGGGACGATCCGCCCGACGGGGTGCCGGCCACCGCGATGCCGTGGCGAGGAGCGATCAAGCTCACGGCTCCGGAGCCAGACGTGATGATCGCCCTCGAGCTCTGGCCCGACTTCCGCTCGTTCGCCAACCTGCAGCTCACCGGTGAGCCGACGTCGATGCTCGTGCAGTTCGATCCCTACATCCGCTACTCCGTCTACACGGGGGAGATCGCAGATCCCTCGCTCTCGACCGTCGATACGACCGGTCTCCGGCGCGTCGGTCGCTCCGACTTGCACGCGGCAGGAACCAGCACCTTCGACGCCGCCGGCGCCGGTGAGCTCGAGCTCTCGTTCCCGGAGCTCCGCCAGTACAGCGTGTTCCTCATCAGCCGCGACGTGGGCATCCCGGTGGTGCTGGCCGCCGCTATCCTCGTCCTCGTGGGACTCATCCCCTCGCTGTACGTCTCTCGGCGGAAGGTGTGGATCCGAGCGGAGGCCGCCCCGGGAGGCGCGCTCGTGAAGATCGGCGGCTTCTCCCTGCAGCGGAAGGACGCGTTCGAAGAGGAGTTCGAGCGGATCGTCCGGGGTATCGGGGGACCGGAGGCGCTCGAGATGCACGCGGAGGAGAAGGTGGGGACGTCGTGAACTGGGCCAGGATCTCGAGCACGGCGTTCGACGTGACGATCTGGCTCTACCTCGGGGCCATGGTGCTGTCGTTCGCCTACCTCGCGATCAGGCGCGATCTGCTCTGGGTGCTCGCTCGGGGGGTGGCGATCGCGGGCGCGGCGGCCAACCTCGTCGCGATCGTGGCTCGCGGCATGGCTGCCGATCGCGTGCCGTGGGGCAACATGTTCGAGTACTCGACGGTGCTCGCGTTCCTGGTGGTCGTCGGCACGCTCGTCTTCGTCGAGGGCATCGCGAAGATCAAGACGCTCACCGGGTTCGCGCTGATGTTCTCGGTGCTGACGCTCGCGATCGCCGCGATGTTCTTCCCCGTCGAGCCCGCTCCGCTGCAGCCGGCTCTGAACTCGTACTGGATCAAGATCCACGTCGTCGCGGCGATCACCGGCTCGTCGCTGTTCGCGATCGGCGGGATCGCGACGATCCTGTTCCTGCTCAAGGACCGATCGGAGCGGCGCGCGCTCGCGGTCGGGCGGGAGCGCGCCCCTGCCCCGATCATGGGCGGCGCGATCGAGGTGGACGCGCCGCACGACCTGCTGCCCGACCCGGAGGGTGCGGGGGGAGCGTCCGAGCGCCGGCGCGGCGGCATCCTGCCGTCCGCCGCCGCGCTCGACCGCGTGGCCTATCGCGTGATCGCCTTCGGCTTCCTCATCTGGACCTTCGCCGTGATCGCGGGTGCGATCTGGGCACAGGAGGCGTGGGGGCGGTACTGGGGATGGGATCCGAAGGAGACCTGGTCGTTCGTGACGTGGACGATCTTCGCCGGCTATCTGCACGCGCGCTCGACGGCCGGATGGAAGGGTCGCCGTGCCGCGATCATCGCCGTCGTCGGTTTCATCTCGCTCTTGATCACCTACTACGCCGTCAATCTGTGGATCGTCGGACTGCATTCGTATAAGAACGGATGAGGCGTCCAGTCCCCCGAGACCCCGGTGATACAGTGCGCGCGGGCTCGCGTAGCCCGTCCTCTAGGGAGCTCCGGGAGACCGAAGGAACCGTGCGGAAGAGGTTGCTCTGGGCGGCGGCCGCCATCGGCCTGCTCCTGCTGTTGGGCGCCTGCTCTCCCGATGCGACGCAGAGCACGCTCGAGCCCAAAGGTCCCTACGCGGAGAAGCCGTACGATCTCTTCATCCCCGTCTTCTGGGTCGCGGTCTTCGTGTTCGTGGTCGTCGAGGGGGGCATCATCTGGATCACGATCCGGTTCCGGCACCGGAAGGACAGGGATCGTCTGCCCGCCCAGACCCACGGCAACACCCGGCTCGAGATCGGCTGGACGATCGCGCCCGCCTTGATCCTCGCCGGCGTGATGGTCCCGACCGTCGCGGGCATCTGGGATCTCGCTCGGAAGCCACCGGACGACGCGCTCAACGTCACCGTGGAGGGCTTCCAGTGGTGGTGGGGCTTCAAGTACACGGACGCCGACATGCAGACGAACTACGGGGACAACCTGCCGATCCGGACGGCCGACGTCCTGGTGATCCCCGAGGACCGCGTCGTGTACCTCTCCCTCGAGGGGGCGGGTGGCCAGATCGCGAAGGACGACCCCGCCGAATCCGACTACATGGTGATCCACTCGTTCTGGATCCCCGAGCTCGCGGGCAAGCAGGACGTCGTCCCCGGCCGAACGAACCACATCCTGATGCAGGCGGACGACCCAGGGATGTACGAGGGCCAGTGCGCAGAGTTCTGCGGCTTGCAGCACGGGCGGATGCTCGTCCGCGTGCGCGCGCTCTCCGCAGAGGATTGGGATGCGTGGGTGGCCAACCAGAAGGGCCCGGGGGTCGAGTCGTCAGAGGGGAAGGCGGGCACCGGGATGGACCTGTTCCTGGGTCAGCTCTCCGAAGACCGAGGGTCGTGCATCGAATGCCATGCGGTCGGCGGAACGGATGCGACGAGCCAGGCCGCGCCGGAGCTGACGCACTTCGCCGATCCCACCCACGAATGCTTCGCGGGGTGCAACTGGGACACCACCGACCGGGAGGCGTTGGAGGCGTGGCTGCGAGATCCCAACGCCGTGAAGATGGGCTCCAAGATGCCCGACTACGACTTGACCGAAGACGAGATCGACGCGCTCGTCGAGTACCTCTACAGCCTGAAATGAGTGACTGATCGATGGCGACCGTGACCACGAGCACGAGGCGGGAGGGGATCCTCCGGCGCCCGACGGCCACGACCGGCTTCTGGAGCTGGTTCACGACCATCGACCACAAGAAGATCGGGATCCTCTACGGCGCCACGGCCCTCGCCTTCTTCCTGATCGGGGGGATCGAGGCGCTCCTGATCCGCGCGCAGCTCGCGGGCCCCGGCGGCACTCTGTTGAACGCCGATCAGTACAACCAGATCTTCACGATGCACGGCGTCACGATGATCTTCCTGTTCGTGATGCCGATGTCCGCTGCGTTCTTCAACTACTTCATCCCTTTGATGATCGGCGCCCGGGATGTGGCGTTCCCGCGTCTGAACGCCTATAGCTATTGGTTGTTCCTGCTGGGTGGGCTCTTCCTGTATTCGAGCTTCTTCCTGGGTGGCGCGCCCAACTGCGGGTGGTTCTGCTACGCCCCCAACTCGATCTTCGACCCCTCGATCGGGCCGACCTTCTACGCACTCGGCCTGATCATCACCGGCATCGCCTCGACGGCCGGTGCGGTGAACCTCGCCGTCACCGTGATCAACATGCGCGCGCCGGGCATGTCGTTCTTCCGGGTGCCGGTCTTCGTGTGGATGGGGCTCGTGGTGCAGCTCCTGCTCGCCTTCTCGCTGCCGATCATCACGGTGGCCCTGTTCCAGCTGCTCTTCGACCGCGAGTTCGCAACCCACTTCTTCGATCCCACTGCGGGCGGGGACCCGATCCTGTGGCAGCACCTGTTCTGGCTGTTCGGGCACCCCGAGGTCTACATCCTCGTACTCCCGGCGTTCGGGATCGTGAGCGAGATCCTGCCGGTCTTCAGCCGCAAGCCGTTGTTCGGCTACCAGTTCGTCGTGTTCTCGGGGATCGCGATCGGGTTCATCGGGTTCGGCGTGTGGGCGCACCACATGTTCGCGGCCGGTCTGGGACCCGTGGCGAACACCGCCTTCGGCGTGTCGACCGCGATCATCGCCATCCCGACCGGCGTGAAGATCTTCAACTGGATGGGGACGATGTATCGAGGGGACATCCGGTTCAGCTCCGCGATGCTCTTCGCGATCGGCACCGTCACGATGTTCGTGATCGGCGGTCTCTCCGGCGTCACGCACACGATCGTGCCGTCCGACTATCAGCAGACGGACACGTACTACATCGTCGCGCACTTCCACTACGTGATCTTCGGCGGCGCGGTGTTCGGGCTGTTCGGCGGGATGTACTACTGGTGGCCCAAGGTGTTCGGGCGATTGCTCGGCGAGGGTCTCGGCAAGGTTCACTTCGTCGTGATGCTCATCGGCTTCAACCTGACGTTCGGACCGATGCACATCCTCGGCCTGCAGGGCATGATCCGCCGGACGTACACGTATCCCGAGTCCTTGGGCCTGACGTTCTGGAATCAGGCCGCCACGCTGGGCTCGTTCCTGATCGCCCTCTCGATCCTCGTCTTCCTGGTGAACGTCGTGATCACCCACAGGAGGGCCAAACCCCGCGACGTGTCCGATCCATGGGACGCCCGGACCCTCGAATGGATGACGCCGTCGCCGCCACCCATCTACAACTTCGACGAGATCCCCACGGTGCACGCGTTGGATGAGTTCTGGCACCGCAAGTACGTCGAGGACGAGCGGACGGGACGGCTCGTGCCGGCCCAGTCAGGCGCGGCCAACGGCGGCGCCGCCGGACACGACCCGGACGGACACGGCGCCAAACACGGCATCCACCTCCCGAGCCCCTCGTACTGGCCGTTCGTCGCGGCCCTCGGGATGCCGATCATGGCCTACGGCGTGCTCTACTCATGGTGGCTCTTCGCCGCCGGGGTGCTGGTCACCCTCTTCGGCCTGTACGCATGGGCGTTGGAGCCGTCGGTGGCGGCGGGGGACGAGTAACGATGGCCGACGTCGCGATCGAGCGCGGTGGCGACCCCGGGGCCGCGCATCCGGAGACCACCACCGGCCTGTCGCACACGAAGCTCGCGATGTGGATCTTCCTCGCGTCGGAATGCATGCTGTTCGGCGCGTTGATCACGACGTACGTCCTCTACCGCGGACGGAGCACGGTGGGGCCGTACCCGGCGGACATCTTCGACATCCCCTACACGTCGGTGTCCTCGTTCGTGCTGCTCGCGAGCTCGCTGACGATGGTGCTCGCGCTGTCGGCCGCGCAACAGCGGGATACGGGCAGGATGCGCCTGTGGCTCCTCTCGACCGCGCTGCTGGGCATGACGTTCGTGGGCGGGCAGGTCTATGAGTTCACCGCCTTCTACGAAGAGGGGCTCAAGCTCTCGACGAACCTGTTCGGGACGACCTTCTACGTCCTGACGGGGTTCCACGGGGTCCATGTGACGGTCGGCATCTTGATGCTGCTGTCGCTCATCGGGATGTCCTACGCCCGGCGCCTTCCGGAGGACCCCTCGTTCCCGATCGAGATGGTCGGGCTCTACTGGCACTTCGTCGACATCGTGTGGATCGTGATCTTCACGGTCGTCTACCTGATCCCGACACCGAACCCCGGAGGTCCCGGTGGCCCTTGAGCAACAGGTCGATCCGGATCACGACACCTCGGCCGGGTCCCACGCCGCCGGGCATCCGAGTCCCAAGGAATACGTCCGGATCGGGATCATCCTCGCGGTCCTGACGGGCCTCGAGATCTCGGCGTCCTACGCAGGCGTGAGCGGGGGGATCTTGATCCCGACGCTGCTCATCCTGGCGATCGTCAAGTTCGCGATGGTCGTCCTCTGGTACATGCACCTGAAGTTCGACGACCGTCGATTCGCTCGCTTCTTCGTGATGGGCCTGTCGGGGGCAGCCATCCTCTACCTCGTCGTGCTGATCTCCTTCAGGGTGTTCCGCTGATGGCCCTGCCGTCCTTCCACGTCCACCTCTCGGTCTTCGTGGTGATCGGAGGGCTGCTGGTGGCCTACCTCGGCGCGGCGAAGCGTCACGAGCTCGCGACCGGTGAGCGGCTCGAGGCGGGACGCCGGAACCGGTTCCTCGGCGGCGTCGCGGCCCTCTTCCTGGGTGCGACCTGGCCCCTCCACGATCTCGCGGAGAGCTACCTCTACAGCATGCACATGGTGCAGCACATGCTCTTCACGTTCGTGGGGGCCCCGCTGCTGCTGACGGGGATGCCAGCCTGGATGTGGCGAGCGCTGCTTCGTCCGGCACCCGTACGCGCGGTATGGGGGGTGCTGACTCGGCCGCTGGTGGCCCTGGTGGTCGCCAACGGCGTCCTGTTCTTCATCCATTGGCCCGCGATCGTGTCGCTGTCCGTTCGATCCGAGCTCGCGCACTTCTCGCTCCACACGGTGTTGCTGGGCTCCGCCGTCGTGATGTGGTGGCCGGTGTTGTCGCCGCTGCCCGAGCTGCCCGCCCTGTCACGGCCGGGTCAGCTTCTCTACCTCTTCTTCCAGTCGCTCGCGCCGACGATCCCGGCGTCGTTCCTGACCTTCGGGACCCAGCCCCTGTACCCCATCTACGCGACGTTCCCCAGGATCTGGGGTATCGACCCGCTCACGGATCAGCTGATCGCCGGGCTGGTGATGAAGCTCGTCGGCGGCCTGATCCTCTGGGTCGAGATCGCCGCGATCTTCTTCCGCTGGGGACATGAGGAGAACACCGAGGGCTGGGACGCGCTCAAGTTCCGCAACGTGGAGCAGGAGATCCGGGCCGGGATGGGTCGATGAGCGATCGGGCCGAGCGCGAGAGCCTCCTCCTTCCGATCCTGATCCCGGTCGGCGCCCTGGTCGTGATCGGGGTCGTGCTGTTCGCGTTCTCCCGCGTGCTGCTGTCCGTGAAGCCGAACGCCGCGACGGCCATCGCGCTCGCCGCGTCTGCCGGGATCATGACCGTCGCCGCGTTCGTCTCCTCACGCCGCAGCGTGACGGGTGCGTCGCTCGGGTCGTTCGTCGGGGCCGCCGCCGGCATCGCGATGGTGGCCGGTGGGATCGCGATCGTCGTGATCGGTCCGGCGGAGGAGGAGAAGGAGCCCCAGCACGTGACGCTCGCGGCACCCGAGGGCGCCGCCGGCGCCGGGTTCTCCACCGACGCCCTGTCGGTCGAGGCGGACGTGCCGATCGACCTCGAGTTCGACAACCAGGATCCCGGCGTCGGGCACAACGTGGAGATCTTCGACGGTCCCGACGAGTCGGCCCCACTGCTGTTCGGCGGAGACGTGGTCACCGGGCCCGCCAAGCCGATCTACTCGATCGAGCCGTTGGCGGAGGGTGACTACTTCTTCAACTGCCGCATCCACCCCACCACGATGACCGGCACGATCACGTCAGCGCCGGGAGCAGGCGGTCTGACGGTCGTCGCGGAGAACACCGAGTTCGACACAACGGAGATCGATCTTCCGGCGGACACGGAGGGCCCCCTCACGCTGGATAACAAGGATCCCTTCGCGCACAATCTGTCGATCTATCAGGACGACACCGCCTCCGGGAGGCCGCTGTTCACGTTCGAACCGTTCTCCGGACCCCAGGCGAAGACCTTCCCTGTGCCGGCGATCCCGGAAGGGGAGTACTACTTCCGCTGCGACATCCACCCCACGATGCAGGGGACGGTCGTGGTCGCTCCGCCCCCGCCCGGCGAAGGCGGGAGTGCGCCGCCGGGTGAAGGGAGCCCGAGCGCCTCGCCCGCGGGGGGCGGCTGACCGCTGATAGCGTGAACCGCGTGTCGCGCCGGATGGCCAGCTGCGTTCTTCTCGCGTTCCTCGCGGTCCTGACGGCGTGCCAAGGAGAGGACTCCGTCTTCGGGGTCGCGCAGGTGGGCCGGCCGATGCCTCGGCTCGCGGGCGAGACCGTCGACGGCGACCACCTGGATGCGGCGTCCTACGCCGATGGCGGCGTGCTCGTGATCAACGTCTGGGCGGACTGGTGCGCGCCGTGCCGACGGGAGCAGCCGCAGCTGGTCCGGCTGGCGGATCGGCACGAGGACGAAGGAGTTCGCTTCCTCGGGATCAACTATCAGGACGATCGCGACGCCGCGCGCGCATGGATCAGCGAGTACGACGTGCCGTACCCGAGCCTGTTCGACCCGTTCGGCCGTTCCGCGACCGACCTCGGCTTCCCCGCCTTGCCCGGCACCTACGTCGTGGGTCCGGGAGGCACGATCAGATGGATCGTCTACGGCGAAACGAACGAGGAGGAGCTCGCGGGTCTGATCGAGGACGTCCTCGCGTGAACTTGGTTCAGACGAGGAGGGCGTCGATGCCGACCGCTCCGAAGAGTCCCGCGAGGTAGAGGATCGAGAAGGAGAACAGGCGCCGGGTCCGGGCGTCGTCGGCACTCCGCCAGACCTGCAACGCTCGATACACGAACGAGCCCCCGAGCACGATGGCGGCCGCGGTGTAGACCGGACCCATGTGGCCGACCGGCACCAACACCAGGGTCGTCGCGAACAGCACGAGTGAGTACAGGAGGATCTGGCGCCGTGTCTCCGCCTCGCCGCGCACGACGGGGAGCATCGGGACGCCGGCCGCCGCGTAGTCGCCGGAGAATCGCATCGCGAGCGCCCAGAAGTGCGGGGGCGTCCACACGAACACGATCGCGAACAGGACGACCGCTGGCCATGCGAGTGTCCCCGTCACCGCGGCCCACCCGACGAGCGCGGGCACGGCGCCCGCGGCGCCCCCGATCACGATGTTCTGCTCCGTCGTCCGCTTCAGCCACATCGTGTAGACGAACACGTAGAACGCGATGGCCGAGAGCGCGAGCAGGGCCGCGAGCACGTTGACCGTGACGGCGAGGAAGTAGAAGGCGATCGCGCCCATGACGAATCCGAATCGAAGCGCGTGCTCGGGCGCGATCGCGTGCGCGGGGAGCGGTCGCTGCCGGGTCCGGCGCATGATCGCGTCGATGTCCCGGTCGAGATACATGTTGATCGAGTTGGCGGAGCCCGCCGCGATCGCCCCGCCCGCGAGGGTCGCGAGGATCAGCCAGGGGGAGGGGAGCCCTCTCGCGGCGAGGAGCATCGCCGGCACCGTCGTGATGAGGAGCAACAGCACGATGCGGGGCTTCGTCAGCCGGTAGTAGGCGGTGACCGTGTCTCGGAGGGACGTTCGTTCGTCGCCGGCGCGGCCGTCCACGCCCGGCTCGGGTCGGGGTTCCGTCTTCGCGAGCCTCGATGCCACGGTGGCGAGCGCGACGACCGTGGCCCAGATCAGGACGGAGAGCGCGACGTGCGCGACGACCGCCCACGGCCGGAGGCGCGTCCAGACGTTGGCCGCGCCGACCATGATCTGCGCGACGAAGAGCGCGAGCGCGATCGTCGAGAGGCGAACGATCATGGGGTGTCTGTCGGTGTCGGTCCGCGATCTGATCGTCGTCCAGAGCACGAGGAGCATCGCGATCGCCGCGAGCGCTCGGTGGAGGAACATCGCCGTGGCGGCGCCGCCGAGCGTGGGCACGAGCCTTCCGTCCATCAAGGGCCAGTCCGTGAACACGAGCTGGGCGTCGCTCGCCCGCACGTACGTGCCGACCAGCAGGAGGAGACCCACCACGGCTGCCGTTCCGAGCGTCAGCCGCGCGAAGGACCGATCGCCGCCGCCGTCGTTCATGGCGTGCGCTCCGATGGCGTCTCCGATGACCACCGACGCCGCCACGTACGTCACGTCGGCGATCAGGATCAAGGCGGCGACGAAGTGCGCCGTCACCCACCAGGCGTCGAGCTCCGTCGCGACGACCACGGCGCCGAGCCCGGCCTGTGCCAGCACCAGCGGGAACGCGAGGACCGCAGGCCAAAGCAACGCCGGCTCGCGGCGGGCCACGCGGGTCGCGGCGAAGCCGGTGAGGGCCGTGAGGACGATCACGAGGAACGCCATCGCCCGATGCGAGAACTCGATCAGCGAGTGGATGGTCCCCGAGGGGAACAGGCGACCGGGTTCGCAGGCCGGCCACGTGGAGCATCCGAGGCCGGACCCCGTCCCTCGCACGAGGCCCCCGATCGCGAACAGCGCGATCGTGGCGATCGCGGTGGCGATCGCGAGGGAACGGAAGCGGGAACGGGTGACCAGCATCGCGACGCACGCATGATAGCCCCGCCTCCGAAGTCTCCGGCCTTGCGATACTGCCGTCCGTGACGAGTGATCTCCGTGCGCGGATCGACGCCGCCCTGGCGACGTTCCTGGACTCTCGACGCGACCGGGTGGAGCGGCTCGACCCGGAGGCCCTGCGGCTGGTCGAGGAGGTGCGGCGGCTCGTGGATGCCGGCGGGAAACGGATCCGACCCGCGTTCTGCTACTGGGGGTTCCGCGCGGCCGGCGGCGGAGACGACGCGGACACGGGCGACGCGATCGTCCGGGCCGCAGCCGCCCTGGAGCTCTTGCACACGATGGCGATCGTCCACGACGACCTGATCGACGGCTCCAAGGAGCGGCGAGGCGTTCCGTCGACGGCCGTGTGGTTGTCGGATCGAGCGGGCGACCTCGGGGCGCCCGGCGACCCACGCGACTTCGGCACGTCGATGGCGGTCCTCGTCGGAGACGTGAGCGCGGTCTGGGCGGACGGTTTGCTGCTCGAGTCCGGGTTCTCGTCCGAAGCGCTCGTCCCCGCGCTCGTCGTGTACCACGACATGCGGGAGCAGATGGCGGTCGGGCAGTCCCTGGACGTGGGCGGCGCGGCGGGTGACCCCGAGGTCGCCCGCCGCGCCGCCGCACTGAAGGGTGGGAGCTACACCGTGGAGGGGCCGCTGCAGATCGGGGCGGCGCTCGCGGGAGGATCCACAGACGTGCGAGAGTGCCTGGCCCGCTACGGCCGGCCGCTCGGCGAGGCGTTCCAGCTCCGCGACGACCTCGAGGACGGCGAGGCGGCGGCCGGCGTGACCCGGGAGACGGTGAACGGGCTCGTCGCCGAGGCGAAGGCGGCGCTCGATCCGATGCGCATCAGCGCCGAGCCGATCGGAGCGCTCCGCGAGCTCGCGGACATGGTGGCCATGTGACCGAGGACCTCGAGATGCTCCGGCGGCTGTTCCGCGACCATCCGGCGTGCAGGGTGGCGACGGTGCTGCCGTCTGGTGGTCCGCACGTCGCGACCCGCTGGTTCGTCTGGCAGCCCGACGCGCTCTACGTCGCCACGCGCGTGGGAGACACGACATGGGAGGCCCTCGAGCACGACGCCCGGATCTCGCTGGTGATCGACCGCGGCCGGGAGTGGAACGACCTCTCGGGGATCAGGATCGAAGGGGTGGTCGAGCTCCTGCCCGCGGAGCACCCGGATCTCCGCGCGCCGATGTCCGCCTGGCACGAGAAGTACCGGACGCTCTTCGCCGGCGACGGATTCGAGCGCTTCACCACGGTGATCCCGAAGCTCGGCTTCCTCCGTGTCGTCCCCGCCGTCGTCGACGCCTGGGACCACGGATGACTCACGCCTCGGTGGACGCCGGCCGTCCCACCGCGGCCGTGTGCATAGGCTCCTTGTGAAAGGTTTCACGAGCGCCCGACAGGGCTCCTGAGGGGAGGCGCGCGTGCCCGAGCGGATGGATACCGACGTCCTCGTCGTCGGCGCCGGCCCTGGTGGATCGGCGGCGGCCTACCACCTCGCCCGTCACGGCATCGACGTCACCGTCGTCGACAAGGCGACGTTCCCGCGGGAGAAGGTCTGCGGCGACGGCCTTACCCCCCGAAGCGTCGGCGCGGTCGAACGGATGGGCGTCGACACGAACGATCCGGGCTTCGAGCGCGTGATCGGCCTGCGCGTGCATTCGAAGGACGTCACGATCGATCTCCCGTGGCCCGAGCTCGAGACCTGGCCGAACTACGGCCTCGTGATGCCACGGCTCGGGTTCGACCACATCCTCCTGGAGCGAGCGAAGAAGGCCGGCGCCCGGGTCATGGAAGCCACCGATGCCCGCGGTCCCCTGATCAAGGACGGATGGGTCGTGGGCGCCGAGACCACGGCCGCCGGCGACACAGACGCCGAGCCGACGGAGATCCACGCGCGGTTCACGGTCGCGGCGGACGGCGCCGCGAGCCGCTTCGCGGCTCCCGCCGGCGTCCACCGCGACGAGTCCCGGCCCCTCGGGATCGCCGCTCGTCGCTACTACCACGCGCCCAACCTCGGCGGTCCCTGGTTCGAGTCCTGGCTCGATCTCTGGGAGGGCGACATGCTCCTCCCGGGATACGGGTGGCTGTTCCCGATGGCCGACGGCCGGGTGAACCTCGGCGCCGGCCTGCTCAGCACGTTCCGGAACTTCAAGGACATCTCCGCGCCGCGCCTGTTCGACGCGTTCGCGAAGATGCTTCCCGAGGAGCGCGGGATCTCGGAGGAGACCGCGGACGGCCGGATGCTCTCCGGGCCGCTCCCGATGAGCATGAATCGCGCGCCGCAGGCGGTTCCGGGGTTGCTCGTCGTCGGTGACGCCGCCGGCGCGGTGAACCCGATGAACGGGGAGGGCATCGCCTACGCGATCGAGACGGGCGAGATGGCCGCCGAGCTGCTCCACGAAGCGCTCGTGAAGGACCGTCCCGGCCTCGCGATGGTGTATCCGCAGGCCCTGCGGGAACGCTACGGCCGGTACTTCCACCTCGGCCGGGGCTTCGCGAGGCTCGTCGGCAAGCCCGAGATCATGGGTCCCGCGACGAAGTACCTGCTGCCCAACCCGAAGGTCATGGGCTTCGCGATGCGGATGATGGCGAACCTCACCGACGGCCGAGACGGCGACGCGCAAGACAAGCTGTTCTACCTGCTCGAGAGGCTGGCACGCGCGTCGTGACCGTAGGATTCGCCTCCGTGGGTCTTCGCGGATCGCTCGGCTCGTTCCTTGCCGCGGGACTGAGCGACTACCTGCCCATCCTGCTCATGGGAGTGCTCGCCGTCGCGTTCGCGGTGGCCTCGCTCGGGGCCTCGGCCTTGCTGCGCCCGCACCACCCCAACACGCCGAAACTCTCGGCGTACGAGAGCGGCAACGATCCGGTGCGGCTTCCCGGAGGAGAGCGCTTCAGCGTGAAGTTCTACGTCGTCGCGATGCTCTTCATCATCTTCGACATCGAGACGATCTTCCTGTTCCCCTGGGCCGTGACGTTCCGCGAGCTCGGACTGTTCGGCCTGATCGAGATGACGGTGTTCATCGCGCTCGTGTTCGTCGCGTACGTCTACATCTGGAAGAAGGGCGGCCTCGACTGGTCCACGGGGCCGCCGGATCTTCGGGACGAGGAGGACGACGAGGTCCCGACCTCGGTCGGGGAGCTGGACGAGGAGTATCTCGGTGCCCGTTGAACGCATCGAGGGACACCTCACGGGCCACACCCCCGAGGAGGTCGAAGAGGAAGTCAAGAAGGGCGTCATGCTCACGACGCTCGACCGCGCCGTCAGCTGGGCCCGCAAGCAGTCGATGTGGCCCGCGACGTTCGGGCTCGCCTGCTGCGCCATCGAGATGATGTCCGCGGGCGCCGGCCGCTACGACCTCTCGCGGTGGGGGATGGAGCTCTTCCGGGCCTCCCCGCGCCAGGCCGACCTGATGATCGTGGCCGGGCGCGTCTCCCAGAAGATGGCGCCGGTCCTGCGCCGCGTCTACGACCAGATGCCCGAGCCGAAGTGGGTCGTGTCGATGGGCGTGTGCGCCTCCGCCGGTGGCATGTTCACGAACTACGCGATCGTGCAGGGCGTCGACACGATCGTGCCGGTCGACATCTACGTGCCCGGGTGCCCACCCAAGCCGGAGATGCTGATGTTCGGCATCCTGAAGCTGCACGAGAAGGTGCGGACGACGGGAACGATCCGATGAAGCCGACCGAGCTGGCCGAACGGATCGGGGACCACTTCCCCGACGCCTTCCTGGCGCGCGGGGAGGTCACCGTGCTGGTCGGGCGCGACGAGCTGGTCGATGCGCTCCTCCGGCTCCGGGATCAGCCGGATCTCTCGTTCGGGTTCCTCTCGAGCGTGACCGCGACCGATCACCCGGGGAAGGATCCCCGGTTCTGGGTCGTCTACGAGCTCCGATCCGTGGCGCATGCGCATCGCCTCCGGATCAAGGTGGGGCTGCCCGACGACGATCCGCACGTGCCGTCGGTCACCGCGCTCTTCCCGACGGCCGATTGGCACGAACGGGAGACGTGGGACCTGTTCGGCATCGTCTTCGACGGCCATCCCGATCTCGATCGGATCCTGCTTCCCGACGACTGGGAGGGGCATCCCCTCCGCAAGGATGAGGAGCTCGGCGGCGTCGGCACGCAGTACCACGGCGCGTTCATCCCACCGGTCGACGAGCGGACGATGCCCTGATGGGCCAGGAGCCAAGGATCGGTCACGAGATGGACGCCGCGCGCGACGAGCTCCGAGGGGCGCCTCACCAGATCCGGGATCGCGTCACCGGCGAGGTCCGCCGGGAGACGATGATCATCAACATGGGGCCGCAGCACCCCTCCACACACGGGGTGCTCCGCCTGCTCCTCGAATTGGACGGCGAGACCGTCATCCGGTGCAAGCCGATCGTCGGCTATCTCCACACCGGGATCGAGAAGAACACCGAGTACCGAACGTGGGTCCAGGGCGTCGCCTACGTCACGCGGGCCGACTATCTCTCGCCGTTCTTCAACGAGCTCGCATACTGCATGGCCGTCGAGCGGCTCCTCGGGATCGACGTGCCCCCTCGAGCGCAGATCCTCCGCGTGCTCTTGTGCGAGCTCAACCGGATCGCCTCGCACCTGGTCTGGGTCGCGACCGGCGGGATGGAGCTCGGCGCCGTCTCGGTGATGCTCTACGGGTTCCGCGAGCGGGAGTTGATCCTCGACATCTTCGAAGCGGTCACCGGCCTGCGGATGAATCATTCCTACATCCGCCCCGGCGGCGTGATCATGGACCTGCCGCCCGGCGGAACCCGGATGATCGCGACGTTCCTCGACACGATGCCGGCTCGGATCGACGACTACGAGCGTCTGCTGAACGACAACCCGATCTGGCTCGAGCGCAACGTGGGCGTCGGGAAGCTCTCGGCGGAGGACGCGCTCGCGTTCGGCGTCACGGGCCCGATCCTCCGGTCTGCCGGCGTGCCCATCGACCTCCGCAAGGACGAGCCCTACTGCGGGTACGAGACCTACGACTTCGACGTGCCGGTCAGGACCGAGGCGGACGCGTATGCGCGCTACGTGATCCGGATCGCGGAGATGCGCGAGTCGCTCAAGATCGTGGAACAGGCGCTGGAGCGGCTGCGGGAGCCCGGCCCCGTCATGGTCGAGGACCCCAAGGTCGGCTGGCCCGTGAAGCTCTCGGTCGGGCCCGACGGCATCGGCAACGACGAGGAGTACCTCCACCACATCATGGAGGAGTCGATGGAGGCGCTGATCCATCACTTCAAGATGGTCACGCAGGGCGTGCGGGTCCCCGAGGGCGAGGTCTACCAAGCGGTCGAATCGCCCCGGGGCGAACTCGGGATGTACGTCGTCTCCGCGAACGAGCACCGGCCCTACCGCGTCAAGATCCGGGACCCCTCGTTCGTGAACCTCCAGGCGGTGCCGACGATGGTGGAGGGCGGCCTCATCGCCGACGCGATCGCCGTGATCGCGTCGCTCGATCCGGTGATGGGCGGGGTCGACCGCTGATGGCCGTGTTCGAGGATGCGAGGCTCGAGGAGGCCAGGGAGATCCTGGGTCGCTATCCCGAGGGACGCGAGCGCTCCGCGATCATGCCGCTGCTCTACCTCGCTCAGTCGGTCGAGGGGCACGTCTCCCGTGAGGGGCTCAAGGAGGTCGCCGGCCTGCTGGATCTCACCACCGCCGAGGTGGAGGCCGTCGCCAGCTTCTACTCGATGTATCGGCTCCGGCCTACCGGGACGCACGTGGTGAGCGTCTGCACCAACCTCGCCTGCATGCTCCGAGGCGCCCGCGAGGTCTACGAGGCCGCCCACCAGGCCGCGGGGATGCGCCACGGCCAGGAGTTGTCGGAGGACGAGCTCATCACGCTGCACGAGGAGGAATGCCTGGGCGTCTGCGACTTCGCGCCGGTCGCGCAGGTGAACTTCGCGAACCACGACAACGTCACGCCCGAGCGGATGCGGGAGCTGATCGCGGGACTGCGCGACGGCTCCGTTCCGGAGCCGTCGCGCGGCCCCGCGATGGACAGTTTCAGAAGCGCATCCCGTGTCCTCGCCGGACTCGAGGAGGCTCCCGCGTGAGTGCCACTTTCGAGCGCAGGCTCACCCGCGACTGGGAGGACCCTGCGGTGATCGGGATCGAGGGGTACCGGGCGAAAGGCGGATACGAGGCGCTGAAGAACGCGCTCAACATGGAACCCGCCGCGATCATCGACACGGTGAAGGCGTCGGGCCTGCGCGGCCGCGGGGGCGCCGGCTTCCCGACCGGGATGAAGTGGTCGTTCGTCCCGACGAACACCGTCAAGCCCACCTACGTCGTCGTGAACTTCGACGAGTCCGAGCCCGGGACGTGCAACAACCGCGAGCTCGTCGAACGCGATCCACATCGACTCCTCGAAGGGACGGCGATCGCGGCGCTCGCGATCGGCTGCCGCACCGCCTTCATCTACGTCCGCGGCGAGTACCTGGCGCAGAGCCTGATCCTCGAGAAGGCGATCGGGGAGGCGTACGCCGCAGGATTCCTCGGGAAAGGGGTCGCCGGGAGCGACCTCGACCTCGACATCGTGTTGCATCGGGGAGCGGGCGCCTACATCTGCGGCGAGGAGACCGCGCTCCTGAGCTCCCTCGAGGGGTTCCGGGGACAGCCGCGGCTGCGTCCGCCTTTCCCAGCGGTCGAGGGTCTCTACGCCTCGCCGACGGTGATCAACAACGTCGAGACGCTCATGTCTGTCCCGGACATCGTCGTCCGCGGACCCGAGTGGTTCCGCGAGATGGGCACGGAGAAGTCACCCGGCACCAAGCTGTTCACGATCTCCGGAAAGGTCGAGCGCCCGGGCAACTACGAGCTCCCGCTCGGGACGCCGCTCCGGGTCCTCCTCGAAGACGTGGCCGGCGGAGTGTTCGGCGGTCGTTCACTCAAGGCATGGACGCCGGGCGGATCCTCGACGCCGTTGCTCACGGCAGAGCACATCGACACGCCGCTCGACTACGAGTCCGTCGCGGCGGCCGGCTCCTTGCTCGGTACCGGCGCGGTGATGGTCCTGGACGACACCGACTGCGTCGTCGACGCCGCGCAACGGATGACCCGCTTCTACGCGCACGAGTCGTGCGGCAAGTGCACGCCGTGCCGCGAGGGGACCTGGTGGGCGGAGCGGGTGCTGGGGCGGATCGCCGACGGGTACGGCCGGGCGGAGGACCTCCCGGTGATGGCCGACATGGGCAAACACATCATGTTCCGCGCCTTCTGCGCCCTCGCCGACGGCGCGGCGTCCGTGATCGATTCGAGCCTGAAGCACTTCCGGGAGGAGTTCGAGGAGCACGTCCGGCTCGGCCGCTGTCCGCTCCGCGAGGAACATGTGGAGGTGGCCTCGGCGGTATGAGCTCGACTCCCGACGTCACGCTGACGATCGACGGGAAGGAAGTCACCGTCCCGGCCGGGACGCTGATCATCCGGGCCGCCGAGCAGCTCGGCATCGAGGTGCCACGCTTCTGCGACCACCCGCTCCTGAAGCCGGCCGGCGCCTGCCGCCAGTGCTACGTCCGGGTCGAGGGTCAGCCGAAGCTCGCGACGTCGTGCACGATGACGGTCGCGCCGGGGATGTCCGTGCGGACACAGAACAGCGACCCCGAGGTCGCGGACGCGCAACGGGCGAACATCGAGTTCCTGCTCCTGAACCACCCGCTCGACTGCCCGATCTGCGACCGCGGGGGGGAATGCCCGCTCCAGGACCAGGCGCTCGCCTACGGTCCGGGGGACACCCGGTTCCGGGAGGCGAAGCGCGTCTTCCCCAAGCCGATCCCGATGTCGCCGCTCGTGGGGCTGGACCGCGAGCGATGCATCCTGTGCGCTCGGTGCACGAGGTTCTGTGACGAGATCTCCGGGGACCGGTTCCTCGAGCTGTTCGCGCGCGGCGCCGGCGAACGCGTCTCGATCGCCGCGGGCGAGGACTTCCGCTCCCCGTTCAGCGGGAACACCGTGCAGATCTGCCCGGTGGGGGCGCTGACGTCGACGCCGTACCGCTTCGCGGCCCGACCGTTCGACCTGACCTACGGCGATTCGGTCTGCCCGCATTGCTCCGCCGGCTGCAACATGCGCGTCGACGTTCGCCGCGGAGAGGTCGTCCGACAGCTGGCCCGCGACGAGTACGACGTGAACGACGCCTGGCTCTGCGACAAGGGGCGATATGCCTACCGGTTCCCGGACGCACCGGAGCGGATCACGACGCCGCTGATCCGCGACCACGGGCTCGAGCCGGCCTCCTTCGGCGAGGTGCTTACGAAGGTCGCGGCGTGGGTGGACGGCGCGCGGGTCGCCGTGCTCACGGGCGGGCGGCTGATGGACGAGGACTACTACGCGCTCTCGAAGCTGGCGCGAACGGTGTTCCGGACGAACGACCTCGATCACCGGCGGGGGAGCGGCGCGCCGGATGCAGAGCTGTTCGCGGCGCGCACACCGATGCACGTGACGTACCGCGACGTCGAGCGTGCCACGGCGATCGTCGTCGTCGGGCTCGACGCCGAGCAGGAAGTCCCGATCCTGCATCTGCGGCTCCGGAAGGCCGCGGCCGCCGGTGCGCGGATCTGGGTGCTGCATCCGCGACGCACGCGGCTGCATGATGTCGCGACACACATCCTGGTGCGACCAGGTGACGAGGGCCGCCTGCTCGCCGGCGGCGCGGACCCCGTGATGGATGAGGCCCTGGACGCCCTCCGCGCCGCCGGCGACGCCGCGGTGGTGATCGCGGGCGAGCGTTCGGGCGCCGCGGACGCGGTACGAGCGCACCTCCTCGGGTCGGGCGCCCGATCCGCCTACGTCACCCGGCGGGCGGGCGATCGAGGCGCGCTCCGGGCGGGGGTCCACCCCTCGCTCCTTCCCGGCGGGCGCACGCTGGGGGAGGCCGGCGCGGTCGAGAGTCGCTGGACGACCTCGGTCGTTCGCGAGCCCGGCCGCGACTGGCGCGGCATCCTCGAGGCCTGTGCGAACCGCGAGATCGACGTCCTGTATCTGGTGGGCGTCGATCCGCTCCGCGACTTCCCCGATGCCGCCCTCGCCCGCCGGGCCCTGGAGAACGTGGGGGTGAAGATCGTGCAGTCGCTCGAGCTCGGCTCGTTGGAGCCCTTCGCCGACGCCTTCCTCCCTGCCGCGCCGTTCCTGGAGAAGGAGGGGCATGTCACGAACTGGGAGGGGCGCGGACAGCGCATCCACCGCGTCCGCGACCCGGAGGGCATGTCCCTTCCAGACTGGGAGATCTTCGCCAGCCTGGCGTTGGCGTGCGGCGGCGACCTGGGCTTCGAGACGCTCGACGAGCTCCACGAGGAGATGGGCGAGCTCCTGGCACCGTTGGATGCGCCGGGGAACGACGCACCGGCCGCCACCATCGACACCGGGGCAAAGGACGGCCTCACGCTCTTCACCTACCCGCTGCTCGTGGACGAAGGTCGCCTGTCGGAGCGGGCCGACGAGCTGAAGGCCGCGCTCGCCGCCACGCCCTTCGCCGAGATCCACCCGGACGACGCGGGCGACATGACCGATGGCGCGGACGTCGTGCTCACGACCGCGGCCGGCGAAGCGACACTCCCGGCGCGTGTGACCGAGCACGTCGCGAAGGGGTCGGTCTTCGTCCCGTACAACCAGGCCGGCTTCCAGGCGAACCGTCTCCTCGACGGTGACTTCGTGACCTCCGTCACCGTCGAGCCGGCGGCCGCCCTGGTCGACGCCGAAGCCGGAGCGGAGGCGTGATGGACTGGCTCGATTGGCTCCTGCTGGCCGCCCAGGTGGTGATCGTCTTCTTCGCGCTGCTCATCTCCGTGCTGCTCTACATCTGGTTCGAGCGCAAGGTCATCGCGGATATGCAGACGCGGATGGGCCCGATGCGCGCCGGGCCCCACGGCCTGTTGATCACCCTGGCCGACGGGATCAAGCTCTTCTTCAAGGAAGGGATCCTCCCGACGAACGCCGATCGCCCCGTCTACCTCATCGCGCCGATCCTCGCGATGTTCCCGGCGTTCCTCGCGTTCGCGACGATCCCGTTCGGGACGAGCGTCACGGTGTTCGGTCGTGAGCTCGAGTTCCAGCTCGCGGACCTCGACATCGGGATCCTCTGGGTCCTCGCGATGACGTCGATCATGGTCTACGGGGTGGTCCTCGCGGGTTGGTCCAGCGGGTCGAACTACCCGTTGCTCGGCGCCGTGCGCTCCTCGGCCCAGATGATCTCTTACGAGGTCGCGATGGGGCTCTCGCTCGTCGCCGTCCTGATGTACAGCGGCCACCTCTCGTTCTCGGAGATCGTGGCGGCGCAGGACCGCGTGTGGAACGTCGTCCCGATGTTCCCGGCCTTCGTGATCTACCTGATCTGCGCGATCGCCGAGACGAACCGCCCTCCGTTCGACCTCGCCGAGGCAGAGTCGGAGCTGGTGGCCGGCTTCCACACGGAGTACTCGGGCATCACGTTCGCGATGTTCTTCCTGGGCGAGTACGTCGCCACCGTGACGGTGGCGGCGATCGGCGTGACCCTGTTCCTCGGCGGCTGGCGCGGGCCGGCACCGGACTTCCTCCCGTGGCTCTGGCCACTCCTGTGGTTCGTGCTCAAGGTCACGCTGGTCATCTACCTGTTCGTGCTGATCCGGGCCACGCTCCCGCGCGTCCGCTACGACCGACTGATGGCGTTCGGCTGGAAGGTCCTGATCCCGGCGGGACTGGTGTGGATCCTGATCACCGGGGCGGTCATCGTGCTTCCCGATCGGCTGGACCTCGACCGGGGGACGGTGCTGACGTGGGCCGCGATCGCGCTCGGCGTCATGCTGCTGCTCTCGTTCGTGCCCACGGGTCGGCGCGCCGATCGCGAGGAGGTGACTCGATGAGCGACGAAGGCCGACGCGAGCGGAGCTTCCTCGGAGACACCGGTGCCGTGCTCAAGGGGATGGCGACCGTCTTCAAGCAGACGTTCCGCCCGGACGACACCGAGGAGTACCCGAAGGTCATCGCCGAGATCCCGGAGCGAGCCCACACGGGCCGTCACCTGCTGAACCGTCACGAGAACGGCCTGGAGAAGTGCATCGGGTGCGAGCTCTGCGCGTTCGCGTGTCCGGCGGATGCGATCTGGGTCGAGGGCGAGGACAACGATCCGGAGAACCCGACGTCGCCGGGGGAGCGATACGCGAAGGACTACCAGATCAACTATCTGCGCTGCATCATGTGCGGTCTCTGCGTCGAGGCCTGCCCGACGCGCGCCCTCACGCTCACCAGCTACTTCGAGATGTCGTACACGTCGCGCGAGGACGCGATCCTCACGAAGGAGCAACTGCTGGAGCCGCCGCCGGAGCTCGGCACCACCCCGGGGGCGAAGGAGGGCCTGTAGGGGTGCCTCTGGACAACGTCGTGTTCTGGGTCTTCGCGCCGATCTCGGTCGCGTCCGCGATCGGCATGCTGCTGATGCGGAACGCCGTCCACGCGGCGCTGTTCCTGGTCGTGAACTTCTTCTGCCTGGCGGTCTTCTACCTGATCCTCGACGCCCCGTTCCTGTTCGCCGTGCAGATCATCGTGTACGCGGGCGCGATCATGGTCCTGTTCCTGTTCGTGATCATGCTCCTCGGTGTCGATCGCGGCGACGACCTGCGGGAGCGCCTGGTGGCCCAGCGACCCCTCGCGCTGGCGCTGGGGGCGGGGTTCGTGATCGAGATCGTGCTCGCGGTCCGCGTCGGCATCGGCTTCGCCACGAAGGCCCCGGCCGGGTTCGACGCCGTGAACGATCCGAGCAACACGCAGGCCGTCGCGAAGGTCCTGTTCCGTGACTACTTCTTCCCGTTCGAGGCCACGTCGATCCTGCTGATCGTCGCCGCGATCGCGGCGATGGTGCTGGGACAGCGGAAGGCGCGCGCGGTGACGCAGGCAGAGCTGGAAGCGATGGAGGTGTCGGGGCCCTGAGGACCCCGATCGCGTACTTCGTGGTCCTGTCCGGCGTGCTGTTCACGCTCGGGACCCTCGGCGTGCTGTTGCGGAAGAACGCCCTGCTGATCTTCATGTCGGTCGAGCTGCAGCTGAACGCGGTGAACCTCGCGCTCGTGGCGTTCTCGAGGATGCACATGGCCTTGGACGGCCAGGTGCTGGCGTTCTTCTCGATGGTCGTGGCCGCCGCCGAGGTGGTCGTGGGTCTCGCGATCATCGTCGCCGTGTACCGGCGGCGTGGGACCGTCGACGTCGACGAAGCGAGAGGGCTCGCGGGCTGATGAGCGACACGAGCGTCGGGCTCTCGGGCATGGCGTGGCTCTGGGCTGTCCCCGCGATCCCGCTCGCTGCCGCGCTCGTGAACCTCTTCACGGGGCGACGACTCGGCAGGCTCGCGGGACTGATCGCGAGCGGGGCCGTCGGACTGTCCTTCCTCGTGTCGCTCGTCTCGGTCCGCGAGCTCCTCCGCGCGTCCACCGAGGAGCGTGTGGTCACGGAGCACCTCTTCGACTGGATCTCGGTGGGACGGTTCAGTGTCGGCGCCGACCTGAGGCTCGATGTCCTCTCGGCCACCATGATCCTGGTCATCACCGGAATCGGTTTCCTGATCCACGTCTACGCGATCGGCTACATGCAGGGTGATCCGAGGTATGGACGCTTCTTCGCGTACCTGAACCTGTTCGTCTTCTTCATGCTCCTGCTCGTCCTGGCGGACAACTACCTCGTGCTCTACGTCGGCTGGGAGGGCGTCGGTCTCTGCTCGTTCCTGCTGATCGGCTTCTGGTTCGAGAAGACCGAGAACGCGATCGCGGCGAAGAAGGCTTTCGTCACCACGCGGATCGGCGACACGGCGATGCTGATCGGCCTGGCGTTGATCGTGTCCAAGTTCGGCACGCTCGACTTCGAGGCGGTCCTCGGTGCCCCCGGTGACACGATCGCGAAGGGCACGGCCACCGCGATCGCGCTGCTCCTGTTCGCGGGCGCGATCGGGAAGTCCGCGCAGGTGCCGCTGCACGTCTGGCTGCCGGACGCGATGGCGGGCCCGACGCCCGTCTCCGCGCTCATCCACGCGGCCACGATGGTGACGGCCGGCGTCTACCTGGTCGTGCGGAGCGCGCCGCTCTTCGAGCTCTCTGGCGTGGCACTGACCGTGGTGCTGATCGTCGGCCTCGTGACCGCGCTGTTCGCGGCGACGTGCGCGTTGGCGCAGGACGACATCAAGCGGGTCCTCGCGTACTCCACGATCAGCCAGCTCGGGTTCATGTTCATGGCCGCCGGCATGCGCTTCTACTCGGGCGCGATGTTCCTGCTCGTCGCCCATGCGTTCTACAAGGCGCTGATGTTCCTCGGCGCCGGGTCCGTGATGCACGGCATGCACGAAGAGACCGACCTGCAGCGTATGGGCGGGCTCTTCCGCCGGATGCCGATCACGGGCTGGACGTTCGTGATCGGCGCCCTGTCGCTCGCGGGGATCCCGCCGCTGGCAGGCTTCTTCGCGAAGGACCAGATCCTCGAGATCGCGAACCACACGGGGCGGACGTGGATCTATCTGCTCGGCACGCTCGGCGCGCTGCTCTCCGCGCTCTACATCGGGCGCCTCCTGTTCCTGGCGTTCTTCGGGGAGCCGAGGAGCGAGGAGGCGGAGCATGCCCACGAGTCGCCGTCCGTGATGACGGTCCCGCTCGTCGTGCTCGCCGCGGGAGCGGCCCTCGCCGGGCTGGTCCTGTCGACGTCCTCGGAAGGCGCGCTGGCGACGTTCCTCGAGCCGGTCACCGGGCCGGTGCCGGCCGGCGAGGGTCTCTCGACCCTCGCCCTGTCGGTGATCGCGACCGCGATCGCGCTCGGCGCGCTCGCGGTCGCGTGGTGGGTCTACGCCTCCGGCCGCGTGGAGTGGCTCACGCTCCGTGAGCGGCTCCAGCCGCTCCCGCGCGCGGCGCAGAGCGGCTGGTACGTGGATCACGCGTACTCCACGCTGTTCGTGAAGCCGGGGCTCGCGACCGCTCGCTTCTCCGCGAACGTCTTCGACACGAAGGGCGTGGACGGCCTCGTGAACGCGGTGGGAGGCGGGGTGCGGCGACTCGCCGCTTCGGGACGGCGCATCCAGACCGGGTTCGTCCGGTCCTACGCGCTCGGGCTGTTCCTCGGCGCGGTCGGCGTCCTCGTCTGGCTGGGGACGCGGCTGTGAACAAGCTCCTGACGCTCACGACGTTCCTGCCGCTCCTCGGCGCGCTGATGGTGCTCGCCGGTGGTCCCGCCCTGAAGGACGAGGCGGCGCGGTGGGTGGCGCTCGGCGCATCGATCGTGACCTTCATCGTGTCTCTCGTCGTCCTCGGGCGGTTCGATCCGAGCGCACAGGAGCCGTTCCAGATGGTGGAACAGGCCCGATGGGTCGAGTCGATCGGGCTCACCTACACCCTCGGCGTGGACGGGGTGAGCATCTGGATGATCCTGCTGACGACGTTCCTCTTCCCGGTGTCGATCCTCGCCTCGTGGACCGTCACCAAGGACGTGCGCCGGTTCATGGCCGCGATGCTCGTGCTGGAGACCGCCGTGATCGGCACGTTCGTCGCCCTCGATCTCCTGCTCTTCTTCCTGTTCTTCGAGGCCCTGCTCGTCCCGATGTACCTGCTGATCGGCGGCTGGGGCGGCCGGCGCCGCGTCTACGCCGCGGTCAAGTTCTTCCTGTTCACGATGGCGGGCTCGGCGTTCCTGCTGCTCGCGATCCTGTTCCTGTATTCGAAGGGCGGCGCCACGAGCTTCCGCTACGACGCCTTGGTCGACGTCGCGAGCGGGCTGCCGGCGACCACCGCCCGATGGCTCTTCCTCGCGTTCTTCGTCGCGTTCGCGGTGAAGGTGCCACTCGTGCCACTGCACACCTGGTTGCCCGACGCCCACACCGAGGCCCCGACGGCCGGCTCCGTGCTGCTGGCCGCGCTGCTGCTGAAGGTCGGGACCTACGGGCTGATCCGGTTCAACCTCGTGCTCTTCCCCGAGGCGTCGAAGTACTTCGCGACGTTCGTCGGCGTGATCGCGGTGATCGGGATCATCTACGGGGCAGTGAACGCCTTGATCCAGACCGACATCAAGCGGCTCGTCGCGTACTCGTCCGTGTCGCACCTCGGCTTCGTCGTGCTGGGCGTGTTCGCGTTCACCCAGCAGGGCGTCACGGGTGGCGTGCTCCAGATGGTGAACCACGGCCTCGCGACCGGTGCGCTGTTCCTGCTTGTCGGGATGGTGTACGAGCGGACCCACACCCGGGACCTCGATCAGATGGGCGGGCTCGCTTCGGTGATGCCGTGGCTGATGGGCGCGTTCCTGTTCACCGCGTTCGCCTCCGCCGGATTGCCGGGGTTGAACGGGTTCGTCGGTGAGTTCCTCGTGATCGTCGGCACGTTCGCCGTGAGCAGCTGGTTCGGGGCGCTCGCCGCGACCGCAGTGGTGCTCGCCGCGATCTACCTCCTGTGGTCCTACCAGCGGATGGCGTTCGGACCGGTCCGCGAGGAGCACCGGTTGCTGCCCGACGTGAGCCTCCGCGAGGTCGTGGTCCTCGCGCCGGTGCTCGCGCTCCTCGTCCTGTTCGGGGTCGCGCCGAAGCTGCTCACGGACCGGATCGATCCGGCCACCGAGACCGTGATCGCTCGCGTCGCTCCCGACCATCGGACCGATATCGGGGTCCGGGAACAGGCGCTCGTGATCCCTCCCCTCGACGAAGCGGCGGCGCCATGATCGGGCAAGCAGTGCTCCCGACCCCCGAGCTCGTGTTCGAACCGCTCCTGCCCGAGCTCGCCCTCGTGGCGTTCGCGATCGCCGGACTGCTCTACGAGGCCCTCGCGAAGCGCTCGGAGCCGCTGGTCCACCTCGCGATCGGCCTCGTCGGCGTGGCGCTGGCCGCCGCGACGAGCCTCTGGCTGTGGAACTGGGACGGCCCCGCGACCGTGCTCGGGGGCACGGTCGCGGCCGACCGCTTCGCCGTCCTCGCACGGCTCCTCCTGCTCGTCGTCGCCGCGCTCGGCTTGCTCCTCAGCTACCAGTACTTCGCGAGGTCCGGCGACGAGCAGAAGGGCGAGTTCACGCCGTTGCTCCTGTTCGCCACCTCGGGCATGACGCTGATCGTGGCGGCCGCGGACCTCATCGTGACGTTCCTCGCGCTCGAGGTCCTCTCGCTCTCGCTCTACGTCCTCACGGGGCTCACCGGCCGACGAGCGGCGAACGAGGCCGCGATGAAGTACTTCCTCCTCGGTGCGTTCAGCTCGGCCTTCTTCCTGTATGGCGTGGCGATGTCCTACGGCGCCACCGGGACCACGAAGATCGGCGCGATGGCGCTCGCGCTCGGCGGGGTCGGCGAGACGCAGGCGCTCGCGTTGCTCGGCTTCGCCCTCCTCGCGGTGGGGTTCGGCTTCAAGGTGTCGGCGGCGCCGTTCCACATGTGGACGCCGGACGTCTACCAGGGCGCGCCTACCCCCGTGACCGCCTACATGTCGGCGGCGACGAAGATCGCCGCGTTCGCCGCGTTGATCCGGGTGCTGGACGTCGCGTTCCAGGCGATGGCCTGGGACTGGGCTCCGGTCATCTGGACGCTCGCGGCGGTCTCGATCGTCCTCGGGAGCATCCTCGCCATCGCCCAGTCGAACGTGAAGCGCATGCTCGCGTACTCGAGCATCGCGCACGCAGGGTTCATCCTCACGGGACTGACGGCACCCGGCTCGGCCGGGATCCGCTCCGCGCTCTTCTATCTGGTGGCGTACGCGGCGATGACCGTAGGGGCCTTCGGGACCGTGATGCTCGTGTCCGGCAGGGGAGAGGAGCACACCCGGATCTCGGACTACCGGGGGCTCGCTCGCACGCACCCCGGAGCCGCGGCGTTGATGACGCTGTTCATGCTCTCGCTCGCGGGCATCCCGCCGACCGCCGGCTTCATCGCGAAGGTGAACGTGTTCACCGCCGCGATCGGCGCGGGGTACTGGGGGTTGGTGCTGATCGGCGTGCTCCTGAGCGTCGCGGCGGCCTTCTTCTACCTCCGCGTGATCGTGGTGATGTACATGCAGGAGCCGGCGGAGCTGTCTGCGGACGCGATCGCGAACGAGCCCCAGCCTGCCTCCGGGGCCGTGCTGGTGGTGCCGGCCGCCGCGACGCTGCTCCTGGGCGTGTTCCCCGGCGTGATCGTCGGGGTCATCGAGAAGGCCTCGGTCCTGAGATGGTAGGAAGCCTTGAGATGGTAGGAGCATGGAGGTGAACCCGCGATGAGCAGGCGCGTGATCCCCGGTCTCGAGTCTCCCGACCCCGTCCTGGAGTCGGAGATCCGGACGCGCCTGGACCGCGTGGAGGAGGCGCTCCGCAAGGCACTCGAGGAGGCCGACTCCGAGCTCCTCGCGGTCACGGCCAACTACCTCCTGGCCGCGGGCGGGAAGCGGTTCCGTCCGATGCTCGCGCTCCTGTCCGGCTACTTCGGCGACCCGACCGACCCGCGCCTGATCCCTGCATCGGTCTCACTCGAGCTCGTCCACGTGGCGACCCTGTACCACGACGACGTGATCGACGAGGCGGAGTCGCGCCACGGCGTGCCGGCCGCGAACGTCCGCTGGGACAACACGGTCGCGATCCTCACCGGGGACTACCTGTTCGCCCGAGCCTCGGAGGTCGGCGCCGACCTCGGCCCCGACGTGTGCCGCATCCTGGCCCAGACGATCGCCGTGCTCTGCGACGGCCAGATCCGCGAGGTGGACGCCTCGCGCCGGCTCGATCGGGCCGAGTCCACCTACCTCGAGGTGATCCGGCGGAAGACGGGCTCGCTGATCGCCACGTCCTGCCGGCTCGGGGGGATGATGTCCGACGCCTCCGCCGAGCACGTCGAGATCCTCGATGCCTTCGGTGAGTCGCTCGGCCTCGCATTCCAGCTCTCCGACGACATCATGGACCTCACCTCCAGCCAGCTCGAGCTCGGCAAGGAGCCGGGCGTGGACCTGAAGGAGGGCGTCTACACGCTCCCTGTCCTCCATGCCCTCGAGACGTCCCCCGATCGGGAGGAGCTGGCGCGGATCCTCGCCACGGGCGTCCACGGCGAGCTCCTCGATCGCGCGCTCGCGATCGTCGCGGACGGCGACCACATCGAGCACGCCCGGAAAGCCGTCCGCGACGAGGTCGATCGCGCGGTCGCCCTCGTCGAACGGCTTCCGGAGGGACCGGCTCAGCACGCGTTGGTGCAGCTCGCGCGCTTCCTTTCGGCGCGCTGCGGAGCGGACGGGATCGGAGGGAAGTCGCCCTGATGGATCATGCTAGGATCCGCGCTCGGGAAGACTTTCACAAGCGTGCCTGACTACTACTCGTCCTACGGTGTCGTGCTGGCGGTCGTGGCCGCCGGGGCTCTCCTCGTGGCAGTGGCGTTCACGGCCGCCCGCCTGATCGCCCCCCACCGCCCCAGCCGGGAGAAGCTCACCACCTACGAGTGCGGGATCGACCCCGTCGGCGAGGGCTGGTCGCAGAGCCAGATCCGCTACTACGTGTTCGGTTTCCTGTTCGTGATCTTCGACGTCGAAGCCGTGTTCCTCTTCCCGTGGGCACGCGTCTTCGAGAGCCTCGGGTGGGCGGCGGTGGTCGAGATGGCCATCTTCATCGGGATACTCGCCACCGGGCTGCTCTACGCGTGGCGCAAGGGGGTCGTCCGGTGGGCCTGATCACCGAGAAGACCCCGCTCCCCAAGATCCAGCCCGTGAAGTTCCTCCTCAACTGGGGACGCAGGTACTCCCTGTGGGTCATGAACTTCGGCCTCGCCTGCTGCGCGATCGAGCTGATCGCGACCTCGACCTCCAAGCATGACTTCATCCGCCTGGGCGTGATCCCGTTCGCCCACGGCCCGCGCCAGGCGGACCTCCTCGTCGTGGCAGGGACGCTGACCGACAAGATGGCGCCGGCCCTCAAGCGCGTCTACGACCAGATCCCCGACCCGAAGTACGTCATCTCCTTCGGCTCCTGCTCCAACTGCGGCGGCCCGTACTGGGACTCGTATTCCGTCACCAAGGGTGTCGACCAGATCGTGCCGGTCGACGTCTACGTGCCGGGCTGCCCACCCCGCCCCGAAGCCTTGCTCCACGGGATCGTGAAGCTGCAGGAGAAGATCAAGGACGAGGACATCCAGGAGAAGTGGGCGAGTGGCCACAGCGCTGTCTCCTGAGGACGTTGAATCGCGCCTGCGGGCGCGGTTCGGTCAAGACGTCGTCGCATTCGAGGTGCAGCACGGCCACCCGGTCGCGACCGTCAGCACCGAGAGATACCGCGACGTCTGCCGGTTCCTGCGGGACGAGCCCGAGTTCGACTGCACGTATTGCGACTTCACGGCCGGGGTCGACTTCGGCCCGGAGCGAGGCTTCGAAGTCGTGACGCACCTGTACTCGCTCAGCCACCGCCACAACGTTCGGATCAAGGTGCTGCTGCCCTACGAGAACCCCAGCTGCCCGACGGTGTCCGATCTCTTCCCGACGTCGGATTGGCACGAGCGTGAGACACGAGAGATGTTCGGGATCCGCTTCGAGGGACATCCGAAGCCCGTGAAGCTGCTGCTCTCCGAGCCGTTCGAGGGGGAGCCGCTGCGCAAGGACTTCCCGTTGATGAGTCGCGAGGCGAAGCCGTGGCCGGGCCTCGTCGAAGGCGAGGACGTGGAGGACGAGGAGTGATCCTCGCCGAGACCGGTGTCTCGATCGCCGAGGAGGCGTTCTCGAACTTCTGGCTCGTCCTGTTGCTGAAGACGGTCGCCGTGATGGGCTTCTTCCTCGTCGTCCCGCTCGGGATCGGCTACATCGAGCACAAGGGGCTGGCACACATGCAAGCGCGGCTCGGGCCGATGGAAGCTGGAAGGTTCCATGGGTGGGCGCAGCTCGTGGCCGACGGGGTCAAGTTCATCCAGAAGGAGGACATCGTTCCTTCCGCGGCCGACCGCAACGTGTTCTCGCTCGCCCCCGCCGTGGCGATGATCCCGTACATCGCGATCCTGGTGGTCCTGCCGCTGGGCGACACGGTGTTCGCGGAGAACCTCGACGTCGGCATCTTCTTCGTGCTCGCGATGTCCAGCATCTCCGTGATCGGGATCATGATGGCCGGCTGGTCCTCGGCGAACAAGTTCTCGCTGATCGGCGCGATCCGCGCCGCCGCGCAGCTGATCGCCTACGAGCTGCCGCTCGTGATCGCCGCCGCGGCGGTCGTGATGCAGGCGGGCACGCTCTCGATGGTCGGGATCGCCGAGGCCCAGGAGGATCTGTGGTTCATCATCCCGCAGTTCCCCGGGTTCCTGATCTTCATGGCGGCCGCGTTCGCGGAGCTCCAGCGGCCGCCGTTCGACATGCCGATCGCCGACTCCGAGATCATCTTCGGCGCCTACACCGAGTACACGGGCCTGAAGTTCGCCTTCTTCCTGCTCGCGGAGTACGGCGGCATCGTCGCGTTCTCGGGGATCGCCGCGGTGCTGTACCTGGGCGGCTATCAGCCGCTTCCGGGCATCCCGATCCCCGGCGTGTTGATGATGATGGGCAAGATCGGTGCCCTGGCCTTCTTCTTCATCTGGCTGCGGGCGACCTACCCGCGTCTACGCGAGGATCAGCTCCAGCGCTTCTCCTGGCTCGTGCTGATCCCGTTGTCGCTGGCCCTGATCATGGGCGTGGCCGTCGCGAAGGTGGCGTTCTAGATGTCCGAGCAGAAGCGCAAGCGGGGGACCGGCCTCGGGCTCGCGAAGGGCCTGTCCGTCACCCTGAAGACGATGCTCCAGCCGGCGGTCACACAGCAGTACCCGCGCGTGAAGCCGGACCTCCCGCCGCGCACGCGAGGGGTGATCGCGCTCAAGGAGGCCAACTGCACCGTCTGCTACAAGTGCTCGCGCGAGTGCCCCGACTGGTGCATCTACATCGACGCCCACAAGGAGACGCACGACCCCGCAGGTGGCGGCCGCGCTCGCTCCCAGAAGGTCCTCGATCGGTTCGCGATCGACTACGCCCTCTGCATGTACTGCGGGATCTGCGTCGAGGTCTGCCCGTTCGACGCCTTGTTCTGGAGCCCGGAGTTCGAGTACGGCGAGTACGACCTCGCGCTGATGACGCACGAGAAGGAGCGGCTCGAGGACTGGACGTACACGGTGCTGCCTCCTCCGTCGCTCGAAGAAGGCGCGCAGCCCGCGGAGGAACAGGCTTCGTGACGGCCCAGGAATACGCGTTCGCCGTGATCGCCGCGGTGGGCTCGATCAGCGCGATCGCCGTGGTCACCGCCAGGAACGTCGTGCACGCGGCGCTCTACCTCGTGGTCGCGCTCCTGTCGGTCGGCGCGACGTTCCTGCTCCTCGGGGCGGAGTTCGCGGGGTGGGTCCAGATCCTGATCTACGTGGGCGCGATCGTGATCCTGTTCCTCTTCGGTCTGATGCTCACGAAGGCGCCGATCGGCCGGGACACCCTCGACAACAACCGCCGGTGGCTGGGCGCGCTCGTCGCGATCGGTGTCTTCGCCGGCCTCGTCTTCCTGATCCAGGAGGCCTTCCCGTTCGATTCCGATCAGTTCGCGGTCTTCCGATCGACCACGCAGAACGTGGGGGACTCCATGTTCCGGGACTACGTGCTCCCGTTCGAAGCGATCTCGTTCCTGCTGCTCGCAGCCCTGATCGGCGCGATCGTCCTCGCGCGCAAGGACGAGGGGAACTGACGTGATCCGGCTGCCATTCGTGCTCGTGTTCTCGACGCTGCTGTTCTCGACGGGCGTCTACGGGGTCCTCGCACGCAGGAACGCCGTCATGGTCCTGATGGCGATCGAGCTGATGCTGAACGCGGTGAACGTGAACCTGGTCGCGTTCTCGTCGTCGCTGCACGAGGTGGGGGGCCAGATCTTCGCGCTCTTCGTGATCGCCGTCGCGGCGGCCGAGGTGGGGATCGGGCTCGCGATCGTGATCCTGCTCTTCCGGAACCGGGCCTCGATCAACGTGGACGAGGTGAACCTCCTCAAGTGGTAGCCGCGACGGGCGCGATCCAGTACGCGTGGGTGATCGCTCTGCTCCCGTTCGTGGCGGCCGCCCTGACGCTCTTCTTCGGGAAGCGGACGCCCGGCCGCGGGTCCGCCTTCGGCATCGCGGCGCAGGGGGTTGGGTTCGTGATGGCGCTCGCCGTCCTGTGGCACTTCGTGACCGGCGGCGGCGTCTACGCGCCCGAGGGCATCGAGTGGTTCACGATCGGGCCGTTGCACCTCGAGGTGGGTCAGTACGTCGACGGCCTCACCGCCGTGATGCTCGTGGTGGTGACGGCCGTGTCGCTCGCCGTTCACGTGTACTCGCTCGGCTACATGCACGGCGACGTCCGGTTCACGTGGTTCTACACGGTCCTGTCCCTGTTCACGGGCGCGATGCTCACCGTCGTGATCGCGAACAACCTGCTGATGCTGCTGGTCGGCTGGGAGATCATGGGCGTGTGCTCGTACCTGCTGATCGGACATTGGTACGAAGAGCACGAGAACTCGAGCGCGGCGATCAAGGCGTTCCTCACGACCCGCGTCGGCGACGTGCCGTTCATGTTCGGGATCTTCGCGCTGATCTTCGCCACCGGCTTCACCACGACCAACATCGCCGAGATCGGTGAGACGATCGCCGGGCCCGGCACGTCGCCCGCGCTGATCACGGCCGCGGCCCTGCTGCTGTTCGGAGGCGCGATCGGCAAGTCCGCTCAGTTCCCGCTCCACGTCTGGCTGCCCGACGCGATGGCCGGACCCACCCCGGTGTCCGCGCTGATCCACGCCGCGACGATGGTGGCCGCCGGGGTCTACCTGGTCGGCCGGTTGTTCGAGGTCTTCGTGCTGGCGGACCCGTTCGTGCTGACGATCGTGAGCGTGATCGCGGCGATCACGGCGCTCGGCGCGGCGTTCCTGGCCCTCGTGCAGGACGACATCAAGCGGGTCCTCGCGTACTCGACGTTGTCGCAACTCGCGTACATGGTGGCCGGGCTCTCGCTCGGGCCGGTGGGCGTCACGGCGGCCTTCTTCCATCTGTTCACGCACGCGTTCTTCAAGGCGCTGCTCTTCCTCGGCGCCGGTTCGCTGATCCATGCGGTGCATTCGAACAACATGAGCGACATGGGCGGCCTGAAGGACGAGATGCCGATCACGTTCTGGACGTTCCTCGTCGGCTCCGCCGCGCTCGCGGGGGTGGTCCCACTCGCAGGGTTCTGGTCGAAGGACGAGCTGCTGGTGGGCGCCTGGGAGGAGAGGCAGTGGCTCTTCTTCGTCCTCCTCGCCGTCGCCGTCATGACCGCCTTCTACATGACCCGATGCGTCCTGCTGACGTTCTTCGGTCGGTACCGAGGCGCCGCCCACCCGCACGAGTCGCCGCCGGTCATGACCGGTCCGCTCGTGGCCCTCGCCGGCGCCTCGGTCGTCGTCGGGTTCCTCGGCGCCCCGCAGCTCGGCGGCGTGTTCGGGGACTGGGTCTACTTCGAACATCCGCACGAGGCGGAGTTCGTCCTGTGGGTCGCGATCGTCGGCACGCTCGCGGCCGCCGCCGGGTTCTTGATCGGGTATCCGCTGTATCGCGAACGGCGCGAGCGGGACCCGCTCATGGCGTTCCCTCGCGCGTGGAACCTGTTGCAGCATCGCTACTACATCGACGACTTCTATATGAAGGACATCGTCTACCCGATCCGCGACCGGGCCTCCGCCGGCGTCGACTGGACCAACCAGCACGTCCTGGACGGGGTGGTGAACGGCGCCGCATGGGTGACGCGAAGACTCGCGACGCTGGTGAGCTGGTTCGACCGCACCTTCATCGACGGCGCGGTGAACGCGGTCGGCGGCTTCACCAGCGCGACCGGCGGCCTCCTCAAGTACCTGCAGACCGGCAACGTCCAGTGGTACGCGGTGCTGTTGTTCGCGGGTGTCGTGGCGTTGACGATCGTGTTCGTTCAGACGGCGTAGGGAGTGTGAGATGACCTGGGAGAACTCGGCGATCACGATCACCACGCTGCTGCCGATCCTCGGCGCGTTGGTGATCCTCCTCGTGCCGAAAGACCGCGATCGCATGGTGCGCGGCCTCGGCATCCTGATCACCGCCGCCGCGTTGGTGCTGTCGGTCGTGATGGCGATCGGGTTCGACTACGGGACGGACGGGCTCCAGTACGAGCTCGACGTCAACTGGATCTCCGCGATCGGCGCGCGGTACCACGTCGGGATCGACGGCATCTCGATGCCGCTGTACGTGCTGACCTTCCTGCTCTCGTTCCTGTGCGCCGTCTACACCTGGCGGTTCGTACCCGACCCCGGCCGCACGAAGGCGTTCCTGGCGCTGATGCTGCTGCTCGAGACAGGGATGGCCGGCACGTTCATCGCCTTCGACCTGATCCTGTTCTTCGTGTTCTGGGAGATGGTCCTGGTCCCGATGTACTTCCTGATCGGGATCTGGGGTTCGGCGAACCGCGAGTACGCCGCGATCAAGTTCTTCCTCTACACGCTCTTCGGCTCCGTCTTCATGCTGCTGGGGTTCCTCGCGCTCTATTTCACCGGACCGGACCCGCACACGTTCGACCTCGTGAAGCTCACCGAGTTCGGGGCGACCGGCGGCTACGCCCACACGTTCCAGTTGATCGTGTTCGGGGCGATCGCCCTCGGGTTCGCGATCAAGGTTCCGATGTGGCCGTTCCACACGTGGCTGCCCGACGCCCATACCGAGGCGCCCACGATCGGGTCGGTGCTGTTGGCCGGGATCATGCTGAAGATGGGGACCTACGGCTTCATCCGGATCGCGCTCCCGGTGCTGCCGGAAGGAGCGCAGGCGTACGCGCCGTGGATCGGGCTGCTCGCGGCGATCGCGATCGTGTACGCGGCGCTCGCGTGTCTGGCGCAACGCGACCTGAAACGTCTGATCGCGTTCTCCTCGGTCGGGCACATGGGCTTCGTCATGCTCGGCATCGCCACGCTCACCGAGATCGGGATCCAAGCGGCGATCTTCGGCATGGTCGCCCACGGCGTGATCACCGGGATGCTCTTCTTCTGCGTCGGATCGATCTACGACCGGTACCACACGAGGCAGATCGCGGAGATCGGCGGCGGGATGTCGCAACCGATGCCGAAGCTCGCGGGGGTGTTCGCGTTCGTCGCGATCGCCTCGCTCGGCCTGCCCGGGCTCGCGGGGTTCTGGGGTGAGGTCATGGCCCTGCTCTCGGCGTTCCAGCCCAACCAAGCGCTCCTGGGTGAGTACGTCGGTTGGTTCCGATTCCTCATGGTGGCCGGGGGGATCGGGACGATCCTCACGGCCGGCTACTTCCTGTGGATGCTGCAACGCGTGAACATGGGCACGATGCCCGAGCGCTGGAAGGAGCACGCGCTGGGCGACGTGCACAGCGTCGAGTGGCTGTCGTGGACGCCGCTCCTCGTGCTGATCCTCGCGCTCGGCCTGTTCCCGCGCCTGATCTTCGGCATCAGCCAGGAGGCCGTGAACGGCATCATGGCCGTCCTCGGGCACGGGGGCTGATCGCACCGTGAGCGTCGACTATCACGCGATCCTGCCGGAGCTGATCCTCGCCGGCACGATCATGCTCGTGCTGATCGTCGACCTCTTCCTGCCGGCCCGTCTCAAGTGGGGGTCGATGCCGATCGCGCTCCTCGGTGTGCTCGGTTCCCTCGTCGCCGTGCTCACGCTCCTGGGGGAGGAACGCGCCACCTTCGGTGGCTCGTTCGTCGTCGACAACTTCGCCGTCCTGTTCAAGGTCTTCTTCCTCGTAGCCGCCGTGATCGTCCTCGCGGTCTCGCGCCGGTACTTCGACCAGCCCGGCTACTACCAGGGCGAGTACTACTTCCTGCTCCTCACG
The DNA here is from genome assembly GCA_963839395.1 of uncultured Actinomycetota bacterium. Lineage (GTDB taxonomy): Bacteria > Actinomycetota > UBA4738 > UBA4738 > HRBIN12 > JAJNBA01. The sequence continues at coordinate 93,506 of CAWIUW010000015.1, forward strand.
TCGTTCCTCGGCTGCCTGCTGATGCCCTCCTCACGCGATCTCCTGATGCTGTTCATCTCGCTGGAGCTGGTGTCGGCGCCGGGGTTCCTGTTAGCGGCCTTCCGCAAGTGGGACGTGACCGGCGTCGAGGGCGGCCTCAAGTTCTTCCTGATCGGTGTGCTGTCCACGGCCGTGATGCTCTTCGGGATGAGCCTGATCTACGGACTGACCGGGGGAGAGACGAGGCTCGACGCGATCGCCACCGCGCTGGGCCAGCTCGATCCGTCCCAGGAGTCGATGGCGCTCGCGTCGATCCTGTTCGTCGTGGTGGGGTTCGCGTTCAAGGTCTCCGCGTTCCCCTTCCAGTTCTGGGCCCCGGACACCTACGAGGGCGCACCGGTCCCGGTGGCGGCGTTCCTGGCGGTGGCATCCAAGGCGGCCGGGTTCGCGGGCCTGCTCCAGCTGATGTTCGTGGCGTTCATCGGCCAGCACGAGTTCTGGGTGCCGATCTTCGCGTTCCTCTCGATCGCCACGATGACGATCGGGAACCTCGTGGCGCTGCAGCAGCGACAGTTCGTCCGGCTGCTCGCGTACTCCGGGATCGCGCAGGCGGGGTACATGTTGCTGCCCTTCGCCCTGGTGTCGAACGACCAGGCCGTCAACCAGCAGGCGTTCGCCTCCGCGACCGCCTACATCCTGATCTACGGCATCATGAACCTGGGCGCGTTCGCGGTGGCTGTGGCGCTCAGCAAGCGCAGTCCGAGGCTCCTGATCTCCGACTTCGCAGGGGTCGCACGGATCGCGCCCTTCCTCGCGGTGGGGATGACGTTCTTCATGGTCTCGCTCGCCGGGGTGCCTCCGGCGGCGGGATTCTGGGCGAAGATCCTGATCTTCAGCGCCGCCATCGCACGCGGTGACGTGATCGGCCCCGCCCTCGCCTCGATCATGGTCGTGAACTCCGTGATCAGCGTCTTCTACTACCTGGCGGTCGCCCGCCAGATGATCTTCCAGCCGATCGAGGACACCACGCCCCTTCGGACGCCGACCCTGGTCGCGGGCGTCGTCGGACTGTCGATGGCGGCGCTCCTCTTCTTCTTCCTGCTCCCCGGGACCTTCACCCGGCTCGCGGACATCTCCACGCTCGTCGGCTGAACCGGAGTCCGCCGACCGAACGAAAGAGCTGTGAGAGCATTGGTTCTGACGGGCGTATCGGCCGCGCGCGGCGGGTAACGACCCCCAAGAGGAGGAATGACCGATGGCACCGGGGATCAACCGGCTGAAGACCTGGATCCTGATCGCGGCGTTGGGCGGCCTCTTCGTCCTGATCGGCTCCTTCTGGGGCAGGAGCGGGGCGATCATCGCGCTGGTCCTGGCTGTGGTCTTCAACTTCGCGATGTACTGGTTCTCCGACAGGATCGCGATCGCGACCACCCGCTCGAAGCCCGTCACGGAGCGGGAGATGCCCGACTACTACCGGATCGTCCGACAGCTCGCGACCGAGCAGAACATGCCGATGCCGAAGCTGTTCGTCTCGGAGATGATGCAGCCGAACGCCTTCGCCACCGGGCGGAACCCCGAGCACGCATCGGTCGCGGTGACCCGAGGCATCCTGCAGATCCTGGACGAGCGGGAGCTCCGCGGCGTCCTCGCACACGAGCTGTCCCATGTCGCCAACCGCGACATCCTGATCTCCTCGATCGCGGCCGCGATCGGCATGAGCATCACGTTCCTCGCGCGGTTCGCGTTCTTCTTCGGCGGGAGCGACGACGAGGGGGGCGGCAACATCGTCGCGCTCCTCATGGCGTGGATCCTCGCCCCGATCGCCGCGATGATGATCCAGATGGCGGTCACGCGGTCACGCGAGTACCAGGCGGACGAATCGGGCGCGTTCCTCTCCCGCGATCCCGACGCTTTGGCGAGCGCGCTGATCAAGCTCGAGCAGGCGTCCAAGCAGGTGCCCCCGCTCGCGTCCGTGAGCCCGGCCGAGGCGCACATGTTCATCGTGAACCCGATGAGCGCCCTGCAGGCGCGTGGCCGCGGCGGGATCACGAGCCTGTTCCGGACCCACCCGCCGACGGAGGCTCGGGTCGAGCGCCTCCGCGCGATCGCCAGCGAGCTCCGTGGCGAGCGCGGCCCGATCGGCTGATCGAAGGATCGGCTAGGCCGACAGTTCCTGGCAGAACTCGCCGAAGGCGTCGATGTAGCGCTGGACGTCGTCCTCGGTGTGCTGCACGGAGACCGTCCACTGCTCCTCGTCGCCCGGGGTCATGAAGATGCCGCGGTTGACCATCCACGGGTACGACGCCCAGTAGAGCTCCGTGTGCGTCTCGAGGAAGTCCCGGTAGTTGGTGAGCGTGGTCGCGCGGTAGGACACGCACCCCTTGGCGCCGAGGTCCACCGTGTGCGCCGGCACCTCTGAGTCCGCGATCGCGCGGTCGCACCCCTCGGCCAGCATCGAGCCGAGCTTCCCGAGATGGTCGTACGCGTCTCGGGTCAGCACCTGCGTGAGTGCGGTGAGACCCGCGGCGGACGACAGTGGGTTCCCGTTGAACGTGCCCTGCTGCGCGGCGCCTTTCGTGACCCACTCCATGATCCGGGCCTCGCCGCCGAACGCACCGATCGTGGCGCCCCCGCCGATCGCCTTGGCGAACGCGGACAGGTGCGGCTTCACGCCGTAGCGCTCCATCGTGCCCCCGTAGGCGATCGTCCCCCCGCACTTCACCTCGTCGTAGATCAGGACGACGCCGTGCTTGTCACACACGTCGCGCAGCGCCTGGAGGTATCCGGGCTGGGGCTCGATGATGCCGACGTTCATCATCACGGGCTCGAGGATCACCGCGGCGACCTCGCCATCGTTGTCCGCGAGCGCCTGCTCGACGGCGCCGGCGTCGTTGAACGGAACCACGATCGTCGTGTCCCACAGGGCCTGCGGGATCCCTTTCGACGTCGGCTGGGTCGTGTACCACGCCTTGCCCTCGTGGTCGACGTCGTGCCGGAGGCCGAGCACATCGGCCTCGGGGACCACCGAGAACAGCAGCGAGTCGTGGTGGCCGTGGTAGGAGCCTTCCATCTTCACGACCTTGTCCCGGCCGGTGGCGGCGCGCGCCACGCGGAGTGCATCCATCGTTGCCTCGGTTCCGGAGTTGACGATCCGGACCTGCTCGAGCTCGAAGCGCTCGCAGATCGCCTCCGCGAGCGCGACGGTCGTCGGCGTCGTGACGGCGAAGTGGATCGCTTCCCGCGCTGCCTTCTCGAGAGCCTCGACGATCTTCGGATGGGCGTGCCCGACGATGTTCACCCCGAAGCCGCCGTGGAAGTCTTTGTACTCGGTGCCGTCGACGTCCCACACGCTCGACCCGCGGCCCTTCTCGAGGTAGACGGGATAGGGGTCGCCGACCTGGAAGTTGGACGACACCCCACTGGGGAGGGTCTTCACGGCTCGTTCGTAGAGCGCCTTCGACGCCGTCGTTCTCGTCAGCAGATCGGCGCTTTCACGCTGGGCGATCTCTGCCGCGCGTGCCTTGAGTCGTTCGAGATCCAATCTCCACCTCCTGGGGTGCGAGGAATCTACCCGGGGACAGGGTCCCTCACAACAAGGTGGTTGCGTTGCGTTGCCGCCCTCAGCGGTAGTTCGTGAACTGGAGTGCCAGGCCGAAGTCCTCTTCCTTGACCGCGCGGATCGCGGACTGGAGATCGTCCTTCGACTTCGCGGACACACGCAGCTGGGAGCCCTGGATCTGGGTCTGGGCCTTCGGGACGGAGCTTCGGACGAACTTGGAGATCTGCTTCGCCTTCTCGTCCGGGATGCCCTGGATCACCTCGATGGACTGCCGGACCGTGCCCTTCGCGGCCGGCTGGATCTCACCGGGCTTGAGGGACTTCAACGGGACCTGGCGCTTCACCGCCTTCTCCTGGAGCACCTGCCACGCAGCCTTCAGGCGGTCTTCGGTGCCGGCGGCCATCTCGATCTTGTCGGACTCCAGTGCGACCGAGGTGCCGGTGCCCTTGAAGTCGAACCGCTGGCCGATCTCGCGCGCCGCCTGGTCGACGGCGTTCCTGATCTCCTGCATGTCCACCTCGGACACGATGTCGAACGAGAACTGATCCTTGGCCATGAGCCCAATCCTAGAAGGACGTGGGCCCAGGCGTCCCGGGTCTTGCCCCGTGTGGCGCTGGACGGACGCCGGACCTTGTTATCCTCGGGCGTGTTCCCGGGAGGATGCCCGAGTGGCCAAAGGGAGCGGCCTGTAAAGTCGCCGGCGTAGCCTACGGAGGTTCGAATCCTCCTCCTCCCACTGACCAGACCTACCCACCGACCGACCGACCGACCGGGTGTCCTCAAGGCTGAGGCACCGTTGTCGACCAGCTGACGGACGGCGCCGAAACCGGATCAATGAACAGTGAGTATCCGCCGGGGGCCGGGCGCAGGTCCCGCCGAGGTGGTGCACGACCCCGGCGCTCCGTGTCGTCCACGGTGGCGAGTTTCATAGGGGTCTACGATGCCAACTCAACCTGGTGGATACGTGAACCCTGAATCCGAAGGAGCAGCAACCATGTCGATCGTCCGCGTCCACAACTTCTCCATCTCGCTCGACGGTTTCGGGAGCGGCGAACCCCAGAGCCACGACGCACCGTTCGGCCACGCCGGCGAAAGACTGCACGAATGGATGTTCACGACCCGGTATTGGCGCGAGATGGTCGGCGAGCCCGGCGGCACCCGCGGCCTCGACGACGCCTTCGCGCGGCTGCACAACCCCGGGATCGGCGCCGAGATCATGGGTGCCGGGAAGTTCGGCTACCCAGGATGGCACGAGGACCAGGAGTGGAAGGGCTGGTGGGGTCCCAACCCGCCGTTCCACACACCGGTCTTCGTCCTCACCCATCACACGCGTCCGCCGATCGAGATGGAAGGCGGGACGACGTTCCACTTCCTCGACGTGTCGCCCGCCGAAGCGCTTGAGACCGCTCGGGAGGCTGCGGGCGGACAGGACCTGCGCATCGGTGGAGGCGCCACCGTGATCCGCGACCTCCTCGCTGCGGGGCTTGTGGATCACTTGCACACCGTCGTCGTCCCCATCCTTCTCGGCCGCGGCGCTCGGCTCTGGGACGGACTGGAGGGCGTCGAGAAGGACTACCAGGTCGAGGCCATCTCCTCGCCCAGCGGGGTCACACACGTGACGTTCACCCGCGCGGGCGTCTAAGCCGCCACCTCCCACGCACTTTCAGTGGTCACACGATGGGAAGGAACCGTCGAGCTGGGTTGGGCCCACGCTTCCGAGTATCGGCAATTATCGCGCTGCCTGATCAAGGAAGCGGAGCGATTCCACGATGGCCGTCATAGGGCGCCGATGCTTTTCCATCGCAGTGGCTCGTGTTGGCCGTACGCATCCTCTTCGACGGGGTCGATGTCGCAGACCTCGCCCCGTTGACAGTGCGCGTGGAGGTCGGCGACGAACCCGCGACGATCGAGGTGAGCCACGAGGGGCTTGGGATGGAACTTGGGGACCCAGCATCGGAGGCCCAGGTCGAGGTCGCGGGGGAGCCGGAGCAGGTCTTCGGATTCCTCGCCGGAACGGCCGCCGCTCGAACCGATGGACTTCGCATCCGCGGCTCCCGCGAAGCGATACGTCGGCTTCGCACTGTGACCAGGCGCTCGCCCTTGGCTGAGACGAGGTCGAACTGAGCGAGTCTTATCACCCTCGCCCGAGTCGCCGATAGTCCCGGCGCCATGGACGTCCAAGCGAACCGGCGCGGACCTGTCAGGTGCTCACCCCTGCCCGACCAGCGCGGCGCTATCACTCGGATGGCTTCTACCTGGTGTGGGTACTCGGGTCATTCATCTGTGGGTATTTCCCAAACAGTGCCGAGAAGCGTGAGGTCAGCGGGTCTTGAGATCATCCCACCGACCAACCACCGACCGACCGACCCGGCCGACCTGACTGACGCCTTGGCGTCGAGGCGGCGCGATCAGGGTCGCTCGCGCAATCGCCTCGGCAGGGCTTTACCCTGGCTCACCGATGGAGCCGCAGCGAGAAGGGCTGGTGACGGCCGACGACATCAGCGTCGCCGACGTCGCCGCCACGATCGCGCGTGCAGCCGACCTCGCGACGGGCCAGCCGCTCGATCACGTCGTGCGATCGTGTGCGATCGCGTGGCTCTTCTCCGAGCACCTCGGCCTGGCTGCGGACGAACGCGACACCACGTACTGGGTGTCGCTGCTGATGATCTCCGGATGCTCGGCGGTCTCATACGAGCTGTCGAGGCTGTTCGGCGACGACATCGATATCCGTGGCGGCGGTTACAGGCTGGGGCCGTCCACCATCGAGCAGGCGAGATTCGTGTTCGGTCGCGCGGGTGGCGACGCCTCCCTGCTCACGAAGACGCGCGTGCGCGCGCAACTCTTCAGCACGAAGCTCCGTCCGTTCATCGACGCGATCCTTGCGCATTGCTCGGTGAACTCGCGACTCGCCGACCGCCTCGGCCTCGGTCCGGAGGTCCAGGCGGCGCTGAAGCATTCGTTCGCCCAGTGGAACGGGAAGGGGATCCCCGAAGGCGTCGGCGGGACGCAGATCTCGATCGCGGTGCGGATCGGGGCGCTGGCGGATCTGGTCGAGGTGGCGTTCCGGGACCGCGGGATCGAGGGAGCGATCGACGTCGCCCGCACCTGGGCCGGCATCTCCCTCGACCCGGCCCTCGTCGACGCCTGGAGCGGTGTGGCGCCCACGATCCTTCGAGCGGTCGACGGTGACGCTGCGCGCGAGATCGTGATCGAGGCCGCGCCGAACCTCCCCGTGGCGCACGAAGATGTCGACGCCGCGTTCGACCTGCTCGCGGACTATGCAGACGTGAAGTCGCCGTGGTTCCTTGGGCATTCGCGCGCGGTGGCGGAGCGCACAGAGGCCGCCGCCCGCGAGCTTGCAGCTGCCGGAGGCCGATGTCGTCCGCGCACGGCGAGCTGCGCTGCTGCACGATCTCGGACGCGCGAGCGTTCCCAACTCGATCTGGGACAAAGCCGGGCCGCTCAACGCCGACGAGTGGGAGCGGGTGCGGCTCCACGCGCATTTCACGGACCGGATCGTGCGGCGAAGCGGTGCACTCGGCAGCCTCGCACCGGTCGCGGGCGCCGCGCACGAGCGCGTGGACGGCGAGGGCTACCCCCGAGGGATCGCCGGGGAGACGATCCCGTTCCTCGGTCGGATCCTCGGCGCGGCCGACCGCTATCAGGCGATGCGAGAGGCCCGACCCCACCGACCGGCGCTCGACGAGCGCGCCGCCGCGGGCGAGCTCCGCCGCATGGCGCGCGATGGCGAGCTCGATGCGCACGCGGTCGATGCCGTCCTCACGTCGGCCGGGCACCGACGACCGCGCGGCGCGCCGGGCCCCGTTGGTCTGACGCCACGCGAGCTTGAGGTGCTCGCGCTCGCCGCCCGTGGAGCAACCACCCGGCAGATCGCGCGGCAACTCGGCATCACACCGAAGACCGCCGGCAACCACATCGAGCACATCTACGCGAAGATCGGGGTCTCGAGCCGGGCCGAGGCCGCGATGTTCGCGATGCAGCACCGGCTCATCAGCACATCGCCATGAGGAGAACTCCTCATGTTCCGGTTCAGGCCGGCGGCTAGCGTCTGCGAGGACGGAAGGGGGAGTCATGGATGCGATCGTGAAGAGCTTCGATCGTCCCGACGAACTGGGAGAGCTGCCCAAGGGCCACGCCCAGATCGTGCGTCTGGGCGATCAGTTGGTGATCCGCGGTGAGCTCGAGCCGGGCTGGCGCTGGTCGAACGACTGGCAGCCGGTCATGGGAACGGCGAGTTGCCAGATGCCACACACAGGGGTCGTCCTGTCGGGTCAGTGGCACTTCGAGATGGACGATGGTTCTGGCTTCGACCTGGAACCCGGTGACGCGTACGCGATCCCTCCGGGCCACGACGCATGGGTCGTCGGTGACGAGCCCGTTCGGACCATCGACTGGGCGCCGGCCCACGACGACGCGACCGAAGGCGCGATCGACGCTGCCTCGAGCGGTTGAGCGGACGGCGTACTCCTCGTCCGGCGACGTGACGTCTGATCAGCTCGGCGGGGAGGAGATCACTCCCAATCGACGGCGTAGACCGGTGCCCACGGCAACGCGTCCACTTCCGGCACGGAGATCATCGGCCGCCGGCCCCCCCTGACCTCGCGCAGCACGCGATCGCGCTGTGCCGGGGGGACGAGGAAGCTGATCCGCCAACCCCTCACGGCGTCGTGACCACGCCCCACCAGGAGGTTGCGGCCGTCCCGCGAGGTGCCCACCTGTTCGACCGTGACGTTCAGGATCCGCATCGTGCTCACCCTATGTCGCGGGAGGACGCCGGGCTAGCCGGCCGACGACAGGATCGAGTCGACGTCACCCACCACTACCCCTAGCTAGCTGCCCGAGGGGTCCGCCGGATGCAAGGGCCTGTGTAACGTCAGCGGAGGTTCCGGAAGAACGTCCTGACGTCGGCGACGAGTTCCTCGGGTGCTTCCATGGCGGGGAAGTGCCCGCCGACCTCGAACTCCGACCAGTGCTCGATGTGCCCGTCGCGGTTCAGGATGTACCTGAGCAGGTCATCGGCCGCGAACACCGCCATGCCGGTTGGCGCCGGAGACGTCGCACCCCAATCTCGCTCGGCGTGGGCTGCCTCGTAGAGGAACTGGGCGGCAGACGGCCCGGAGTCTGCGTGAACCAGTAGATGCTGACGTTGGTGAGCAGCTGGTCTCGGTCGACGGCGTCCTCTGGAAGCTCGGCGGCCGGGTTCGTCCACTCCTTGAACTTCTCCACGATCCAGGCGAGCTGGGCGACCGGCGAATCGTTGAGGCCGTACGCGAGCGTTTGTGGCCGTGTGGACTGGATCTGCAGGTACCCTCGCCCATCGGCTTCCCAGCCGCGTAGCTCCCGCAGTCGGCCCTTCTGGGCCCCGGTCATATCCTCGGCTTCATCGGGCAGCATCCCGCCGATCAATGCGAGTGCCGTCGGGTCCGTGTTCACATGTGCGCCGACGACGCGATCCGGGTCGTGGATGCCGAGGTCTCCCGAGATGCCCGCCCCGATGTCCCCACCGTGCGCCCCGTAGCGCTCGTAGCCCAGGCGGCGCATCAGCTCCACCCAGGCCTTGGCCGTCCGGGTGGACTCCCACCCCGAGCCCTCGAGTGGGCTGGAGAACCCGAACCCCGGCAACGACGGGGCAACGACATGGAACGCGTCGGCCGGGTCTCCGCCGTTGGCCCGTGGATCGGTGAGCGGACCGAGAAGGTCGACGAACTCGGCGATCGAGCTCGGGTACCCGTGGGTGATGACGAGCGGCAGCGCATCCGGCTCGGGCGACCGGACGTGCAGGAAGTGGATGCGTTGGCCATCGATCGTGGTGGTGAACTGGGGGAACCCGTTCAGCATCGCCTCGTGCGCCCGCCAGTCATACTCCGAGCGCCAATACTCGGCCAGCTCCTTCAGGTATCCGAGCGGCACGCCCCGGCTCCAGCCCACTCCCGGGGATCCCGCGGGCCAGCGGGTACGGGCGAGCCGATCCCGCAGGTCGTCGACATCCGCCTGGGGTACCTCGATCCGGAAGGCTTGGACCTCGCTGTCGGAGCGATCAGGACCGGTCATGGGTCTGGTCTCCCTTCTGCGCTCTCGCCCCTTTCCGGATTGGCGGGTGGGGCTGCCTTATGACAGAATGCTGTCATGAAGCCGAAGCCTATCGATATCGACAGGATGCTGTCAACATGACGTCTAGCCGAAGAACCAGGACGCTCGCCGGGGACGCCCTCAGCGAGCTCGTCGTCCACGTCTTCCGACTGAACGGGCTGCTGGTGTCCACAGGTGACTCGCTGGCCCAGCCGGCTGGCCAGACGAGCGCGCGATGGAGGGTGCTGGCCACGGTCGATGACGGGCCCTCGACCGTCGCCCAGATCGCCCGGAGTTGGGGCCTGGCCCGTCAGAGTGTTCAGCGCGTAGCGGATGTCTTGGTGGAAGAGCGGTATTGCCTCTACGAAGAGAACCCAGGGCACCGTCGAGCTCAGCACCTTCGCATCACGCCCCAGGGCCGGCGCGCGCTTCGCACGATCCAGGCGGCACAGCGGACGTGGGCGGATGCCCTGGGTGCGGACATCGGGGAGGCGGACCTTCGCAAGGCGAACGCCGTCCTCGCCCGAGCGATCCGAGCCGTCGCCAGCCAGCGGCCCGGTGGCTAGCTTGTGGTGTTCACGCTCGTCCCTGCAACCCTGGAGGTGCGTCCATGCCCTCACTCGTTCCCCGCGACTCCTACGCCGCCCTCGAGCGATGTACGTATCTCAACCAAGCCTCCCTCGGCCTGGTGCCGATCCCGGCGGTCGAGGCGATGCACGCCTTCATGGAGCGGACGGCGCAGCACGGGAACCTCTACCTCAGCGATCAACAGGAGGCCGAGATCCTCGATGGCGTCCGCTCGGCCGGCGCCGAGCTGCTCGGGACCACCCCCGATGCCGTCGCGGTCGTCGGGGGTGCGAGCGAAGGCCTCGGTCAGATCGCGTCGCTGCTCGAAGCGGATCGCGGGACCGTCGTGTTGGTGTCGACGGATTTCCCCAGCGTGACCTACCCGTGGCTGGCAGCGGCCCAACGTCGTGAGATCGAGCTCCGTTTCGTCGAGGATCGCCCCGATCGAGACCTCACGCACGATCTCGTGGACGCAGTCGATCCGACGACGTCCGTGGTGGCGTTCGGCGCCGTTCAGTACGCGACCGGCTCTCAGATCGACGTGAGTCAGGTGGCCGCGCGGGCTCACGACGCCGGCGCTCGTGTGGTGGTGGACGCGACGCAGCTCGCCGGGGCCGGCCTCGTCGATATGACCCGCTGGGGCGCGGATGCCGTGGTCACGAGCGGGTACAAGTGGCTATCGAGCCACGGCGGCGTGGCACTGCTCGCGGCCGGCGCCTGACCTCCGCGAGCGTCTCCCTCAGATCGTCGGCTGGAAGGGAACCGACGACCCTTTCGCGTTCGACGCTCGAACGCTCAGGCTCGCCAACGACGCACGACGCTTCGAACTGTCGACGATGTCCTACGCGTCCGTGGTCGGACTCGAGTCGTCCATGGCGATCTTGTCGTCGGCCGGCTTCGATCGCATCGCGCGACATTCCGCCAACCTCGCGGCGCGACTCGTCGATCGCGTCGAAGGACTGGGCTGGCACCCGTTCCGGTCGCTCGATGATCCGGGAGCTTCGCCCCACATCGTGTCCTTGCGGCACGCCCGACACCGCCCTGACGTGACGGCCGCACGCCTCGCATCCGAGCATCGGATCATCTGCGGGGGTCGAGGGGATGGACTCCGGATCTCCCTGCACGCGTACAACGACGAAGCCGATGTCGACCGACTCGCCGAAGGCCTGCGGGAGACATAGCGCGGGAAGGTGGCTGATCCATGTCAACGGTAGAGAGGCAGCACGAGAAGGGATCCACCTTCCGAGCGATGCACGCGGGCGATCCGTTCGTGATCCCGAACCCATGGGATGTGGGGTCGGCCCGCGTCCTCGAGGCACTCGGGTTCACCGCGCTCGCGACGACGAGTTCGGGCTTCGCCTTCACACTCGGGCTCGTCGACGGACGGGTCACGCTCGACCAGATGGTCCAGCACGTCGCGGCCGTCGACGCGGCGACGGAGCTCCCCGTCTCCGCCGATCTCGAGCACGGCTATGGGCCGGATCCCGAGGACGCAGCCGAAGCGATCCGACGGGTCGCGATGGCCGGGGCGGTCGGCGGTTCGATCGAGGACTTCGACCGGCAGAGCCGTCAGCTCTACGAGATCGAGCACGCCGTGGACCGGATCCGCGCGGCGGTCGAGGCCGCGCACGGCCTTGCCTTCCCGTTCACGCTCACCGCCCGTGCGGAGAACCACATCCGTGACAACCCCGACCTCGCCGACACCATCCGGCGGCTCCTCGCGTTCGCGGAAGCCGGCGCCGACGTCCTGTATGCGCCGGGGCTGGGAACCATCGAGGAGATCCGTACGTTGTGCGATGCGGTCTCCAGGCCGGTCAACGTTCTCGCCGTCCCCGGGCTGTCTGTCGCCGAGATCGTGGACGCCGGAGCGCAGCGGATCAGCGTCGGTGGGAGCCTCACCTGGGTCGCCGTCAAGGCGTTCGCCGACGCGGCCGGCGCGATCCGGGACCACGGGGATGTCTCCGCCCTCTCCGCGCGGGTCCCGTTGGACGACTGGTTCGCCGATTGATCACTCGTCCAGCGGTTGTCCGCGGAAGCGCGATTCGATCGAGAAGCTATGCTCGGTACGTGCGATGGGCGTTCGGCATGTCGTGTCCAGTGAGAGCGAGTTGACGCCGTCGATCGAGACGGAGTGGCAGTTCGACGCCGTCCACCTGGCTCCGGTCCAGCGGTGGCTCGGGCAACAGGGTGAGGGGACGATCGGGGTTGCACCCGCTGGGACGCGGAGCCTCGTCGACACGTACCTCGACACACCCGACCTTCGGATCTATCGCGCGCAGCGGTCCCTCCGTCTGCGACGGGCCGGCCGGGCGACCGAGATCACGCTGAAAGCGCTCGCTCCTGCGGTCGCCGGAGTGCGTTCGCGTGAAGAGATCGCGGAGCTCTTGCCTCTTCCCGACGTGGCCGCGCTCGGGACCGACGGCGAGGTCGGTTGGCGGGTCCGGGCCCTCATCGGACGTCGTCAACTCACCGAGCTCTTCGAGGTCCGCACGCGACGCCAAGTCTTCATGCTGCAGAACGGTGGGCTGCGCGCGGGCGAGGTCGTGCTGGATCGGACGGTGATCGGCATCGGTCCACGTCTCGAGCCTGCTCGGTTGCGACGGGTGGAGGTTGAAGTCGCGGACCCGACGTCACCTGAGATCGCCGCGTTCGTGGAGCGTCTCCGGCAGGAGTGCGGGCTCCAGCTCGCGACGCACACGAAGTTCGAGGCCGGGTTCCTCGCTCGCGGACTCGAGGCCCCGCTCGCCCGAGACCTCGGGAGCACGTCGTTCGACCTGCACAGCTCAACGGGGGAGCTGGCGTTCGCTGTGCTCCGGGGGCTCTTCGTCGAGATGCTCGCGCACGAGCCGGGCACGCGACTCGGGGAAGACCCTGAGGAGCTCCACGGGATGCGGGTGGCGACGCGACGGCTCCGCGCGGTCCTGGGGATCTTCGAACCGGCGCTCCCGGTCAGGGCGAGCAGGTTCCGAGCGGATCTCGGATGGCTGGGTCAGGTCCTGGGCGCGGTTCGAGATCTCGATGTGGGGATCGGGCAGCTTCGGGGAGGAGCGGATGGAGGGATCGGCGGTGAAGAGGTTGGTGCTCTGGCCGCGCTGATCGACCTGCTCGAGTCACGCCGCGGCGATGCACGCGCGAGGCTCCTGGAGGCATTGGATTCTCGCCGGTACGATCGCTTGGTCGACGGCTTCGCGGCGTTCCTCACGCACGGGCCACTTCGGCGTTCCGCCGCCTCGACGGCACCCGCGGCAGGGACCGTGCCGGGGATCGCGATCGAGCGGTACCGCAAGGTCCGGAAGCAAGGGCGGCGGCTCGATGCGAGCTCCGACCCCGGCGAGTTCCACGAGTTGCGGATCCGGTGCAAGGGACTGAGGTACGCGCTCGAAGCGGTTGCGGAGCTCTACGGCAAACCCGCTCGCGTGATGAACCGGCGTCTGATCGCGCTCCAGAACGCACTCGGGTCCCATCAGGACGCCATCGTGGCTCACGAGCGGCTCAGGTCGCTGGCGATCGATGATGGGCACGACCTTCCGCCCGCCACGGTATTCGCGATGGGCGAGCTGGCCGCCCGGTACACGGATCGGGCGGAGCGGCTGAGGTCCGAATTCCCTCCGTTGTTCCGCAAGCTCGCAGGGCCGTGGAAGGACCTCCGTCGGGTGATGGAGGCCGCGGCACCCGAGATCCCATCGACCCGAACGCCACCGAGCGTTCGATCCCTTGCCAAGCGAACCGTGGGGGCGGCGGATCCGGTCAAGGAAGACGAGTCGGAGGACATCCTCGAGCGCGCATAGCCGCCGACGGTAGGGATCCGATCTCCATATCGAGCGACCCGATCAGTTGAGTGATGTGCTTGGCGCAGTGATGAGTGGCTGAAGCCATGATGCTTCAACGAGCGATGCGTCACCGCTAGTACCCGGCGGTGCTCCCGAAGTCGATCGGGATGCACGCGCCGGTGATGGGGGCGGCCTCATCCGAGGCGAGGTAGACGATCAACGCGGCGATCTCCTCGGGCCGGATGAATCGCGCGCGGTCCTTCTGCGGGTAGTTCGCCAACAGCGTGGCGAGGTACCCCTCGGGATCGTCGCCTCCGTAGTCGCGTGCCTGACCCGCGAGCATCGGCGTATCGACGTCGTTCGGGCAGACGGCGTTCACACGGACGCCCTTCGGGGCCAGCTCGAGCGCGAGCGACTTGGTGAGGAGCGAGACGCCGCCCTTCGACGCGTTGTAGATAGCGGTCTCGACCGTGCCGACGAGACCGGCGTCGGATGAAAGGTTGACGATGCAGCCCCGCGTTTCCTCGAGGTGCGGGATCGCGAAGCGGCAGGCGAAGAACGTGCCCTTCAGGTTCACGTCGATCGTGCGGTCCCACTCCTCCTCGGTCATCTCGGCGGTGGGACCCTCGACCCAGACGCCTGCGCAGTTGACGAGCACGTCCAACCGTCCGTGGCGATCGACGGCCTCGGCGACCATCCGCTCGCAGTCGGCGACGACCGTGACATCCGCCACCACTGTGTCGGCCGCCGTGCCGAGCTCGGCCAGGGTTTCACCGGACCGGTCGGCGAGCACGACGGTGTCGCCGGCCGCCGCGAACCGGTCACCGGTCGCGCGGCCGATCCCGCCGGCTCCGCCCGTGATGAGCACGACCCTGGCCACGATGCCCCCCTCAGCCGGCGCGGGTCAGGCCGACCAGGTCGGCGCTCACCTGCCAGAGCCGGCCGCCACGGCCTCGTCGTAGCTGCGCTTGGAGGATTTCTTGGGTTGGCTGTTGGCGAAGAAGCGGCCGGACACCTCCTCGAGATCGGGAGCGGAGGCCAGGTGGATCGGACGTCGCGGCGCCTCGAGCCGGGGTCTTCATGAACGGCATCAGGAAGGGGATGAGCAGTCGCTGGATCCGGCGGGGTCCTCGGCTCCGAACGACGTGCGCACCACGCCGGGATGGAGCGCATTGGCGGTGACGGAGGTGCCCTGCAGCTTCCTGGCCAGCTCGTAGGTGAACAGGACGTTGGCGAGCTTGGACTGGTTGTAGGCGCGCGCGCCGGAGTAGGACCGTTCGCCCTGGAGGTCGTCGAAGTCGATCCGCCCATCGCCTGCGCGTTGGAGGAGACCGTGACCACGCGGGCCGGGGCGCTCTGCGTCAGCCGGTCGAGGAGCAGGTTGGTGAGCAGGAACGGCGCGAGATGGTTGAGGGCGAAGGTGTGCTCGAGCCCGTCGGCGGTGACGTGCCGGGTGTTCCAGTAGCCGCCGACGTTGTTGATCAACACATCGATCCGGGAAGGCGGTGGAGCACCTCGTCGGCCAGCCGCCGCACCTCCGACTGCGAGGAGAGGTCTGCGATGAACACGTCCACCTGGCCCCCGCCGGCGGCGCGGATCTCGCGAGCCGCGTCCTCGGTGCGCTCGCGGTCCCGGCCGGTGATCGCGAGATCCGCACCCATCGTCGCCAGGCCCAGAGCGGTCGCCTTGCCGATGCCTCCGGTGCCGCCGGTGATCAGCACCGTTCTGCCGTGCCATCCGAAGCCGACGTGCAGTCGGCCTTACCTGTGTGTCGGTCGTCGCACTCATGGCATTCCCTTCGATCCTCAGATGATCAACGCGATACCCATAGCCAGGAGCCACAGGGACCACGCCACGTACAAGAAGGGGATCGCCGCCCCGGCGAGCGCCCAGCCGCGATCCTCGTCGCGCCCCAAGAACTCCACCGAGCCCACGATCAGTCCCACCCCGACGACGATCCCGAGCCATCCCATCCAGGCTGGAAGCAATCCCGTTCCGACGATGGCGGCGCCGGTCAGTACGGACCACAACCCGGTGAAGAGGTACCCGAGGTGCTCACCCACCCCGACGCCGAGGTACTGGTGCATGGCACGGAACACGGCGAGGTTCGCGTCTCGCTCGCCGCTTCCGAGCGCAAGATCTGCGTTCCTGCCGGCGAGCGATGGGACGAGGTAGACCCACCTCAACAAGCCGAGCATCTGCACGAGCCCCGCGAGGACGCCGATGGTGACCGCGAGTGGGACGACCCCCGTGAACCCGAGGGCTTGGCCGAGCAGCACGACAGCGGGGATCAAGAGGAGACCGGAGAGCATGAAGGTCCACCACAGGAGGATCAGAGACGATCCGCCGGCGCGGAATCGGTCGAGGATCTCGGGCGCAGGCTTCCTGAGGATGTCCGGGTAGTCGAACCGCTTCCCGAGCAGCGCGAAGGTCGCGTTGAACCACAGCGGAGCGACGATCAGGAACACGCCTGCCGCGACCTCGACGTTCATCGAGGACCCTTGGAGCGATCGCCAACGATCACGAGGCCGCGGGCTTCGCTCCCCGCATCCCTGCCATCAACAGGAGCCCGGTCAGGGTGGCGAACACCACGACTCCCGACGCCCCGAAGACGGGGAACCGCTCATCGATGTTCCTCGGCGATCACGTAGGAGCTCACGAACCAGCCGAGCGCCCAGGCAAAGGGGGTCGCGACGATCCATACGAGCCAGAGCGAGAACTTTCCTCGCAGCATGAGACCTTGGGCGGTCCCGACGAACGCTCCCGAGATCGCACCCATGATCAAGAGCTGGGGCCGGCCTACCTCGTACCCAACGGTCACGGCACCGACGGCAAGGCCGACCGCGAGTCCGACGCTGGTCGCCGCGATCCATCCGGGGCTGACATCGAGACGCCGACGGAGGAACAGCCATTGAGCGAACCCGATGCCGGCACCCGTCAACGCCCCTCCCAGCAGCGCCGGCGTCACGCCATCCACTGGGCCGGCAACGATGCTCCCGACATAGCCCGCGAGCGGGATGCCGAGGACGCACAGTCCCACCCAGGTGAAGAAGGGCTTCACTCCCGAGGATCGTGGTGACTCGTGGATGGCCGGACGTGCCTCTTGGACAGCGGTGGCGCTCATAGCGCTCCTTCCGGTCGATGAACCTTCCCAGCAAGGGAACGTGTCCCTGGGGTCGGGTCCAGATCGTCAACCGCTGCGACGGAAGCGAGCGTTCGAGGAGCACCAGATAACGCACCGCTGTTGGCGTGTATTGCCACCGTACAACACCATCGAGGCACCCGCGCCGCCTTCGAACCCGCTGGCGGGGGATCACCGGGCGGAATAAGCTGGATCGGTTCGTCCACGACGTGCCTGTTCGAGTGTCTGAGGAGGACGTGAATGTTTCTCGCGCGTAGCTTCACCGGGTCCGTGCCGTTGCTCGCCTACCAAGTCGGGACATTCACCCTGGTGTTCATCGTGTTCGGGGTCGTGCTCGCGGGCTACGCGGTCTACTGGATGATCTTCAAGGTGGGCAAGGACTAGCCTCCGCTACATCGCGGGCGTGCCGTGGGTGCCCGCCGCCTCGACCTCCCATCGGTTGTAGCGCTCGACCTCGTAGTGACGGTTGACCTGGAACTGGAACAGCATCCCGGCAGCAGCGACGACGCCGAAGATGAGGAACCACAGCGGATGGTCGTCCAGCACCATCTTCGCGCCGTTCTCCGCGAGGTTCTCCGGTGTCGCGGATGTGAACAGGAACAGGAACGTCCCCACGATCGTCCACGCGCCGAGCAATGCCGTGGCGACGATCACGATCGCCTTCTGGAGGTTCAGCACGATCGCCGCGATCGCGAAGACGACGCCCACGACCACGCCGACGATCCAGACCAAGACGTCGAGGTCGGCGCCGAACAATCCGAAGAAGCCCGCCACGAGGCCGTAGCCGAGCGAGCCCGCCGCGATCGCGACGGCGAACGACCAGAAGAGGTACGAGAGCAGCGCGAACAGGAGACCGGCGAAGAACCCGACCACCCAGCTCGTCGTGGTCGAAAGGAATCCGTCGCCGAACAGCGCCTGGACCGAATGCGCTCCGAACGACAGCCCGAAGAAGAAGCCGTAGATCGGCAACAGGATCAGGAAAAGCCGGTACCCCCCGAAGGCGATGAGGCTTCCCAGGAACAGAAGGAGCCCGCCGGCGAGGAGGGTTCCGAGGACCGATCCATCCATGAGATCACTCCCTGTTCGAGCGGCCGTGGCCGCGTCCGCGGTTCATCCTGGGAATCGTGACACCCGAAAGGACCGTGGGCCAGTACCTACCGCAAGACGTGGATGGGTCGCACCCGGGCACGGAAAGCATCTCCGAGCTGTCAGCTCTCCTTCGCGTAGTTGGTCGCGCCGAACCAGTCGATGACGACCGCCGGCTCATCGCCGATCACCCACGCGTCGTGCCCGCTCGGGAGCGATGTGACGTCCCCGGGGCCGGCGACGAACTCCGTTCCGTCGTCCATGCGGATCCCGAGCTGCCCGCTGACGTGGTATTGGAAATGCGGCGCCTCGCAGCTCTCGGTCTTGGCGATCGGCTTCACGTCGTTCGACCACCGCCAGCCGGGCTCGAAGACCAGTCGCCCGACCTCGTCGCCACTGACCGTGACGATCTCCGCATGGCCGTTGGGGAACGGTCGATCCTCATCCGGGGACCGGAACGTCTTGTGGGTCGTCTCCTGCATCGCTGCCTCCCTCCCTCGTCCACGAGTCGCCATCGCTCGCGGCTTGCGGTAGTCTTATCTACTAGTAGGTCAGAAGTCAAATCTACTAGTAGGTCAGATTCACCCTTTATGGGAGGATGCGCGGATGGCAGGCACGCGACCGCAGCGAGGCCAGGACACGTCGACCAGGATCCTCGATGTCGCCGAGCGCCTCGTCCAGGTCCGCGGGTTCAACGGCTTCAGCTACGCGGACGTCGCAGGTGAGCTGAACATCACGAAGGCGAGCCTGCATTACCACTTCGCCGGCAAGGCGGAGCTGGGGGAGGCGCTCATCGGACGGTACGCAGCCCGTTTCGGCAAGGCGCTGGACGAGATCGCGAGCAGCCCCACCGATGCACCGGCCAAGCTGGACGCCTACGCGAAGCTCTACGCCGACGTGCTCCGCGGGAAGCGGATGTGCCTGTGCGGGATGCTCGCCGCCGAGTACCGGACGCTCCCCAAGCCGATGCAGGATGCCGTGATCAAGTTCTTCGACGAGAACGAGGCGTGGCTCGAGGCCGTCCTGGTCCAGGGACAAGAAGAGGGAACGTTGGAGTTCGCGGGATCGCCGAGCGACGCCGCTCGCATGATCGTCAGCGCGCTCGAGGGTGCCATGCTCGTGTCGCGTCCCTACGGCGACCCCGCCCGATTCCAGGCGACCGCGGCTCGCCTGTTCGCGAGCCTCACGAAGTCGTTCTCCGCGACGGAGCTCACCGGGGCTCGCTGAACTTCTGGCTCAGAACTTCCCGTAGAGGTCGCTCTGGGGATCGAAGAACCCGCCGGCCGGGCGGGCGTGCGCGTGCCAGTGGTCGGGGATCCTTCTCCGTTCCGGATCGATCCAGTAGCCACCCTTCCCGTACCGATCCCCGGCGATGCGTTCGAGACGACCCAGCAACGTCGATTCGAGATCCTCCTCGGGGAGCCCGTGCGTCCGCCACACGACCATAGGCGTCCGGCAGACGAGACACTCCGCGACCCAGCAATCGTCGTCCTCGTGGAGCCAGGGTGTGACCCTGTCGGCGGAGCAGAGCTGGCATTCATCCATACGCGCTCGTCCTCAGCTCGGCACTGTCACCGGACTCCACGCCGTGCTCGCGGAACCAGCCGAGGTTCGCCTCGATCGCGAGCACATACGGCTCGTCGACCCCGTAGCTCGGACACGGATCGGCCTCGCACGGCTGCATGTCGAGTACGCCGATCACACGATCGTCTTCGCCCACGAAGGCGATCGAGAGCGGGATGAGCGTGTCCTTCATCCAGAACGTGGAGCTCACCGGCTCGTCGAACACGAACGCCATCCCCTCGTCGGCCGGGAGGTCTTCCACGCCCATGAGTCCTTCACGCCGCTCCTCGGGTGTGTCGGCGACGTCGACGTACAGGAGCGAGTCGGCCCCTTCGAACGTCACCGTCGAAGGCGGTCGATCCGGGGGAGCCTCGGTTCCGCTGCACGCGACCAGGGCAGCGAGAGCGATCGAAACGGCGAGGATCCTCACCTCTCCATGGTGCCACGGGTGGCGACGAGTCCATTGTTATCATCGCCCCCTGTCGCCGGAGTAGCTCAGTCGGCAGAGCGCCTCCATGGTAAGGAGGAGGTCAGGGGTTCGATTCCCCTCTCCGGCTCTTCCTCTGCGCGCTGATCCGAGCTCTGCGACCCTGAGAGCGGCTACGCCACCACGGCGCGAAGGTAGTAGAGCCAGAAGGCCGGGATCTCTCGCGCCACGATCGCGGTGGTCCGGGTGATCGACGTCCCTGCCGGTACCGTCCACGCGTCCACGCCGGCGCGTGCGTACGCGAGCTTGATCCGGGGCAGGTGGTAGAACTGGCTCACCGCGAGGATCCCGCCCAGCCCGTTGGCTCGGAAGATGCGGATCGTGTTGGCCACGCTCGCGTTCGTGTTGTGACCACCGGGGTCGAGGATGATCGCCTCGCTCGGCACACCTAGTTGCACCGCGAGGTCACGCATCACGATCGTCTCGTCGATGCCCGAGGGTTCGATCCCTCCGGTCATCACGACCGTGTCCACGAGGCCCTCTCGATAGAGCTCGCTCGCGGTCGTCACCCGGTTCGCGAGCGTGAGCGATGGCGCGCCGTCGTTCCTCACGCGGGCGCCGAACACCACGACCGCGTCGGCAGGTCGCCGATAGTCCGTCGTGCCGAAGAAGGCCATCTGCAGGAGCGGGAGTCCGCACACGAAGACGAGGCTCACGGCTGCGAGGACCGCTCCGGAGGTGCGTTGCGCGACCGGTGGCGAGGGGTGGAGCATCGAGACCCAGATGAACGACAGCAGGACCGCGATCAGGAACGACAGCGGCACCGGGCTGCGCGGCGCGATCGTGCCCGCGTCCCAGACCCAGTAGTAGGCGGCCGCGTTCATCGCCGCGGCGATCCCCACGGTGGCGACCGCGACGAGCGACGCGGTCCGGCGCCAGCCGCTCTCGACGGGTCGGAGTGCATGCGCCAGGAGCAGCGCTCCGACCGTCATCAGGAGCAGCTGGGCTCCGACCTTCGGCAGGAACCGCAGGTCGATCCACCAGATGTTCGGGTCGAACGCGGGATGGCGAAGGCTCGCCACGAGATTCACCAGACCGAGAGCGCCGAACCAGAAGGCAAGGACCCGCGCGCTCAGCCCGGCGACGTCGCCGAGCGTAGCGGTGCCACGGACTCGCACCACAGGTCGGGCGTCGGATGATGCGGTCGCCACGGTCGCACCGTATCCCCACCGGGAGCGCGGGACCAGCGTTCATGCCGCATGGACGGCCTCGCAGGTAGACTGGGCGACCGCCGGGCGGGGTAGCTCAGTGGTAGAGCAAGCGGCTCATAATCGCTGTGTCGGCGGTTCGATCCCGCCCCCCGCTACGAGCCAAGACGCGAGACGAGCCAAGATCCTCGAGGAGACCAAGAGACATGGGCAAGAAGAAATTCGAGCGCACGAAGCCACACGTGAACATCGGCACGATCGGTCATATCGACCATGGGAAGACGACGCTCACGGCGGCCATCACGAAGCGCCAGGCAGAGAAGGGCATGGCCGACTTCACGCCGTTCGATCAGATCGACAAGGCCCCCGAGGAGCGCGAGCGCGGCATCACGATCGCGATCGCCCACGTCGAGTACGAGACCGACAACCGCCACTACGCGCACGTGGACTGCCCCGGCCACGCCGACTACGTGAAGAACATGATCACCGGTGCCGCCCAGATGGACGGCGCGATCCTCGTGGTCTCGGCTGCCGACGGGCCCATGCCCCAGACACGTGAGCACGTGCTGCTCGCTCGTCAGGTCGGGGTGCCCTCGATCGTGGTCGCCCTCAACAAGTGCGACATGGTGGACGACCCCGAGCTCCTGGATCTGGTCGAGCTCGAGGTCCGCGAGCTGCTCTCCTCCTACGAATTCCCGGGCGACGACGTCCCCGTGATCCAGATCTCGGCACTCAAGGCGCTCGAGGGTGATGAGACCTGGACCGCCAAGATCGACGAGCTGATGGCGGCGTGCGACGCCTACATCCCGGAGCCCACCCGCGACGTCGAGAAGCCGTTCCTCATGCCGATCGAGGACGTCTTCTCGATCACCGGGCGCGGGACGGTCGTCACCGGCCGCGTCGAGCGCGGGACGCTCAACAAGATGAGCGAGATCGAGATCGTCGGGATCACCGATACCCGCAAGACGATCGCGACCGACCTCGAGATGTTCCGCAAGCTCCTGGACGAGATCCGTGCCGGCGACAACGTCGGCGTGCTCCTCCGAGGCATCGACAAGGAGGACGTGGAGCGTGGTCAGGTCCTGGCGAAGCCAGGCTCGATCACCCCGCACACCGAGTTCGAGGCGCAGGTCTACATCCTGTCCAAGGAGGAGGGCGGCCGGCACACACCGTTCTTCGACGGCTACCGGCCGCAGTTCTACTTCCGGACCACGGACGTGACCGGGCAGGCCCATCTGCCTGAGGGTGTCGAGATGGTGATGCCCGGCGACAACGTCGAGATGAAGGTCGACCTGATCGCCCCCATCGCGATGGAAGAGGGACTCCGCTTCGCGATCCGCGAGGGCGGTCGCACGGTCGGCGCGGGCCGCGTGATCAAGGTGGTGAAGTAGGGGAGCCATGGCGAAGAAAGAAGGCAACCGGCCGAAGATCATCCTCGCCTGCTCCAACTGCAAGCGGAGGAACTACAACACGGTCAAGAACCGGGTGAACGACCGTGACCGGATCGAGCTCAAGAAGTACTGTCGCTGGTGCCGGTCGCACACGCTCCACCGCGAGACACGCTAGCGGGGGCTGTTTTACGACGCGTCGACGTCGGTCTGCGGCATCTGCTCGGTCGTCTTGACCTTGCCGAAGCGGATCGCGGCGACCACGGCGTCCGTCTTCGAATGCACGCCGAGCTTGGTGAGCACGTTCTGGATGTGGGTCCGGAGCGTGTGGCGGCTCATCCCCAGCGCGCTCGCGATGTCGACGGACGCTTCGCCCGCCGCGACCCGCTGAAGGATCTCGAGCTCCCGGGGTGTCAGCCGCTCCACGCGTTGCGCGAGTTCGCCGTCGGTCCGACGCTGCATGCGGAAGCGAGCGAGCGACAGCTCGACCTCGCTGACGGCATGGAGGGGCTCCCCTCGGAACGCGCGCCGGATCGCGTCGGCCAGATCGGAGACGGCCTGCGTCTTGCGGAGGAATCCTCTCGCCCCCGCCTCGACGGCCCGGGCCAGGACCACGTCGTCGTCGTGTCCCGAGAGCAGGATGACCTTGGTGCCGGTCGCCTCGCGGTGGATCCGCCTGGTCGCCTCGAGCCCGTCGACCCCGGGCATCTGGACGTCCATCAGGAGCACGTCTGGGTGCTTCCCCTGCGCGGAGGCGACCGCGGACTCCCCGTCGGTCACGACCTCGATGACGGTGAGGTCGTCCTCGTTGTCGAGGGCGATCTGGAGGGCCTCGCCGAAGGATCGATGGTCGTCGGCGATGACCACACGGATATCGCCGGGGGCCGTCCCAGAAGCCTTGCGGTCCTTGGGTCTCACACGGGCAGCCGTCACCGCGGCATCGTAGGCATGCCAGGCGCCGGATACGAGTACCCCCACAGGAGGATTTTCCCATGTCCCCCGTCGGAGGGACACCAGATGCGGTGGGTTGGGGAGTGGGTAGGATGCCCGCCCGATGAACGCGGCCGCCGCGGGGAAGGTCTACCCGGATATCCCCTTCACCGTGGAGCCCGAGCGCGTGAGGGCCTTCCGAGCGGTGTTCGACGAGTCGAGCGGGGTCCCGGCGACGTTCCCGACCGTCGCCGAGTTCATTGTCATCCCGAGGGTCGTTGCCGACCCCGAGCTGGGGATCGACTTCTCCCGCGTCCTCCACGGCAGCCAGGAATACGAGTTCCGCCGCGCGCTCGAAGAGGGGGAAAGCCTGGTCATCCGAAGCCGGATCGAGTCCATCCGAGAGATGCGAGGCACCAGCTTCCTCGTGCTCGTGACCGAGCTGGTCGAAGCAGAAGGGGAGACCGTCTGCGTCGCGCGCTCGACCCTGATCGAGCGGACGGAGAGCTGATGCCCTCGGCGCGCGACGTCAATGCCCCCTCCGACCTCCCCCCGAGCTCACGTGTCGTCACGGCCGAGGCGGTGAAAGCCTACGCGGACGCCGGGGGAGACCAGAACCCGCTGCATCAGGACGAAGCCGTCGCCCGAGCAGCTGGGTTCCCCGGGATCATCGCGCACGGGATGTTCACGATGGGTCATCTCGCGGCCTTCGTGACGCGATGGGGGGGTGGACCCGATCGCGTCCGGCGACTCTCGGCGCACTTCCGAGCACCCGTGTTCATGGGCGAGGAGATCGTGGCGGGTGGTCGCGTGAGATCGGTCGACCCGGAACGAGGAGTGGCGGTGCTGGAATGCTGGGTCTCGGTCGAGCGAGACGGCTCGACGGAGTGGCCGATCAAGCGTGGCGAGGCCGAGGTCCTCCTGGACCCCTAACCGTCATGTCCTCGGGGGCTACGCTCACTCCTTCGTCGCTCGCTTCTTGAGCCCCCGAACCCCTAAGCGCCCAGCTGTCCTTGCGCGTCGCGGCGCTGCGACCTTCCCGACATCGCCTGGATCGCCTCGCTCATCCGGTCCACGACGATCTGGACGTCGTTGCCGTAGCCCTCGTCCACGATGACCGAGACACGCTCGATCTTGTCGCTCAGCCGCTCGGCGACGTTCAGCATCGCTTCCGCCGTCGACTGCGATTCCTTGTGGAGTTGATCCGACATCGCCTGGAAGCGCCGGTCCACCGAGCTGAGGACGTCGTTGGCGAGACCCGCGTGCAGCTCCTTCAACGACCGGAGCGTCTGCCGCAGCAGCTCCGCGTCGTCGTTGCCGGCGCCGGCGGTGGCGAACCGGGCGGCGAGCGCCTGGTTGTCCGAACGCACCAGTTTGGCGATCGCGGTGACCCGGTCGTCGACGTGGGTGCGCATGCGCTCCTCGAACGCCTGCTGTTGCTCGGCCAGCATCGTGTCGATCCCGTCGATGGAGCCGACCGAGACGTTCATCCGCTCGACGGTCTCCCCGAGCGACGACGCGATCGCCATCTCCGCGGCTTCCGCCGTCTTGCTCACGAGCGCCTCGCCCACGAGGATCATGCGCTCCTCGACGGTTTCCCGGAGCAGGTGCTCCTGTTCCGCGGTCTTCTCCTCGATCATCCGGCGGAGTGCCTGTGAGTCGCTTCGGATCAACTCGGCGAGCCCGCGGACGCGAGCGTCGATGAACCGCTCCATCGCCACCTTGATCGCAGTTTCGTCCCTCGTGTGGATCCCCATGCCTTCGGACATCAGGTCGAGCCGCTGTCCGATCGCCTGCACCTCTTCGCGCACGGTCGCGCCGACGTTCGCCGTCAGGTCCCCGTCCTGCGTGGCGAACGACTCGGCGTGGTCCTCGACCCGTTGGGCGAGACGTCCGACCGCTTCGGCGCCGCCCTGGACGTATCCCTGCATCGCCTCGACGACTCGCGAGGTCTCGCGGGCCACCATCTCCCCGTGCTCCTGCACCTGCTTGAGGATCGCCTCGGTCAGGGTGCGGTCACGCTCGTCGAGATTCTTGAACGTCTCGGCGATATGGCGCTCGACCTGCTCGAGCTGGTTCCGCACTCCCTCGACGCCGTGAAGGGTGGGGGAGTCTGCGATCTCCCGGATGGACGCGACGGATGCCTCCATCGCCTCCCTGGTCGCCCGGCCCGTCTCCGCCAGATCGGTGAGCGAATCCTCGACACGGCCAGCCCGGGTCGAGAGTGCCTGGAAGCGCTCGTCGCTCGACGCGATCAAGCTCCGGATGGCCTGGTCGCGGGAGAGGAGGCTGACGATCCGCTCCTGCTCGGGACGCACGTCCTTCGCCGAGGAACGCCACAGCTCGGAGGCGACCTCGCGCATCAGGAGCGCCGCCTGTTCCTCCAGTGCCTGGAGTCCTTCTTCGACCCGCTCGTCGACCGCGTTGGTCAACGCGTTCGCGATCTCTTCCTCGACAGGGGAGAGGACCGTCGGCTCGGGCTGCGGCTGCCGACCGAACACGGGGGAACGTCGACGAGCACCGGCTCCCGCCGGCCGGGCGCTGCGCGGTTCGTTCATTGGATGTGCCTCGCGATCCGGGGCCGCTGCGGCACGTCTTGAGTCCGAAGGATAGGGCAGGTGTGCTCCTGCTCAGGTATCTGTCGAGGAAATCCCCCACAGCTCCGATCGATCGCTCGGGCACCCGGGGGACGGGGAGACGGCGCTGGTCGGCGCGGTCGTTCCTTTGCCGGGCCTTGGAGCCGACCATATACTGAGGTCTCCGACGTCCCGCCTACGCCGGGAGCCCGGAGCCGAGGGGCGTAGCTCAATTGGGAGAGCACCGGTCTCCAAAACCGGCGGTTGGGGGTTCGAGTCCCTCCGCCCCTGCGAGGAGCGCTCATGAATCGACAGATGAAGCGGATGCAGGAACGCCAGGAGCGCGCGCAGAAGCGCGCGGGCACCGCGCGTCCGACCACGGCATCTGCCTCGACCAAGCGAGCCGCCGTCCAGGAGAAGGGCAAGCGCACCGGGGCCCGCCAGTTCCTGAAGGAGGTCCGCCAGGAGCTCACGAAGGTCGACTGGCCGACCCGACGTGAGCTCGTCTCGTACTCGATCGTGGTGCTCGTGACCGTGACGGTCCTCACCGCCTACGTGTTCGGGCTCGACTCCTTGTTCACGAAGTTCGTGTTCAACGTGCTCGGCAGCTGATGAGGACCGGCGAATTGAACGAGACCGAGTCCACACCCGGATCCGATGCGCGCGACCTCGAGCAGGCCGGCGATCCAGTGGAGCCTGTCTCCGAGCCCGCCGCCGACTCGGGAGACGCCGTCCAGGCCCCAGAGGAAATCGAAGCCCCAGAGGAAGTCCAAGCGCAGGAGGAAGCAGTGCCGGTGACCGAAACAGAGATGGAGCTCACGGACGCGACCGACGGTCCGACCGAGCCATCCGTCGAGACCGAGAAGGTCGAGACGGAAGCGGAGACGGTCGAGCCTGACCCCGAGCCCGTCGAGCCCGAGCCCGTCGAACCCGATCCCGAGCCGGTCGAACCGGACCCGGAGCCGGTCGAGCCGCAGCTCGAGGCGGTCGAAGCCGATGCGGTCGAGCCGGTCGAGGCGAAGGTCGAAGCCGACGTTGCCGACGCAGCCCCCGTCGAGGACCCGTTCCGCGGTCAGGGGGACTGGTACGTCGTGCACACCTATTCGGGGTACGAGAACAAGGTGAAAGCCAACCTCGAGTCCCGGATCCACACCATGCAGATGGAAGGCAAGATCTTCGGCGTCCACATCCCGATGGAAGACGTGATGGAGATCAAGTCCGGGAAGAAGCAGGTCGTGAAGAGGAAGCAGTTCCCGGGCTACCTCCTCGTGCGCATGGTCTACGACAACGACTCCTGGTACGTGGTTCGCAACACGCCTGGTGTCACCGGGTTCGTCTCCGCGGGGACCGGCTCCAAGCCGACGCCGCTCTCGAAGCACGAGGTCGACAAGATCCTCGCGGTGAAGAAGGAGGAGGTTCGCCCGCAGGTTCGGCTCGGCTTCGAAGAGGGCGATATCGTGCGGATCACGTCGGGACCGTTCGCCGACTTCAACGGCACGATCAACGAGATCAACGCCGACCAGGCCAAGCTCAAGGTCCTGGTCAATATCTTCGACCGGGAGACCCCGGTCGAGCTCTCCTTCGACCAGGTGTCGAAGGTCTAGCGCTCAAGCAGCGAAGCGGTAGCGCAAGAGAAGAGCGCTCAAGCAGCGAAGCGGTAGCGTAAGAGAAGAAGAGAGAGCCCTTAGACGCGGGAGGCCGATAGGCCGCTGGGACCGCAGGAGGTACGAACAGATGGCTGCGAAGAAGAAGGTGCTCGCCACCGCGAAGCTCCAGATCACGGCCGCGCAGGCCACCCCGGCGCCCCCGGTGGGCACGGCGTTGGGTCAGCACGGCGTGAACATCATGGACTTCTGCAAGCAGTACAACGACGCGACCCAACAGTTCGCCGGACAGATCATCCCTGTGGAGCTCACGATCTACGAGGATCGGTCGTTCTCGTTCGTCCTGAAGCAGCCACCGGCCGCCGAGCTGATCCGCAAGGCCGCGAACATCGAGAAAGGCTCCGGTGAGCCCAACCGAGAGAAGGTCGCCAGGCTTTCCCGGGATCAGGTCCGCCAGATCGCCGAGCGCAAGATGGTCGATCTGAACGCCAACGACATCGACAACGCGATGCGCATCATCGAGGGCACGGCGAGGAGCATGGGTGTGGAGGTGACGGCGTGAGCGCGCAGCCCGGGAAGCGGTATCGCCTGGCCATCGAGACGTTCGATCGGGAGCAGGAGTATCTGCCGGCGGACGCCATCAAGATCCTGAAGTCCCTGCCCGACGCGAAGTTCGACGAGACCGTCGAGATCGCCTTCCGGCTCGGCATCGACACGAGGAAGAACGAGCAGGCGCTCCGCGGGACCGTCGCGTTGCCCCACGGGACCGGTAGATCCGTCCGCGTCGCCGTCTTCGCGGCAGGGGACAAGGCCCGCGAAGCCCGCGAGGCGGGAGCCGACGTCGTCGGCGGTGAGGAGCTCGTCGACGAGGTCATCAAGGGTGTGATCGACTTCGACGCGACGGTCGCCACTCCCGACATGATGGCCTCCGTCGGGAAGGCCGGCCGGGTTCTCGGGCCCCGAGGGCTGATGCCGAACCCGAAGACGGGGACCGTCACCATGGACATCGCGAAGGCGGTGGCCGACATCAAGGGCGGCAAGGTGGAGTACCGCGCCGACCGCACGGGCAACGTGCATCTGATCATCGGGAAGAAGTCCTTCGAGGAGCGCAACCTCCTGGAGAACTACATGGTGGTGGTGGACGAGCTCCTGAAGGCGAAGCCCGCCTCGGCGAAGGGGCGCTACATCAAGTCGCTGGCCGTCTCGTCCACGATGGGGCCGAGCGTTCGGATCGACCCCGCGAAGCCGCGGGGTGTCCAGGCGCCGGTGCGAACGTAGGGAGTTCCACCCGGGTCCCGAAAGCTCTAGCAGCCAGCCATCCTTGGGAGGCCTTCCGGGCAACCTAGGTGGGTGTGGTGAACCAAGGTTGTCCCCGATTTGCCACTTCCCTATCGCGGAATCTGCTCTTAGACTTGTGTTCCCAAACGGGCCTGGGCCGTCCGGCGGAGGGTGAGGGGAGCATAGGAAGGACGGGCCGGGGGTGAAGCGCGGCGGCGGCGCTCGGATCAGCGTCCTCGTGGTACGGCACGATACAACCCTGTTCACGGACGTTTTGGCGAGGGCGCTTGCCTCGGAACCTTCCGTGCACCTCCTCTCTCAGCCACTCACCGTGGACGAAGCGCTCGAATTCTGCATCAGTCGCCACCCGGACGTTGTGCTCATCGAGGCCACCGAGGCCTCTGGTGGATCGCTCCGTCCTCTGGTCAGCTCCATCAGTGCGGCCTGCGATGGATCACCGGTCGTCCTCCTCGCCGACGAGCTCATCGACGATGACTTCCTTGTTGCAGGGATCGAGGGAGGGGCGTTCGGCATCGTCGACGGGACGGCTGGGATCGAGGAGGTACTCCAATCGGTGTATGCAGCGGCTGCCGGCCGGAGGCTCGTCGACACGGAGCGATTCCTGAGCGCCGTCGAAGCGACCGCGCGGGTGCGTGAGGACGAACGGGATCTGGCAGAGCGTTTCGGTCAGCTCACGGATCGCGAACGGGAGGTGCTGGCTTGCTTGACCGAAGGGCTCCCGAACTCGGAGATCGCTGGGCGGCTCGAGATCAGCCCACGAACGGTAGACAAGCACGTCGAGCACATCCTTCAGAAGCTCGACGCGAGATCCCGCCTGCATGCCGTCGCGCTCGCGGCCCGGATGCTGGATGCCACGTACGGGTCGATACGCGGAACCGCGTACGAGTGAAGTCGTGGTTGCGCCGATGTGGACAGCCGAACGGCGCGCATAGGTTTCGGGCAGAGGATCCTCGGTCGCCCCCACGGGAGGCACGCTCCTGTGGAAAGGGAGGGATGCAGATGTATCGACCGACACACGCACGGCCGATGTACCGGCCGGCCCACGCACGGAGGGAGAGCGGTGTATCGCTCATCTCGAAGTTCCTCGTCGCCGTCGGCGTGTTCGTGCTCAGCGCCACGACGGCATTGGCGGTCAGCAACGCGCACTTCGTCGGGACACCCACCGCGACCCGCGACGACAGCACCCTGACCATCTCCGGGAAGGTGGCTGGCCTCGGCCAGGTGGACGTGATCACGGTGACGATCTCCGGGGACGTGGCATGCATCAACCCAGGCTCGAAACACCCCAAGGCCGCGAACAAGGAGGCCCTCACCGGTGGTGCAGATGTGCCTGTGCAGAACGGTAAGGCCAACTTCAGTGTCACCACAGATGTCCCCGACATCGCGCCGTCCTGTAGCCCACCGATGACGCTGGTGTTCTCCAACGTGACGGTGACGGTCACGGCAGTCGACGGGACGTTCCTCCAGCACACGTTCTCAGGGACGTTCTAGTCGACGGACGATCGCAGCACGAGCCGTGCTGAGCGAGAGGGGTGGCCTTCGGCCGCTCCTCTCGCTTCGCTGGTAGCCTGACGGTCGCCGCAGACAGCAGGGGCGCGTGAGCGCGTAATCCCGTATCGGGCACCTGCCGAGGCGACGGCTGTACGTGGAGGACACGTCCGACCGTGTGGGGAAGTCGCGCCGCCGCGCGTCTCCGCTGTCTGCGGGGACGCGTTGTTTCATCTATAGGGAGGCGCGATGCCGAGTACCCAGAAGATCGAACGTGTCGCGGCGCTGAAGGAGCAGATCGAAGGCTCCACGGCGTTGCTGCTCACCGAGTACCGCGGCCTCACGGTGTCCGAGATCACCGAGCTCCGGAAGTCCCTGCGCGACGGAGGTGCCCGGTTCGCCGTCATCAAGAACACATTGATGCGGCGCGCCCTCGAGCAGACCGACGCGGCCGAGCTCGGGTCCTTGTTCGACGGTCCCAGTGCGGTTGCCTTCGTGCAAGAGGATCCGGTCGCCGCCGCGAAGAGCGTGACGGCCGCAGCCAAGAAGTTCCCGGCCCTCGTGCTCAAGGGCGGGTTCGTGGAAGGGCGTCTGCTCTCCGCGGACGAGGCGAAGTCACTCGCCGACCTCGAATCCCGCGAGGTGATGCTGTCCAAGCTCGCAGGCTTGATGAAGGGCGAGATGTCGCGCGCCGCCGCGGTGTTCCAGGCGACGCAGGCTCGTTTCCTCTCGCTCCTGGAAGCGTTCAAGGCGAAGCTCCCCGAGGAGCCGGCTGCCGAGGCGGAAGCCACCGCGGCGCCCGCGGCGGAACCAGAGACCAGAAGCGCCTGGGGAAAAGACCGAGGCGAGCGCCGCAGAACCGGTCGCCGAGACCCCGGAAGAAGGCTCGGCGGCAGACGACGGGCCAGACCAAGGATCAGAAGAAGAAAGGAAGGAGTGAACCGTGGCGAAATCGAAGATCGGAACAGAGGACCTGCTGGAGCAGTTCAAGGAGATGACGCTCCTCGAGCTCTCCGAGTTCATCAAGGCGTTCGAGGAGGCGTTCGACGTCCAAGCCGCGGCGGCCGCTCCCATGATGGTGGCCGGTACCCCGGCCGCGGCGGGCGGCGAGGCCGAAGAGGAGCAGTCGGAGTTCGACGTGATCCTCACGGCCGCAGGCGACAAGAAGATCCAGGCGATCAAGGAGGTCCGCGCGCTCACGAGCCTCGGCCTCAAGGAAGCGAAGGATCTGGTCGACGCCGCGCCGAAGCCGGTGCTCGAGAAGGTGACCAAGGAAGCGGCCGACAAGGCCAAGGAACAGCTCGAAGCGGCGGGCGCGACCGTCGAGATCAAGTAAGGAACGAGTGAGTGGGGGCGCCGGCTTCGCCGGCGCCCCCAGCCCGTTCCGACGCGCGGGTCCCGGCGAAGCTCCGGTTCCCTTCGTTGCAACCGTGTGCTAGCGTGCGCGCACCGGCACGCGAGGGGGAGACAACAGTTATGCGGCAAAGCGATGGGAAGCACTTCGGCCAGCGACTCCGTGAAGCGCGGGTGAATGCCGGCCTCAGTCAGTCGGAGCTGGAAGACATCTCCGGCATCCCCAAAGCACGCCTCTCCCGCTACGAGAACGGTCATGTCGAGCCCTCGATCCAGACGCTCGCTCGACTGTCCAGGGCGCTCAACGTCTCGGAGGCTTCTCTCCTCGGTGATCAGCGAGCGACGCTGGAGGACTTCTTCCAGATCCTCTACGACCGCGGCGTGCGGATCTCGACCAAAGAACAGGGTGCGGCGGTCGCCAATGCCGTCGCCGACCTGCTCGAGGCCCTGAAGGTCGAGCCGGTCGTGGTTGACGGGGTCTCCATCACCGAGGAGGTCTCCATCATCCAGATGTCGGACGGGGAAGCACAGACCCTCGGCTCGGGGGTCCTCGGCTAGGCCCGAGCCTCACCGAAGCGCAGCTCGAGGTCCACGATCCCACCTCTGACGCCTGAGAACGTCGCGGTGTCGCCTCGTCCCTCGAGTCCGGGCGAAGCGGACAGGATGATCGATCCTTCCGGCAGCGCGATCCGCAACTGGTAGCGAACCCCCGAGAGCGTCGGCTGCGGGACCACTCGGAGCACGACCTCCTTCGCACCGTCGACCGTTCGCACGACGTCGGGAACCGAATAGGACACGGTGAGTGAGGTCGACCCGCCGCCACGGACCTCGATCGAGCCGGTCACGGTCGCGAGGCCCAGGTCCTGGCCCGACGCGATCGGACTCGGCTGGCTGGTCTCGGCCGCGATATGTTTCGCGGTCTTGGGCACGTAGAGCGTCACGTCCGACGCGAACGTCCCCACGGGCAGGCCGTCGACCGGCCTTCCGAGCAGGACCGACGGTGGTTCCGTCTCCGCGCCGTTGTCGAACAGCACCTCCGCCTCGACCGATGCTGACCCGTTCGGTCGGATCGTGACCGTCTGCTGGATGGTCGTTTTCACCAGCGCCCCCACATGGGCGTTGCCCAGCGAGCTCCAGGTCGCGACGACGGGAAGGGTCCCTTCGCCCTTCAGTTTCGCTCCACCGTCCAGCCCCAGCGACCTGAGCAGGCGCCGCCCCTCTGCACCCGGGAGATAGATGGAGAGGTGTCTCCCGCGGGCGTCGGCTGCTCCGGCGAGCGCGAAGGACTCGACACCCGGCCGCCGATCGAGGAGCGCATCCAGGATCTGGAAGACGCGGACCGCGTGGACCCGGGCGGTCTTCGGTGGGTTGTTCCCCAAGAAGGGGTCGATCTCCACGCCCGTGGTCGTGGTCTCGTCCGAGAAAGCCATCCCATCCGCATCGACGTCTCCGATCATCCAGACGAGATCCTGGAGGGCCACCGCATCGATCGAGATGACTCCATCGACGGCTCCGATCTCCGAGCCCGCGACCGTCTTCATCAGCATCCGCGCGGTCTTCGGCCAGTCGAGGGAGACGTCGATGTCGGAGATGGCCTTCGGTGCGGTCGTCATCGGTTCGAGCTCGAGCGATCCGTTGTCGGCGACCAAGAGGCCTACCGCCGCAGGGATGCCCCCGCCCGGTCGGGGGAGGCCGAGTGCCGGGACGCTGAGGAGGTACCGGCGCTGCCCCCCGAACATGGTCGTGGCCAGCTGCATCGAATCGCGGAAGCGGGCGGCGAGATCGGCACGACGGGACATCCCGTCCACGGAGTCGCGATAGCCGGAGGCGACGGGTCCGACGAGCCCGTCGCCTCCGGAAGCCTCGAGGGCGGTCGCCGCTTGCCGAAGCTGATCGACCACCGAGCTCATCCCCGGGAGCGCTGACTCGAAGGCCTCGATGTTCAGGGTTCCGATGGCTTCCGACGCGGGGATCCGGATATCCGTCCATCCGAGGTCGCGGGCCACCTCGACCATCGTGGTGCCCGCGTCGGCCGTCGCCCGAGATGCCTCACCGACGGCCGCCGCGGCGTCGATGTTGCTGCCCACCACAGGAAGGAGTCCGGCCAGGCCGAGCGACGGATGCCCCGTCGCGCCGATCGCATCGTCCGCGGCCTCTCCGGCGGCGGCGAAATGGGGCGCCGCCGCGTCGGGATCCCCTGTCACGATCGATTCGATCGCCACTGCCAGCTCGGATCGCGCGCTCGTGAGTCCCCGGACGAGGGTCCTGCTCGCCCAGATGCCGTCCAGGACGAGCAGGATCGCGAAGGTTGCGAGACCGGCCCACACGGCGAGGGCGACCCGTCTCCGGCGGGTTCGTGGGCGCCACCGGCCGGACGGGGCGGGGTGTGAGGCCATCGTCGCCGAACCCTACCGCCGGCCGCGTGTCGACACCATCAGCCCTGGCAGGCAAGCATGCCGGCCCTGCAGAACCGCCCTTCGGGCGGGTTGACCGCCGGGGCCAGGGAGGCGTACCCTCATCGGAACCCGCCGTCCGGGCAGGCTCCGTTGACGGTGCCCGCATCTCCTCGTAGACTGCTCGTTTGCCGTGCCGTCCACCGCGCCCTGCCGTGCGCCCTTGACGTCTCCCGGGAGGGGTTCTGCTTGCCTGACCAGCTTGTGCCTGTTCGGAACCGTGTCAGTTTCGCCAAGCTCGACGAGGTCCTCCAGCTTCCCGACCTCGTTGCGATCCAGAAAGACTCCTTCGATCGACTCCTGAACGAAGGCCTCAAAGAGGTCCTCGAGGAGGTTTCACCGATCGAGGACTTCACAGAGCAATTCCAGCTCTATTTCGGCAAGCACGAATTCCGGGAGATGAAGTTCTCGGAAGAGGAGTGCCGGGACAAGGACATCACCTACTCCGCTCCGTTGTTCGTCGAGGCGACCTTCGTCAACAAGGTCACCGGCGAGATCAAGGAGCAGGAGGTCTTCTTGGGTGACTTCCCGATGATGACCGGGCGAGGCACCTTCATCATCAACGGAACCGAGCGCGTCGTGGTCTCGCAGCTCGTGCGGTCGCCGGGTGTGTACTTCAGCAAGGAGCCGGACAAGACGTCCGACAAGGATGTCTTCATCGCGAAGATCATCCCGTCCCGGGGTGCGTGGCTCGAGTTCGACGTCGACAAGAAGGACACCGTCGGGGTCAGGATCGACCGCAAGCGCCGGCAGAACGTGACCGTCTTCTTGAAGGCGCTCGGATTCAGCGCCGAAGAGATCCTGAAGCTGTTCGATGGCGCCACGTCGATCCAGAACACCCTGGACAAGGATCACGTCGAGACCCAAGAGGAAGCCCTCGAGGACATCTACCGCAAGCTCCGGCCCGGTGAGCCGCCGACGGCCGAGAGCGCGAAGACGCTGCTCGAGAACCTGTTCTTCAATCCCAAGCGCTACGACGTCGCGCGGGTCGGCCGGCACAAGGTCGACAAGAAGCTCGGCGCCGCCGAAGGCGTGCTCCTGAGGCAGCTGCGCGCCCATCACAAGGGCCTCGGGGAGCTCGACAATCCCGACAAGAAGGCCTGGGAGCAGAACCGGTACCGGGTCTTCTCCGCGATGCAGAAGGAGGAGGCCGCCGGACAGGGCGCGCCCAAGTACAAGGCGGTCCTCACCTTCGAGGACATCCTCAAGACGGTCGGCTACCTCGTGAACCTGCACGCCGCCCAGGAGGGCTACGACCCCGACGACATCGACCACTTCGGCAACCGCCGGCTCCGGTCGGTGGGCGAGCTGATCCAGAACCAGATCCGGATCGGGCTGTCCAGGATGGAGCGGGTCGTGAAGGAGCGGATGACCACGCAGGACGTCGAGGCGATCACGCCGCAGACCCTGATCAACATCCGCCCCGTCGTCGCCTCCATCAAGGAGTTCTTCGGAACGTCGCAGCTCTCCCAGTTCATGGACCAGACGAACACGCTCGCGGGACTCACGCACAAGCGTCGTCTGTCGGCGCTCGGCCCCGGCGGTCTCTCGCGCGAGCGCGCGGGCTTCGAGGTGCGCGACGTGCACCCGTCGCACTACGGGCGGATGTGCCCGATCGAGACCCCTGAGGGACCGAACATCGGTCTGATGGGCTCGCTCTCCAGCTTCGGCCGGGTGAACGGGTTCGGGTTCATCGAGACCCCGTACCGGCGGGTGGACAACGGCAAGGTCACGGCCAAGATCGACTACCTGTCGGCCGACGAGGAAGACCGCCATGTCATCGCGCAGGCGAACGCGCGACTGTCCTCCGACGGGACCTTCCAGGACGCGCAGGTCCTCGTGCGCCGCAAGGGCGGCGAGGTGGACCAGGTCTCGCCCGACGAGATCGACTACATGGACGTTTCGCCCAAGCAGCTCGTCTCGGTAGCCGCCGCGTTGATCCCATTCCTCGAGCACGACGACGCCAACCGAGCCCTGATGGGCGCCAACATGCAGCGCCAAGCGGTCCCGTTGCTGCGCGCCGAGGCTCCGCTGGTCGGCACCGGCGTCGAGTTCCGCGCCGCGGTGGATGCGGGTGACGTGGTCCTCGCCGAGGAGGCGGGGACGGTCGAGGACGTCTCGGCGGTGGACATCGTGGTCAAGGAGAAGAACGGCGAGCTCCGCACCTACGACCTCATCAAGTTCCGGCGCACCAACCAGGGAACCAACTTCAACCAGAAGCCGGTCGTGGACATCGGCGAGAAGATCGCCAAGAGCCAGGTCATCGCCGACGGGCCCTCCACGGACCAGGGCGAGATCGCCCTCGGAAAGAACCTCCTCGTCGCCTACATGCCGTGGGAGGGTCACAACTACGAGGACGCGATCATCATCTCGGAGCGCCTGGTCAAAGACGACGTCCTCACCTCGATCCACATCGAGGAACACGAGGTCGACGCTCGGGACACCAAGCTGGGCGCGGAGGAGATCACCCGCGACATCCCCAACGTCTCGGAGGAGATCCTGAAGGACCTCGACGAGCGAGGGATCGTCCGTATCGGGGCGGAGGTCAATCCGGGCGACTACCTCGTGGGCAAGGTCACGCCCAAGGGCGAGACGGAGCTCACGCCCGAGGAGCGGCTCCTGCGCGCGATCTTCGGCGAGAAGGCGCGCGAGGTCCGCGACACCTCGCTCAAGGTTCCTCACGGCGAGTCCGGCAAGGTCATCGGCGTCCGCGTGTTCAACCGCGACGACGGCGACGAGCTGCCGCCCGGCGTGAACCAGCTCGTGCGCGTCTACGTCGCGCAGAAGCGGAAGATCTCCGACGGCGACAAGCTCGCCGGCCGCCACGGGAACAAGGGCGTGATCTCCACGATCCTGCCCGAAGAGGACATGCCGTTCCTGGAGGACGGGACGCCGGTGGACATCATCCTGAACCCCTTGGGCGTGCCGTCGCGGATGAACCTGGGACAGGTGCTCGAGGCACACCTCGGGTACGCCGCCATGGTCGGGTTCGACAAGGACGGCGAGGACCACACGGGTCCGGTGCACATCGCGACGCCGGTCTTCGACGGCGCCAAGGAGGACGAGATCCTCGCCGCGCTTCGCAGCTCGCATGCCAGCTCGGACGGGCAGAAGCTCGTCAACGACATCGGCAAGGCGCAGCTGTTCGACGGGCGGAACGGCCAGCCGTACGCGGAGCTTGTCACCGTCGGCGTCGCCTACATCCTGAAGCTGCTGCACCTCGTGGACGACAAGATCCACGCGCGGTCCACGGGCCCTTACTCGATGATCACGCAGCAGCCGCTGGGCGGGAAGGCTCAGTTCGGGGGGCAGCGCTTCGGCGAGATGGAGGTGTGGGCGCTCGAGGCCTACGGTGCCGCCTACGCGCTCCAGGAGCTGCTCACGATCAAGTCCGACGACGTCTTGGGCCGGGTGAAGGTCTACGAGGCGATCGTGAAGGGCGAGAACATCCCCGAGCCGGGGATCCCGGAGTCCTTCAAGGTGCTGATCAAGGAGATGCAGTCGCTCTCGCTGAACGTCGAGGTTCGCTCGGCGACCGGCGACGAGATCGAGCTGCGAGAGACCGATGAGGACGTCTTCCGGGCGGCCGAGGAGCTGGGGATCGATCTCAGCCGGCGCGAGCCGGCGGGGGCGGACTTCGATTGAGGCGCGGAGCCGAACGCGGGAATACGGGATCGTTGAACGAGATGCGGGGGTCTGGGGGCTCAAGCAGCGAGCGCGAGCAGCGCGAGCGTAGCCCCCAGGAGCAGACGGGGACTGGGGGCTCAAGCAGCGAGCGCGAGCAGCGCGAGCGTAGCCCCCAGGAGAAGGAGGCGGAGGTCTAAGTGCTGGATGTGAACTACTTCGATGAGCTTCGGATCGGACTGGCGACGGCCGATCAGATCCGTGCGTGGTCCAACGGCGAGGTTAAGAAGCCCGAGACGATCAACTACCGCACGCTGAAGCCGGAGAAGGACGGCCTCTTCTGCGAGCGGATCTTCGGACCCACGAGGGACTGGGAGTGCCACTGCGGCAAGTACAAGCGCGTGCGCTTCAAGGGCATCATCTGCGAGCGTTGCGGCGTCGAGATCACCCGTTCGAAGGTGCGTCGCGACCGCATGGGCCACATCGAGCTCGCAGCCCCGGTCACCCACATCTGGTACTTCAAGGGCGTCCCCTCGCGCCTCGGCTACCTGCTGGACATCGCGCCGAAGGATCTGGAGCGCATCATCTACTTCGCCGCCTACGTCGTGACCCGCATCGAGGACGAGCGGCGCCACAAGGATCTGCCCGCCATCGAGGAAGAGATCGAGGCGGAGAAGCGCGAGATCGAGGCCGACCGGGACGATCAGGTGAAGCGTCGGCTCTCCGAGCTCGAGGACCGCTTGAAGGAGCTCGAGGGCGAGGGCGCCAAGGGTGCGCAGCTCTCGGCAGCCAAGCGCGAGGCGCAGCGCGACGTCGAGCGGATCCACGAGACAGCGGGTCGCGACGTCCAGCATCTGGACGACGTCGTGTCCGCCTTCAAGAGCCTGAAGGTGAAGCAGCTGGTCGCGGATGACGCGGTCTACCGGTCGCTCCGCGAGCGTTTCGCGGACTACTTCGACGGTGCCATGGGCGCCGAGGCCATCAAGCGGCTGCTCGCGGACTACGACGTCGTCGCCGAGGGCGAGACCCTCCGCGAGACGATCGAGAACGGGAAGGGCACCAAGCGCCTCAAGGCGATCAAGCGGCTCAAGGTCGCGTCCAACTTCGTGGAAGGGCGCTCCAACCCGATGGGGATGGTGCTCGACGCGATCCCCGTCATCCCGCCCGACCTCCGTCCGATGGTCCAGCTCGACGGTGGGCGGTTCGCGACGTCGGACCTGAACGACCTCTACCGGCGCGTGATCAACCGGAACAACCGGCTGAAGCGACTCCTCGACCTGCAGGCGCCGGAGATCATCGTGAACAACGAGAAGCGCATGCTCCAGGAGGCGGTCGACGCGTTGTTCGACAACGGCCGGAGGGGCCGCCCCGTCACGGGCCCCGGCAACCGCCCGTTGAAGTCTTTGTCCGACATGCTGAAGGGCAAGCAGGGCCGCTTCCGCCAGAACCTGCTGGGCAAGCGGGTCGACTACTCGGGCCGCTCGGTGATCGTCGTCGGGCCGGAGCTCCGCCTGCACCAGTGCGGGCTGCCGAAGCAGATGGCGTTGGAGCTGTTCAAGCCCTTCGTGATGAAGCGGCTCGTCGACCAGAACCTCGCGCAGAACATCAAGAGCGCCAAGCGCATGGTCGAGCGCGCGCGCCCGCAGGTGTGGGACGTGCTCGAGGAGGCGATCCGCGAGCATCCTGTCCTGCTGAACCGAGCGCCGACCCTGCATCGGCTCGGGATCCAGGCGTTCGAGCCGGTCCTCGTCGAGGGCAAGGCCATCAAGATCCACCCGCTCGTCTGCGCAGCGTTCAACGCCGACTTCGACGGCGACCAGATGGCCGTGCACGTGCCGCTCTCCGCGGAGGCGCAGGCGGAAGCTCGCATCCTCATGCTGTCGACCAACAACATCCTGTCGCCGGCGCACGGGCGTCCCATCGCCACCCCCTCGCAGGACATGGTCCTGGGGCTCTACTACCTCACCCTCACCCAGAACGAGGAGATGAAGGACGAGGACATCCCGACGTTCGGCTCCACCGCCGAGGCGCTGCTGGCGTACGACCGCGGTCACCCGCTCCACGATCCGGTTCGTGTGCGACTCACTGGCAAGGCGCTCCCGGAGGAGCTCCAGCCGGAGGGGTATGACCCCAAGGCCCCGGAGTGGACGAGCCGAACCCCGGTCATCCGCTCGACGATCGGCCGGATCGTGTTCAACACAGCGTTCCCGGACGACTTCGAATACCGGAACGAGCCGGTCCTGAAGCCCGACGTGGCCCGCCTCGTCGACGAGGTCGTGCATCGTTACGACCGCGCGCAGACCGAGATCGTCTTGGACAACCTCAAGAACCTGGGGTTCCACTACGCCACGAGGGCGGGTGTGACGATCGGTGTCGAGGACGTGACCACGCCGCCGGAGAAGCAGAAGATCCTGGACGAGCACGAGAAGCGCGCCCAGAAGGTCGAGCAGCAGTACCGCAAGGGCATCATCACCGACGACGAGCGCCGCCAGGAGCTCATCGAGATCTGGACGCAGGCCACGGACGAGGTCAAGGACGCGATGGAGGCCCAGTTCACGAAGACCAACCCGATCTACATGATGGCCAACTCGGGCGCGCGCGGGAACATCATGCAGATCCGGCAGCTGGCCGGGATGCGAGGCCTCGTCGCCAACCCGAAGGGCGAGATCATCCCGCGTCCGATCAAGTCGAACTTCCGTGAGGGCCTTTCGGTCCTCGAGTACTTCATCTCGACCCACGGCGCACGGAAGGGCCTGGCCGACACCGCCTTGCGGACGGCCGACTCGGGCTACCTCACACGGCGTCTCGTGGACGTTGCCCAAGAGGTCATCGTTCGTGAAGAGGACTGCGGCACCGATCGGTCGATCATGGCGGTGGTGAACGTCACCAAGCCCGACGGCACGGTCGTCAAGGCAGCGCACACGGACACGTCGGTGTTCGGGCGGGTGCTCGCGGAGGACGTGAAGGTCGACGGGAAGAAGATCGCCCCCCGTGGTGCGGAGCTCTCCGACGAACTCGCGGAGACGGTCATCGACTCGGGCGTGGAGAGCGTGCGGGTCCGTTCGGTCGTGACCTGCGAGGCCGAGGTCGGTGTGTGCCAGGCATGTTATGGACGTTCCCTCGCCGCCGGCCGGCTCGTCGACATCGGCGAGGCGGTGGGCATCATCGCGGCGCAGTCGATCGGCGAGCCCGGGACCCAGCTGACGATGCGAACCTTCCACACCGGAGGGATCGCGGGCGAGGACATCACGCACGGACTCCCTCGCGTGGTCGAGCTGTTCGAGGCACGCAACCCCAAGGGCATGGCGCAGATCACCGAGCTGTCGGGTGTCGTGAGCATCGAGGACGACGACGAGAAGCACGTTCGGCGTATCCGGGTGACCGACGAGACCGGAGACATGGTCGAGTACCAGGTCTCGTTCCGCGCCCGCCTCACGGTCTCGGACGGCGACGCCGTCGAGGTCGGCCAGCAGCTGACGGAGGGATCGGTGAACCCGCACGAGAAGCTCCGTGTCGAAGGAGTCATGGCGCTGCAGCTCCACCTGGTGGAGGAGGTCCAGCAGGTCTATCGCTCGCAGGGCGTGACGATCCACGACAAGCACATCGAGCTGATCGGGCGGCAGATGCTGCGCAAGGTGCACATCATCGAGCCGGGCGACACGGATCTGTTGCCCGGGGACCTCGTGAATCGCCGGGTCTTCGAAGAGACGAACCAGGAAGTCGTGGAGTCCGGGGGCGTCCCTGCCTCCGCCCGGCCCGTCCTGCTCGGGATCACGAAGGCCTCGCTCGCGACCGATTCGTGGCTCTCGGCCGCCTCCTTCCAGGAGACGACCCGCGTGCTCACGGACGCCGCGATCCAGAGCAAGGCCGACCCGCTGCTGGGACTGAAGGAGAACGTGATCATCGGCAAGCTGATCCCGGCGGGCACCGGCATGAGCAGGTATCGCAACGTGGCCGTCAAGATCAAGCCGGACGCGATCCCCGAGTACTGGTTGGCTCGGCAACGGGAGCTGGCCGAGCTCGCCGAGGGGAGCGGGGAACCGGCGCTCGTCGGTCTCACCCGTCAGCAGGCCGAGAGCATGCTCGGTGGCGTGTCCCAGGCAGACGACGAGTAGCCGGGGCCCGAGTCGGGTGTCGGTGCCGTGAGCAGGGCGGTACTCTAGAGGGCGTATCCGCGCAGGCCGGCCCTCACGCCGGGTGGCACCCACGCGGTTGACACCTCGTGCTCACGACCAGTAGCTTTGTCGGTCGCGCCCGGGCATGGACGACGTGTTCGGGTGTCCGGCTCCGGTCGGAGCGAAACCCCAGACAGGGTGGTGGCGTTCGCGCTGCGCCCCAAGGGTTCCGCTCGGTTTTCGAGCCTGAGGCAGAACGCCTCGGTGAATGAAAAGGGAAGAGTGCAGACGAGAGAGCTATGCCTACCATCCAACAACTCGTTCGGAAGGGCCGGTCGCGGCCGAAGAAGAGGA
Organism: uncultured Actinomycetota bacterium; assembly: GCA_963839395.1. GTDB lineage: Bacteria > Actinomycetota > UBA4738 > UBA4738 > HRBIN12 > JAJNBA01. Next base: position 136,081 of record CAWIUW010000015.1, read on the forward strand.
CGAAGAGTCCTGCGCTGAAGGGGTCGTCCCAGCGGCGCGGCGTCTGCACGCGTGTCTACACGATGACCCCGAAGAAGCCGAACTCGGCCCTCCGCAAGGTCGCCAGGGTGCGGCTGACGTCCGGGATCGAGGTCACGGTCTACATCCCCGGCGTGGGGCACAACCTCCAGGAGCACTCGATCGTGCTCGTCCGCGGCGGTCGCGTACGCGACCTCCCCGGCGTTCGGTACAAGATCGTCCGAGGCACGCTCGACACCGCAGGCGTACGCGACCGCCGCAAGGCTAGGTCGCGATACGGCGCCAAGAAGGTCGGCGAGTAGTCATGCCGCGCAAGGGTCCTGCCGTACATCGGGCGATCACCCCCGACCCCGTCTATCAGAATCCGCTCGTGACACAGCTCGTGAACAAGGTGCTGTTGCACGGGAAGAAGACCGTCGCCGAGCACATCGTCTACGAGGCCCTCGAGCAGATCAGCCAGAAGACCGCGAACGACCCGGTGATCACGTTGAAGCGGGCGGTCGAGAACGTCCGGCCCATGCTCGAGGTGAAGTCACGCAGGGTCGGTGGCGCGTCCTACCAGGTACCGGTGGAGGTGAAGCCGACGCGGGGCACCACGCTCGCCCTGCGGTGGCTGGTGAACTTCTCCCGCGCCCGTCGCGAGAACTCGATGGCCGAGCGGCTCGTCTCGGAGATCATGGACGCCGCGAACGGCCAGGGGGCATCCGTCAAGCGCCGGGAGGACATGCACAAGATGGCGGAGGCCAACAAGGCATTCGCGCACTACCGATGGTGATCGAAGGGGAGGACCGGACCGGCCCCGAGGGGCCGGTTTCCCGTGTGAAGGGGCCCCGCTGATGGCGGTGCCCGCGGAGAGGATGCACGTGGCAGCGACGGAACAGAAGGTCACAGGAGGTGGGAAGGGGCTCGCGATCCGCGAGTACCCCCTCGCTCGCACGCGCAACATCGGCATCATGGCGCACATCGACGCGGGCAAGACCACCACGACCGAGCGGATCCTCTACTACACCGGGAAGGCCTACAAGATCGGCGAGGTGCACGAGGGCACCGCCGCGATGGACTGGATGGTCCAGGAGCGGGAGCGGGGCATCACGATCACCTCGGCCGCGACCACCTGCCAGTGGAAGGGCCATTGGATCAACATCATCGACACCCCGGGCCACGTCGACTTCACGGTCGAGGTCGAACGCTCGCTCCGCGTGCTGGATGGCGCGGTCGCGGTCTTCGACGCGGTGGCCGGCGTGGAGCCACAGAGCGAGACGGTCTGGCGTCAGGCCGACCGATACGGCGTGCCGCGGATCTGTTTCATCAACAAGATGGACCGGACCGGGGCGAACTTCGAGCGGACCGTCGAGATGATCGTCGACCGCCTCCAGGCGACCCCGCTCGTCCTGCAGCTTCCCTGGGGCACCGAGTCAGACTTCCACGGGGTGATCGACCTCGTCCAGATGAACGCCCACTACTGGGAGGGCGAGATGGGCGAGGAGTGGCATGACACCGAGATCCCGGACGAGTACCGGGAGGCGGCCGAGACCGCGCGCCACCAGCTCTTCGAGAAGCTCGCCGACCACGACGAGTCGGTCATGGAGAAGTTCGTGCACGAAGAGGAGCCCACCAACGAGGAGCTCCATCGAGCGATCCGCCGCGCCACGCTCGCCGGGCTGGGAGTGCCGGTGCTCGTCGGTTCGGCCTTCAAGAACAAGGGTGTCCAACTGCTGCTCGACGCCATCGTCGCGTACCTCCCGTCCCCGGCCGAGGTGCTTCCGGTCGAGGGCCATCTCCCGAACCAGGAGGACGCGCACGTGGAGCGGAAGCCCGAGGACTCCGAGCCCTTCGCCGCGCTCGCATTCAAGATCATGTCGGATGCCTACGTGGGACGCCTCACCTACCTGCGCGTCTACTCCGGGGTGCTCCGAGCCGGCAGCCACGTCGCCAACGCGACAAAGGACCGCAAGGAGCGGATCGGGCGGATCCTCCAGATGCACGCCAACCACCGTGAGGACATGGCGGCCGCCTACACGGGCGACATCGTGGCCGTGGTCGGCCTGAAGCACGCCACGACCGGTGACACGATCTGCGATCCCGATCATCAGGTCGTCCTCGAATCCATCAGCTTCCCTACACCCGTCATCTCCGTCGCCGTGGAGCCGAAGACGAAGGCAGACCAGGACAAGCTGGGCACGGGCCTCGCGAAGCTCGCCGACGAGGACCCGACGTTCGTCGTGAAGTTCGACGACGAGACGGGGCAGACGGTGATCTCAGGGATGGGCGAGCTCCACCTCGACATCATCGTGGATCGCCTGAAGCGAGAGTTCTCCGTCGACGCGAACGTCGGCAAGCCGCAGGTCGCCTACCGCGAAACCATCCGCCGCGAGGTGCACAAGGTCGAGACGCGCTTCGTCCGGCAGACGGGCGGTCGCGGACAGTTCGCGCACGTCGTGATCGACCTGGAGCCGACGGGTCCCGGCGGCGGTTACGAGTTCCTGAACAAGATCGTCGGGGGCAAGATCCCTCGCGAGTACATCCCCGCCGTGGACCAGGGGATCCAGGAGGCGCTCGACAACGGAGTGCTGGCCGGGTACCCGATGGTGGACGTCCGGGCGACCCTGATGGACGGCACCTATCACGAGGTCGACTCGAGCGAGATGGCGTTCAAGATCGCCGGTTCGATGGCCTTGAAGGAGGCGGCCCGCAAGGCCGACCCCGCGCTGCTGGAGCCGGTCATGGAATTCGAGGTGACCACGCCGGAAGAGTTCATGGGCGAGGTCATGGGTGACGTGACGGCGCGGCGTGGCCGGATCGAGCACATCGACGACGCAGGAGGGCAGAAGGTGATCAGGGTGTTGGTGCCGCTGGCCGAGCTGTTCGGCTACGCGACCGACCTGCGCTCGCGGACCCAGGGCCGCGCCGCGCACAGCCCGATGCAGCTGCACGCCTACGCCGAGGTGCCGGTGCAGGTATCGAAGGAGATCATCGCCCGGGTCTCGGGCGAGTAGGCCAGAAAGAGGAGAGCAGTCATGGGCAAGAAGAAGTTCGAGCGCACGAAGCCACACGTGAACATCGGGACGATGGGTCACATCGACCACGGCAAGACGACGCTCACGGCGGCGATCACGAAGCGGCAGGCCGAGAAGGGGATGGCTGAGTTCACGCCGTTCGACGAGATCGACAAGGCGCCGGAGGAGCGCGAGCGCGGCATCACGATCGCGATCGCCCACGTCGAGTACGAGACCGCCAACCGTCACTACGCCCACGTCGACATGCCGGGGCACGCGGACTACGTGAAGAACATGATCACGGGTGCCGCGCAGGTCGACGGCGCGATCCTCGTGGTCTCGGCTGCCGACGGGCCCATGCCCCAGACACGTGAGCACGTGCTGCTCGCCCGCCAGGTGGGTGTGCCTTCCATCGTGGTCGCGCTCAACAAGTGCGACATGGTGGACGACCCCGAGCTCCTGGACCTGGTCGAGCTCGAGGTCCGCGAGCTGCTCTCTTCCTACGAGTACCCGGGCGACGACGTCCCCGTGATCCAGATCTCCGCCCTGAAGGCGCTCGAGGGCGACGAGGCGTGGATGGCCAAGGTCGACGAGCTCCTGGAGGCGTGCGACACCTTCATCCCCGAGCCCGTCCGTGACGTCGAGAAGCCGTTCCTCATGCCGATCGAGGACGTCTTCTCGATCACCGGCCGAGGCACCGTCGTGACCGGCCGCGTGGAGCAAGGTGTTCTGAAGAAGATGGGAGAGGTCGAGATCGTCGGACTGCGGGAGACCCGCAAGACGATCGCGACCGACCTCGAGATGTTCCGCAAGCTCCTCGATGAGATCACGGCCGGCGACAACGTCGGCGTGCTCCTGCGAGGCATCGACAAGGAGGAGGTGGAGCGGGGCCAGGTCCTCGCGAAGCCGGGATCCATCACCCCACACACCGAGTTCATGTCGAACGTCTACATCCTGTCCAAGGAGGAAGGCGGCCGGCACACACCGTTCTTCGACGGCTACAAGCCGCAGTTCTACTTCCGCACCACGGACGTGACCGGCGTGGCACACCTGCCCGAAGGGGTGGAGATGGTGATGCCCGGAGACAACGTGGAGATGCGGGTGGAGCTCGACAAGCCGATCGCGATGGAGGAGGGTCTCCGGTTCGCGATCCGCGAAGGCGGTCGCACCGTGGGGGCCGGACGTGTCACCAAGGTCCTGAAGTAGGGCCAAGAAACACAAATAGTCGAGAACCGAGACGGCGAGGGGACGAGGCAGTGGCGGGACCGAAGATCCGGATCAAGCTCCGGGCATACGACCACCGGATGCTGGACGTGGCGGCACGCGACATCGTCGAGCACGTCATGCGCACCGGCGCAAAGGTCGTCGGCCCGGTTCCGCTGCCGACCGAGCGTTCGATCTACACGGTGATCCGCTCGCCGCACAAGTACAAGGACTCGCGTGAGCACTTCCAGATGCTCACGCACAAGCGATTGATCGACATCGTGGACGCCACGTCCAAGACGGTGCAGGAGCTGCAGCGGCTGAACCTGTCGGCCGGGGTCGACATCGAGATCAAGTTGTAGGAGCGATGGCTGAGACGAAAGGCATCTTGGGCACGAAGCTGGGGATGACCCAGATCTTCGACGACACCCGCGCCGTGCCGGTCACGGTGATCAAGGCGGGGCCGTCCGTCGTGTCCCAGGTCAAGACGAAGGAGACCGATGGCTACGACGCCGTCCAGCTCTCGTTCGGCACCGTCCGGCCCCGCGATCTGACCAGGCCGATGAAGGGGCACTTCGAGGCACACGACGCCACGCCCGGTCGTTACTCGGTGGAGCTTCGGACGGACGACGCCGGGAGCTACACGGCGGGCCAGGAGATCACGGTCGACGTCTTCAGCCCTGGCGACCGGGTCGATGTGGTCGGTGTGTCGAAGGGCCACGGGACGAGCGGTGTGATGAAGCGACACGGGTTCCACGGACTCCGCGCCAGCCATGGCACGAAGCGCAAGCACCGAGCGCCGGGGGCGATCGGTGCGTGCGCGACTCCCAGCCGCGTCTTCAAGGACATGCCCATGGCGGGCCAGTTCGGGAACGTGCGTGTGACGGTCCTCAATCTCGAGGTGGTGCAAGCGGACGCCGAGCGGGGTCTGTTGCTCGTCAAGGGCGCGGTCCCCGGGCCGAACGGCGGCCTCGTCATGGCACGGTCCGCCGTCAAGGCGCCTCCGGGCAGGGCTTCGGCCGAAAGGACAGCCTGATGGCCTCGATCGAGATGCGCGACGTCGCCGGCAAGAAGACCGGCGACCGGGATCTCCCCGCCGAGATCTTCGAGTCGAAGGTGAGCGTGCCGCTGATGCACCAGGTGGTCGTCGCGGGCCTCGCCGGGATCCGCGCGGGGACGCACTCGACGAAGTCGCGAGGCGAGGTCCGCGGCGGTGGCCGCAAGCCGTGGCGGCAGAAGGGCACCGGTCGCGCCCGTCAGGGATCGATCCGGTCTCCCCAGTGGGTCGGCGGCGGCGTCGCCCACGGGCCGACGCCACGCGATCACGCGCAGAAGGTCAACAAGAAGATGCGGCGAGGAGCGCTCCGTTCCGCCCTCACGGACGCGCTGCAGAGCGGCAAGCTCGCCCTCGTCGAGGAGCTCGCGTGGGACGAGCCCAAGACGAAGCAGGCGGTCGGTGTCCTGGATTCGTTCGAGCTCGCGGGGAGGATCCTGCTGGTGCTTCCCGTCCCGACGGAGTCCGGCGCCGTCGAGAAGTCGTTCCGGAACCTGCCGAACGTGAAGATCGCCTACGCCCGCGGCCTGGGGACGTACGACGTGCTCCTGGCGGACCACGTGCTCTTCACCGCGGCCGCGATCGACGGTCTCACACAGGCGGCGCAGCCGCGTCCCGAGTCGCAGGCGACGAAGGCACCCAAGGAGACAGAGAAGGCCGAGGAGGTGGCGACGTGATCAAGTCCTCTCGTGACGTGATCGTGCGCCCCATCGTCTCGGAGAAGTCCTACGCGGGCATCGAGCACAACACCTACACGTTCCTCGTCGACCCGCGCGCGAACAAGACCGAGATCAAGGAGGCGGTCCAGTCCATCTGGGACGTCCGCGTGCTCTCGGTGAACACGCTGAAGCGCAGGGGGAAGATGAAGCGGCGCGGGTACACCCGCGGCCGTCGTCCCGACCAGAAGCGTGCGGTCGTGACGCTCGCCCCCGGCGACAGCATCGAGATCTTCGAAGGCGGGAGTACGTAACCGTGGCCGTTCGCAAATACAAGCCGACGACGCCGGGCCGACGCGGCGCGAGCGTCTCCTCGTTCGACGAGATCACGCGGTCGACGCCCGAGAAGGCGTTGCTGGCCAAAGGACGGAAGAAGGCCGGGCGCAACGTGCACGGCCGGATCACCACCCGGCACCAGGGAGGCGGCACCAAGCGCCGCTACCGCATCATCGACTTCCGCCGCAACAAGGACGACATCCCGGCCAAGGTCGCCACGATCGAGTACGACCCCAACCGGAGCTCCCGGATCGCCCTGCTCCACTACGCGGACGGCGAGAAGCGCTACATCCTCGCGCCGGACGGGGTCGTGGTCGGCGACGTGCTGAGGTCCGGCGAGGGTTCCGAGATCCGGCCCGGGAATGCCCTGCCGCTGCGGAACATCCCGGTCGGGACGGTGATCCACGCGGTCGAGATGAAGCCCGGCGCGGGCGCCCGGATGGCGCGATCGGCAGGGACCAGCGTGCAGTTGATGGCCAAGGAGGGGAAGCTCGCGACGCTGCGGCTGCCCTCGGGCGAGATGCGAACCGTGCCGTCCGCGTGCAAGGGCACCGTCGGCGTGGTCGGGAACCCGGAGCACGAGCTGATCTCCCTCGGGAAGGCGGGACGGAACCGCTGGAAGGGCAAGCGACCGTCGGTGCGAGGCGTCGCGATGAACCCGGTCGACCACCCGCTCGGCGGCGGCGAGGGCAAGGCGTCGGGTGGCCGGCATCCCACCTCGCCGTGGGGGAAGAAGGAAGGCCGCACCAGGAAGAAGAAGAAGGCGTCGAACAAGCAGATCATCCGGCGTCGTGGGAAGGGACGTGGCTGATGACGAGGTCGGTGAAGAAGGGTCCGTTCGTGGACGAGCACCTCATGGTCAAGATCGCCGGGATGAACGAGCGGGGCGAGAAGAAGGTCGTCAAGACGTGGTCGCGGCGATCCACGATCGTGCCGGACATGATCGGACACACGATCGCGGTCCACGACGGCCGCAAGCACGTCCCCGTGTTCGTGTCGGAGGCGATGGTCGGGCACAAGCTCGGAGAGTTCGCTCCGACGCGAACGTTCCGCACGCACTCGAGGGAAGAACGGAAGACGGGACCCAGGTAGATGGAAGCTCGAGCGACCGTCAAATACACCCGCACGTCGCCGCGGAAGATGCGGCGAGGGGTCGACCTCATCCGCGGGCAGCACGTGGAGGAGGCACGACGCATCCTCCGGCTGTCGACACTGGGCGCGTCGCGTGACCTCGAGAAGCTGCTCAACTCCGCGGTCGCGAACGCCGAGCAGCGGCCGGGAGTGATCGCGGAGAACCTGCTGGTGTCGAAGGCGTGGGTCGACGAGGGGCCGACGTTGCGCCGGTTCCGCCCTCGAGCGTACGGCCGCGCCAGCAGGGTCCGGAAGCGCACGTCGCACGTGACGGTCGTTGTGGAGACGATGGGAGACGAGGAGTAGTGGGACAGAAGATCCACCCATACGGGTTCCGGCTGGGGGTCATCTACCCCTGGAAATCGAATTGGTACGCGTCTCGGCGCGATTACATCGAGGCGCTCCACGAGGACGTGTGGATCCGCAAGCACATCCGAGCGCGGTTGTCTCGCGCCGGCATCTCCTCGATCGACATCGAGCGCAAGGGCGACCAGATCTGGGTGTACATCCGCACGGCTCGCCCGGGCATCGTGATCGGCCGAAAGGGCGCCGAGGTGGATCGTCTGCGCAAGGATGTCGAGCGCTACACGAAGAAGCGCGTGGACGTGAAGGTGGAGGACATGAACCAGGCCTCCAGCGAGGTACGCCCCGACACGGACGCCGCGTTGCTCGCGCAGGGAGTCGCCGAACAGCTGGCCGGACGGGTGGCGTTCCGTCGTGCGATGCGCCGCGCCGTCCAAACGGCGATGCGCGCCGGGGCCCTGGGCGTCCGTGTCGCCTGCGCGGGACGCCTCGGCGGCACGGACATGGGCCGCAAGGAGTGGTACCGCGAGGGGCGGGTGCCGTTGCACACGCTCCGCGCGAAGGTGGACTTCGGCACCGCCGCCGCGAAGACGACGTTCGGCGCGATCGGCGTGAAGGTGTGGGTCTACCACGGCGACGAGGTGCCGCACCGCGAGCAGGAGACGGAGCGGGCGCTCGCGCGAGCGCACGCTCGCGCCGAGAAGGGCGAGCGGACGACGAAGCCGGCGAGCGCCGGCGCCAAGGCCGCTCCGAAGGCGGAGCCCGCGCTCGAGGCGGCCCCACAGGTCGAGCAGGCGCCGGCCGAGCCGGCCGAGGCGAAGACTCCTCCTGTTCCCGCCGAGGCGGAGACGGTCGAGGCCGCGGTCGACACGGCGCCGGTCGAGGCCGCCTCCGAGACGCCTGCGGAGCCGGAAGGCGGTGAGGCCTGATGCTCGCGCCGAAGCGCGTGAAGCACCGGAAGCAGCACCGAGGGCGCATGCGAGGCCTTGCGAAGGGTCACACCGACATCCAGTCGGGGGACTACGCGATCGTCGCGATGGAACCGGGCTGGATCACCAACCGCCAGATCGAGGCGGCCCGTGTCGCCATCACGCGACATATCCGCCGAGGCGGGAAGGTGTGGATCACGATCTTCCCCGACAAGCCCGTGACCAAGAAGCCGGCGGAGACCCGGATGGGCTCGGGCAAGGGGAACCCGGAGGGATGGGTCGCGGTCGTGAAGCCCGGCCGGGTCATGTTCGAGCTCGCCGGGGTGAACGAGGCGCTCGCCCGCGAGGCGATGGGCCGCGCCCAGCACAAGCTGCCGATCAAGACGAAATTCATCACGAGGGTGGGGGAGTAGACGATGCCGAGCAAGGCGGCCGCCGAGCTCCGTGAGCTGAGCGACGAGCTGCTCCTCGAGCGCGCGGACTCCGCGAAGGAGGAGCTCTTCAACCTGCGGTTCCAGCTCGCCACGGGGCAGCTCGACAACTCGTCGGCGATCAAGAAGGTTCGGCACGAGATCGCCCGGATCGCCACGGTGATGCGGCAACGCGACATCGAGGCTGGGTCGGGAACGCAGGAGGAACAGTGAGCGACGAGCAGATGACGCAGCAGCGCGGGCGCCGCAAGGTGAGAACCGGCGTGGTGGTCTCGGAGGGCATGGACAAGACCGTGGTCGTTCGGATCGATCGCTCCTTCCGGCACCCCCTGTACGACAAGACCGTGCGCCGCTCGAAGAAGCTCGCGGCGCACGACGAGGCCAACGAGGCGCATGTCGGTGACCGGGTCCGCGTGGTGGAGACGCGCCCGTTGTCCAAGACGAAGCGGTGGCGGCTCGTGGAGATCGTGGAGAAGGCGAAGTGATCCAGCAGGAGACCCGATGCCGTGTGGCGGACAACACGGGGGCCAAAGAGCTCCTGGTGATCCGTGTGCTCGGAGGGTCCGCTCGCCGCTACGCGAGCATCGGCGACACCGTCGTCGGGACGATCAAGGACGCGCTGCCCGGGGGAGGGGTCAAGAAGGGTGAGGTCGTGAAGGCGGTCGTCGTTCGGACGTCCAAGGAGCGACGGCGCCCGGACGGCTCCTACATCCGATTCGACGACAACGCCGTGGTCCTCCTGACACCCGATTCGAGGAACCCACGAGGGACGAGGATCTTCGGGCCGGTGGCCCGGGAGCTTCGAGACAGGCGATACATGAAGATCGTGTCACTCGCGCCGGAGGTGTTGTAGCGATGCCCGGAGTCGACATCAAGAAGGACGACACGGTCCGCGTGATCTCCGGGAAGGACCGCGGCCGGGAGGGTCGGGTCGTTCGGGTTCTGCCCCGGGAAGGGCGCGTGATGGTGGACGGTGTCGCGTTGGCGAAGAAGCATCAGCGTTCGTCGGGACGTCGCGCCCGCGGCAGCTCTCAGCAGCTGCAGCAGGGCGGGATCATCGACGCCGAGATGTTCGTGAACATCTCGAACGTGCAGGTCGTGTGCACGGCGTGCGGGAAGGTCACCCGCATCGGGCACCGGGTCGAAGGCGACCGCAAGGTTCGGTTCTGCCGCAAGTGCGAAACGGAGCTGCCATGAGCGCCAACGTCAAGACGGACGACTACGCGCCACGCCTTCGCATGCGTTTCCGGGACGAGTTGGTCCCGACGCTGAAGGAGCAGCTGGGGCTGGCCAATCCCATGCAGGTGCCTCGACTCGAGAAGGTCGTCGTGAACATGGGCGTCGGCGAGGCCGTGAAGGACGGCCGGCTGCTGGACGCCGCCCTCGAGGATCTGGCGACGATCACGGGGCAGAAGGCGGTCATCACGAAGGCCCGCAAGTCCATCGCCGGTTTCAAGCTCCGTGAGGGTATGGCGATCGGCGCCAAGGTGACGCTCCGAGGCGCGTACATGTGGGAGTTCGTGGACCGGCTCGTATCGTTGGCGCTACCGCGGATCCGAGACTTCCGGGGTCTCAGCCCGGCGGCCTTCGACGGGCACGGCAACTACACGCTCGGCGTGACCGAGCAGCTGATCTTCCCGGAGATCGACTACGACAAGGTGGTGAAGGTCACGGGCATGGACATCACGATCGTGACCACCGCGACGACCGACGACGAGGGACGAGCGCTCCTCGCCGCACTGGGCTTCCCATTCGCCCAGAGCGCGGCGGAAGCGAGCTGAGGGATCGAGACGATGGCGAAGACGGCACTCATCAACAAGCAGAAGAAGCAACCGAAGTTCCGCGTGCAGGGCTACACGAGGTGCCTACGGTGCGGCCGAGCGAGGGCCGTCTACCGCAAGTTCCTGCTGTGCCGGATCTGTTTCCGTGAGCTCGCGCATCTGGGCGAGCTGCCGGGGGTGACGAAAGCGTCATGGTGACGAAGCTCTCCTCTCGGAAGAAGGTTTCCTCCAACGTGAACGATCCGGTGGCCGACCTGTTGACCAGGATCCGGAACGCCAACCTCGCCTACAAGGACGAGCTGGTGGCACCGGTGTCGAAGCTCTCGGACTCGGTGCTGAAGATCTTGGACACGGAGGGATACATCGCCGGCTTCTCGCGAGAGGGCGAAGGCGTGAACCAGGCGTTCAGGATCCGGCTGAAGTACGGGGTCAGGCGCCGCCGCGCGATCACGGGCCTGCGTCGGATCTCGACGCCCGGGCGTCGGGTGTACCGCGGCCGGGATGAGCTCCCGCGCGTCCAGGGAGGGCTCGGCGTCGCGATCATCTCGACGTCGCGCGGTGTGATGACGGACAAGGACGCAGCTCGAAAGGGCGTCGGCGGCGAAGTGCTGGCCTACGTGTGGTGATATCGGCGAGGAAGCGCGGAAGCGCGAACAGGGACGAGACGAGATGAGCAGGATCGGAAAACAGCCCGTGGAGATCCCGGATGGGGTCGAGGTGAAGGTCGATGAGGCCAACGTGGTGACCGTGCGCGGTCCCCGCGGTGAGCTCACGCAGGTGATGCATCCCACGATGCGTATCCTCACGGAGGAAGGCGTCGCGCGGGTCGAGCGACCGGACGACATCGGCTTCAGCCGCAGCCTTCACGGCCTCACCCGGTCGCTCCTCGCCAACATGGTCGAAGGGGTGACCAAGGGATTCGAGAAGCGGTTGCAGATCATCGGTGTCGGCTATCGCGCGATCCTCAAGGGCAGCGACGTCGAGCTCCAGGTCGGCTACTCGCACCCCGTGTTGGTTCCACGGCCCGAAGGCATCGAGTTCGAGGTGCCGGTGCCGACCCAGGTCGTGGTGCGAGGCAACGACAAGCAGCTCGTCGGTGAGGTCGCCGCCAACATCCGGAAGGTCCGGAAACCGGAGCCGTACAAGGGCAAGGGGATCCGCTACGAGAACGAGTACGTCCGCAAGAAGGCCGGCAAGGCAGCCAAGGGGGCGACCGCGTGATGGACGCGAAGACGAGGCGAACCGCGCGCGTCCGGCGTCATCTGCGGGTCCGCAAGAAGATCACGGGCACGGCGGAGCGGCCGCGCTTGGCCGTGTACCGCTCCAACCGGCACATCTACGTCCAGCTGATCGACGACCGCGCGGCCGCGACGCTCGCCGCCGCTTCCGACGCGGAGATCGAGGCTGGCGCCGATGACGACGCGCAGGGGAAGACTCGGCGCGCGAAAGAAGTAGGCAAGTTGATCGCCGATCGCGCGAAGGGCGCGGGGATCGAGCGGGTCGTGTTCGACCGAGGCGGACGGCAGTTCCACGGCCGCGTCGCCGCGGTCGCTGAGGGTGCGAGAGAGGGAGGACTGCAGATCTGATGTCGCGACGCTATGACTCGAGGGACCAGGAGAAGAACCCCTACGAGGAGCGGGTCATCTTCATCAATCGGGTGGCGAAGGTCGTCAAGGGCGGCCGTCGCTTCTCGTTCGCTGCGCTGATCGTCGTCGGCGACGGCGCGGGCCGGGTCGGCGTCGGCTATGGCAAGGCGAAGGAGGTGCCGGCGGCTATCGCCAAGGGCGTGGAGCTCGCCCGACGCAAGATGTTCGAGGTCCCGATGATGGGGACGACGATCCCGCACGAGATCGTCGGTGAGGCCGGAGCCGGTCGCGTCCTGCTGAAGCCCGCCGCGCCGGGGACCGGCGTGATCGCCGGCGGACCGGTGCGGGCGCTCGTCGAGGCGGCGGGCATCAAGGACATCCTCTCGAAGTCGATGGGCTCCTCGAACCAGATCAACATCGTGAAGGCGGCCATGGCGGGGCTCAAAGCCCTGCGCAAGCCGCACGAGGTCGCGTTGATGCGTGACCGCGAGGATCACCAGGTGGCCCCGAAGCCGATGCTCGAGGCCGTCGCCGCCGCAGAGGCGCACGCCCAGGCCGCTCGCGCCGAGGCATTGACGGAGGTCTACGGTGACCAAGCTTAGGGTGACGCAGATCCGCAGCGTGATCGACCGGCCGAAGGACCAGAAGGACACGGTCCACAGGCTCGGCCTGCGGCGGATCCGCCAGACCGTGATCAAGGAGGACCGGCCCGACATCCGCGGGATGCTCGCGAAGGTGCGTCACCTCGTCAGTGTCGAGGAGGTCGACCGGGAAAGCGCGAAGCGCCCGGGCGGGAAGGGAGACGAGTAGATGAAACTGCATCACCTCCGCCCCGCCGAGGGCGCGAAGAAGGCACGGACACGTGTCGGTCGCGGGCGCGCGGGTGCCCGCGGCAAGACCGCCGGGCGAGGGATGAAGGGCACGGGTGCCCGCGGCACGATCCGCGCCGGGTTCGAGGGCGGACAGATGCCGCTGATCCGTCGGATCCCGAAGCTGAAGGGCTTCAAGAACCCCAACCGGGTCGAGTTCGCGCCTGTGAACGTCGAGATCTTGGCCCAGTACTTCGACGGAGACGTGACGCCTGAGGCCCTGTATCGCCACGGCCTCGCGCACAAGGGGGCGAAGATCAAGGTGCTCGCTCGGGGCGACCTCGACAAGAAGCTGACCGTGAAGGCGCACGCGTTCTCCAAGGCAGCGAAAGAGAAGATCGAGGCGGCCGGAGGAACCGCCGAGGTGCTCAGCTGAGCTACCCTTAGACGACCGTGCTCAAGGCGTTCCTCAACGCGTTCCGGGTTCCCGATCTTCGGGCGAAGATCCTCTTCACGCTGTTCATCATCGCCGTCTTCCGCCTGGGCTCGTACATGCCAGTCCCGGTGGTCGACATCGGGATCCTGCAGCGAGAGCTCGAGCGCCAAGGATCCGGCGGATTCCTCAGCATCATCAACCTCTTCTCCGGCGGCGCCCTCACTCGCCTGGCGGTCTTCTCGCTCGGCATCATGCCCTACATCACGAGCTCGATCATCATGCAGTTGATGACGGTCGTCATCCCCAAGCTCCAGCAGTGGCAGGAGCAGGGGGAGACCGGCACGAAGAAGATCAACCAGTGGACACGCTACGTCACCATCGTGCTCGCGCTCCTGCAGTCCACCGGGCTCGTGTTCCTGTTCCACAATCCGGCGGCGTCGGGCCTTCCCGACGTCTTCCCACCGGGTGAGTTCACCGGTGCCAACGTCGCGTTCATCGTCTTGATCATGACGGCCGGTACGGCCCTCATCATGTGGCTGGGCGAGCTGATCACCCAGCGAGGGGTCGGCAACGGCATGTCGATCCTGATCTTCACGAGCGTGATCTCGACGTTGCCTTCCGAGGGCAGTGCCATCCTGCGACAGGGCGGTCCCGGCAAGTTCATCGCTATCATGCTGCTCGGCCTCGCGATCATCGTTGCCGTGGTCTACGTCGATCAGGGACAGCGACGCGTGCCGATCCAGTACGCGAAACGGGTCGTCGGTCGGAAGATGACCTCCGGCGGGAGCACCTATCTGCCACTGAAGGTCAACCAAGCCGGCGTGATCCCGATCATCTTCGCCACCTCGGTCCTGTACTTCCCCGCGCTGTTGAGCAGCGTGTACCACGCGCAGTGGTTCCAGGACTTCGTGAACAACCATCTGCAGAATCCGGCGAGCCCGGTCTACATGGCGCTGCTCGCGATGCTGATCATCTTCTTCTCCTACTTCTACACCGCGATCCAGTTCGACCCGACTCGCACGGCGGACAACCTGCGGAAGAACGGCGGGTTCGTTCCCGGCATCAGGCCCGGCCCGCCGACCGCGGACTACCTGAACCGGATCCTCCTGAGGATCGGCTTGCCGGGAGCGATCTTCCTCGCGGTGATCGCGCTGGTGCCTTCGATCGTGCTCGCGACGTGGGGCATCCAGCAGATCCCCTTCGGCGGCACCTCGATCCTGATCGCGGTGGGCGTTGCCCTGGAGACCATGAAGCAGATCGAGTCCCAGCTGCTCATGCGTCACTACGAGGGCTTCCTCGGATAGGCGATGCGGCTCGTGCTGCTCGGCCCGCCGGGCGCGGGGAAGGGGACGCAGGGAGTGCTGCTCGGCGACCGCTACGGCATCCCCCAGATCTCGACGGGGGAGATCCTCCGGGATCACGTGCAGAGAGGGACGAAGCTCGGCATCCGCGCTCGCTCGTACATGGACCGCGGGGAGTACGTGCCCGACGATCTCGTGGTCTCCATGGTGATGGACCGTCTGGCCGATCCGGACGCGGACAAAGGGTTCATCCTCGACGGGTTCCCCAGAACGGTCGCGCAGGCCGAGGCGCTCGAGCGAGCGCTCCAAGCGTCGGGTGATCCGCTCACGGCGGTCCTCAAGTTCTCGATCGGCGGGGAACTCGCGGTCCGTCGGCTGGTAGGCAGATATACGTGCCCCAACTGCGGTCGCACGTATCACACCGAGTTCAAGCCACCGGCGAACGACGAGCTGTGCGACGTGTGCGGCGCCGAGCTCGAGCGGCGCGCCGACGACGACGAGCTCACGGCTCGGAGGCGCCTCGCCGTCTACCGGGAACAGGCCTCCCCGTTGGAGCGCTTCTATGCGGAGCGCGAGATCCTGCATCAGGTCGATTCGGAATCATCTCCGGACGACGTGGTCGAGCGCACCGTGAGGATCCTCGAGGAGCTCGGGTGATCATCCGGAAATCGAGCGAGGAGATCGCGAAGATGCGGGAAGCCGGTCGTATCGTGGCCGGCACGATCGACGCGGTCGTGGAGGCGGTCGAGCCCGGCCGGTCCACGCTCGATCTCGACCGACTGGCGGAGCGCTACATCCGTGAGCGGGGGGCGATCCCTTCGTTCAAGGGCTACCGGGGGACCTATCCAGCATCCATCTGCACCTCGATCGATTCGGAGATCGTTCACGGCATCCCATCCGGGACTCGGAAGCTCAAGGAGGGGATGGTGCTCTCCCTGGACTTCGGAGCGATCTGGGAGGGGTTCCACGGGGACGCCGCGGTCACGGTGTTCGTGGGAGGACAGGCGCCGTCGGAGGAAGCCGCGAAGCTCGCGAAAGAGACGGAGCACGCGCTCTATGCGGCGATCGACGCGATCCGGGTCGGAGGGAGGCTCTCCGACATCGGCCATACCATCGAGTCCGTCGCCGATGCGGCGGGCTTGGGAGTGGTCCGTGAGTACGGCGGGCACGGCATCGGGCGGAGCATGCACGAGGAGCCGTTCATCCAGAACTGGGGCCCGCCGGGACGGGGCCTGGAGCTCCGGCCCGGCCTCACGATCGCCGTGGAGCCGATGTTCACCCTCGGCGGTGAGGAGAATCGCATCCTCGCCGACGGATGGACCGTGGTGACCACCGACGGATCGCTCGCCGCCCACTTCGAGCACACGATCGCCATCACGGATGACGGTCCTGAGATCCTGACGGGCCGTGGATAGTCGAGCGGTTCGGCTGAGAGCGTTTGCAGCGCAGCCTTCGTAGACATGTACGGACAGTCGCCCGTATACTGTGTCCTCGCCCCTGTTGGAGGCCGTGTTCGCATGTCCGGCCAGCAGGGCCGAAAGCAGGGGAAACCCCGTTCGAAGGACAGAGTGGAGCGTGCCGAAAGACGACGCGATCGAGGCAGAGGGGACGGTCATCGAGCCGTTGCCCAACGCCATGTTCCGGGTGGAGCTCGACGCGCCGTACAGCGGGCACAAGGTCTTGGCCCACATCTCGGGGAAGATGCGGATGCACTACATCCGGATCCTCCCGGGGGACCGGGTGAAGGTGGAGCTCTCGCCGTACGACCTCACACGAGGCCGCGTGGTGTATAGGTTCAAGTAGCAGCGGGAGACGAGCAGATGCCAAAGAGATGCAGATGAAGGTCAGGCCGTCCGTGAAGAAGATGTGCGACAAGTGCCGGGTGATCCGGCGCCGCGGCGTCGTGATGGTCATCTGCTCCAACCCTCGACACAAGCAACGGCAAGGCTAGGAGGCCTCAGGCATGGCACGGATCGCAGGAGTCGACCTTCCGCGGGACAAGCGGCTCGACATCGCCCTTCGCTACATCTACGGCATCGGTCCGACGCGCGCGTACGAGATCGTGGCCGGCTCCGGCGTCGAGGGCGGGACCAAGGTCCGTGACCTCTCGGAAGACGAGGTGCTCAAGATCCGCGCGTTCATCGACCAGAACCTGAAGGTCGAAGGAGACCTCAGGCGAGAGGTCGCCCAGGACATCAAGCGGAAGATCGAGATCGGCTGCTACCAAGGGGTCCGGCATCGCCGATCCCTTCCGGTCCGCGGTCAGCGAACGCATACCAACGCGCGCACCCGCAAGGGGCCGAAGAAGACGATCGCGGGCAGGAAGAAAGCCCAAGCGAAGAAGTAACCGAGAGGGCCGAGAGGGAGCGAGAGGGATCGATGGCGAAGCCCAAGGCGAAGAAGGCACGGCGGCGCGAGAAGAAGAACGTCGTCCACGGTCAGGCGCACATCAAGTCGACGTTCAACAACACGATCGTCACCATCACCGACCTGCAGGGCAACACGCTCTCGTGGGCGAGCGCCGGCAACGTGGGGTTCAAGGGATCTCGCAAGTCCACGCCGTTCGCCGCGCAGCTCGCCGCCGAGAAGGCGGCTCGCCAGGCGCAGGAGCACGGTCTCCAGAAGGTGGACGTGTTCGTGAAGGGCCCCGGCTCGGGTCGGGAGACCGCGATCCGTTCCCTCGCCGCCACGGGCCTCGAGATCTCGGGCATCTCAGACGTCACGCCGGTGCCGCACAACGGCTGCCGGCCACGCAAGCGCCGCCGCGTCTAGCGGTCGGCTCGCCCGGCACCGAAGGGGTGTCCGGGACGCAACACGACGCGGGGTAGGAATGGCTGATCCCCCGCCGGAGGAGGAAGCACGTGTTCATCGTCGCGAGACCACAGATCTCTGAGAACGAGATCTCTCCCATCCGTTCCAAGTTCACGATCGAGCCGCTCGAACCGGGATTCGGCTACACGGTCGGGAACTCGCTCCGTCGCACGCTCCTGTCGTCGATCCCCGGTGCCGCGATCTCGTCGGTCCGCATCGACGGTGTGCTGCACGAGTTCTCGATGATCCCGAAGGTGAACGAAGACGTCACCGACATCATCTTGAACCTGAAGGAGCTCGTGCTCCGTTCCGACGTCGAGGAACCCGCCACCGTCTATCTGAAGGCGAAGGGTCCCTCGGAGGTCACCGCCGGCGACATCGCCCCGCCGGCCGGGATCGAGATCCTGAACCCCGACCTCCACGTGGCCACCCTCGGGAAGGGCGCCTCGCTCGAGATGGAGCTGACCGTCGAGCGCGGCGTCGGCTACCGGATGGCGGACAAGAACAAGAAGCCGCGCGACCCGATCGGCGTGATCCCGGTGGACTCGATCTTCTCGCCGGTCCGCAAGGTCTCCTACGCCGTGGAGGACACGCGCGTCGAGCAGATGACCGACCGGGACCGGTTGATCCTGGACGTCGAGACCGACGGCTCCGTCACGCCCCGCGAGGCGCTCGCCTCCGCCGGCGGGACGTTGCTCGAGCTCGTTCAGCTCTTCTCCGATCTGGCGGAGGCCGCGAGCGTGTCGGTCGGCCCGGCCGAGGACGAGGATCAGCCGAGCGATTACGCGATCACGGTCGAGGACCTGAACCTCTCGGTCCGGTCCTACAACTGCCTGAAGCGCGAGGGGATCAACAGCGTGGGCGATCTGGTGCAGAAGTCGGAGTCCGAGCTCATGGACATCCGGAACTTCGGCCAGAAGTCGATCGACGAGGTCAAGGCCAAGCTCGAGGAGCTCGGCCTCGGCCTGCGGGAGGAGTAGGCGTCGTGCCGAAGCCGAAGAAGGGGCCTCGCCTGGGCTCGAACCCGGCCCATCAGAAGCTCCTGCTGTCGACGATGGCCGCGCAGCTGTTCGTGCACGAGGGCATCGACACGACCGAGGCGAAGGCGAAGGCACTCCGTCCGTTCGCGGAGAAGCTGATCACGTTCGCGAAGCGCGGGGACCTGGCGGCGCGCCGCCAGGTCCTGCGCGACATCCCCGATCGCGACGTCGTGGCCAAGCTCTTCCATGAGATCGGACCGCGGTTCGAGGAGCGACAGGGCGGCTACACGCGGATCCTGAAGCTCGGGCCGCGCAAGGGTGACGGCGCCCCGATGGCGCGTATCGAGCTGGTCGAGCGCGAAGGGCTCTAGCGCGTGCCCGGGCGGCCCGCCCGGGGGCGCCTCTTCGCTGTCGTCTCCTGGGTGCTCGCTGCCGAGGTCGCGACGTTCCTGGGAGCCGCGTTCGGTTTCGCCGTCGTGGGGCGGAACAGCCTGCTACTCCTCCCGTGGCTCGCTCCCGGCGTCGTCCTGATGCTGATCGCCCTCGAACGGATCGAGCGATACCGGGGGCGGGGATTCGCGATCTGGTCCGGCAAGCTCCTGGCGGTCGCGCTCTTCCTCCCGGCCCTCGCTCTGGGTTCCGGGATCCAGGAGGCGATCGCCTGATGGTCCTCACCCGCTGATGCCGGTCGTCCGACTGGTGCTCGCGTACGACGGGACCGGATTCCGGGGGTGGGCTCGACAGCCAGATCCCTCAACGCGAACCATCGAAGGTGTGATGGTCGCGCAGCTCGAGCACGTGCTGCGGGAGCCGGTCAAGCTCTCGGTGGCAGGGCGTACGGACGCGGGCGTGCACGCGAGAGGCCAGGTCGCTTCGTTCACCACCTCGTCGTCGGTGCCACCGGAGCGCCTACAGAAGGCGCTCAACGGCACGCTCGCGCCGGAAGTGGTCGTTCTCGATGCGCGGGAGGCCCCGGAGGGGTTCCACGCGCGGTTCTCCGCGAGCTCCCGCGCGTACGTCTACCGGATCCACGAAGCCGTCCTGCCCGATCCGTTCACCGCGCGGTTCGTCTGGCACCGACCCGGACACCTCCTGCTGGGGCCGATGCGAGAGGCCGCCCGATCCCTGCTCGGCGAACACGACTTCGCGAGCTTCTGTCGCCGTCCCGGGGGCGATCGCTCGACCCTCCGTGATCTTCGGGTCCTCACGGTGGCTCGGCACGGGGACGGCCTTTCGATCCGATCCGAGGCCAACGCGTTCCTCCATCAGATGGTTCGAACGCTGGTCGGCACGCTCGTGGCGGTGGGGGAGGGCGCCATCGAAGCAGGCGCGATGCCGGACATCCTCGCCGCTCGTGACCGAGGCGCCGCGGGCAGCCCGGTGCCGGCTCGCGGCCTCACCCTCGAGCGAGTCACCTATGCTCGACAGCACAGAGCCGCACTTTGACGGAGGCGCGTTTCCGCAGGTAGCATGGGCCGTCGGCCCCGGCGGGCCGACATCTTTCACGATGAAGACCTACTCACCCAAGCCTGATCACATCGAACGTCGTTGGTACGTCATGGACGCCGGCGAGCAGGTGCTCGGGCGCGTCGCGACCGAAGCAGCGGTCATCCTCCGCGGCAAACACAAGCCGATCTTCGCCCCGCACATGGACGTCGGCGACCACCTCATCATCATCAACGCGGCAAAGGTGGTGCTGACGGGCGGCAAGGAGACCAAGAAGATCGCCTGGCGGCACTCGGGGCACCCGGGTGGCATCACGGGGACCCTCTACGAGGACCTCCTCGCGAAGAAGCCCGCGTTCGCCGTGGAGAAGGCAGTGCGAGGCATGCTTCCCAAGAACCGCCTCGGTCGGGCGATGATCAAGAAGCTCCACGTCGTCCCCGGTCCGGAGCATCACCACCAGGCTCAGAAGCCGGTGGACTGGACGATCGGGATGCGACCCGCGTGGGAGGGTCTACCGACGCCCGCGACGGCGCCGGCGAACGGGAAGAAGAAGGCCGCGACGAGGAAAGACGAGCCCGAGGTCGCTGCGGCTGTGCCCCGGAAGCCGGCGGCGCGAAAGACGACGGGGCAGAAGACCGCCGCGACGAAGCCCACCGGGACCACGCGGACGGCCACGAAGAAGCCGACCTCCGCCAAGACGACTGCACAGAAGACGGCCGCGAAGAAGACCACCGCGACCAAGAAGCCGACGGCCGCGAAGAAGACCACGGCGCGGAAGACGACAGCGAGGAAGCCCGCTGCCACGTCGACGAGGAAGAAGAAGGAGACGTAGGTGGCGACCCTCATGAAGCTCACGACCGGGCGGCGCAAGGAGGCGGTCGCCCGGGTTCGTCTGACCCCGGGCAGCGGCGAGTTCCTCATCAACGGCCGGGCGCTCGACGAATACTTCCCGACACGGGTCCACCGGATGGTCGCGCAGGCGCCGCTCCGCTCGATCGGGCGGGACAAGGAATTCGACGTCGTTGCCTCGATCACCGGAGGGGGCGTCAACGGTCAGGCCGGCGCGCTGCGGCTCGGGATCGCTCGAGCGCTCCTCGAGCTCGACCCGGAGCTCCGAGCCCAGCTGAAGGCCGAAGGGTTCCTGCGCCGTGACGCGCGCGAGAAGGAGCGCCGGAAGTACGGGCTCAAGAAGGCCCGGAAGGCTCCTCAGTACTCGAAGCGCTAGTTCGAACCGTCTCCTCGGCGAGTTCCTCGCCCGGATCCAGCGCGAGCGATCCTTCCTCCGACGCGGCGATGAGCTCTTCCGCGCGACTCGATGCGTCGTCCGGCACGAACAGGATCACCGGTCCCATCCGGTAGGGACCGGAGCCCTCGCCTTTCGCGAGCACGTCGATCCCTTCCGCTTCGAGGAGTCCGCGAACGAGGAGTCCCCGGATCGGGTCTGTGGTCTCGTAGACGCGAACCAGCTTCATCAGCCCATCATCTCCTGACCTGTGCGAACCGTCCACGAACGTTCACCCAGGGTTCCGGGGATCGTCCATCGTCATGACGACGGGGCGGCTACCCTGGCTGGCGTGGAGCGCGCGCGCATGTCCGGTCCCCCCGAGGTCCTGTTCGTCTGCGTGCACAACGCGGGGCGCAGCCAGATGGCGGCGGCGTTCCTCGAGCGGCACGCCGCAGGCCGCGTTCGGGTGCGGTCGGCCGGCTCGGAGCCGGCCGACCGTCTCAACCCCGCGGTCGTCCAGGCGATGGCGGAGGTCGGGATCGACATCTCTGCGGAGCATCCGAAGCGGTTGCGTGAGGACGTCGTGAGGGACGCCGACGTCGTGATCACCATGGGATGTGGCGACGCATGCCCCGTCTTCCCAGGTATCCGTTACGAGGACTGGGAGCTCGCCGACCCCGCCGGCAGGTCCCTCGAAGAGGTCCGTGGGATCCGCGACGACATCGACGAGCGGGTGAGGACGTTGCTCGACGGGCTGACCGGTCAGGCGGACAGCGCCGAGCGGAGCGACGCGAGCGGCTCCGGCCGGACCTTGAAGTAGACCCACTTCCCGCGGCGCTCCCGGTCAAGGAGCCCGGCCTCGTGCAGGACCTTCAGGTGGTGGCTCACCGTGGGTTGGGACAGGCCGATAGGCGCCGTCAGGTCACAGCCGCACGCCTCCGCATCCGGACACGAGGCGATCAGGCTGAGCAGGCGAAGCCTCGCGGGATCGGCCAGCGCCTGCAGCGCCGCCGCCAGGGATTCGGCGTCCTCCTCGCCCAGTGGGGCGGACAACAGGGGTGGGCAGCAAGTGGTGTCGATCTCCTGGAGGAGCTTCATGGAGGTCATATTGACAGAGGTCGATATGTTTGGCAACATATCGACCGCTATCGATACGACTCCCGACGCTCGGACAGGAGGTGAGCCCGCATGATCGATCCGTGCTGTCCGCCCGACTGCTGCCCGCCGGGTTGCTGCTGAGTGAACCGTGGGGGGCGGGGATGAGCCCGGCGGCCCCGCCCTCCGCCCCCCACGGGTACCATCACCTGCCCATGAGGCGTCTCTTCGGGACCGACGGCGTCCGGGGTGTGGCCGGCTCCGAGCTCACTGCGGATCTCGCGCGCGGGCTCGGCCGGGCAGCGGTGCGAGTCCTCGCCATCGAAGCCGGTCACCGTCCCGTCTTCTTGTTGGGCCGCGATCCCCGAGAGTCGGGCCTCTGGCTCGAGGACGCCCTCGTCGGCGGCATCCACGAGGCCGGGGGGGACGTGTTGCTCGCCGGCGTCGAGCCGACGCCGGCGGTTGCGTTCCTGACCATCGACGCCGGCGCCGACGCCGGCGTCGTGATCTCCGCTTCCCACAACCCGCCCGAGTACAACGGGATCAAGTTCTTCGGTCGCGACGGGATGAAGTTGCCCGACGGCGTCGAAGACAAGATCGAAGCTGCCCTCCGAGATCCGGTGACGGCCGATGTCGGCGAGGGCTCGATCCGGGTGCTCAAGGGTGGTCGCGAGCGGTATCTGGCCCATCTCGTGACTGCTGCAGGGGCACGTCTCGACGGGATGACGATCGTGGTGGACTGCGCCAACGGCGCCGCGTCGAAGGTCGCGCCGCTGTTGTACGAGCGACTCGGAGCAACGGTCCATGCGATCCACGCCTCCCCCGACGGACGGAACATCAATGTCGACTGCGGCGCCCTCCATCCGGAGGTGGCAGGCGCCGCGGTGGTCGAGTTCGGCGCCGACGCGGGCGTGTCTCACGACGGTGACGCCGACCGAGCCCTGTTCGTGGACCATCGTGGCCGGATGATCGACGGCGACCAGATCCTCGCTGCGTGCGCGATCGCGATGAAAGAATCCGGCACCCTGCCCCACGATGCCGTGGTGACGACCGTGATGGCGAATCTCGGGTTCCATCGGGCGATGATGGGTGCGGGGATCACGGTGTCGGCCACGAAGGTGGGCGACCGCTACGTCCTGGAGGAGATGCTCGAAGAGGGTGTGATGCTCGGCGGCGAGCAGTCCGGCCATCTGATCTTCCGGGACCACGCGACGACCGGTGACGGACTGCTCACGGCTGTGCGCTTCCTCTCGCTCGCGGCAGGCACGGGCCGAACGGTCGCCGATCTGGCCGATCTCATGGAGCGCTACCCCCAAGTGATGGAGAACGTCCGGGTGAGGAGCCTCTCGGAGCTGGACGACTCCACTCCCGTCTGGGACGCGGTCAGAGCGGCGGAGGAGGAGCTCGCCGATTCCGGCCGCGTGCTGGTTCGTGCGTCGGGAACGGAGCCCCTCGTCCGGGTCATGGTGGAGGCCGAGACGGAGGACGTCGCTCGCCGTCACGCGGACGCGATCGCCGGCAAGGTGCGAGAGCACCTGGGCGCGTAGAGGTTTCGTCACCGTTCCCGGGACTCTCCGTACGCGCTGCTACGCTCGTTCCCCTCATGTGCGGCATCGTGGGCTACGTAGGCCCCGACGAGGCCCTTCCGATCGTCCTCGAAGGACTCCGACGGCTGGAGTACCGCGGATACGACTCCGCGGGCATCGCCGTGCTCGATGGAGCCCTCACCGTCGTCAAGCGGGCCGGCAAGCTCGCGGAGCTGGAGGGCGCGCTCGACGTCGAGGGACACCCGGCCGGCACGGTCGCGATGGGCCACACGCGCTGGGCCACCCACGGTGCGCCCACGGACCGGAACGCACACCCTCATCTCGATTGCTCGGGGACCGTGGCCGTGATCCACAACGGGATCATCGAGAACTTCCAGCAACTCCGGACACGACTCGAGAAGGACGGGCACGCCCTGGTCTCCGAAACGGACACGGAGCTGGTCGCTCACCTCATCGAGGAGCGGCTCCGAGCGGGTGATCCGCTCGTGGAGAGCGTCCGACGCACCGTCAAGGACCTCGAGGGCGCCTACTCGCTCGTGGTCCTGTCTTCGGAAGAACCCGGGCTGCTGGTCGGGGTGAAGGTCGCCTCGCCTCTGGTCGTCGGCGTGGGCGAGGGCGAGATGATCCTCGCATCGGACATCCCCGCCGTCCTTGGGCGTACCTCGACCGTGATCCCGGTTGACGAAGGTCGCATCGTCGAGGTCCGGTCGGGCGGCGCGACGTTCACGGACTTCGACGGTGATCCCGTGACCCCCGAGCCGATCACCGTCGACTGGGACACGGCGCAGGCGGAGAAGGGCGGCTTCGACACGTTCATGCTGAAGGAGATCCACGAGCAGCCCGGGGCGATCCGAGACACGCTCGTCGGGCGGGTCGACGAGCACCGGAGGCTCGTGCTGGACGACCTTCGGATCTCGGACGATGTGCTGCGGGAGGTCGACAAGGTCTTCGTGGTCGCCTGCGGCACCGCGTATCACTCGGGCCTCGTGGCCAAGTACGCCATCGAACACTGGACCCGGCTCCCCGTCGAGATCGACATCGCCAGCGAGTTCCGCTACCGAGACCCGGTCCTCGGTCCCGACACGCTCACGCTCGCCGTCTCGCAGTCCGGCGAGACGATCGACACGCTGGAGGCCGCGCGGCACGCCCGTCGCCAGGGATCGAGCCTCATCGCCGTGACGAACACGGTCGGCTCCTCCCTCGCTCGGGAGGCCGACGGGGTGATCTACATGCACGCGGGACCCGAGATCGGGGTGGCCGCCACCAAGACGTTCGCGACGCAGATGGTCGCGCAGTACGTCCTCGCGATGTACCTGGCGCAGGTCCGTGGGTCGATGTTCCCCGAGGAGATCGCCGAGGTGTTGACGCGGATGGGCGAGCTGCCGGCGCAGGTCCAGCAGGCGATCGCGCTGGACGAGCAGGTCCAGGAGCTCGCCCGGCGATTCCAGGGGTCCCACGACTGGCTCTTCATCGGACGCCACACCGGATTCCCGGCTGCCCTCGAAGGCGCGCTCAAGCTGAAGGAGATCAGCTACGTCCACGCCGAGGGGTACCCGGCCGGAGAGCTGAAGCACGGCCCCATCGCGCTCGTCGAGGAAGGGGTGCCCGTCGTGGCCGTCGCGACCACGTGTCACGTCTACCCGAAGATGCTGTCGAACATCCAGGAGGTGCGCGCGCGCGGCGCCGAGGTGATCGCGGTCGCCACCCAGGGCGACGAGCAGATCCGCGAGATCGCACAACACGTCCTGGAGGTCCCCGAGACCCCGGAGCTGCTCTCGCCGGTCGTCGTCACGGTGCCGCTGCAGTTGCTCGCCTACCACGTCGCAAGGCTGCGCGGCTCCGATGTCGACCAGCCGCGGAACCTCGCGAAGAGCGTCACGGTCGAGTAGCGCGGGCGCGGATCCGGTTGGTCTAGCCTGTCCTCGTGGACATCGTCGGGCTGGGCGTGGACATCTGCGAGATCGCGCGGATGGAACGCGCGATCTCGCGCCATCCCACGCTCCGTGACCGGGTCTTCACCCCCGAGGAGATCGCCTACTGCGACTCGAAGGCGAGGCCGGCTGAGTCCTACGCGGGCCGCTTCGCGGCCCGCGAGGCCACCATCAAAGCGCTGGGCGGCTATCGGGGCCGGCTCTGGCAGGACATCAGCATCACCCGCCACCCTTCGGGCGCGCCCGGGATCAGGCTCGACGGCAACGCGAAGCGCCGAGCGGATTCCCTCGGTATCACCGACGTGTTGATCACGTTCACCCACGAGAAGACGAACGCGGTCGCCTTCGCCGTCGCGGTCCGATGAAGCCCGTCCTGACCCCCGCGGAAGCGTCCGCACTCGATCGCGAGACGCAGTCGCGCGGGATCGACGCCGCGGTGCTGATGGAGCGGGCAGGCCGCGCCGTGGCTCGGTCGGCCCGCGACCTCGCAGGAGGGGCCTACGGCCGCCGGGCGGTCGTCGTGTGCGGCAAGGGGAACAACGGCGGAGACGGACTGGTCGCTGCGAGGCACCTGGGGCGGTGGGGAGTGCGGACGACCGTGATCCTCTTGGAGGATCCGACCGAGCTCCGGGAGCCGGCCGCCACGAACGCGAGGCGCCTCGAGGAGGTGCCCGGCATCCGGGTGCGAACCTTCCACCAGGGGAGCCTCCAACGAGAGCTTTCGCGCGCGGACGTCGTCGTGGACGCGATCTTCGGCACCGGATTCCGCGGTATGCCGGAGGATGATTGGGCAGCGGCGATCGCGAGCCTGAATCAAGCGCATGCGCCGATCGTGGCCGTGGACATCCCGTCCGGAGTGAACGGGACGACCGGTGTGGTCGAGGGCGAAGCGGTTCGGGCGCGCTTGACGGTGACGTTCGGTGCGGTGAAGCTCGGCGCCGTGCTGATGCCCGGCGCCGAGCACGCGGGCGTCGTGCGAGTGGTCGACATCGGTTTCCCCGACGACCTGGTCCGTGCTCACGCGTGGCTGGCGGAGCCCACGGACGTGGCCGCCTGGCTGCCGATGCGCGATCCCGACACCCACAAGCGCGCCTCCGGCGTGCTGGTCGTGGTCGCCGCGTCACGCGGGATGACCGGTGCGGCGCGGTTGATCGCACATGCGGCGGGAAGGGTCGGAACCGGGTTGGTCACGGTGGCGGCCCCCGAGGGCGCGATGCCCCAGATCCAAGCCGGCCTGACCGAGCCCACCTTCCTTCCCCTGCCGGAGACCGTGGAGGGGACGGTGGCCGTCGAGGCGGTGGCTCCGCTCCTCGAACGGTTGGAGGCGGCCGACGCCGTCGCGATCGGACCGGGACTGACCACGAACGACCAGACGGTGGCGTTCGTGCGCGAGACGGTACGCCGCTCGCCGGTCCCGTTGATCCTGGACGCGGACGGACTGAACGCGTTCACGGGCGACGGCGCGGCGTTGCAGGATCGTGAGGCCGACGCCGTGCTCACTCCGCACGTCGGCGAGTTCGCGAGGCTCACGGGCGTGAAACCTCGCGACCTCGATGCGGACCGGCCGGCGCACGTCCGGGCATTGGCGGAGCAGACCGGCGCGGTCGTCCTGCTGAAGGGAAGTCGCACCGTGATCGCCCAGCCGGGGGGACGGTTGTTCGTCAACGTGACCGGATCCCCGGCCCTCGCGACCGCCGGGACCGGCGACGTCCTCACGGGGATGATCGGCGGACTCCTCGCCCGCGGGGTTCCTCCGCCCGAATCGGCCGCCGCCGCCGCCTACCTCCATGGGCTGTCGGGTGTGTTCGCCGGGAGGGATCTCGGCGAAGGCGCGCTCGCGAGCGACGTGCTGGAGCGGGTTCCCGAAGCGCTCGCCCAGGTGGAAGACGGGTGAGCGAGGTCTACCGGCCGACGTGGGTCGACGTCGACCTGGACGCGATCCGCGTCAACGCCCGGATCCTGAAGCCCGAGACCGCTGAGTTGATGGCGATCGTGAAGGCGAATGGCTACGGCCACGGGGCCGTCCCGGTGGCCCGGGCCGCGATCGAGGCCGGCGCCACCTGGCTCGGCGTCGCCCTGGTCGAGGAAGGACTGGAGCTGCGACAAGAAGGCATCGAGGCGCCGATCCTCGTTCTGTCGGAGCTCCCGACCGGTTCCGAAGCGGTCGCGCTGGCGCATCGGCTCACGCCCACCCTGTTTTCGGGAAACGGCCTGGAGCGGCTCTCGGGGGCCGCACGCGGCTCCGTGCCCGTGCACGTGAAGATCGACACGGGGATGCACCGCATCGGCGTGTGGCCGCCGGAGGACACGCCTGGGTTCGCGCGCCGCGTCCAGGAAGCGGGTCTCGAGGTGGAGGGCCTGTTCACGCATCTCGCGCGATCCGAGGAGGACGAGGTCACGACGAAGGAGCAGCTCGCCCGATTCCTGAAGGCCGCCGACGCGGTCCGGGCCGCAGGCGTCGCCCCACGCCTGCTGCACGCAGCGAACTCGGGTGCCACGATCCTGCATCCCGATGCGCACCTCGATCTGGTCAGACCGGGGATCGCGCTCTACGGGATCGAACCCGGGCCCGGGGTCGGCGCTCATCTCGGCCTGCGGCCGGCGCTCACCTGGCGGAGCCAGGTGAGCGCCGTGAAGCGGCTGGCTGCCGGCGAGGCGATCTCGTACGGGCATCGGTATCGCCTCGAGCGGGATGCCTGGGTCGTGACCGTGCCGGTCGGCTACGCGGACGGCTACCCTCGACAGCTGACGAACCTGGGCGAGGTACTGATCGGGGGCCGGCGCCACGGCGTCGCGGGGACCGTCACGATGGATCAGTTGCTCGTGGATTGCGGAGACGCGGAGGTTCGGGTCGGCGAGGAGGTCGTGCTGATCGGGAACCAAGGGGACGAGACGATCGGGGCGGACGCCCTCGGTCGGCTGTTCGGGACGATCGGGTACGAGATCGTTGCCCGGATCGGCGAGCGCGTGCCGAGGCGCTATCCATGACGAAACGGAGCACGATCGTCTCGGCGGGGATCGCAGCCGGGGCCATCGCAGCGGGGGTCGCGGGGGAGGTGCTCTGGCGCCGGCATCGCCCCGCCGCCTCCGGCGGGGTGTGGGCGCCCCCGCCGGAGGACGTCGGACCGATCGAGGCCTTCGACGGCACCTCGCTCGCCGTGCGTGCGGCGGGTCCAAAGCGGGCACCGCTCTTGGTGTTCTCGCACGGCTTCAGCCTCGACATGACGACATGGCGCGAGCAGTGGCCCGATCTCGGGGACGAGTTCCGCTGCGTGGCGCTCGACCACCGCGCGCACGGCCGGTCCGACGTGCCATCGACCGGCGACGTGACGCTCCGGTCGATGGGCAGGGACCTGGCGACCGTCCTGGACGTCGTGGGGCAGGACCGGCCGGCCGTTCTGATCGGGCACTCGATGGGTGCGATCGCGATCCTCGCGCTCGCCGAGCAGCGCCCGGATCTCTTCGGGGCGCGGATCGCAGGTGTGGTGCTGCTCGGCGCGTCGGCCTCCCACCTCCTTCGAGGCGCACTGGGAGGCGTCACCGACATCCTTCGCCCACGGCGTGGGTCCTTGGCCGCGGCCACCCGCCGCGTGGACCGCATCCGGAAAGCGATCCTCGCGGGCCCCGGGGACGTCCCCGCGATCGTCGCTCGAGTGACGCAGTTCGCTCCGGAGGCCCCCGACGACGTCGTGAACCACGTCCTCCATCTGGCGGAACGGACCTCCTCCCTCGTCTGGACCGACGGCCTCACCGAGCTGATCGGGATGGACTTCCGTCACGCCCTCCCGAGGGTCACCGTGCCCTCCCTCGTCGCGGTCGGAGACCAAGACCGTGTGACGCCTCCCGCCGCCGCCGTCGAGCTCGCCGCGGGACTCCCGGAGGGAAGGCTGTTCATCGTCGAGGGAGCCGGGCACGTCGCGATGCTGGAGCGTCCCGAACGGCTCAACCCGCAGCTTCGGGCGTTCGCTCGCGAGGCGCTCGGACTCTCGGAGCCGCCCGTCCGCAAGCGACGGAAGGGAGCGGCGTGACCCGAACGCTGGCCGACGTCGCCGCCGAGGCGGCCGACTGCCCCAGGTGCCGGCTGGCGAACGGTCGCACCCAGGTGGTCTTCGGCGTCGGGAACGCCCACGCGGATGTGATGTTCATCGGCGAAGCGCCCGGTTTCCACGAGGACAAGCAAGGTGAGCCGTTCGTCGGCGCCGCCGGTCAGCTGCTCACGCGCATGCTGAGCGAGGTCGTCGGTCTGGCCCGCGATGACGTCTACATCTGCAACGTGTTGAAGTGCAGACCGCCGGGCAACCGCGATCCGCAGGAGGACGAGATCGAGTCCTGCACGCCGTGGCTCGTGGAGCAGGTCTCGCTGATCCAGCCACGGGTGATCGCGACGCTCGGGAACTTCGCGACCAAGTTCGTCTTGAAGACCTCGCAAGGGATCACGCGGATGCGAGGGAACACATACCCGTGGCACGGTCGGACCGTGATCCCCACGTTCCACCCGGCCGCGATCCTTCGCGGCGGCGGAGAGACGTCGCGCCAATTCGCAGAGTTCCGCTCGGATTTCGAGTTGATGCGTGACACCCTGGCCGGACTCGAGCGTCCACCGGATCGCTCCGCCGTTCCGGAACCCGCGACCGCGTCGACACCGACCGTCGCCCGCGAGGCGGTGCCCACCTCCGAACCCGTCATCGTTCCCGAGGCAGAGCCGGTTCCCGAGGAGCAGCTCGAGCTGTTCTGACATGGTGATCGAGATCGAAACGGAGACCGCCGATCGCACGCGCGAGGTCGGGGAGGCGATCGCGTCCCTGCTGCAGCCGCGCGACACGGTCGTGCTCACGGGTGACCTCGGGGCCGGGAAGACCACGCTCGTGCAGGGGATCGGACGCGGCCTCGGGGTCGAGGATCACGTCGCCTCGCCGACGTTCACGCTCGTCCGCGAGTACTCGGGTCGCCTCGACGTGGCCCATGTCGACGTCTACCGCCTGGAACGGGTCCAAGACGTCGTCGATCTCGCCCTCGACGAGTTGGGTGGTCCGGACCGCGTGCTCCTCGTCGAGTGGGGGGACGCCGTCTCGGACCTCCTCCCGGAGGACAGGCTCCGCGTGGAGCTCACGACGGCCCGGGCAGGCGCCGACACCCGCCGCATCGTGATCACGCCCCAGGGAACGTCCTGGGCGAACAGATGGGAGCGGCTGGAGCATGCCCTGGAGCTGTTCGGACGCGATCACGGCGGGACCTCGCTCGACGGGGCGACCGGATGATCGTCGTCGGGATCGAGACCTCGACACCCCAGACCTCGGTGGCGATCGGCACGGAGCGTGAGCTCGTCGGGGCGATCTCCGTCGCCGGGAAGGCTCGACAGGAATCGGTGACGCCTGCCCTGGAACAGCTCTGTCGCTGGACCGGCATCGAGCTCCCGCAGGTCGGCGGGATCGCGGTCGGGATCGGGCCCGGCCTGTTCACGGGGCTCCGCGTGGGTATCGAGACCGCGAAGACCCTGGCACAGGTGCTCGCGGTGCCGATCGTCGGGATCACCAGCCTCGACTCGCTCGCGTTCTCGGTCCGCTACACCCACAAGCTGATCGTGGCCGTGATCGACGGCCGGCGTGGCGAAGTCTTCTCCGCCGTCTACCGCGCGGTTCCCGGAGGCGTCGTGAGAGGGAGCGACTACGCCGTGGGGACGCCTGACCACCTGGGCGCCGAGCTCGAAACTCTCCCGGGAGAGATGCTTGCGGTCGGAGACGGTGCCATCCTGTACCGGGACCAGCTCGAGGAGCTGGGGAGTCGGATCGAGTTCGCCTCCACGATACGGGCGCACCCGGAGGCCGCTTCGTTGGTGGAGCTGGCGGTTCCGCGGTTCCTCCGGGAGGAGCACGACCGGCTGCACGACGTGGTGCCGATGTACCTGAGGAGATCGGATGCGGAGATCGCATGGGACAACCGGGAGCGAAGCGCCGGCGCTTGAGATCACGCGCATGCGCCGCCGTCACCTGCGCGGCGTCATGGCGATCGAGCGACAGGTCTATGCGCGCCCGTGGAGTCCCAATCTTTTCGCGGCGGAGATCACCGACCCGAACAACCGCTGCTACCTCGTGGCTCGCGTCCACAAGGAGGTCGTCGGGTACGGCGGCTTGATCTGCTACGGCGACGAAGCCCACATCACCAACGTCGCCGTGGACCCGATGCATCAAGGGCACGGGATCGCGACCCGCGTGATGGCTGAGCTGATCCCCCAGGCGATCGAGATGGGTGCGCGGGCAGTGTCCCTCGAGGTCCGCGTGACGAATTGGGCCGCGCAGCGCATCTACGCACGCTTCGGTTTCCGCCCGGTCGGCATCCGGCGGAATTACTACCAAGAGGTGAGCGAGGACGCGCTCATCATGTGGACCGACGACGTGAGGACCGAGGCCTACCGGCGGCGGTTGGACGAGATCGAGGAGACCCTTCCCCAGGGCGTGCGCCCCGCGTGATCACGCTCGGCATCGAGACGTCGTGCGATGAGACCGCCGTCGCGATCGTGGAGGACGTGTTCCACGTCAGGGCGAATCTCATCGCTCGCCAAGAGCACCTGCACGAACGCTTCGGAGGCGTCGTCCCCGAGGTGGCGGCACGGGCGCACGTGGAGTCGCTCAATCCCTTGCTGGAGCAGGCGCTGGGCGAAGCGGACGTCGGGTTCCGGGCGCTCGACGGCGTCGCCGTGACGGCGGGGCCCGGCCTGGTCGGGGCGCTCCTGGTGGGGATGGCGGCCGCCAAGGCGGTCTCCCTCGCGGCTCGGGTTCCCTTGATCGGCGTGAACCATCTGGAGGGTCACGTCTGGGCGAACTTCCTCGAGCACGGGAAGCCCGACCCGCCCTACGTCGCCCTCATCGTCTCGGGTGGGCACACGATGCTCGTGCACATGCCCGAGGTCCATCGCCACGAGCTGCTCGGCCAGACCCTCGACGACGCGGCGGGAGAGGCGTTCGACAAGGTGGCGAGACTCCTCGGTCTGGGGTTCCCGGGCGGACCCGCGCTGGACGCGATGGCGGCCGAGGGCGACCCCACCGCGATCCGATTCCCTCGGGCGATGGAGGACTCGGGAGATCTCGACTTCTCGATGAGCGGGCTGAAGACCGCGGTCCTCCACTACCTGCGAGCGGAGCAGGCGGCCGGCCACGACGTCTCGCTCCCCGACGTGGCCGCCTCGTTCCAAGAAGCGATCGTGGACGTGCAGGTCTCGAAGACGATCGCTGCGGCGAAGGGACGGCGAGTGGACACGGTCCTCCTCGGCGGCGGCGTGGTGGCGAACACGCGGCTGCGCGAACGGATGAGCGAGGCGGGGGCCGCAGAGGGGTTGCGAGTGCTCTATCCGTCGCTCGACCTGTGCACGGACAACGGTGCGATGATCGCGACGGTCGGTGCGGCGAGGCTCGCTCGAGGGGAACGGTCTTCGCTGGACATCGCCGCAGACCCCAACCTAAGGTTGGCGACGTGACGACCGTCCTGGTGACCGGGGGCGCCGGGTTCATCGGCTCGCAGCTCGGGGAGCGCTTGCTCGCCGAAGGTCACCGTGTCGTGTCCGTCGACGATCTGACGACCGGGAAGATCGCGAACCTCGTCGAAGCCCGCGGCTACGGCAAGGAGTTCTCGTTCTTCAACATGGACGTGCGAGCCGAGGGGCTCGGCTCGCTCTTCGAACGCCACCGGCCGGAGGTCGTGTTCCACCTCTCCGCTCAGGCGGGTGTTCGACCATCCCTCGCCGATCCCGTCCATGACGCGAGCGTCAACATCATGGGTCTCCTCAACGTGCTCGAAGCCGCCGTGCGCGTCGGCGCCCGGAAGGTGATCTACGCGGCGAGCGGTGGGACGATGTACGGAGAGCCCAAACGCCTGCCTACGAAAGAGTCGGCGGCGCAGGGCTCCCGGCCGCTCTCTCCCTACGGGGTATCGAAGAAGGTGGGCCTCGACTACCTCTCGTACTACCAGCGATATCGGGGATTGGACTACACGGCCGTCGCCCTCGCGAACGTCTACGGCCCCCGGCAGGACCCGACAGGGGAGGCCGGCGTCGTGGCGATCTTCACGGCGAAGATGCTGTCGGGGGAGGCCCCCACCATCTTCGGGGACGGGAATCAGACCCGTGACTTCGTCTTCATCGACGACACGGTGCACGCGTTCGTGCAGGCGGTGGACAGGGGATCGGGCAAGCTCGTGAACATCGGCACCGGGTTGGAGACGAGCGTGAATCACCTGTACAAGCGGCTCGCCGAGCTCACCGGGTTCGCCGGCGAGCCGGAGCACGGCCCACAGACCCCCGCGGAGCTCCGGCGGATGGCGCTGGACATCTCGGCGGCGAGCTCGGCCATCGCCTGGAAGCCGTGGACGCACCTCGAGGACGGCCTCGCCGAGACGGTGGCCTACCTCAAAGGCGTCTGAAGCGACCGCCCACCTCGGTTCTCTACTCCGGCTCGGCGTTGACCCTTCGGCGCTCTCGCGGCTATCCTGCTAGCACTCAGGGAGGGCGAGTGCTAAGCGCATCCCCGCCCGGAACCGGGCCGAGGAACCAGCAACCAGGCCAAGATCACGGCCCCCAGAACGGGCCAAGAACGAGGGAGGAGATCCAGGGATGGCGAAGGACTTCAAGCTCAAGCCGCTCGAGGACCGGATCATCGTGCAGCCGGGCGAGGCCGAGGAGACCACGGCCTCCGGGCTCGTGATCCCCGACACGGCGAAGGAGAAGCCGGTCAGCGGCACGGTCGTGGCGGTGGGACCCGGCAAGTTCAATGAGGACGGAGACGCCCGCGTGCCGGTCGATGTGAGCGTCGGCGACATCGTCATCTACTCGAAGTACGGCGGTACGGAGTGGAAGGACGCCGACGGGACCGAGTACCAGATCCTCTCGGCACGCGACGTGCTCGCCGTCGTCGGGAAGTAGCAACCAGGTCGTAGCGGGCGGGCTCGCGGACGCGAGCCCGCCCGGATCTTTCGATGGAAGAGGAGGACACCGGTGGCATCGAAGCTGCTGAAGTTCGGCGAGGAGGCGAGACGCGGCCTTGAGGCCGGCGTCGACAAGCTCGCCGATACCGTCGCGATCACGCTCGGTCCCAAGGGCCAGAACGTGGTGCTCGACAAGAAGTGGGGTGCGCCCACGATCACCAACGACGGCGTGACGATCGCCAAGGAGGTCGAGCTGGAGGACCCGTGGGAGAACATGGGTGCGCAGCTCACCAAGGAGGTCGCCACCAAGACGAACGACGTCGCGGGTGACGGCACGACGACCGCGACCGTGCTCGCCCGCGCCATGGTGAAGGGCGGCATGCGGAACGTCGCCGCCGGGGCCAACCCGATGGCGCTCAAGCGCGGCATCGAGGCCGCCGTCGAGGCCGCCGTCGAGGCCATCAAGGCTCAGGCCCGGGACGTGGAGGCCAAGGAGGAGATCGCGAGCGTCGCGTCCATCTCCGCAGGGGACCCCGAGATCGGGGCGACGATCGCCGACGCGTTGGACAAGGTCGGCAAGGACGGCGTGATCACCGTCGAGGAGTCCAACACGTTCGGTATCGAGCTCGAGTTCACCGAGGGGATGCAGTTCGACAAGGGCTACATCTCGCCCTACTTCATCACCGACCCTGACAGTCAGGAAACGGTGCTCGAAGACCCCTATCTCTTGGTGGTCAACAAGAAGATCTCGAGCGTCCAGGAGATGGTGCCGGTGCTCGAGAAGGTGATGCAGGCCGGGAAGCCGCTCGTCATCATCGCGGAGGACGTGGAGGGCGAGGCGCTCGCCACGATCGTCGTGAACAAGATCCGCGGGACGTTCTCGTCCGTCGCGGTGAAGGCACCCGGATTCGGCGATCGCCGCAAGGCGATGCTCCAGGACATCGCGATCCTCACGGGTGGCCAGGTGGTCTCCGAGGAGGTCGGCCTGAAGCTCGAGAACGCCACGCTCGATCTGCTCGGGCAGGCGCGCAAGATCGTCGTCTCGAAGGACACGACGACGATCGTCGAGGGCGGAGGCTCCAAGGAGGACGTCCAGGGCAGGATCAACCAGCTCAAGGCCGAGATCGAGAACACGGACTCGGACTGGGACCGGGAGAAGCTGCAGGAGCGGCTGGCCAAGCTCGCCGGCGGTGTCGCGGTGATCAAGGTCGGCGCGGCCACCGAGGTCGAGCTCAAGGAGAAGAAGCACCGGATCGAGGACGCCGTGTCGGCCACGCGCGCGGCCGTCGAGGAAGGGATCGTGCCCGGCGGAGGCGTCACCTTGATCCGCGCGGAATCCGCCCTCGAGAAGCTCGACCTGGAAGGCGACGAGGCCACGGGAGCGACGATCGTCCGAGAGGCGCTCGCCGAGCCCGCCCGCCGGATCGCCCAGAACGCCGGCTACGAGGGCTCGGTGATCGTGTCGCACATCCGCGAGGAGAGCGATGCTCGCGGGTTCGATGCCGCCACCGGTGAGTGGACCGACCTGGTCAAGGCCGGGATCGTCGACCCCGCGAAGGTGACCCGGTCGGCCCTGCAGAACGCGGCCTCGATCGCGGCCCTCGTGCTGACGACCGAGAGCGCAGTGGTCGAGAAGCCCGAGGAAGAAGAGGAGACGGCGGCCGGTCACGGCCACATGCACTAGCCGAGCTCCGAGCGGTACGGAACCAAGAGGCGGGCCCGTCGGGCCCGCCTCTCGGTTTGCGCGCTCCGGTTGCGTAATGGCAGTATGCCCCTCACACGCGGAGACCCGAGGGGTCTCGAGGACGGGTCAAGGGGAGGAATCGCATGAAGAAGAAGCTGTTGCTCATGCTCGGAGCCGGTGCGCTCACGGTGGTCATGAGCTCCTGTTGGGCGCTGCAGAACTTCACTATCGGGGACTACACCCTGACGCCGGGGCAGACCACGAAGGCGAAGCTGACACTGCGCCCGATGGGTGCGGCGTATAAGACGGTGTTCACGGGTGCTCGCCAATTCGTGATCATCGGTGTGGGTGCGTTGGGCGGCGACACAACCGACATCGGCGTCAGCAACGCCAGGTGGGCCGTCAACGGGCAGTTCGGCGGTCCGCAGGCGATGGGGGTCGAGAACGACATCGTGACCTCGCTGGCGTCGGGGGACTGCGCGCAGAGCGGTCTGGACTTCACCGACATCACCGGGGTGACGTGGAAGGCGTTCGCCACTCTCACGAACAAGAACGACGGGGGCCAGGTCGAGAAGAAGTCCGTGATCGAGGTACTCCTGAAGGCGAAGGCCGCGTCGGTAGATGCCGGGGAGAACTACACGATCATGGGCGTCGTCGGCGCGTGGAAGGACGACGGTGACGGTACGCCCGAGCCGACGGCGAGTGGGGACGCGTACGTCTGCTGGGGGATCGCGACAGGGAGCGTGCACTCGGTCGGCGGCGCGTAGCTCGGGCAGGATCCACGATCGGGCGGCGGGCGCGTGAGCGCCCGCCGCCGTACCACATCCGGTCCCGGGGATGCCTTCTCGAGGGCCGTTTAGACTCGACCGCGTGGCGTTCGAGGACCTGATCGACGACTGGGACGGCGAGCACGTCGTCGTCCGTCACGACCGATCGACGTCAACATGGATGTTCGTCGGTGTCCACAGCACGGCCCTCGGTCCGGCGATGGGCGGGACGCGGCTCACCTCCTACTCCGCTCCCGCGGACGCGCTCGACGACGTCCTTCGACTGAGCGGCGCGATGACCCTCAAGCACGCGGCCGCCGAGACCCCGTTCGGGGGCGGCAAGGCCGTGATCGCGGTCCGCGAGGTTCCGGCACGCGGGGCTCCCGAACGCCGAGCGCTCCTCCTGCGTTACGCGGACCTGGTCGAGTCGATG
Organism: uncultured Actinomycetota bacterium; assembly: GCA_963839395.1. GTDB lineage: Bacteria > Actinomycetota > UBA4738 > UBA4738 > HRBIN12 > JAJNBA01. Next base: position 173,883 of record CAWIUW010000015.1, read on the forward strand.
CACGGGACCTACGTCACCGCGGCCGACATGAACACCGGCGAGACCGACATGGACACCATCGGTGAACGCACATCCCACGTCCTCGGTCGCTCGAAAGCCAACGGGGGATCGGGAGATCCCGGGGCTGCCACGGCGATGGGCGTGTTCCACGGGGTCCGGGCGACCGTGCGACACGCGTTCGGGGCCGACGACCTGGAGGGGCGGTCGATCCTGATCCAGGGCCTGGGGTCGGTCGGGAGCCGGCTGGCCGAGCACCTCCACGAGGCGGGCGCCACGCTGCTGCTCGCCGACGTGGACGCCGGACGGGCCTCGACCTTCGCGGACGAGCTGGGCGCCAAGGTGGTCGGTGCGGGGGACGTGATCGGTACGGAGTGCGACGTCTTCGCTCCGTGTGCCACCGGCAAGGTGCTGACGGAGTCGACGATCCCGCACCTGCGGTGCCGGATCGTCGCCGGCGCGGCCAACAACCAGCTCGGCGTCGCCGAGGACGGCGAGCGCCTCCGCGAGGCCGGCATCCTGTTCGCCCCCGACTTCGTGATCAACGCGGGCGGGGTGATCCATCTGGCAGGCTACGAGACCCTCGGGTGGGACGACGCCACGATGGCGAAGCGCCTGGAGGCGATCGGCGACACCCTGCTCCAGGTCTTCGAGGACGCCGAGCGTGAGGGGATCTCGACCGCGGTCGCCGCCGATCGCATGGCTCGCACCCGCGTCGCAGCCGCCGGCGGATGACGGCTGCGTCGATCCTGACGCTCGGCTCGGAACATGCCGGGGCGTGTGACCGGATCGTCGCCGGCCTCCCGTATCACTTCGCGGACGCGCAGGGCAGGAACGACTGTGCGGCGGCCGTCCGTCGTGACCCCGGTCTCGTCGCCGTGGACGATGGGGAGGTGCTGGGGTTCCTCACGTACGTGCGCCGGTTCGACGAAGCCGCCGAGATCACCTGGATGGCCGTCCGGGCGGACAAGCGACGCCGGGGATCGGCCATGCGCTGATCGACCGGCTCGTCGAGGAACTCCGCGCCGAAGGGAGACGGGTCCTGTTGGTCCTCACGGTCTCGCCGAGCGACCCCGGGCCGGAGCCCGACGACGGCTACGGGGCGACGCGCGCCTTCTACCGGTCGGCGGGCTTCGTGCTCGGCCGCGACCTGCGCGGTGAATGGGATTCCGATACCGCCGTCGTCATGGTGCGGATGCTCGCGACGGACTGACTCAGGCGAACGGCTTCTCCTGGCCGGCCTTGGCCAGGCCGATGACGTACAACGCCGTGAAGAGCGCGGCGGTCGCTCCGAGGAGCCACCACGGCCACGCCGCCGATCCGTCCGACAACCCGACGGAGACGTGGATGAGCGCGATCAGCGAGATCAGATCCGTTGAAGATGACGAGAGCCCAGCACCACCACCAGAGGTCCTCGAGCTTCCTCGAGATCAGGACGTGGAACAGCGCCACTGCGATGCCCGCCGCGCCGAAGAGCCTGATCCAGACGGTGTCGGGCGACCCTGTTTGACCCATGACCCCTTCCACGATCGTCTGCGGGATCGCGACGAGTGGCGCCGACAACAGGAACAACAAGAGTGCGCCGATGCCGAGCGCACGGCGGAGCAGGTTCATCGACGCAGCATCTCCGGAGGTTCGGTCGGCGTTCCGGGCGGGTTGGTAGCATACGAGAACCGTTGAGCCGCCTCGCGTTGCGGCGCGCCCGGCTCCGGCCTCGACCTCGATCTCCGGCGAAGCAAGGAAGGGTGAACGTCGACATGCAGCAAGGCCCCAGGGTCGCGGTCATCGGACTGGATTGCGCCACACCGAAGCTCCTGTTCGGTGATCTCGCCTCGGAAGTCCCGAACATCTCCAAGCTGATGTCCCAGGGGATGTACGGGGATCTCGCCAGCATCACCCCGCCGATCACCGTGCCCGCCTGGGCCTGCGCCATGACCGGAAAGACCCCGGGGGAGCTCGGCATCTACGGTTTCCGGAACCGCAAGGACACGAGTTACGAAGGGCTCGCGATCGCGCATTCCGGCTCGATCAAGGCGCCGGCGGTGTGGGACGCCCTCGGGGCGGAGGGCAAGTCCTCGCTCCTCATCGGTGTCCCGCCGGGCTTCCCGCCGCCGAAGGAGTTCCCCGGGTGGCGTGTCGGGTGCTTCCTCACGCCTCCCTCGGCCGAGCACTACGCCTACCCGCTGGAGCTCGAAGTCGAGATCGAAGAGGAGCTGGGCGGGAAGGGCGAATACATCTTCGACATCCCGAACTTCCGCCAGCAGGGGATGGAGTTCGTCCTCGATCAGGTCTTCAAGATGACCGAACGGCGCTTCAAGGTTGCGCGGCGGCTCGTGAGGGACAAGCCCTGGGACTTCTTCATGATGGTCGAGATGGGCATGGACAGGCTCCACCACGTGTTCTGGCACTACGTCGATCCGGCGCATCCGCTGTACCAGGCCGGCAACCCTTTCGAGGACGCGTTCCAGCGCTACTACCGGGCGCTCGACGACGAGGTCGGCACATTGCTCGAGCTGCTTCCCGAGGATGCGATCACGATCGTGATGAGCGACCACGGCGCTCGGCCGATGATGGGTGGTATCTGCTTCAACGACTGGCTGATCGAGAACGGCTATCTCACCTTGAAGGAGTCGGTGTCCGAGGTGACCCCGATCGCCAATGCCTCGATCGACTGGAGCCGAACCCGAGCATGGGGCGACGGCGGCTACTACGGCCGGCTCTTCCTGAACGTCGCCGGCCGCGAACCCCAGGGCGTGATCGAGCCGGCGCGGTACGAGACCGAGCGCGACGAGCTCGTCGCCAAGCTCGTCTCGATGCCGGGGCCGGACGGCGAGCCACTCGGCACCACGGTGCACAAACCGCAGGACGTCTATCCGGAGATCCGTGGGGTGGCGCCGGATCTCTTGGTCTACTTCGGCGACCTCGCATGGCGTTCGGTCGGCGCGGTCGGCAACCCGAGCGTGTACACGTTCGAGAACGACATCGGCCCCGACGGCGCCAATCACGATCGGACGGGCGTCTTCGCGATGGCCGGCTCGCCCGGCCAGCCGACCGGCAAGGTCGACGGGCTCAGCCTGGTCGACGTGGGCCCGACGATCCTCTCGCTCTTCGGGATCCAGACGGCCGACGGGGCCTCCAGGAGCTTCCTGTGACAGCGCCCGAGCAGAAGGGATTCACCGTCTGGTTCACCGGCCTGTCCGGCTCCGGGAAGTCCACGATCGCCGAGATGCTGTACCACGAGTTGCGCGCTCGGCAGCTGAAGACCGAGATCCTTGACGGCGATGTGGTGCGGCAGAACCTGTCGAAAGGCCTCGGGTTCTCCAAGGAGGACCGGGACACCAACATCCTGCGGATCGGCTTCGTCGCCGAGCTGCTGACCCGGAACGGCGTCGCCGCGATCTGCTGCCCGATCTCGCCGTACAGAGCGACCCGGGACACGGTCCGCGCCCAGATCGGCGCGTTCGTCGAGGTCTACGTCCATGCGACCGTTGAGGAGATCGCCGCGAACCGGGATCCGAAGGGCCTGTACAAGAAGGCGCTCGCGGGCGAGATCACCGGCTTCACGGGCGTCGACGATCCCTACGAGGCGCCCGAGCACCCGGAGCTCGTCGTGGACACGATGGTCGAGACCCCCGAGGAGTCACTGGCCAAGGTCCTGCAGACGCTCGCGGACCTCGGTCACATCAAGGGCGCCGCGCCCCTCGTCGAGGGCGACCGCGTGCATTCGGGGTTCACGGACCTGCGGGTCACCGAGACCGGTCACGTCGCGAACGAGGACTGAGCCTGGGCGGTAGAGTGCCCGGCCGTGGACGCGGCGACCTCACCGGATCCGATCTCCGAGCCGAAGGCCTACCAGGACCACCTGCTCGGGCTGCTGGGCACGGACGATCCCGCGGAAGCGCAGGCCTCTGCCGGGAGCGCGTGGCGCGCGATGGCCGTCGAGGCGGGGGAGTTGGGCTTCGTTCGCCCGGAGCCGTCCGAGTGGTCGGTGATCGAATGTCTGGGACACGCGGTCGACGCCGAGGTGGCGATGAGTGGCCGATACCGATGGATCCTCGCCCATGACCGGCCGCCGCTGATCGGCTACGACCAGGATCTCTGGGTCAACCGGTTCCATGCCGGCAAGAACGAAGACCCGGAGGAACTGTTGACACTCTTCGAACCGCTCCGAGCGGCGAACGTCGCCCTGTGGACGCGATCGACCGAGGAGGATCGGGCCCGCGTCGGCATGCATGCCGAGCGCGGGCCCGAAAGCTTCGACCTGTGTTTCCGCATGCTCGCGGGCCACGATCGGTTCCACCTGGCACAGGCGCGGCGTGCCCTCGAGGCGGTCGCCGGAGGCTGAGCGGGCGCGTCGGAACCGGCTGGTACGCTGGACGCATGCAGCGGTCAGACGCCCGTCCGGGGTCCCGGATGGGCGTTTCGCGCTCTCTCAGGCTTCCTCGGGGGTGATCGGCGTGGAGTTCGAGATCGGCATCGGCAAGACGGCCCGGCGGGCCTACGGATTCGACGAGGTCGCGATCGTGCCGTCCCGAAGGACGCGTGATCCCGACGACGTCGACATCGGCTGGGAAGTCGATGCGTATCGATTCAAGCTCCCCATGATGGCCTCGGCCATGGACGCGAGCGTCTCACCCCAGACCGCGGTGCTCATCGGTCGGCTCGGGGGGCTCGCCTGTCTCAACCTCGAGGGTCTCTGGACCCGGTACGAGGATCCCGAGGGCATCTACGAGGAGATCGCAGACCTCTCCGATGACAAGGCAACCCGTCGGATGCAGGAGCTGTACAAGGAGCCCGTGAAGCCGGAGCTGCTCGGAGCCCGGATCGAGGAGATCAAGGCCGAGGGCGTGGTGTCGTGCGCGTCGCTCACGCCCCAGCGCGTCGAGACGTTCGCGCCGATCGTGCTGGAGGCGGGCCTCGACATCCTGGTGATCCAGGGGACCGTGGTCTCAGCCGAGCACGTCTCCACGCAGAGCGAGCCGCTCAACCTGAAGGAATTCATCGCCGGGTTCGACCTGCCCGTGATCGTCGGAGGGTGTGCCTCGTACTCCACCGCGCTGCATCTCATGCGGACGGGCGCCGTCGGCGTCTTGGTCGGGGTGGGTCCCGGAAACGCTTGCACCACAAGAGGTGTGCTGGGAGTCGGAGTGCCGCAGGCCACGGCGATCGCGGATGCTGCCGCGGCGAGGCGCGAGCACCTCCACGAGACCGGCCGCTACTGTCACGTGATCGCCGACGGCGGGATGCGCACCGGCGGCGACATCGCCAAGGCGATCGCTTGCGGTGCGGACGCGGTGATGATCGGATCGCCCCTCACCCGCGCGTACGAGGCGCCCGGCCGTGGCTTCCACTGGGGGATGGCGACGTTCCATCCCACCCTCCCGCGGGGCGCGCGGGTGAAGACCCAGCAGGTGGCGTCGATGGAAGAGATCCTCGTGGGTCCGGCACACGAGAACGATGGCACCTTCAACCTCTTCGGAGCGCTCGCGACCTCGATGGCGACCACCGGGTACGCGTCGATCAAGGAATTCCAGAAGGCCGAGCTGGTGATCGCCCCGTCCATCAAGACGGAGGGCAAGACATATCAGGCGGCGCAGCGGGTGGGGATGGGGCACTAGGTGCCGCCCGGGTCCCGCGCGCCAGGACCAGGCGAACAGGATCCCGCGAGGCCGGTTCTGGTCGTCGACCTGGGAGCGCAGTACGCACAGCTCATCGCGAGGCGCGTCCGAGAGGCGCACGTGTACTCCGAGATCGTTCCCCACGACGCCACGGCGGCCGAGCTCGCCAAGCGGCGTCCCGCCGGGTTCGATCCTCTCCGGAGGGCCGGCGTCGGTCTACGAAGAGGGAGCGCCCACGCTCGACGGCGGCTTGTTCGACATGGGGATCCCCGTCCTGGGCATCTGCTACGGCCACCAGCTGATGGCGCAGGCGCTCGGCGGAGAGGTGGCGGCGACCGGCCAGCGAGAGTACGGGGGGACGACGCTCTCGGTGGACCAGCCGGGTGGGGTGTTGCTCGCAGACTTCGGTGCCGAGGAGCAGGTCTGGATGAGTCACGGCGACGCGGTCACGCGCGCCCCCGAGGGCTTCCGCGTGACCGCGCGCACGGAACAGATCCCGATCGCGGCGATGGAGGACCCCGAGCGGGCCCTGTTCGCCGTGCAGTTCCATCCCGAGGTCTCGCACACGCCTCGGGGCCAGGACGTTTTGAAGCGGTTCCTCTACGAGGGATGCGGCCTGCTGCCCGACTGGACCCCGATCAACATCGTCGAGGACGCGGTGGCTCGTATCCGTGCGCAGGTCGGCGACGCCGAGGTGATGTGCGCACTCTCCGGCGGGGTCGACTCCTCGGTCGCCGCGCTCTTGGTGCATCGCGCCGTCGGCGATCAGCTCACCTGCGTCTTCGTCGATCACGGGTTGAACCGCGAGGGGGAGCCGCAGCAGGTCGAGGAGACCTTCGGCCGTCACTTCGGCGTACCGCTCGTGCACGTGAAGGCCGAGGACCGCTTCCTCGCGAAGCTCGCGGGCGTCACCGATCCCGAGCGCAAGCGACGCGCGATCGGGGAGGAGTTCATCCGCGTCTTCGAGGAGGTCGCCCGAGAGCATCGGGACGCGCACTTCCTCGTCCAGGGAACCCTCTACCCCGACGTCATCGAGAGCGGCTCCCGGACCGCGGCGAACATCAAGAGCCATCACAACGTCGGCGGGCTTCCCGAGGAGATGGAGCTCGAGCTCGTGGAGCCGCTCCGCGATCTCTTCAAGGACGAGGTTCGCCAGGTGGGCGCGGAGCTGGGACTCCCCGAGGAGGTCGTGCAACGCCAGCCGTTCCCGGGCCCCGGCCTCGCGGTGCGGATCGTTGGCGAAGTGACGGCCGAGAACCTCGACAAGGTCCGAGGAGCCGATCGGGTCGTGCGAGAGGAGATCCGCCGGGCGGGACTCGAGCGGGAGACCTGGCAGGCGTTCTGTGTCCTGCTGGCAGACACGAAGACGGTGGGCGTCATGGGCGACGGCCGGACCTACGAAAGTCCCGTGATCGTTCGCGTCGTGACATCCGAGGACGCGATGACGGCGGACTGGGCCCGGCTTCCCTACGAGGTTCTCGACCGGATCGCCTCGCGGATCGTCCGGGAGGTGCCGGGCGTCAACAGGGTCGCGTACGACATCACGTCGAAGCCACCCGGCACGATCGAGTGGGAATGAGCTGGTCGACCGGATCCCGCCGGATCGACCCTTAGGGCCCGCTTCGCAGTGGCTCCCGTAGCCTGGGGCTCATGACCATGGAGGGCAGGGTGGTCGCCGACCGCTACGCGGTCGGCGAGCTCCTGGGACGCGGCGGGATGGCCGAGGTCTATCTGGCGACCGACCGGGTGCTGGATCGGCCGGTTGCGTTCAAGATCCTCGGGGGCTGGCTGGCCGGCGACGCCACCTTCGTCGAGCGGTTCCGGCGGGAGGCGCTCGCGGCGGCTCGCATCTCCCATCCCAACCTGGTGGCCGTCTTCGACGCCGGATCCGAGGACGACGTCCACTACATCGTGATGGAGTTCGTCGCGGGAGAAACGCTCGCCGACGCCATCCGGAGCCATGGCCGCCTCGACGCCACGCGGGCAACGAGGATCGCGACCGACGTCGCGGACGCGCTCGAGGTGGCGCACGCCGCGCGGATGATCCACCGTGACGTGAAGCCCGCCAACGTGATGCTGACGCCCGACGGCCGCACCAAGCTGATGGATCTCGGCATCGCTCGCAGCCTCGACGGCGAGAGCATCACACACGCCTCGTCGATCCTCGGAACCGCCGGCTACGTCTCGCCCGAGCAGGCTCGGGGTGACCCTGTCGACCACCGCTCGGACATCTACTCCCTCGGGTGCGTCCTGTTCGAGATGCTGACGGGTCGTCAGCCGTTCGAGGCCGCCGATCCGCTCGCCGTCGCGTTCAAGCACGTCCATGACGCGGTGATCCCCCCGACGTCCCTCGAGCCTTCCGTCCCGCCCGCGCTCGAGGGGGTGATCCTGCGCGCGATGGAGAAGGACCCGACGGAAAGGTTCCAGAGCGCCGCGGAGATGGCTTCGGCGATGAACGACCGCACGGCCCCCATCGCTCCGGTCCCGGCGACGACTGCCCTTCCGCCGATCGGAGCAACCACGCCGTTGCCCGTCGCGGCGGGGACGGAGAGCCTCCCGAGACGGGGGGACCGGCCTCCGCCTCGCCGTCGCACGATGCCGCTGCTCCTCGCCCTGGCCGGGCTCGCGTTGCTCGGCGGCTTGGCGTTCGCACTCCTGGGCGGCGGCGATCCGCCGAAGAGTCTCGGGAGCCCGTCCCCCTCCCGAAGCCCGTCGGCCTCTCCCTCTCCGTCCCCATCGCCGTCCCCGTCACCTTCATCGACGCCGAGCCCCCCGCCGGTCGACCCGGTGCAGGAAGCCGCCGTGTCCCTCCAAGCGCTCGTGACCGAGGGCATGGACCAGGGCACCATCTCCGAGAAGGCGGCCGAAGAGCTCCTGAAAGGACTGGATGACGCGCTCGAGAAATACCGGGACGGTGACGCCGAGAAAGCGATCGATGAGCTCGAACACCTTCACGACAAGGTCGAAGAGCTGGTCGACCATGACGAGATCGCGCACTCGGAGGAACAGAGGTTGGAGAAGGCGATCGAAGATCTTGCCGTGAGGATGTTCGAGGCGGCGTCGGGCGACGACTGAGCGCTCGGCTAGGCCTCGGCGGGTCGATCGACGAGCGTGGCCGTCACGATCAACCGCTCCCGGCTCGAGTACTTCGGATTGCACGTGGTCAACACGAGGGTCGGCCGGTGGGTCTGTCGGAGCGCGGCGCCCGATCCGGCTTCCGGCAGGATGAAGTTCCGGTCGACCTCGTAGGTGAACGTCCCGTGCCTCGTGATGAGCTCGATCATGTCACCGGCGCGGACCCGCTCGAGGTCGAGGAACGGGTGCTGATAGGTGGTGCGGTGGCCGGCGATCCCGACGCGACCCGTGCCGTCCCACGGATCGGCCGAGTCCGGATAGTGAGCGGGACCCTTCTTCAGCGTGGTCGTCCACTCGTATGAGTGATAGTCGGCACTCGGCCCCTCCACGACGATGAAGTCGATCTCGATCGAGGGGATCACGAGCGCTGCGTACGCCTCTCCGGGGAGATATCGCTCCTGCCCGGGTGGCGTCGGGTGCTCGAAGAGCGGCGTGATCTGGGACCTGAGTCGGTCCTGGGCGCGGGCCGTCTCCAGGCCCGTGCCCCACAGGAGCCACGCGGTGTAGCCGGCGAGCCCGGCGGCCGCCATGAGACATCCGAAACCGAGGGCTCGGATCACGGCGCGGACCGGCGATCGTTCCTGCATGCCGTCCACCGTAACCCGGGAGACGGCCCGAGACATCTGTCGAAGGTCCAGGTCAGAGCCGTCCTGACCGGTCTGGTCCCGGGCTCGCGTTAGCATCGTTCGGTGAGCGTCACATCCCCCCTGCTCGACGGGCTCAACGACATCCAGCGCGAGGCCGTTCTCCAGACCGAGGGTCCCGTGCTGATCGTCGCGGGGGCGGGCTCCGGCAAGACGCGAGCTTTGACCCACCGGATCGCGTACCTGATCCGGGAATGTGGGGTCTCTCCCGGGGAGATCCTCGCGATCACGTTCACCAACAAGGCGTCACGCGAGATGGCAGAACGGGTGGGGGAGCTCCTCGGGGGGCCGATCTCGCGCGGGATGTGGGTCCTCACGTTCCACTCGACGTGCGCGCGGATCCTGCGACGAGAGCACGCGCATCTGGGCGTCCCGTCGAACTTCACGATCTACGACGACGGGGACACCGAACGGCTGATCGCGGGGATCTCGCGCGACATGAACGTCGATCCGAAGCGTTTCCCGGCCAAGGCCGTCGCCTCGGCGATCGGCAAGGCGAAGGACCGTGTGCTCGGGGCGAAGGAGTTCGCCGAGATGGCCTCGAGCTTCTACGAGGAGACGGTCGCGCGGATCTATGTCGAGTACGAGCGGCGGAAACGGGACGCGGGTGCACTCGACTTCGACGACCTGATCAGCGAGACCGTCCGGCTCTTCCGTGATCACCCGGAGGTGCTGCAGCACTACCAGGAGCGGTTCCGGTACATCTTGATCGACGAGTACCAGGACACGAACCGTGCGCAGTACGAGCTGGTGAACCTGCTGGCGGCCAAGCACCACAACATCTGCGTCGTCGGAGATGCGGATCAGGGTGTCTATTCCTGGCGAGGCGCGACGATCCAGAACATCCTCGACTTCGAGCACGACTATCCCGATGCGGCGGTGTTCCTGATGGAGCAGAACTACCGCTCCACGCAGAACATCCTGACGGTCGCGAACGCCCTCATCGAGAACAACATCCAGCGCAAGCCGAAGAACCTCTGGACCGAGGCGGGATCGGGAGACAAGGTCGTGCGTGTGCGCGCCAACGACGAGCACAGCGAGGCCTACTTCGTCGCCCAGGAGGTCGAACGTCTGCGGAGCGAGGACGCGTTCCGGTACCGGGACGTCGCGATCTTCTATCGGACCAACGCGCAATCCCGTGTGATCGAAGACGTCTTGATGCGGGTCGGGATGCCGTACCGGGTGTTCGGCGGGGTCCGCTTCTACCAGCGCAAGGAGATCAAGGACATCCTCGCGTACCTCCGCCTCCTGACGAATCCGCAGGACGTGATCTCGTTCCGGCGGGTCGTCAACACCCCGAAACGAGGGATCGGCGATGCAACGGTGGCCGCCGTGGAGGCGTTCGCGCGCGCGGAGGGTATCGACGTGATGCACGCGTGCCGCCGGGTCGACGAGATCGCGTCGCTCGCGTCTCGAGCGAAGGGCGCCGTGGCAGGCTTCACGTCGGTGATGACGGCGATCGCGGGCCACCTCGCCGACGGTGCGGGACCGGCTCGGATGGTGGAGTTCGCGGCACAGGAGTCCGGCTACCTGGCCGAACTCGAGGAGCAACGGACGGTCGAAGCGCAGGGGCGGATCGAGAACATCCAGGAGCTCTCCGGCGTTGCTGCCGAGTTGATCGCTCGCGATGCGGACGCCGGCCTCGACCAGTTCCTCGAGCAGGTGTCTCTCATCGGAGAGCAAGACGATTACGACGAGGAGGAGTCTTCGGTCACGTTGATGACCCTCCACATCGCCAAGGGTCTCGAGTTCCCCGCGGTGTTCATCGTCGGCCTCGAGGACGGGATCTTCCCGCACTACCGGTCGATGACGGATTCCGCCGAGCTCGAGGAGGAGCGCCGCTTGCTCTACGTCGGCATCACGCGGGCGCAGAAGCGCCTCTACCTCTGTCACGCGTGGGGTCGAACGCTCTTCGGGCAGACGAACTACAACCCGCCGTCGAGATTCCTCAACGAGCTGCCGGCCAGCCTGATGGACGTCCGTGAGGAGGGTGGGGGATCCGGGCGGGCTCGATCCGGTGCCCGCGATCCCTCGCGAGGAGGAAGGGCTCGCCGGGACGAGGGCGCGTACTCGGTCGTGGGCCTGCCCGGCAAAGGCAAGGTGGAGGTGCCGTCGACAGGATGGAGCCCGCCACGGGTCTCCAAGCGGGAGGTTCCCTCCGTGTCGGAGGGGGACACCGTCCTGCACGAGCGGTGGGGCGAGGGCGTGGTCATCACGGTGAAGGGACACGGCGACGATGCCGAGGCGACGATCGCCTTCTCGGATGGGGGAGAGAAGCGACTCCTCCTGTCCTACGCGCCGCTCAAGCGGGTCGGTTGAGCCTCAATCGGGGTCCGGGAACGGGAGCACCCGCGTTCCACGATCCCGATCCCACGCGATCACCGTCTTCGGTTCGGCGAACGAGATGAACCCCGCCGACCCGACGTCGATCGAGAACGTGTGGAAGTTCGGCTCGTCGGGTGCCCAGTCGATGCGCTCCTTCACGACCTCGCGATAGGTCTGCCGCAGCTTCGGATCGCGCACGTCGATCGCTCGGGCGTAGATCTTGGCGTCTCCTTCGGTCCCCATCCGGTCCGTGGTGCAGGTGTGCAGGACGCACCGCGGGTCACGGAGGAGATCGAGCGCCTTCCGGCTCTGCCACATCATCCCGAGGATCAGGTGACCCGCCACGAAGTCGAGCTCGCACGGACTGATCCGGGGCGCGCCGTCGGCGCGGAGCGTGCCCAGCATGCAGAGCTCCTGCGTGCGGAAGCGCTGGGCAGCGGGCTCCGCGATCTCCGGGCACGCCTCCGCGAACTCCTCCCAGCGCATGCGTTCGAGCCTACGAGCTCAGGCGGACAGCCGATCGAGGACGTTCTTCGTGACCCTCACGACGTCGGGATCGTTGCCTTCGATCCCGTACGTCCAGTCGGTGCAGCCGGCGTTGAAGACGGTGCCTCCGCCGGGAACCGTGAAGCACCCGACCACCGCGTTGTTGTGCTGGATCTTGTGGACGTTCGCATCGGCGAACTCACCCCACAACACCGCAGCCACGTGTTCGAGCTCGCCGGGCTCCCTCGCGTACCGTGAAGGTTGTTCCTCCCGCGACCACAGGCGGGCCGGCGCCGTGGCCAGCACCGCGAGCGAACCGGGCGCTCCGTCCTCGTGGGTCGGCACCGGAAGGCCATCGACGAGCGTCAGGTCGCATCCGTCGACCTCGTAGCCGACGATGGCGTCGGCGAGCCCCAGCGCGTCGCCGTACCGGAGGCCCGTCCCTTCGAGTGCCCAGTGATCGGGCCGCCAGACCGTGTAGGCACCGCTCGCTCGCGGGACGCCCGCTCCGTATCGGGAATAGCCGCCACGCGAGAACGAGAGCCCGGTCATCGAGGGTTCCGGCCGGCCGATCCGTCGATCCGACCAGGACCCCGTGAGGAGGCGCTGTGCGTCCGAGCCGACGACGGGGTCTTCGTCGGCTCGGTACTTGAAGCAAACCATCGCTCCGTCGTCGAAGCGGACCTGCCACCAGCACGTGTTCCCGCTGAAGAACGCGGCGTTGCCACCTCCGGCGGTGAAATCCTCGACGGCATCGCGCATCCCCCAGGACCAGTACTCGTCGTGCCCCACCGAGAGGAAGAGTCGGTGGCCATCCAGGACCTCGGGATGTTGATCGAGGTCCTGCGAGGTGGCGATGTCGATCGCGAAACCCTCGCGTTCGGCCCACGCGACGAACGGCCGCTCCCACGTCCACCACCCCGAGCCTCCGCTCCAGGGGGACAGACCGTGCTCCTCGGCCCAGGTGAAGAACCCCAGCGCTTCTCGGTCGGGCGGGGCCTGCGCCTTCCGGACGGCCGGCGCCGGCTTCGACAGGAACCCCCGCGCCAGCGGGCGTTGGAAGGACACGCGGGTTCCGCCCGTATACAGGGACGGCCCGCCCCAGTCGTTGTAGGCGTTGTACGTGGCGGTCGACAGGCCGAGGAGGATCGGCGAGGACGCACGCTCCGGTCGGATCACGAAGAAGGCGTCGGCGCGCTCCTGGCCCGAGGTGAGCGTCACGGAGTGGTACCCCGATCGCCAGTCGTCGCTCACCGGGATGGTGAGCGTCGCCGGCCACCCGCAGCCGTCGGCGGAGGCGGTCGCCGGGATCGGATGCTCCGTCCCGGCGATCGCGTCCGCCCGCCACACGACCTCGCGTTCGGCGCCTTCACGCGCCACCTCGACGGCGAAGGGGCCCGAGGACGAGACGTGGAGGGCGATCTCTTCGCCGGGGAGCGCGCTCTGCGGCCAGCAGTATCCGTCGAGCAACGGTCCTACCGCGTCAGGATGATCAGGCCGGCGACCACGATCACGATGCCGGCGATCAGGGGGGCGATGACCCATGCGAGGCCGAGGCGTCCTCGGTACGGGCCGAGGGTGCCCACCTTCGTCGTCGGCTTCAGACCCGGAGGCCGGAACTGCACGCGCTTCTTGGCCACGGGCGCAGTATCGCAGGCACCGGCGTGGGTCCGGACCCCAGATGGCTCAGACCACGACCGCGCGACCTTCCACGACGAGCTCCGTGCCCGTCACGGCACGACACCGTACAGGTGCCAGCGATCCGGGATGCCCCTCAGCGCGTGCTCCCCGCGATCCTCGAACACGAGACCCGATCCGGCCACGAGATCGCGGACGGTGCTCGAGACCAGGACCTCCGACGGCCCCGCCAGCCCGCCGACCCGAGCGCCGATGTTCACGGCGATCCCGCCGACCTTCCCGTCGATCGTCTCGACCTCGCCCGTGTGGACGCCGGCGCGGACCTCGAGGTCGAGCGCCCGGACGGCCTCGACGATCGCCTGCGCGCAGCGCACGGCGCGAGCGGGTCCGTCGAAGGTCGCGAAGAACCCGTCGCCGGCGGTGTCGATCTCGACCCCGTGATACCGCCCCAGGATCGCTCGGACCGTGGCATGGTGGCCCTCGACCGTCTCCCGCCATCGTCGGTCGCCGAGTTCTGCCGCCGTCTCGGTCGATCCCACGATGTCGGTGAACAGCACGGAGGCGAGCACGCGATCGAACGATGCTTCCTCGTCGCGAACCGAGCCGAGGAACCGACCGACCTCCTCGATCACCGTGTTCATGTCGCCGTCCCCCGGGAGATGGTCCGCCCCCTCGAGCTCGAGGAGCCGAGCCCCGGGGATGTGGCGAGCCAGGTAGCGGCCCTCCTCGATCTGGTAGACGCCCTCGTCCTTGCGATGCATGACGAGCGTGGGGGCCTGCACGGAACGAAGCACGCGTCGGACGTCGGTTTCCCGTTCGAGTTGATTCAGCGCTGCCGCCATCCCCGGGCTCGCCGCCTGGCGGTAGTAGCTCGTCCAGAGGGCGATCGCCTCGCGATCGCGGCGCGCGGTGGGGCCGAGGTACCGCAGGAACGATTCCACGTAGTCAGGCTGTCCCCAGCGCTCCTCGACCTCGCGATCGTGCGCCTCCCACTCCTCGGCGCTCCAGGCCCACGGATACTCCTCGTCCTTCAAGCCGCAGGCGAACGTCCCGAACAGGACGAGCGCTGCCGTACGGTCCGGATAGGTCGCCGCGAGGAAGATCGCGAGTGGCCCGGTGGAGTCCATGCCGAAGAGCGCCGGTCGCTCGGAGCCAGCGGCCTCCATCACCGTCAACGCGTCCGCCACCCGCGTCTCAAGGGTCGGAAGTCGATCGACCGTCAGTGGATCGGAAAGGCCTGCCCCACGGGGGTCGAAGAGCACGAGACGAGCGATCGGCCCGAGGGCCACGAGGAACGGACCGAACGAGGGGTTCGTCCAGAACAGCTCGATGTTCGAGTAGGCGGGTGCGATCATCAGGAGGTCGATCGGTCCGTCGCCGGCGACCTGGTACGCGATGTGGGTCCCGTCGGTGGATCTCGCGTAGTGGACGTCGGGCGTCTGCACGCGCCTATCCTCCGCCCCTCCGGAGCCGCCGGGCAAGCTGACGAGGGGATCGTCGGTAGACTCGGCGCATGGCCGAGAAACTTCGGGTGATCGTCGCGAAGCCCGGTCTCGATGGGCATGACCGGGGCGCCAAGGTCGTTGCCCGCGCGCTGCGTGACGCGGGGTTCGAGGTGATCTACACCGGCCTCTTCCAGACGCCAGAACAGATCGCGGAAGCAGCGATCCAGGAGGATGCCGACGCCGTGGGGCTCTCGTGCCACTCCGGTGCGCACATGACGCTGTTCCCGAAGGTCGTGAAAGAGCTGCGCGCTCGCGGGGCCGACGACGTCGTGGTCGTGGCCGGCGGCGTCATCCCCGCGGACGACATCCCGAAGCTGAAGGAAGCCGGGATCGAGGCGGTCTTCACGCCCGGAGCGAACACGGGTGACATCGCGTCCTGGCTCCGCGATCGGTTGAGCGCGAAAGCCTGAGCGGGAGCCGAGTGGACCTCTACGAGCACATGGGCAAGGACCTGTTCCGCGCCCACGGCATGGAGACACCGCGAGGCATCGTCGCCTTCAGCCCGGACGATGCCGCGTCGGCCACCACCGAACTCGGGGGCCGCTCCGTGGTCAAGATCCAGGTGCAGGTCGGCGGCCGCGGCAAAGGCGGCGGCGTCGAGCTCTGCGATTCGCCGGACGCCGCCGCCGCGGCCGCTGCCCGCATGCTCGGCAGCGACTTCAAGGGCTTCCCCGTGACACGTGTCCTCGTCGAGGAGCTGCTGCCCATCGCTCAGGAGTTCTACACCTCGCTCCTGCTGGACCGTGCCCGTGGCGACTACCTGGCGATGATGACGGCCGAGGGAGGGATGGACATCGAGGAGCTCGCCCGAACCCGGCCCGAGGCGCTCCGCCTCGTGCACGTCGATCCGATGCTCGGGCTCCGGGCGTACCACGTCCGGGAGCTGATCGGGACGCTCCCGGTCGAGGCATGGGAGGGAGCGAGCGACGCGGTCCGGAAGATGTACGAACTGCTCGTGGAGCGCGACGCGACGCTGGTCGAGGTGAACCCGCTCGTCCTCCTGGAGGACGACAGGGTCGTCGCCCTCGATGCGAAGGTCACGATCGACGACAACGCGCTGTGGCGCCATCCGGACATCGCCGCGATGGCCGAGCAGTTCCCGATCGACGACGTGGAGGCCCGCGCGAAGGAGAAGGACCTGCAGTACGTGAAGCTCGACGGAGAGGTGGGGATCATCGGCAACGGTGCCGGGCTCGTCATGTCGACCCTGGACGTGGTGGCGCAGGCGGGAGCGCGTGCCGCCAACTTCCTCGATGTCGGCGGCGGCGCGTCCGCCGACCAGATGGCGACTTCGTTGGAGGTGGTCCTGTCCGATCCGGCCGTGATGGTCGTGCTCGTGAACATCTTCGGTGGGATCACGCGCTGCGACCTGGTGGCCCAGGGCATCCTGGAGGCGCTGGAGCGGATCGAGGCTCACGTCCCGATCGTCGTGAGGCTCGACGGAACCAATGCAGAGGACGGCCGGCGCATCCTCTCAGACGCCGCCCATCCGAACATCGTCCCCGCCGCCAACATGCTCGAGGCGGCCGAGGAGGCCGCCGACCTGGCGGGCGCGACGCCATGAGCATCCTCGTCGACGAACGAACGGCCCTCGTCGTCCAGGGCATCACGGGCAACGAGGGGACCTTCCACACGCTCCGGAACCGCGCCTACGGCACGAACGTCGTCTCCGGAGTCACCCCGGGCAAGGGCGGACACGACGTGGAGGGGATCCCCGTCTTCGACACGGTCGCTCGTGCGGTAGCAGACACGGGTGCGAACACGTCGATGATCTTCGTCCCGCCACGGTTCGCGGCCGAAGCGATCCTGGAAGCGGCCGACGCAGGTGTCGGATTGGTCGTGTGCATCACCGAGGGGATCCCGGTTCGCGACATGGCCAACGTCCACAGTTATCTCCAGGCGTCGAAGACGAGGCTCGTCGGACCCAACTGCCCCGGCGTGATCTCGCCGGGAGCGGTCAACGTGGGGATCATCCCCGGGGAGATCTGCGCCCCCGGCAGGGTCGGTCTCGTCTCGAGGAGCGGCACCCTCGTCTATCAGATCGTGCACGAGCTCACGCAGCGCGGCATCGGTCAATCCACTTGCGTGGGCATGGGCGGCGATCCCGTCCACGGGGTCGGGTTCGTCGAGGCGCTCGAGCTGTTCCAGGCCGATGCGGAGACCGAAGTGATCGTGCTGACGGGGGAGATCGGAGGCGACGACGAGGAGCGAGCCGCGGCGTTCATCGCCGAGGAGGTGACGAAGCCCGTCGTCGGCTACATCGCCGGATTCGAGGCCCCGCCGGGGAAGCGGATGGGTCACGCCGGTGCGATCGTCACCGGGTCCTCGGGGACGGCGGCGGCGAAAGCCGAGGCGCTCGAGTCCGTCGGAGTCGCCGTTGCGAGGAACCCGACCGCGGTGGCAGAGCTCGTCGCGGAGCGCTTGGAGTGACGCCGGAGGCGCCCCCGGTTCGTCCGGGGGCGCCGGTCGACCCCGGCAGGGTGCTCGGCGTTGCGGCGGTGGGTGGAGCCCTCTCGTTCGGCGCCCTCGTGGCCGTGTGTCAGGTGCTCGCCCTCGCGCAGCATCTCGTGTTCGGGGGGTTCGGCCTGTGGACGTGGGCCAAGATCGGGCTGTTGACGGCCCTCCTTTCCTTCCGAGCCGATGTGATCGCCACGATGCAGGACACTTCCGGCTTCGGGCCGCAGACCATGCGGTTGCGCGCCGTCCCGATGGTGCTGACGATCGGATCCCTGTGGCTCGCGGCGCTCGCCGGCCGCCGGGCGGCGAGGTCGGCGCGGGGCGGGTCCCCGGTCGTCGTGTCCGGCCTGGCGGCCGCCGGCGCCGCGATCCCGGTCGCGGTGCTCGCGGCCTCGTGCGCCACCCTGGTCACGCTCGGGTTCCCCACCATCGGACTCCGCGTGCGCGTCGATGCCTCGAGCGCGGCGCTCTGGGCGGGGGTGCTGGCCGCGGCGGGAGCGGGGACGGGCGCCTATCTGGAAGCTGCCCGTGGACGGGTGTTCGCCTCGGCGATCGGAGGAGGGCTCACGGCCTATGGATGGGCGCTCGGGCTCCTCACCGTTGGTGTGTTCGTGCTGGCGACCCTCGAGCCGACGGTGACCCGCGCGTACATCGACGAAGTGGCGGGCCTGGGGGCGTCCGGAGGGGCGCTCGTGGGTTTCCACGTCCTGGCGCTGCCGGCGCAGAGTGCCCTTGTCCTCGCGCCGGCCTCGGGTTCGTGCGTCGAGATCGCCGGAGCGGGCCCGATGTTCGACCTCTGCCCGTGGCGACTCACCCCGGCGGGACCTGCGGGGCGCTCGCTCCTTCCCGCGCCCCTCTCGCTCTCCCCGTGGCTCTGGCTGTTGAGCGGCGTGCCCTTGGTGGCCGCGATGCTCGGCGGCCGGCGAGCCGTGACCGGCGCGACGCTCGGCGGGCGTGGCGCCCTGGGACTCGGGATCGGCTCGGGGGCGGTGTTCGGCGCGCTCGCGATCCTCGGGGCGTGGTTCGCTGCTCCGCTCCTTTCCCCGATCGTCGTGCCTCTCCAGATCTCGGTGCACCCAGGATGGCTGCGAACCGGGGTCACGGTGCTGTTCTGGGGAATGGTGGGTGGCGGGCTCGGGGCGTGGCTTGCGGCTCGGCGTTACGAAGGACCCGAGCTTCCGAGGCCGACCTCGGCGTAGTTCGACTCCATGGTCGTGAAGCGATGCCACGCGGCGACCCATCCGGCGTCGTCCCTCGGGAACCGCTCGAGTGGCCTCGAGGGATCGGTCCGCAACCAGATGCCGAAGAACGTTCGCCCGTACCCCAGGAGGTAGTCCGATCCCGAGTGCGTGTATTGGAGAACCTGGTTATCGGTGGGATCCGGTGCAGGAGCCGTATGCGGCGGTGGGCTCTCCACGACCGCCGATGACGGGACGGGCTGCTGGCCGACCGATCCCACCGGCTGATGATTCGGCTCGAGGCCCACGAAACGGATCCAGGCGCTCCGCCAGCCGTCGTCGGTCCGCGGGAACGTTTCGACGGGCGCGCCCGGGGACTGCCGATCCCAGATGCCGAAGCTGTCGGCGACGAACCCCAGCACGTAGCGGAAACCCGAGTGCGTGTACTGCGCCGCCCCGGAGGGCGAGGCAGGGGAGGAGCTCATCGTCGTCCCGAGAGCCTCCGAGGACACCGGTGGCGCTTCGGCGGGTGATGACTGGGTGGGCGAGCCGGGCGGCTCGGGGCCGTTCCTGCATGACGGATCCTGGGTCGGCACGGAGGTCGCTCAAGCAGTACCGGCACTTGATCGCGTCGTCCTGGATCTCCTCGGCGCAGTACGGGCACTTCTTCACGAGCGTCCTCTCGATCGCAAGGAGCAAAGGCTACCCCGAAACGGAAGAGGGGGGCCCGCGAACGCGGGCCCCCCTCTTCGACGCGTGACGTGTCGGTCAGCTCACATGTCCGAGGAGTCCGACGGCGGCATCCCGCCGCTCGGCGGTGGTGCGCTCGGCGGCATCCCGCCGCTCGGCGGTGGTGCGCTCGGCGGCATCCCGCCGCTCGGCGGTGGGGTGCCGCCACCCATCGTGCCGCCGCTCGAGTCGCCCATCTGGAAGCCGCCGCTTGACTGCACCTTCTCCCAGGCGCCGTACCCGACCACCACCAGGAGCAGGAGGCCGACGAAGGCCGCCCATGCCGGCGAGTTCGTCAGCACGAAGATGAACTTCAAGAGCCCGAAGGCCGCGACGCCGAGTCCCAGATAACCGAGGAGTCTGTCCACCGGCATGCCCATGTTCATGTTCGCGGCCGAGCCCGTCATCGAGAGCACACCGAGGACGATGAGCACGATGGCGCCGAGACCCATGAGGATCCCGAAGATGCCTCCGCTGCCTTGCCACGCGGATGCCGTCCCGACGCAGACATCGCTCTGACCGACCAGCTCGCCGAGCTCGCCGAGGTCCGTACAGAACTTCTGCCACGGGAGGAAGCTGACGATCAGGAGCAGGATGCTGCCTCCCGCCAAGAGCTTCTCTGCGGTCGACATCTTCGACATGTCGAAGCCGGATGAGCCTGAACCTTCCATCCAACTGCTCCTTTCAGCCGCCGCGCACACGCGCGGCCGGGTGGTTCTCTACGGGTATCCAAGAGGCGCCCGGTGCCGGAGTCAAACACCCTTCCCTGGACGGGCTTCGATGATGCCGGCCGCGATCGCCCCACCGACAGCGACCGATCCGCCGGTCGCCGCGACCCACGGGCCCCACGAAGCGACTTGGAACGTGGGGGGGAAGGCGATCGCGAGGACCGATGCGACGGCGACCGTCGTGCCTCCGAGGATCACCAGCGCCGCACCGGTGCGTGTTCCCCGGACCCGGAACCACCACGCGGCCGGCAGGAGGAACGCCGCTGCGAGGGCGGCCACCATCGACCACCGAAGGCTCGGGACCCACGCGCCCAACAATCGGTCACCGGCGCCCGTCCTGGTCCAGGGCCCGGCGGTGGCGACCAGCGCCAGGACGGCGCCGGCGACCGCTACCCACGAGCCGGCAAGAGCCCGATCGGGCTCCGGGACCGTCGTGACCGCGGGCTCGCCCAACTCGGAGCCGAGGCACTCGGGCCCGAGCACCCGCCCGCGCACGGGCACCGCGCAGGTCATGCAGACGGGCTTCTCGCACGCGTCGCATCGAGCGATCGCGGCCTTGCTCGGATGGTGGATGCATCGCTCGTGCGTCGCATCGTCGCGGTCGTCGCTGCCGGCGGGGTGCTCGGCCAGCTCGTCTGGGGCGGTCGAGCTCGCGGCCTCGGCGCCATCAGGGATCCCGCGAGCCCGCTGCTCAGCCTCCACGCCGATAGCGTACGGCCTGCGTGGACGGTGGCTCTGGTAGCGTGGCCGCGTCCATGGGGGAGCGGATCGCGGTGCTCGTTTCCGGCTCCGGGACGAACCTGCAGGCTCTCCTCGAACATCCTGTGTGCGGTCCCCGGATCGCGCTCGTACTCTCGGACCGTCCCGGCATCAAGGGTCTCGAACGGGCTGATGCCCACGGGATCGAGTCCGCGGTGCTCGACCCCCAGGACTTCGAGGGTCGGGAGGCGTTCGATCGAGCCGTTGCGGACCTCCTCCGCGACCGGGGGGTCGACGTCGTCGTGTCGGCCGGGTACATGCGTCTGCTCGGGCCGGCGGTCCTCGAGACCTACGGGGGCCGCTTCCTGAACGTGCACCCGTCCCTCCTGCCCGCGTTCCCCGGCACACACGCGGTGGCCGATGCGCTCGCGTACCGCGCCAAGGTGACCGGCGTGACCGTGTTCCTCGTCGACGAGGGCGTGGACACCGGCCCGATCGTCCTGCAGGAAGCCATCGACGTGCGCGAGGATGACGACTGGGACTCGCTGGAGGCTCGCGTCCACGAGGTCGAGCACCGTCTCTTGCCGGCCGCGACCGCAGCTCTCGTCGAGGGACGGATCCGAGTCGCCGGCCGCACCGTGAGGATCGACGGGGGAGCGACGTGACGGACGTGCGCGAGGTCCGCCGCGCCCTGCTCGCCGTCTACGACAAGACCGGCGTGGTCGAGCTCGCCCGGGCGCTCGTCGAGCTGGGCGTCACGCTCGTGTCCTCGGGCGGGACCGCGGCGACCCTCCGCGAAGCGGGGCTGGCGGTCACGCCCGTCGAGGAGGTGACGGGCTTCCCCGAGATGCTCGACGGCCGCGTGAAGACGCTGCACCCGAGGATCCACGGCGGCCTGCTCGCCGACACACGCAAGCCTGAGCACCTCGCGCAGCTCGCCGAGCACGGGATCGAGCCGTTCGACCTCCTGATCGTCAACCTGTATCCCTTCCGCGAGACGGTCGCGTCCGGCGCCGGCGTCGACGAGGTGATCGAGAAGATCGACATCGGCGGGCCCGCCATGATCCGCGCCGCGGCGAAGAACTTCGAGTCCGTGGGGGTCGTGGTGGATCCTTCCGGATACCCCGACGTCCTCAAGGAACTCCGTGCTCACCGCGGACTCTCTCGCGCGACGCGCGAGCGCCTCGCCTCGGCCGCCTTCGCTCACACGGCGGCCTACGACGCCGCGGTCGCCGGCTGGTTCGCCGACCGAGCGGCAACGGATGCGATGCCGGGGTTCGTGGGCTTGGCGCTCGAGAAGGTCGATGACCTCCGCTACGGCGAGAACCCGCACCAGCGTGGCGCCATCTACCGTGACGCGGGCAGCGCATCGAACGGACCGCTCGGCGGCGCCCGTGTTCTGCAGGGCAAGGACATGTCGTTCAACAACTGGCTCGACGCGGACGCGGCCTATTCGCTCGTGGCCGCCCTCCCGCCGAGCGCGTGCGTGATCGTGAAGCACAACAACCCGTGCGGCGTGGCGGTTGCTCCCCAGCCGGACGAGGCGTACCGGCGCGCGTTCGAGTGCGACACCGTCTCGGCCTTCGGCGGGATCGTCGCGTTCGACGCGACATGCACCGGGGCTGCCGCGGAGGCGATGCGGGACGTGTTCACCGAGGTCGTGATCGCGCCGGGGTACGAGCCGGCCGCGCTCGCTGCGTTCACCGAGCGCCGGAACCTTCGGGTGCTCGAAGCGCCCCTGCCGAACGCGGGCGGCCTGGACGTGCGGACGATGCCGGGAGGAGCGCTCGTGCAGGATCGTGACGTCGTCACCGAGCGGCGCGAGGACTTCGCGGTCGTCTCCTCCCGCGAGCCGACCGACGACGAGTGGCGCGACCTGCTGCTCGCCTGGACGATCGCGTGGCGCGTGAAGTCGAACACCATCGTGCTGGTCCGCGACGGCGCGACCGTCGGGATCGGCGCGGGTCAGATGTCGCGGGTGGACTCGTCGTGGATCGCCACGCGGAAGGCAGGCGATCGCGCGAAGGGTGCGTCGCTCGCCTCGGACGCGTTCTTCCCGTTCCCCGACGCGCTCGAAGTGGCCGCCGACGCGGGCGCCACCGCGGTGATCCATCCGGGGGGATCCAAGGGTGACGACGCGGTCCTCCAGGCGGCCGAAGAGCGCGGCATGGCGGTCGTGCTGAGCGGCCGACGGCACTTCCGTCACTGAGCTTCCACTCGGGAGCGGCGACCAGCCGATAGCATCCCGAGCCGTGACCGCCCGAATCCTCGACGGCAGAGCCGTCGCCGCGCAGATCCGCTCCGAAGTGTCCGAACGCGTTCGCGCGCTCGCCGATCACGGGACCACCCCGGGCCTCGCCGCCGTCCTGGTGGGAGACGACCAGGCCTCGCGCATCTACGTCGATGCGAAGCACAAGGCCTGCGCGGACGTGGGGATCCACTCCGAGCAGGTGAACCTTCCGGGCTACGTGAGCGCGGGCGAGATGCTCGCCACCATCCGCCGCCTCAACCGGGATCCCGAGATCCACGGGATCATCGTCCAGCTTCCCCTGCCCGCGCACGTGAACGAGCTGGAGGTGCAGCGGACGATGGCACCCGAGAAAGACGTCGACGGTCTCCACCCCTGGAACGTCGGGATGGTCGTGCGCGGCGAGGCGACGTTCCAGCCGGCCACCCCCTACGGGATCGTGGAGTTGCTCCTTCGGAGCGACATCCCCCTCGAGGGAGCCGAGGTCGTCGTCGTCGGCTACGGGGATCTGGTCGGCGCGCCGCTCTCGATCATGCTGGCGCAGGATTCGATCCGAGGGAACGCGACCGTGACGATCACGCACGTGAAGACCGCCAACCTCGCGACCCATACCCGTCGGGCCGACATCCTGGTGGCCGCGGCGGGCGTGCCGAAGCTGATCACCGGCGACATGATCAAGCCGGGTGGCACGGTGATCGACGTCGGGGTTCACCGGACCGAGGGCGGTCTCGTCGGCGACGTGCACTTCGACGAGGCCGTCGAGGTGGCGGGAGCCATCACCCCGGTGCCGGGCGGGGTCGGCCCCATGACGGTCGCGATGCTCCTGGTCAACACCGTCACCGCGGCCGAGACGCAGGCATACGGCGGGTGAGCCCGAAGGGAGGCCGACTCGCCGCTCTCCTGGAGGCCGGCGAGTTCGTCGTCACCAGTGAGGTCGTGCCGCCCCGCTCCGGAGACGGCACGAAGGTTCGCGAGGCGGCTCGGGGGCTGGTGGGCTACGTGGACGCCGTCAACGTCACCGACAATCCGGTTGCGTCGCCGCACATGTCGCCGCTGGCGGGCGCCCGCTTCGTTCGCGAGGCCGGCGCCGAGCCCACGCTCCAACTCGTCTGCCGAGATCGGAACCGACTTGCGATCACGGCCGACCTGCTGGGTGGGTGGGCCCTCGGCGCGAGGAACCTGCTCGTGCTCGGCGGCGACCCGATGGACGTCGGGGATCATCCCGACGCGAAGTCGGTGTTCGATCTGGGGCCCAACGAGGTCGTCGCGCTCGCGAAGCGGATCCGCGACGAGGGGACGACGGGGGCGGGCGCCGAGATCGCGGACCCGCCGCGGTATCTGATCGGCGTCGCCGACGTCCCCCTGTCGGATCCGTACGACCCCGCGAAGCTCGAAGCGAAGCTCGATGCCGGTGGGGACGTGGTGTGGACGCAGATCGTGTACGACGTCGACCGGCTGGGGGAGTGGGCGGACCTCGTCCGGCCACGAGGGATCTTCGAACGAGCCAAGGTCCTCGTCGGCCTGGTGCCGTTGCGCAGCCTCGGGAACGCGCGCTTCATGGACGGCCTCTTCGGGGTTCACGTGCCGCAGTCCGCATTCGATCTCCTCGGAACGGCCGGTGAGGACGCCGAGCGGGTCGGGCTCGGTTTCACGATCGAGGTCGCCCAACGTCTCCGCTCGATCGAGGGGGTCTCCGGTCTACACGTCATGGGGATCGGTCGCGATGACCTGGTCCGCGAGGTGGTGGAGGACGCCGGTCTCTTCCCCCGCCCGACGAGCGTCTAGTCCTCGCCGCGCTCCTCGAGCGGGATCCACTGCTGGTCCTGGGGACCGACGTACCGCGAGCCCGGCCGGATCACCTTGTTGTCGGCGTACTGTTCCCGCACGTGCGCGGTCCAGCCCGCCATCCGGGCTGCGGCGAACACGGGCGTCATCAGGTCGGTGGGGATGCCGAGCACGTGGAACACCGCCGCCGCGTAGAAGTCCACATTGGGATACAGACCCTTCTGTTCGAACGTGGCCTTCTCGATCGCCTCGGCGATCTCGTGGAGCTTGGGGTTGCCGGCGCGTTCGCACACCTCTTCCGACAGGCGCTTCAAGATGAGCGCCCGCGGGTCGTACGTCTTGTACACGGCATGACCGAATCCGAAGATCTTCTCGTGCCGCTCGAGGCGGTCGCGCACGTACGCCTCCGCGTTCTCCGGCTTCCCGACCTCCTCGAAGCTCTTCATCGCTTCCTCGTTGGCCCCGCCATGTAACGGCCCCTTGAGGGTGCCGATCGCGGCGGTGATCGCCGAGAACATATCGGCGAGCGTGGAGGCGACGATCCTCGCGGTGAAGGTCGAGGCGTTCATCGTGTGGTCGGCGTAGAGCACGAAGGCCACATCGAGGACGTGGGCATCCTCGGGCTCGGGCTCGGTGCCGTGCAGCATCCACAGGAAGTCGGCGGCGTGGGAGAGCGCGGGGTTGGGCGTCACCTTCTCCATCCCGGTCCGGAGTCGGTGATATGTGGCGATCAGCGAGGCCGTCTTCGCGATGAGGCGCAGCGCCTTCCGAGCCTGTGCGTCCGGCGATTCGTCCCAGCCGTCGGGGTCGAAGGCCGAGGCCGCGGAAACCGACGTCCTCAGCATCGACATCGGGGAGGTCTGCTCCGCCAGGGTCTTCATCAGCTGTACCTGGAACGGATGGAGATCGCGTTCGTTCGCGAGGAAGGTGGCCATGCCTTCGAGCTCGGATGTGGTGGGGAGCGTCAGATGGTGGAGGAGGTAGACGACCTCCTCGAACGTGGAATGCTCGGCGAGGTCCTGGATCTCATACCCGACGTAGGAGAGGGTGCCCTTCCCGCCGTCGATGTCGGAGATCTTGGTGTCGGCTGCGATGACCTCTCGGAGCCCCTTGTCGGCCACGATCCTCCCGTCTCGCAGACCCGTTCGGACGGGCGCGAGCCTGCCAGGATAGTCGGCGCTCCGTTCCGCTGACCCCGACGCACCGGCCAGGCGACGAAAGAGGCACCCGTTGACCCATCGCGTGACGTTGATCCCCGGAGACGGGATCGGGCCGGAGGTCGTGGACGCGGCTCGCCGCGTCGTTTCCGCCACCGGCGTCGAGGTCCGCTGGGATGTCGAGGAGATCGGGCTCCGGGCGTTCGACCGGACCGGCGACGTCCTGCCGGACCGGGCCATCGCCTCCATCCGAGACAACGGCGTCGCATTGAAGGGGCCGATCGAGACCCCCGCGGGAGCCGGCATCAGGAGCGCCAACATCGCGTTGCGCAAGGAGCTCGATCTCTACGCGAACGTCCGCCCGTGCCGGCACTACCGGGGCGTGCCGTCCCTGTACGAGGACGTCGACCTCGTGGTCGTGCGGGAGAACACCGAGGACGTGTACACCGGCGTCGAGTTCGAGGTGGGAACCGTCGAGGTGAAGGAGCTGATCGCCTTCATCGAGGAGACGACCGGCATCCGCATCCGCGAGGACAGCGGGATCTCGGTCAAGGCGATCTCGCACCAGGGGAGCGAACGGATCGTGCGGTTCGCCTTCGAGGAGACGAGACGCCGCGGCCGAGCGAGGGTCACGGCCGGGCACAAGGCGAACATCATGAAGTTCTCGGACGGCCTGTTCCTCGACGTGTCGCGACGCGTCGCGGCGCAGTTCCCGGATATCGCCTTCGACGATCGGATCATCGACGCGCTCTGCATGCAACTCGTCCAGTCGCCGGAGCGGTTCGACGTGCTCGTGTTGCCGAATCTGTACGGGGACATCGTGTCGGAGCTGGGGGCGGGCCTGATCGGGGGGCCGGGGGTGGCGCCCGGTGTGCAGCTCGGAGAAGAGGTCGCCGTGTTCGAAGCGACGCACGGAACGGCGCCGAGGCTGGCGGGGCGAGACCGGGCGGACCCCGTCGGGCTGATGCTCTCCGCGGCGATGCTGCTCCGGCACCTGGGGGAGCGCGAGGCGGGCGACCACCTCGAAGAGGCGATCGCCGGCGTGCTGGCCGACGGGGTGGACGTCACGCCGGACCTGCGCGCGCCGGGGGACCGCCGCCCCGCGGTCGGCACCATGCGGATGGCCGAGGCGGTGGCCGAACGGCTCCGTGACGCGTCGGTAGCATGACGCCTTCGACCGGATCTCCCGAGGAGTTGGTACTCCCATGAAAGTCACCATCGTCGGCAGCGGCTTCGTCGGCCAGACGACCGCGATGCGGATCCTGGAGAAGCGTCTCGCCGAGGTCTGTCTCATCGACATCATCGAGGGCAAGCCCCAAGGCCTCGCGCTCGACCTGAAGCAAGCGGCACCGATCGAGGGCTACGAGCCCTCGATCGTCGGCACGAACGACTACGCGGACACGGCCGGCTCCGACATCGTCGTGATCACCGCGGGGTTCCCGCGTCAGCCAGGCATGAGCCGGATGGACCTCTTGGGGAAGAACGCCGCCATCATGCGCGACGTCGTCGGCAACGTGGTCCCGGGCTCGCCCGGGGCGATCCTGGTGGTGGTGTCCAATCCCCTGGACGAGATGACGTTCCTGGCCGCCGAGGCATCGGCGTTGCCGCGGGAGCGTGTGATGGGGATGGCCGGGGTGCTGGACTCCGCGCGCCTGCGCTTCTTCATCGCCGATGAGCTGGGCGTGTCGCCCAACGCGGTCGAGGCGATGACGTTGGGCTCGCACGGGGACGCGATGGTGGCACTCCCTCGGCACGCCACGGTGAACGGCACCCGGCTCCCCGAGCTCGTCGACGAGTCCACGCTGGAACGGCTGTTCCAACGGACCCGCGACGGCGGCGCGGAGATCGTCGGGCTGCTCAAGTCCGGGTCGGCCTACTACGCGCCCAGCGCGTCGGTCGTGGCCATGGTCCGCGCGATCGTGGAGGACACCGACGATGTCCTGCCTGTGTGCGCCTGGACGACGGGCCAGTACGGGATCTCGGATGTCTACGTCGGGGTGCCGGCGCGTCTCGGTGCCAAAGGTGTGGAGGAGATCGTCGAGCTCGACCTGAACGACGACGAGCTGGCGAAGCTTCGCGCGGCTGCCGAAGGCATCCGCGCGAAGTGCGCGGACCTGGCGCGCCTCTAGGTTCCGACTGCGAAGGGTTCCTCGCTCCGGCGAGCCCACGCGAGGTCGATCGCGGCTCCGACGACGACGAGCGTTCCCCCTGCGATCGAGAGCCAGACACCAGTGGTGTCCGTGCGCACGGCGAGGTTCGGGTCCGTGCGCACGAGCCGGATCGCCTCCTCGTCCGTCAGTCCGCCCGTGTTCGCTACCACGTGAGCCATCTCCTGGGTGGCAAGGTCCTCCGCGCGGAGAGCGACCGACACGGGCAACGCGACGAGCACCACACCGGCGATCAAGAGACCGATCGCAGCTCGCACCCTCCCGGTCCGGTGAAGTCGCGGCATGGCCAGCAGGACGGCCAGCGACGCCGCCGCCACCACCAACGAAAGGATCCCTTCGACCAGGTCGAGCCCGCGGAAGTCGAGATCGAGAACGCCCCGAGTGTCCTGGCGGAGCCCCGCCGTCGTCCAGACGAGGGTCGATCCGATCCCGGCGAGGAGAGCGCCGGTAGCCGCCAGCGCGAAGCCGGCGATGCGGAGCCGGGTGGGGTCTTGCATCGGAGGGAGTCTGTCATCCGGCACCCCGTCGACCAAGCACTAGCATGACGGCATGGCGCCGTTCGCTCGGCCGCTCCGCGAGCACGTGGGGAACTTCTTCACGAATTGGTCGGAGTCCGATCTTCCCTTCGCCCGGAAGGTGGGGGTCACGCTGCGCAACCGAGCGAGATCCCTCGTGAACAAGGGGTGTTGCGGGCATCACGGCGAACCGGGCTGCTGACGACTCCCACGCGATCCCGGTCGGGATCCTTCCTCCCGAACCGACTAGGTCCGCAGCGCGGCTGCGATCGCCTCTGCGACGTCTTCCGTGGAGGAGGACCCACCCAGGTCCGGGGTCCGCACCCGTCCCGCGTCCAGCACCGCATCGACGGCGCGCTCCACGGCCGATGCGGCGTCTCGCTCGCCGAGGTGTCGAAGCATCATCGCGCCGGACAGGATCATCGCGATCGGGTTCGCGACACCCCGGCCCGCGATGTCCGGGGCGCTGCCGTGCACCGGCTCGAAGACGGCGTACTCCCAGCCGATGTTCGCGCCGGGGATGAGGCCCAGTCCCCCGACGAGCCCGGCACACAGATCGGAGATGATGTCGCCGTAGAGGTTGGGCAGCAGGAGCACGTCGAACCGGCCGGGTTCGCGGACGAGCCGGGCGGTCAGGTGGTCGATCTGCATGTCCTCGAAGGCGACATCGCCTCGATCGATCGGATCCTCCTTCGCGGTGCGCAGGAACAGCCCGTCCGATGTCGGCATGATCCCGGCCTTGTGACCGAGGGTGATCGTGACGCGGCGATTCGCCTTCGCATATTCGAATGCGAATCGCACGATCCGTCGTGTGCCCGCGACCGAGATGGGCTTCACCGTGACGCCCGCATCCGGTCGGATCTCGAACTCGGCCAGTTCCCGCAGCTCCTCCCGGAGTGCTTCGGCCTGCGGCGACCCCGCCGCGAACTCGACCCCTTGGTAGAGATCCTCCGTGTTCTCCCGGATCACGACGAGGTCCACCGCCCCATGTCTCGTCGGCACGCCTGGGAGCGATCTCGCGGGGCGCACGGCGGCGAACAGGTCCAGCTCCTGGCGAAGCGCGACGTTGATGCTGCGGAACCCTGATCCCACCGGGGTGGTGATCGGTCCCTTGATGGCCACCCGCGATCCCCGGATCGAATCCAGCGTCTCCGTGGGAAGGAGATCGCCATGCTCGGCGAGGGCCGCGGCACCTGCCTCACGGTGGATCCACTCGATCCCGGGGACGGCGACATCGAGGACGACGCGGGCGGCCGACGACACCTCCGGTCCGATGCCGTCGCCCGGGATCAGCGTGACACGGTGCCGTCCCACCACTTCGGCAGTCTCCTCGAGCCTGGACGCGCTCAGGTCACTCGTGCGGACCCCACCCCGGGATCATCGTCGGGCTCCACCGGGAGGTCGAGCTCGAACCAGACCCATGCGCCCTGCGCTCCGGAGACGAGTCCCCATCGATCGGCGATCCTGCTGAGGAGGTGGGGGCTCCAGCCCCTCGATGCGGGCTGGCGCGGCCTCCGGAGGCCCTCCAGGACGACCCCCGACCCGGCATCCTTGATCTCGATCCGGATCGAGCTCGGGCCCGAGATCACTTTCACGGCGATGCTCTCGTCGCCGGTCATCGCCGAGGGCCCATCTTCGCTGGTGAGCAGCCCGGAGATGAGCGACATGGCCTTGTCGCGGAGCCCCGCGGCGCTGCCCGTGAGTGCTCGCGCGAACGCCTCCTGGGCAACGACCTCAGCCGTGGGATTCACGGAGAGCATGAATTCGGTGGAAGAAGGATCGCTCATCCGGCTCCCACTTATATCGGGTGGGCCCGCTCGTCGGTCCGGGATCGAGTCACGTCCGGCGATCGATCCCTCACGGGCGCCCCAGGAGCCCGCCGACCGCTCAGACGCGATCGAACAGGATGGCCCGTTTGACTTCTTGGATCGCCTTCGTGACCTCGATGCCTCGTGGGCATGCGTCCGTGCAGTTGAAGGTCGTTCGGCAACGGAAGACGCCGGTCTTCTCCGAGAGGATGCCGAGCCGTTCGCGGGGAGCGCGATCCCGGGAATCGAAGATGAAGCGGTGCGCGTTCACGATCGCGGCGGGGCCGATGTAGGTCTCGTCCGCCCAGAAGATCGGGCATGACGTCGTGCAGGCCGCGCACAGGATGCACTTCGTCGTGTCGTCGAACCGCTCTCGTTCTTCCTGCGTCTGGATCCGCTCGCGATCGGTCTCCTCGTCGTTCACGAGGAAGGGGAGCACAGCCCGATAGCCGTCGAAGAACGGCTCCATGTCGACGATCAGGTCCTTCAGCACGGCGAGGCCGCGGATCGGCTCGATCGTCACTCTGGGCGCGACGTCTTTGACCAGCACCTTGCAGGCGAGGGCATTGCGCCCGTTGATCACCATCGCGTCGGAGCCGCAGATGCCGTGGGCGCACGATCGCCGGAAGGTGAGCGTCCCGTCGTGATGCCATTTCACCTGGTGAAGAACCTCGACGAGCCGCTCGTACGGATCCACCTGGAGCGTGAACTCGTCCCACCACGCGTCCTCGGATACCTCCGGGTTGAACCGCCGGATCTTGAGCGTGAGCGTGGTCAGGTCCGTCGCGCCGACCCGACGCTCATCGGAGGTGTTCAGGATCTCTGCCGCGGTCGCCATCAGTACTTCCGCTCCATCGGCACGTACGGGCCCATCTTCACCGGTTTGGTGTCCAGGCGGATCGAGCCGTCCTCCTGTCGGTACGCGAGCGAGTGCTTCAGCCAGTTCGCGTCGTCACGGAGCGGATGGTCCTCACGGTAGTGGGCGCCGCGGCTCTCGTCGCGGGCCTGCGCGGCCGCGACGAGCGCCGCCGCGCAGTCCAGGAGGAACCCGACCTCCACGGCCTCCATCAGGTCGGTGTTGTAGACGCCGCCCTTGTCGCCGATCGCGATCCGCTCGTACCGCTCCCGGAGCCCGTCGAGGATCTCGCCCATCTTCGCGAGGCTCTCTTCGGTCCGGACCACGAACGCGAGGTCGAACATCGAATCCTGCAGCTCCGACCGGATGTCGGCGACGTTGTCGCCCGTCTGCCGCGTGAGGATCCCGTCGAGCATGTCGACGGTGTGCGTCGTGACGCCCGACGGGAGATCGGGCAGGTCGCTCTCGGCGCAATGCCTCGCCATGTCGTCACCGCCGCGGCGCCCGAAGACCACGATGTCCAGTAGGGAGTTCGTCCCGAGTCGGTTCGCCCCGTGCACCGAGACACAGGCGCACTCGCCTGCGGCGTAGAGACCGGGCACCGGAGTCTCGTCGGAGCCCGTGACCACGCGCCCGTGGACGTCCGTCGGGATCCCTCCCATCGCGTAGTGGGCCGTCGGCTGGATCGGCACCGGTTCGCGTGTGGGTTCGACCTGGAGGTAGACGCGGGCGAACTCCGTGATGTCCGGCAGCTTCTCCTCGAGGACCCGGGGATCGAGGTGGGTGAGGTCCAGGTGGAGATAGTCGCCCTTCGGGCCCAGCCCACGGCCTTCCCTGATCTCCTGATAGATGGATCGAGACACGACGTCCCGTGGCGCGAGGTCCTTGATCGTCGGGGCGTAGCGCTCCATGAACCGCTCGCCCTCGCGGTTCCGCAGGATCGCGCCCTCGCCGCGCGCTCCTTCCGAGAGCAGCACGCCGAGGCGGTAGAGCCCGGTCGGATGGAACTGGAAGAACTCCATGTCCTCCAGCGGGATGCCTCGCCTGAACGCGACCGACGGGCCGTCGCCGGTCAGGGCGTGGGCGTTCGAGGAGACGCGGAACATCCGTCCGTACCCACCGGTGGCGAACAGAACCGCCTTCGCACGGAACACGTGGAGCTCTCCGGTCGCGAGCTCGTAGGCCACGACGCCCGCGGTCCGGCCGTCGTCGGTCCGCACCAGATCGAGGCAGTAGAACTCGTTGAAGAACCGGACGTCGCGCTTCACGCACTGCTGGTACAGCGTCTGGAGGATCATGTGTCCCGTTCGGTCAGCGGCGTAACACGCGCGCTTGACGGGCCGCTCGCCGTGATCCGCCGTGTGTCCCCCGAAGCGACGTTGGTCGATCAACCCGTCCGGCGTCCGGTTGAAGGGGAGCCCCCAGCGCTCCAGCTCGTAGATGGCCGCGACCGCCTCCTCCGTCAGGATCTCGGCGGCGGGCTGGTCCACGAGATAGTCGCCGCCCTTCACGGTGTCGAAGGCGTGCCACTCCGGGTAGTCCTCCTCGACGTTGCCGAGCGCCGCGCAGACGCCGCCCTGGGCCGCGCCCGTATGGGACCGCGTGGGATAGAGCTTCGAGATCACGGCCGTCTTCACCCGGCCGGAGGCCTCGATCGCCGCGCGGAGGCCTGCTCCGCCGGCGCCGACGATCACGGCGTCGTACGTGTGGGTGACCGTCATGTCGTCGGCCACTTCGCAGGATCGAAGGTGACGACGATGAGCGTCCCGAGTGCCATCAGGGCGGCGCCGAGGACCGTGAAGAACGAGTTGATGGCGAGGCGAACGCCGGCGGGCCGCACGTAATCGAGGACGATCATCCGGAGCCCGTTCACGCCGTGCAGTAGCGCGAGCACCAGCATCAGCCAGTCCCACGTCTTCCAGAACGGGCTCGCCCATCGCAGCTGGATGAACGCGAAGTTCACACGGTCCACGCCGGTGTCGAGCACATGCATGATCAGCACGTGCCCGACGGCGAGGAACAGCAGCACGATGCCGGAGATCCGCATGAAGAGCCAGGCCCAGAGCTCGAAGCCGCGGGTGGGCCGGTTTCTCCCGGCGCCGGGAGGCTTCGCGCGGGGAAGTGGCGGATCGGGCCGAGCCTCGGTCGTCGTCGCCATCCGAGGTCAGCCTTCCCCGAGGAGCTCGATGATGGCGGAGCCCATGATCAGCGTGATGGGGATCATCGAGCCGACGAACAGCAACGCGGTGGCGATGCCGAGCGCCCGGATGTGCCGGGTCAGGCCGGGGAAGAAGTCGATCAGCATGATCTTCACCCCGTTGAAGGAGTGGTACAGGACGGCAGCCACCAGCCCGAGTTCCAACAGCCGGATGACGGGGTTGTGGTACACGGAGGCGACCCGGTTGTAGGCGTCGGGGCCCCACCCGACCACTGCCGTGTCCACGACGTGCGCGAACAGGAAGAGGATGATCGCGACGCCCGTGATGCGGTGCAGGAGCCAGCTGTACTGGCCTTCGTGACCCTTGTACAGCGGGCCGAACTGACCTTTGCGGTTGGTCTCGGTGCTCACCTGTCCTCAGCTTATCGTCGGCCCGTCGGTCCGAAGCCGGGCGGAGTGTCCTCAGCCGATCCGGATGGCCACCATCACGCCGTCGCGCGTCGGGATGATCGTGGAGAGGTAGCGCTCGTCCTCCGCGATCAGCCGGTTGTGCTCGAGGACGGCCTCGGTGTAGCGGGGACGGGTGTCGTCCGGGTCATCGACCGCGACCCTCCCGTACCACAGGACGTTGTCGCAGACGTAGAGCCCACCGCGCCGGATCCGCTCGCTGGCAGTACGCCACGCGGCCGGATATCCGTCCTTGTCGATGTCGTTGAAGATCACGTCGAACTCGGCGTCCAGCTTCGCGAGCTCCGCGACCGCATCCCCGACGTGGAACTGGACGCGGTCGGCGAGCCCCGCCCGGCTCAGGTAGTCGGCGGCCTTGATCTCGTTCTCCGGGTCCCCGTCGGTGAGATGCACTTCCCCGCTCGGCCCTGCCGCCCGGGCGTGCCAGTAGGCGGAGTACCCGAACCCCGAACCGAGCTCGAAGATCCGCTGCGCTTCGACGGAGCGGGCGAGCACCTCGAGCGTGACGCCGACGTTGCGCCCGACGATCGGGAAGCCTCGCTCCTCGGCGTGCGCCTCCATCTCGAGGAGGACCGGTTCGTCGAAGCGGCGGAGCCGCTCCTCCATGTAGGCCTCGACGCGCGGATCGACGATGTCCATGACGGCACCATATCGTGGCGCCCGTAAGCTCCCCTCGTGAGCGAACGCCGACCGTCGCACGACTGACTCGGGGATCGAGGTCCAGCCGATCTACGAGCCGAACATCGACGACCCGGCCGCCGAACGAGTCGGGGAACCCGGCTCGTTCCCATTCACGAGGGGCGTGTATCCCGACATGTACCGGGGACGCCTGTGGACGATGCGTCAGTACTCCGGCATGGGGAGCGCCGAGGAGACGAACCGGCGGTTCCGCTACCTCCTCGACCACGGTCAGACGGGTGTGTCCGTCGCCTTCGACCTGCCGACGCAGATGGGTCTGGACTCCGATCACCCGAGGGCGGAGGGAGAGGTCGGCAAGACCGGCGTGGCGATCGACTCCGTGGAAGACATGAAACGCCTCTTCGAGGGGATCCCGCTCGACCAGGTCTCCACGTCGATGACGATCAACGCCACCGCACCGATCCTGCTGCTGCTCTACGAGCTGGTCGCCGAGGATCACGGCATCGAGCCGGCGAGCCTGTCCGGCACGGTCCAGAACGATCTGCTGAAGGAGTACGCCGCCCGTGGGACGTACATCTATCCGCCGCAGCCGTCGATGCGCCTGATCACGGACCTGTTCGCCTACGCCGGCGAGCGGATCCCTCGCTGGAACACGATCTCGATCAGCGGGTATCACATGCGGGAGGCCGGCGCGACGGCCGCGCAGGAGATCGCGTTCACGCTGGCGAACGGGATCGCGTACGTCCAGGCCGCCGTGGACGCCGGCCTGGCTGTCGACGACTTCGGGCCCCGACTGTCGTTCTTCTTCGCGTGTCACATGAACTTCTTCGAGGAGATCGCGAAGTTCCGGGCGGCTCGTCGCATGTGGGCGGCGATCATGCGCGACCGATTCGGAGCGAAGGATCCGAGGTCCCAGACCCTGCGATTCCACACGCAGACCGGGGGAGCGACCCTCACCGCCCAGCAGCCCGGGAACAACATCGTCCGCACCGCCCTGGAGGCGATGGCCGCCGTCCTCGGCGGGACGCAATCGCTGCACACGAACTCGTTCGACGAGGCGCTCGCCCTTCCGACCGAGGAGGCGGTGAAGATCGCGCTCCGGACCCAGCAGGTGCTCGGCTACGAGACCGGCGTCGCGGAGACGGTCGACCCGCTGGGCGGTTCGTACTTCGTCGAGTCGCTCACCGATGAGCTCGAACGCCTGGCGAGCGAGATGATCGAGAAGGTCGACGGCATGGGGGGCGCCGTCGCGGCGATCGAGTCCGGCTTCTACCAGGACGAGATCCACGAGGCGGCGTACCGGATCCAGCGGGGGATCGAGACCGATGAACGCATCGTGGTGGGCGTGAACCGGTTCGTCGATGAACGCGCGAAGCCCGTCGAGCTCCAGCAGATCTCCGAGGAGGAGACGGCCCGACAGATGGAAGGTCTCCGAGCGTTGCGTACGTCGCGGGACCAGGGTGCGGTGGAGGAGGCCCTCCTCGACGTGGAGGAGACCGCGCGCGGCACGGGGAACCTGCTGCTGCCGATGCGGGAGGCGTTGCGTCTCCGCGCGACGCTGGGTGAGGTTTCCGACGCGCTTCGCCGCGTGTTCGGCGAGTACCGGCCCACGTACTAGCCACTAGGCTTCGCGCCGTGGACGTCGCGGTGATCGGAGGGACGGGCGCGGAGGGGTTCGGCCTCGCGCTCCGTCTGGCGAAGGCCGGCCACCACGTGACGATCGGCTCCCGGGACGCCGAGCGGGGGGCCGAGTCCTCGGCGAAGGCCACCGGGCTCGCGGGCATCCCCCTGCAGGGCACCGACAACGCGAGCGCCGCCACCGCGGCAGGCGATGAAGGCGTCGTGGCCGTGACCGTCCCGTACGCGGGCCAGGCCGAGATCTACCGCTCGATCAAGGACGCCGTCGCCCACGGCGCCGTCGTCCTGGACGCCACCAGCCCACTCGCGACCGCCGTCGGCGGCCGGCCGTGGCAGGTGCTTCGCCCCTGGCACGGCTCGGCCGCCGAGCAAGCGCAGGCGATCCTCGGCGACGGCCCCCGGGTCGTCGCCGGCTTCCACACGATCGCGGCCGAGGGACTCCATGCCCTCGACCGCGAGATCGACAGCGACGTGCTCCTGTGTGCGGACGACGCGGAGGCGAAGGCCCGTGTCGGGTCGCTGATCGAAGGCATCCCCGGCATGAGGTGGGTCGATTGCGGCCGACTGGAGATGGCTCGCGTCGCCGAGCCCCTCACGGCGCTGCTCGTGTCGATCAACCGGACCTACACGATCAAGGATTCGGGTTTCCGGATCGTCGGCCGGGACGCCTGGGGATCTTCCGGCCGCTAGTCGATCACCGCGAGGACCTGGCCGGTCTCGACGACCTGGCCGGCGCGGATCGGGAGGTCGGTGACCTCGCCGTCGCGGTTGGAAGGGACGTGATTCTCCATCTTCATCGCCTCGAGGACGCAGATCACGTCCCCCGGTCGCACCTCCTGGCCCTTCTCGACGAGCACCTTCACGATCGTGCCCTGCATCGGCGCGAGGATCTCCCCGTGCACGTGCTCCCCGTGATGCGGGTCCGGAGCCATCGGGGGTCTCGGCGCCGGGTCCCGACGCTCGTCGAAGATCCGCACGGGGATACGGCGGCCGTCGACCTCGACGAGGATGTCCGCTGGCCTGTTGGGAGCCGGGCCCGTGGAGGCGAAGTCCGGGTGGGCCGGAAGGTCGGCATCCCCGAGGGCCCGTTCCAACCACGTGGTCGTGTGGGTTCCCGCCCGGAAGTCCTTGGACCGGAGGATCCACCGGTGCACCGGGATGGTCGTCGGGACGCCTTCCACCACGAACTCGTCGAGGCCGCGGAGCATCCGTGTCCGTGCCTCGTCCCGGTCCCTGCCGCTCACGATCAGCTTGGCGAACATCGAGTCGTAGTCGCCGGAGATCTCGCGGCCCTGCTCGATCCCGGAGTCCACGCGGACGAACGGCCCGGCCGGCTCCCGGTAGCGGGTGACGCGACCGGGCCCGGGGAGGAAGTTGCGCCCGGGGTCCTCGGCGTTGATCCGGCACTGGATCGATGCGCCCTGAGGAGACGGGTCCAGAGCGAGCTTCTCGCCGAGCGTCACGCGGATCTGCAACGCCACCAGGTCGAGCCCGGTCACCATCTCCGTGACCGTGTGCTCCACCTGCAGCCGGGCGTTCATCTCGAGGAAGTAGAAGTCTCCGTCCTCATCCATCACGCACTCGACCGTTCCCGCGTTCACGTAGCCGGACGCCTTCGCGAGACCGATCGCCGCCTCCGCGAAGCGCTCGCGGATGCGTTCGTCGAACAAGGGCGAGGGCGTCTCTTCGATCAGCTTCTGATGCCGGCGCTGCACGGAGCAGTCGCGTTCGCCCAGGAAGAACACGTTCCCGTGGGTGTCGGCGAGGATCTGCGCCTCGACGTGGTGCGCGCGATCGACGTAGCGCTCCAGGAAGACCTCGGGGCGGCCGAAGTAGGAGGTCGCTTCTCGAGCCGCCCGCTTGAGCGATTCCTCCAGGTGGTCGGCGTCGCGCACCACGTGCATGCCCTTCCCACCCCCACCGAACGCGGCCTTCACCACGAGGGGGAACCCGATCCTCGCGGCCTCCTTCTTCGCTCGCGCGAGGTCCACCGGCTCGCGGGTTCCGGGGACGATCGGCATCCCGGCGGCGTCGGCGACGCGGCGCGCGGCGGCCTTGTCGCCCATGGTCGCGATCGCGTCCGGCGTCGGGCCCACGAACCCCAGTCCCGCGTCTTCCACCGCCTGCGCGAACTGGGCTCGCTCCGCCAAGAACCCGTATCCGGGATGCACCAGTGTCGCCTTCGACTTCCGGGCGGCCTCCATGATCCGGTCGATCGAGAGGTAGGACTCCGATGCGAGGGCCGGACCGATCCGGAAGGATTCATCAGCCATCTCGACGTGCAGGGCATCACGGTCGGCGTCGGAGTAGACGGCGACCGTCGCGATGCCGAGGTCGCGGCACGTCCGAGCGATCCGGATGGCGATCTCGCCGCGGTTGGCGATCAGGAGCTTCTGCTTCCGCGCCATGCCGGTCACGATATAGCGTCGAGGACGGTGGACACGTGCTGAGCGAGGAAGCGCTCCGGCGGGCGCTGAGGACCGCGGGGCTCGCCGCGCCGGTCCGTTGGGACGACACGACGGGATCGACAAACGCGACCGCGCAGGAGATGGCTGCCGAGGGGGCACCCGCCTGGACGCTCGTCGCGGCCGGACACCAGACCGCGGGGCGGGGCCGGAACGGACGTGCGTGGGTCGACCGGCCGGGCGCGGCGCTGATGTGCAGCCTCGTCCTCAGGCCGCGGTGGGGGCCGGATCGCATCGGGTTGGTGTCGCTCGCCGCGGGCTCCGCCATGGCGGAAGCCGCGTCGAGGGCATCCGGCCGAGACGTGCGATGCAAGTGGCCGAACGACCTGATGGTGGGGGAGTCGAAGGTCGGCGGCATCTTGGGGGAGGTGGAGATCACGGACGGACGGATCGGGCACGTCGTGCTCGGGATCGGCGTGAACCTCGATCCCCCTGATGACGTGCCCGGTGCCGGCGCGATCGGAGACGTCGACGAGGAGGCGCTCCTGACCGATTTCCTCCAGCGGTTCCGAGGGATGGTCGAGGGCTCGCCGGACGAGATCGTGCGCCGCTGGCGCGATCTGTCCGCCACGTTGGGCCATCGCGTCGCGGCGACCACGGTCGGCGGCGACACCGTTCGCGGTGTCGCCGCCGACCTCGACGAGACCGGGGCCTTGCTGGTCGACACCGATGCCGGCCGGCTTCGGGTCGCCTTCGGGGAGATCCATCATCTGGATACCGATCGGCGCTGAGATCAGCCGTCCACCGATGGGTCGCTGCTTGCAGGTGCCGGACCGCTCGCGCTAGGTTCCGGCCGTGGCGTTCCCGACGCGGTTGCTCGTGGAAGGCGAGGAGCTGATCTTCGACCTCCGTCCCCACTGGATCGCCCTGATCATGCCGGCGGTCGCGACCGTGGCGACGCTCGCCGTCATGCTCGTCCTCTACGACGTCTTCCCCGAGCCGATCCTGGACATGGTCGTCGGGATCGCGGGGGCCTTGTTCCTGCTCGCCTATCCCGTGCGCAAGCTCGTCGACTGGCTCACGTCGCATTTCGTCGTGACGAGCGACCGCATCATCCATCGGCGAGGCTTCATCGCGAAGTACTCGATGGAGGTTCCCCTCGAGGCGATCAACGACGTTCGCTTCGAGCAGGGCGTCATCGATCGGATCATCGGAGCGGGGACGCTCGTGGTGCAATCGGCGTCCGAGGCCGGCCGACAGGTGTTCGACCACATCCGCAAGCCCGAGGAGGTTCAGAAGACGATCTACCACCAGGGTGAGCTGAATCAGCAGCGGATGATGAGCGGGAACGCGGGGAGGTCGTCGCATTCGGCGACTTCGGAGCTCGAACGGCTCGCCGACCTGCGGGCTCGTGGGGTCCTCACGGAGGAGGAGTTCCAGGCACAGAAGCGCAGGATCTTGGGCTGAGATGCCGCCCGAGGGGCCCCTCGGGGCCATCGACCACGTCTACTACTGGACCAGCAACATGGATCGCGCCGTGGCCTTCTACGGTGAGGTCCTCGGCCTCGCCGTGGCCCATCGGGCCGGCGATGAGTGGGCGGAGTTCCAGGCGGGCTCGATCCGGCTTGCCCTGCACGGGACGGAGGAGGCCGCGGTGCCGCCGAGCGGGACGGTGGTCTTCCGGGTCGAGCACCTCGAAGAGACGAGATGGTCTCTGCAGCAACGCGGGGTCGTCTTCGACGGTCACGAGTCGGAGGTTCCCGGGTTCGCTCGATTCGCCACGTTCCACGATCCCGACGGCAATCCCCTGCAGCTGATCGAATATCTGGAGTGAGCTCGAGCCTCCTCAGGCGCGCAGCGTGGGCTCACGCTCGCCGTCCGAGGATGGTTGCAAGGGGGCCGGTGAGTTGGCAGGCTGTGCGAACCGGTCCGTCCACCTTCCCTCGGGCCGGAGCGTCACCACATGACCGAAACCACTCGACTCTTCCCCAGATCGACGCGTGCCGCCCTCGTCGCGGCGCTCTTCGCGATGGCGCTGGTTGCCGGGACCGTTGCCGGGGCCGCGCCACCGTCCAAGAAAGCCGTCGAGCGCGCCGAGGCACGGCTCGAGTTGATCTCGGATGCGCTCGCCGACATCCGGGGCCAGCTCGCCGATACCCAGCTCCGGCTCAACGACGCCGCGGCCGAGATCGAGCGGCAGCAGATCGCCCTCGAGAAGGTCACCGCGGATCTGGTCCAGACGCAGGCGGAGCTCGAGCGAGCGCGAGCTCGCTATCGGAAGATCCGTGATCGCCTCAATGACCGAGCCGTGATCGCGTACATGACCGGGCCGGCGTCGAGCATCGACTTCCTCCTGGACGCCGACACCGTGGCGGACCTCGCGGATCGGCTCGCGTACGTCGACGCCCTGGCGCGATCGGATGCGGGACTGGCGGTGCAGGTCGCCAACCAGAAGAACATCCTGACGGCGACCGAGGCGACGCTCGAGGACCAGCGAGCCCGTGAGCTCCTCGAGCTCGAGAAGGTGCGGGAGCAGAGGCGCGATGTCGCCGCGATCTTCGACCATCAGCAGGGGTTGCTCGACGAGCAGGAACGGCTGTTGGCGTCCGCGAGGCGGACGCTCCGCAAGACGAAGGCCGACTACCGGGAGTGGCTCGATCAGCAGGCGGAGGCACAGGGCGACCCCGGCGGCGGCAGGGTGTGGAACGGCGGATCGCTCGCGCCGTTCGATCATGTCCTCGAGCGGTGCCCGGTGGCGCAGCCACGAGGCTTCGGGGACGGCTTCGGGGCACCTCGCTACGGGGGTGGATTCCACCTCCACAAGGGCGTCGACATCGTCGCGCCGATGGGAACGGAGATCTACGCACCCTTCGCCGGCCAGGCGTACACGAGCTCCAACGGGCTCGGAGGGAGCGTCGTGTTCGTGGTGGGGGCGCAGGGGACGGCGTACAACGCGCATCTGTCGAGCTACTCGGACAACTCCAACAGCGCCGTCTCCGCCGGCGAGGTGATCGGGTACGTGGGGAGCACGGGGTACAGCACCACGCCCCACGACCATTTCGAGTTCCATCCTCACTCGATGCCCGGCGACTGGTACGAGAGCGTCTACGGATACTCGGTGGTCGAGGACGCGATCAATCCGTATCCGCTGCTGCTTCAGGCCTGCGGCTAGCCGGAGCGCGGGTCTTCTCCTCGGTCTCCTATCCTGAGGGTCCATGCGACCTGCCGACGTCCGACACGTAGGAGTGGTCGGGTGTGGCCTGATGGGCTCCGGCATCGTCGAGGTGTGCGCCCGAGCGGGGCTCCGCGTCACCTTCGTCGAAGGCTCGGACGAGCTGGTGGCGGCCGGCCGCGACCGCGTCGAGCGGTCGGTCGGGAAGGGGGTCGAGCGGGGGAAGCTCGACGCGGCCGCGGCCGAGGAGGCGCTCGGTCGGATCGAGGCGGCGACCGAACTCGAGGCGCTCTCCGACGTCGACCTCGTGATCGAGGCCGCGACGGAGGACCGTCACGCGAAGGCCGGGATCTTCACGCAGCTCGGCACGATCACGCGCCCGGACGTCGTGCTCGCCTCCAACACCTCGTCGATCCCGATCCGTGAGCTCGGCGCGGCGAGCGGCCGCCCGGAGAACGTGATCGGGATGCACTTCTTCAACCCGCCACCCGTGATGGCGCTGCTCGAGCTCACGCCCTCGAAGGACACGAGCGAGGAGACCTACGAGTTCGTTCGTGCCTTCGGGACCGACATCCTCGGCAAGACGTGCGTCCGCTCGGGTGACGAGGCGGGATTCATCGTGAACCGGCTCCTGATCCCGTACCTGTTCGACGCGATCCGGCTGTACGAGTCGGGGTTCGCCACGCGGGAGGACATCGACACGGCGATGCGGTTGGGGCTCGCGCATCCGATGGGGCCGCTCACGCTCTCCGATCTGATCGGACTCGACACGCTGCTCGCGATCGGCGAGGTCCTGGGAGAGGCCTTCCCCGAAGAGCCGAAGTACGAGGCGCCCGCGCTGCTCCGCGATCTCGTCGCGCGGGGCAAGCTCGGCAAGAAGGCCGGCGGCGGGTTCTACGACGCCTGAGGAACCATCACCGGGACGCCTCCACGCACTCACAGCCGTGCGGGCCCACGGTGGCGCTGTGCGTCGTACCGGGCTCCAGGTCCAGTCGATCGCCAGCCGTCATC
This sequence comes from uncultured Actinomycetota bacterium, assembly GCA_963839395.1. Taxonomy (GTDB): domain Bacteria; phylum Actinomycetota; class UBA4738; order UBA4738; family HRBIN12; genus JAJNBA01. The sequence continues at coordinate 217,050 of CAWIUW010000015.1, forward strand.
TCGATGTCACCGCCGTCGGTATGGAACGCGATCGATCCGGCGAGACAGAAGAGCACCTTGTGGAAGGCATGGTCGTGCGGTCCGTAGCGGTCCTCAGGACCGTTCCCCCAGAACCGAGGTGCGGAACACCCTTCGGCCTCGAAGGCGGCCAGAGCCTCCGCGCGCGCCGCGTTCGTCGTCCGCTTGCCCGCGGCCGTCAACGGACGTCGCCGCGGCCGTGGACCGGCGGCACGCCCTTGCGCGCGAACTCGACCCACTGCCCGTGCCATGGTTCGCGCGCGAATCGCCTCACCTGGAGCGCCCCGAAGCCCGTGGCGTCGATCCGTCCCTGGAGCACCCACGCGGGGGGTTTGGGGTTCTCGGCGGAGAAGTAGCGCTCGAGGGCCATCAGGATGGCACGGTCCTCCTCGGGCGAGACCTCCTCCGAGATCTCGAAGCGCCGTTCGTCGTCCGTGCCGTTCGTCACCGGGCGCCCTTCATCAGCTATAGGGGGATGTTCCCGTGCTTGCGGGCGGGGATGGTCTCCCGCTTCGTGGACAGCATGCGGAGCGCCTTGATCAGCCGGGGCCTCGTCTCCGCCGGCTCGATCACGTCGTCGATGAACCCGCGTTCCGCGGCCGCGTACGGGGTCGAGAACTTGTCGCGGTACTCGCGGATCAACTCCTGCCGGCGAGCTTCTGGATCTGCCGCCTTCTCGATCTCCTTCTTGAACACGACGTTCACCGCTCCCTCGGCACCCATCACCGCGATCTCCGCGGTCGGCCAGGCGAAGGAGACGTCGGCACGCAGGTGCTTCGAGTTCATGACGAGGTAGGCGCCGCCGTACGCCTTCCGCGTGATCACGGTCATGCGAGGAACGGTCGCCTCGGCGAACGCGTAGAGGAGCTTCGCACCGTGACGGATGATCCCGCCGTACTCCTGCTCGGTGCCGGGAAGGAATCCGGGCACGTCGACGAAGGTGAGGATGGGGATGTTGAACGCGTCACAGAAGCGCACGAACCGCGATGCCTTCTCCGATGCGTCGATGTCGAGCGTTCCCGCGATCACCTTCGGCTGGTTCCCGACGATCCCGATCGTTCGACCGTCCAGCCGCGCGAAGCCCACGACGATGTTCATCGCCCACAACGGGAAGATCTCGAGGAACTCGCCGTCGTCGACGACCCGCCGGATCACCTCGTGCATGTCGTAGGGCTCCTGCGCCCGGTCGGGCACGAGGTGCGTGAGCCCGTCGTCCACGCGGTCGGGGTCGTCCGTGGTCGCGTACGCGGGTGGATCCTCCAGGTTGTTCGACGGCAGGAACGACAGGAGGTACCGAACCCGGTTCAAGACGTCCTCGTCGTCCTCGCCGATGGAGGACGCGACGCCCGACTTGGCCGAGTGGGTCATCGCGCCGCCGAGCTCTTCGAAGGTGACCTCCTCGCCGGTCACCGTCTTGATCACGTCGGGACCGGTGATGAACATGTGCGAGGTCTCCTTGACCATGAACGTGAAGTCGGTGATCGCCGGGGAGTACACGGCCCCACCCGCGCACGGCCCCATGATCACGGAGATCTGCGGGATCACACCGCTCGCGCGAACGTTGCGCTCGAAGATGAAGCCGTACCCGGCGAGCGAGGCCGCGCCCTCTTGGATCCGCGCTCCTCCGGAGTCGTTGATCTGGACGAACGGCGCGCCCGTGGCGATCGCGAGGTCCATCACCTTGCAGACCTTCTGGGCATGGACCTCTCCCATGGAGCCGCCGAAGACCGCGAAGTCCTGGGATGCCACGAAGATCTTCCGCCCCCCCACGGTCCCGTAGCCCGTGACGACCCCGTCGCCGGGCGGCCGCTTGCGATCCATCCCGAAGTCGTGCGCACGATGGACGGCGAACGGGTCCGTCTCGACGAAGGAACCCTTGTCCATCAGGAGTTGGACCCGTTCCCGCGCGGTCAGCTTCCCGCGCTCGTGCTGCTTGGCGGCGGCATCCCTGCCGCCCGGCGTGAGCGCTGCCTTCCTGCGCTTCCGCAGCTCCTCGATCCGTTCCTCGACGGTGGTCGTCTTCGCGGTCTCGACGTCTTTGTCCGTGGTCGCCATGCGGCCGAGTCTATGCATGGCGGGTCACGGCGGGCACGACCATCTCGAGTGCGGGTGCCTCGTCGCCGCCTAGCACCCCTTCGGCGGCCAGCCCGCCTTCCACCACGTGCCGGCCTCCACCACCATGCGGATCGTCACGATCGCGTTGCTGCGCCCGTTGAGCGCGCGACGCGAGAGCTCCCACGCCGGAAGCGTGTACGTCTCGTATCGCCAGGGCCAGAGGTCCCGATCATGCTGGTACAGGCCTCGGTACTGGCCGGTCGGCTCCGACGTCGCGGACGGGTACAAGCCGCTCTCACGACGGGCGATGCAGATCGCGCGTTCCGATCCACCCGGGACCGGTCCGAACCGCTCCGCGGCGCACGCGATCAGGCGTTTCGCGAACGTTCGGACCGATTCGTCGTCGAGGCGATGGAAGTCGCACGGACCGGGGAGGTGATGCGCGAGCGCGGGCGTCGCTCCGAGGAGCAGGCCCGTGACCACCACGAGGACCGCGATCGCGGATCGGATTCGCGTCAACGAAACATCTCGGTCGTGAACGTGCGGAACCGCCGATGGGAAGGTCCCGCTCGGCGGCTCACGCGGACACTACCCGCCGCGACGCGCCCGCGTCTACACGATCACTCGTCGACGCGGCCACCCGAGCGCCAGTACACGCCCCCCTCCCTCGACAGGAACCCCTCGTCGACGAGGTACCGTCGGAGTGCGGCGTGATCGTTGAAGAAGGCGCCGACGATGACGTTCACTTCCCGTTCGTCGTACCGGATCCCGGGCTCGAACTCGATCGCGATCCGTTCGAGGACGATCCGCCGCTTGGTGGCTTTCGTCGGGATCTCGGTGACACGACCGTCGCGGAAGAACGCCCGTAGGACCGCCTCCTCGTCTTCGTTGGCGGCGCCGAGCGCGATGCCCGCATCGCGGCGTGGGCCCACCTGCTCCGCAGCCCACCGAAGGGTTTCCGGATCGAGCCGATAGGTCCGCTTGTCGGGCTGCAGGCGGGCGACCCCTGCGGCCGCGAGGCGGGTCAGGTGTCGGCGCACCCGCGCGAGAGGCAGCCCCAGGGTCTCGGCCAATGAGCCGGCCGCGGCGTCGCCCGCCGCGAGGGCGCCCGCGATCCGCAGGCGCTCGGGATCCGCCAGCGCGCGAAGGATGTCGTCGGGGTGCTCGGTCATGTCGGTCTCGTTGCCTACCATGATGCGATGCTCCTCACGGACCCGCAGCGCCGGACGCTCGACCGGCTGATCGGCACCGAGGAGCGTCCCGTCTTCGCCGCCGACCTCCGGCAACGGCTCGTCGACAGGATCGAGGGCGCCGCTCGTGAGCTCGAGCTCGGGGAGCCGCTCTGGCTGGGGAAGGAGGCGCTCAACCAGCTGGCTCGGTGTGAGGGGCGTTTCGCCGCTCGCCTCCAACGGGAGGACCCGCCGTTCGAGCACTCCGTCAAGACCGCCGCCGGCGTGCTCGTGCACAAGGCGATCGAGGTGGACGTGGGCGCGCGCGACGGGATGGATCCGCACGCGATCGCCGCGACGGCCGCCGAGCGGCTGGCCGACCGGGAAGAACGGTTCGCCGAGTTCTGGCGCGAGCAGTCGGGCTCAGAGCAGGACGAGCTCCTGATGGAGGTCGTCCGCAAGGTCACCCTCTTCCAGGGATCCTTCCCTCCGCTCCGCGAGCTCCGCCGCGAGATGGCGCCGATCACGGAGCTGCCGATCAAGGCGCAGCTGCTGGGCGGGGCGCTCACCCTGTCGGGGAAGATCGATCTGGTGCTCGGCGTGCCCGATCGGCTGGAGCCCGATCGCGCGACGAGGCTCGCCGTGGACCTCAAGAGTGGTGGTGCCTGGCCGGAGCACGCGGAGGACATGCGCTTCTATGCGCTGCTCATGACGCTCCGTTTCGGTGTTCCGCCCTATCGGGTCGCGTCGCTGTTCCTCGACTCGGGGGAGTGGCAGGCGGAGGAGGTCGCAGAGGAGACGCTGTTCCACGCGGCCGATCGGGTGGTGTCGACCGCGCGTGCCGCAGGCGCCCTCCTGGGTGGTCGGGAGCCATCGCTCACGCCGGGTTCGTGGTGCGCGTGGTGCCCTCGCGCGTTCGTCTGTCCCAGCGCCGAGCCGCGGCCCGTCTAGTTGAGGGTCGGGTCGAGCGGCATCGTGGTCAGCAGCTGGAAGCTTGGACCGAGGCGTCCCACCGCAGATGCCCACAGGCCCTCGGGATCATCCGTGAACACGTCACCCGGGAGCGCCCGAGTCGCGTGCCACGAATCCTCCTCCATCTCGGCCTCGAGCTGCCCGGCGCTCCATCCGGCGTAGCCGGCGAAGACGCGCGCCCGACGAAGGCCACCCAGCGAGCCCGTGTCACCCTCCTCGGGGAGGAACCCGATCGAGTCGAGCGCGAGCACCCCCGCGCGCTCGGGTTCCTCGAAATCGGCGAGCACGACGGCGGCCTCGGGTTGGACCGGCCCGCCTCGGAACAGGGGTTCCCCCGGGCGGACCAGCGGGGAGAGCGGAGGGACCGCTTCCTCGACCGTCGCGTCGAGCGGGTGGTTCAGGACGACACCCACCGCGCCCTCGTCGTCGTGGTGGCCGATCAACACGACGGTTCGTCGGAAGTTCGGATCCCACAGTCCGGGACCCGCGACCAGCAGGTGACCTCGCAGGGTGTCCACGAGGACATGCTCTCAGGGATGCCCTCAGGTCGCTCCCCGTTGTTAGGGTTCGACGGCTCGCAGCGAAGGATGCCAACCCATGACGCCAACCCCATGACGCCAACCCCATGACACCAACGGCGAAGGACGTATACGAGATCGGCGAGATCCCCCCGGTCGGCGAGGTGCCGGCGCGGATGCACGCGCAGCTGGTCCGGCCCGACCGGTACGGCGAGCCACGGGAGGCGATCCGCGACGAGGTCATCGAGGTGCCCACGCTCGGCCCGAACGATGCACTCGTCCTGGTGATGGCCGCCGGTGTGAACTTCAACAACGTCTGGGCAGCCCGAGGGGTCCCCATCGATGTGACGAAGACGCAGGCGAGGTGGGGTGAGCCGACCGACTTCCACATCGTCGGATCCGACGCGTCGGGGATCGTCTACGCGATCGGATCCGATGTCGACGGCCTGGCCGTCGGGGACCACGTCGTGGTCCACGCTGGTCAATGGGATCGGGATGACCCGTGGGTCGTGGAGGGGAACGACCCGGGCCTCGCCGCGAGCTTCCGTGTGTGGGGCTACGACACGTGCTGGGGCTCGATGGCGCAGTTCACCAAGGTCCAGGCACATCAGTGCCTTCCCAAGGCCGACCGGTTGACGTGGGAGGAAGCCGCCGCTCCGACCCTCACCGGGGCGACCGCCTACCGGATGCTGCACGGGTGGGCGCCGAACACGGTGAAACCCGGGGAGGTCGTTCTCGTGTGGGGCGGGGCGGGGGGGCTCGGCTCGCTCGCGATCCAGCTGGTCGCGCTCGCCGGGGGCCGGCCGGTCGCGGTGGTCTCCTCCGAGGAGAAGGGGGAGTACTGCAAGGAGCTCGGCGCGGTCGGGTTCATCGACCGGAGGGAGTTCTCGCATTGGGGCGTGCCGCCGCCGTGGGACTCGGCCGATTGGAAGGGGTGGCTGGACGGCGCGAAAGCGTTCGGGAAGGCGATCTGGGACGCGGTCGGCGAGAAGGCCAGCCCGAGGATCGTCTTCGAGCACCCGGGGCAGGACACGATCCCCACGTCGAACTTCGTGTGCGACCGAGGAGGGATGATCGTGATCTGCGCCGGAACGTCGGGCTACGACACGATGATCGACGTGCGGTACCTGTGGTACCTGCAGAAGCGCTATCAGGGTTCCCACCTGTTCAACGACGAGCAGGCGGCAGCCTTCAACGACCTCGTGAGGGACGCGAAGGTGCGGACGACGCTCGGGCACGCCTATGAGTACGAGGAGGCCGGTCTCGCACATCAGCTGATGGCCGACGGTGAGCTCCCGGACGGGAACGTCGCCGTGCTGATCAACGCTCCCGAACGTGGCGCGACCGGGCTGTCGTAGGCGCGGTCAGGGGAGCTGTACGAGCTCGACGAGGACGCCTTCCATATCCTTCGGGTGGACGAACGCGATCAACGTGTCGCGCGAGCCGCGCCTCGGCGTCTCATCCACGAGACGAACGCCCTCGTTCCGAAGATGGGAGAGCGACGCCGCTACGTCATCGACGCGATACGCGATGTGATGGACTCCTGGTCCCCTCTTCGCGAGGAAGGTCCCGACGGGGGTGTCGGGGCCGAGCGCGCCGAGCAACTGGATGAACGAGGTCCCCACGGCGAACAAGACCTCCTCGACCCCTTGATCGTCCACCAGTTCCCGATGGGAAGGTTCGACGCCGAGCGTTCGCCGGTAGCTCTCCACGGCGGCGTCCAGGTCGTGGACCGCGATCCCGACATGGTCGATCTCGACGATCACCGCTTCCTCCGAGCGCCGGGCTGCATCCGCGCGGCGAGGTCGTGGGCAGCGGCTACGTGGTACAGGGGCAGCGTCAGGACCCGCGTCACGGCCGCCACCCCCTGAGCCCGCAGGTCCTCGTCGGCCTTGGCACCGTCGGGATGAGGGGCCCGGAGCACGTAGAACTCCACGAGGTCGAGGAACTGGGCGAGCGACGGGGTGAGGCCCCCTCGTTCGTACGCGTAGATCGTCTGCCGGGAGGACGGTGCCCCCGTGACGGCCGCCGCCGCGTCCACGGACCGATACCCGGCCGCCCTCCGCAGCTCCCGGAGGAGTCCGCCCACGACCCGTCGGTCCTCATCGCTCTTGGGAGGCTGCTTCGTGCGGGCCACCGCGGCACGATATCGGACGATCCATGAGACTTTCGGCTGAGGAGCCGTATCCCCCAGTTGGGGCCGAAGGTCGGATTCACGGGGGAGGGGGAAGGGTATAGCGTCCGTACGAAGGCCAGACCCCCCGCAGGACCTCTCATATCGGAGGAACGGTGACGGAGAAGCATCACAGCGCGACCGCCGCGGCCCTCCACTCGGGCTCGAACACGCTCCGTGCCGGTCGGGCAGATGTGTTCCGTCAGCGGGCCCGTACCAAGCGGAAACGACAGATCCGCGCGATCGTGGTGATCTGCAGCCTGGACGCCTACCTCTGGTGGCGATACTCGACGGGTCGCCCGGTCCAGCTGCCGACCATCCCAGAGGCGTTCCCCTGGGAGATCTACCTCCCGGCGATGCTCCTCATCGTGGCCATCGGGCTCATGGTCGCGATGCCGCTGCTGTCCGGCCGTTCTCCGCACGTCACCGTCTACCCCGAACAGGTCGAGGTCGGGCTCGACGAGCTGAAAGGTCTCGATACGCAGGTCGACGAGGTGCTCCGCACGCTCGATGTGTTCCTCGGGTACGGGACCTTCAGGGACGAGCTCGGCGGCACCCCTCGGCGCGGGATCCTCTTCGAAGGGCCGCCCGGGACCGGGAAGACGTACCTGGCGAAGGCGATGGCCAAGCAGGCGGGGGTCCCGTTCCTGTTCATCTCGGCCACGGCACTCCAGTCCATGTGGTTCGGGATGACGGCGTATCGCATCCGGTCGTTCTTCAAGGCGCTCCGCAAGGCCGCGCGCAAGGAAGGGGGCGCGATCGGCTTCATCGAGGAGATCGATGCGATCGCCCAGTCGCGGGACGGCGTCAGCAGCTCGTCGCCGGACGGCATGGAGCGGTCCGTGAACAGATTCATGTCCTCGAACACCGGAGGGATGGTCAACGAGCTTCTGATCCAGATGCAGTCGTTCGATCAGCCGCGCGTCCGGACCCGGATCTGGGGCAAGTTGCTCGGGTGGCTGAACGGCTACCTCCCGGGGAGCATGCAGCTGAAGATGATCGGGCCCGAGTACCACAACATCCTTCTGATCGCGGCAACCAACCGGGCGGACTCACTCGACACCGCGCTCATGCGACCCGGTCGCTTCGACCGGCGGCTGTACTTCGACGTGCCGACCCAGAGCGAGCGGGAAGACCTGGTCGATTACTTCCTCGAGAGGAAGAAGCACCACGAGCAACTCGACGACCCTGCCGTGCGCACCCGCATCGCGCACGAGTGCTTCGCGTACACGCCCGTCATGATCGAGCATCTGTTCGACGAGTCGCTCCTGGTCGCGCTCCGCGAGGGGCGCCGGGAGATGAACTTCGCCGACGTGATGGAGGCGAAGTTCGCCGAAGAGATCGGGCTGAAGCAGGCGGTCACCTACACCGACAACGATCGTCGCGCCGTGGCGGTCCACGAGGCCGGACACGCCACCGTCGCGCATTTCCTCGGACAGAACCGCCGGCTGGAGGTGCTGTCGATCATCAAGCGGCGCGGGTCACTCGGCCTACTCGCGCACGGAGACGAGGAGGAGCGGTTCACGAGGAACCGCACCGAGATCGAGTCCGGGATCGCGATCGCGCTCGGGGGGATGGCAGCGGAGGAGCTCGTCCTCGGCGAGTCCGGCACGGGCCCGGCGGCCGACCTGATGACGGCCACGCAGCTGGCCGCCCAGATGGTGGGCTCATTCGGTATGGCCGGGTCCTTGATCTCCTTCGACGCGGTCTCCCACGGGCCGATCGGGGGCGCGAACCTCGTGGCGAAGGTCCTGGCGGACAGGCGGGGCAAGCAGAGCGTGGAGGACATCCTCACGGCGCAGAAGGAGCGCGTGCTGGAGGTCCTCGCGGAGAACCGTGACGTGCACTCCGCGCTCGCGCAGGCACTCGTCAACCGCGACGAGCTTGTGCGGGAAGAGATCCTCGAGGTCATCGAGGGAGCGCTCGCCGCCCGCGGCTGAACCGCCGGGTCCCCGAACAGCCTCTCGCATCGGTCGCCGTAAACTCGAGGCCGTGAGCACTCCCACCCGTTCGGTGATCGTCGCCGGCGCCCGGACGCCCACCGGCAAGTTCCGGGGCGCCTTCGCCGGATCGAAAGCGGTCGAGCTGGGAGCGCACGCGATCCGGGCCGCGGTCGAGCGAGCGGGCATCGCGGGCGAGCAGGTCGATTACGCGATCGTCGGCCACGTCCTGCAGGCCGGCGCCGGCCAGATCACCTCGCTCCAGGCGTCGATCGGCGCCGGCCTACCCAAAGACGTTCCGGCGATCACGATCAACAAGGTCTGTCTTTCCGGGATGGCGGCGATCGCGATGGCCGACCAGATGATCCGGGCGGGGGAGATCGAGGTCGCGGTCGCCGGCGGCATGGAATCGATGACGAACGCGCCGTACGTCCTGCCGAAGGGTCGCGAAGGGTCGCGGCTGGGCGATGCCGAGCTGGTCGACTCGATGATCCACGACGGTCTGTGGTCTTCGTTCCTCGACCACCACATGGGAGAGGGGACCGATGAGATCAGTGCGGAGCTCGGTCTCACGCGCGAGGAGCAGGACGCGTGGGCGGCGCGGTCGCATCAGCGGGCGCACGCCGCGTGGGAGTCCGGACGGATGGCCGATGAGGTCGTCGCGGTCGAGGTGCCGCGGCCGAAGGCTGCCGTCGCCGTCGTCGATCGGGATGAGGGGATCCGGCCCGAGACGACGCCGGAGGCGCTGGCCGGACTGAAGCCCGCGTTCCGGGCCGACGGCACCATCACGGCGGGCAACGCGTCGCAGATCTCCGACGGCGCCTGTGCGGTCGTGGTGATGAGCGCCGAGAAGGCAGAGGAGCTGGGTGTGAGCCCGCTCGCCGAGATCGTCGCGTACGGGATGTCCTCCGACCGCTATCCGTCGCTGCACACGGTTCCCGCGATCGCCCTCGAACGAGCGCTCAAGAAAGCCGGCCTCGCGGCGTCGGACCTCGGGCTGATCGAGATCAACGAAGCGTTCGCCGCCGTCCCGATCCATTCCGCGCGGATGCTCGGCGTCGACGACGACATCGTGAACGTCAACGGGGGAGCCGTGGCGCTCGGACATCCGATCGGCGCCTCGGGGGCGAGGATCGTATTGACGCTCGCGATGGAGATGCGGCGACGGGGCGTTGACCTCGGGGGCGCCGCGATCTGCGGAGGCGGCGGGCAGGGCGACGCGCTGGTCCTTCGGACGATCTAGGGGCTACTTCGCCTTACCTTGGGAGAGCTCGCGTAGCTCCCGCACGAGTGCCTGCTCGGCCTGCACCCAGTGGTTCGGTTCGTCCTTGATGTCCTTGACGTCCTCGACGGGCTGATCCCCTTCGACGGGCTCCGGCGAGGGGGTGCCGCCGGGTCCACCTGCCGGCAGGAAGACCTGGAACGCGGCGCCCCCGCCGTCGCGCGGCGCCACTTTCGCCCACCCACCCTGCACTTCGGCGAGCCGACGCACCATGGGACTGAGCGAGATCTCGGCGGATGACTCGGCGTCTTCGACGACGATCAGGGCGCCGCCCTTGTCTCGGATCAGGCGCACCGTGATGGTCTTGCCATCGGGGGTGCGATCACCGGCGCTGCGGAGCAGCGCCTGGATGATCTGCTCGGTCCTCGTGCGATCGACGGCGATCGAGACGGGCTCGATCTCGACGCGCACGTCTTGCTCGGACTGGATGCCCGATTCCTCGAGCACGCGGCGGATCAGCGATTCGAGGTCCGTGTTGCGGAGCTCGAGGGAGACGCTGCCGGTGACGAGCGAGTCGATGTCGGAGAGGTCGCGGATGGTGTTGCCGAGTCGCCGGCCGTTGGCCGTCAGCTGCTGCACCAACTGCGCCTGCTCCTTGGCTCCCTGCTTGTGCTTGAGCAGCTGGGCGACGCCCATCATCCGGGAGATCGTCTTCTGCGCGTCCATCGACATCTCCTTGATGAACGGCGTCGCGGCGCGAAGCCCCTCGACCGGGACGGCGTCGTCCGCCTCGTGGTGCTCGTGCTTCTGCGGCTGCAGCTCGCGCATCTGATCGGCCATCTGATGCTGTCGCAGCTGCGCCTCGAGCTCCTCGAGCCGCTCCGAATCGAGCATGCCTTGACGTTCCATCTCCCTGACCCGCTCCTCGGCCGCGATCAACTTCTCGCTCTGTCCCGCGAGACGTTCCTGCGTCGCCGTCAGCAGCTCGTCCATGTGGGCGCGACCCTCGTCCTCGGCGACCTCGAGCGCGCGCCGCGCCTCGATCTCTTGGAGACGGCGGTTCATCTCCGTGTTCGCCTGTGCCGCCGCCTCCAGCTCCTCCGCGAGGGCATCTGCGCGCTGGGTGGCACGGTGGGCCTCCTCCTGCACCTGGGAGTCCGACCGCTCGAGCGCTTCTCTGCCCGTGCGTTCCTCCGCGAGCGCTGCCTCGGACTGTTTCAGCGCGGCGCGGATCTGGGCGATCTCCGCCGTGAGCGCGTTGCGCTCTTCCTGCGCTCGCTCCACTTCTTGGGCGGCCCCGTCGAAGTCTCCTTGACGCTCGGACAGACCTTGCTGCAGCACCTCGATCCGGTCATGGGCCACCTGGAGCTCGGTGCGCGCGCTCTCCAGATCCACGGCACGCGCCTCCGATTCCGATCTCGCGGCTTCGAGGTCGGCGCCGGCAGCTGCCACGCGGGCGCTCGCCTCCTCGGCACCTTCGGCGGCCGCCGCAACCCGGGCGGCGAACTCCTTCTTCGTCTCCGCGAGCTCCGAGGCATGGCGCTGCTCCGCCTCTTCCACCTGCGCCTGGAACTCTTCCCGGACCGAACGGACCTGCTCTTCGAGCTCCGCCTCGCGCTCGACGAGCTCGGCACGATGTGACGCTCGCATGCTGTCGATCTCGGCCTTGACGGTCCGGAGCTCATCTGTGAGTACGGCGGCGCGTTGCTCTTCGGTCCGGAGCGCGCGCAGCTCGCCTCGTACGTCGTCCAGCTCGGTCCGAGCGCCTCGCAGCTCACGCTGCATCGCATCCATCGCGTCGCGCGCGTGGAGCGACTCGAGCTGCGCAGCGTCCAACTCCTCCTGCAGTTCTCGCGAGCGCTCGGCCTGCCGCTGGAGGACATCGAGTTCCTGGATGGTCATCGAGAGCTGTGTCTGTGCTCCCTCGAGCTCCGCTCGCAGACCCATCGCCTCGGCTTCGACCTGCTTGAGCTCTTCCCGGCCGGGGCCGACGATGGAGTCTCGTTTGGCCAAGAGCTCGCCCGCGATCCGGTCTCGCTCCACGGTCACGCTGTGGAGCCGCTGTTCGAGCGACCTCGCCGCTGCCTCCGCCTTGACGGCCCGCTCCTCGAACTCACGACCCTGCCCCGTCGGCTGGTCTCGCAGCGTTCGCTGCGTCGACTGCAGCTCCTCCAGGGTGGCGCGGTACTGGTCCTGCAAGAGGTTCAAGCGTTGCTCCGCCTCCTGCGCGCGCGTCTCGGCGCGCCGGCGAGCTTCCGCCTCTTCCTTCATCCCGGGCCGTGGTGCCTCGATCCGTCTTTCCGGGGTGCCGGGCTGACGCGCGGGGATCACCGGCACACGCATCCGCGCGGACTCCGAAGGGTCCGCCGGATCCGTACGTCGGAGCATGGGCGCGCCGGCGGCGAGCAGGACGAGGGCAAGGGCGCCTCCGAGGAAGAACATGTTGGTTCGCCACGGCGCCGCGGCGCCGGTGATGTCATCCGCAGGCCGCGACAGCTCCACTGCGGCGGTATTCCCGACGCCTGAGGGGAATCGCAGTCCCACGAGGACGGAAAGCGTGTCGTCGACCAGCTGAGCCTGGGGTTCGCCGCGGAACGCGTTCCTGATCCTCCCGCGCTCGCCGGCGAAGCGTTGGCCGATGTTGCCGTCCTCGGTCGAGAACAGGATCTCTCCCGATCCGGAGAACAGGGTGACGGTTTCGAAGTCGCTCGGATCGAGCACGACGTCGTCGATCGAGCGGGTCAGCTCCCGAACCCTCTCGGACGACGCATCGTGCTGGAGATCGTCGGGTCGGAAGACGAGTGTGAGGGAGCTGTCGGCGATGACCTGGGCCTGCTCGACCGCTCGATCCTCTGCGGTTCTCCGCGCTCTGACGCTCATCCAGAACGAACCCGCCACTCCGATGACGAGCAGCGCGATGAGCGCGATGTGAATCCTTCGAGCCAGGCCGTACCCAGTCAACATGCGCGTACCAGCCCCCTGTCCGGTCTCCCGCGCTCCTTATCGGCACCATTCGGGAGCGGGTTCAGTGCCGGGAGGGGGATTCCTGTTGGTCATTCGGTAGGTCGGAAGACCTAGGTACGATGGCCCATGACCGAGGCGAGCCGGAGGCCCGTTCGGATCAGCCCTCGATCATCTTCCTCTCGGTGACCCGCCACGCGGTTCCGGTCCACGCCAAGGTGGTCTCTCGCATCGCACTGGGACAGCAGTGGGCGTCGCCCTCCCGGTAGACCGATTCCGTCATGACGAGCCCGGGCGAACCAGGAGGCCCGGCGTCGATCCTTCCGTCGCAGAGCTCCCGGCGGAACGTCTCCTTCTCACGAGCGAGATCGATCACGACCCACCTGCCGCACCCGCCGGAGCCGCCGATGCCCTCGAAGGCGAGCGCATCATCCGACCCGTCGCCCGTGAGATCGGCCGTCGCCACGGCGAGCTCCTGGATCCCCTCGTCGGCATCGTGGCGCTCCACGAGACCGACTCGCCAATGTGGCGACGACGCGTGCCGGCGCCAGAGCGCGAAGCCGCGGGGCAGGCGGAAGGGGTCCGATCCGGGCTCCACCCAGGCGACCAGGACGACCACGCCCTCATCGGTGAAGCCGAACCACTGGCCCGTCACGTCCGCCCCACCGGGAACGAGCTGATCGAACGGGAGCTCGGCGGGCTCGGCGTCCGGGGTGAACGTGCTGGGCATCTCGCCGGGTGCGAGCTCGGGGCTCGGCGACGGCTCGGTCGACGGGGAAGGGCTCTCGGCCGATGGTACCGAGGTCGGGTTCGGCGGGGCCGATGCCTGGGTGTCGCACCCCCCGATCACGAGCGCGACGGCGATGGCACTCCTCCATCTCCGCATCGCCTCGATGGTATCGGCGCTCCGGCGGTTCCTCGTGAGCGACGTAGGATGCCCGCGTGCCCGAACGCGGCCCGCGCAGCGTCTCCGATTCGGAAGTGACCCTCACCCAGATGATGGAGGTGACGGACGCGAACGTCGCCGGCAACGTCCACGGCGGCGTGATCATGCGGCTGGTCGATACGGCGGGGGCCCTCGCCGCCATCAAGCACTCGGGTGGGATCGCCCTCACCGTGGGGATCGACGAGATGACGTTCCTCGAGCCGGTGCACATCGGAGAGGTCATCGTCATCAGAGCCTGCGTCAACGACGTCGGGAGGACGTCGATGGAATGCGGCGTCCGTGTGGAGGCGGAGGATCCGCTCACCGGGATCGTCCGTCACGTGAACAGCGCGTACCTGGTCTTCGTTGCCGTCGATCAGGGAGGAAGACCCCGACCCGTCCCTCCACTCGCCGCCGAGACCGAAGCCGAACGGCGGCGGCAACGAGAGGCCAAGCTCCGCCGGGAGCGCCGGATCGCGCACAGGGAAGCCATCGAGGTCGCGCGAGCCGCGAAGGGCGAGGGGCGAGCGCGAAGCGGGTCCTGAGCGTCCGCCTGGGGTCTCCCGGGTGCGTGGGAGTATGGACGTACGACCAGGAAGGACCGCTCTCATGACTTCGGAACTCGCCGGTGCCCACACCCAGCTCGAGACGTCGGATGGCAACCTCGATATCTTCTCGCTCCCCTGGCTCGCCGAGGCGGGGATCGCCGATGTGAGCCGGCTGCCCCACACCGTCAAGATCCTGCTCGAGAACCTGCTTCGACGCGCCGGCTCCCGCGACGTCGCGGACGATGACGTGCGATCCCTCGCGCAGTGGCCGCAACCGGTGGCGGACATCGCCTTCATGCCGGGTCGAGTGCTGATGCAAGACTTCACGGGAGTGCCCGCGGTCGTCGACCTCGTCGCCTTGCGGAGCGCCGTCGCGCGGGCGGGCGGTGATCCCGCATCCGTCGATCCGCTGGTGCCGGTGGACCTGATCATCGATCACTCGGTGCAGGTGGACCTCTTCCGAACGCCGGAGGCGTACGACGCCAACATCGAGTTCGAGTACCGGCGCAACGGGGAGCGGTACGCGCTCCTCCGCTGGGCCCAACAGGCGTTCGATGGGCTCCGCGTCGTGCCGCCCGGCGCCGGCATCTGTCACCAGGTGAACCTTGAGCATCTCGGACAGGTGGTGAGCGTGCGTGACGGCGTGGCGTTCCCCGACACGCTGATGGGGACCGACTCCCATACCACCATGATCAACGGCCTCGGCGTGCTCGGATGGGGTGTGGGCGGGATCGAGGCCGAAGCCGCGATGTTGGGAGAGCCGACGTTCCTTCCCCAGCCCGAAGTCGTCGGCGTGCAGGTGACGGGCGGGCTGCCGCCGGGCACGACCGCGACCGATCTCGTCCTCACGCTCACTCAGATGCTCCGCGCCCACGGGGTCGTCGGCCGTTTCGTGGAGTTCTACGGGGCAGGGCTCTCCACCCTCACGATCGCGGACCGGGCCACCCTGTCCAACATGTGTCCCGAATACGGGGCGACGTCGGCTTTCTTCCCGGTCGACGAGCGGACCCTCGAGTACCTCCGGTTCACCGGCCGCGGTGAGCTGATCGACCGGGTCGAGCGCTACACGAAGGAGCAGGGGCTGTTCCGTACCGATGCAGATCCGATCCCCACCTTCACCGAGACCCTCGATCTGGATCTCACGCGGATCGAACCTTCGATGGCTGGACCTCGTCGCCCGCAGGACCGTGTGTCGCTTCCGAAGGTCTGGGACTCGTTCG
The DNA here is from genome assembly GCA_963839395.1 of uncultured Actinomycetota bacterium. Lineage (GTDB taxonomy): Bacteria > Actinomycetota > UBA4738 > UBA4738 > HRBIN12 > JAJNBA01. The sequence goes on from CAWIUW010000015.1 coordinate 232,771, forward strand.
TCGACGCCTTCCAACGGCACCTGGAGCCGGACCCCAAACCGACCGAGCTGGGGCGATTCGTCAGCGAGGGAGGGAATCCCGATCCGGACGCGGGGGAGAGGGGATGGGGCGAGGACGTGACGCCCAACGGACGCGACGTCGGACATGGCTCCGTGGTGATCGCGGCGATCACGTCCTGCACCAACACGTCCAACCCGTCCGTGATGGTCGGCGCCGGACTGCTCGCGAAGCGGGCCGTCGAGGCCGGCCTCGAGTCACAGCCGTGGGTCAAGACGTCGCTCGCGCCCGGCTCCCGGGTGGTCACCGACTACTTGGATCGGGCCGGGTTGACGCCCTACCTGGAGAAGCTCGGGTTCAACCTCGTGGGATTCGGGTGCACGACCTGTATCGGGAACTCCGGACCGCTGCCGGACGAGGTGGCGAAGGTCGTCGACGAAGAGAACCTGAACGTGGTCGCCGTCCTGTCCGGCAACCGGAATTTCGAGGGCCGGATCCACCCGCAGGTCCGCGCGAGCTATCTGGCGTCGCCCCCGCTCGTGGTCGCGTACGCCCTCGCCGGAAGGATCAACTTCGATCCCACGACGGAGCCGCTGGGCGAGGGTGCCGACGGTCCCGTCTTCCTCCGCGATCTCTGGCCGAGTCCGCAAGAAGTGGCGGACGTGATCGCGACCGCGGTCACCGACGAGCAGTTCGTCGAGCAGTACGGCCGGATCTGGGAAGGCGACGATCGCTGGCGGGGACTACCGACGCCGACCGGGCCGGCGTACGAGTGGGATCCGGATTCGACCTATGTCCGCGAACCGCCCTTCTTCTCCGATCGGGCCGGCGGCCCGGTCGGCGACGCCCAGGTGGAGGGGACCCGTGTCGACGGTGCTCGGATCCTCGTGAAGGTGGGGGACTCCATCACCACGGACCACATCTCCCCCGCGGGGGCGATCCGCCCGGATTCACCCGCGGGTCGGTACCTCATCGAACGAGGAGTCTCGCAACGCGACTTCAACTCCTACGGGGCGAGACGTGGGAACCACGAGGTGATGATGCGCGGCACGTTCGCGAACGTTCGGCTCCGCAACGAGCTCGCACCCGGAACCGAGGGATGGTGGACGACGCACCTTCCCAGCGGTGAGGTGACCAGCGTCTACGAGGCGGCGATGCGGTACCGCGACGAGGAGACGCCCCTCGGCGTCCTTGCGGGCAAGGAGTACGGAAGCGGCTCCTCGCGGGACTGGGCCGCCAAGGGTCCTGCCCTCCTCGGCGTGACGTTCGTGCTCGCGGAGTCGTTCGAACGGATCCACCGTCAGAACCTCGTGGGGATGGGGATCCTTCCCCTCCAGTACAAGCCGGGCGAGTCAGCGGAAAGCCGGGGGCTCACCGGAAGAGAGACGTTCGCCGTTCTCGGCCTGGAGATCGGGATCGTGCCGGGACAGGACGCCACCATCGAGGTCACCGAAGAAGACGGGTCCTCGGACTCGTTCCCCGTGACCGTCCGGATCGATCAGGCTGCGGAGGTCGCGATCTTCGGCCACGGCGGCATCCTGCCGACGGTGCTCCGGGAGGCGCTCGCCGGCCGGCGGTGACCTCGACGGCGCTCGCCGATCAGGCGAGCTCGGCCGTGAAGATCGGATCGGCGGTCGGCGCGTCCGGACAGGCCGAGGATTCGACCGTCACGGCCATCAGCTCGGCGGACGAGGGGTCGGCGTCGATGTACGCCGCGACCGCCCCGTCGGTCGGCGTGAGGCACCCCCCACGGACAGGTTCGCCGTCCTCGATCAACCACAGTTCGTAGACGTTCTCCGTGCCGGGGTCGGGGAGACCCGTTCCCCACACGAGAACGCCGCGCTCATCGGGTGTGTACGCCATCGCCAGCTCCCCGGGGGCTCCCTCGAACGGCACGATCGTCTCGGGGACGGGGACGCTGCCCGGACGCGTCGCCAGGACGATCGCGAGGATGAGCGCCGCGGCCGCCGCGACGCCGAACGCGGCCTGCCAACGAGCGAGTCGACGGTCCCTCCGGGCGGAGACCTCGTCGACCGCTCCGGCGGTGGCTCCGCCCGAGCGCTGCGGCTCCGCGAGGATGCGATCCGCCATGCGTGGGTCCACGGGGCGAGGATCCAGGGTGAGCGCCAGCATCCCGGCGACCTCGGCGTGCTCGGTGTGGAGCCGGCGGCACTCGTCACAGTCGCCGTGGACGGCGAGCTCCCGTTCGAGACGGGCGGCGTCATCGTCGTCCAGGGCGTCGAGCGCCCGGATCGCCAGGAGCTCCTCGATCAGCGCATGGTCGCGGGTCATCGCGCGATCTCTCCGATCTGCGAGCGAAGCCGCCGCATCGCGAGCAGCGTTCGAGACTTGACAGTTCCGAGCGGAAGACCCGTTCGTTCGGCGATCTGCGACTGCGACATGCCGTCGAAGTACATCCGCTGGATCACGTCACGCTGTTCGTCCGGGAGCTGGGCGAGCGCCTTCCGGATGAGCCTGCGTTCCTGGGGGAGGTCGATCGCGGTCAAGACGTCGTCGGTCGGATCCTCGGCATACCGTGGCCCGAGGGTGGCCGCTTCGTTCGCGCGGCGACGCTGCGCCTGCTCCCGTCGCACCGCGTCGACGGCGCGGTGGTGGACGGTCCCCATCAGCCACGCTCGAACGGACCCCTTCGCTCGGTCGTACCGATCGGGATCCCGCCAGACGGCGAGGAACGACTCCTGCACGATCTCCTCCGCGACCTGCGCGTGACGAACCAACCGGAAGGCGAGCGCGTGCGCCACCGAGGCGTACCGGGCGAAGAGCTCGCGGAACGCGTACTCGTCGCCATCGGTCACACGCAGGAGCAGTTCCTCGTCCCGCGCCTCAGCTTGCTCAGGGGAGCTCATCGGGGCACTCAGCGTCTCCCTCGACGTCATCGACGCGCTCGTAACTGCCTTCCTCCTGACGATCCGGTGACCGCATGAGGTATTCGCAGGTCATCGGGTATCGGATGAGTGCGGGCGCATCTCGGCCTCTGCGGTTCGGAGCAGCCCCTCGAGCGGGACCGGTCGGGCCGGGTCGTAGATCGCGCTGCCGACCGAGAGCGCGAGTGCACGCGGCTCGGGCCTGCTCGCGTCGTGCACGGCGATCGCCTCGACGAGCCTCGACAGCACCGCGACCTCGGCGCCCCTCGCGTCACCGGACAACAGCACGCAGAAGGTGTCGTCCGCGATCCGTGCGGGGAGGTCCGCGTCGCGGATCGCGCTGAGGAGCACCTCGGCGGCGTCGAGGGCGACCTGGTCCGCGGTGGCGGGGTCTCCCACGATGGTGGTTCCGTGATCGTCGAAGCGGACGAACAGCAGGACGACGGGCGTGCCCGCGCGGTCGGCCATCCGCAACTGGTGCTCGGCGATCGCGAAGAAGCCCCGGATGTTCGGCAGATGCGTCAACTCGTCGACCGTCGCGAGATCGCGGCGGAGCTGCCGTCGTTCGACGGCGTAGCGGATGGCCCGGGGCAGCAGTCCCTGAGCGATCGAGCCGTGGACGAGGTGATCCTCTGCCCCGGCGTGAAGGGCCACGGCGCCGTCGGCTTCCCGATCCGAGGTCGTGAGGACCAAGACGGCGGCGGCGGGGACCTTGAGCCTGAGCGTCTCGAGCGCCTCCAGCGGGCCCGGGTCGTCGAGCGCCACGATCACCGCGTCTTGGTCCGATCCCGGGCCGAGCGACGCGAGGTCCGGGATCCGCGCGACCTCGAAACCCTCGCTCTCCAGTTCGGTCCCGAAGTCATCTCCGGTGCCCACCAGCAGCACGCGGATCTCGTCGCTTCCCACGTCGTCTCCTCTCGGGCCGGCTCATCCTATCCCGGGGCACCTCGGCGACATGAACCGCCCGACGCTCGGTCCTCTCTCGCGAACGCTGCGCCGGATAGCATTCCTGCCTCCATGGCTCCCGAGCGATTCTCCGTCCTGCTTCCGGTCTACGCCGGCGATGCGCCGGGGTCGTTGGAGCGAGCGTTCGAGAGCGTGACCGCGGATCAGGAGCGCCCGCCGGCCGAGGCGGTGATCGTCCGGGACGGACCGGTGGCCGTCTCTTTGGCCGCGAGTCTCGATCGTCTCGTCGGCGAGTCACCGGTACCGGTGACGGTGGTCGAGCTCCCGGAGAATCGAGGCCTCGCGCGAGCCTTGGAGGCAGGACTCGCCGCCTGCCGGTACGACATCGTCGGGCGCATGGATGCCGACGACATCTCACTTCCCGAGCGGTTCGCGATGCAGGTGCCCCTGGTCGAAGACGGGCTCGATGTGGTCGGCTCGTCGCTCGTCGAGATGGGGAGGGACGAGCGCGACCTCCGGGGGATACGCCGCCCTCCACTCACGCACGAAGCGATCGTCCGATACGCCCGGTTCCATTCCCCGTTCAACCATCCGACGGTCGTGCTCCGTCGATCGGTGGTGGCTCGTGTGGGCGGGTACGAGCAGCTGAAGTTCTTCGAGGACTACTGGCTCTGGGTCCGTCTGCTCGCGGGTGGTGCCCGAGCCGCGAATGTGGATCGACCGCTCCTCCTGTATCGGGTGGGGTCCGGAGCCTACGAGCGGCGCGGGGGACGGAGGCTCGTCGGCCCCGAGATCGAGCTGCAGCGGAGGATGCGACGGATCGGGTTCACGTCGCGCGCGGAGTTCATCCGGAACGTCCTCGTCCGGGGACTCTGGCGGCTCGTCCCCGTCCGCCTCCGCCGAGCCCTGTACGGCCTGGTCTTCAGGCGCGGAGGATCGGGGAGACCCGTTGCCGAGGGCCTCTGATGCGGGTCGCGCTCACCGTCGAGCAGTCGTGGGCATCCGTCCCAGGCGGGACCGCGGTCGCGACGATCGGGCTCGCCTCGGCGCTCGCCCGGCGGGGGGACGTCGACGTCATCGGCGTCGCCGCTCGTCACGCCCGCCCGGCCCCGGGCCCGTGGGACGTCCCGATACCCGTTCGGCACTTCTGGCTCCCCACGAGACCACTGCTCGAGGCGTGGCACACACTGCGGTGGCCGGCGGTCGAACGAGCGACCGGGCCGGTCGACGTCGTCCACGGCACGATCATCGCCGTGCCGCCGAGCGCGGCCCCGCTCGTCCTCACCATCCACGACCTCGCGTTCCTCTCCCATCCCGAGCACTTCAGCTCTCGGGGAGTTCGATTCTTCCGGCGGGCACTCGAGCTCGCGCTCCGAGATGCGCGGATGGTCACCTGCCCGTCGGAGGCGACGATCCGCGCCTGTGTCGCCGCCGGGTTCGATGCCGACCGGCTCCGGCTCGTGCCGTGGGGTACTCGAGCGGAGACGCTGAGCGCCGACCAGAGGGAACGCGTGCGCTCGCAGTACGGGCTCGAGCGACCGTTCATCCTGTTCTGCGGCACCGTCGAGCCCCGCAAGAACCTCCACCGAGTTCTCGAGGCGTACCGGTCCCTCGACGATCCCGATCTGGACCTCGTCATCGCCGGACCGAAGGGGTGGCGGGAAGACATCGAGGGACCGTTGAGGGATCTCGGGGAACGCGCGACATGGCTCGGGTTCGTTCCGTCGGGAGACCTCAGCGGTCTCTACGCGGATGCCACGGTGGTCGTGTATCCGAGCCTCGAGGAGGGATTCGGCTTCCCCGTGCTCGAGGCGATGGCCCAAGGCGCGCCGGTGGTCACGTCGGAGGGGACCGCGACCGAGGAAGTGGCGGGTGACGCTGCCCTGCTCGTGGACCCGCTGGACACCGACGCCATCGCGCACGCGATCGACCGCGTGACGCGCGACCCTGATCTGCGGCGGCGACTGAGCGAGGCCGGCCGGGCGAGGGCCGCGATCTACACGTGGGAGCGCACCGCCGAGCTGATGGCAGGTATCTACGTCGAAGTCGCCGGAGGGTCGCTGTGACTCGGCTCCGCGTCGGGATGAATGCGCTCTTCCTCAAGCCCGGCAGGGTGGGGGGAACGGAGGAGTACGTCCGGCGGCTGGTGTCGGCTCTCGAGCACGCGGCCTCCGACGAGGTGGCGCTCACGTTGTTCGTCAATCGTCGCTTCGCGGCGTCGCTCCCGGAGTCGACGACCGCTTCGCGGGCGGTCGCGCCCGTCTCGGGGGACTCGCCCCCGATCAGGATCGCGATCGAATCGACCTGGCTCGCTCGCGAGGCGGTCCGCCGGTCCATCGATGTCGTCCACCACCTCGGGAACACCATCCCCCAGGTGCGCACCCGACCTGCCGTGGTCACGATCCACGACATCCAGCCGATCGTTCGACCCGGGGACTTCGGCCGGATCAAGGGTGGGTACTTGCGCGGCCGGCTCCGATCCGCGGCACTCGGGTCTCGAGTGGTCATGACCCCGAGCGGATACGTGCGACGTCAGGTGATCGAACGATTCCACGTGGACGACGCACGGATCGTCGTGGTGCAGGCCCCGATCGAGATCGCCCCGACCATCAACGGGACGGAGGGGTCGCCGTTGCCGGACGCGATCCAGGAGCCGTTCTTCCTGTACCCCGCGATCACGCATCCCCACAAGAACCACGTCACGCTGCTGCGGGCGTTCGCCAGGGTTGCCGCCTCCGACGCTCGCGTCTCGCTCGTGTTCACCGGCGGGGAGGGCGCGGCGGAATCGACCGTGCGCCGCGAGATCCGGGCCCTCCGGCTCCGGGAGCGAGTACGCAGGCTGGGGAGGATCACCCGACCCGATCTCGACCGGCTGCTGCGGCGTGCCGTCGCTCTCACCTTCCCGTCCCGACACGAGGGGTACGGGCTTCCCGTCGCCGAGGCGATGGCACTCGGGTGCCCGGTGATCGCGTCGGATGCGACGGCGATCCCCGAGGTCGTGGGCGATGCCGGGTTGCTCGTGGATCCGGACGACGTCGGCGGCTGGGTCGCAGCGATGTCATCGATGCTGGGGAACGACGACCTCCGCGCGACGCTGATCGTGAACGGTCGCGAACGGGTGGCTTCGCTCTCGCCCGACGAGACCGCACGACGGCTCGTTGACGCGTATCGGGTCGCGGCGGGGGCCGAGAAGGGCTGAGTCGTGTGTCGCGCCCGGGCCTGGGCACTATCCGGCTGAGGGCGGGCATTCGGGCTTGGAACCACCGGAACCTTGGTCCGGGGGAGCCGAGTCCGAGGAAGCGGACACGACGATCGCCACGCGAGTCCCGCGGATCGCTGCCGACTCGATGAGCGGGAGGCTCGGGAAATAGGCGCCGACGACCTTCGCGTAGGCCTCGTCGCCGGGTCGGAACAGGATCGCGCCTCCCCGCACGTCGTCGGGTTTCTCCTCCGGCCCCCGGATGCCCGGGGAGATGTCGAATCCTGCATCCCCGAGGACGCCCTGCACCTCGACGGCCTTGTCCCCGGATCGTGCGTCGATCACGGCCACGGTGGTGTTCGCCTCCGAGGGAGGCGTGTTCTGCAGACGTGCGCCGATGCCGCCGACGGGCCGCCCGTCACGGATCGCCTCGAAGATCTTCCGCGCGGTCGGGACCATCCTGAGCACCGACTTCTCGCCCTCCATCGCCGCGACGCTCGGAACGACCCGGAAGTCCACGGCGCCCGTGCTGAGGCCCCGCAGCTGGCCCACGAGGTACACGAGGTCGCTGGGGAGGAATCCTGCATCGCGGCGAAGGCCACGCAGGACGGGCGAGACGTAGGAGGGTGCCTTCACGACCATGCTGGGCTGCAACATCTGATTGACGACCGCTCGGAGGAACTGCTGCTGCCGGCCGATCCGAGCGAAGTCGGGGATGTGGTCACACGGAAGGTGGCGGGCCCGCACGTACGCGAGCGCCTGCTTCCCGTCCAGTCGCTGGCACCCGGGCTCGACGTTCAATCCAGCGTTCGGGTCCGCGATATGACCGACGTCACCGACGTAGACCTGCGTCGGCTGCCCGCCGGGTGCGGTCGCGGGGAGCCACCCAGGCGTGTTGACGTTGTAGGCCGGGATGCACATGTCGACGCCGCCGAGCGTGTCGACGATGTTCCGGAAGCCGTCGAGATCGACGTACAGGTAGTGATCGATCGAGAGCCCCGTGAGGTTCGAGACCGTCTGGGCCGTCAATTGGGGTCCACCGTGCTCCAAGCCACCCTCGAACGCCGTGTTGATCCTGTCCTCCCCCCTCCCCGGGATCTCGACCCAGAGATCGCGGGGGAAGGAGAGCACGGTCGCCTTCTTGAGCCGCGGATCCGTGTGCACCAGCATGATCGTGTCCGCTCGGTTGGTGCCTCCGATGTCTTCGTTGGTCCCGTACTCATCCGGTGACAGGCCCGCGCGCGAGTCGGATCCGAGGACCAGGTAGTTGCACGCTTGGTCCGCGCAGGCGTCCGTGGGGGCGGGCGTCGCCGAGCCCGAGGGGTGGATCTCGAACACGGAGGTATCGGTCCCGATCCCGCGGAGCTGGACCCAGCGAACCGTGAGACCGGTCGTCACAAGTCCCACGAGCAGCGCGAGGGAGGCGGTCACCCCCACGAGGGCCCGCGTCAGGGTGCCGCGCCCGGAGATGCGTTCTGCCATCGGTCATCTCCAGACTAGCCGGTGGCCTTGCTCGCACCGTCACGACCCCATTGCGTTCCTGTGTTCATGATGAGCACGCGGTCTCGGGACCGAAGCACCGCGAGTCGTCGAGCGGCGGCAACCGTCGAACCCCTCCGGTGTAGCCTGTCCCGCCATGGGAGAGGATCGACCGCCCGAACGTGCGGCGGGTGCCGAACCGTGGGACGGAAGCACTCGTGAGCTCGCGAGCGCCCTGCGGGAGCTCGTCACGCGCCTCCGGAACGACCAGCATCAGCAGGTACCGGAGGGCGATCCGTTCCTCGATTCCCCATCGTCACTGAAGCGGCGACTCAAGGCGATCATCTTCCGCTCGACGCGGCCCGCTACCCGCAGGTACGACCGCCTGTCGGCCGACCTCGCGAGCGTGGCCGCGGACCTCGCCGCCCGCCTCGCCGAGGCAGAGGAGGAGATGAAGAAGGCGCGAGGCGACTACGAGCGGCTCGAGCTCGCGCTTCGAGCGCTCACCCCGACGGGATCGGCGTCGACGCAGAGCGCGGCGTGGTCCGAGATCCCCGACGAGTACTACTGGGCCTTCGAACAGCGGATGCGCGGCAGCACCGAGTCCGTGGAGGACCGGCTCCGTGGGTACGAGGATCTGGTCCAACCGCTGCTCGAGGACCTCAAGGCCGATGAAGGCGACCGCCCACGGTGGCTCGACCTCGGATGCGGGCAGGGCGAGTTCTGCGCGCTCCTCCGCGAGTGGGGTTGGGACGCGGAGGGCGTCGACGGCTCGCCGGCCGCCGTCGAGGCGTGCCGGGCCCGCGGGATCGACGTCACGCTCGCCGACGTCCTCGCGTACCTCGAGGCACGGCCCGACGACCCGGTCGGTGGCATCAGCGCGATCCAGCTGATCGAGCACCTCCCGAAGCGCGCGTGGGTCCATCTCTTCGAGCAGATCCATCGGGCGTTGGGTCCGGGAGGTGCGCTCTTGCTCGAGACGATCAATGGGCAGAACCCCGATGCCATCGCCGACTATTTCGTCGCCGACGTGACCCACACGTGGCCGGGTCACCCCGAGACGCTGAGGCTCATGGCGGAGCATGCCGGGTTCCGTGCGGTGGAGGTGCGTTTCCTCCACGAGGATCATCGCGGCCGCGCGCAGGACGTGGCGATCTGGGCGGTCAAGGCGGCGTCGTGAACGGCGGGATGAACCCGGGGGAGGAGAAGGGCGACGGATCGACGCCCGACGAGACGGTGGAGGCGTTGGCCCGTGAGGTGTACTGGGCCGCCGACGGCATCTCGCCACCGCCGAGCGACGTGGGATCGTTGCGCGAACGACTGGACGCGTTCGCGCATCAACTGCGCGTCGAACAGCGTCAGCTCGTGCCGGTCGGCGAGACGCTGCTCGGGTCGGCGGTGGGCTGGAAGCGCAGGACGAAGCTCGCGGTCTGGCGGCTCACGCGCTTCTCGACCTCGCGGTACGACCGGCTGATCGCGGACCTCGCGGAGATGAACGGCGAGCTGGCGGAGCGTCTGCGCGAGACGGAGGCCGAGATCGCACGCCTGCGTGAGGAGCTCGAAGCCCTCAGGGGAGATCGTCGATGAGGGTCGCCGTCCTCCATCCGCAGACGGCGTTCAGCCGCGGTGGTGCGGAGGTCCACGCGGAGTCTCTCGTGCGTGCTCTGCGCGAGACCGGCCACGAAGCTGAGCTCGTGACGATCGCAGGCAAGTGGTACCCGGCGACCGAGCTCGCACACCAGATGGCGGTGTGGCGGAGCTTCGACATCTCGGAGTCCAACGGTCTGAAGGTCGATGCGACCATCGCCTTGAAGTTCCCCTCCTATCTCGCGCCGCACGAGCGCAAGATCGTGTGGCTGATCCATCAGCATCGCTCTGCCTACGAGCTCTGGGATCATCCCGACTTCGCGGATCTCTCGCGGCAGGAGGACGGTCCCACGGTCCGGAAGCTGGTGTGGAACTCGGACCGGCTCGGGCTCGGCGAGGCGAAGCGGGTGTTCACGAACTCGCAGAACGTCGCCGATCGTCTGTGGAACTCCCTCCACCTGAAGGGCGAAGTGCTCTATCACCGCTCACCGGCGACCGAGGCTCTCCTGGCGCGCGACCCCGATGAGCTCGGCGACTACCTCTTCTATCCGAGCCGTCTCGAGATACTCAAGCGGCAGTCCCTGGCGATCGACGCGATGCGGCACGTGGAGACGCCCGTCAAGCTCGTGCTCGTCGGCCGCGGTCCCGACGAGCGATCGCTCCGCTGGAAGATCCGCGCCCACGGCCTCGAGGACAGGGTCCGGCTCGAGGTCGGGGTCCCCGACGAACGGCTGCACGAGCTGTACCGTGGCGCGCTCGGCGTCTTCTTCGGTCCCTACGACGAGGACTACGGATACGTCACGATCGAGGCGTTCGCCGCGGCGCGACCTGTCGTGACGCTCACCGACAGCGGAGGGCCGCTCGAGTTCGTCCGCGACGCCGGGTCCGGACTCGTCACCGAGCCCAAGCCGAAGGCGATCGCCGAGGCGTTCGACAGGCTGTGGTCGGATCGCGATGCGGCCCGGACGTGGGGCCTCGAGGGGAATCGACTGGTGCGCGAGAAGGTGCCGGAGTGGCCCCACGTGGTCGAACGGTTGCTCGGATGAATCCGCGGCTGCGCCGGATGGCAGGCAAGGTCGCCCGCCGCGTGGGCCTCCGCCCGCCGCTCCCCGGCAGGCGTCGCACCAACGGACGGCTGGTGTTCGTCGGCCCGATGCCGCCGGCGGCCACCGGGATCGCGTCCTACGACCGGGCGGTCCTCGACGGGCTGGGTCGAATCGGGTTCCTGGAGAGGCACCGGACCGACGTCCTGTGGCCGGTGAAGCCACATCATCAGCGGACGATCGGTGCCTACGACCTCGGGATCTATCAGCTCGGGAACAACGCCGGGTTCCACCGGCTCATCTATCGGCTCGCCGTGACCTCACCCGGGCTGGTGGTGCTTCACGATCTCGCACTCGACGGGCTCGTCCGAGCGCTCGAGATGGCAGGCGATCCCCACGGTCTCGATGCGACGCGGGAGGCAGCGGCGCTGCGTGGCCGGGTGATCGATCCCGACATGGCGCTGCACGAGCCACTGCGGACCGTGTGGTCCTCCGCCGTCGCCCGAGCTGCGCGCGGCATCGTGGTCCATTCGGCCTTCTGCAAGCGCTACCTCGAAGCGGTCGGGGTGCGCACGCCCGTCTTCGTCGTGCCGCACCCCGTGGTCGAGGGCGTGGCCTCGATCCGCGGTGCAGAGCCACGCGCGCGCGAGCTCCGCGCCGCGCTCGAGGCCCGTGGCGCGCGCACCGTCGTCGTCGCGCCGGGCGACATCAACGAGGCGAAGTGCTTGCCGGCGTTGATCGAAGCGATCGCCGCGTTGCCCCACGACGTCCATGCGGTGCTGGTGGGGCGCCGCATCGCGGGGACCGACATCGACGCCGCGATCGCCGACCATGCGGTCGGCGATCGCGTCACCGTGCATCATGACGTCTCCGACGAGGACTTCCGCGCCTGGCTCGTGGCGGCCGACATCGCGGTCGATCTCCGGTTCCCGCACCGGGGGGAGGTGAGCGGCTCCCTTTCGATGGCGATGGTGGCCGGTGTCCCCACGATCGTGTCCGGCACGGGCACGTATCTCGACATCCCCCAGGACCTGGTGGTGCGCGTCGCCCCCGGCCCCGCGGATCCGGCGGAGCTCGCCCAGCGGATCCGCGAGCTTGCCGACGATCCCGAGCGGCGCGCGCGGATCGGGGATGCCGCGCGCGCCCACATGGCGGCCCTCCGCGACTCGGACGCGACGGCGAAGGGATACGAGCAGGCGATCATCGCGACACGAGGCATCGTTCGCGACCCCCATCGGGCGATCATCGCCCGATGGGCGGGGAATCTCGCCGAGGTCGGTGTGGACGACTCCCTCGTCGAACAGGGCTACGGCGTCTCCTACGCCCGGGCGCTCGAAAGCTTCGAACGAACGCCATAACCGTTCCGCGGTGCGGCGCAAGGCCGTTGCTACACTCGCGACGCACGCCCTGACCAGGGCGTTTCGTTGCCAACAGGAGGTTGTGCCATCGCCTCGACCGACGCCGTCGAACGTACGTCCGAGTCCCCCCATCTCCGGGTGGGCCCCCGGCTCCGGGAGTTGATCGCGTACCGCGAGGTCCTGGTCAACCTGATCCGCAAGGAGCTGAAGGTGAAGTACACGGCGTCGGTCCTCGGCGCCGTGTGGTCCCTGCTGAATCCGGTCATGTTCCTGGCGGTCTTCTCACTGGTCTCCTACATCCTCGGCAACCTGATCCCCTACTTCCCGGTGTTCCTGCTCTCGGGGCTGCTCGCGTGGAACTTCTTCGCGAGTGCGCTCCAGGGCGGCGCCCGATCCGTGATCGACAACGCGAACCTCGTGAAGAAGATGGCGTTCCCCCGCGAGATCCTGCCACTCGCGGCGATCGGTGTGGCGATGTTCGACTTCCTGCTTCAGTCCGCCGTCCTGCTGCTGTACATCGGGATCTCGGGCCACGGGTTCCGTCTGCCGGAGCTGTGGCTGTATCCGCTCGCGATCGTCGTCCTCCTGGTGTTCGCGACGGCACTGACGTTCTGGGTCGCGGCGCTCAACGTCCGCTACCGGGACGTCGGTCATCTCCTGACCCTCGGGTTGTTGGTGTGGTTCTGGGCCACGCCGATCGTGTACCAGGGGTGGCTCGTCCAGGACAAACTGCAGGGCGTCAAGATCCTCGGGATCGACGCCTGGACGCTCTACCTGCTCAACCCCGCCACCGTGATCGTGCTCGGATTCCAACGGGCGTTGTATGCGAACGTGCCCGCCGAAGGGGGGCAACCGATCCTCCCCGTCATGAGCCTCGGGACGTTGATCGCTGCCCTGCTCGGGGTGCTCGCTGTCTCGACGCTGCTGCTCTACCTGGCGTGGCGCTCGTTCTTCAACCGGTCGGGCGACTTCGCGGAGGAGCTATGACGGTCGCGATCCGGATCGAGGGCATCTCGAAGATGTTCAGGCTCTTCCGGGAAAGGCCGACCTCCCTCAAGCAGCGACTGCTCGTGTCGCGTTCCCGGTCCGAGGAGTTCTGGGCGCTGCGTGATGTCTCGTTCGACATCACGCAGGGATCCTCGATGGGCCTGATCGGCCCGAACGGCTCCGGGAAGACCACGCTGCTCAAATGCGTCGCGGGCATCCTCCGGCCCACCACCGGCACGATCAGGTACCGGGGACGGCTCGCGGCTCTCCTCGAGCTCGGGGCCGGCTTCCACCCGGATCTCACCGGTCGCGAGAACGTGTACCTGAATGCCTCGCTCCTCGGTCTCTCGCGCCGGGAGACCGATCGGGTCTTCGACGACATCGTGGCCTTCGCCGAGCTCGAGGAGTTCGTCGACAACCAGGTGAAGTTCTACTCCTCAGGGATGCTGGTCCGGCTCGGCTTCGCCGTCGCCGTCCACGTGGACCCGGATGTGCTGCTGATCGACGAGGTGCTCGCGGTGGGCGACGAGTCGTTCCAACGGCGATGCCTCGATCGGGTCCGGCGATTCCAGTCCGAGGGCCGCACCATCGTGCTCGTGACCCACGCGCTCGACACGGTCCGCGAGGTGTGCGACGAAGCGGTGATGCTGGAGCACGGCAGCGTGCACGCGATGGGTGCCCCGGACGACGTCGTCCGCACGCTCCGGCACCGTTTGCTCAGCCATGACCCGCACTTCGTCCCCGAAGAGGGGAGCCGGGAGGTGGAGATCGCCGGCGTCCTCATCGAGTCGGACGGTGGCCTGCGGGATACCGTCCGCCCGGGGGAAGGCATGACGATCACGGTGGACCTGCGCGCGGACGTCGTTGTCCCGGATGCGGCGGTATCGTTCGCGGTGGTGTCCGCCGCCTCCAATCACTCGGTGCTCGAGGGGAAGACATCGAACCTCGGTGTCACGCTCGGTCCCGTCGACCGGAAGAAGCGGGTCCGTTTCCGCATCCCCCCCGCGCCGTGGCCGAGTGGGACCTACTTCGTGAGTGTCGGGCTTGACTCGCCCGACGGGCGGTTGTTCCACGTCCAGACGCAGCACTATCCGCTGACGGTGCCCGAGGGAGACCACATCGCACCGACCCTCACGGTCCTCCCCACCGTCGAGGTCGAAGACCTGTGACCACAGACCGATCCGATGCGACCGAGGACGGTCGCCCAGTCCACCATCACCAGGAGACGAGTCACGCCATGTTGATCGCCTTGATCCTGTTCTCCGTTGTGCTCGCCGCCGTCGCTCAGCTCACCCTGAAACACGGGGTGGACCAGGTCACCGCCAGCTCGGGGACGCTTGGGCTCAGCTCGGAGTCCCTTCGCGGCATCGTGACGACGCCCGCGATCTGGGCCGGGCTGGTCCTGTTCGCCCTATCGGCGCTCGTGTGGCTGGCCGTGCTGTCGCGGACGTCGCTGTCGTTCGCCTATCCGTTCGCCTCGCTCACGTACGTCCTGATCCTCCTCGCGGATCGGTTCGTCCTCGACCAGGAGGTGGCTGGGCTGCGCTACGCGGGCGTGGCGTTCATCATCGTGGGGATCGTTCTGGTGGCGCAGACGCGCCACGTATGAGCCCCACCGCTCCCCGCACCGGCCCGCCGTGCCGCCGAGGGGCGTGATGAAGGCCGTCGTCCTCGTCGGTGGCGAAGGCACTCGTCTCCGACCTCTCACCGAGACGGTTCCCAAGCCTCTGTTGCCGCTCGTCGACAAGCCGATCCTCGATCACCTCCTCGACCATCTCGTCCGGCACGGTGTCCGCGAGGTGATCATGTCTTCGCCCTACCTCGAGGACACGTTCCACCCGTTCATCGAGGCGCGCGGCGGAGACCCCGCGGTCGCCTGGGTCACGGAACGCGAGGCGCTGGGGACGGGTGGCGCGATCGTGAGCGTCCTCGAACGCGTGGGCGATCAGCCGTTCTTCGCGTTGAACGGCGACATCCTCACCGACCTGGACCTGACGGCGATGCTCGCGAGCCATCGACGGGGAGGAGCCGCGGTGACGATCGCGACGCACCATGTGGAGGACGCGCGCGCCTTCGGGCTCGTGGTCACGGATGAGACCGGGCGCATCACGGAGTTCCGCGAGAAGCCGACGGATCTCGTCCCGGGTGCCATCAACGCCGGGACGTACGTGCTCGAGCCCTCGGCGCTCCACATCTGGCCCGCGGGGAGGAACACCTCGATCGAGAAGGAGATCTTTCCGAAGTCGATCCAGGAGGGAGCCGTGCTGCGCGGGTTCGAGAGCGACGCCTATTGGCTCGATCTCGGTACCCCCGAGCAATACCTCCGGGCGCACGTCGACCTCCTCGAGGGACGGGTCGGGGGCTCTTCGTATCCGGCCCCATGGATCGGATCGGGCGCCTCGCTCGACCCGACCGCGCGGATCGAGCGGTCGGTGGCGATCGGGGATGGAGCGCAGGTCGGGCCCGAGGCGCACCTGGTGGAAGCCGTGCTGATGGCGAAGGCATCGGTGGAGGCGAACGCACTCGTGGAGCGCACGATCGTGGGCGCCCGAGGGGTCGTCGGGGAGGGCGCCATGCTGGTGGATTCCGTGCTCGGCGACGGCGTCAGGGTCCCTCCGGGCGCCAGGCTCGAAGGGGTCCGGATGGGCTCAGGTACGCCATCGCCCTGAGCGGATCGGGGGCAGAACTCAACCGCCGGGGTCTTCGGACCGATTGTGTAGGGTGTTCGACTCGACCTTGGGGCCTCCGATGCTTCGACGTGTTCGTCTTCTCGTCGCTGCGGCAGTGGTTGTCGCGGCGCTCGGGGTGGGTTCTGTCGCGCAGGCAGCCGACAGCTTCCGGTTCTACGGCTCCGGCTATGGCCACGGCATCGGGATGTCACAGTGGGGCGCATACGGCTTGGCCAACAAGGGTTGGTCGTACCGACAGATCCTGACTCACTTCTACTCGCGGACCAGCGTGGTCGAGTCCTCGACACCGCCGAAGAAGATCCGCGTGGGGCTCACGAGCGGCCGCACGACGATCCACCTCACCGCGAAGAACGGCCCCGTTCGCCTGTGGCTGGACGGCCCTCGCGCCACGTTCGTCGCGAGGATCCCGTGGGGGAAGACCTGGACGATCTCTGCTGCCTCGGCCGAGAGCAAGTACGCGATCCGCGACGACACCGGCGCGCTCGTCGGTGGGAAGCGCTGGGGCGGGCCCGCTCGACCTCTGTTCGCCACGTTCTCCGACACCGGAGCGCGGGTCTTCGTGCCCGAGGCCGACGAGATCTGGCATCGGGGCTACACGTACGCGTACGGGTTCCTCGAGTTCGATCTCTACGGCTGCGCCGATCGTTGCGACGAGCGCCTCACGATCGAGCTGCCGTTCGAGATGTATCTGCGCGGGATGGGCGAGATGCCGAGCAGCTGGCCCGGGGCGGCGTTGCGGTCGCAGGTCGTCGCCGCGCGGACGTTCGCGACGTACAAGATCCGGCAGTACGGGCTCCGGAGCGATTGCAGCTGCCATCTCGCCGACGGCGCGGGCGATCAGGTCTACGTGGGGTGGAACAAGGAGAGCGCGCCCGACGGCAACAGGTGGGTCGCCGCCGTGACGGACACCGCCGGCGAGATCGTGACCTACAGCGGGGCCGCGATCCAGGCGTTCTACGCCGCTTCGGACGGCGGTCACTCGGAAGACATCGAGGACGTGTGGCACGGGGGGAACCCCGCCTACGCGGTCCCCTACCTCCGCGGTGTCTGCGATCCGGGTGAGTACACGTCGGCCAACCCGTGGACGGACTGGACGCGGAGCTTCACAGCCTCGAACCTGTCATCGCGCCTGTCGCCGTACACGGGAGGGATCGGCACGATCTCTCGATTCACCGACGTGCGGCGAGGCGTCTCGGGTCGGATCGTGAGCGCCATCGCGCGAGGGAGCGGCGGGTCCGCATCCGTCGCCGGCAGCGAGCTCAGGTCCGCACTCGGTTTGCCCGACGGGCGCGTCTGGATCAATCGCGACCGGAACGTCGTCGGTGCGGTCCGTGCGAAGTACGACGCCATCATGTGCCGGCCCGGCCTCCCAAGGTCCACGGTCCTCGTCCTCGATCATGGTTCGCGCCAGCTGTTCCAGCGCGGTGGCATCTACCGCAACGGGAGTGTCAACGTGACGGTTTGGCTGCGGGGATCGATCCACACCGAGTACATCGGTGCCGGCGGTGCGGGCGGCCGTCTCGGGCTCCCGGTGGCCGCGCCTTCCAGTCCTCAGCGAACATCCGGAGCGGAGACCTGCGCCGGGTGCCGCCAGATCACGCTCGAGGGTGGTCGCATCTACTTGAAACCGGGGCTCGGCGCGCACGCACTGTGGGGTCCGGTGCTGTCCGAGTACCTCTCGCGCGGAGGCCCCAAAGGCGCGCTCGGGTACCCGAGGACACGAGTCAGCGCCGTCGACGGCGTCTCTCGTGCATCGTTCGAGCACGGCACGATCTCCTGCTCCGGCGGGACGTGCCAGGTCAGCTGAGTCTCAGCAGGGCGCGTTGCTGCTCTCCGGCGCGTTGCCGGTGCACTCGAACGCCGTGACGAATCCGTTGACGATGGTCGCGGCCGTCTCCGGGGTGAGCGGGGCACCTACCGGACAGGATTGCCGTCGGTTCCACGCGGTGAGCGTGAGTGCGGTCTCGGCGGTGAGTGTCGGATACGGCGCGACGAACGTCGCGTTGCTCCCCTCCGCGATCTGAGCCAGTCGATCGACGATCTCCTGCGAGATCCCGCCGTCGGCCTCGGGCAGGTAGTACACGAAGACGGCACCGTGCTCGAGCGAGTGGACGGCGTTGATCTCTGGCGGCTGGGTGTCGTAGACCTTCGGCTCCTCGGGCAGCGGTGACGGATCGTGGAACCCGGAGGTCGCCGGTGTGTCGGTGTACCCGGGGTCTTGTCCCGGCTGCAGGTGCTGGCCCGACGGCGCGCTGCTCGCGGGCTGATCGACCTCCGTGCATCCGGCCTCCTCGGCCGCGCGGACCGCGTTCGCCGGGATGTCGTTCGGGCCTCCGAAGCTGCGGAACAGGGTGATCGCCGCCACAACCGCGGCGGCGATCCCGATCGAGGTGAACGTGCGGCGGAAGGACGCCGCACGCCGGGCGCGGCGTCGCTCCGCCTCGCGCAGGCGCCGTGCCTCCTCCTTGCGCTCCCGACGCTCGAGGTTCGCGCCTCCCCGCCCCGCCCCCCCCGACGTCGCAGCCCGTGCAGGGACGCGCGACGTGCCTTCCACGGGCGTCTGCGGGGCGGAGGGTGGTCGCTGGCGCGGCCGCTTCTTCTTCTTGGCCATCAGATCGCACCGCCGGGCTCGGGCGCCTCGCCCTGGTAGTCGCGTCCTGCCGTGGTGGGGAAGCTGTACTGCGACGTGAAGTCCAACGCGACGGCGAGGTCGACGCTGGCGCAGGTACGGAGCCGATGCCACGCCACGAGGGCCATCTGGGTTCCCTCCGGCAAGATCCCCCCGGCGTCGCCGGGGAAGTCGTACGGCGCGACGATCACGCGATCTTGACCCACCTGGGCGTCCTGGAGCCGACGGTCGTAGAACTCGATCAACCGGGCCACGTCCTTTGCCGGGGAGGCGGGGTCGTACCAGACCACCGAGGCGCCGTGCTCGAGCGAGTGGATGGATCGGTAGAGCTCCGAGAGCGTCAAGGACTCGTAGACGCCGGCGGGGAGCGGCACGTCGGCGTGCGGGCCGGAGGCCGGCGGTGTCGTGGGGTAGGCGGAGAGGGGTGGACCGGCGATCTCGCCCCCGCCGATGTGGGTTCTGTCTTGATCGGGAGGATCGAACGGTGGCGTCGTCGTCACGTCTCCGCACCCCGCGGCGTCGGTGGCCGCCGCCGCCCGCTGCAAGAGCTGGTTCGGGGTCGGCAGGTCATCTGTCCCGGAGGGGAGCAGGGTGGTGGCGCCGACGATCGCAACGACGACCAGGACCCCGACAGCGATGGCGATCGTGCGTGACCGCCGCTTCGAAGCGAGTCGTCGCTGGAGCGCTTCACGCTCGAGCCGCGCCTGCTCCTTCCGTTCGGCTTTGGTCAGCTTCCGGTCCTGGTCCGGTCTTCCGGGGACGTCGTCGGTCAACTGCGCTCCTCGCTCATGGATCGCGGAAGCTTACCGGCGTTCCGCGGGACCAAGTGCGAGCCGCATCTTGCGGGCACCACGGTGGCGCCCTATCCTGCTCGCGTCTTCCCCCGGGTGCACGACCGGCCGCTCGGCCGAGGGAGGGAGGGCGCGTGTCAGACACCAAGCACGACCGGCTCGTGAGGCTGCCGGCGGCCGAGGGGACCGGGGGCTTCGATCGCTTCTTCAAGATCTCGGAGCGGGGCTCCAGCGTACGCACCGAGATCGTTGCCGGGATCACCACCTGGCTCACGATGGCGTACATCCTGTTCCTGAACCCGCAGATCCTCGGTTTCGCGGCCGTCCCGGACCTGCAGCCGCTCGGACTGCCGTTCGGGGCCGTCCTGACCGTGACGGCGCTCGTCGCGGGCGTCATGACGATCGCCATGGGCCTCTGGGCGAACTATCCGTTCGCGATCGCATCGGGGCTCGGGCTGAACGCCTTCGTCGCGTTCACGCTCGTGGCGGGGGAGGGTCTCAGCTATCCGGAGGCGATGGGCGTGATCGTCGTCGAGGGTCTCGTGATCACCCTCCTCGTCCTCACAGGGCTCCGGAACGCGATCGTGGACGCGATCCCGATGGACCTCAAGCGATCGATCGCGATCGGCATCGGTCTGTTCCTTGCCGTCATCGGGCTCGTGAACGCCGGCGTCGTGGTGCGGGGAGAGGGGACCGTGGTCGCGATGAGCGACAACCTGACGACCTTGCGGATCCTCACGTTCGCGATCGGCCTGGCCTTGTGCTCGATCCTCGTCGTGCGGAAGGTCCGCGGCGGTCTGCTGATCGGGATCGTCGCGACCACCGTGATCGCCGCGATCGTCAACGCGATCTGGGGTCACAATGCGATCTGGGACGCGCTCGGCCCGGGGATCGCGCAGGTGCCGGATTCCGCCACGTCATCGCCCGACTTCAGCCTCGTCGGCGAGTTCTCGTTCGGGTTCTTCTCGACGATGGGCGTGGTGGCGGCGATCGCGGCGGTGGTCACGGTCATGCTCTCCGACTTCTTCGACACGATGGGTACCGCGGTCGGGTTGGGCGATGAGGCGGGACTCCTGAAGGAGGACGGCCGGCTTCCCCAGATGAACCGCGTCCTGCTGGTGGACTCGTTGGCCGCCGTGGCCGGCGGCGCCGCGAGCGCGTCGTCGAACACGACGTTCATCGAGTCGGCGTCAGGGATCGGCGAGGGCGGTCGCACCGGACTCGCGTCCGTCGTGACCGGCGGGCTCTTCCTCCTGTGCATCTTCCTGTCCCCGCTCGCGGGCGTGATCCCGCCCGAGGCGACCGCGCCGGTTCTCGTGATCGTCGGGTACTTCATGATGCGAGGGATCGGGGAGATCGACTGGCGCGACCCCGCGATCGGGATCCCCGCGCTCCTCACGATCGGCCTGATGCCGTTCACGTTCTCGATCACGAACGGCGTCGGGGCCGGCTTCGTCTCCTACACGGCGATCAAGCTGATGCAGGGCAAGGCACGGGAGGTGCATTGGCTGCTCTACGTCGTGACGGCCATCTTCCTCTGGTACTTCCTCCGGGGCACGTTCGCGTAGATCCGCGAGGGGAGGGCCGTCAGGCCCCGCCAACCGGCATCCGGCCCACGGCCACGATGCCGATCGGACGGAGGTCAGGATCGAGCGCGAGCGTAGCTCGCGCTCGATCCGCGTCGGGCGCTCGATCCGGATCCCACGCCCACGCGAGACCGTGCCCGCGCAGCGCGATCACGAGCGATCGGATCGCGGCCCCGGCGGTCAGGAGGGTGGCGGCCTCGGGGGGCCGCGCGGACGTGGGCACGCAGGGGACGACCAGGACGGGAGCCGAACGAAGGGGTTCGTCGATCTCCGGAGCGACGGCGAGGAGCCGGCGGCGCGCGGCCGCGGAGTCGACCACGACGAAGGAGCATCGAGCCGCGCCGGGATCGGAGCCCGCGGCCACGATCGCATCCTCCAGCAGCTCCCGCGACACCTCGCCCGCTCCGAAGGCGGTGCTCGAGCTCGCCGCTGCGACCGCGATCGGAACGGACTCGCGGAACAGATCGTCGGCGGGTGCCCGGACCAGGGCGCGCGCGGGTCCCGGCGGCGCGTCCCCGGTCGGCGGGTCCAACCCGCGCACCAGCGCCGCCGGAACCCTCGCAGTCTTCGTCATCACGAGGCCGCTCGCGGCGGCCACCGCGTCCGCGAACGCGACCACGGTGGTTTCCAGCTGGTGCCCGCGGTCGTCGACGGTGCCCCGGAGGTCGAGCAACGGCGGAAGCCCGGCGCAGCCGATCGCGACGTCCACGACGCCTTCGCGCCACGGACGACCGAAGGTGTCGGTGATCACCACGCCGAGGTGGGTCAGGCCGAGCCGGGCCGAGAGATCCTTCTGGAGGCGCTCGGCGCTCGCGTCTGGGTCCTCGGGGAGGAGTGTGAGGAAGCCATCCCGCACGTTGGATGCGTCGACGCCCGCGTTCGCGCAGACGAACCCGTGGCGCGTCCGCGTGATGACGAGGTCGCCGCGGCGAGCGACCACCCCGACCGACTCGCGCTCGATCCAGGAGGCGCGGTCCTCCGCGGGGACGATGCGCCCCTCCGCCTTGGAGACCACCTTCTGCGTGATCGCCACGACGTCGCCGTCGCTCGCGGCGTTCGCAGCGAGCAACGGCTCCAGGAGTCCGGCCAGATCATCGCCGGGCTCGATCTCCGGGAGGCCCTCGAGGGGGATGAGCTCGATCGTCATCGCAGCGCCGCGAGCGCGACACGGGCCAGGCGTTCCGCGACCTCGTCGTCACGCATCACGGTGTCCGTCACCGCGACCCGCGCCCCCGTCTCCTCTCGCACGCGATCCGCCAGCCGCGCGTCGTCGTCATCGATCACCCATGCGTCCAGGAGTCCGTCGTAGGCCCGGGCGGCCCCGGCCGCGGAGACCTCCAGGCCGACCACGGGCATCAGCCGGTCCGCCATGCCGGCCAGCGGCCGTCCCCCGACGATCGGTGAGATCCCGACGACGGGTCTCGCGCCGACGGCCTCCCGCACACCCTCGAGCGCCAGGATCGGACCGGTGGACACGACGGGATTGGAGGGGCAGATCACGACCGCGTCCGCGTGCGCGATCGCGTCCAGCACGCCGGGCGCCGGCACGGCCACGTCCACTCCCTCGAAGCGGATCGCCTTGACGTCGTCACGAGCGCCGCGACGTACCCAGTACTCCTGGAAATGGAG
This sequence comes from uncultured Actinomycetota bacterium, assembly GCA_963839395.1. GTDB lineage: Bacteria > Actinomycetota > UBA4738 > UBA4738 > HRBIN12 > JAJNBA01. Next base: position 255,537 of record CAWIUW010000015.1, read on the forward strand.
ATCCATCTCCCGGCCGAGCGCGACCACGTCGAGGCGGGTCTCGACGCGTTGCTCGGTCATCGGCAGGATCGTGGATCCGATCCCGAACCGCGCCCCGACCCGCGAGGTCACGTCGGAGAGCGTGAGCCCTTCGGCGAGGGACCGCGTGCGGAACAGGTGGGTCGCGAGGTCCAGGTCGCCCAGTCCGAACCAGGCCGCATCCGGGTCGAAGGTGCGGAGCTCTTCGGTGGCCCGGAACGTCTCGTCACGCCGCCCCCAGCCGCGATCGCGGTCGAAGGCGTCGCCGAGCCAGTACGTGACGGAGTCGAGGTCCGGACACACCCGGAGACCGTGGACGTCGAGGTCGTCGCCCGTGTTCACGACCACGGTGACGTGTGCCGGCGGCACCGCACGAACGAGACCGCGGAGGAACTTCCCCGCGCCGACGCCTCCCGCGAGTGCGACGACATCCACAGCAGCAGAGCGTAGTAGCCTCCGGTCGTGGCGGCCGTGACGACTCACGCCCTGCGGCGGGCGCTCGCGCGCGCCGAGCGAGGCAAGGCCCTGTCCCAGGACGAGGCGACCGAGCTCATGGTGGCCAGAGGTGAAGACCTCGTGCGGCTGCAGTCGGTGGCCGCGCAGCTTCGCGATCTCGGCACGGGCGACCGCATCACCTACTCGCGCAAGGTCTTCATCCCACTGACGATGCTCTGCCGCGACCACTGCCACTACTGCACGTTCGCCAAGCCTCCGGCCAAGCTCGAAGCACCGTTCCTCACGCCGGAAGAGGTGCTCGCCGTCGCTCGGGGAGGCAGCGCTCGTGCGTGCAAGGAGGCGCTGTTCACCTTGGGCGATCGCCCCGAGGACCGCTACGACGTGGCGCGCGAGTGGCTGCGCTCGCGGGGTTTCGCCTCGACGCTCGACTACGTGCGGGCTTCCGCGATCAGCGTGATCGAGGAGACGGGTCTGTTGCCGCACCTGAATCCGGGGGTCATGAGCTACGAGGAGCTCGCTCGGCTGAAGCAGGTGAGCGCATCGATGGGACTGATGCTCGAGACATCCTCCGACCGTCTTTCGGCGAAGGGCGGCCCGCACTTCGGTTCCCCGGACAAGCATCCGGCGGTGCGGCTTCGAACGATCGAGGACGCGGGCAGGCTCGCGATCCCGTTCACCACCGGCATCCTCGTCGGCATCGGCGAGGACGCTCGGGAGCGCGCCGGCTCGGTCTTCGCGATCCGGGACCTCCACCGTCGGTACGGGCACATCCAGGAGGTGATCGTGCAGAACTTCCGCGCGAAGTCGGGGACGGCCATGGCGGGCGCTCCCGAGCCGGACGACGAGGAGTTCCTCGCCGCCGTCGCCACGACGCGCGTCCTGATGGGGCCGCACGTCAGCGTCCAGGCTCCGCCCAATCTGTCCGATGCGACGCAGCAGCTCCGACTGCTCGACGCCGGGATCAGCGACTGGGGCGGCGTGTCGCCGCTCACCCCCGACCACGTGAACCCCGAGCGGCCGTGGCCTGCGATCGATGCGCTCGCCGCGACGACGGCTGCGCGCGGCAAGACCCTGCGCGAGCGACTCACGATCTATCCGCGGTTCGCCGCACGTCCCGATCCGTTCCTCGCGGGCAAGATGCGCGCGCCCGTCGAGGCCCTCCTCGGTGATGACGGCCTCGCGGTCGAGGGGACGAACCCCCAACCGGCGAGCTGGCAGGACCCGGATGTCTCGTGGAAGCCCCGAACGATCGACCTCACCTTCGCGAAGGCTCCGGAGGCGGGCCTGCGGACCGATGCGGGCGTCGTGTACGGGGAGATGCCTGCGGTGGACGCGGTGACCCGAGCCTGGGCCTCGCGAGCGATCGTGCCGGCACGCCTGGGTGCGGAGGTACGTGCGGCCCTGCGCCGGGCCGACCGACACCGTTCCATCTCGGACGAGCAGGCGCTCGCGCTGCTCCAGGCGGAGGGCGCCGATCTCGACGCCCTCCGCGCGGTCGCCGACGGCCTCCGGCAGGAGGCCGTCGGCGACGTCGTCACCTACGTGATCAACCGGAACATCAACTTCACGAACGTCTGCTACGTGGGCTGTCGCTTCTGTGCATTCGCGCAGCGGGAGGTCGATCCGGAGGCGTACACGCTGACCCTCGAGGAGGTCGCCGACCGGGCCGAGGAGGCGTGGCTCGACGGGGCGAGCGAGGTGTGCATGCAGGGAGGCATCCACCCGGACCTGCCCGGCTCCTTCTATCTGGACCTGCTCGATGCGGTGAAGGCTCGGGTCCCGGGGATCCACGTGCATGCCTTCAGCCCGATGGAGGTCCTGAACGGGGCCACGAAGATGGGTGTGTCCTTCCGCGAATTCCTCACCGCCTGCAAGGAGCACGGGCTGGGGACGATCCCGGGCACGGCCGCCGAGATCCTCGACGACGACGTCCGGTGGCTGCTCACGAAAGGGAAGCTCCCGGCGGACACGTGGGAGGAGATCGTCCGGACGGCCCACGACGTCGGCATCCAGAGCTCCTCGACGATCATGTTCGGGCACGTGGACGCGCCGCCGCATTGGGTCGGCCACCTGCGACGGATCGCCCGGATCCAGCAGGACACGGGCGGCTTCACGGAGTTCGTCCCGCTGCCGTTCATCCACCGGAACGCACCGATCTATCTCGCGGGTCACGCGAGGCCCGGCCCCTCGTTCGAAGACAGCCTCCGACTGCACGCGGTCGCGCGGATCCTGCTCGACGGACTTATCCACAACGTGCAGGTGTCGTGGGTGAAGCTCGGCCTCGAAGCGTCCTCGGAGATCCTCGCGTCCGGGGCCAACGACTTCGGGGGCACGTTGATGGAGGAAACGATCAGCCGGATGGCGGGCGCCGAGTGGGGGATACGGATGACGCCGCAGCAGTTCGACGACGCCATCCGCGCGATCGGCCGGACGCCCGGCGTGCGAACCACGACGTACGATCGGATCGAGACGAAAGCCGCTTCCTGACCCCGATAGGTCAGGCCACCTGACGGTAATGGTCATCCCGATTGACCACCGAGTTTCTGCCCTGAAAGGGTTGCACTCGCGCTTCTGCTTGGGGACGATTACATCCGATGAGGGTCGAGGCAGAGAATCACCTGAAATTCCCTCTTGCCAGGGAGGCGGTTCTTCCCTCAGAATCACATGGATGTGATTTGGGGGGGAGAGGTGCATGCATCACTACATCCCATGGCAGGAACGGGCGAGGTGTCGAGACCACGACCCTGAGGTCTTCTTCCCCGAGAAGGGGGGATCGTCCAGGGAGGCCAAACGCATCTGCTCGGAGTGTCCCGTTCGGATCGAGTGCCTCAACTACGCGCTTCGCCGCGACGAGCGGTACGGCGTGTGGGGCGGGATGAGCGAACGGGAACGGCGACGCCTCAAACGGATGGCGTCGTAAGTCAGGATCCTTCGTAGTCCACGAAGGAAAGGGGGACGGGAATGGCAGCACGGAAGACAGCCGCACGGAAGAGGCCCGCCGCGAAGAAGACGGCGGCCCGCAAGCCTGCAAGGCGGAAGACCGCAGCCCGCAAGCCGGCACGCCGGAAGACGGCCGCGAAGAAGACGGCCGCCCGCAAGCCGGCCCGCAGGAAGACCGCAGCCCGCAAGCCGGCACGCCGGAAGACGGCCGCGAAGAAGACGGCCGCGCGCAAGCCGGCTCGCAGGAAGAAGACCGCAGCCCGCAAGCCGGCACGCAGGAAGAGCGGCCGCGAAGAAGCGGCCGCCCGCAAGCCGGCCCGCAGGAAGAAGACCGCCGCTCGCAAGCCGGCCCGCAGGAAGAGCACCGCGAAGAAGTCGGCCGCTCGCAAGCCGGCCCGAAGGAAGAGCACAGCCAAGAAGCGCTGAGCTCGAGTTCGTCGCGTCGCGAAGGGGGGCGGAAACGCCCCCCTTCGATCTTGGGAGCACCCGCTGCTAGGCTCCCGCAGCGCCCAGGCGCCCCTACCGGATGACCTCGCCCGCCACCGCAGCCGTCGCGTCGACCGGCACGTCTCAACCAAGCGTGCTCGCGCTGATCGTGGTCGGCCCGGGATCGTCGCCGTGGTTGCGTGATTGCCTGCTCTCGCTGGCGCATCAGTCCTATCCGCGGATCGGGGTGCTCGCGGTGGATGACGGAGCCGACGAAGCCTCGCGGGAGATGTTGCGTCGCTCTCTCGGGTCTCGTCGGGTGCTGTCGAACGAGGAGCGGCTCGGGTCCGCTCGTTCGGTTCGCGCCGCGCTCGAGCGACCGGTCGCCAAGAGCGCCGACTTCGTCCTGATCGTCGACCCCCGTGCATCGCTCGACAAGGATGCGGTGGCGCGGCTCGTCGAGGCGGCCGTCGGGATCGGCGTGGAGGACGTCGGGATCGTGGGCGCCAAGATCGTGGATCGGGACGACCCCCGATCGCTGCGGGATATCGGTCGCTCGTCCGATCGATTCGGCCATCCGTCGTCGTCGTTGCAGGCCGGCGAGATCGATCAAGGACAGTTCGATCGGGTGCTCGAGGTCCTCTGCGTGTCCTCGGCCGCGATGCTGATCTCTCGCGAAGCCGTAGAGCGCACGGACCTGTTCGACGAGCGACTCGACCCCGCGAATCGGGATCTGGATTTCTGCTGGCGCACGCGCGTGGCCGGCTACCGCATCCTGATGACGCCGCTCGCCCGTGTGCGCATCGGTGGAGCCGACGAGGAGAGGGCCGGCGATCCGGCGACGCGGCGGAGCAAACGGTACGAGGAAGATCGCGCGGCGATCGCGTCGATGCTGAAGAACTATTCGCTGCTGTCGTTGCTGTGGGTCGTCCCCGCCGCCCTCGTGCTGGGAGTGCTCCGTCTCGTCTATCTCGTCCTCGGGAGGCGTTTCGAGGAAGCCTTCGACGTCGTCGCGGCATGGGGCTGGAACGTCGCCCATCTCCCGAGCACCCTGAGCCTTCGGCGGCACGCGCAGAAGGCGCGGCGGGTTCGCGATCGCGCGTTGCGGCGTTTCATGGAATCTGCAGGCTTCCGATCGCCCCGATGGTTCGCGACCGCCGAACGGATCCTCGAGGAGCAGCGCGCGATCGACGAGGCCGACGAAGGTGAGCCCATCCAGCGACGGCTGCGCGACAGAACCGCGTCGCTCGTGGGCTCCCACCCGGTGATCGTCGGGTCGTTCCTGGCGTTCGTCGTCGGCGCGGTCGCGGTGCGGGAGCTGCTCGGGACGGAGGTGCTGGTGGGCGGCGCGCTCCCGGCGTTCCCCGCTCGCTTCGGGGAGTTGTTCGCCGAGCTCGCCTCCGCCTTCCGGTCCACGCCGATCGGAGGGCAGCTCGCGCCGAGCCCGGCCGTGGGTGCCCTGGGAGCCCTTTCCTTCGCGACCCTGGGCGATCCGCAACTCGCCCAGAAGGCGATCCTGATCGCCGGGCCGCCCCTCGCCGCGATCCTGATGTACCGCGCGACGATCCGCATGTCCGTTCGGCCGGGGCCCGCCGTCGTGGCCGCTGCCTCCTATGCGGTCGGAGCACTCACCTTCTGGGCGTTCTCCGAAGGCCGGCTCGGGCTGTTGGTCGCCTTGGCCGTGTTGCCCGCGGCCGCCGAGCGGATCGACACCGCCTTCGCTCGCGAGGAACCGCCCGGCGGGAGGGCCCGATTCGTCGCCGGCGCTGCGGTCACCTTCGCGGTCGGCGCCGCTGCGTACCCCGGGATCGTGCTCGCGATCACCATCCTTGTCACGATCAGGGTGTTCTCCGGTCCCGTCCGGGGCAGAGGTGCGCTGTTGGTCGGGGCCGGCGCGGTCGGTGCTGCGGTCCTCCTCTTCCCATTCGTTCCGACCCTGTTCGCCGACGGAGGTCGCGCCCTCTCCTCGTTGGTCGGCACGATCGAGCCCACTCGGCTCGCGAGGCTCGCGCTCGGACCTGGCCCCGGGACATGGCCGGTGGCTGCCTTCCTCCCGATCGGGGCAGTACTGGGTCTGGGCCTCGTCCGCGGCGAGCTGCGCGGCCCCGCCGCGCGAGCCGCGGTCGCCGCAGGCGCCGGCCTCATCCTCTCCTGGCTCGCCGCCGCCAACTACCTGCCCCCGGGCCTCGCCAACCCCCCCGCCTACGCGGCCCTTGCGGCGGTCTCCATGGCGAGCCTCATCGGGTTCGGTCTGACGTCCTTCACCGGATCACTCCGCTCCGAGTCATTCGGGCTCCGGCAGGTCACCGGGGGGATGCTCACGTTGGTGTTGGGCGCGGGACTCGTCCTGCAGTCGACAGCCGCGATGGTGGGGACGTGGGGCGTCGGGCCTGCCGAGGAGCGGATCCCCGCCGCCTGGGCGGTCGTGAGCGGCACGGCTCGAGGATCGTTCCGCGTCCTGTGGCTCACAGGGGATCGGGGAGACGGCCTCCCGCCCCCGGCAGGTGACCCACAGCGCCGCCTCGAGGAAGGCGACGCGACGATCCGGTACGCGCTCACCGACCGGGAGGGCGCGACGGTGCTGGACATCGGTCGCCCGTTCGCCGGACCCGGCCCCGAAAACCTCGAGCGCGCGCTGGGAGAGATCTTCGGCGGGACCACCCGGCACGGGGGCGCGCTCCTCTCTCCGTTCGGGATCCGATTCCTGGTGGCGGAGCGAGGGGTCCTGTCTCCCGCTGCGGAAGAGGCACTCGACGAGCAACTCGACGTCGATCTCCTGCCAGCGACCGGGTTCACCATCTATCGGAACGCGACGGCGATCCCCCCTGAAGCGGTCCTCGCAACCGAGGCTGAGGACCGGGAGATCATGGCCGCGGGCGACCCCTCGACGACCGCGATGTGGAGGGCCGTGCCCGCCGAGCCGCTCGAACAGGTGTCCGGAGGCTGGGACGGACCGGGCGTGGAGGGGACCGTCTTCCTGTCCAGCGAATACGACGCCCAGTGGGCGCTCGAGGGGACGTCCGCCAGCCCGGAGGTTGCCTTCGGCTGGGCGACTCGGTTCGAGGCGACGGGGGAGCCGATCCGAGTCCGACACGGGGGGCAGCTGCCCGCTCGGATCCAGGTCGCGCTCCTCGCGGCGCTCTGGCTCGCTGCCCTCTGGGCCACGAGGAAGCCGGTGGCTCGATGAGCGCCGCTCGCGAACCTCGAGCTCGCGGCCAGATGTTGTTCGCGCTCGGCACGGTGGTGGTCATCGTCGCGGCGTTGGTGCTGCTCGATCGGACGGGGACACGGACCCCGGCGAGGCTCGCAGCGGCCGACGCGCCGTCGGGGGCATGGCTGTGTCCCCACGGGGGCTCGGGCATGTCGGTGGCGCTCTATCTCGCGAACCCCGGTCCGGCGACCGTGACGGCGAGGGTCACCCGGCTCGGTCCGAAGCAAGCCGGATCTCCGGAACGCTTCGACGTCGCGGCGGGGACCACGATGCGGATCGAGGACCTTCCCTCCGACAGGGAGGCTGCCACCTACGTCGAGTACTTCGGCGGATGGATCGGTGCCGGCTGGGTGTCGTCCACCGATGAAGGTGTCGCCGCCGAACCGTGCGCGCCGGACGCAGCGCGCAGGTGGTTCCTCGCCGACGGGACGACGCTCCTCGACGAGGAGGCGTTCGTGATCGTCGAGAACCCGTTCGCCGCGGCCGCGGTGATGGATGTCGTCCTCTACACGGCCGAGCAAGCGCCGATCCGGGACTCGGCGTGGACCGACCTCGTGGTGCCGCCGCGCCGGAGCATGTCGCTGCGTCTCAACTCGCGAGCCAAGGGGGAGACGGTGGTCGCCGTCGCGCTCGAGGTGTCGGTGGGCCGTGTGGCCGCCGCATCGCTCGGAGTGAGCGATGGAACCAAGATCCGCAGCACGCTCGGCTGGACCGAGCCCGCGACGGGAGCCACGTTCCCATTGATGCAGAGCTCGGGTCAGACCGAGCTCATCCTGATGTCGACCGCGCAGCGGTCGATCCGGTTCGGCGCGACGGTGTTGAGCGAGGAGCAGCCGCGTCCGGCAGGCGGACTGACGGAACAGGAGCATGGTCCTGCTGCCGCGCGCCCGTACGCGATCCCGGTGGATCTCGGGCCGACGGCGATCCAGCTGTTCACGTTGGACGATGCCCCGGCGGTGGGCGCCCTCCGCGCGCTCGGGCCGGGTCAGGACTTCGGCGCCACCGCCGGGGCGGTCACGGCATCGGACTCGTGGCTCGTCCTCCCGGCGACCTCCGGAAGCTCGCCGACGCCGGGGGCGGTCTTGGTGAACGACGGTGACGTGGACGTGACGGCCACGGTGGAGTTGCTCCCACCGGAAGGTGGCACGGCGGCCGCCCCCGTCACGATGCAGGTGCCCGCTCACTCGGCGGCCGCCGTGCCGCCCGATCTCTGGGGAGCCGCACCCGACGCGGCTCTGTTGATCCGGACCGAAGACGGAGCCCTTGTCGCGCTCGCCGCCTCGACCTCGCAGGGCTCCGGCGCCACTGCGGCGTACGCGCTGAGCATGGGCGTGCCGCTCCCGCACGAGCCGTAGGCCGGTCGCTCCAGGAGGGAGGGTTGCGCCCTGGCGTATCATTCCTCTCTCGGGAATATCACCCGATCGATCCTCCCCATGGCCAAAGGACGTCACACAGGGCGCGCGGCCCGTACACGATGGCCGCTGATCGTCGGACTCGTTGCCGGCGTGCTCGTCCTCGCCCTGGGTGGGGTGGCGTACGCCGCCTACCGATACGAGCAGGCGAACGCGGCTCGCATCCTTCCCGGGATCTCGATCGCGGGTGTGGACGTCTCGGAGATGACCCGGGCCGAGGCGGTGCAGGCGGTGCGCGATCGCGCCGGGGAGGATCTCGACCGAGAGATCGTGGTCTTCGTCAAGGGCGAGCGCTTCACCACCACCCCGAGACACCTCGGCCGGCGTGCGAAGGTCGGGCGAGCCGTCAACGAAGCGATGGGGATGTCGGAGCGTGTGGCCTGGGTCGAGCGCGCATGGCGGAGGTTCCAGGACGCCCCGCTCGATGTCGACATCGAGCTCTCACTCGCGGGCGACAACGGCGTCCAGCGGTTCGTCCGACGAACCGCGAGAAGGGTCGCCGTCGACCCGCGGGACGCATCGATCGCTCTCGGGCAGGACGGCGGGTTGGGCTTCCATGAGTCCGAACCGGGATCGGCCCTCAACGCGCGGGGGGCCGAGCGGCTCCTCACGAGGGCGCTCCGCGACGGCTCCTCGATCGTCCGGTTGTCCGTGCATCCCGTGGCTGCCACGATCAACGCGCAGACCTTGGGGGCGACGATCGTCGTGCACGTGGACACGAATCGCCTGGATCTCTACGAAGGGTTCAACGTCGCGCGAAGCTGGGACGTGGCCACGGCGAAGCCGGGGTGGACCACACCGGTGGGCGAGTGGTCGCTCTATCAGAAGCGGGAGAACCCCACGTGGTACAACCCCGCGCTCGACAGCTGGGGCGCCAGCATGCCGGCGATCGTCCCGGGCGGACCCGGGAACCCGATGGGCACACGTGCGCTGTACATCACCGCACCCGGCCTGATCAGGATCCATGGGACGACGTCTCCCGACTCGATCGGGCGCTACGCCTCGCATGGGTGCATCCGCATGCATAACGAGCAGGTCGAGGAGTTGTACGAGCTCGTGCCCGTCGGGACGAAGGTCATCATCATGGGGTCGCGGCCGTCGTGGGCGGCCGAATGGGATTTCCCGGACACGCCCGACGGATCCGACACCGTTGCGTGACCTCCGTCGCGCGACGGCTCGCGCCTGAGCCCGGGTGCTTGCATCGGGCCACCCCACGAATAGCCTTCGGGCATGCGACATTGCGCACGCATGAGTTGCCCGGATGAGCCCGTGGCCACCATCGCGCTCCGCTACGCCGACCGTCGGATCGTTATCGGCGAGCTGCGGCCCGAACGAGACCCTCGTCTGCTCGATCTGTGCCCACGGCACACGGCGGCGATGACTCCTCCGGTGGGGTGGTTGGTGGACGATGCTCGCCTGGTGAGTCTGACAGCTGACCGTCACTGACTAGCTATTTCGGGCTAGACCGCAGGACGTTCGGCGTCGTGTCTCCGGCGCGCGGGGGAGCCAAGAATGACTCCCGGGTGTCTGAGGTTCGCGCCGTTCCCCCTGTTACGGTCGGTCACCCGAACGGAGCGAGACCCGATGACGAAGAAGAACAACTGCCCGGAATGCCATCAGGGCGACGTGATCTCGATCTCGATGAACGTCAGCGGCCGCGATCTCTCCTTCTCGACGTGCCACGCCTGCGAGGCGAAATGGTGGCACCGGGACGGCGAGCAGATCGTGCTGGCGGAAGTCATCGACACCGTCGTCCGAACGTAGCCTGACGCATTCCACGGCCCCTCCGTAGGATGGCGCCGGTGGACCTCTCCCGTGTCTTCAAGGCGTATGACGTTCGCGGCGTGGTCCCCGACGAACTGGATGCGGACCTGGTCCGACTGATCGGCGCCGCGTTCGCGACATGGAGCGGCGCACCGGAGATCCTCATCGGCAGGGACTGCCGGCTCTCCTCGCCGGATTTCGCCGCGGCGCTCACCGAGGGGGCCACATCGCTCGGCATCGACGTGATCGATCTCGGGCTCGCATCCACCGATCTCCTGTATTTCGCTTCCGGCTCCCTGGATCGGCCGGGCGTCATGATCACCGCCAGCCACAACCCGAAGGAGTACAACGGCCTCAAATTCTGTCTCGCGGGCGCCAGGCCCGTCGGCGAAGAGTCGGGTCTCGGCGAGATCAGGGCGCTGACGGAGAAAGGCGAGGAGATCCTCGGGACCGGACGGGGTTCGGTCCACCAGCGGAACGTCCTTCACCCCTACGTCGACCACGTGCTCTCGTTCACCGATGTGGAGCGGATGCGGCCGCTGACGGTCGCGGTCGACACCGCGAACGGCATGGGCGGTCTGGTGGTGCCGGCCGTCATGGAACGGCTCCCCGTCACGTTGCATCACCTCTACGCCGAGCTCGACGGAACGTTCCCCAACCACCCCGCCGATCCGATCGATCCCGCGAACCAGCGAGAGCTCAAGCGGGTGGTCCTCGAGGAGAAAGCGGACGTGGGAATGGCCTTCGACGGGGACGCGGATCGCGTCTTCCTGGTGGACGAGCGTGCGGATGACGTCAGCGGCTCCATCCTGACCGCGCTGATCGCGGCCGCGATGCTGGAGCGAGAACCGGGCGCGAAGATCGTCCACAACGTGATCTGCTCGTGGACGGTCCCGGAGGTCATCCGCGAACACGGTGGTGAGCCGATCCGAACGCGCGTCGGCCATTCGTTCATCAAGCAGGTGATGGCGGATACGGGAGCGATCTTCGGGGGCGAGCACTCCGGCCACTACTACTTCCGCGACAACTACGGGGCTGACTCCGGACTGATCGCGGCCGTGATCACCTTGGGCGAGCTCTCGAAGTCCGAACGGAGCCTCTCGCAGCTCCTGCAACCGTACCGTCGGTACGCCTCGTCCGGAGAGATCAACACACGTGTCGACGATCCTCAGGCCACGATCGAGGAGATCGCCGCCGCCTTCCGCGACGGTCGCCAGGACCGGCTCGACGGCCTGACGGTAGAGTTCGAGGATCGGTGGTGGAACGTTCGGCCTTCCAACACCGAGCCGTTGCTGCGGTTGAACGTGGAGGCGAAGACCGCGGAGCTCCTCGCCTCCATGACCGAGGAGCTCCTCGCGCTGATACGGGGAGAGGAAGAGGAGGACGGGTCGTGACGCTCGACGCGGAGCTGCTGGAGATCCTCGTGTGTCCCAACGATCGCGGGGAGGTCGACTATCTCGAAGACGAACAGGTGATCGTGTGCCGCACCTGCGGCTACCGGTATCCGGTTCGTGACGGGATCCCGGTGATGCTGATCGACGAGGCGAGCAAGCCCGCGGACGGTCAGCGCGCGAGATCCGTAGCCAAGCCGAGAGGCAAGCCGAAGGCCGAACCGGGAGGCAAGAAGGGATGATCGACCTGGACGATGTCCGGGCGATCCGAGAGCAGGATCCGGGTGGGATGTTGGACGCGGTCGCGGCGCTCGGCTCTCATTGCCGCGAGGGGTACGCGAACGGCACGAAGGCGAAGGGTCTTCCCGACCTCGCGGACGTGCGCGGCGTGGTGTTCTGCGGCATGGGAGGATCCGCGGTCGCCGGCGACGTCCTGCGATCGGTGTTCCGCGATCGACTCGGCGTCCCGATCGAGGTGAATCGGTCGCCGGAGCTGCCGGAGCACGCGGGTCCGCACTCCCTCGTTGTCGCCTCGTCCTACTCGGGGAACACGTCGGAGACGCTCGCGGCGTTCCGCGAATCCACGAAGCGCGGCTGCCGTGCGATCGTCGTGAGCTCGGGCGGGACGATCGTGGACGAAGCGGGCGATGCCGGCATCCCCGTCGTGGGCGTGCCCGGCGGTTTCCAGCCGCGCGCCGCCCTGGGCTGGCTCGCGTTCACCTCCCTCGGCGCGCTGGAAGCCGCTGGCCTCCTTCCACCGCTGGCCGACGACGTCGCCGAGGCGGCGGACGAAGCGGATGCGCGGGCCGCGGCGTGCGGGCCGGACGTGCCCACCGCCGACAATCCGGCGAAAGGACTCGCGGAGACGATCGGCGGGCGGATCCCCGTGATCTGGGGCGCCGAGGGGATCGGGGCCGTCGCCGCGGCCCGCTGGAAGACCCAGTGCAACGAGAACGGCAAGGTGCCCGCGTGGTGGGCTTCGATGTCGGAGCTGGATCACAACGAGGTTGTCGGATGGACCGAGCCGTTCGGTCGCGCGCACACGGTGATCGCCCTGCGACACGAGGCCGAGGATCCCGAGATCGCCGCGCGCTTCCCGCTGTCCCTGAAGATCGCGGCGGATGCGGGCGCGGACACGCACGAGGTCTGGGCGAGGGGTCGGAGCGCGTTGGCGCGGCTGCTGTCCCTGATCGCGATGGGGGATCTCTCGAGCGCCTACATCGCGATCCGCAAGGGCGTCGATCCGACGCCGGTCGACGTGATCCAGCGGCTGAAGGCCGCGCTCGTGTCGTGACCGAACCCAACGTCCCGTCGCCGGGGGACGGGGTCGAAGAGGGGATCGTCCGGGCGATCCGGGAGCGCACGGATCTCGAACCGGTGGCCGGCGTCGTCCTCGGGTCGGGGCTCGGCGACGCGATCGCGGTCGCGCGGGAGCGCGCCGGTTCGGGCGAGCCGGTCGAGATCCCCTACGCCGAGCTGCCGGGTTTCCCACCTCCGACGGTGCCCGGACACGCGGGGAAGCTGTGGCTCGGGACGATCGGCGACCGCCCTATCTCGATCTTCCAAGGACGGATCCACTTCTACGAGGGCCATCCGATGCCGCTCGCGTCGATCACGACGCGCGTCTCCCATGCGTTGGGCGCGCGGACGATGGTGCTGTCGGCGGCAGTCGGAGGCCTCGATCCGTCGCTCGCGGGAGGAGCGATGGTCGTCGTTCGCGATCACCTCAACCTGATGGGGACGAACGCGCTGGCGGGGTGGCGCTACCCGGACGGTTCGCCGGCCTTCGTCGACGTATCGGGGGTCTACGACGCCGAGCTGTCGGCCGCCGCGCTGGGGATCCTTCGCGAGCACGGGACGACCGTGACGGAGGGTGTCTACGCGGCGATGGCGGGACCGTCCTACGAAACCCCGGCGGAGACCGAGATGCTCCGCCGGATGGGGGCGACGGTCGTCGGGATGTCGACGGTGCCGGAGGCGGTCGCCGCCCGGGCGTTGGGCATGCGGGTGCTCGGACTAAGCTTCGTCACGAACGCCGCGGGTGGTGCCGTCTCTCACGAGGAGGTCCTGCTCGCGTCGAAGACGGCGGCGGAGGCGATCGGCCGGGTGGTGGCCGGACTCGCCGAAGCCTTCTGAGCGAGAGGAACCGAGTGGGATACGACATCAGGGACAACGGGCTCGCCGATCCCGGGCGAGGACGGATCGACTGGGCGGCGGGCGAGATGCCGGTGACCGGGCAGATCCGAGAGCGCTTCGAGAAGGAGAAGCCGCTGGAAGGCGTGCGCATCGCGGCCTGCCTCCACGTGACGACGGAGACGGCGAACCTCATGGAGACGCTGGCGGCCGGCGGCGCTCAGGTGGCGCTGTGCGCCTCCAACCCGCTCTCCACGCAGGACGACGTGGCGGCGGCGTTGGTCGAGCAGAGCGGTATCGACGTCTACGCGATCAAGGGCGAGGACACCGACATGTTCTTCAAGCACATCAACGCGTGCCTGGACATCCGTCCGCACATCACGATGGACGACGGCGCCGACATGGTGAGCGTCCTGCACAAGCAGCGCGTCGATCAGATCACCGAGATCATGGGAGGAACGGAGGAGACGACGACGGGCGTGATCCGCCTCCGTGCGATGGCGTCCGACGGCGCCCTCCGATACCCGATCGTGAGCGTGAACGACGCGGACACCAAGCATCTGTTCGACAACCGGTTCGGCACCGGTCAGTCGACGATCGACGCGATCATGCGGGCCACCAACCGGCTCCTCGCCGGCCGGACGTTCGTCGTCTGCGGCTACGGGATGTGCGGGCGTGGCGTGGCATCCCGCGCGCGGGGCATGGGTGCGCACGTGATCGTGGTGGAGGTGGACCCGACGGCCGCACTCGAGGCCGTGATGGAGGGCTTCCGCGTCATGCCCTTGCTCGAAGCTGCCCGGGTGGGCGACGTGTTCGTGACGGTCACCGGCGACAAGGGCGTCATCCGGAGCGAGCACATGGAGCGCATGAAGGACGGCGCGATCCTGGCCAACTCGGGGCACTTCGACGTGGAGATCGACAAGGGCGCTCTCGCCGCGCTCTCGGACGGGCGGGTGCGTCGCATCCGCGAGTTCGTGGACGAGCACACGCTCGCTGACGGCCGTCGATTGAACCTGCTCGGCGAGGGGCGGCTGGTGAACCTGTCGGCCGCCGAGGGGCACCCCGCCGCGGTGATGGATATGTCCTTCGCGGACCAGGCGCTCTGCGTGGAATGGCTCGTGAAGAACCATGGTGATCTCGAGGCGAAGGTGTACCCGGTGCCGACCGAGATCGATGAGGAGGTCGCCCGACTGAAGCTGCGGGGGATGGGTGTGGAGATCGACACCCTGACGCCGGAGCAGGAGTCCTACCTCGCGAGCTGGGAGGAGGGCACCTAACGCTGCAGGACGCCGTCAGCATCCGGGCCCACTTCGAGCGCTTCCCCGCGTCGCTCAAAGGTTCATTCGTGATGCGGGGGGCCGACGGCAACCCGCATCAGGTTCGGCTCGAGGAAGCCCGTGCCGTCGAGCTCGCCGGCCACGGATCCGTTTCGATGGGTGTGCCACCGGCGACGCTCGAGGTCGCACCCAATCGAGATCTCTTCGTTCCGTTCGAGTTCCCGGTCGCCGAGCTGTCCTCAGGCTGGTACGCCGTCGAGTGCGAGGTGGCGATCGACGCATCACCGGAAACGGTGCGTCCGGGCGCGCGGTTCGCGGTGCCTTGGCCGAGGGGCGCGACGAGGCGCGATCAGGTGCGTATCGACAGATCCGTCGAGGCCGGTGGTGAGAAGGTGCGTCTCGACCGGCTCGAATGTCGCACGGACACGATCGTGCTGCACCACGAAGGGGCGGAGGCGACGATCACGCTCACCGCCGACGGCGGCCGGGTGCCGGTCCTGGAGACGGACTTCGACGCCGAAACAGGATCGGGCTCTGTCACCGCGTATCCCTTGTTGAAGACACATCGTGTGCTGACGATCGGGGTCAGGGGAGCCGCCGACCCGATCGAGGTTGCGTTGCCCTGATCGTGTCGGCGGCGCGCCGTAGCGTGCCCGCGTGAACGGCAAGACGCTCGATCGCGCGATCGACATCCTCTTCCCACGACCTTGCGCCGGATGCGGCACAGGGTCGTGGCCGTTCTGCGCGACGTGTGCCGGCGCGCTCGTCCCCCTGGAGCCGCCGTGGTGTCGCCGCTGCGGCCGACCGACCCGGACGGACGTCGATCGATGCCGGGACTGTCCTCCGGCACCGATCGCATCGGCCCGGTCGGCGTTCGCGTACCGAGGACCGGCTCGCGAAGCGGTTCACCGCCTGAAGTTCTCCGGGTGGCGCGGCGTGGGAGAGGCGCTCGCAGCGGCGGTGGCCGCGCTCGGCCCGCCGCCTGCCGATGCGGTGACCTGGGTGCCGCTCGCGCCCCGGCGGCGGGCCGAGCGCGGGTTCGACCAGGCTCGCGTGCTCGCGCGGGCGCTCGCGCGCGAGCTCGACCTCCCCGCGACCGCCTTCGTCCGTCGGACGAAGGCGACCGCTCCACAGGCCCGACGGACGCGGGATCAACGACTCGAGGCGATGAAGGATGCGTTCGCATGCATCTCACAGAGGCCGGTGCCGGCTCGCGTCCTCCTGGTGGACGACGTACTCACGACGGGCGCGACGGCCTCCGCCTGCGCCGCAGCGCTTCTCGAGGGAGGAGCACGCGAGATCCATCTCCTCACGGCCTGTCGCTCGTTCAACGATCGTCCTCCCGGACCTCGCGGTTCGCGCCATCCATGAGGCGTGCCTATACTCGAGCGTGCTCCCGTCCGGGTCTGTGGTTGCCCGGGGATCAACCCCGGTAGTCGATGCCAGCCGCGGGCGAAACGACCCACGTAAGGCGACCCTTGGTTGCCGAGCATGGAGCGGTTTAGAAGTAAGCCCTGCCCCGTCCTCCGCGAGGAGAGCCGGGAGAGGGTGCGAGTCGACGGTCCCGATGACACACACGGGCCGTCGGCGGACATCCCCGCAGGCGAGTGTGGGGTCAAAGACCAGGTCAGCCGGGCGGGAGCACCTTTCGCCGGAAGGCCGCGCCGGGGATCGTCGATGGACCTGACCTTCACCGGCCGTGGGCTGCCGGTCTCCGACGATATCCGCGAGCAGGCGGAGCACAAGCTCTCTCGACTCGAGCGACTCGAGCCGCGAGCGATGCGCATCGATCTCGAGATCCTCGCCGAGCACCATCCGAGCCCGGACGGACTGAAGATGATCAAGGCGGCGCTGAAGATCCCCCGGAAGACATTCCGTGCGCGAGCCGAGGCGGACGACGTGCGCACGGCGCTCGATCATGTGGCCGAGAAGCTGGAGCGGCAGATCCGGGATCACCACGGGAAGCGGCTCCGCGGATGGCGCAGGGGAGTACCATTCCCGCGAGGCTCCGCCCCACCCTCTGTCGACGACGAGAGATGACGCCAAAAGATGAAGGAAGGCGACAAAGGCGCCAAAGAGAAACTGCGAGTGATGATCGTCGACGATCATGCCCTGTTCCGCCGCGGACTCGAGATGGTGCTGCAGGACGAGGAGGATCTGATGCTCGTCGGCGAGGCATCCGACGGCGTCGAAGCGGTGGAGAAGGCGCAAGAGCTGATGCCCGATGTCGTCCTGATGGACGTGCGGATGCCCAAGCGCTCGGGTATCGAAGCCGCCGGCCACATCAAGGAGCTGCTCCCGCACGCCAAGATCTTGATGCTCACCATCTCCGACGACGAGGGCGACCTCTACGACGCGATCAAGGCCGGTGCCGCCGGCTACCTGTTGAAGGAGATCCCGATCGACGAGGTGGCCGACGCGATCCGAAGCGTCTGGGCCGGACAGTCGCGCATCTCGCCCTCGATGGCGTCGAAGCTGCTCACGGAGTTCGCGGCGATCTCGAAGGAGGCCGAAGAGCGACCTCAGATGCCCGCGCCCAAGCTCACGGACCGAGAGATGGAGGTGCTCCGGCTGGTCGCGCAGGGGCTGAACAACCGCGACATCGCGAAGCAGCTGTTCATCTCCGAGAACACGGTGAAGAACCACATCCGCAACATCCTCGAGAAGCTCCACCTGCACTCTCGCATGGAAGCGGTCGTGTACGCGGTGCGCGAGAAGATGATCGAGATCACGTGACAGGTCTCGGGTCCGCCTGATGCCCCCCGACCCGACCATCGAGGCTGCCCGCGAGATCTTCGACGAATCGGTCGATCATCTCCGCGAGGCGATCGACGGACTTTCGCCCGAGGTGCTCGCCTGGCAACCGGCCGGCGAGGACAGCAACCCGATCACGGTGCTGGCCGTCCACGGGATGCACAGCTCGAGGTGGTGGCTCTCGATCGCACGAGGATCCCCGCTCCCGGAGCGCGATCGTCCGTCGGAGTTCGTGGCGGAGTCGGCGAGCGATCGCGAACTGATGTCGTTCGTGGATTCGATGGCGGCCGAATGTCGCACCCAGCTCGACGCCGCGCAGGCGTTCGATCCCACCGCCATCCGGCCAGTCCCCGAAGGGGAGCCGGTCACGGCGGCGTGGGCGTTGCTCCACGCCCTCGAGCATTTCCGAGAGCACGTGGCGCAGGCGCAGCTCACGCGGCAGCTCTCACAACAGGCGACGTAACCGCCCTACCAGCCGTTGCGGTGGACCTGCTCCTCGAGCGATCGCCGCCGATGTTTCATCCACGATCCCGACGGCTCCTCGTCCCCGGCGCGATACCCGAGTCCGATGATCCCGATCGGCCTCAGATGCGTCGGCACGCCGAAGCGGTCGAGGAGCTCCCGCTCTCCCGACGTGATGCCGAAGAACCATCCGCCCAAGCCCTCTTCGACCGCGGCGAGGAGGATCAACATCGCTGCCATCGCGGCGTCGATCTCCCAGAATCGGACCGGCCAGTTCGACTCGTCATCCATGCCGAACTCGATCTTGTCCGGTTGCGCGTAGCGGTCCAGGTATCGCCGAGGGTCCGGGAGCGGCAGGATCAGGACCGTCGGGCCGTGCTCGACGGTTTCGTCCTCCCAACCGAACTCCGGATCGCGGGTGGTCTCCCAGAACGCGGCGACCGTCTCCGGGGTGTCGAGCACGAGGAGCTCGAGCCCCTGAGAGAAGCCGGCCGACGGGGCGCGACGGCCCACGTCGATGATGCGATCGATCATGTCGCTGGTGACCGGCCGCTGGTCGAACCGCCGTACCATCCGCCGATGACGCACGACCTCCCGGAATTCCACGGGCCGAGCGTAGCGGCCGGTCGCAGGGGTAGCCTGGAGCGAGATGGAGCCTGTACGGACGGTCGCCCGCCTGCTCGTCGATTGCCTCGAGAACGAAGGGGTCGAGTACATCTTCGGGCTGCCGGGGGAGGAGAACCTCCACGTGATCGACGCGATCGCGGACTCGTCGATCCGGTTCGTCACCACGCGGGATGAGCGAGGTGCCGCGTTCATGGCCGACTCCTACGGTGCCTTCACCGGACGCCCTGGCGTCTGCTTGGCGACGCTCGGCCCCGGCGCGATCAACCTGATGCTCGGGATCGCGAACGCACACCTCGACTCACATCCGCTCGTGGCCATCACGGCGCAGGCCGGGCTCCACCGGCTCTACAAGGAGTCACATCAAGCCCTCGACCTCGTCGAGCTGTTCCGTCCCATCACGAAGTGGGGCGGCATGATCACCGTCGAGGAGGCCGTGCCGGAGATGGTGCGCAAGGCGTTCAAGCAGGCGCGGACGGAGCGTCCCGGCGCGGCGTTCCTGATCCTGCCCGAGGACGTCGCCGAGCAGGAGTCGCAGGGCGCGCCGCTCCGGGTCAACGTGCCGGTCGATCCCGCACCGGCGGAGGCACAGGTGCGGCGGGCGGCGGAGCTGCTGGAGAGCGCGAACGCTCCCGTGGTCCTCGCCGGCCCGGGCGTCGCTCGCGACGACGCGGTGGATGCGCTCGTTCGTTTCTCCGAGCGCCTCAACCTCCCCGTCGCCACGACGTTCCTCGGCAAGGGCGTGTTCCCCGATGACCATCCGAACGCGCTCGGCACGATCGGCTTCATGGTGCGCGACTACGCGAACTTCGGCTTCGACAAGGCCGACGTCGTGGTGGCCATCGGCTACGACCTCGTCGAATACGCGCCGGAGCGCTGGAACCCCGGGCGGGACAAGGCCATCATCCACATCCACAGGACGGTGGCCGAGGTCGACGAGGCCTACACGCTCGAGGTCGGTATCCAAGGAGGGATCGGACCCTCGCTCGACGCGCTCGCCGAGGCCGCATCGGGGAACGCCCAGCGGGACCGCGAACCACCGGGCGAGCGTTACGTGCGGGAGGAGCTGGAATCCGGCGCGGGCGACGACGCCTTCCCCGTGCGGCCCCAGCGCATCGTCCACGACGTCCGGGAGGCGCTCGACCGCGAGGACATCGTGCTCTGCGACACCGGCGCCGTGAAGATCTGGATGGCTCGACTGTTCCCGACCTACGCGCCGAACACGTGTCTGATCTCCAACGGGCTGGCGACGATGGCCTTCGCGCTGCCCGGCGCCTTCGCCGCGAAGCTCGTCCACCCGGAGCGTAGGGTGCTCGCGGCGATGGGGGACGGCGCCTTCTTGATGAGCGCCGCCGAGATCGAGACCGCCGTCCGAGAGAAGGTCCACTTCGTGATCCTGGTTTGGGTCGACGGCGGCTACGGGCTGATCGGCTGGAAGCAGGACATCCACTTCGGCCGGAGGGCGGCCGTCTCGTTCGGGAACCCCGACTTCGTCCGGTTCGCGGAGAGCTTCGGAGCGAAGGGCTACGAGATCGGTGCGGCCTCGGAGCTCTTGCCCACGCTCCGGAAGGCGCTGGACGACGATGTCGTGTCGGTGATCGCTGTGCCCGTCGACTACGGCGAGAACGCTCGGCTCGTCGAACGCCTGGGGGCGCTCACGGAGTCGCTCTGAGGGCCCTCGCCTGGCGAGAGAGCGGCAGGGAGCGCCCGAGCTGGTCCTCGTTCCGAGCTAGACGCGAGGCGCCGGTAGAATCGAAGTCCCCACTCACGAAAAGGATCCGCGTTGCCCATCATCGACAAGTTCAGCAACATCGGCGAGGGCCGCCGACGCAAGGAGCTCGATCAGCTCTCCCAGCTCGTCAACACGTGGGAGCCCGAGATCGAGGATCTCTCCGACGACGAGCTGGCCCACAAGACCGTGGAGTTCCGCGAGCGGTTGGAGAACGGAGAGCCGCTCGACGACCTCCTTCCCGAGGCCTTCGCGACCACCCGCGAGGCCGCGCGCCGGACGATCGGCCAGCGTCACTTCGACGTCCAGCTGATGGGAGGCGCCGCGTTGCATCGCGGCTCGATCGCCGAGATGCGGACGGGAGAGGGCAAGACCCTCGTCTCCACGCTTCCCGGGTACCTGAACGCTCTCGAGGGGAAGGGTGTCCATCTCGTCACGGTCAACGACTACCTGGCGAAGCGCGACTCGGAGTGGATGGGTGGGATCTACCGGTTCCTCGGCCTCGAGGTCGGCCTGATCCAATCCGCGATGAGCCCAGAGGAACGCCGACCCGCGTACGCGGCCGACATCACCTACGGGACCAACAACGAGTTCGGGTTCGACTACCTCCGCGACAACATGGCGATGCGACTCGAACACACCGTCCAACGCGGCTACCACTTCGCGATCGTGGACGAGGTCGACTCGATCCTGATCGATGAGGCCAGGACCCCACTGATCATCAGCGGCATGGTCCAGGACAGCGCGAAGTGGTACCAGACGTTCGCGAGGATCGCGCCACAGCTCACGCGCGACGAGCACTACGAGGTGGAGGAGGCGAAGTTCCAGGTCGCGGTCACGGAGTCGGGCGTGGCGAAGGTCGAAGCCCTGCTGAACATCGACAACCTCTACGACCACGCCAACACGATGCTGATCCACCACCTCCACAACGCCCTGCGCGCGAAGGAGCTGTACAAGCGCGACGACGAATACGTCGTGACGAGCGGTGAGGTGAAGATCGTCGACGAGTTCACCGGCCGCATCCTCGAAGGCCGCCGGTACTCCGAGGGCCTCCACCAGGCCATCGAGGCGAAGGAGGGCGTCCGGATCAAGGAGGAGAACCAGACACTCGCGACGATCACGATCCAGAACTACTTCAAGATGTACGACAAGCTCGCCGGGATGACGGGTACCGCGAAGACGCAGCTCACGGAGTTCGAGGAGACCTATTCGATCGGTGTCACCGAGATCCCGACGAACCGGCCGATGATCCGTGACGACCTCCAGGACCTCATCTTCAAGAACGAAGAGGCGAAGTGGGACTCCCTCATCGACGACATCATCGAGCGGAACGAGGCCGGACAGCCGATCCTCGTCGGCACGGTGTCGATCGAGAAGTCCGAGAAGCTGTCGGGGCTGCTCAACCGACGCGGGGTGAAGCATCACGTCCTGAACGCGAAGAACCACGAGAAGGAGGCGATGATCGTCGCCCAGGCCGGCCGCAAGAGCGCGGTCACGGTGGCGACGAACATGGCCGGCCGTGGTGTCGACATCCTCCTCGGCGGGAACCCCGAGTACCTCGCGCGCCAGGAGATGGCGGCGCGGGACTTCGACAACGACCGCTACCTGCTGTTCGAGATGGACGAGGAGGAACGCGCGGCGTACGAGGCCGAATGGGAGCCGATCTTCGCGAAGTTCAAGGCGCAGACGGACGCGGAGCACGAGGAGGTCGTCGCGCTGGGCGGTCTGTACGTCCTGGGCACCGAGCGACACGAGTCTCGGCGGATCGACAACCAGCTCCGGGGCCGGTCCGGGCGCCAGGGCGACCCGGGCGCGTCGGGCTTCTACCTCTCACTCGAGGACGACCTCATGCGGATGTTCGCCTCCGATCGCGTCGCGTCGATCATGGAGCGCTTGAAGTGGCCGGAGAACGAGCCGATCGAGGCCAAGATGGTGACGAGGGCGGTCCAGAACGCCCAGGGACAGATCGAGGAGCTCAACTACGAGCGCCGCAAGAACGTCTTGAAGTACGACGAGGTCATGAACGGCCAGCGCACCGTGATCTACGGCGAGCGCCGGAAGATCCTCGAGGGGGAGGACCTCACCGAGGAGGCGCTCGGGTTCGTCCGAGACGTCGTGGAGGCCACCGTCTCGACCTACTGCCCGCCGGAGGTCTTCGCGGAGGAATGGGACCGGGACGGGCTGCTCACCGCCCTCTCGGAGACCTACCCCGTCTCGCTGACGAAGGAACAGGTCGGGGAGATCGGCGACTCGGAGGCGCTCCAGGAGGCGTTCGTCGAGGACGCGTTGGCTGCCTACGCGGCGAAGGAGGAGTCGCTCGGCGAGCAGACGATGCGAGAGCTCGAGCGGGTGGTCCTGCTGAACATCATCGACACGCGCTGGCGGGAGCACCTGTACGAGATGGACTACCTGCAGGAAGGCATCTACCTGCGGAGCTACGCGCAGAAGGATCCGATCACGGAATACCGTCGCGAAGCGTTCGACATGTTCGAAGAGCTCACCTCCACGATCCAGACGGAGTTCGTCCGGTACATCTACCGGGTCGAGCTCGTTCGACCGGAGCAGCAGCAACGGCGGGCGTCCGAACCCAAGGTCAACCGCGTCCGCGAGAGCCACGGAGACGAGGGGTCGGGGGACGGATCGGCGGCGGTGCAGGATCCGAACCCGAACCAGGTCATCAGCGACAAGGTCCCTCGGAACGCCCCGTGCCCCTGCGGCAGCGGTCGGAAGTACAAGAAGTGCCACGGGGCCGCGGCGTAGCGAACGGAACGACGAAGGGGCCGGCGCTTCGCGCCGGCCCCTTCGTGCTCCGTGACGGGAGTACCTACCTGCACTGCATGCAGGCATTGCCGTTCACGATGACGCCCGGGCCCTCAGCCGGTGCTGCGACCTCGGGCGGGTAGGCGCCCGGGTTCTCGAGGCCGGGTGCGAACGCCGGTGTCTCGGTGATGTAGGCGCCCGGCGTACTCGAGGACCGGCGAAGCCGACCGACTTCGGCGTCACGTGCGAGATGCCCACCACGACGGGGAGCACGGCGCCCTGCTCGCGGATCGCGGCGCTCGAGTTCGCGAGGCGCTCGGTCTGCGTCACGGAGGTCACGACCCCTTGAGAAGGAGCCTCGTCGATCATGTTGATCCCGATCAGGGTGGCGGCTGCGACGGTGACGAGCGCGGCCACGGGCCAGATCGGCATGTGTGCGGTCCCTCTCCTGAGGGTTGCTCCCTGGGCGCTCATGGCTCCCCCTTTCGTCTCGATCCCTTCGGGATCTGGTCGATGGGACGACCCTACGGACCCCACTTCTCGCGGTCGGTGCCGCCGTACACCGATCGAAGGTGACGTTCACCACGTCGATCCCGTGTCGGCCCCCGAATGAGGAGCGGATGTCCGACGCCGGGTGTGCCGGACGAGAGAAAGGCACGAAAGGAGGCGGCCGGCCGGGCCTTCGGCCCGGCCGGCCGCCGATGAGAGGGGGGTACCTCTCGTCTCTCAGGTCACGGGAGGCACTGCGGGCAGACCTCTCCGTTGACCACGACCTGCTCGTGAGGCGCCGCGAGTCCGTTGGCCTGCCGGGTGACCGGCGGCCGCGGGTCCTGCGCCTCGAACGCCGGCCAGAAGGCGAGTGCGATGACGGCGATGATCACGACCATCAATACGCTCGCCACCCGTGTGGCGTTCCATGCGAATCCGGGGTGGATGGTTTCGGCGCTCGCGCTCACGGGACGTCCTTTCGAGACTGTCTGGATCCGAGCGTAGGGAGCCGGCCGCGGGAGGGCGGTGGTCCACGGCACCATCGGAGCGTGTCGTTCGTCACGTCGTCGCCGTGGAGTCCGAAGCAACGCCACTACAATCGACGACATGAGCGATCACACCGAACGGCTCCGAAAGCTCCGCGATCGCATCGTGGCCGCGAAGGAGTTCCTTTGACGTCGACGGCAAGCGCGGACAGCTCGATGATCTGGAGCGACAGACCGCGGACCCGGGGCTCTGGGACGACCAGGCCCGCGCGCAAGAGCTGACCCAGCGCCTCGCTCGCCTGCACGACCAGGTCGACGGCTACGATCGCCTCGAGAGCTCCCTCCAGAACCTCGAAGCGATGGATGAGCTGCTCGAGGACGAGGCTGACATCGAGCTCCTGAAGGAGCTCGAATCGGGGCTCGACCGTCTCGAGCGGGAGCTCGAAACGGTCGAGCTCGCTGCCCTCCTTTCGGGTCCCTACGACGATCACGACGCGATCGCGACCCTCCAGGCGGGGGCCGGCGGCACCGAGTCGCAGGACTGGGCGGACATGCTGCTCCGCATGTACGCGCGGTGGGCCGAGAAACAGCGCTTCCGCATGGAGGTCGATGAGATCCATCACGGTGAAGAGGCCGGCATCAAGTCGGCGACGTTCATGCTCCACGGTGCCAACGCCTACGGGTTGTTGTCCGCCGAGCGCGGCGTCCACCGTTTGGTCCGGATCAGCCCGTTCGACGCGCAGAAGCGACGTCACACGTCTTTCGCGGCCCTCGACGTGATCCCGCTCCTGGAGCGGTCCGAGGAGGAGGAGGTCGAGATCCCCGAGGAGGATCTGCGCATCGATGTCTTCCGATCCTCGGGCCCCGGCGGGCAATCGGTCAACACGACGGATTCAGCCGTGCGGATCACTCACCTCCCCTCCGGCATCGTCGTCGCGTGCCAGAACGAGCGGTCACAGCTCCAGAACCGAGCGGTCGCGATGCGGATCCTCAAGGCTCGTCTCGCCGAACTCGAGCGCCGCCGGCGCGATCAGGAGATGGACGAGCTGCGAGGGGAGCGGAAGGCCGTGGACTTCGGCTCGCAGATCCGTTCCTACGTGCTCGCTCCGTACCAGATGGTGAAGGACCATCGGACCGAGGTCGAGGTGGGCGACCCTTCGCGCGTCCTCGGCGGCGACATCGACCGGTTCATCGAAGGTGAGCTCCGGCGTCGAGCGGCTGTGGGGGAGACCGCGTAGCCGTCGTCTCGCGATGAGCGCGGCGTTCGCGAGCGAGCGCCAGGAGTGGAGCGGCCAGCAGACACCCCCAGACGAGGGCGCCGAGCGCGAGGCCGAGCATCACCGCGTCGTCGTGGTAGGTGAGGACGACCTCTCCCGTGCTCGAAGGGAGCTGCACGCCCTGGAGGAATCCGTCCACGGGGAGCGCGGCCACCGATCGTCCGTCCGCGGTCGCGCGCCAGCCGGGCTCATAGGCGTTCCTGACCGTGAGCACGCCGGCAGCAGGTGGGTCCAGTCGTATCCGGATCTCCGTCGGCGAGGGCGCGTCGACGATCCCGACGACGGGCCGATCGTCGAGTGGAGTCACGCCGATCGACCGTTCCACGATCGCGGTCGTCGATGGGTCGAAGCCCGGCGCGATCGCGAGCTCCAGCGCCTGCCGGATGTCGTCCGCGTGCCTCACGTCCCCGCTCGTGGTCGCCAGGGGCTGTGCGTCGTCGAGCTCCCAGAGGGAGTACGCACCGGCCTCCGCCACGATCCGGCCCTCCACGGGCGGTTCCAGCCCCGTCGGCACGACGAGGTACCGCAGACCCAGGAGACGGACATCCTCGACGGAGGGCGTGTTGAGGACCGACGCGTTGTAGAAGACCGAGAGCTCGTTGGTGGCGCGGATGTATCGCCAGTAACGCGGGATCTGCACGGGGTTGTAGCCCAGCGCGTCGGGGACCTCGAAGAGCGTGCCCCTCGTCGGAGCGAGCGCCGGCCAGTCCGCCGGCGACTTCATCCAGAGGTAGCCCTTCTCGAAGTACGCCGCGGGCGGCGCCCACGTCGCGTATCGGCCGGGTGCCGATCGCATGTGCTCCACGATCGGCGTGGTCGCGAGATAGGCGGCTTCGTCCAACGTGGGGTACCGAAGGACCTGGGGGACCAGGCTCGGGTGATCGCCCGTCTCCAGCCCGGTGAAGATCGTGCCTCCTTCGTAGGACTGGGCGTAGACGGCGCTCGCGAGAAGCTCGACGGCGAGCACACCGACGAGCACCGGAGCGGACGCCCATCGCCATCGTCGGGTGGCCATCCCGTAGAGGAGCGGTGCCGTGGCCAGGAGGACGGCCGCGAGCATCACGTACCGGACGATGTCCCCTCCTGCGAGGAGCGGCCAGACGAAGAACGCGACCGCCGCGGCGCCGAGCCACGTCGCGGCGCCGCGAGGGGAAAGCGGGCGCTCGAGGAGTCCCTGCAGTCCGGCCGCGGCCAGGACGGGCAGGGCCAGCACGGCGACGTAGCGGAGACGCCCGGGGTTGTGGAGGTAGACGTCGCCGAAGGGCATCGCGAGCACCAGGGACCGGAACCAGGCCGCGCTCACGAGCAGGGGGGACGTGAGCACGTAGGCGGCGAGCGCGAGCCCCCCGATCGAGATCACGAGCGTCCGGAGCCGGCGAGCCCGAGCAGCGAGGAGGGCGCACGCGAGCGCCACGGCTCCGGCGTAGGCGCCGGGAGCGGCGGCGAAGCCCAGCGGCCACGCCGCCCAGACGCCGCCGGAGCCGAGCGGATCTCCCACCTCGGACTGCCCCGTGTCCCCGAGCGCGCCGTAGCCGCCCCGCAAGCTCGACTCGCCGAGGAAGTCGATGTGCGGCACGAGGATCGGCAGCGCGGCGAGAGGAAGCACGAGGAGGAACAGCGCCACCCGGCCGGCCGCCGGGCGCATGGCGACGACGCCCGATCGTGCGTCGGCGACGACGCCGGCGACCAGGTACACGGTGGCGAACGCCGTCGCGATCACGAGTCCGTGGCTCATGTGCGCGGCCGCCACCTGCATCCACGCGAACGCTCCGAGCGCCAGCCAGGCGAGTCGTCCGGACCATCGGCCGCTCCTCCGGTACCCGGACGCGGCGAGGAGGAGGACCGCCGTCCACGCCAGGGCGCCGGCGAACGGCAGCGAGATCGCGATCGTCGACATGGACATCATCATCGCGAGCACGAGTCCGCCCACGGTCGCCGCCGCTCGCCCCAGGTCTTCCTTCCGGAGGAACGCGTAGGTCCCGAGCCCGGCGAGCAACGGGTTGAACACGATGAGGATGCGCAGCGCGGGTCCGGGCGAGAACATCGAGAAGAGGACCATCGGGGGCGCGTAGAGCCACCCGCTTTGGGGATCTGCCGCGAAGCGATACCCGGCCATCTCGAACGGGTTCCACAGGGGGATCCGACCGGCGGCGATCGAGTCGCCGAGGAACGACCATCGAGGCAGCCAGAAGGTCAGAAGGTCGGGGTGCTGGTTCGTGAGCCCTCCGTCGACCACGAATCCGCGGAGCGCGAACAGGACGCAACCGATGATCAGGAGCGGGCCGAGCCAGGCGGCGAGCCGCGGTGCCGCGCGCGGCGCGAGCCGGCTCGCATCCGCGTGGTCCACGCACGTCAGCCTACGGCACGCTCACCGGTCTGGCGGAAGACCTCTGGTAGGGTGGGCCGACCCCATCTCCAGGTCGTATTCCAACACGCCATGATCAGCATCCAACGAGTCACCAAGGTCTACCGGAACGGCGTCACCGCCCTCGAGGACGTCTCGGTCGAGATCGACAAGGGCGAATTCGTCTTCGTCGTGGGCCCGTCCGGCTCCGGGAAATCCACCATGATCCGCCTCCTCCTCAAGCAGGAGGAGGCGAGCCGCGGCGACGTCTTCGTCGCCGGGAAGAACCTGTCGAAGGTCACGTCGTTCAAGGTGCCCCACCTGCGCAGGAACATCGGCACGGTCTTCCAGGACTACAAGCTCCTCCAGGACAAGACGGCGTTCGAGAACGTTTCGTTCGCGCTCGAGGTGATCGGCAAGCCCAAGCATGTGATCGATCAACGGGTGCCGGAGATCCTCGAATACGTCGGGCTCGGTGACAAGCTGAACGCCTACCCGGACGAGCTCTCAGGCGGCGAGCAACAGCGCGTCTCGATCGCGCGTGCGTGTGTGAACAGGCCGCTCGTCCTGCTCGCCGACGAGCCCACGGGGAACCTGGACCCCAACACCTCGGTCGACATCATGCGGCTCCTCGACAAGGTGAACCGGATCGGCACCACGATCCTGATGGCGACCCACGACCAGGCGATCGTCGACGCGATGCGCAAACGGGTGATCGAGCTGGACAGGGGGAAGGTCGTTCGAGATCAGTCCCGAGGCGTCTACAGCTGATGGCGCCGAGGGTCGAGTACTACTTCCGTGAGACCGCAGCCGGCCTGCGGCGGAACGGCGTCGTGGCGTTCGCGGCGATGTCCACCGCGTTCATCGCCCTCTTCTTGTTCGGGCTCTCGCTCCTGATCGCTCGGGAGTTCTCCCTCGTGACCCGCGTGCTGACTGGGAACGTGGAGGTCCAGGTCTATCTCACCGACCCGGTGAACACCGGCACCGTCGCCCGGTTGACGGAGACGTTGCAAGAGGTCCCGGCCGTCGCCGACGTTGCGTACTGGAACAAGGAGCGATCGTGTGAGGAGTTCGCGAGGCTGTTCGAAGGCCAACCCGTCTTCCTCGAGAACGTGAACTGCATGGAGGTCATCCCCACCTCCCTTCGCGTGAAGTTATCCGAGGTCACCAACTTCGAGCAGATCACGGCGGTCCTCGGCTGCACCGTGGTGGTCGAGGACGACGGGGACCAGCATCAGGAGTGCACGGAGCCGGGCGTGCGGAGCGTCGCCGACTACCAGAAGCTGCTCGATCGGCTCGACTCGCTCACGAGGGTGCTCTCACTCGGCGTCTTCGGGATCGCGGTGATCATGCTCGTCTCGGCGATCGGGCTCGTAGCCAATACCTTGCGGATGGGGATGTTCGCGCGCCGGAAGGAGATCGGCATCATGCGCCTCGTCGGTGCGACGAACTGGCGGATCCGCGTCCCCTTCCTCATCGAGGGGATGGTGGAGGCACTGCTTGGAGCGGCGACCGCCATCGCAGGACTGTTCCTGGTCAAGGTCTTCGTCGTCGACCGTTTGCGAGGCACGGCGCCGTGGCTCCCCCTGATCAAGAACAGCGACGTCGTGGCGGTGGTGCCGTGGATCCTGGTGGCCGCGGTGCTCGTCGCGGTCGTGGCCGGCACGATCGGCATGCGTCGCTTCCTCGACGTCTGAGCGCCGGGGGCAGCCGATGGCCCGCAAGGATCGAGACGGCGAGAAGACCGTCGCCTCCAACCGGAAGGCGCGACATGACTACGCGATCCTCGAGACGTTCGAGGCCGGCATCGCGCTGACGGGGGACGAGGTGAAATCCCTCCGCGGAGGACGGGCGTCGCTCACGGAGGCGTTCGCCCGTGTGCGCGACGCGGAGGTCTGGCTGGAGGGCATGCACATCCCGCCGTACGAGCAGGGCGACAAGAAGTCGCACCTGCCGCTGAGACCCCGGAAGCTGCTGCTTCACCGGCAGGAGATCTCGAAGCTCTTGGCTGCGCAGCAGCAGGACAGGCTCGCGCTCGTCCCGCTGCGCGTGTACTTCACCCACGGCCTCGCCAAGGTCGAGCTCGCGCTGGCCCGTGGCCGACGGGCTCACGAGAAGCGCCAGGCCATCGCGGAACGCGAGCATGAGCGAGAGATGCGGCGGGAGCTCGGCCGAAGGCGCTGATGTCGTACCGTCAGTCGATGTCGCCGACGCCGCCGCGAGTGGACGAGCTGGATCCCGTCGTCGCATTCGTGGCGGATGAGGCTCGGAAGTACTTCGACACCGTCGGGGAGCGTCCCGTTCGCGATGCGCAGGCGGAAGAGGCTGCGGCATCGTTCGATGGCTCCCTCCCGGAAGATGGGATCGGCGCGATCGCGGCACTGCAGGAGCTGATCGAG
Organism: uncultured Actinomycetota bacterium; assembly: GCA_963839395.1. Classification (GTDB taxonomy): domain Bacteria; phylum Actinomycetota; class UBA4738; order UBA4738; family HRBIN12; genus JAJNBA01. The sequence goes on from CAWIUW010000015.1 coordinate 285,888, forward strand.
GGCGGTGGCGGGCTCGTGCACTCCGCAGGGCCGAAGTTCTTCCACTTCGTCAACGGCGGGACCACGCCGGCCGCGCTCGGCGCCGACTGGCTCACATCCACGTGGGACCAGAACCCCGGGGCGTGGGTGGCCACGCCGCTGGGTGGGCATCTCGAATCGGTCGCCCTCGGCTGGTTGAAGGAGCTCTTCGGCCTGCCGCGGTCGTGGGGCGGGGTCCTGACGACCGGAGCCACCATGGCGAACTTCACCGCGCTGGCGTGCGCCCGACGGTGGTGGGGTCTTCGACACGGCGTGGACGTCGACGTGGAAGGCCTCGGTGGGCTCCCGCGGATGCCCGTGTTCGGCTCGGGATACGTGCATCCGAGCGACACCAAGGCGCTCGCGATGCTCGGACTGGGACGGGATGCGGTGCGGAAGCTGCAGGCAGACGGGCCCGGCCGGCTCGACCTCGCGGCCCTGGAGCGCGAGCTCAAGGCCCTCGGCGACGCGCCGGCCGTCGTGATCGCGAGCGCCGGAGAGGTGAACGCCGGCGACTTCGACCCGCTCGCAGCGATAGCCGACCTGGCGGAGCGCCACGGAGCATGGCTCCACGTCGACGGCGCGTTCGGTCTCTTCGCCGCTCTCTCGGACCGTTCCCGCCACCTCGTCGAGGGCATCGAGCGCGCCGACTCGGTGATCGCCGACGGCCACAAGTGGCTGAACGTTCCGTACGACTGCGGGTTCGCATTCGTCAGAGACGTCGAGCTCCAGGCACCGATCTTCACATCGGGGGCGGCGTATCTCCCCGACCCGCTCGGACCGAAGCCGACCTGGGGGTTCCTGGGACCCGAGATGTCTCGACGGGCGAGGGCGTTCACCGTGTGGGCGACCCTTCGCGCCTACGGGCGAAGTGGCTACCGGGCGATCGTCGAGAAGCACCTCGACCTGGCGCAACACCTCGCTCGTCGCATCGACGAGGAGCCGGATCTCGAGCGATTGGCGGATGTGAGCCTGAACATCGTCTGCTTCCGCTACCACCCGCCGGGCTACGCGGAGGATCGCCTGGACGAGCTGAATCGCCGGATCGGGGAGGAGGCGATCCTCGACGGAAGGGTCTTCTTCGGGATGACGGAGTACGACGGGCGCGTGGCGTTCCGGCCGGCGGCGGTCAACTGGCGGAACCGGCCCGAGGACATGGATCTGATCGTGGACGTCGTGCGTGAGCTGGGGGATCGATCCAGATGACCCGTATACTTGCAGCGACAACTGCATATGGGGGTGTACTGGCTTCGAGCAGGGCGGTATACGCCTGGGAGAAGCGGGCCGAGATCTCCGGAGTCTCGTAAAACGCCGGAACCAACACAAGCGCCAACGATGAGTACGCGCTCGCTGCCTAGTCATTAGGTAGCTGTCCGTCCGGGAGGGCCTGCGGCCCGGACAGGGCATCGCAAGCAGGCCTCACCGAGGAGGTTCCGTCCGGGGGCCTCCGAGGGACATCTCACCCGGGCTGGCCGAGGGCCCCTCCGCCGGTGGGAGGCCCGACGCGAGATCTACCCACCGGATGCGCCCGGAGAAGACCCAGACGGTCGCCCTGTCACGCGGGTTCGATTCCCGCCACCTCCACGAGTGCGCTGGCACCGAAGGCCTCCTTTCCGGAGGCCTTCGTTCGTTAGGCTCGCAGTTGCTTTCCAGGCGCGAGGGGGACAGCAGTGGTCGGTTGGGTCGGAGACATCGAACACCTGACACTCGAGAACGAGACCTTCCGGACCGTGCTCTTCACCGGCGCCCACGTGCAGCTCACGGTGATGCGTCTCGCAGCCGGCGAGGACATCGGCAAGGAGGTCCATCCCGATCGGGATCAGTTCATCCGCATCGAAGAGGGACAGGCGCGGGTGGAGTTCGGACGAGACGAAGAAGGGGTCGACGAGGCGCACGACCTCTCCGACGACTGGGCCGTCGTGATCCCCGCCGGCACGTGGCACAACGTGATCAACACGGGGAGCGGCGAGCTCAAGCTCTATTCGCTGTATGCGCCGCCGGAGCATCCTGCCGGCACCGTCCATCGCACGAAAGCGGACGCCGAGGCAGCCGAGCACGCCGGGTGAGTCCGGGCGAACCTCCTTCGATCTCGCTCCAGCGAGCGCGGCGCGTGGCCGTCGCCGCACAATTGCTGTCGGCGCCGCGCCCGCGTTCGATCCTCGAGGTCGTCGAAAGTCTCGGCAGCGTGCAGATGGATCCCACTCGACGGGTCGCGCGGACGGAGCACCTCGTCTTCTGGTCTCGACTCGGGCGGAGGTTCCGGGTTGCCGAGCTGGAACGACTCCTCTGGCGGGATCGGTCGCTGTTCGAGTACCGGGCGTTCATCCTGCCGACGTCGCAGTATCCGGTCCACCGGCAGACGATGCGGCGATACCCGAGCGGGCGTGGCGGACGGCGCGAGTACGTGCGGCGCTACCTCCGAGAGAACCAGGCGTTCCGTCGGTACATCCTGGCCAGGTTGCGTGCCGAGGGGCCGCTTCAGACCCGAGCGTTCGAGGATCGCTCCGCGGTTGGCTGGCGGACCGGCGGGTGGAACGACGACGGGAAGAACACGTCGATGATGCTCGAGGTCCTGTGGGCCAAGGGCGAGGTGATGATCGCGGGTCGCGCAGGGCAGGAGCGTGTATGGGATCTCGCCGAGCGGCGCCTGCCGCTCGACGAGACACGGCTGGCGCCGGGGGAGGAAGCCCGCCGCTTGCTCGAGACGCAGCTCCGCGCCCTCGGTATCGCCAAGCTCCCCGGGTTCGGGAAGACGTTCGAAGGCAATCGTCCGCCCGGGTGGGAGCGCGCGCTGGCCGGGCTCGAGCGAGAAGGGCGAGTGGTCCGGGTGCGCGTCGAAGGGCTCCCGGGGGAGCGATGGGCGCATGCAGATGTGCTGGACCGGTCGTTCCGCCCAAGGACCGTGCTCCTCTCGCCGTTCGATCGCTTGATCCACGACCGGGTGCGGTCGGAGGAGCTGTTCGGGTTCCGGTTCCGACTCGAGATCTACGTCCCGAAGGCGAAGCGTGAGTTCGGCTACTTCGTGTTGCCGATCTTGCACGGCGACAGGGTCGTCGGGCGGCTCGATCCTCACTTCGACCGCACGGCGAACGTCCTGAGGGTCGACGCCGTATACGCGGAGCCGGACGCGCCCGCATCGGCGTGGCCGGCCACCAGGAAGCAGATCGACGAGCTCGCGGCCTGGCTCGGCGCCGACGACGTCGTGCTGCCCGGACTTCCGTCGATCTGGCGCTAGGAGCCCAGCGAGAGCTCTTCGCCGTTCCGGATCGCTCGGAAGACGGCGGCGGGCGGAGCGATCACCGGGATCGCGACGCCGTAAAGCTCCGCGGCGACCAGCGCACCGATCACGATGATGTCGTCGGGCTCGCCCAGAACGATCCCCGCGGGACCCGTTCCGGCTCGGATCGCCTCGGCGAGCACGGTCGCGCTCGAGGAGGAGCCGCGTCCCGAAGGCATGACGAGGATCCTGCCGGTCACGACGAAGCCTCGTTGGGGATGGTTGGTTTCGACGATCTCGCCGGTCGCCGGGGCCAGTCCGCCCCAGAGGCTGAGCGGCTCGTCGAGCACGAGCGCCGGACCGGTCGCGTGGCCCTCAGCGAGGATCCGACCTTCCATCAGCCGCCCCAGATCGTCTCGTCGCGGAGCACGTGGCCGGCGGCGGCCGACCGGACGCACTCGTCCAGGCTCCCGAGCGCCACGTCGAACCCGAGGTTGCTGGGGGCGTACCACGCCCATTTTCCCGAATCAGTCATCACGGGCCGTTCGACACCGTGGATCACGGGCGTGATGTACGTGCACGTGTCGGTGACCACCGTGACGCCGGCGTCGGCGAGGTCGTCCGCGACCGAGCCGACGGCCGCGAGCTGGGCGCGGCCGGTATTCACGTAGAGGGGAACGCGTGGGCGTTCGCCTCGTACCAGGTCGGCGAGGCGTCGGAGCTCAGCCTCAGAGGCGTGCGGGGTCCCTACGCTCACGGCGCCGATCTCCGCGCCGTCGGGGACCGGCGACAGTTCGTCCCGGGCGGCGCGGAGATCGGCGAGGGTGATCACTTCCTCGCGGGATCCAGGAGCGAGCACCGTTCCCACGTCACTCGCCTCGGGCGTCACCCCGATCGCGTGGAAGAGGGCCACGGCCCCCGAGCTCGCGGCCGCCGCACCCACCGCCTTCAGTCGATCCTCCGAGGTGTCCTGTGGGAGCCCCTCGACGGCGATCACCTGGCTGCCACCCCGCCGACCGAGGAGATGTCCGAGCACCGGATACAGGAGATCGTGGTCGAGCAGCTCTTCTCTGATGCCGTGCAGGCGGAACAGCACGCGGGCACGCCGGCCTTCGTCGGTATGCAGGCCGGAGTCCGGCACCCGGCCGGTGATCGCCGCGCAGATGTCGATGAAGTCGCCGTAGCGGTTCGTCCTCGCGCCCAGAACCGAGTTGGCGAACACGATCGCGTTCGACTCGGCCCACGCGACGTGTTCCCCGAGGGAAGGTCGGCCCGGGAGTTGATACGGCGCGCACGTCCAGGTGGGCCTGCAACCCATCCGCACGTACGCGTCCATCAGCCGCTTCGATCGATCGCGGCTGGCGTCGTCGAGGCGAACGAGCTCGGGGTGAAGCAGATCGAGCGAGCTCACGTTCAAGGTCGCGGGGACGGACACGGTCGCCGCGCCTGCCAGGAGGCGTTCGGCGAAGTCCAGGCCGGCCTGCCCGTGGTCCAGGCATGAATCGATGTGCGCTCCCGTCACGTCGCGCAGGCGCGGTGCTCGCGCCACCTCAGCCATCTTCACGACGAGCCGCATCGCGAGCGCCGCGCCCTCGCCGCGGTGCCCTTCCAGCATGCCCCGGTCTCCCGGCTCGAGGTCCGGCTCCATCAGGCGAGGCGCGCAGGGATGCCGGAGGGATCCCCTTCCGGATAGATGCCGGGACCGAGATCCGCGTCCAGGTCGCGACCCGCCAGTGTGTCGAGGAACGAGGTCGCGAACACGGCGGCGAACTGTTGCCGATCCAAGAGTTCTTGCTCGATCACGTTCCGCGGTACGTACGGTCCGATGTTCCGACGGTACGGGTAGTCGCGAAGGAACGCGGCCACGTCCTCGCGCGTCGCACCGGTATCCCAGAGCACGTCCGCGTGCAGGTACACCTCCGACGGCACGACGTTCTGGACGAGATCGAACAGGCCGCCGCCGAACTCGCGCTCGAGGTCCTCCCAGAGCTGGATCGGGTCGAGACGGACCCCGCCGACGGCATCGGGGAGCGGGCACTGGCCGTGGTCCGCCGTCACGACAAGTGCGTACCTGCCCGGATAGAGAGCATCCAGTTGTTCCAGGAGACGTCCGAGCTGCTCGTCCACGTCGCGTAGCGCGTCCCCCGTCATCGGGTCGAACATCCCGTAGACGTGACCGGTGTAGTCGGGCGCCTTGTAGTTGATGAAGAGGAGTCCGGGCGCTTCGGACGAACCGACGGCCTCGTTCGCGAGGGTTGCCTCGATCATGTCGCCCTCGTATCGGATCACCGGCGTGCTGCAGCAGTGCAGGTTCTTGGGCTTGACGGGATCGAAATCGGGGTTGCGGTCCGGGTTCGGGGTGTAGGCATCGCGATAGCCGGCGAACGTGTCGAGCGACGGCATCCCGGTCGGGAGCCGATAGAGCTCTTCGTTCTGGCTCCGCCAATCCTGAGGGTCACCCGTTTCGTCCCAATAGACAGCCACGGGCCGGCGGTCGCCTTGCCGACCGCGTCCGCCCTGACCCAGCATCCCGAGGTGCCAGATCTGGTAGCCGAGCTCACCGACCCACGCTCGGTTGTCGGTCGCGTCGCTCCACAGGTCTGCGAGCGTCGGCACGAGGATGTCGCCGGGCTCCGCGTGCCCCAACTCGCCGTAGGCTTTCCGGGCCTTCGTGCCGTCGCGCAGGTTGTGTCCCGTGATGCCATGGGTGCGGGGGAACGCACCGGTGCCGATCGTGGCGTGCGCGGACGCCGTGACGGCGGGGAACGAACCGTGGATCGCGTTGCGGAACGTCGCTCCTTCCCGCATCAGCCGCTTCAGGTTGGGCCAGGCGTCCGGGAACTCTTGCAGGACGTTCCACCCGCCGCCGTCGATCACGAACGTCACGACGATCTCCGGTCGGTCCGTCTGCCGAGAGATCCCCGGCAACGGATGACCCTCGCGCCCGAGGTCCAGGAACCCGTCGAAACCGATCAGCTCGGCGATCGTCGGGGCGACATCGGCGAGGGATACACGCTCCTCCGAGTCGGAGGGTTGGACCCCTGCGCCGTAGACCACGAGGGGGATCCGTTCGAGGTACATCCAGACGCTCGCGTGGCTCGTGCGGGGATCGCGCGGCACCAACGAACGCGACTCCTGCGGGTAGTTCGCGCTGTTGTAGGGAGCCACCAGGAGCTGCAGGTCGCCGCTCCTGTCCGGGTGGTAGGCACGCGCGACCAGCTCCATGTACTCGGCGCCGAGCTCCGTGGCCATCGTCTCCTGGATCGGCCGCGGGTCGGGCCGGGTGACCCGGCGGATCGTCCTGCCGAGGACGGCGCCGCCCGTCGCGGCGGCGGTCCCGACAACGGCGGCGAGGGCCAGGAGCCGCCGCCGCGACGGGTCCGTGGGGGTCTCCATGCGCTGCACCGACCACGTGGCGAGCAAGGCGACCGAGAGACAGAGGATCCCCGTGATGACGCCGAGAAGGGCACTTCCGGCCAACCCCACGGCGAACCCCACGAGCGCTGCGAGCAGCACGATGGCGACGAACAGCATCGGTCGGCGGTCGTTCACGGGACCAGTTTCTCGCACGGAGCCGGGAGCGGAGCTAGGAGCGCTTCCGTTCGAGATCGAGGAAGGGCATCGGCGTCACCGTGGCGCCGACCTTCCCGCGCTCGCCCTCCACGGTCCACTCCACCGACAGGCGCGTGCCGGGCGTCGTCAGTCCCCGGTCCACCGAGCCGAAGCCGACCATCTTCTTGATCGTCGGCCCCCAGCCCACGGACGTCGCCCGACCGACCTGTGCGCCCTGCCGATAGACGGGCACCGGCGCCCGCTGCACGTGCGGCGAGATCTGCGGCGCAAGGCCGTGTCGCGCGTACATCGCTTCGATCGCGAGCCAATCGAGCTCGAGGCCGACTAGCCGACGCGCGGGCCCCCCGGCGTCGCGCTCGGCGAGCAGCGCGCGCTTCCCCGTGAACTCGGCCTCCTTGTCGAACTTGACCAGGCGCCCGAGTCCGATCTCGAACGGCGAGTACGTGAGCTCGGGAGCGAACGCGTGGCGCGCGCTCGTGTACTCGGCCTCGATGAGGATCAGACTCGCCTCGAGTCGGCAGATGTCCAGAGCCTGGATGCCTGCGGGCCGGATGCCGTAGTCCGCGCCGTCCTCGAAGAGCCGGTCCCACACCGCGAGGGCCCCCTCGACGGGGATCCAGAGCTCGTAGCCGAGGTCCCCCGTGTAGCCGGTCCGTGTGACGTCGATGTTCACGCCGGCGATCGTCGTGGGCCGACGTCGGAAGTACCGGAGGTCGAACCAGTCCTGGCCGGTCGCCCGCTCCAGCACGTGGCGCGACAGCCGTCCCTGCAGCGCGAGGGCCGCCGTCTCCTGCGAGATGTCGTCGATGTGCACGTCCAACCCGGTCGCGTTCATGGCGAACCAGCGGTACGAGGGGTCCGCCGCAGTCACCCGGAAGCGGTCCTCTCCCAAACGGGTCACGGTCCCGTCGTCGATGACCTTGCCCTCCTCGTCGCACCAGGGCGTGTAGATCACCTGGTCGATCGCGACCTGAGAGACGTCACGGGTCACCACGCGATCGAGGAGCGCCGAGGCATCGGACCCTCGAACCTCGTATTTGTAGAGGGGCGTCACGTCGATCACCCCCGCGGCCTCGCGGATCGCGTTGTACTCGATGTCGACGAAGTCTGCGAAGACCGCGGCGGCGTGGTAGCCGGACCAGTCGCCCCACGACAGCTTCGCGTTCAGCTCGCGCTGGCGTTCGAAGAACGCGGTGCCGACACTCATCGGCGCAAGGGTATCGCCGACGGGTCGACACCGCGCCGATACCCTGACTACTGGTCAAGCGGCGCCCGTGCGCCCGCGAGCGTTCGGATAGCCTTCCTCGACGAACCCCGGGTGAGAGGACCCTGCGATGGCGCAGCGCTACGACGCGGTCGTGATCGGCGGAGGTCACAACGGCCTCGTCACTGCTGCATACCTGGCCAAGGCCGGCAAGAAGGTCCTCGTCCTCGAGCGTCGGCATGTGCTGGGCGGGGCCGCGGTCTCCGAGGAGATCGTTCCCGGCTACCGCTTCAGCGTCTTCTCCTACGTCGTCTCGCTGCTCCGTCCGGAGATCATCCGCGAGCTCGAGCTCCCGAAGTACGGCCTCGAGATCCTGCCGCTGGACGGGACCATCACGCCGCTGGATGACGACTACCTCTGGCGAGTGAACGATCACGGACGGACGGTCCGCGAGCTCAGGCGGTGGTCGTTGAACGACGCCGAGGCCTACGAGGAGTACGGGCCGTTGATGGCCGAGATGGCTCGGTTCATCAAACCGATCCTCTCGATCGTGCCGCCGGACCCGGGGAAGGTCTCGATCCGCGATTGGCTCCCGCTCACGCCGCTCGCGAAGACCTTCAAGGACCTCCCGAAGAGACTGCAGACCACCTTCATCCAGCTGATGACGATGTCGGCGGCGGACTTCCTGGATCGATGGTTCGAGACGGAGCCGCTCAAGGCCACGATGAGCGCCTCCGGCATCATCGGGACGTTCCAGGGCCCGCGTTCACCGGGGACCGCCTACGTGCTGCTCCACCACTACATGGGTGAGATCGACGGCGCCTTCCGCGCGTGGGGCGTGCCGCGAGGCGGGACCGGGAGCATCTCCGATGCGATCGGGAACGCCGCGCTCGCGAACGGTGCGGAGATCCGGATGGAGGCGCCCGTGGCGCGGATCGACGTGCACGGAGACCGTGCCACCGGCGTGACCCTCGATACCGGGGAGCAGATCGAGGCCGGCATCGTGCTCTCGTCGCTGGACTCTCGCTGGACGTTCATCAAGCTGCTGGAGGACGGCGTCCTGGATCCCGCATTCAAGGACGAGGTGCTCCGATACAAGTACCGAGGCTCGAGCGGCAAGGTGAACCTGGCGCTCGACGGGCTCCCCGAGCTCGCGTGCAAGCCCGGCACAGGGGAGTGGCTCCGTGGCGCGATCTCGTTCTCCCCGTCGCTGGACTACATGGAGCGGGCCTACGATGACGCGAAGTACGGCCGTCCCTCGAAGCGTCCCTACATCGACATGATCATCCCGACGCTGGTGGACCCCACGATGGCACCTCCCGGAGGACACGTGATGAGCTGCTTCGTGCAGTACGCGCCCTACCGGCTCGCCGGGAACGACATCTGGGACGACGCGGCTCGGGAGGCATTCGGCCAGAACGTGATCGACACGATCGCCGAGCGGATGCCGACGATCCGCCGACACATCGTGGGATCGCAGTTCATCACCCCGAAGGACATCGAGGACATCACCGGCCTGACCGAGGGCAACATCTTCCAAGGAGAGCTCTCGCTCGAGCAGCTGTTCTTCAACCGGCCGGTGCCCGGCTGGGCCCGGTACCGCACCCCGATCCGCGACCTGTGGATGTGCGGGTCGGCGACGCATCCCGGCGGCGGCATCATGGGAGCGCCCGGGCGCATCGCAGCGCTCGAGGTGCTGAAGGGCTGGAAGCGCACCTGGAGGGCGGCCTAGGGGTGGCCTCGCACTCCGACGTCGTCGTGATCGGCGCCGGCCACAACGGTCTGGTCGCCGCCACGTACCTCGCGAAGGACGGCCGCACGGTCACCGTCCTCGAACGAGCGGACGAGGTGGGTGGGATCCTCCGCGGGTCAGAGATCGCGCCCGGGTTCACCGCGCCGGGGGTCGCGCACACCGTGGGCCGGCTCCGCCGGTCGGTCGTGGAGGACCTCGAGCTCGCCCATCACGGTCTGGAGCTGCTCTCACCCGCGGTGCGGTTGTTCGCGCCGCAGCTCGACGGGTCATCCGTCACGTTCTGGGGCGACGTCGAGCGGACCGCCGAGGAGCTGCGGGAGAGGAATCCGCGGGACGCCGACGCGTTCATGTCCTTCGACCGACAGGTCCGAGCGGTCGCGTCGTTCCTCGCCTACGTCAACGTGGCGACGCCACCGGACATCAGCGCCCCTTCGTTCGCGGACGCGATCTCCGGTCTCCGGGTCGGTTGGGCGTTCCGGGGCCTCGGCGCGAAGCTCGGCCGCGAGGCGATCAGAACGATGCCGATGGCCGTTGCCGACCTGGTGCAAGAGGTGTTCGAAGAGGAGGCGATCCGAGGACCGCTCTCGACCCGCGGTGTGCTCTTCACCGCGTGCGGCCCATGGTCGGCGGGCACGGCCGCGCTGTTCCTGAACGACTCCGCCGGCAACGAGGGGGGAGCGGCGGGGACCGCCGTGTTCGCCCGCGGCGGCACGCAGGCGCTCGCGGCCGCGCTCGCGTCGGCGGCGAGTGCCGCCGGCGCCGAGATCCGCACGGGCGTCGAGGTAACGGGGATCCGGTCTCGCGACCGGCGAGTGCTCGGCGTGACCCTCGCTGACGGAACGGAGGTCGACGCGGGTCTCGTCGTCTCCGCCGCTGACCCGAAGAAGACCCTGGCCCTCTGCGACCCCGTGGAGCTCGGGCCCACGATGATCTGGCGCGCCGGCAACATCCGTCAGCCCGGTGCGACGGCGAAGGTCAACCTGGCGCTCTCGGGACTGCCTGCCTTCCACGACGACCCCGAGCGGCTACGAGGCCGGATCGTGATCGGACCTTCGATCGACTACGTCGAGAAGGCGTCCGACGCGCAGAAGTACGGCCACCTCGCGGAGGAACCCTGGATCGAGGCGACGATCCCCTCGCTCATCGATCCCTCGCTCGCGCCCGAGGGGAGGCACGTGATGAGCGCGATCGTGCAGTCCGCGCCCCGCGAGCTCCGAGACGGCGACTGGTCGAGCGAACGGGAACGGCTCGGGGACGTGACCGTGAAGACGCTCGAACGGTTCGCACCGGGCCTCGGCGAGCTCGTCGAGGCTCGGCATGTCATCACGCCGGAAGACCTCGAGACCGATTACGGACTCACCGGCGGGCACGTGCAGCACGCGGAGCCCGGTCTCGACCAGTTCTTCGCGTGGCGTCCGCTGAACGGCGAGGCCCGGTATCGATTCGTGCTCGACGGGCTCTATCTGGCGGGGTCCGGGGCGCACCCGGGCGGCGGGGTCACGGGCGGTCCGGGGGCGAACGCGGCGCGACAGATCCGCAAGGACGGATGAGCGACACCGGCGACCGACCGTTCCGGATCCCCGAGAGCACCCTGTACACGGAGCACGCCGACGAGTTCGATGAGTACGGCCCGAACGACCTCCCGCAGTACTCGGACTTCCGCGGGTCCTTCTACAAGGTCCCGTGGGCCCTCGACGAGGAGGCGATCAAAGGAGCGGGTGCCGACATCGCGATCGTCGGCGCCCCGTACGACGAAGGCACCTCGGCAAGACCTGGCGCGCGGTTCGGGCCGATGGCGATCCGGAGCGCCCACGTGACGACCGGAAGCCCGTGGGCATGGTCGCTCCAGACCGAGGAGTACCCCTTCGACGTCCTGACGGTGGTCGACGCGGGCGACGCGCCGGTCGTGCCCGGCCGTCCCGACCGCAGCCTCCGTGTGATCCACGAGAAGGTCCGGCGCGTCGCCCGCGCCGGCGCGATCCCGATCGTCCTGGGTGGCGACCACTCGATCACGTTCCCCTCGGCCGCGGCGGTGGCCCGGGTGCACGACCCGGCGCGCGTCGGGATCGTGCACTTCGACGCCCACGCCGATACGGGGATGGATCAGTGGGGATCGCTGATCGGCCACGGGCAGCCGATGCGCCGCCTGATCGACGAGGGCTGGGTCGCCGGCCCGAACTTCGTCCAGGTCGGCTTGCGCGGCTACTGGCCGGACCGGGAGACGTTCGAGTGGATGCGCGGCCAAGGGATGCGCTGGCACACCCAGGCCGAGATGGAGGAACGCGGTGTGGAGGCGGTGATCGACGAGGCGATCGGGCAGGCGCTTGACGGTCCCGACCGGATCTACCTCTCGGTCGACATCGACGTCGTCGACCCGGGGATGGCGCCCGGCACCGGCACACCCGAGTCCGGGGGGATGCTCGGCCGGGAGCTGCTGCGTGCGGTCCGACGGATCGCGGGAGCCGTCGACCTCGCCGGGATGGACGTCGTGGAGGTCTCCCCTCCGTACGACCATGCGGAGATCACGGCGATGCTCGCGGTCAACGTGATCATGGAAGGGATCAGCGCGCTCGCCGCCTCCAGGGGCTGAAGCGCCGTCGCGCGGTACCCTGCCGCCATGTGCCGAAGCATCAAACGTCTCCGGGAACCGCACGGACAGGGATACGCGAGCGAGGAGGAGATCCGCGAGGCCGCGCGCCAGTTCGTGCGCAAAGTCAGCGGCTTCGGGACGCCGTCGTCCCGACACGTCGAGGCGTTCGAGGCCGCCGTGGATGAGGTGACGGACTCGTCGCGGCGGCTCCTCGAGACGATCGACGCCACGCTGCGGAGCACCGCGTGACCGGGTACGCCCTGGATCCATCGCCCGAAGAGATGCGGGCGATGGGCGAGGCCGCCGTCGAGTATGTGATCGGATTCATCCACGGCCTCTCCGACGCGCCCGCGCAGAACGTGGACGGGGCGCTCGAGGAGGCGCTGAAGCTGAAGGCATCGCCGCCCGAGGAGGGCGGCTCCTTCGAGGACATCTTCGCGGACTTCCGTGACGCGGCCGCGAGGGCCTATGAGACCTGCGGTCCCGGGTACCTGCCGTACGTCCCGGGTGGCGGCCTCTACGCCTCGGCTCTCGGGCAGTTCCTGGCGATGTCCGTCAACCGGTTCCCCAACCTCTGGGAGGTCGCACCCGGACTGGTCCAGATCGAGCAGAACGTGATCCGATGGCTGTGCGACCTCTTCGGGTACCCGGAGGACGCCCGGGGGATCCTCACGACCGGCGGGTCGATCGCGAACCTGTCCGCCGTCGTCACCGCGCGCCACGTGAAGCTCGGCGAGGACTTCGCGGACGGGACCTACTACGTGAGCGAGCAGGCCCACGCCTCGGTGCCGAAGGCGGCGGCGATCGCCGGGCTCCCGCGCCGCGCCATGCGTCTGGTGCCCGTCGATGCCGAACTCCGGATGGACGCGGAGGCCCTGAAGGCGATGGTCGTGGAAGATCGGTCGGCCGGTCGGCGCCCCTTCCTCGTCGTCCCCGCCGCGGGGACCACCAACACCGGCGCGATCGATCCGATGCACGCGGTCGCCGACGTCGCCGAGGCCGAGGACCTGTGGCTCCACGTGGACGCCGCCTACGGCGGCTTCTTCCATCTGACGGATCGCGGCCGGGAGCGCTTCAGCGGGATCGAACGCGCCGACTCGATCACGCTGGATCCGCACAAGGGGATGTTCCTGCCCTACGGCACGGGTTCGCTCGTCGTCCGGGACGGTGCCGCGCTCCGCGACGCGCACTACGTCGGCGCGGAGTATCTCCAGGATCGGGCGCCGGAAGCGGAGCTGCCCAACTGGAACGAATACTCGCCGGAGCTGTCGAGGGACCATCGAGGCTTCCGCGTCTGGCTACCGCTGATGCTCCACGGCGTGGGCGCCTTCCGGGACGCACTCGACGAGAAGCTCGACCTGGCGGAGCACCTGTACGCGGCCCTCTCCGAGATCCCCGAGATCGAACTGCCGTGGCCGCCGCAGCTCTCCGTCGTTCCCTTCCGACTCGCGGGTGCGAGTGACGAAGAGAACCGTGCGTTCCTGTCGCGGATCAACGAGCCGAAGCGCGTCTACCTCTCCAGCACGACGATCGACGGGCGCCACATCATCCGGGCGTGCATCGTGAGCCACCGTACGCACCGCGACCGGATCGACGAGGCGATCGAGATCATCCGTGGCGCAGCTCGTGGCGCCGTGAGCGAGCCTGGAACGGGCTAGCGGGCGCCGCGCATGCCCGAGATGCCCGAGGTCCAAGCGCTCGCGGAGCGGTTGGACCAGGCCGTCGGGGGAGCGACGCTCGAGGGGTTCGACCTCCTGCAGTTCTCCTCGCTCAAGACCGTGACGCCGCGTCCCGTCGAACTGGTGGGGCGCTCGCTCGACGGCGTCGGCCGGCGTGGGAAGTACCTGGTCCTGGCCTTCGAACGCGGCGACCGGATGCTGGTGCATCTCTCCCAGGGAGGGCGGCTCGACCTGGAGGCGCCGCCGAAGTCGACGAAGCCGAGAGGCTCGGTCGCGCGGTTCCGCTTCTCCGGAGAGACCTCGCTGCTGGTGAAGGAGTTCGGCAAGGAGCGGAAAGCGGGCGTCTGGACGCTCGCTGCCGGGAACGAGGGTCCGTTGGCCGCCCTGGGGCCCGAGGCGCTCTCGGACGAGGCCACGACCTTCTTCCGGGAGGCCGCCGACGTTCGCCGGGTCCACACGATCCTTCGGGACCAGCGGACGGTCGCCGGCGTCGGTCGTGGATACTCCGACGACGCGTTGCATCACGCGCGCCTGTCGCCCTACGCCGTCCTGGGCAAGCTCGACGCCGAGGAGCGTGAGCGACTGGTCGCAGGTCTCCGCGAGATCCTCACCGGCGCTCTCGAGGCGGAGCGGCGCCGCAGCGGGGGCCTCCCGACCAAGCTCGGTGACCACTTCACTGTCCACGGGCGCTGGGGCCAGCCGTGCCCCCGCTGCGACGCCGACCTCCGTCGCGTCTCCTACGAGTCACACGAGGTCACGTACTGCCCCGACTGCCAGACCGGGGGCAAGATCCTCGCCGACCGGCGTCTGTCCCGGCTCATCCGCTAGCGTTCGGCCGCGTGAGCGACGACCGCGGGCTCCCGGACGATCAGGACGACGAGCTTCCGCCCCCGGTACCGCCGGAGGCGCGGCACCCGGGGTGGGTCGGCCGGGTTCGTGGCCACGGGATCGATCTCACACCGCTCAAGATCTCGGCCGATTTCCGCCGGCTGTTCGCAGGCCAGGCGATCTCGGAATTCGGGACCCAGATCACGCTGGTCGCGGTCCCTTTCCAGGTCTACGACCTCACCGACTCGACGGCGATGCTCGGGTTGCTCGCCTTGACCGAGGTGCTCCCCCTGATCGTCCTCCCGGTCGTCGGAGGAGCGATCGCCGACGCGGTCGAGCGTCGACGCTTCCTCATGATCGCGCAAGGCGCGACCGCGCTGCTCTCCGTCGCGCTCGCGGCGAACGCCTTCCTCCCCGACCCGCAGGTCTGGGTCCTGTTCGTGTTCTCGTTCCTGTCGGCCTCGGCGTATTCCCTGTACTCGCCCGCGTTCCGGGCGTGGCCCGCGCGCATCCTCACGCCCGACCTGTTCACATCCTCGTTGGCCCTCGAGGTCGTGTACTACCAGTCGGCTGCGCTCGCTGGACCGGTGCTGGCCGGCGTGCTGATCTACGCGTACGGCGTCGGCTGGGTCTACGTCCTGGACGCGGTCAGCTATCTCGCGGTGATCTTCGCCCTCCGAGGGATGCGACCGTCGCCAGCGACGGCCGAGCGGCTCTCGGTCGGCTGGTCCTCGATCCGCGAGGGCCTCCGATTCCTCCGTGGCAAGCAGGTCTTGCAAGGCACGTTCTACATCGATCTGATCGCGATGATCTTCGGGATCCCCGTCATCCTGTATCCGGCCTTCACCCGCGACGTGCTCGGCGGGACCCCGGTCGAGCTCGGGTTCCTCTACGCGGCGGAGGCGCTCGGCGCTTTGCTGGTCGCCCTCCTCAGCGGCCGGGCGAAGCACGTTCGTCGGCAGGGGCTGGTGACGATCGTCGCTTGCATGTGCTGGGGACTGGGGATCATCGGGTTCGGCCTCGCGCCCACGCTCCTGGTCGCGATCCTGTTCCTGATGCTGGCGAGCGCATCCGACATGGTGAGCGGGCTCTATCGCGACACGATCTTGAAGACCGTCACCCCCGACGAGATGCGTGGGCGGATGGAAGGGGTGAGCCTGTCGGTCGTCGGGACCGGTCCGTCGATCGGCAACGCCGAAGCCGGATTCTTGGCGTCGCTCACGACGATCCGGATCTCGATCGTGTCTGGTGGGATCGCGTGCGTCATCGGCGCCGGGATCCTGGCCGTCGTCCTTCCGCGCTACCGCCGATACGACGCGGCGAACCCCGCCCCGTAGGCCTCATCGCATCTTCCGGAACACAGGCGGACGGATCCGCTCGCCGCCGGCCCGGTCCGAGGACCACTCCGCCGGCGGCGCCTCGGTGAGGCGCGCCAGCGCGAGCAGCACCGTGTCGTAGTTCACGCGCCAGCCTGCGAAGTCGCGCCACGCCTGGTCGCGGTCGGGCTTGAGGGCGACGCCGGACGACTCGAGCTCGGAGATCACGGCTTCCCATTCGTCCCGGCTGATGGAGATCGGGTCGTCGGGCCGTGGATCGGGGTCATACGGGATCTGGAAGTAATCGGCGATCCCGCGAAGACAGAGATACCCCGCCCGGATGCAGAACTCCGCCTCGACATCGCGCGCGACGTCGACCGAGGAGAGCACCAGCGCTGCGCCGTCGAGCACGGCGCCCGACGACGTGACCCAGGAATGCTCGGGGTGCGAGGAACGGAAGAAGATGACCGCCGGATGAGACGTGTGGGTCTCCTCGACCTCGACGAACCAGCGCTGCCACTCCACCCAGACCTCGTGGATCTCAGGCATGCGCTCCAGAGCCCAGTACCGCAGGATCATCTCCCTCGCTGAAGGCGGAGACCCCGCGCGTACCTCCAGCGCCGTGATGCCCACCTCGCGGCGGGAGTACGCCGAGTAGATGCTCGGCAGATAGGTGATCAACAGCGCGAGGAGGAACAGACCGATCGCCGCCTCCAGGAAGTCGAGCGCTAAGACTCCGAGGTGTTCGGAGTGTGCGAAGCCGAGCGTGAAGAGTGAGGATCCGGACAGCTCGAACGCCGTTCGCCAGCCGGCGCTTTCGGTTGCCCAGAAGATGAGCGTGAAGCCCGCGAGGACGAGGGCGAGCCACGCGGCCAGCGTCGCCATCAGCCCGAGCGGCGCATAGGCACCGAGGATCCGATCCCTCCTGTCGAAGCTCATCGACGGCCTGGCGATGAGCTGGAAGACCCATCGGAGGATGAGGAACACCGAGCGCGTGATCCTGGACGCCGCCGCGCGGGGCAGGACGACCGTCTTGATCGCGGAGCCGATCGCGGCGATCACCATCGCGGCGCCGGCGATCACGGCGAGGATCCTGAGCCCCAGCACGGCGAGATGGTACGCGCGGGCCGACTACTCGACCGAGGCCGGTACGGGATCCTCCCTCGCCGCAGCGGCAGCGTGGATCTCGTCGGCGTGGGTCTTGCCCGGGATGAAGCGATTGGCGACGACGGCGGCGGTCAGGAGGATCGCGCCCGCGATCAGGACCGCGAGATGGAACCCGCTCATGTAGGACTCCTTGAACGCGGTGGCGAACCCCTCCACCTGCTCGGGCGAGAGCCCCAGGGCGGCGAGCTCGCTCGGCTGGACGAATCCATGGGACGCCGCTTCGGCGATAGCTGTCGCCTGAGGTCCCTCGAGTCCGAGCGCGGTGAGCTTCGGAGCGAGCACGGAACCCAGACGGTCGAAGAGCACCGTTCCCAGCAGGGCGATCCCGAGGACGCCGCCGACCTCGCGGCTCGTGTTGGTCATCGCGGACCCGAGGCCGGCGCGCTGAGGTCCCACCGCGCCCATCACGGCCGCGGTCATCGGTGCCATCGTCGAGCCGATCCCGTTCCCCATCATCACGAACAGGATGGCGAGCACCCAGTACGGCGTGTCGGGCTGGATGAACGCCAATCCGAACAAGCCCGCCGACACCATCGAAAGTCCGTACGTCATGGGGATCCTCGAACCGATCCGCTGGGCGATGTGCCCGGCCGTCGGCGCCGACACGATGATCATCAGCGTCATCGGGAGGAACCGGACACCGGCCTCGAGCGGCGAGTAGCCCCGGATCGCCTGCATGTACAGCGTCACGAACAGGAAGATCGAGAACATCCCCAGTGACACGGAGAAGGCCACCGTGTTGCCCGCGCTGAACGCCGGGATCCGGAAGAACGTCAGCGGCATCATCGCCCTCGGATTCACGTGCTCCCAGATGATGAACCCGACCAGCAGGACGGCGGCCGAGATCAGCGACGCGACGATCAGCGGGTCGCTCCACCCGCGCTGGTTCGCCTCGATCAGGCCGAAGGTGAGGGCGAAGAGCCCGCCGGTTCCGAGCGCGAGGCCCGGGAGGTCGAGGTGCCGCGTTTCCTCCGAGACCGACTCACGAACGGTCCTCCACGCGATCGCGAAAGCGATCACGCCGATCGGCACGTTGAGGAAGAAGACGGTCTCCCACCCACCCTGCTCGACGATCCAGCCGCCCAGCGTCGGCCCGAGCGCGAGGGCCAGGCCGCTCACGCCCGCCCACAGCCCGATCGCCCGGGCACGCTCCTCCGGGGGGAAGGTGACGGTGAGGATGGACAGGGTGCCGGGCATCAGAAGGGCGGCTCCGACGCCCTGGAGCGCCCGGAACGCGATCAGCTGACCGCCCGACGCGGAGAGTCCGCACCCCAGCGAGGCGAGCGTGAAGATCGCCAAGCCGGTGAGGAACATCTTCTTCCGCCCGTAGCGGTCGCCCAGGATGCCGCCCGTGAGGAGCAACGACGCGAACACGAGGACGTAACCGTCGATGATCCATTGCAGGTCGGAGACCGTCGCCCCGAGCTCTCGCTGGATCGTCGGGAGAGCGATGTTGACGACGGTGTTGTCGAGCATCGCCATCGCGAGCGCGAAACACATCGTGAGCAGGACGACGACCTTCTCGCGAGCGTTGTCACCCTTGAATCCCAGCAGCGGCACGTTCGTTCTCCTTCGCTCGCGGACGGATCACGTTCCCTGAGGTTGCAACCGCCCGCGCCAGCGGAGATGTTCCCGGCTACGTCAGCTTGTTGTAGAGGCGGATCGACAGCGGGATGAAGACGGCGAGGATCCCGACGATCCAGACGCTCGAGAGCACGATCAGCTCTTCGGGCGTGCCGCCCATGTTCGTGAACTCACCCACCGCGAAGTACCTGGCGAGGTTCGCCCAGTGGGTGATCGGGTTGTTCCGTGCGATCGGCTGGAGCCAGGTCGCCATCCCCTCGATCGGCACGAGCGCCGAGCTGACGAACACGAGCGGGAAGATCCCGGTGAACGCGGCGGCTTGGACCGCCTCGAGCTTCTTCACCGACAGCGCGATCCAGGCCATCACCCACGAGAACGTGAAGCTGACCGCGAGCGTCAGCACGATCATCGCGATCGCGTTCCAGAAGCCTTCCTGGAAGGAGAAGCCGACGAGGTACCCGATCCCGATCACGACGAGAAGCAGGATGAAGTTCTTGATCAGGTCCGACGTCGCGCGGCCGGCGAGCATCGCCGGGCGGGCCATGGGGAGCGATCGGAAGCGGTCGACGAAGCCCGCCTTGAGGTCCTCGGCGATCCCGATCGCCGTAGTCGTCGCGCCGAAGATCGCGTTCTGGATGATGATCCCCGGCATCAGGAACACCACGTAGCCGCCGAGCGCCACGATCTCGTCCGGCACGTTCTGGATGTTGCCGGCGAAGACGTACACGAAGAGAAGGACGAACATCACCGGCTGGACCAGCTCGAACACGAGGACCGCGGGGATCCGGACGATCTGCGTCAGGTTCCGTCGGGCGACGACGAGGCTGTCCTGGACGGACATCACGGCGCGCACGCCGATCCCCGGGCCGCGAACCGCTACGGCGCTCATCTATCCCTCCTCCTGCTCTTCTTTCTTCTTCGACTCGTTCCCGGACTCGGACATCTCTTCTTCGAGCGCCATCTCGGCGGAGTGTCCCGTGAGCGACAGGAACACGTCGTCCAGCGTGGGCCGGTGCAGCGCGATGTCCTCGATCGGCGTGCCGGCGTCGTCCAGACGGCGCACGGTCTCGAGGAGCACGGTCGGGCCCTCGCCCCCGACCGGGATCCGGATCAATCGGGCATCCGCGTCGAGCGAAGGATCTCCGGACCCGAGCCCTCGGAGCCGGTCGGCCGCGCCCGTCAGGTGCTCGGCCGCCACGTGCAGCTCTAGGACCTCTCCGCCGATCTTGTCCTTGAGCTCCGTCGAGGTCCCCTCCGCGATCACGGTCCCGAGGTCGATCACCCCGATCCGGTCGCAGAGGTGATCCGCCTCCTCGAGGTACTGCGTGCAGAGGAGCAGTGTGGTGCCCCCCTTCTGGAGATCCCGGATCAGGTCCCACAGGACGAGCCGGCTCCGGGGATCGAGCCCCGTCGTGGGCTCGTCCATGAACAGGACCTTGGGTTGTCCGACGAGGCTCGCGCCGACGTCGAGGCGTCGGCGCATGCCTCCCGAGTACGTCTTGGCCGTCCGGTGAGCCGCGTCCGCGAGCTCGAACCGCTCCAAGACATCCTCCGCGCGTTTGCGGGCCTCGGCCCGCGGGAGGTGGTACAGCCGCCCCACCATCTCCAGGTTCTCGAGGCCGGTGAGGTTCTCGTCGACCGCCGCGAACTGCCCCGCGAGGCCGATCACCGGCCGAAGCATGGCGGCGTCCCGCACGACGTCGAAACCCGCCACCGTGGCCCTGCCCTCGTCTGGTGCGAGGAGGGTGGTGAGGATGCGGATCGTGGTCGTCTTGCCCGCGCCGTTGGGCCCGAGCAGCCCGAACACCGTTCCCTTCTCCACCGCCAGATCCACGCCCTTCACGGCCTGGACGTCTCCGAAGGACTTCTTGAGCCCCTCGGTCCGGATGATCGCCTCTTCCATCGCGGCAGAGACTATCGGGGGACCCGGACATCGCCATCCAGCCAGGTGGCGGCACGAGGAGGGCAAGAAGATGAAAGGGCGTAATCGTCATTACGGATCCGGAATAACATCGAGGGCAGACCCGTTCCCGTATGCGCGTGGAAAGGACTGAAGACATGAATGAGCTCGATATCCAGGCCCTGCCGTTGCTGCCCCTGACCACCGGCGTCGTGCTGCCGGGCATGGTCGTGACACTCACCATCGAATCCGACGAAGCTCGGGCGGCCGTCGGCGCCACCGCCGAAGGTGAAGACGCGCTCCTGCTCACGGTGCCCCGTGTGGAGGGGCGTTACGCGCGCGTCGGCGTCGTGGCCAAGATCGAGGACGTCGGCCGCATGCGCAATGGCGTCGAGGCCGTCGTGATCCGAGGGCTCCGGCGCGCCACCGTCGGGCTCGGGGTCCCCGGGACCGGGGAGGCCACATGGGTCCAGATCGAGCCGGCGGACGAGCCGGTGAGCGATCGAGCTCACGAGCTCGGCCGGGAGTATCGTGGGGCCGTCGAGGCCATCACCGACGCGCGCGGCGTGCCAGCGGTCGCCGAGTTCCTCCGAGGCGTGACCGATCCCGGGCAGTTGGCGGATACCTCCGGGTACTCGCCCGACCTTTCCTTCGAACAGAAGGTGGAGGTCCTCGAGACCCTCGACGTCGAGGCTCGCCTCGGGAAGGTCCTTCGATGGGCGAAGGAGACCCTCGCGGAGGTCCAAGTGAAGGAGCGGATCCGCGACGAGGTCGCGGGCAGCCTGGAGGAGCGTCAGCGGGAGCTGTTGCTGCGCGAGCAGATGGCGGCGATCCGCAAGGAGCTCGGCGAGGACGGCACCGAGGACGTCCTCGAGGAGTACCGGACCAAGATCGCGGACGCGGGGATGCCCGAGGACGTTCGCGCACAGGCCGATCGCGAGCTCGGCAGGCTCGAGCGTACGTCCGAGCAATCACCCGAGTACGGATGGATCCGCACCTACCTCGACTGGTTGCTCGACGTTCCATGGTCCGCGAAGACCGATGACAACCTCGACATCTCGGACGCTCGAGAAGTGCTCGATGCGGATCACGAAGGATTGCGCGATGTGAAGGATCGGATCCTCGAGTACCTCGCCGTCCGGAAGCTGCGGGCGGAGCGCGGCCTCGTGGAGACCGGCGGCCGCGGGTCGGGAGCCATCCTGACCCTGGTCGGGCCCCCCGGTGTCGGCAAGACCTCGCTGGGTGAGTCCGTGGCGCGGGCGCTCGGCCGGAAGTTCGTCCGCGTGTCGCTCGGCGGCGTGCACGACGAGTCCGAGATCCGAGGCCACCGGCGAACCTACGTCGGGGCTTTGCCGGGGAGGATCGTGCGCGCGCTGAAGGATGCGGGCACGAAGAACCCCGTGATGATGCTGGACGAGGTCGACAAGGTCGGTGCGGATTGGCGAGGGGATCCGTCGAGCGCGTTGCTCGAGGTCCTCGACCCGGCGCAGAACCACACGTTCCGTGATCACTACCTCGACGTGGACCTCGATCTCTCCGAGGTGCTGTTCATCGCGACCGCGAACGTCGCGGAAACGATCGCGGGACCGCTGCTCGACCGGATGGAAGTGATCCGGATCGACGGGTACACGGAGGACGAGAAGGTCGCGATCGCGCGCCGACACCTGCTGCCACGTCAGATCGAGCGCAACGGCCTCCGACCCGAGGAAGTGGAGGTCGCCGACGACGCTCTCCGAGGTGTCGTCGGGGACTACACCCGCGAGGCCGGCGTCCGCAACCTCGAGCGGGAGCTCGGGAAGATCATGAGGAAGGTCGCGACGAAGCTCACCTCGGGTGAAGGTGCGCAGCCGGTGGTCGTCGACGCGACAGACCTGCGCGCCTACCTCGGACGGCAGAAGTTCTTCTTCGAGGCGGCGGAGCGCACCGCGGTGCCCGGCGTCTCGACGGGCCTCGCCGTCACGGGTACAGGAGGCGACGTTCTGTTCATCGAGGCGACGCGGGAGGACGTGCCGGAAGACGGCCTCACCCTCACCGGACAACTCGGCGACGTCATGAAGGAATCGGCGCGGATCGCGCTCTCGTACGTGCGCTCGCATGCGGCGGAGCTGGACATCCCGACCGAGCGGCTCCGCGGACGGTTCCACGTCCACGTACCGGCGGGCGCCGTCCCCAAGGACGGGCCCAGCGCGGGCGTCGCGATGACGACCGCGCTCGCGTCGTTGCTCACCGGCCGTCCGGTCCGCGCCGAGGTGGGGATGACCGGCGAGGTCACGCTCCAGGGCCGAGTGCTCCCCATCGGTGGGGTGAAGCAGAAGGTCCTTGCCGCGCACCGGGCGGGTCTGAAGGAGGTCATCCTTCCGTCTCGGAACGAAGGAGATCTGGATGACGTGCCCGAACAGGTGCGAGAGGAGATGACGTTCCACCGCGCCGACGACGTGGCCGAGGTCCTGGGGATCGCGCTCGGCGGAGCCCGCGAGGGCTCCGCCGAGCCGGATGCCGCCTAGCCCCAAGCGGATGTAGGGTCGAATCGCGGCCCGAGGCGGCCCGGCGCGCGCCGCAGATCGTCCGAACCGGTTCACGACGCGGACCCGCTCAACCGCCTCGGAGGTCGGCGAGACTCTCGTCGGACACGGGAGATGGAGGTGAGGGCGACCCTCGCGATGATCGCTGGCAAGACTCCGAACTCGCCATCCCAGAGAGGGCCGGACGGCGGCGCCGACGCGGGGCACGTCGAGGCTGCCCGTCGTCGCGCTCCTCGCCTCGCTGCTCGCGGTCGCTATGCCGTGGGGCGCGGTGGGTGCGATCGCTTCCGTACCCCCCGGTGAGACCCCGAGCCCGGCGCCGTCAGCGGAGCCCGGGATCGCGCCCGAGCCGAGCCCCTCGCCCGAGGTGAGCCCCTCGCCCGAGCCGAGCCCGTCTCCGGATCCGTCACCGTCCCCTTCGCCGAGCCCTTCCCCGACGCCCACCCCGAGCCCGAGTGCGCGAAGCATCAGCATGCTGCCCACGTTGGCGCCGGCCCGGGCTGCCGGACGACGTGCTCCGGTCGGTGGAGCTCCGGGTGCGTTCGATCAGCCGCCCGAAGGGGGGTCGCCGAACCACGAGCCGACGCCGGACCTCTCGACCGAGCAGTTGCTCAGCGGCACCCACTCGACCGGTCGTCTGGTCGCCGCGGCTGCGCTGCTGCGGGCTGCTGGCTGGTCCGAGGATCGGATCCGCCGAGAGGTGTACGCGCCGTTCATCCTGGTCGGCCCGGCCAGCTGGGTCGACAGCTGGCATGCTCGTCGGTACGGGCCGGGATCGATCGTCCGCCAGCACGAAGGGCAGGACGTGCTCTGCCGGTACGGCACCGAGGTGCTCGCGCCGGAGGACGGCACGATCGCGTTCGAGACGGGGCTGCTCGGTGGCCGGTCCGCCCACCTCTTCCTCCCGGACGGCGGCTACTACTACTTCGCGCACTTCGTGGATTGGAACGATCGGCGCTTCTCCGAGGGCGACGAGGTCCATCGCGGCGACGTCATCGGCTACTGCGGGGACACGGGGAACGCGACGGTCCCGCACGTCCACTTCGGTCGGTACGGGCCGGATGGGGCCGCGATCGATCCGATGCGGCGCTTGATCTCCTGGCTCCACGAGGCCGAGGCCGACCTCCCGGACTTGCTCTCGGAGGCGGCGGGCGGGGCCGCGCTCGGTTCTCGCATGCCCACCGCGGACATCGTCCGGTCGCTGCTCGACGACCCGCTCCCGGAGGCCAGCCTGACCGCCTGGCGGAACGCCGCCTGGACGGATCCCGACGAATCCAACGATCTCACCCTGGTGCTCGTGTTCCTCGTTCTTTTCGGGATCACCGGTCGACGGACCGTCCTCGGCTCCAAGCCGAGGCGGAGCACGCCCCGGAGCGGAAGCCCGCCGACCGGGATCACGTGGGCGCACCGAGAAGGACCGATCTTCTCCTGAGTTCGGGTCCGTGGCACCGGCCGAACGGGTCGGTCCTCTCGCTGTCGCGATATTGCCGTCGAGCCTGTCGGTTCCTTGCGCGGCCCCTGGTTCCGCCGGGTCGGCTCGCGTAGCGTCGCCATCAGATGGCCTCTCGTCGCACCGCGTCGCGTCGCGCGGTCCTCACCCTCGCCGCGCTGCTCCTGGGGGCGTGCGGCACCGATGGGGGAGGTGCATCGCCATCACCATCACCGTCGCCCTCACCCGCCGGGCCGCCGTTGCTCGAGGTCCTCGCCCGCGTGCCCGTCGGGGGTGAGCCCATCGGGATCGTCGAGGGCTTCGGGAGCGTCTGGGTCGTCAACTCCGAGTTCGACAGCGGCGGCGCGCCCAGCGTTTCGAGGATCGATCCGGCGAGCGCCACCGTGGTGGCGACCATCCCGGTGGGCGCCGTACCGCTCGAAGCCGCGGTCGCGTTCGACGCCGTCTGGGTCTCCAACTCCGAGGACGACACGGTCTCGCGGATCGATCCGGCGACGAACGAGGTGGTCGCGACGATCGATGTCTGCGGCGCGCCGGAAGGGATGGCGGCCGACGAGGACGGACTCTGGGTCGTCTGCGAGGAGAGCGGTTCGGTCGTCCGGATCGATCCGGCCAAGGACCGGGCCGACGCGCCGATCGAGGTCGGGCTCGAGCCTCGGTTCGTGACCGTCGCGTTCGAGAGCGTGTGGGTCTCGAATTACCTCGATTCGACGATCACGAGACTCGATCCGGCGACGGGGGATGTGATCGCGGAGATCGAGACCGAGTTCGGCCCCCAAGTCATGGTCGAAGCGGACGGCGGCGTGTGGGTGTCCTCGGTCGATAGCGACGCCGTCCAGCGGATCGACCCGGCGACGGATGAAGCGCAAGCCCCGATCACCACGGAAGCGCTCCCGGACGGGCTCCTGGACCATGGGGGCTCTCTCTGGGTCGCCACCGACCTGGGGCCGATCCTCCAGAGGATCGACCCGGCCGCGGCCGAGATCACCGGCACCTGGGTGGTGTCGGACCAAGGAGCGATCGCCGCCAACCAGCTCGTCGTGGAGGCTGGAGGGGCGTTCTGGTTCCCGCAGCTCGACGGGGCGGAAGTGTTGAAGGTCACGATCCCGTCGTGAGGTGCTCGCCTCGGCTCTCCGGCCCTTGCTGATCTGTTCCCTATCCTGACCCGGTGTCCTCCGGTCTCGAGTTGATCGATCTCCGCCGCCGGTTCGGCGACGTCGTCGCGCTGGACGGGGTGAGCCTGGACGTCGACGAAGGGTCGATGGTCGGCTTCGTCGGCCCGAACGGCGCGGGGAAGACGACCGCGATGCGTATCGCGCTCGGGGTGCTCGCAGCCGACGCGGGAGAGGTCAGATGGCGGGGCCGTGTTGTGGACGGCGCGGCCCGGCGGCGCTTCGGCTACATCCCCGAGGAGCGAGGGCTCTACCCGAAGATGCGCGTGCTCGATCAGCTCGTGTATCTGGCGCGGCTGCACGGCGTCGGCCGCGCAGCCGCACGGAGCCGGGCCCAGGAGATCCTCGAGATCCTCGGGGTGGCTCCTCGGTCGAACGACCGGGTCGAGACCCTGTCGCTCGGCAACCAGCAACGCGTGCAGCTCGCTGCGGCGTTGGTGCACCAGCCGGACGTCCTCGTCCTGGACGAGCCGTTCTCGGGACTCGATCCGGTCGGTACCGACGTCCTCATCGAGGTCCTGGATCACGAACGGAGGACGCGTGGTGTGCCGATCGTGTTCTCCAGTCACCAACTGGAGCTGGTGGAGCGGGTGTGCGACCGGGTCGCGATGATCGTCCACGGTCGGATCGTCACCGAGGGCTCGATCGACGAGCTCCGCGCGTCCAGGGCGCGCAGGCTCGTGCGGGTGGACGTCGAAGGCGCGCCGGAGGGCTGGTTCGGCTCGATCCCGGGGATCCGACTCGAATCCGAGGGGCCGGCGGGCGTGGTCCTCGAGCTCGCGAACGACACGGACGAGCAGCGTGTGCTCGACCTCGCGCGCTCGGTCGGCGAGGTCCGGCACTTCAGCCTCGTGCGACCGACGTTGGCCGAGCTCTTCCGCGAAGTGGTGGCCGCGTGAGCGACGAGCGCACGGCGCCGACGGACCGCGGCATGTGGCGCGTAGTGGCGGCGCGGGACTTCTCGGTGCGGCTCCACGACAAGGGATTCGTCATCTCCACGATCATCACGCTCTCCGTCCTGTCGGTCTTCATCTTGCTGAGGGCGTATTCGGGGGGACCCGACTCATTCGACCTCGGGTTCGTGGGGGACCGGTCGGTCGCCGATCGCGTCGGCGCGCTCGGCGACAGTGCGGGCGTGGACGTCTCGGTGATCGACTTCGAGGACGCTCGCGAGGCGGACGCCGCCCTGCGCGAGGGGCGCGTCGACGCGGTCGTCGAAGGCGGCGTCGACGACGTGCGCGCGGGGACGGCGACGCTCCGCGTCCTCCGAGGCTCGCCGGAGCTGCTCGATCAACTCGTCCAGGCGGCGGCGATCGGTCTGCGGATCGACGCGGCGTTGGCGGATGCAGGCGTCTCGAACGCGACCGTCCAGGACCTCAAGGACCAGCACCCGCTCGATGCCTCACCGATCCTGCTTCCCGATCCGGATCGGGACGCCAAAGCGGCGGTCGCCTTCGTCGCCGTCTTGCTGCTCTACGGGCAGCTGTTCGGCTATGGGATCTGGGTGGCCACGGGCGTGATCGAGGAGAAGAGCTCCCGCGTCGTCGAGGTGCTCCTGTCGGCGATCCGAGCCCGGCAGCTGATGGCCGGGAAGATCGCCGGGATCGGAGTGCTGGGCATCCTGCAGTTGATCTTCATCGCGACCTTCGCCATCGCGCTCGCCAGCGTGACGGGTGCCATCGACCTCCCCGCGAACTCCTACGCCGCGGCGGCGCTCACGATCGGTTGGTTCATCCTGGGATTCGCGTTCTACGCCGCGATGTTCGCGGTCGCGGGAGCGCTCGTGTCCCGGATGGAGGAGCTCCAGAACGCCATCGTGCCGATCAACCTGTTGGTGTTCGCCTCCTTCCTGATCTCGGTCGGCGCGCTGCAGGATCCCGACTCGACGGTCGCGAAGGTGGCCTCGTTGTTGCCGTTCTCCTCGGCGCTCGCGATGCCCGTCCGGATGGTGCTCGGCTCGGCGACCACCGGGGAGGTCGTCGCATCGCTGGCGATCGTGATCGGCTCGACCGCGCTCCT
This sequence comes from uncultured Actinomycetota bacterium, assembly GCA_963839395.1. Lineage (GTDB taxonomy): Bacteria > Actinomycetota > UBA4738 > UBA4738 > HRBIN12 > JAJNBA01. Next base: position 313,880 of record CAWIUW010000015.1, read on the forward strand.
GATCCCACTGGCAGGCCGCCTCTACGCGGGGGCGGTGCTCCGCACGGGGGCGAGGGTGAAGCTGCGCGATGCGTGGCGAGCGGCGGAGTAGATGGACGTCGGCTTCACGCGCGAGAACGTCCGGCACGCCGTCGCGATGCTCCGGTACGGACGGAATCCCGCGGCCACCGTCTACGACTCGATCGGCCCGGACTTCTTCCTCGCGCTCGCGCCCGGATGGTTGAACCTGGGGTTGTGGGAGGGGGACGGTGGGGATCCCGAGGAGGCGCCGGTCGCCGTTCGCCGACTCGTCGAGCGGATCGCGGCGGAACTCCCGGCCGGTGGCGACGTCCTCGACGTCGCCAACGGTCTCGCCGCCCAGGACCCGGTGATCGCGGAGATCTCGCGCCCGAGGTCGCTCAGGGCGGTGAACATCACCTGGTCCCAGCTGGAGGCGGGACGTGGGCGCCTGCGGGAGGCAGGCGCCCACGCCGTGTGCGCAGACGCGTGCCGGCTCCCCTTCGCCGACGGCTCGTTCGACGGCGTGATCAGCGTGGAGGCGGCGTTCCATTTCACTTCTCGCGAACGCTTCTTCCGCGAGGCGTTCCGCGTCCTTCGACCCGGTGGCGTGCTCACGATGTCCGACGTGCCGACGATCCGTCGCCCGGAAGGGCTGCGCGAGGCTGTCGCGGCCGTGGCGATGCTGCGCGTCTGGGGTCTCCGTCCCGCCGCCGCCGCCTCACCCGGCGAGATCGCCTCCACGGCCGCGACCGCCGGCTTCACGGACGTGAAGTCCGAGCTGGTCGGCGAACGCGTGGTCGCCCCGGCCCTCCGCTTCGTCCGCGACCGCCTCGCCGCGCGCGACGAGCGCGAGGGAAGAGCCCTCGCGCTCGTCGCGCGCACGATGCTCGACCAGGCAGACATCCTCTGGGAGCGGGGGCTGCTGGACTATCTCCTGCTCCGGGCCCGCAAGCCCGACTGAGTCAGCCCAGCTCGCGACGGAGCGCCGGGAGCGGGAGTTGTCCCAGCGCGAGGATGCGGTCGTGGAAGCCCTTGAGGTCGAACGCGGCGCCTTCCTTCTCTTCGGCCCGATCCCGCGCGTGCTCGATCTCGATCATCCCCACCATGTACGCCAGCGCTTGCGCGGGGAGCGCGATGTAGCGGTCGACCTCGACCTCCGACTCGCCTCGAGGAGAGCCGCCGGCGACCAGCTTCTCGATCGCCTGCTCGCGCGTCCATCCGAAGGCATGGAGTCCCGTGTCGGTGATCAGGCGAGCGGCGCGATGCGCCTGGCCCGCCAGCATCCCGAGCCGCTCCCAATCATCGACGTACAGGCCCATCTCGTCGGCGAGCCGTTCGCTGTAGAGCCCCCAGCCCTCGGCGAACGACGCCCCTGCCAGGAGCCCGCCGAACCGGCGCAGCGCGGGGCGGTCGTCGAACTCCATCTCGAGCGCGATCTGGAAATGGTGCCCGGGGTTCGCCTCGTGGTAGGTGACCGCCGCGATCTGGTGGAGCGCCTTGCCGGGGAGGTCGTGCGTGTTGATGTAGTACGTCCCCTGCCGCTGCCCGTCCGCGGTCGGCGGCATGTAGAAGGCACCCGCCATGTCGGCGGCGCGGTATGCCTCGATCTCCTTCACCCGGCAGTTCGCCTTCGGGAGCCTGCCGAACCACTGAGGAGCGATGTCCCAGCTCCGGCGCACCTGATCCTCGACGAGCTCGACCAAGAGCTCCGCGGAGGCAGGGGTGTCCTTCCCCGACGCCTTCCGCTCCGCCGTCGCACTCGCGGGGTCGTCGTACCCGAGCCGCGCCGCGACCTCGAACCGTTCCGCCTGGATCGCATCCCATCGTTCGTTCCCGAGGTCGTGCACCTCTTTCGGATCGAGGGGGAGCGTGGTCCACGAGCGGATCTCCGCCGCGTAGATCGCGTCGCCGCCGGGAAGGTCCGTGACGGCGTTGCTCCCGGCCGCGTGCGGGAGGTACTCGCGGAGCACGTCGAGGAATCGGGCGAAGGCGGGAGCGACGGCGTCGGTCCACACACCGACGATCCGTTCGCGTGCCGCGGCGTCGTCCTCGGCGACGGCGGCGAGCGGCGGCGCCTCCTCGGCCGGCATCGCGACGATGCGCTCCACCTGCGCGACGGCGCGCTCGACGACCGTCCGAGGCGAGACAACGCCGGTCGCGATCCCCTCGCGCGCGATCTCGGCGCTCGCCTCCAGGTAGCGAGGGTAGGCGCGGAGTCGCTGCTCGTAGCGCTCGAGATGCTCGGGCGTATCGGTCCGCTGGACCGACGCGATGTCTCCGAGCGCGACGCCGGGTCCCACGAAGTGGTTGGCCACATAGAGACGGTCGGTTCGGAGCTCGATCATCGCGAGGGTCTGCGTCGCGATCGACTCGAGGATGTCCATCGTCGTGCGGAGCGTGATGTCGAGGCGTTCGCGGTCGATCGCGGCGAGCTCGTCGAGGGCGGCACGGTTCCTGGTCTCCGACAGCGCGCGGCCTTCCTCGCCGATGTCGGGGAGGCGGTCGTCGTACCGTTCGTCGCCGATCGCCGTGGCGAAGATCGGCTCACGTTCGAGCAGCTCTTCCCAGAAGCGGTCGGCGAGTGCCTGTGCGCGGTCGGCATCGTTCACGTTCGTTCAGCCCTCTCGGTCGGGGTCACAAGAGGCCAAGGGTACCCGCGCCGTCCACCTGCAACGCCGCGCCGGAGATGAAGCCGGCGTGCTGCGAGCAGAGGAACGCGACGACGCGTCCGAAGTCGGCCGGATCGCCGAGCCGTCCGGTGAAACCCAGCTCCGTGACTCGGTCCGTCGCGTGGAGTCCGGGGCAGGCGAGGTTCAGGGTGATGCCTTCATCGATCAGGTCCTGCGCGGCGGTCTTCGCCCATCCCCAGAGGCCCGCTCTCGCCGTGTTCGATGTGGCGAGGTCGGGGATGGGTTGCTTCACCGAGCTCGAGGTGATGAGACAGATCCGGCCCCATCCGGCCGCCCTCATGTGCGGCACGGCCTCGCGCACGAGGCGGACGGACGTCAGGAGGTTCGCGTTGAGGGCCGCTTCGAGTGTGGCGTCGTCCACCTCCAGGGCCCTGCCTTTGGGAGGTCCCCCGGCGTTCGCGACCAGGACGTGCAAGGCTCCGAAGCGCTCGACGGTCGCCTCGACGAGACGCCGTGGCGCATCCGGCTCCGTCACGTCGCCGGGCAGCGCGAGCACGTCGTCGCCCAGCTCGGCCGCCGTGGACCGTACGCGCTCCGAGTCTCGGGAATTGATCGCGACCGAAGCCCCTTCGCCCGCCAACGCCGCTGCCGATGCCCGGCCGAGCCCCTTCGACGCCGCGGTGACGAGTGCGACCTTCCCTGCGAGTCCGAGTTCCATGGCGTCCGATGCTACGCTCCCGCGCGGTGCCCTCGGGAACCCCCGCATACCCGACGCTTGCCTTCCTCCTGTTCGTCTCGGTGGCGGCCGGAAGTTGTGCCGCCCGGACCCTGAACACCGACCAGCTCGAGGGGCGCCTCGGGCGAGAGATCTCGGCCCGCCTCGGGGTCGCGGGGATCGAAGCGGAGTGCCCGGAACCCGTCGAGGTCCGAAGCGATACCACCTTCGCGTGCACCGCCCGCGCGCCCGGCGAGGACGTCGAACTGCGGGTCGACGTGACGCAGGTCGACGACGAGGGGCACGTCACCTGGGAGATCGCCGGCACCGCCGAGTAAGGTTGGCCGATGCTGCTCGAGGGCAAGAAGCTCCTCATCACGGGGGTCCTGACGCCGCAATCGATCGCGTTCTCGGCTGCCCAGGTCGCCCAGGAGCAGGGCGCGGAGATCGTCCTCACCAACTTCGGAAGGACCGTCAGCCTCACCGAGAAGACGGCGAAGCGACTCCCGGATCCCCCCGACGTGCTCGAGATGGACGTGAACGAGCCCGAACAGATCGACTCGGTGCGCGCGGAGCTCGATCGACGGTGGGGACGCCTCGACGGCTTCCTGCACGCGATCGCGTTCGCTCCTCAGGACGCCCTGGGCGGGAACTTCCTCCACACGCCCTGGGAGAGCGTCGCCACCGCGTTCAAGACCAGTGCGTTCTCGCTGAAATCGGTGGCGGTCGGGATGCTCCCGCTCATGGAAGTCCGAACGGGGGCGCGATCGTGTCCCTCGACTTCGACGCGAGGGTGGCCTGGCCGATCTACGACTGGATGGGTGTCGCGAAGGCCGGCCTCGAATCCGTCACGCGGTATCTGGCGAGGGACCTCGGCCCGAAGAGGATCCGCGTGAACACGATCTCGGCCGGACCGATGAAGACGATGGCCGGCAAGGGCATCCCGGGCTTCGACACGATCGCGGGGAGCTGGGCGGATCGCGCGCCCCTCGGCTGGGACACGACCGACCCGCGGCCGGTCGCGGGTGCGGTGGCGTTCCTCTTCTCGGATCTGTCAGCCGGCATCACCGGCGAGCTCCTCCACGTCGACGGCGGATTCCACGCGATGGGGACCGAGCCCGGCGAGCCCGCGTCCGATGGCGACTGAGACCGTCTCGTCGGGGGAGCGGCGCCTCACCAGCTTCAGTCACGGCGCCGGTTGCGGCTGCAAGCTCGGCCCGGACGATCTGCTCACCGTCCTTCGGGGCGTGACGCTGCCCCCCGTGTCCGACGATGTGCTCGTCGCCGCGGATACAGGGGACGACGCCGCCGTCTACCGGTTGCCCTCGGGGGAGGGTCTGATCGCGACGCTCGACTTCTTCACGCCGATCGTGGACGACCCGTACGACTGGGGGAGGATCGCGGCGACCAACGCGTTGTCCGACGTCTACGCCATGGGTGGGCGGCCGCTCCTCGCGCTGAACATCGTGAACTGGCCCGTGGACGACCTCCCGCTCGAGATGCTCGCGCAGGTCCTCCAGGGCGGGGTGGACGTCGCCGCGGCGGAGGGTGTGGTCGTCGCCGGTGGTCATTCCATCACCGACCCGGAGCCGAAGTACGGCATGGTCGCGATCGGCCTCGTGACCCCCGACGACGTCGTTCGCAACTCGACGGCTCCCGTCGGCGCCGCGCTCTACCTCACGAAGCCGCTCGGCCTCGGGATCGTCTCGACGGCGATCAAACGAGGGGTGGCGGACGACGACCTCGTCGCGGCGGCGGTCGGGCTGATGACGACGACGAACCGGGCCGCCGCCGAGGCGATGGGGAACGCGGCCGCCGAGGCGGCCACCGACGTCACCGGGTTCGGGTTGCTCGGCCACCTGCACCGGATGCTCGAGGCATCCGGCGTGGCGGCCGAGCTCGACGCGGAAGCGATCCCCTTGATGGATCCGCGGATCCTGGAGCTCGCCCGCCGGGACGTGGTCCCGGGCGGGACGAAGCGGAACCTCGCCTACGTCCGCGCGCACACGGACTTCGGCGACCTCCCGAAGCCCGAGCGGATGATCCTGGCCGATGCGCAGACCTCGGGTGGCCTGCTGATCGCGGCCAAGCACAAGCCGTCGATGGAGGCGTCGTTCACCGAACACGGCGTGCCGTTCGCGAGGATCGGCACAGTCGTGGCCGGAGAGGCCGGCAGGATCACGGTCCGGGGCGGCGCGCTCATCGTTCCGTGAGTCGTCCTCGCGTCAGGCTCTGATGCCCTTGTCGTTACATCATCGGCGTCGCGGGTGCGTGCAACCCGGGGAGGAGCCATGGGACGAACGGCGCGAGCGCGGCGGCGACAAGCAGCAGGATCCCGACCGCGATCGAGAAAGGGGCCACCGTAGCGCCATACCTTCTCGATCAGGATCACCCCGGCCAAGAGGATCATCGCGGGGACATCCATGATCCCCACGGCCACGAGCACGATCATCAGGCCCCAGCAGCAGCCCACGCAGTACGCACCGTGATGCATCCCGACCCGGAGGTCACGGGCGGGTCCTTGGTAGCTCGCGTAGTGGAAGAGGGATCCGATCGGGGATCGGCAGTGTCGAAGGCACACGCTCTTCAATGGGGTCAGCTGGTAGATCCCGGCGGCCGCGAAGATGCCGGCACCGGCCCACTTCGCGGCGTCAGGCGCCTGGTCCACCAGGCGCTGTGCACCCAGCAATACGAGATAGACGAGGACGCCGAACGCTGCCCACGCGATCAGGTAGCCACCGAGGAACTCCGCGATGCCACCGAGCCGCTCCGCGCGGGTCGGCCGGGCAGCGACCGACCGGATCCACGCCGTCGCCATCGGCGCCACCGACGGGAACATCATCGCCGCCATCATCACGACCCAGACGACGAGGAACGCGGAGAGCGACAGGCCCATCGTCCCGGGGCCGACGCCCATGTCGTGCGCCTGCGCGACCGTCACGATCCAGGCGAACACCGCGAACAGACACAGCCCGATCCACCACGGCAACCGCTCGGCGAGCGTGGGGGCAGGCGCCGGGCGCCCGTCGCCGCCCGTCGTCAGCCCTCGTAGGCGAAGTCGGCGACGAAGCTGTTGGTGCCGGAGAACTCGGCGTTCCAGTGATCGTGATAACGGACATGGCCTGCTTTGGCCTGTGTGAGGGGCTGCGGAACCGCTCCTAGCAATGGGTTGGAGATGACCGGCGGGTTCACCTTGTCCCCGCCGACGATCTCCTCGGACTCCATCGAGAGCACGTCGCCGACCGTCGCTTTCAGCGCGCCTCCGGAGCGATCGAAGGAGATCGAGGCGGGCGAGACGCCGACGACCTCGCCGACCAGTGGGGCGACGGCGGACAGATGCCCGCCGGCCCCGCCCGAGAAGACCGCCCCGAGTGCCTCCGACTGCTCGGGGGTCGCGCGGTCGTCCACATAGAGCGCAACCTTCCAGCCTCCGTCGGTCATCTGCTTGGGTGTGTGGACGGCCATCACCGTGTTCAGCCCGGAGAGGTCGACGCCGTCCTTCTGACCTTCCGTGACGTGCCAAGCGAAGAGCACGTCGCACTCCTCCTGCGTCGCGGGTCCGAGCCAGATGCACGGACAACTGACGTCGCAGTTGCACGTCTCGAAGTAATCACCCTTCACCGCGAAGCTCATCGTCGCTCCGATCTCCGATCACTCACACCCATGACCGACGAACCGTACGCCCGCCCTATCTCGAACGCAATCCGAGCCGTGCACCGTCGGAGCACGTACCCTCAGCCAGGGGGAACGAGCGTGGCTCCAAGGCATGTGCCGGCCGACTGGGCAGAGGACGATCCCGGGCTCCCGATCGAGTTCGGGCCGGCGTCGAACGCCGAGTATGACCCGGAACCCGCCCTGCCTCCGGTCCTCCGAGAGACGATCCGGCGCGCTCGCGACGACGCGGAGCGGAACGCCCGCCGGCTCGGCATGAGCCGCCGGGAGTTCTTGCTCTCGGCCTGCGGCGCGGCCACCACGTTCCTCGCCCTGAACGCGTGCACGCGGGAGGAACACCGCGCGAACCCGTCGGCGACCACCAGCGAGCCGGGTGGGTCCTACGAGATCCCACCGTCGGCTTCGGTGGAGCCGCCGAGCGCCTACGAGGCGCTCGGCGGCGAGGAGTTCGTGTTCGACATCCAGGGTCACCTGCTCGAGTACCACTTGAACCCGGTCCTCAACGGGCAGAACTTCTGGCAGGCCTTCCCGCAGAAGGGCTGCGGCGAGGACGACCCCCGCGTGTGTTACTCGATCGAGCACTTCCTCGAGCTGATGTTCCTGCGCTCGGACACGAACATGCTGGTGCTGTCGTCGCTCCCGATCTTCCCCGAGGGCAGCCCGCAGTCGCCCGAGATCATGGACATCACGCGCCGGACCGTGGAAGGGCTCTGCCGGGATGACCGGATCCTGCTCCACGCCCAAGCCCTTCCCAACGTGGGCACGCAGCGGGGCGCCCTCGACGCGATGGAGCACACGGCGAGCCGCTATCCCGTGGCCGCGTGGAAGACGTTCACGCATTTCCCGGATGCGTTCGAAGGAGACGGCAACGCGTGGTGGCTCGACGACCGCGACGGGGGCGATGTCGGTGAGCGCTTCATCCGCAAGGCGGTGGATCTCGGGATCCCGACGATCTGCACCCACAAGGGACTTTCGCTCGGCTCCCCGAACGCCTCGCCCGACGACATCGGCCCGGTCGCGAGGCGTCACCCCGATGTGAACTTCGTCGCGTACCACTCGGGCTTCGAGGTCGGCACGAACGAGGGCCCGTACACGCCGGAGACGATGCATCTCGGCGTCAACCGCCTGGTCGCCTCGATGGAGCGGGAGGGCATCGGGCCGAACCAGAACGTGTACGCGGAACTCGGCTCCACATGGTGGTACGTCATGCGCTATCCGGACCAGGCCGCGCATGTCCTCGGCAAGCTGTTGAAGTACGTCGGGCAGGACAACGTGCTCTGGGGAACCGACTGTCTCTTCTACGGATCTCCCCAGCCGATGATCCAGGCGATGCGCACGTTCCAGATCTCGCCGGAGTTCCGGGAGCGCTACGGCTACCCGAGGCTCACCAAGGAGCTGAAGGCGAAGATCCTCGGACTGAACGGCGCCGCCCTGTACGGCGTGGAGCCGAACACCTCGACGTGCGAGTTCACACGCCGCGAGCTCGAGCAGATCAGGCGAACCCTTCCGGGCACGAACCTCGCGCTCGGGCCGACGACGATGGCCGACGTCCAGGCCTTCCGGGACGACGACCGTGAGCTCTGGGCGCGGTCGGCGACGCTTCTGGCCTGAAGCGCTATCCGTCCACCGCGCCGGCCAGCCACGCTCCGAACCGAGCGATCCTCCGAGCGCCGCCGCGATCGGGGTCCAGGTCGGGGTTGTAGATCACGACGCTCGCGCCGAGGCATCCCCCCGTTCGGATCGCGGCCTCGGCCAGCTCCTCGAGCTGGCGCCACGAAAGGCCTCCAGGCTGCGGATAGTCGACGGCCCCAAGCGCCTCCGTCGACAACACGTCGAGATCGATGTGGAGCCACCACCCATCCGTGGTGTCGCGTAGTCGCTCGGCGTGCTCGGATCCGACCCGATCGATCGGGGCGTTCGCCAAGGTCGGGCCGTCGACGAACGGGACCCGATCGGCGACGCTCCGCCACCCGGCGTCGAGGATCTCCTGACGATCACGCGGTCCGAGGAATGCGGTGTCCTCTGTTGCGGTCGCCGGATGCTGGAAGGCGAGCCCCTCGGGAAGGCGCGTGTCACCGAGCGCGAGCCCCATCTCGCAATCCGATGCTTCTCCGGTAGGGGAGGAGGAAGGGCTCCAGGCATCCTCGTGACCGTCCACGAACATGAGCCCTGGACGGCCGCTCGTGCGGTGGATCGCCTCGAGCCCCGCGAGGAGCATCGGACAATCACCGGCGAACAGCATCGGGAACCGCCCGGCATCGAGCGCGTCGGCGATCTCGATCGCGGCGCGATCGAGGCAGGCCACCAAAGCGTGTTCGGACAGGAGGCCGGAGGGCCCGCGGACCGGCTCCATCCCGACGACCGGCACGTCGACCCGGTCGACGGGTGACACAACCGATATGAGATCGAGCAGCCCCGCGCCCAGGATCGCCGCCGGCCCCAGCGCGACGCCGCTCGAGAGCCCAGAGGAGTTGAACGGGACCGTGATCACCGTGATCCCCGGGGAGCGTGTCGCGGACCGGGCCATCGTTGCGAGCGTAACCGCCACCGGGAATATCCGACCTCGTTGGTAGGATTTGCAGATGCAAGAGGGGTTCGCCTCCCGCGGGCCCCGTTGGCATCCACCGAGGGCCATGGCTGAACTTGACGGCGTCTTCTATAAGGAGATCGTGGAGCAGGCGCTCCGCGAGTTCCCGAACGAGGCCTGCGGCGTGATCGCCGCGGATCCGAACGGTGAGCCTGTGCACGTCTTCACGGCGACGAACGTCGACGTGAGCACCGTGACGTTCCGCATCGATGCTGAGGAACAGCTCCGCATCGAGCGCCAGATCGAGGAGCGCGGCTGGGAGACGTGGGGCTATTACCACTCGCATACGCACTCGGAGGGATACCCGTCGCAAACCGATCGGGATCGCTCGAAGTACGTCGTCGCGTTCTACCCGGACGTCAGGTTCCTCATCCTGTCCCTGGAGGATCGCGAGGTCCCCGTGCTCCGTTCCTTCTTCATCCGCGATGGCGAGGTCACCGAAGAGGAGCTGACGATCACGTGAGCGAGCCCCGTCGGTTCTCAGAGGATCAGGTCCAGCGGTACTCGCGACACATCATCTTGCCCAACGTCGGGGCGGCGGGTCAGCGCAAGCTCCTCGACTCGAGCGTGCTCATCATCGGTGCCGGAGGGCTCGGCTCGCCGATCGCGATGTATCTGGCCGCGGCGGGTGTGGGCACGATCGGGATCGTCGACTTCGATGCCGTCGACGTCTCGAACCTCCAGCGCCAGATCCTTCACACGAACGCAGACGTCGGTCGATCCAAGGTCGACTCGGCGCTCGAGCACCTCCGCGCGATCAACCCGACCGTCGAGATCGTGGGTCACGACACCCTGCTGTTCTCGACGAATGTGTTCGACGTGATGGAGCCCTACGACGTCATCGTGGACGGCACCGACAACTTCCCGGTCCGCTACCTGGTGAACGACGCGACGCAGTTCCTCGGCAAGCCGCTCGTGTACGGCTCGATCTACCAGTTCGAGGGCCAGGCCACGGTCTTCATGCCGGGTAAGGAGACACCGTGCTACCGGTGTCTCTTCCCGACACCGCCCCCTCCCGGCACCGTCCCGTCGTGCGCAGAGGGCGGCGTGTTCGGCGTGTTGCCCGGCGTGATCGGCTCGATCCAGGCGACCGAGGCCATCAAGCTGATCACCGGCGAGGGCGACACGCTCGAGGGCCGCTTGCTCCTCTACGACGCCCTCGACATGGGCTTCCAGGAAGTGAAGATCCGCTGGGACGCCGACTGCCCGGTGTGCGGCAAGGAGCCGACCATCACCGAGCTGATCGACTACGAGCAGTTCTGCGGCGTTCCCGCCCGGCCCGAGTAAGGAGCATCCACGACATGCCCGTTCAGGTGAAGCTGCCCACGATCCTCCGCAAGCACACGGGAGGGGAACCGAAGGTGAGTGCCGAGGGCGCCACGCTCCGCGATGTGCTCGACGACCTCGAGTCGAAATACCCGGGTATCACGAAGAACGTCCGGTCCGAGGACGGGGGACTCCATCGGTTCATCAACGTCTATCTGAACGACGAGGACGTGCGCTACCTCGGTTCACTGGAGACCGAGGTGGGCGAGGGCGACACCGTCTCGATCCTCCCAGCCGTCGCCGGCGGCTGAACTCCTTGACCGACCCGTCGGGCGCCGCTGGGATAATCGCGGCGTGACGCGTCACGACGACATCCTCGATGCGATCGGGAGCACGCCGCTCGTCGGCATGCCCGTCGATGTCGCCGAAGCCCGGTGTGCGCCTGTGGGCGAAGCTCGAGGGCAACAACCCGACGGGCTCGACGAAAGACCGGATCGCGCTTGCGATGGTCGAGGCCGCCGAAGCGTCCGGTCAGCTGACGCCCGACAAGACGATCCTCGAGCCCACCTCCGGCAACACCGGCATCTCGCTCGCGATGGTCGCCAAGCGGAAGGGCTACCGCCTCACCGTGGTCTTGCCGGACAACGCGAGCCAGGAGCGACTCGGCCTCCTGCGGCTTGTTCGGGGCCGAGATCGTGTTCTCCGACGGCGACAAGGGGACGAACGGCTCGATCGAGGTCGCCCGTGCGCTCGCCGAGGACCCCGCCTACTTCATGCCGTTCCAGTACGGCAACCCCGAGAACCCACGAGCCCATCAAGAGGGGACCGCGCGCGAGATCATCGCCGATCTCCCGGACGTGACGCACTTCGTCGCCGGGATGGGGACGGGAGGCACCCTCACGGGTGCCGGGCGTGCGCTGCACGCGCATGATCCGTCGATCCGGGTCGTTGCCGCGGAGCCGGAGCTCGGCGACCTCGTGTACGGCCTCCGCTCGCTCGACGAGGGGTTCGTCCCGCCGATCTTCGATCCGTCCGAGGTGAACCGGAAGTTCCTCGTCAGCTCCGACGATGCGCTCCGGGCGACGCGAGAGCTGACCTCAAAAGAGGGGATCTTCGCCGGGATCTCGTCCGGCGCCGTGGTCCATGTCGCCCAGCGGATCGCGTCCGAGGTCGACGAAGGCGATGTCGTGTGTCTCCTCGCCGACGGCGGTTGGAAGTACCTGTCCATCGAAGCCTGGGCCGACGATCTCGCGACCGCGGAGAAGAAGGTCTCCGAGTCCCTCTGGTGGTGAGCGATCCCCGGCCGATCGGCGTGTTCGACTCCGGCGTCGGTGGCCTCACGGTCGCGAGGGCCATCATCGACCTCCTGCCCCACGAACCGCTGATCTACGTGGGCGACTCCGCTCGGTTCCCGTACGGGTCGCAGCCGGTCGAGCGCATCAGGCAGTACGCGCTCGAGATCGCGGAGTACCTCGTGAAGCGGGACGTGAAGCTGCTCGTGATCGCCTGCAACTCGATCGAGGTCTCGGCGATCGGTGACATCGCCGTCCGCGCCGACATCCCCGTGGTCGGCGTCGTGAACCCGGGGTCGCGGGCGGCGATCCGAGCGACCCGGAACGGGATCGTCGGCGTGATCGGCACCGAGGCGACGATCGCGACGGGTGCCTACCAGCGGGCGATCGGCTCGGCGGTGACCCTGCACGCGGTCGCGTGCCCCGCCTTCGTGGATCACGTCGAGCGGGGTGACACCAGCTCTCCAGAGCTCCGTGCCGTCGCTCGCGGGTATCTTGAGCCACTCATGGAGGCCGGGATCGACACGATGGTATTGGGCTGCACCCACTATCCGCTCCTGTCCGGGCTCCTGCAGCTCGAGCTCGGTCCCGACGTCGTGCTCGTCTCGTCGGCGGAGGAGACCGCGAAGGACGTGTACGGTGAGCTCGTGTCACGAGACCTCCTCGCGTCGACCGACGGAAGTCCCGTGCACGAGTTCGTGACGACCGGCGACCCCGATCGGTTCCAACGTCTCGCGGAGGTGTTCCTCGGTCCCGAGGTCCGGGATCTGGGTGTGGTGCAGGTCACGCTGGAGGGCGCGTGGAGCTGACGGTCCTGGGCGCGCAAGGCACATGGCCCGGCGCCGGCGGTGAGAACTGCGGCTACCTGCTGTCCCAGGACGGCTATCACCTGCAGATCGACGCCGGCACCGGCACATTCGCGCGCTTGCAGCAAGTCGTCGAGGTCGATGACGTCGGGGCGATGCTCATCACCCATGGACACCCGGACCACTACGTCGACATCATCCCCACGTTCTACGCGAGGCACTACGGGAGGCTCGGCCGTCCCGGCCTCCCGTTCTGGTCACCGGGCGGGTTCACCGACATCGCGGCGGACCTCGTCGCGGAGAACGGGCGCAACGTGATGGCGGAGGCATTCGACTTCCGCACCGCCGGTCCCGGCGAGGTCTTCGAGCTGGGACCGTTCCGGATCACGCCGTTCGAGATGCAACACATCGGAGTCTTCTCGCTCGGCTACCGGATCGAGGCGGGCGGGGTCGTGTTCTCCTACACCGGCGACACGGGACCGTGTGAGGCGGCGACCTCCCTCGGTGTGGACTCGGACCTCTTCTTGTGCGAGGCGACGTATCAGAACGCCTCGAAGCTCTACCCGTTCCATCTCTCGGCGTCGCAGGCAGGCGAGGTCGCGACCGCCGCGGGCGCCGATCACCTGGTGCTCACCCATCTCACGCCGGAGCTCGACCACCGGGTCTCGATCCGCGAGGCCGCCGAGACCTTCACCGGCCCGATCGACATCGCGGTGCCGGGGATGGTTCTGGAGGTGGGCCGATGACCCGCCCCGACGGTCGTGCGCCCGGTCAGCTGCGTCCGGTGGCGTTCGAACTCGGCTACCAGGAATGGGCCGCCGGCTCCGTGCTGTTCTCGATGGGCAAGACCCGGGTGCTGTGCGCCGCCTCCGTGTCGACCGAAGCCCCGCGCTGGCTCCGCGGTACGGGCAAGGGATGGGTGACCGGTGAGTACTCGATGTTGCCGGCATCGACGACCGAGCGTTCGCAGCGCGAGGTGAACCGGGGCCGACCGGGCGGCCGGACCCAAGAGATCCAGCGGTTGATCGGTCGATCCCTCCGAGCGGTGACCGATCTCGCTCGGATGGGGGAGCGGACCATCACGATCGATTGCGACGTGCTGCAGGCGGACGCCGGCACGAGGACCGCGGCGATCACCGGAGGCTACATCGCGCTCGCACTGGCTCTTCGGCGCTTGTCGAGTGAAGGGCTCGTCCCCGACGACATCTTGCTCGACACGGTGGCGGCCGTGTCCGTCGGGATCGTCGACGGAGAGGCCCGACTCGATCTCGTCTACGAAGAGGACGCCGTCGCCGAAGTCGACTGCAACGTCGTGATGACGGGGTCCGGCACGCTCGTCGAGGTGCAGGGAACGGCCGAGGGCGCGCCGTTCGACCGCGCCCAGCTCGAGGACCTGCTCGACCTGGCCGGTGCCGGCGTCGTCGAGCTGACGAAGACCCAGCGGGACGCGATCGACGGCTGAGGTGGCGTTCCCGTCACGCATCGCGATCGCGTCCCACAACGCCCACAAGCTCCGGGAGATCGGGAGGATCTGCGCCGACTGGCCCGTGGAATGGCTGACCGTCGAGAACCACGAAGGCCCCTGGCCCGACGTCGAGGAGACGGGCAGTACCTACCTCGAGAACGCGCGATTGAAGGCGCGGGCAGGGGCGGCCGCCCTCGGGGAGCCGGCCCTGGCGGATGATTCCGGGATCGAGGTGGACGCACTCGGCGGCCGCCCCGGCCCGCGGTCGGCGCGGTTCGCGGGTGAGGACGCGACCGACGAGCAGAACCTCGATGCGCTCATCCGGGCGTTGAAAGGGGTGCCGAGCGCGGGGCGCACCGCCCGGTACCGATGCGTCGGCGTGCTCGCGTTCCCGGACGGCAGCGAGATGCAGGCCGAGGGCATCTGCGAGGGGATATTGGTCCCGAGGCCCCGTGGGGAGAGAGGATTCGGGTACGACCCGATCTTCGTCCCGGGGGGCGGGGACCGCACCATGGCGGAGCTCGGCGATGAGGAGAAAGACAGGATCAGCCACCGAGGAAGGGCCTTCCGGGCGCTCCGCGAGGCCCTCGACGCAGGCTGAGGGCGCCTGAGGGCGGAAGGGCTCCTCGGATACCTGACTCAAGGTAAACCTGTGGGCCGCCGAAGCTTCCTTCGTGGCCGACAACCTGGCAGAGCGCCGTGTCCTAAGGCAAACCGAGGGCTTCTTCGACGGCAAGTCCCCGGGTGTCACGCTCTTGCTCGGCGCCGCGTTCCTCGCGGTCGTCGCAGTCATGGACTACCTCCTCGGTCCGCGCCTGTCGGTCGCGCTCTTCTATCTGATGCCGATCGGGCTGGTCACGTGGAACCTCGGTCTCCGGTGGGGCGCGGCGACCGTCGCTCTGTCCACGGCCGCGGCGCTCTGGAGCGACCTCCTGTATCCGCAGTACGACCTGCTCCCGTGGTGGAACGCGATCTTCCGGTTCGCTGCGTTCCTCGCGGTGGCGGTCCTGCTCGGCACGCTTCGCCGCATCATCGCGTCCCAATGGGAGCACCTCGACCGCGAGGCGGAGGTCACGACGGGACTCCGCGAGTTGAACGAGGTGAAGGACACGCTCCTGCACGCCGTCTCCCACGATCTCAAGGGCCCGCTCGCGGGGATCCTCGGCTCGGTGCAGACACTGCACCGCGCCGAGCAGATCGGCCTGACGGAGGAAGAGCGCGCGACGATGCTCGACATGATCGAGCAGGGCGGGAAGAAGATGAATCGTTTGGTCGACGACCTGCTGGACCTCGATCGACTGGACCGCGGGCACATCCAGCCGGAGCGCGCTCCGACCGACGTGAGCGAGCTGGCCCGCCGTATCGCGCGAGAGCTCCCGGGCATGGAGTCCCACCCGATCCGTGTCGAGGCCTCCCAGGTGCTCGTGGACGTGGACGCCGGCAAGGTCGAGCGCGTGATCGAGAACCTCCTCGTGAACGCGCGGCGACACACCCCCGCGGGGACCGCGGTGCACATCCGAGTCCTCGGTCGGTCCAACGGCGTGGTCCTCGTGATCGAGGACGAAGGTCCGGGGATCCCGGACGAGCTGAAGGAAGTGCTCTTCGAGCCGTTCCGTCAGGGCGCCGGCGCCGGCGGTCGTGGTGTCGGCATCGGGCTCTCACTCGTCAAGAAGTTCGCCGAGCTGCACGGAGGCACGGCGATCGTCGAGGACGGCGAGCACGGCGGCGCCCGTTTCGTCATCACGCTTCCCGGTGACGTGACCGAGCTCCCCGCAGACGCCCGGCGGCTCCAGGCCGTTTAGGTTCATCGGCCCGGGCTCTGCTCACACGCGCGTCTCGAAACGGTCAGGATCGCCGCGCGCGGCCGATGATCGTCTCGCTGGTGATAAGCGACCCGTCCGGGTCGACGCCTGTCACAGGGGCACGCGCTCGGCGTGACGTCGTGCGCACGACATCGATCCGGATGTCTTCGAACGCCGCCGCGGCGAGCACGCCGCGAAGATCGTCGGGCTCCGGCATGCAGAAGAGCCACCGGACCGCCGCGGCACCACGAACGCCCGCGCGACGCTCGAGCGATGTCGCGAGCTCCGCGAACGGGGAGTTCCGCTCGATCGCGCCCGGGACGGATACCGAGACCTCCCCACCTCGAACCAGCACGCGACGGATCTCCGCCAGCGCGCGCCCTCGCTCCGACAGCAGTTGCAACCCCTCGGCACACACGACGCGATCGATCGAGCCGTCGTCGAACGGCAGAGTCGATCCCGAGGATCCGGCGCCTGGCGACCACGCCCGCTGAAGTCGCGACGGTGAGGTGCGTCACCGTTTCCTTCGGGCCGACGTCGTAGGCGAGATCGAGGACGCGATCGATCCGAGTTCGATCGACGGCGCCTCCGCCGCGACCGGCGTCTGCGATGAGTGACCGTCCACTCACCTCGCCGCGTCGAGCTCTGGGAGCTCGCGCGGACGTGACTCGGCGCGCGAGGAGATGTGGTTCGCCACGAAGGCATGATCCCGAGACATGCCGGGGAGCACGTCGGATGAGAAGGAGTACTGGAACACGAGCCCGATGAAATACAGGCCCGGCTGCGACTCGACGACCCCACGATCGTGGATGGGCTCGCCGTCCTCCCCGATGACCGGCAGGTCGATCCATCCGAAGTCGGACCGGTACCCGGTGCACCAGATCACGTTCGCGACGTCCAGTACGCGGCCGTCTTCGAGGACCGGCAGCCCGTTCTCGACACCTGCGACGCGGGGGACCCGCTCGATGCCGGCGGCGACGAGATCCTTCGGTCTGACGCGGATCAGGGGATCACCGTGGGCGATGAGCTTGGGCCCCATCCTCCGCCCGATCGGCGTTCCCTTGGTCAATACCCGATGACCCATGAACCGGTAGACGCGGAATCCGATCCGTGCGGAGATGCTTCCGTGGCGGACGGGGATGTGGCCGGACTCCTTGCCGGCGAGCAGCGTCCGACGGCTCTTCGACAGCTCCTTCGAGATCTCGGCGCCCGAATTGCCGACACCGACGACGAGCACGTCGCCATCCGCGAGTTGCGACGGAGCCCGGTAGTCCTTCGAATGGAGTTGCGTCATGTTCGATGAGAGCGCTCCGGCGAAGCCCGGGACCTTCGGGACCTGACACGCGCCGGTTGCCACCACGACGTTCTCCGCATCGAGTTGACCCTGCGGGGTGGTGATCATGAACCGACCGCCGTTCTTCGTGAGGCGATCCACCCGAACCCCGTTCCGCACCGGGAGGTCGAAGCGCCGGACGTAGGCCTCCAGATAGTCGGCCATCTCGTCCTTCGTCGGATACGCCCAGGCCGAGCCGGGGTACGGGAACCCCGGAAGGCCATCGAAGCGCCCAGGCGTGAACAGTCGAAGGGAGTCCCAACGGGTCCGCCAGGAGTCCCCGATCCGTTCGCGGCCGTCCAGGATCACGAAGGGGCGGCCCGCCTGCTTCAGGAAGTACCCCGTGGCAAGGCCCGCCTGCCCTCCACCGATGATCACCGTCTCGAAGCGCTCCGGTCCCGGTCGGTCCTCCATCGTTTCCCTCCGTTCCTCTCGACCGTTCTGGTCGAGAGCGACGGTACGCAGCGGGCTGTTGGCCGTTCATCGCCCGAACCAGCCAAAGCGGCCGGAGACGGCGTGTGGTGAGGAATCACCAGGGCGAGCCCGCCCGTATCAGGTCAGGTCGTGTTCGAACGCGAAGGCGGTCGCGCCGGACCGCGAGGAGACGCCGAGCTTCACGAACATGTTCTGGAGGTGCCGCGCCACGGTGTGCTCGCTGATCACGAGCTCGGTCGCGATGTCGCGATTCGACTTCCCGGCGGCGACGAGGCGCAACACCTCGGCCTCCCTGGCTGTGAGGCCTCCCGGGAGGGCATCCTTCGCCGGCAGGGTCCCGGCGGCCGTCCGAGCGTCGGGATCGGCGCCGAGCCGTTCGAACGCGGACACCGCAGCTCGCAGCTCGAGCTGCGCGTCGTCCTCGTCGCCGGCTGCGCGGAGCGCGAGGCCGTACTGGACCCGCGCCTGTGCGGCCTCGTACGGGAGCCGTAGCTCTCGCCACATCGCACCGGCTGCTCGGAGGCTGTCGACGGCGGCCGGCGCGTCTCCCCGGGCGAGTCGCACGGCGCCGGCCGCCGTCGAGGCCATCGCCTGCAGGATCAGGGGGGCGGAGCCGGCGGCGAGCTCCGACAGGTGGTCTGCGGCCCCGGCCGCGGCATCCAGGTCCGGCACCGCGATCGCCACGTCCACGAGAGCGGCGAGGAGTCGCGCGCGCTGGAGCCGGCTCTCCCCGACCGTGGACGTCGGACGACTGGAGCGCTCGGAGCGCCCCCTCCGCGTCGCCCTGCGTGAAGCGGAGGAGCGCCAGCCCCGGTTGCGGGTCGGAACCGATCTCTCGCGCGCGAGCGAAGCATTCCTCTGCACCGGCCAGGTTGCCCATCCGTCGTCGGATCTCGCCGGTCTCGTAGAAGGCCTGCGCGGCTGCCATCGGATCGAAGCCCATCAGCTCTTCCGAGGCCCGCGTCGCTTCCGCTTCGGCTTCCGACCACGCCCCCCGCAGCCTCGCCACCTCCGCGCGGTTCACCCGGCACATCCCGGGGAAAGGTGACTCGGGCGGAAGCGTCTCGCACCAGGCTCGAGCCGCCTCGCTCCACTGGTCCGCCCGGCGGACGTCGGCGATCTCCAGGCAGGTCCCGATCACGTTGCAGTAGACGATCCCCGTGAAGAACGGGCTCAGCTGACCGGACACCACGCTCGTCATCGCCTCGTCGAGCAGCGGCAGGCCGCCATCGACGTCGCCGACGAGGATCAGGAGGATCCCTTGGGTATGGATCGCCATCGCTATCAGGTCCGGGTCGCGGAAACGCCGGCTCAACTCCACCGCTCGCTCGACGAGGTCTTGCGCCCGGGCCAGGTCGCCGCTGTAGCGGGCGACGGTCGCCTCCACGATCAACAGGAACCCATGACCAGCGCCCTCGGGCACGTCCTCGGCGTGCCGCCGGGCCTTCATCAACCAGCCGGCTCCCACCGCGGGGTCGCCTCGGGTGAAGTGATCGATGCTCAGGCGTGCTGCCATCGTGGCCGCGTGCTCGGCATCGCCGCCCGCGACGGAAGCGGCGTAGGCGCGCTGCCGCGCCGCGGTCGATTCGTCTGTCTTCGAGAGCCACCACGCCGCATCGGCGAAGGCTTCCAGGTCGTGGGGCGATAGTTCGGATGGATCCACCGCGGCGAGCTCATCGTAGGCCTCGGCCCACGACTCCCGCGCGACGGCATCTCGGCCCCGTTCGATGTCAGCCGTGCGCTCTGCCACGCGCCATTCCCCCTCGATGGTGTTGCGGCTCTAGCTTAGGCGGAGCCAGCGGGCGGTTCCGAGACCGTCGAGCGATGCCCCGTGGAGCGCAGGATCCGAGCGTCGCAGCCTCCGCCCGGCCGGAGGTACGCTTCTCGCTCCGTCAGGGAGCGCGTCCGCGTCCTGGACCTCCGGCTCTCGCCAGGAAGAGGTGCTGGGGTTGGAGCCTCGCAGGAGCCGATGGACTACAAGGATGAGTGAGGCTCCGCGACTCCGGAACTGGCGAACCGACCTGGTCATGTCGATCGCCCTGGGGGTCGCGTACTACCTAGCTGCCCAACTCAGCCTCCGACTCGCCCTCGTGGGGGAGAACATCACTCCGCTCTGGCCTCCCACGGGGATCGCGCTGGTGGGGTTCCTCCTCCGCGGCCGGCGCCTGTGGCCGGGTGTGGCGATCGCTGCGTTCGCCGTCAACCTTCCGATCAGCACCTCGGGGGTGGCGGCCGCCGTGACGGCGGTCGGGAACACGCTCGCCCCGCTGGCGGCCGCCACCCTGCTGTTGCGCGTGGGATTCCGCCCCCAGCTGGACCGTCTCCGTGACGCGCTCGCGATCGTGTTCCTCGCCGCGTTGGGAGCCACCATCATCAGCGCCACGGTCGGCGCCACGACGCTGCTGGTCTCGGATGCCATCGAAGCGAGGGAGTTCTGGGGGGCCTGGTCGGTCTGGTGGGCGGGAGACGCGATGGGGATCCTCGTGGTGGCGCCGTTCCTCCTGACGCTGACGATGATCCGCTCGCATCCGGTCCCACGAGGGTGGAAGGCCGTGGAAGCGATCGCGCTCGTCGCTCGTGCTGGTCGGGATCTCGACCCTCATCGTCGTGACGGAGCTCCCGATCCCGTTCCTGCTCTTCCCGGTGCTGGGGTGGGCAGCGTGGCGTTTCCAGCAGCCCGGCGCGGCCCCCGCCGCCCTCGTCGTCTCGCTGTTCGCGACCTGGGCGGCCGTGGAGAAACGGGGGATCTTCGCCGGCCAGACGCTCTGGGAGCAGATGTTCACGCTCCAGGCGTTCAACGCCACGGTCGCGTTCATGTCCTTCTTCTTCGCGGCGGTCGTGGGCGAACGCCTCCGATCCCGGCGGGCGCTCGAGGAAGCGGCGGCAGACCTCGAGGAGCGCGTCGAGGTGCGCACGACAGAACTCATGATCGCGAACGAGCGTCTGGCGGAGTCGCAGGAGCTCTCGCATCTCGGTTCGTGGGATTGGGACGTGGCGACGGGCGACGTGAACTGGTCCCAACGAGATGTACCGGATCCACGGTCTGCGACCCGATTCCCCGATCACGTTCGAGCGCGTCGTCGAGTTCGCGGTGCCCGAGGATCGAGCCCGTATCCAGGCGAACGTGACGCATGCGATCGAGGAGCGGAGGGAGGTCATCCCGGACATCGAGTATCGGATCGTCCGTGAAGACGGCAGTCACGCGCGTCCTCTACGGGAAGGGGCGCGCCATCCGATCCACCGACGGTGCCGTGACACGGATGGTCGGGACGGTCCAAGACGTCACCGAGCGACGTGAGTTGGAGCGAGAGCATCGGATCGCCGACACGCTCCAGCAGGCGTTGCTTCCCGAGCGGCTCCCGCAGCTCGTCGGGATCGGTCTCGCCGCCCGGTACGTGCCCGCCGAAGAGGGCGCGGCTGCCGGCGGAGACTGGTACGACGTGATCGAGCTCCCCGACGGCCGCGTCGCCCTCGTGATCGGCGACGTCGCAGGCCACGGCACGGAGGCGGCGAGCGTCATGGGGCAGGTGCGGATGGCCGTGCGCGCCTTCAGCCTCGAGGGGCATCCCCCGAGGTTCGTGGTCGAGCGCGTGCACGACCTCCTGCGGTCCCTCTACGAAGGCGAGCAGATGGTGACGATGCTGTACCTCGTCGTGGACCCCACGACGTGGGAGGCCACGATGGTGAACGCCGGGCATCCGCCGCCTCTGTTGCTCGATGCGGCCGGCGGTGCGACCTATCTCGCGGGTCCGACCGGGTTGCCCGTCGGCCTGAACTGGAGCCTTCCGTACGAGGAATCCACGGCCCTGCTCCGGCCCGGAGCGACGCTCGTGTTGTTCACCGACGGCCTCGTCGACCGCCGAGACGTCGCCGTCGAGCAGGGCCTGGAACGACTCCTCGAGGCCGCAACGAACGGGGCCGGTGCAGACATCGATGACCTCTGCGGAGGGTTGCTCGAGACCTTGGTCCCCGCCGACGCCTCCGATGACGTCGCGATCCTCGCCGCTCGGTTCGATGCCGTTCAGGAGCGGCTCGTCCTGCACATCCCGGCGGACCCCGCGAAGCTCCGAGCCGTCCGTCGCAACATCGGCAGGTGGCTCTCCGGCCATGACGTGCCGCAGCAGGATGCGGACGACATCCTGCTTGCCAGCTCGGAAGCATGTGCGAACTCGATCGAGCACGCCTACGGTCCGGGTGAAGGATCCGTGGACATCGAGGCGATCGCCCAGAACGGTGAGATCACGATCATCGTCCGTGACACGGGTCGATGGAGAGCGGCGCGCAACGGAGACCGGGGCCGAGGGTTGCCGCTCATCGAAGCGTGCATGGATTCATGCGACTTCACCCGCGGTCACGAAGGGACCGAGCTGCGCATGCGACGACGGGTCCCCAGGGCCACCGGATGAGCGATCTCGCCACGATCGTCTTCGATCGACACGACGACATCGTGGTCGGCGCCCTGTCGGGCGAGATCGACCTGTCCAACGCGATGGAGCTCGAAGGCGTGATCTCCGATGCCGTGCCCAACACCGTGCGGGGTCTGGTACTGGACCTTTCAGGACTCACCTACCTCGACAGCGCGGGGGTTCGATCGTTGATCTCGCTGGCCGGAAGGCTGCGGTGGCGAGGCCAGGAGCTCGTGCTCGCCGCGCCACCGGACGCTCGGTGCCGGCGCGTGCTGTCGCTGGCTGGGGTCGGCACCACGATCCCGATCGAAGCCACCTTGCCTGAAGCGCGGTCCCAACTCCGCGATCGCGAGCCTCCCACGTAGGTCGGCGAGGGGCGCGACACGAGCCCTTCTCGGAACGATGCGATGATGCCCCCTCGAACCATGGGAGGTCACCGTGCCCTTCGCGCGGAACGATCTGGACGCTGCTCGCGTGTACTTCGAGGACGATGGCGGAGATGGCGTCCCCGTCGCGATCCTGGGCGGCTTCCTCGACCCGGTCGACCTCGTCCGAGGCGCTCCGATCGCCAGGTCGTTGCAGGAGCTCCCCGATGAATTCCGCCTGATCTACATCGATCATCGAGGGCACGGTCGAAGCGACAAGCCCCACGCGGATCGGGCTTACGTGATGCCCATACGGGTAGGAGATGTGGTGGCCGTCCTCGACGACCTCGGCATCGAGCGATCGCACTTCATCGGCATCTCCTGGGGCGCGAGACTTTGCTTCGGGATCGCGGAACATGCGCCCGAGCGGATCCACTCCCTGGTGACGATCGGGCAGCAGCCCTACGCGATCGACCCGGACGGCCCGCTCGCCAGCATCGTCTCGGAGGCGTTTGCCGCCTCGAGGGAGCAGGGGATCGGAGCGCTCGTCGAGGCGTTCGAGGCGATCGCCGGACGGTATCCGGACGCCGTCCGGGAGACCTACCTCGCGTGCGACGCGGCTGCGATGCGGGCCGCGTGGCGCTCCGCGATGGATGAGGGAGCGGTGAGCGAAGACCTCGGTTCATGGGACGTCCGCTGTCTGATCTGCGTCGGCCAGGACGACCGTGACTTCTTCGAGCAGGCGAAGCGGGCGGCGGAGGAGATCCGGAACGCGGAGTTCCTTCCGATCGGAGACACCGACCATCTGGGTGTGGACACGGCTGCGATCGATCCCGTGCTCCCCGCGGTCCTTCGCACCCTGCGCGAGACGAACTGACTCGTGCGAGAGGGGGGATTCGAACCCCCACGCCCTTTCGGGCACCGGCTCCTAAGGCCGGCGCGTCTGCCGGGTTCCGCCACTCTCGCGCCAACCAAGGGTAGACCCTCGTGGACGGCGAAGCCCGCCGCGCGACATCATGAACGCGATGCCACGCCGCCTCCTGCTCTTCGCCGTGACGGCCACCCTGGCCGCATGTGGGGGAGGAGCGACGGCGCCGGCGGACGTGACCCCACCGGCGGTCGCGACACCACGCTCCCGGCCGAGGCCGCCCGCCGATTTCCAGGCGTCCAGGCTGCTCGCGCGCGGCGGGACGCTCGTCGCCCTCGCGCGCGAGTCGGTACTCGGGATCCATGCGGCGCCGGGGACGGAACGTCCGTACATGGGCCTCGACGCCGCGAATCCATGGGGGCAGCCCCTCCGGCTCCTCGTGGTCCGCGGCGCGAACGACGAGGACGGCGACGTTTGGCTCCGCATCCAGCTCCCGATCTGGCCGAACGGCCAGGCGGGCTGGGTCGCCGCCTCCGACGTGCGACTCGCCGAGGCCGACGAACGCGTCGTCGTCGATCTCTCCGAGCGGAGGCTCGTGAGGCTCCGCGAGGGCAAACCGGTCGCCCGCGTCGAGGTCGCCATCGGTTCGGCCGCGACGCCCACTCCGCCCGGGCGCTACTTCGTATGGGCGAAGGTCCGGACCGACCGCCCCTCCGGACCGTACGGGAGCTTCATCCTCGGGCTCTCCGGGTTCTCCGAAGAGATCGAGCCGTGGACGGAGTGGCCAGGTCAGCCGCGACTCGCGATCCACGGGACCGACGACCCGGCCGATGCGGGACACGCCGTGAGCAAAGGGTGCGTGCGTGTCCTGAACTCACTGCTCGGAGGGCTTCGCGACGTGCCGATGGGGACTCCCGTCCTCATCCAGCCGTAGACGCCAGCCTCCCGACGCAACTCCTCCGAGGGTCGTCCCTCCTCCACTTGACACCTGATTCGAGGCACGGTAGTTTACCGTCTAGTTATTTAACTAGGAGGTTGAGTGGTCACACAGTCGGATCGGCTCGATCGCACGTTCGCCGCACTTTCGGATCCCACGCGGCGAGCGATCCTCGGCCGTCTCGCCACAGGTGAGGCCTCCGTCACCGAGCTGGCGGAGCCGTTCGACATGAGCATGCCGGCGGTCTCGAAGCACTTCAAGGTGCTCGAGCGGGCCGGGCTCATCGTGCGCGGGCGGCAGCGGCAGTGGCGGCCCGCCCGACTCGAAGCCGAGCCGCTCAAAGAGGTCGCCGACTGGACCGAGCGGTACCGGCGCTTCTGGGAGGAGCGCTACGACCGGTTGGACGACTACCTGGAAGAGCTCCAGGGACGAGGAAAGGGCCCAACGGCCCAAGGAAAGGCCAAAGGAAAGGGAAAGGGGAAGAACGATGAGCGCAAGCGATAGGAACCAGCTCGTGACGACGACTCCGTCGGATCGGGAGATCGTGATGACCCGGGTCTTCGACGCACCGCGCGACCTCGTGTTCGAGGCGCACACCTCGTGCGAACACATGTCGAAGTGGTGGGGCCCGAGGAAGTACGAGGTCGTGGACTGCGACATCGACTTCCGCCCGGGAGGCGCGTGGCGGGTCGTGCACCGGGGTCCCGACGGCGGAGAGATCACGTTCTTCGGTGAGTACCTCGAGATCGTCCGGCCAGAACGCATCGTCTGGACGTTCGGGTTCGACGACAACCCCGGCGGTCCGGAGACCTACACGTTCGAGGAGCATGACGGCAAGACCACGGTGACGAGTAGCGCGGTCTTCCCTTCGAAGGAGATGCGAGACGAGGTGCTCGGGTCCGGGATGGAGTCCGGAGCCATCGAGACGTACGAGCGGCTGGATGAGTACCTCGAGGTCCTCCGGGGGCGCCCGACGAGCTGACGAGAGGCTCGGGAGAACGCGCCACTGCCTAGCGCGGCATGGCACGGAGGAGTCCGGGCCGGCCATCCCCGGACGGTTATCGTTCGCACCATGACGCGCTGCGCCGCCTGCGGGGCGGGCAACCCCGAGGGCGCGAGGTTCTGCAATGCCTGCGGAGAGCGCTTGGATGCGCCCCCCGCGTCCGGAACGCAGTCCGGCGAACGACGCGTGGTCACGATGCTCTTCTGCGACGTACGCGGATCGACCGCGATGGCTGAGGAGCTCGACCCCGAGGAGTGGACCGACGTCATGAACGAGGCGTTCGCCCACCTCATCGCGCCGGTCGTTCGACACGAGGGCACGGTGGCCCGTCTCATGGGCGACGCGATCCTCGCCTTCTTCGGTGCGCCCACCGCCCACGAGGACGACCCGCAGCGCGCGGTGATGGCAGGGCTCGAGATCGTCGCCTCGATCGCCGCGCTCCGCGAGAAGGTCGCCCGGGAGCGAGGGCTCGACCTGAACGTCCGCGTCGGTATCAACACCGGCCCTGTCGTCGTGGGCGACGTGGGCTCGGAGCTGAAACAGGAGTACTCGGCGATGGGTGACGCCGTGAACGTCGCCGCCCGCATGGAGCAGACCGCGGAGCCCGGCTCCGTGCAGATCACGGAGGACACCTACCGGCTCATCGCCGACCTCTTCGAGGTGGAGGCGCTGGGCGGCGTCGAGCTCAAGGGGAAACGCCGTCCCGTGGAGTCCTATCGGGTGCTCGGTCGCCTGGACGCTCCGTGGACCGTTCGCGCTGCTCGGCGCCTTGACGCGCCGCTCGTGGGACGTGAAGACGAGATGCGCGTGATCCGCGCCGCCCTCGAGGGCGCTCGCGAGGATCGCGGACGCGTGCTGCTCCTGTGCGGCGACCCCGGTCTGGGCAAGAGCCGGTTGATCGAAGAGGCCAACGCGATCTGGTCGGAGCTGGAGCCCGGCGACGATCGCCGCTGGGATTTCTGGCGGTGCGTCCCCTACGACTCGATGCAGCCGTACGCGCAATACCGCCGACTGATCAGCGAGCGCGCCGGCGTCAGGGAGACGGACGCGGCCGAGACGGTGCGGATGAAGATCGCGGACCTGATGCGGGCGATCGCTCTCCCGGGTTGGGAAGAGACGAGCACACGGGTCGCGCGGGCGCTCCTCGGTGTGGAGCTGCCGGACGAGCCGCCGCTGGAAGGCGAGGAGTTCCAGCGAAAGGCCACGGAGCTCGTCGTCGGCTCGACGGTCGCCCAGGGGGGACGACGCCTGATCGTCTTCGAGGACCTGCACTGGTGCGACCATGCCTCGCTCGACCTGGTCCGGGCGACGACCGAGCTGGTCGTGGACGCGCCGATCGTCGTCCTGATCTCGTTCCGTCCCGACCGCGAGGCCGTCTCGTGGGGGTTGCGCGAGTGGGTCGAAACCGATCTGGCGGAGCACGCGATCGTGCTCGACCTGGAGCCGCTCACGGCGGGGGAGAGCGACGAGCTCATCGGCGCCTTCCTCCCGGTCCCGGGGATGACCGAGGAAGACCGCCGCCGGATCCTCGGCAAGACGGAGGGCAACCCCCTTTTCCTCCAGGAGGTGGCGCGGGCGCTGATCGACGGCGGCCTCGTCGAGCGCGCGAACGGCGGGTGGCGGATGACCGGGGACGCGGCGGAGATCGCGATCCCCGACACGATCCAGAGCCTGATCACGGTCGGTCTGGACCGGCTGCCCGGGACGGCTCGCGGGACCGTGCAGACGGCCGCCGTGATCGGTCGGACCTTCGCCGAGGAGCTGCTGGTCGCCGTGGTCGGCCGGCCGGAGGTCCGCGAGGATCTGGACGAGCTGGTGCGCCGCGACCTGATCCGGGTGTCGGAGGACGGCGTGCAGGGCGAGTTCACGTTCCGGCACGCACTCACGCAGGAAGCCGCGTACGGCACGCTCCTGGCGAAGCATCGGAAGGCCACGCACCGCCGGGTCGCGGAGGTGCTCGAAGAGACCGCCCGAGAGCGCCTCGAGGAGGTCGCGCCGCTGCTCGTCCGGCACTTCTCCGAGGCCGGCGAGGACGAGCCGACCCTCACCTACTCGGCGATGGCCGGAGACGCCGCGGCGCGCCTCCACGCGAACGCCGAAGCCGAGGCCCACTACCGAACGGGGATCGACGTGGCGCGCCGGATCGAAGCGCCGCCGTCGCTCCTCCGGACGATGTACGAGCGGCGGGGCAGCGCGCTGGAGCTGCTCGGGCGCTACGACGACGCGATCGCGAACTACGAGGAGATGCAGGCCGAGGCCGTGACGCGAGGTGACGAGGCGATGGAGCTGGCCGCCAGCTCGATGATCGCGCTCCTGTACTCGACGGCGACGCCGAAGTTCGATCCGCCGCTGGGACGTCGACTGTCGGAAGAGGCGGTCGTGATGGCGCGCCGGATCGGGGACCGTGCAGCCGAGGCGCGTGCCCTCTGGAACATCGTGGTGGCGAACGTCTACGGCGGAGGAGACGCTTCCCGAGCTGTGGAGGCGGGCGAGGCCTCCCTGGCGATCGCGCGCGAGCTGGGCGAGCGCGAACAGGTCGCGTTCACCCTGAACGATGTGACCCGTGCGTACATGTCGCGCGGCGACTTCACGACGGCTGCCGAACGCCTGGCCGAGGCACGTGAACTCTGGGAAGAGCTCGATAACCGCCCGATGCTCGGCGAGAATCTCACGGTCGGCAGCGCGATGCACATGCTCCACGGCGACTTCGAGGCCGCGCTCGCCGACGCGGGACACGCCGCCGAGATCTCCGCCTCGATCGACAACGCGTGGGGTGAGTCGCACGCCCTGATCACGGTCTACCGCGTCGAGCTCGAGCTCGGGCGTCTCGGAGCGGCGATGGACACGATCGAACGAAGCATGGAGCTCGGAGAGCGGGGTGGCTTCGCCTACGCGGGGATCGCCACGCGAGCCGATCTGGGGCGGCTGATCGCCTATCTCGGAGACGGTGAACGGGGCCTCGCCCTGGCCGACGAGTCGATCGAGGTCGCGCTCGAGCGCGTTCCTCCGGCTGCTTCCATCTCGCACGTTGCGCGCGCGAACGCGTTGATCGCGCTCGGCAGGCTCGGGGAGGCGCACCCGCCTCTGGA
The DNA here is from genome assembly GCA_963839395.1 of uncultured Actinomycetota bacterium. GTDB lineage: Bacteria > Actinomycetota > UBA4738 > UBA4738 > HRBIN12 > JAJNBA01. The sequence continues at coordinate 342,551 of CAWIUW010000015.1, forward strand.
CCAGGTGGACCTGATGATGCTCCCCGAGCCCGATCGGACGTTCCTGATGGTCGCGTGGCACACGACGCGTTCGCGCCTCGCGCTGGAGGAGGGCGACGTCGACGAGTCGGAGGCGATCGCTCGGGGGCTCCTCGTCGATCTCAGGAAGAACGGAGTTCGGGTCCTCCAGTCCGAGGCGCTCGTCGCTCTCGCGCGCGCCCATATGGCGGCGGGACGGGACGAGGAGGCTGGCGCCGAGCTCGCTGAGGCGATCGAGCTCGCGGAGGAGCTGGGCGAACGCCGCGTGCTCTGGGAGGCACTCGCATGCTCCGCCGATCTTCACACCCGGAGAGGAGCCGAGCCGGAGGCGGCCGATCTCCGTCGCCGAGCGCGCGCGATCGTCGGGGAGATCGCGGCAGGGGTGTCCGACCCGGAGCTCCGCCGACGATTCCTCGCTCGAGACGACGTCCGCGACCTGGAAGACCGCTCCAGATTCGAGGAGCGCTAGACGAAGAGCGGCGTCAGGGAGCGGCGCCGCACCAGTTGCTCCATGCGCTCGTCGCTCGGGCGCTCGCCGGCGGACCGCTCGGCTGCCGCCAGCACGTGCGGCAGGAGCTGCACGTCGCCGACCGTGTTGAGGAACACGCCCTCACGGCTGAGCACCCAGTGGACCGCCAGGTCGATATCTGCCGGATCGGTCAGCGGCTCGTACCACGTGGACGCGGTCTGCGGACGACCGTCCCAGGGCGCGAGCGCGATCGACTTGATCGTCTGTACGGCGACCCCGCGCTCCGCGCACATCGTGGCCAGGGCCTCGAACTCCGCCGCGTAGCGTCCGTCCTGCAGCTGGCGGAAGTTGTAGGGGAGCAGCACCGAGTCGAACGCGAACCGCTCGAGTGCGCGGCGGTGCATGGCCGCGATCGAGAGCCCATGCCCGGTGACGCCGATGAAGCGAACGATCCCCTCTTGTCGGGCTTCGACGGCTGCCTCCAGCGCGCCACCCTCGCGCAATGCGAACTCCCACTCGATGACGTCGACGAGGTTGTGCAGCTGAAGCAGATCGATGTGATCGACACCCAACCGCTCGAGTGACCGGTGGAGGTCCTCTTTCGCGCTCTTGTAGTCCCGTCCATCCGTCTTTGTGGCGAGGAAGAACTCGTTCGGGTGCCTCTTGAGCCACGACGCGATCCGCAGCTCGGAATCGCCGTAGGAAGCGGCGGTGTCGATGTGATTCACGCCGTGCTCGAGGAGGAGATCGAGCGTCTGCTCGGCGTCCGCGTGCGAAACGTCGCTCAGCGCCGCTGCACCGAAGATCGTACGGGTGCTCTCGTGGCCGGTGCCACCGAACGGCGCTTTCGCGATCACATCGTGAGCCTATCCGTCACCTCACGGTGGGTGCTCGTTGGGTCAGGTATGCCTCGAGACGATCCGCCAGCTCCTTCGGACGGCTGAGAGCGGGGGTGTGTCCGCCGTCGATCTCGTCCGGCGTGATGCCCAAGCGCTCCTGGGCGACACGGCGGAGGAAGGAGGCCGGGAACACGCGGTCGTCTCGACAGAGCAGGACCCGTACGGGCACCTCAGGCCACGCCTCGAGCGGGAGTGGCTCGTGCATGCGAGCCTCGGACTGCGCCCGTCCCCTCCTCAGCGCCTCGGACGCCAATCCCGGCGGCACATCCTGATAGAACCACGCGATCTCGTCGTCGTAGCGATCGTGGACTTCCTCTTCGTACCTCGTGTTCCTCCAGTAGTCCGCGGGTGCCTCTCCGGGAGCGGGGATCATCGGTGCGACCAAGACGAGCAGGTCCACCGCGACGCGATCGCAGACGAGCGGAGCGGTGAAGCCACCCATCGACTGCGCGACCACGACCAGATCCGTCCGGATGCCGATCGAGTCGATCACGGCGTCGGCATACTCGGGCATCCCGGCCGCGTCGTCTTCACACGGAAGATCTGGGGCGACGGTGTCGTGGCCTCGCGCGCGCAGCTCGGCCTCCACCAGGTGCCAATACCAACCGACATCGCCGGCGCCGTGTATCAGGACGAACGTGGCCATCGTCGTCATGCGACCTCTCGAGTGGGCCCTCGGGGGACTCGAACCCCGAACCTCCGGATCAAGAGTCCCAGAAACGGCGTTCGGAACAGTCCTGGTCTATCTGGGTCTCTTCCATTCCAGTAGGTCAGGATGTCCGTCGGCCGACCACCAACCCGGAACGTCCGGGAGCGGTTGTACCTTCACCGATGGACGGGCCGCTGCCGGTCTGGTGACGCCGAGTCTCGGAGGACGCGATGAAGATGAAGGGACAACTGAACGTGAAGACCCCGGCCGAATACATCGCCGCCGTGGACGACAAGCGCCGGTCCGACATAGCGGCCCTCGATGCGCTGATCCGCAAGCACGCGCCGAAGCTCGAGCCGGTCATCATGGGCGGCATGCTCGGCTACGGGCCATTCCACTACCGCTACGCGAGCGGCCGCGAGGGCGACGCCTGCAAGCTCGCGATCGCCAGCAACGCCTCGTACATCTCGCTGTACTGCTTCGCCTCCGACGCGAAGGGCTACGTCGCCGAGCGGTACGTCGATCGGCTCCCGAAGGCCGGCATCGGCAAGACCTGCGTGATGATCAAGAAGCTCGCGGACCTCGACGAGAAGGCGCTCGTGGCGCTCATCAAGGAGACCGCGAAGATGGGCCTCGTCGCCTGAGCCCGAGCGACGTCGGAGCGGCGGTCATGTGGTGGGCCCCCGGGGACTCGAACCCCGAACCTGCGGATTAAGAGTCCGTTGCTCTGCCGGATTGAGCTAGAGGCCCGCGGCAGTCTAGCAACCGTCGGGCGTCACCGGGCTCGCGAGGCCATGTTTGCTCGCATCCCAGAATGGGGATATCTGGCGCGACGGAACGCTGATGCCGCCATGGAGGCGGCCGCATAGCGAAGGAGGCGTTCACCGTGAGCATGACGCCAGAGCATCACCACCACGATGAGGCAACCCCGGTCCGCGACCCCGAGGGCGGAAGCGGCCTCGTGGGATACGCGGCGATCAAGTACATCGCGATCGTCGCGATCGTGATCGCGATCCTGGTCTTCCTGGGGTGGTACCTGATCCCCGCGTTGACCGACTGACCGAAGCCGGCCGACCGGAACGACGAGAACGTGAGAGGCGGCCGCGGCCCCGAAGGGGCCGCGGCCGCCTCGTCTCTCAGGGTGACCGAGGGGACTTGAACCCCCAGCCTCCAGGACCACAACCTGGCGCTCTAACCAGTTGAGCTACGGCCACCACGTGCTGCACCAAGCGTACCGGATGCGACCCGGCGGGTTGCCTCGGAAAGCCTGGTCGGGCATCATTGAACGGCCGTTCAAACAAGCGAGCCATCCCGGGGGTGGACGACCTGGCAACCAAGGAGACGATCGACTTCGACCTCGAGCTGGTCGACCGCTTGATCGCCGAGGAAGAAGCGTCGCTCGAGCCGAAGCACCGGGCCTCGATCGAGTACCGCGACGTGGCCGCGCGACATGTCGCCGGCGGGGTCGCGTCCTCGTGGCAGGCCTCGCCCCCACATGCGGTCTTCATCGACAGGGGAGCGGGCAGTCACATCTGGGACCTCGACGGGAACGAATACGTCGACTATCACCTCGGGTACGGCGCCATGATCGTCGGACACGCGCACCCCAAGGTCGTCGAGGCGATCGAGAAACGGGCCCGCCTCGGGACGCACTTCGCCCAGCCGACCGCTCAACTCCACGAGATCGGCGAGAACGTCGCGGAACGGTTCGGTCTGCCGCTCTGGCGGTTCTGCAACTCCGGCACGGAGGCGACACTCGAGGCGGTCCGGTTGATGCGGGCGAACACCGGCAGGGACATGATCGTGAAGATCGAAGGGACCTACCACGGTCACCATGACTCGCTGATGTTCTCCGTCGCGCCGGACCCGGAGCTGATCGGCCCGCGCGAGCATCCCGTCACGGTGCCGCAGGCGATGGGGATCCCGCAGGCTTTCGCCGATCTGGTGCGTGTCGTGCCGTTCAACGACCTGGCCGAGGCCGAGCGGGCGTTCGCGGAGAACGACGGTCGTGTCGCCGGGATGATCGTGGAGCCGGCGATGATGAACTGCGGCGTCGTGCTGCCGCAGCCCGGCTACCTGGAGGGACTGCGCGAGCTCTGTCACCGACACGGGGCCTACCTCGCCTTCGATGAGGTGAAGACCGGGGGGACGATCGCGTGGGGTGGCGCCGTGGAGGCGTTCGGCGTCCAGCCCGACATCGTCACGCTCGCGAAGGCGTTCGGCGGCGGTGTCCCGTGCGGGGCGATCGGCGCGACCGAGGAGCTCTTCGGGCCGGTCCTTCGAGGCGACCACGACATCGCCGGGACGTTCAACGGGAACCCGCTCACGATGGCCGCGGCGAAGGCGACCTTGCTCGAGGTCCTCACACCCGATGCCTACGCGCGTCTGCACGAGGTCGACCGGGCGCTGAAGGACGGCCTCCGACCGATCATCGACCGGTATCGGCTCCCCGCGTACGTGACGGGGATCGGCGCGAAGGGCTCGGTCACGTACTCCCCGACGGAGGTCCGCGAATACCGGGACACGATCGGGATCGACGAGCGGATCAGCTACCTGGCGTGGCTGATCCAGCAGAACCGAGGCGTGTTCAAGGCGCCGTGGGCGAAGCAGGAGACCTGGACGCTCTCGGTCGCCCACTCCGACGACGATGCCCAGCGCTACGTCGACAACTTCGAGGAGTTCGCGGCCGCCGTCGCGAGCTGAGAAGCTTCGCTCCGTGGGCGAGCGCTGGCTGCAGGTCGAACTGGAGGACGGCCGCTCGCTCGAGGCCGTGGTCCAGGGCGCCTCTGAGGGGACGCTCCTCATCTTCCATCACGGGAGTCCCGGCTCCGCTCAGCCGTTCGCTCCTTTCGACGAGGCGGCCGCCGAACGGGGTATCACGATCGCGTTCCCGTCTCGCGCCGGCTTCGGCGGATCGAGCAGGCAGGAGGGAAGGACGGTGGCGAGCGCGGCGGCGGACGCCGCCGCGCTCGCCGACCACCTCGGCCACGAGCGGTTCCTCACGGCCGGTTGGTCGGGCGGCGGCCCGCACGCTCTCGCTTGCGCGGCACTGCTCCCGGACCGCGTGCAGGCCGCCGCGACCATCGCCGGCGTCGCTCCGTACGACGCCGAGGGGCTGGACTGGACCGCCGGGATGGGCGAGGACAACCAGGTCGAGTACCCGACCGCGGCCCGTGACCCCGACGAGCTGCTCCGGTGGATGGAACCGCACGTAGAGGCGATGGCGACGATCGAGGCGGGGCAGATCGTCGCCGAGTGGCGGTCGCTGTTGTCGGGCGTCGATGTCGAACAGGTGACCGGCCAGTTCGGCGACAACTTCGCCGCCTCTTTGCGCTCGGCTTTCCGCAACGGGCCGTGGGGCTGGTACGACGACGACCTGGCATTCGTCCGCGATTGGGGCTTCGATGTGTCGAAGATCGGGATTCCCGTCTCGATCTGGCAGGGACGGCAGGACCTCATGGTGCCGATCACCCACGGCGAATGGCTGGCCGCGCATATCCCGGGTGCACGAGCCCACCTCCGTCCCGAGCACGGCCACCTGTCGCTCGGCATCGGCGCGTTCGGGGAGGTCCTCGACGAGCTCCTCCTCGCCGCAGGTCCGTCTACCATCGGGGCGTGAGTCCGTCGCAGCCCGAGGTCCGCAAGAAGGCCGAGCACCTCGACGCACGGCTCCGGCCGTTCCTCTCCCGCATCGGCGTGCCGGCACTCAGGATCTCCATCGGGATCGTGTTCCTCTGGTTCGGGCTCCTGAAGATCTTCGACGTCTCGCCCGTCTCGGAGCTCGTCGCGAAGACGATCTACTGGTTCGACCCGGACGTCGTCGTCCCGGCGCTAGGCGTGTTCGAGGTCTTCGTCGGCGTCTGCCTGATCGCGGGCCGGCTGATGCGGATCGTGCTGCCCCTCCTCGTCCTGCAGATGGCGGGCACGTTCCTCGTGCTGGTGATGCACCCGGACGTCGCGTTCCGCGACGGCAACCCGTTGCTGCTCACGGTCGAGGGCGAGTTCGTGATCAAGAACCTCGTGCTGCTCTCCGCCGCCCTCGTGATCGGCTCACGTCTCGCGCCGATCGGTGAGGGCGGCACGGGCAGCGCCTGAGTCGGCGGACGTCGTAGGCTCCACATCCATGGATACCGCCAGGACCGTCGACGTCGACCTCGACTGGGTCGAGGAGCTGACGAAGCGGGAGACCGAGGCGCTCGATCGCAAGCACGCCAGGTCGCTCTCGTACCGAGAGGAAGCGAAGCGGTTCCTTCCCGGCGGCGTGTCCTCCTCGTGGCAGTCGTGGCCGCCGCATCCGATCTACGTGCGGCGCGGTGAGGGTTCGCACGTGTGGGACATCGACGGCAACGAGTACGTCGACCTCCACAACGGCTACGGCGTGATGGTCATGGGGCACGCGCATCCCAAGGTGGTCGAGGCCGTCCAGCGGCGCGTCGCGGAAGGAACGCACTTCGCGCAGCCGACGGAGGAGGCGCTCCCGGTCGCGGAGAACCTCGCCGAGCGGTATCGCCTCCCGCAATGGCGCTTCGGCAACTCCGGCACCGAGGCGACGCTCGATGCCTGCCGGATCTCCCGCGCGCTGACCGGTCGGTCGAGGATCCTGAAGATCGAGGGCACCTACCACGGTCATCACGACTCGCTGATGGTGAGCGTGTTCCCGTCGGAGGAGAAGGCCGGCCCGCGCGAGCACCCCGTCGCCGTTCCCCAGACGCTGGGCCTCCCGAAGGAGTTCGTCGATCTCGTGGTCAACGTGCCGTTCAACGATCTCGAGGCGGCGAAGGAGGCGTTCGCCGAGCACGCGGGGGAGTTCGCCTGCATGATCGTGGAGCCCGCGATGACCAACTGCGGGCTGGTGCTACCGGATCCCGGCTACCTCGCCGGACTGAAGGACCTCTGTCGGACCGACGGGGCCCTGTTCGTGTTCGATGAGGTGAAGACGGGGTTCACGCTCGCGTGGGGCGGCGCCGTCGAGGCGTTCGGCGTCGTGCCAGACCTGATCTGCTTGGCGAAGGCGCTCGGGGCCGGTCTTCCCTGTGGGGCGATCGGTGGCACCGACGAGGCGATGGGCATGGTGATCAGCGGCGAGCTCGATCAGCAGGGAACGTTCAACGGCAACCCGCTCACGATGGCCGCCGCGAGGGCAAACCTTCTCGAGGTGCTCACGCCGGAGGCGTACGCGCGGTTCGACGAGCTGAACGCGATCCTCGCGCGCTCCGAGCAGGTCTGCCGTGACCAGGGACTCCCGGCGAACGCGAAGGTGCTCGGCGCGAAGGGCTCGGTCGAGTTCCGGCGCGAGCCGATCCACGAGTACCGGGACCTCTGGGACATCGACGACCGGGTGCCGCAGCTCGCGTGGCTCTGGCAGCTGAACCGTGGTGTGTTCAAGTCCCCCGGCTCGAAGTGGGAGAGCTGGACGACGTCGATCGTCCATTCCGACGACGACGTGCAGCGCTACGTCGACAACCTCGAGGAGTTCGCCGCCACGGTCACCAACCCGGCTGCCTGATCCGACCGAGTCGAAACGATCGAAGGTCCGTGACGCTCGAGGGGCGGCCCTTCTGGGCCGCCCCTCGTGTCCGTTCGATGCCGCCGATCTAGGGGAGGGCCACCGACCAGGCACCCCGGCCGTGCGTGGCCGCGTAGAGCACCCGGCCCGCGTCCGACGTGTCGATCGTGAGGCCGTATGTGGCGACCGGCGGAAGCCCGGCGGCTGCCTCGACCCACACGTTGCTGCCGTCCTCGAGTCGCAGGACGCTGAAGTCCGTCGACACGTAGACGTCACCCGTCTGGTCGTCGAACGCCACGTCGGTGATCGGCTGGTCGCCGATGTTGGCACTGATGTCCGTCCAGGTCGCGTTGCCCGTGCCCGGATGGAACGTCACCTCGAACACATGACCCGGCTGGCCGGGTGTGTACGCCTCGTACCCGGAGAACGAGATGAACGCGTGGTTCGAGTTCGTCGGGTCGATGGAGATCCCGCTCACGAACCGCTCGGGCTGTGCGGCCGAATCGATCCTCCGGTAGCTCACCTGCTGCCGGGGCGCGTTCGCGTTCTTCGAGACGAACACGCGACCGACCCGGGTCCCGGCCCAGAGCGTGCCGGTGTCGCCGCCGGACCGCTCGACCGCCACGACGTAGTTCCCGAGCTTGTCGCGGCCGTAGAACGTCGACGTCAGGTTCCCGCTCGTGCCCGAACCGATCGGCTTCCAGTTCCCGCAGGCGTGCTGGAAGGTGCCCGTGTACTCGTTGCAGGTCTCCTCGAGGAAGGCCTGCTCGCCACCGTTGTTCGAGGTGCGCCAGACGCTCTCCATCCCGGTGAACATCGCACCGCCCACGACCGGATCGGTGATGAGAGGCACGTAGAACGATCGCTGCTCGTTGCTCTTCTGGAGCGGGTCCCCGATCCAGTTCCAGCTGCCGGGAGCCCCGTCGTCGAAGCTCACGTCGGGGGTCGCGTCGAAGTAGGTGTGGACGCGGATCGAGGTGTCCTCGGCTCCGTAGCCCGACTGGCCGCCGTCTCCGTCGATCGTCTCCAACCATTCGGGGCTGCCGGAGAAGAGCCAGGTGCCGTTGTCCTGCGTGCCACCCATCAGGTCGTTGGTGGGGTCCTCCGGGTTCACGGACAGGCTCTGGAACTGGATCGTGGCGAGCCCGTCGTTCAGCGTGGTCAGCAGCTGGGGCACCGCGCTGAGCCAGTTCTCGCAGTCCGTCAGGTCCGCACCCTCGATCGGCCTCGAGGCGCACTCGCCAGTGTCGTCCACGTAGGTCCCGTTCGTGCGGATCACGCCGCCGTCTGACCCGACGATCGCGATGTTGGGGTTGGACGCGAAGACGATCGCGTGCTGGTCGGGGTGCATGCCGAGCGGCGGGTTCTGCGCGTCGTTCGTCATGTCGGTGAACGAGACGCCCGCATCGGTCGAGCGCATCACCGCGCGCCCGTTCGACCGGCCGTTGCCACCGAACACCGGCAGCTCGTCGTAGTTCATCGCGCCGCCGATCCAGACCGTGTTGGGTTGCCCCGGCGGCGACTCCACGAACATGTCGTACCCGCACTGGAAATGGCAGAAGAAGTACGAGCCGAAGCCGTCGGTGCCGTTCGCCGGGTTGGACAGCAGCGTCCAGCCACCGTTCGTGCCCCCCGTGAGCAGGTCACCGGCGGGCACGTTGGCGTCGTCGGTGCGCCAGAGGACCGAGTAGCCCAGGTCGTCCGACGAGTCGCCCAAGTAGATGCGCGTGTCGGACCCCAGGTCGACCAGGTCGAACTCCGTCCGGTCACCGAACGTGTCGGCCGGGTGGAACGTCTGGAAGACCTGGCGGAATTGCGTCGTCCCTTCGTTCGCGGGTGACCGACGCCACAGCCCGTAGCCGAACAACGCGACGTAGACCGTCTCCGGGTCGTTCGGGTCGAGCAGGATCCTGTTCACGCCACCCTGGAACCAGTCCACGCCTCCGGAAGCGGGTGCCGGGTTCGGGTCACGCGAGAAGACGAGGTCGAACGTCGCGCCGCCGTCGGTCGTCTCGTACAGACCGAGGGTGGGCGCGTCCGGCGGGGTCCTCCGACCGCCGTTGGCCGAGGAGGAGCCGTGACGCGCCACGGCAGTGCCGATGAAGTAGTGGTCGGGGTCGGTCGGGTCGATCGCGATCGAACCGATCGAGCGGTCCCTCGCGATCGGCACGCTCGCCGGCACCAGGGTCCACGGGCCCCCGTCGGTCGACGTGAAGAGGCCGACACCGGCCTCCGAGTCGCCCGAGCCGTTGGGTTCGCCCGTTCCCGCGAAGATCCTGTTCGGGTCGTTCGGGTCGACCGCGAGGGAGCCGATCGAGTTCGACGTGATCCCCGCGTCGAGCGGTTGCCAGGCGGGCTCGGCTGCGAGCGCGTCCGGCGCGTGCCACACGCCTCCGCCCGCCGCACCGACCCAGATCTCGCAGTCGCCCGGCACGCACGTCGGTGAGATCGCCATCGATGTCACGCGACCGGAGTTCTGTGTCGCTCGATCCGTGTAGGTCGCGATCGCAGGAACCGTCGGCGTCACGGGGCCGAGCTCTTGCCATCCGGCAACGAGCGGGGCGCTCAGACCGGTGCGTGCCGACGGGATCGCCGCGGCGGCGGCGATGGCCTTCTTGACTTGCTTGAAGCGGATCGTTGCCCGGGGGATCGCGCGGTTCTCGTAGGCCTCAGCGGCCGGACCCCCGAAGCGCTCGGCCTCGCCGCTCTCGCCGATCTTCTCGCGGACCACGAGGATCGGAAGTTGCCGGTCGCCGCGCAGCGCGATCTCGCGGAGACTCGCCTCCTCCTCGCCCTCGCCTCTCGCGCTCACCCGCTCGGTTCTGGAACTGGCTGGGTGTGCTCGTGCTCCATATCACCACGGCGAGCAGCGTGAGCGCGGCGAGAACGGTGATGGCGGTCCGGACGTGGGTGCGGAGGCGCTTCGACATGGGGGGTCCTCCCGAGGTCGTCTGGGGGTCTCACGCTAATGACGTGTCGGCGACCCCGCAACCCAGTCGGCGGACGCGGTCGGCGGCGACCGCGGGAGCTCTCGTCGCGACCTGCGTCGGTAGACTCGGGTTGTGGAGAGGCCGCAGGTCGGCGTGATCATGGGCTCCCGCTCCGACTGGGAGACGATGAAGCACTGCTGCGACACCCTCGAGGACCTCGGGGTGCGCTTCGAGACGAAGGTCGTGTCGGCTCACCGCACGCCCGAGCTCATGGTCGAGTACGCGACGTCGGCCGCGGACCGCGGCTTGCGCGTGATCGTCGCGGGGGCGGGTGGCGCAGCGCACCTCCCCGGGATGACCGCGGCGAACACCCACCTTCCCGTCCTCGGCGTCCCGATCGAGTCGAAGGCGCTGAAGGGGATGGACTCGCTCCTGTCGATCGTGCAGATGCCGGCGGGCGTGCCGGTCGGCACGCTCGCGATCGGCGTGAGCGGGGCGGTGAACGCGGGACTGCTCGCCGCCGAGATCGTCGCGCTCGCGGACGAGCACGTCCGCGAGCAGCTCCTGAAGTTCCGTGAGGTCCAGACGGAGAGCGTGGTAGCCCATCCCGATCCCGACGAGCGGTGACGCTCGTCGGGATCGTTGGCGGCGGCCAGCTCGGCATGATGCTGGCCGAGGCGGGAGCCCGCATCGGGATCGAGTGCCTCACGTTGGATCCCGCGCCGGACTCGCCGGCGTCCCGCGTCGCTCCGGCGATCGTGGGTACCTACGACGACGAGGGCGCTCTGGCCGAGCTTGCCGCCGCCGCAGACGTCGTCACCTACGAGTTCGAGAACGTCCCGGTCGCGTCGGCGCGATTCCTCGCGGAGCGAGTCGACGTGTTCCCGCCGCCCGAGTCATTGGAGTTCGCCCAGGACCGGGTGCTCGAGAAGACCTTGTTCGAAGCGGTCGGCCTGGCCGTGGCCCCGTTCTCGGCCGTGTCCTCCCGCGATGAACTGGCCGAAGCGCTCGAGGTGATCGGCGTGCCGAGCGTGCTGAAGACCCGGCGACTCGGCTACGACGGGAAGGGGCAGGCCCGCTTGGCGAGCGTGGACGTGGCGGATGATGCATGGCTCGCCGTCGGGGAGGTGCCCTCGATCCTCGAGTCGTTCGTGCCCTTCGAACGCGAACTGTCGATCCTCGGGGTGCGCGGCCGCGACGGTCGTGCGGCGTTCTATCCACTCGTTGAGAACGTCCATCGCGATGGGATCCTCCGCGTCTCCACCGCGCCGGCCCTCGGGGTGACCGCGGAGCTCCAGGCCACGGCGGAGCGCTACGCGCTCGCGGTGATGGAGCGGCTCGGCCACGTCGGCGTCCTCGCGATCGAGCTGTTCCAGGTGGGGGAGGACCTCTTCGGCAACGAGATGGCCCCCCGCGTCCACAACTCCGGTCACTGGACGATCGAGGGCGCGGCGACGTCCCAGTTCGAGAACCATCTGCGGGCGATCTGCGGGATCGAGCTCGGTCCGACGTCCCTTTCGGCCTACAGCGGCATGGTGAACATCATCGGCTGGGTCCCGCCGGAGAGCTCGTTCGAGCTCGGACCCCAGGTTCACCTTCACCTGTACGGCAAGGAATCTCGCCCGGGACGCAAGCTGGGACACGTTACCGTCATCGGACCCGACGCGGATACCCGTGATCGGGTATTAGGGAGGGTCACCCGAACGGCCGACAACCATTCATAGATGGCATACCTCACCTGCCCCGACTGCCGGATGCCCTCCCCAGTGGAGGACAGCGCGATCTCCTACCGCTGCTTCTCGTGTGCGGCGGACATCAGGTTCGAGGCGTGCCACAAGTGCGAGTACCCACAGGCGATCCCCTCGCGCTGGTTCGGCGCCTTCACGTGCGGCAAGTGCGAGACGAAGGTGGACATCCCACGGCAGCGTCTCTACAGCACCTCGGTCAAGGCTCGCTTCGTGAAGGGCTACGGCCACACGTATCCGCGCTTCTAGTGCGCCGACGCCTCAGCTCTTGGCGGGCTTGCCGGCTCGCTCGCCGTCGCTTCCGCCGGGCGCGGGCTTCGGGCAGACCTGATGTTTCGCCCTCTGGTCCGCACTGGACCAGAGGATGCGATCGCCCGGCCTGATGTCCCCGCCACACCGCAAGCACTTGGTCGCGTAGCTCGCCGTGCGTTGAAAGACCGCCACCGGTTCCCCCTTCGCGCTCAGCCTATCGTCATCGGGTCGCCGACGGGTGAGCGTCCTGCGGATCGAAGGAGCGGCACGGGCTACTTGCCGTTCGCCTTCCCGGTCCTCTCGGAGACGGCCTTCACTGCCTCCTTGGAGACGGTCTTCACCGCCGCGGTCACGGCCTTCGCGGCTGTCTTCGTCGCCGTCTTCGTCTCTCCCTCTTTCTCCACGACGTCGAGGATCTTCTTCAGCTTGCTGTGCGCCTTCTTCCCGGTCTGCCCGGTCTTCGCGCTGACGACGATCGGCGGGAGATCGGCACCGTCGAAGACGAGCGTGATGTCGTTGGAGTTCTCGACGATCTGGACCTGGAAGCGCGCGGTCCGTTTACCTGCCTTCTTCTTCATCTGCAGCCTCCTCTGATCCTCAACCTAGTCACTTGAGCGCCGCTCGTCAGAGATCTCGCTCGGTCAGCTACTTCAGGGCGCTCGTCACGCGCGCCGGGCAGGATTCGAACCTGCGACCTGAGGATTAGAAGTCCCCTGCTCTATCCCCTGAGCTACCGGCGCCGACGTCAAGCGTACGCGGAGCGAGCGGGTCTGGGTTAGATGAGCTGGGAGAACCTAGGAGGCGTAGCCCGCCTTCTGTCGCACGAGCTCCTGGAGTCCGATCACGCTCGGAGACTCGATCCTCTCGGCATCCCGAAGGAGTGCCCGAAGGGACCCGAACCGTGTCCTCGCCCCGACCCTCGCCGAGTTGGTCAATTGTCTGACCTGGTCGAGTCGAACGACGGCCATGTCACCTCGCTGTTCGATCTCGATCGAGCCAACGTCCGACCAATGTTCGATCGTCGCGACATCCACGTCGACCAATCGAGCAGCTGCCTCGACCGTCACCGACGCGTACTTGCCCAAGGTTCGTTCGAATCCATCCGTCATGGCCGAACCATAGGGCAGGGGCGACCGGCACCACATCGGCCTTCGGGTCATCCTTCCCACCCGCCGGATGCCAGCGCGGGTAGCTCAACGTGGCCATGCCCGGACGGGGAAACGCAGCGCGTCGTGCGATGACGGGGTCGAAAAGCGGGTGACGGGGATCGGAATCCGCATCACCAGTTTGGACGGTGAGCCCATGCGACATCCTCGGCTGACCGCTCGGACGATGGCTCATCAGCGAGGTGTACAGTCCCGGCCGTGCGCGAGAGCTACGGCACGAAGTTGGACCGGCGGGGTCGTTGCCGTGAGCGATGAGCAGTTCCTCAACAGCTATCACAACGCGAGTACGCCTCCATCACCGGACGTGCCCGCCGACCTGGCGAACTTCATGCTCGCCGCGGATCCGGTCCTCGCGCAGGCGGCCGAACTTGCGAGGGTGATCACCCGTTCGCATCAGGGCGCCGCGACACACCTGATCGGCGAAGGGTGGGCGCACGCTCGGAAGTACTTCTCGCTCTCGGAGAAGTACGCCTCGTGGGCCGACTATCACTCGCCTGCGAAAGGTGTCGGGATCCACGCATACGCCCACAAGGTGGACCGGCCGCTGCGACTGACGGATGAAGAGCTGCGGGCGCATCCCGAGTGGCGAAACTTCGGCGACGAGGTCGACGATCATCCCCCGATGCGGGGCTGGTTGGCGGTCCCGCTGATCGGAGCCGACGGCGAGAACTACGGCTTCATCCAGGCATCCGACCGGCTGGATGGGGACTTCACCGAACAAGACGAAGCCAACCTCGCGAGGCTGGCGACCCTCACTGCAACCGCGCTCGACGCGTTGGCCCAGGTCCACCTACCGGAGTACCGGGCGAAGATCGCTTCTGCGCCTCCGAACGATCCGAACCTCGGCAAGGGGGAGCGAGGCCGCATCCGGGCTGGATGAGACTGGGAAACGGGGCGGATCGACGGGAACCGATGGCAATGGTGAGCCCAGCCAAAGGGAGCCGTGACCCGCGGAGATGGCGCTGACGTGAAGAGCGGGTGACGGGAATCGAACCCGCACCACCAGCTTGGAAGGCTGGAGCTCTACCATTGAGCTACACCCGCGTTCATCGCAGCCTAGCAAGGCTCCCGTCGCAGTTCGGGCCGGCAGGTCAGGGAGCCAGCCACGAGAAGGGCTCGCCGGGCACGTTCCGCAGGACCCAGAACAGTCCGAACGCGACCCCGATCGCCCAGCTAGCCCACCGAGGGGCGCTCCGGACATGGGGAGGATGCCGCCCACCGATCCCCGCGAGGCCCACCGACAGCCACGCGGCGACCAGCATCGGGACGAAGAGCACCGTCATCAGGTTGAAGTCGATGGCGGATCGAAGGTCGGCGTGCAGCAAGGCATGGAGACACCTCAGCGTGCCGCACCCGGGGCAGTACAGGCCGGTCGCCGCGTAGAAAGGACAGACGGGGAAGGCCGTCGCTTCGCTGGGATCGACCACGTGGAGCACGACGGCGAACGCGAGGCCGCCGACGAAGAGCGTCGCGTCTCGAACACGAGAGGGTGCGAGCGCGGATAGACCTCCGGGATCCATGCCGGCTCCTACGTGAACGTTGGGGAGCTGTTCGTCCCGACGGATCCAGCGACCACGGCGATCCCGACGAGGATCCCGCCCACCGCGCTGATGATGCACCACATCTTGGCCTTGCCGGAGGAATCCATCGCGCCGGCGACGTCGCCCACCGCGAGCTTGTTGCTGACCTGCGTCGCGTAGACGATCGCGACGATGCCCGTCGGGAGGAAACAGAGGAGCGTCACGAGGATCGCCCACACGAGGTAGGTCGGAACGGAAGCAGCAGGGGTCGCCGGCGTCCGTGGGAAGGGAGTGGCGAGTCCCTGACCGGGCATCGGAGGAGCGGGAGGGAGCCCGGACTCATCGGCCGGTGGTGGGTTCTGCGATCGCTCCCAGGTCTGACCGATGTCGTTCCAACGGAGCCACGTCCCATCGGGCTGTTGCTGCCACCAGAGGCCGTTCCTGAAGACCGGTTCGCTCACGAAGCGCTCCTTCCTCCCTTCATGCGTGGGATGCGGACTGGCTGACCGTACACCCCGGGTGGAGCTCATCCGCGAGCTCGAGGACGAGACTGCGATACTCCGCCGATGGAGGTCGGGTTCCGGCTCGTCGACGCGTTCACGGAGACACCGTTCCAGGGCAATCGGTTGTGCGTGGTGCCGGAGACGCCTGATGGATTCTCCACCGAGCAGATGCGGATGCTCGCCCTCGAGACGAACTTCTCCGAGACCACATTCGTGACCGAAGCGCGTCCCGACGGGTACCGGATGCGGATCTTCACGCCGGACGCCGAGCTTCCGTTCGCCGGGCATCCGACGATCGGGACCGCGTTCACGCTCGCGAGCGAGGGGAGAACGTCGCCGGACACCGTGCAGACGACCGCGCTCGGCGAGGTGCCGGTGGAAGTGGACCTTCAGCGGAGCTTCGCGTGGATGACGCAGCAGCGCCCCGTCCTCGGGCCTGAGTTCGCCGACCGCCGCGTGGTGGCGGACGCGGCGGGGCTCGAGGCGGACGACCTCGATCCCGAATTGCCGATGCAGGTCATCACGACCGGACTCGCGCCGTTGCTCGTGCCGATCCGAGATGAGGAGACGCTTCGGCGAGCCGAGCGATACGAGCCCGCGTGCCGGCGGGCGACCGCCGCATCCGGAGGAGAATGTCTCTACCTGTTCACCGTTCGGAGCGATGGCGACGTCATGGCCAGGATGTTCGATGCGAGTTTCGGCGTCGGCGAGGATCCCGCCACCGGCTCCGCCGCGGGTCCGCTCGGCGTCTACCTCGCATCCCGCGGCCTCGCCGGCATGCCGGGGGACGCGATCGTCGCCCAAGGGGAGATGGTGGGCCGGCCGAGCTTCCTGCACCTGGACGTCAGGCCCGACGGCGACTCGTGGAGCGTTCGCGTCGGCGGGGGCGTGCAGATCGTGGGCGAAGGCGTGTTCCGCGTCGCCGACGAGACCTAGACCGCCATGCACATCAGGATCGGCTCGGTCACCGTGTCCGTGTCGCCCTGGTCGACCTTGACGGTGAGCTGTTCGGCGATCCCGGGCTCGAAGGGAGCCGAGCTCGCGTAGACCGGCGTTTCATTGAGGAAGGTCGCGCGCCCGGCGCCCGCCGTCACGTTGCACTCCACGAGCGAAGGCTGGTTGCCGAGGTTCGTGACCGTGAAGGTGAAGCACGCGGGGGTCCCCTCACCGACCGGGCAAT
This sequence comes from uncultured Actinomycetota bacterium, assembly GCA_963839395.1. Lineage (GTDB taxonomy): Bacteria > Actinomycetota > UBA4738 > UBA4738 > HRBIN12 > JAJNBA01. Next base: position 359,388 of record CAWIUW010000015.1, read on the forward strand.
CGATCCCCTCGGCCTCGCCTACGTCGAAGCGGGGTGGCGTGTCGCCCCGGAGCTGCAGGGCGACCAGGATCGCGAACGCCGCGAGGGCGAGGAGGAGGAGGAGGGACAGGACGTAGCTCGAAAGGTTCCGCGTCCCCGGCCGCGCGCCCATGGGACCACGGTACCCGGACGTAGAATCCCGTTACAAGCGGGGCGTAGCGCAGCCTGGCAGCGCACGTGCTTTGGGAGCACGAGGTCGCGGGTTCGAATCCCGCCGCCCCGACCGCTATCGGTTCGGTCCTCGCCCGTACTTCGTCATGATCTCCAGTAGCCGGTCATGGGGGAGCGCGTGGGCGGTGATGCCGTCGCGGCCGACCATCGTGTCGGCCGCGACGAGCGCGTTCAGGATCGCCTCCTCGGTGGATTCGATCGCGCCCCAGAACAGGGGCGTGATCGATGCGTCCGGGACCATGTCGACCGCGAGCGGTCCCTCCGGGTTCGCCGTCTTGTCGCTCTTCATCCGACCGGCGTTCGCCGTGGAGAACGAAAGGAAGATGTCCCCGCTCGAGTTGCCACCTCCGCCGCCGACCCGAGCGATGCCGAGGGCGACGCGCTGTGCCATGCGATCGAGCTGATGCGGGAGGAGCGGCGCGTCGGTGGCCAGGATCACGATGATGGATCCCTCGGCCGCCTTGCCGAGCTCCTCCTCCTGGTCCCACGCCGAGGGCAACTCGTCGGTCGGGATCTCCTCGCCGACGTGGACGCCGTCCACCATGAGCCGCGCCCGGTCGCCGTGGTTGGCCTGCACGAGGACCCCGACGGTCCAACTGCGTTCCCGGCCCTCGATCACACGGGATGCGGTTCCGGTGCCTCCTTTGAAGTCGTGGCAGATCATGCCCGTGCCGCCGCCGACGCCGCCTTCGGCTACCGGTCCGCTCCTCGCCGCTTCGATCGCCTCGAAGAGATGCTCGGCGCGGACGTGCATCCCGTTGATGTCGTTGAGGGCGCCGTCGTAGGTCTCGCCCACCACCGGCAGGCTCCAGAACGCACCTGGGTGTGGCGTGTGCTCGACCTCGTACGTGACGATGGCGTCCCGCACCACCCCGACGCTGTGCGTGTTCGTGATCGCGATCGGCGTGGTGAGGCAGCCCGACTCGCGGACCCACTCCAGCCCGGTCATCTCCCCGTTGCCGTTCAGGGTGTGGGTGCCGGCGAAGAGGGGCTCGGCGCCGATCCCGGGATGCGGAACGATCGCGGTCACGCCGGTGCGGATCGGACCGGTGCCGACCTGCAGTGGTCCGTCTCCCTCGATCAGCGTCGTCATCCCGACGGTCACACCGTCGACGTCGGTGATCGCGTTCAGCGGCCCCGGCGGCAGGAGCCCGACGCGGAGTCCCAGGTCGCGGAAACGCGTCATCGCGCGAACCCTACAGGAGGGCTCGCGCGACGGCGGTGACCGTCGCGGCGACGACCACGACGACGAGTGGCGGAGCCTTGAAGCCGACGGCGACGCCTCCGGCCGCCACCCCCAGCGCGCGCTCGTCGAGGACGAGCGCGCGCCCGTCGGCGAACGTGCTGGTCGCCACCAGGGCGGCGAGCAGCGCCGGTGCGAGGAGGACGATCACCCTGTCGAGCTTCGGAGGTAGCGGTCGACCTCCCAGCAGCACCGGCCCCGCGCCCTTGATCGCGATCGTCGCCGTTCCGACGAGCACCACGACCCACCACGCTTCGCTCATGCTCGCCGCCACCCGATCAGGCACGCGAGTCCTGCCGCGATGATCGGCACGCCCGCCGGCGCGACCGGCGTGAGCGCCAGCGCGATGGCGGCGCCGAGCAACGCCGCGGTCTTCGCACGTGGGCGATCCAGGTTGGGCCACAGGAGCGCCAGGAACAGCGCCGGGAAGGCCGCGTCCAGTCCGAGCCTGGTGGGGTCCCCGATCAGGTCGCCGAAGAGCACGCCGACCGCGGTGCCGCCGACCCATGCCGCGTAGAGCACGAGTCCGCCACCGACGATGATCTTGGGGTCGTGGCCCCCGCGACCGTCTGCCGAGAGTGCCCACGTCTCGTCGACGACGAGCTGGGCGCGGAGGAACCGTGACCACCATGGTCCGGTGAGGGACGGCGCCACGCTCAGGCCGATCGGGGCGTAGCGCGCGTTCAGCAGGACGGCGGCGACCACGGCGGCCGCCAGCGTGCCGCCGGTGCTGAGGATCGAGGCGGAGGCGAACTGCGCCGAGCCCGCGAACGTCGTCGCGGACATCACGATCGGCGCGATCGCCCCCATCGTCGGGCGGGCGAGGACCCCGAAGGAGATCCCGAAGCCCAGGACCGCGATCGAGAAGGGCGCAACCTTCCGGGCACCGTGGGCGAAGCTGTAGGAGCCGCCGGGCTCGTCCATGGGTTGGCGGACCCTAACAGCGACCCGACCGTAGGCTGCGTCCTTGATGGACATCTCCTCCTCGGTGCCGGATCTGCCCGGCGACGTCGCGGCGCGCATGCTCGATGGCCTGCCGGAGCCGGGCGACTACTCGGTCCACGTCAAGCCGCTCCGGTATCGCGATCGTCCACATCTGGCGGCGTGGACGGACTTCCAGGACCGTTCGATCACCCTTCAGTTGCCGCAGCCCTTCTATCCGTTCGGAGAGATCGTTCCCTACGGCGCGAAGCGGAGGAGCAGCGGGAAGGGGACACGACCCCGCTTCATCTGGCTGACCGAGGGCATCACGTTCCGCACGCACGAGGAGGTGCTGCGGTTCTCGTATTGCCACGAATGGATGCACTGGTGGCTCAAGGAAGTGCGAGGAACCGCGTCGGCGGCCGAGACCACGTGCGACCGCTTCGCCTTGCTCAACTACCGGCGTCAGATGGTGACAGAGGCGGACGCCGTCGCGGCGCTGAGGAGAACGTAGGTACACGAACGCCTCGATGCGGCCTCCGACGCTCGTTCTCCGCTCGCCGGCGGAGGGGACTTCAGGTGGACACCGAACGGCTGGCGACGGGTTCTTCGAGGACGCGGCAGGGGATGTCCTCCTCGACGATCTTGCCGTCGAGCGCATAGACCTTGAGCGCGCGACCTCCCGGCTCCGATGTGACCGCTTCGACGACCTCGCCCTGAGGCGTGAACCGGATGGCGACACGGTTCCAGGAGGCGTAGCCCATCTCGAGAGAACCTTCCAGGAGCGCCGCGTGGAAGATCGGGCGACGCTGGTCCTCGGCGTCGTAGTGCGGGCAGTAGCTGCCCTTGATCATCCCGAGCCCCTCGTGGAGCAGCTGAAGGGTGGGGCCGTAGGAGTCGGTGGTGCCGCCCTCGAACCAACACAGCCCCCCCGCGCTGCCTCCGGTGAGCACGGCGCCACGGTCGAGCGCTTGGAACAGAAGCCGATCGACGCCCTGCCGTTTCCACACGTCGAGCATGTTCGCGGTGTTGCCACCGCCGACGTGGATGACGTCCGCGCCGAGCACGATGTCGGTGAGATCGTCCTCGTTGCGGTGGAACAGCCTGAGGTGGCGGGGGCGACACCGTCCGGAGTGGAAGGCCTCGTAGAACGAGACGATGTAGCTCGCGTCGTCTCCCGTCGCGGTGGGCAGGAAGAGCACCACGGGATCGTCCTTGCCGGTGAGCTCCAGGACGTAGTCGTGGAGCGGGTCGTTGCGCCGGTCCATCACGGCCTTCCCCGCGCCCATCGGAACGATGTGTCCGGTCATCGTGCCTGACCTCCTTCGGTCCAGTCCTGTTCCACACCGATCGGGTATCGACCGATCATCTCTTCACGAGTCGATCCCTTCATCTTGGTCCGACGGGTGCAGTGAGTCGGCGGATGCGCCCGCGAGCTCCGCCCAGCGATAGCAGCGTGTCACGTGGTCCAGCACCAGACCGCAGGCTTGCATGAACGCGTAGCACACGGTCGGTCCGACGAACTTGAACCCGCGACGCTTGAGGTCCTTCGACATCGCCTTCGACTCCGGCGTCTCGGCGGGGATCTCGCCCAGCCTCCGGAACCGGTTCACCTTCGGGATGCCGCCGACGAACGACCAGAGGTAGGAGTCCAGGGAACCGTCCTCTTCCTGGACCCGAAGCACGGCTCGCGCGTTGTTGAGCGTCGACTCGATCTTCATCCGGTTCCGAACGATCGAGGGGTCCGACAGCAGCCGATCCACCCTCCTCGAGTCGAATCGCGCGACCTTCCCGGGATCGAAGCCGGAGAACGCGCGCCGGTAGCCCTCGCGCTTGTTGAGGATCGTGGACCACGATAGTCCCGCCTGCGCGCCCTCGAGGGTGAGCATCTCGAACAGGTGACCGTCGTCGTGCACGGGCACGCCCCACTCCTCGTCGTGGTACGCGAGGTAGACGGGGCTGTCGACGGGCGCCCACTCGCAGCGGTTCACAGGCCCGAGAGGCGCCGCACCGCTTCCTCGTGCACGATCGGGTTGGACGTGAGGATGCTGGAGCCATCCGAGGGTTCCTCGCCGTCGAACGTGGTGACCCGGCCACCCGCCTCCTCGACGATCACGGTGATGCAGGCCCAATCCCAGATCCGAAGCGCCGGCTCCATCATCAGGTCGGCCGCCCCGCGCGCGATGAGCATGTGCCCCCAGAAGTCCCCGAACCCGCGGCTCCGGCGCGTGTCTCGCAAGAGGTCGAGGAACGTCTGTTCCCGCGGGCCACCGAGCCAGTCGTCGACGCTCGAGAAGAGCAGGAACGCGTCGTCCAGCTTCCGCTCGCTCGCATGGAGCTCTCGACCGTTCCATCGCGCTCCGCCTCCTCGGACCGCCTCGTACCGCTCGGCCAGTGCCGGCGCGCTCGCCATCCCGAGCACCGACCTGCCCTCGACCTGCAGAGCGAGCAATGTGGCCCAGATCGGCACGCCATCAGCGAAGTTCCTCGTGCCGTCGATCGGGTCCACGATCCAGACCCTTTCCCCGGCTCCTTCTCCATGCTCCTCGCCGGTTACGGCGTCGGTGGGGAAGCGGTCGGCGATCATCTCGCGGATCGCCGTCTCGACCTCGAGGTCGGCCTGGGTCACGGGTGTCAGGTCGACCTTCTGCTTCACCTCGAACTCGCCGAGGAAATACGACATCGAGATCTCCGCGGCGCGATCGGCGAGCTCGTGCGCGAAGGACAGCTCCTGTTCGAACACGGCCCGACGCTACCAGCCGGGACGGGGCCGACCAGGTGCGTGCGGGCCGACGAAGACCCCACGTCGAGTAGCCTGGGTGTTCCCATGGAAACGACCGTCGAGAACACCGAGCCGCACACCGTGAAGCTCACGATCGAGGTGCCCGAAGAGGAGTTCGACAAGGATCTCGATCGCACGTACCGGACGATCGCGAACCAGATCAAGATCCCCGGTTTCCGCAAGGGGAAGGTGCCGAAGCAGATCATCGACACCCAGATCGGGAAAGACGCGATCCTGGAGGAGTTCGTGACATCGTCGGTACCGACCTATTTCCGGAAGGCCGTCGCCGAGGAAGACCTGGCGCCGATCACCGATCCCGACATCGACGTGCAGCAGCTCGAGCCGGGGAAGCCGTTCGTCTTCTCCGCCACGGTCGAGGTTCGTCCCCGGCTGTCCTTCGAGGAATCGGATTACACCGGCGTCAGCGTCACGAAGCCGTCGGTCGATGTGTCGGATGAGGAGATCGACGATTGGCTCGAGCGACTGCGGGAGCGTTTCGCGGAGCTGGAACCCGTCGGTCGGCCCGTGCAGCAGGGCGACTTCGTGACCGTGGACCTCACCGTGACCAAAGCCGGCGAGAAGGTCGAGCAAGCGTCCCGGGAGGACTACCTGTATCTCGTCGGTTCGGGCGAGGTGGGGGAGAAGCTCGACGTGGAGCTCGTCGGTGCCAAGCCCGGGGCGATCCTGAAGGTCTCAGACGCCCTCCCCGAGCGCTTCGGCGAGGAGCTCGGCGGTGCGGCGGTCGACATCACCGTGCTGGTCAAGGACGTGAAGGCCCGCAAGCTGCCCGAGGTCGACGACGAGCTCGCCAAGACGGCGTCGGAGTTCGACACCATCCAGCAGCTCCGCGACGATCTCCGTGAGCGGCTCACGCAGGTCAAGGAACGCGAGGCCGACGCGGCCCTCCGCGACCTGGTGCTCCAGGCGATGATCGACAAGGTCGACGTGGATCTCCCCGAAAGCCTGGTGAACGAAGAGACGGACCACCGGATCCATCACGCGCGGGAACAGGCCGAGCGCATGGGCGTGGGTCTGGAGAAGATGTTGGAGCTCCAGGGTTGGGATGAGGCGCGTCTGCGCGAGGATTCGCGCGAGCACGCGATCCGCGCGATCAAGAGCGACCTGGTCCTCGAAGGTATCGCCCGCAACGCTTCCCTGGAGGTCACGGCCGAGGAGATCGGCGCCGAGATCGCCGTCCTGGCACAGGCATACGAGCGGGAGCCGAAGGCGGTCGCGAAGGATCTCGAGCGCAGCGGTCAGGTCGTAACCCTGGCCGGGGATATCATCAGGACCAAGGCCCTCGACCTCCTGGTCGAACGTGCCGATGTCGATACGGAACAGCCAGAAGGAGCGCCAGAGGAGGCGAACCCATGATGGACGATCCCCAGAGCTATCTCGTGCCGGTCGTGGTCGAACAGACCAGCCGCGGCGAGCGTTCGTTCGATATCTACTCGCGCCTGCTGAAGGAACGGATCATCTTCCTGGGCACGCCGATCGACGATGCGGTCGCGAACCTCGTGATGGCGCAGATGCTGCACCTCGAGTCCGAGGATCCCGACAAGGACATCAACCTCTACATCAACTCACCGGGCGGCGACGTCGCTTCGGGGTTCGCGGTCTACGACACGATGCAGTACATCAAGCCGGACGTGACGACGATCTGCATGGGTCAAGCCGCGTCGTTCGCAGCGTTCCTCTTGCTCGCAGGCGCGAAGGGCAAGCGCTTCATGCTCCCGCACGCGCGGGTCCTCCTGCACCAGCCACACGGAGGTACGCAGGGCCAGGCGGTGGACATCGAGATCCAGGCTCGCGAGATCCTGCGGTACCGCCAGCTGCTCGACGAGCTGATCGCGATGCACACGGGGCAGGACGTCGAGAAGATCACGAAGGACACGGACCGTGACTTCATCCTCACGCCGGACCAGGCGAAGGACTACGGGATCATCGACGAGGTGCTCAGCAGCCGTCGTCAAATGCCCGCGGAGTTGACAGCGGCCGCCGCCGCGGGGGCGTAATATCTGAACCACGACCGGGCGATGCCCGGTCGTGGCGTTTGTAGGGAACAGCAGGAGTGGGCCCACCAGGGACGGGCTCACCAAAGGGACAGACCCACCGAGAGCGAAGAGAGAGGAAGGGCTCGGGCGGATGGCGAAGTTCGGCGAGTCGGATCTGCTGAAGTGCTCCTTCTGCGGGAAGAGCCAGAAGCAGGTCAAGAAGCTGATCGCGGGTCCGGGCGTCTACATCTGTGACGAGTGCATCGACCTCTGCAACGAGATCATCGAGGAGGAGCTCTCCGACACCGCCGAGCTGAAGCTCGACGAGCTCCCGAAGCCGGCCGAGATCTACGCGTTCCTCGACGAGTACGTCGTCGGACAGGACCAGGCCAAGAAGGTCATGTCCGTCGCCGTCTACAACCACTACAAGCGGATCCAGGTGGGGGCGAAGGATCAGGAGGTCGAGCTCCAGAAGTCGAACATCCTGATCCTCGGCCCGACGGGCTGTGGCAAGACCTACCTGGCCCAGACCCTGGCGCGGATGCTGAACGTCCCGTTCGCCATCGCCGACGCCACGGCCCTCACGGAGGCCGGCTACGTGGGCGAGGACGTCGAGAACATCCTGCTGAAGCTGATCCAGGCGGCCGACTACGACGTGAAGAAGGCCGAGACCGGGATCATCTACATCGACGAGATCGACAAGATCGCGCGGAAATCGGAGAACCCTTCGATCACGCGGGACGTGTCAGGTGAGGGCGTGCAGCAGGCGCTGCTGAAGATCCTCGAGGGGACGACGGCGTCCGTGCCGCCGCAGGGTGGCCGCAAGCACCCGCATCAGGAGTTCATCCAGATCGACACGACCAACGTGCTCTTCATCTGCGGTGGGGCGTTCGCCGGCCTGGACACGATCATCGAGAGCCGCATCGGTCGCAAGGGCGTGGGATTCGGTGCCGAGGTCATGAGCCACCAGGACAAGGACCTCGGTGCGATCTTCGCTCAGGTGCTGCCGGAAGACCTGTTGAAGTACGGGCTGATCCCGGAGTTCGTCGGCCGGCTCCCGGTCCTCACCAGCGTCAACAGCCTGGACGAATCGGCTCTCGTCGACATCCTCACCCAGCCGAAGAACGCGCTCGTGAAGCAGTACATGAAGTTCTTCGAGTTCGACGGGGTGGAGCTCGAGTTCACCGACGACGCGATGAAGGCGATCTCCGAGCAGGCGATCAAGCGGGGGACCGGCGCCCGAGGTCTGCGGGCGATCATGGAGGAGGTCCTGCTCAACGTGATGTACGAGCTCCCATCGCGTCAGGACGTCACGAAGTGCCTGGTCGACCGCGACGTGGTGTTGACCGGGGTGAACCCCACACTCGTGCCGCGAGCGAAGCAGGCGTCGAAGAAGCGCAGCGGCGGCGGCGAGCGCCAGGAGAAGACCGCCTAGCGCGGACTCACTGCACCGGGTCGTGCTCGACCCGACGGAGGCGCCCGCAGAGCTCCACGAGCAACGCTCGGCTGATCGACGGATATTCGTCCAGGAGTGGCAGGAACTGCCAGGACGTGAGTGCGAAGGTCGTGGTCGGCTCCTCCGCTTTCACGGTCGCGGACCTGGGTCGTCCGTCCAGCAGGGACATCTCGCCGAAGTAGGTGCCGGGCCCGAGCCGAGCGCGTTCATGACCGTCGACGACCACCGAGACCTGGCCGTCCATGACGAGGTGGAATCCGGCCGCGCCGCCGTCCTGCTCGGCGACCACCTTCCCGGAGTCGAAGTGGACCTCCTTGCCAACGGCGACGATCCGCTGGAGCTCCTTCTCGTCGAGACCGCGGAAGATGGCCACGGTGCGCAGCTTGTCGATCACGTCCTCGGCCATGGCTTCCCCTCCTAGACGTGCTTGGCGAACGGTCGCCGGAGTATAGACATGCGATTCCGCTCGAGGGACCGCGCCGCTCGGTGCGGCCTGCATCCGCTCCCCGAGCGCCGGAAGTCGGGTCGATACACTCGAACGCATGACCGCGTCCGACACGGAGATGGCCTCCCGCTACGACGCCGCCGCGGTCGAACCCCGGTGGGCGGAGACGTGGATCGAGCGCGGGTACTTCCACGCGCAGGTCCCCGAGGACCCTGCCGACGCGTACTGCATCGTCATCCCGCCTCCGAACGTGACCGGACGTCTCCACGTCGGTCACGCGCTGGGGCGCACGCTCGAGGATGTGTTGATCCGCCGAGCGCGGATGCGAGGGCTGCAGTCGCTCTGGGTCCCCGGGATGGATCACGCAGGCATCGCCACGCAGGTGGTGGTCGAACGCGAGCTTCGGAAAGAGGGGATCGAGCGGCGCGATCTCGGCCGTGAGGCGTTCGTCGAGCGGGTGTGGGCGTGGAAGGAACGGTACGGGGGCGAGATCATCGGCCAGCTCAAGCGGATGGGCGCGTCGCTCGACTGGGATCGCGAGCGGTTCACGATGGACGAGGGGCTCGTGCGGGCGGTCCGGGTCGCCTTCGTCCGATGGTACGAGCAAGGACTGATCTACCGCGGCGAGCGACTCGTCAACTGGTGTCCCACCGATCAGACCGGACTGTCGGACTCCGAGATCGAGCACGAGGAGGTCGACGGAGAGCTCCTGACGTTCCGATATCCACTCTCGGACGGCACCGGCTACGTCGAGGTCGCGACGACGCGGGTCGAGACGATGCTGGGCGACACCGGGATCGCGGTGCATCCCGACGACGCGCGGTATCGAGACCTCGTCGGGAAGACGGTGCGGCATCCGTTCGACGGACGCGACCTGCCGATCGTCGCCGACGGTGCGGTCGATCCGGCCTTCGGCACCGGCGCCGTGAAGGTCACCCCCGCGCACGACCCCACCGACTTCGAGATCGCGCAGCGCGCCGGGCTCCCGCTGCTGAACATCCTCGACGCGGAGGCGCGCATCAACGAGAACGCGGCCGAGGAGTTCTACGGGCTCGGTCGGTACGACGCGCGGCAGGCGGTGCACGAGGAGCTCGAGAAGCTGGATCTCCTCGTGGCGGTGGAGCACCCCTACCGCCACTCGGTCGGCCATTGCTACCGATGCCACAGCGAGATCGAGCCGTGGATGTCGGGACTCCAGTGGTTCGTCGCGGTGGACGGGCTGAAGGGCCCGGCGACCGAGGCGGCCGTGGACGGGCGGATCACCTTCTGGCCCGAGCGCTGGCGGAAGGCCTACGTGAGCTGGCTGGACGGTCTGCGCGACTGGAACATCTCGCGACAGCTCTGGTGGGGACACCGGATCCCCGCGTGGTACTGCCCGGACGGACATGTCACGGTGGCGCTCGAGGACCCGGACGCGTGTGCCACCTGCGGCGTCGCCGAGATCGAGCAGGACCCCGACGTCCTCGACACGTGGTTCTCTTCGCAGCTCTGGCCGTTCTCGACGCTCGGCTGGCCCGACGAGACGACGGAGCTCGAGGTCTTCTATCCGAACGCGGTGCTCGTGACCGGCTACGAGATCCTCTACCTGTGGGTCGCGCGGATGATCATGTCGGGGATGTCGCTCGCCGGCGACATCCCGTTCCGCGACGTGGTGATCCACGGGCTGGTTCGTGACGCGCACGGGCGGAAGATGTCCAAGTCGCTGGGCAACGTGATCGACCCCGTCGAGATCCTCGATCTCTACGGGGCCGACGCCCTTCGGTTCTCGCTGGCGCGGCTCGCGACCGGCGGGCAGCAGGACATCCCGCTCTCGGTGGACTCGATCCAAGGCGGCCGCAACTTCGCGAACAAGATCTGGAACGCGGCGCGGCTCGTCCTCGAGGCGTTCCCGCGCGGTCGACCCGCAGCTGCCGCCGGAGGAACGGTTGACGGCGCCGCAGCGATGGCTCCTCGCGCGGCATCAGCGCTGCGTGGCCGAGGTGAACGCGTCGCTCGATCGATACGACTTCGCGGCGGCCGCGCAGGCCACGTATCGGTTCTTCTGGTCGGAGTACTGCGACTGGGGTCTCGAGATGGAGAAGGAGCGGCTCCGGTCGGAGGATGCGGTCGTCGCCGAGGATGCCGCGAACGTCCTCGCCTGGATCCTCGAGCGGACGCTGCGCCTCCTGCATCCGGTGATGCCGTTCGTGACCGAGGAGATCTGGCAGCGGTTCGGGATCGGCGAGACGATCGTCCGTGCGGCGTGGCCCGAAGCGGAGGAGCACGCCGGGCACGAAACCCTCGGGTCCGACCCGGAAGCGGCCTGGCCGTTCGTCGAAGAGCTGGTGACGACGGTCCGCCGATTCCGGAGCGAGCACGGGATCCCCTCCAAGACCCGGGTCGAGCTCCGGCTCGTCGGACGGGAGAGTGGGGCCGTTCGGTTCGCAGGCTTCGAGAGCGAGGTCAAGCGTCTGGCGGGCGTGTCCGAGATCTCGGTCGTCGGCGCGGGCGAGACGACAGGGGCGGCCCGACTGCTGGTGCAAGGGGAGACCGTGCTCGTGCCCGTCGGTGACCTGATCGACCTCGACGCGGAGCGGGAGCGGCTCCGGAAGCGTCTCGAGGAAGCCGACTCGGGACGGGGACGGGCGGAGGCCAAGCTCGCCAACCCCGGCTTCCGCGACAAGGCGCCGGAGGACGTGGTGCTCGGTGAGAAGTTGAAGGTCGAGCGTTTCGAGCGCGAGGCGGAGTCGCTCCGCGAACAGCTTGCCGAGCTCGGGTGATGCGGTTCGAGGAAGCCGTCGCGCGGCTGGACCGGCGTCAGCCCGAGCACATGCCCGAGCCGAGCCTCGACAGGATCCGCGCGGTCTCGGGGCTGCTCGACGATCCGCAGCTCACCTATCCGACGATCCACGTCACCGGGACGAACGGGAAGACGACGATCGCACGAGCGGCGGCGGACATCGCCTGTGCGCACGGCGTGAAGGCCGGCCTCTTCACGTCCCCGCACCTTCGCACGGTGCGCGAGCGCTTGTCCGTGTGCGGCGTCGAGATCTCGGAGGTGGACTTCGCGGAGGAATGGGAGCACCTGGAGCCGTTCCTCGAGGTCGTCGACGGCCAAGAGCATGGGGAATCGACCTACTTCGAGGCCATCACCGCGCTCGCCTTCCTGTGGTTCGCTGACAAGCCCGTGGGCCTCGCCGTCGTCGAGGTGGGGATGGGCGGGGCCTGGGACGCGACGAACCTCGTCGCGGGTGACGTCGCCGTGATCGGCGAGATCGGCCTCGACCATCCGGAACTGGGCTCGACGGTGCACGAGGTGGCGACGGAGAAAGCGGGGATCATCAAGGCCGGCAGGACGGTCGTCGTGCGGGAGCAACCCGACGATGCCCTCAAGGTGATCGAGGCTCGGGCGAGCGAGGTGGGCGCCACGGTCCTGCTGGAAGAGCGCGACTGGGAGGTGGAGGTTCGCCTGCCCGCCGTGGGCGGGCAGCAGTTCCGCGTTCGAGGCGTGGACGAGACCTACGACGACCTCTTCCTGCCGATGTTCGGTGAGCACGCCGTCCGGAACGTCGCCGCGGCGATCGTCGCCGTCGAGTCCGTATTGGGGCACGCGCTCGACCCGGACGTCACCAGGCCCGCGATCGATGCGCTCCGGATCCCCGGACGCCTCGAGGTGATCACGCGCGCGCCGCTGATCGTGCTGGACGGGGCTCACAATCCGGCGGGCGCCGAGGCGCTCGGGCGCACGCTCGCCGAGGCGTTCACCTGGTCGCGTATGCACGTCGTCCTCGCCGTGTCATCGAACAAGGACATCGACGGCGTGATCGCAGCGCTCGCGCCGATCGCCGACCTCTGGTACCCGGCGCGGAACGAGAGCGCCCGCAGCTTCCCGCCGGAGCATGTCGCCGAGCGCGTCGCCGCCGCCGACGGCCGCGTCGCGGATCTCGGGACGGTGGAGGAGGCGCTGGCGGCGGCCCGCGACGCGGCCGCCCCGGACGACCTCATCCTCGTCACGGGCTCTCTATACACTGTGGCCGACGCCCGACGGGCGCTGGGAGGATCCTGAGCAGGTGGCTACGGAATCGACGCTGCTCATCGTCAAGCCGGACGGCGTTCGCCGTCGGCTGATCGGCGAGGTCCTTCGCCGTGTGGAGGAAGCGGGTCTCACGATCGAGGGCCTCCGGATGGAGACGATCGATCTGGGGACGGCCGAGGAGCACTACGGCGAGCATCGCGACAAGCCGTTCTTCGGCGAGCTCGTCGCCTTCATCACCGGCGGACCGGTCGTGGTGGCGAAGGTTACGGGCGACAACGCCATCGCCGCCTGGCGAGACCTGATGGGCCCCACGGACCCCGCGGACGCGCCACCCGGCACGATCCGCGGTGACTTCGCGGAGATCATCAGCGAGAACGTCGTGCACGGCAGCGACTCTCCGGAGTCGGCCGCCCGAGAGCTGAAGCTCTTCTTCGCCGAGTAGGCGCGGTGGCCGGGCTCCAGGAGGCCTTCGAGGGCGTCGGCGCGAGTCTCGAGCATCACCTGACGGCATCGCACGCCGCAGGGGCTGCACTGGCGGTCACCGATCGCGAGGAGATCCTGGGCGTCGTCGTGCGCGGGATGGCCGACGTCGCGTCGGCCGCTCCCGTCCGGCCGGAGACACGCTTCCAGATCGGCTCGATCTCGAAGTCGTTCGCCGCGATCGTCGCCATGCAGGAGGTCGACGCCGGGCGGCTCGACCTCCACGCCTCGGTGAACGAGGTCCTTCCGTGGTTGCATCTCCCGGAACCTTTCGGTCCGATCACGATGCATCACCTCCTGACGCACACCTCCGGTCTCCAGGCCGGGATGGAGGATGCACCGGGATTCGCGGGCGCGTTGCAGATCCTCCGCACCCAACCGGCAACGGCGCCACCCGGCGCGCGGTTCTACTACTCGAACGACGGGTACAAGATCGTCGGGGCGATGCTCGAGGACCTCACCGGTCAACCGATCCACGAGCTCATCCGTGACCGGCTCCTCGAACCGCTCGGCATGACGGCGTCGGTGGCAGCGATCACCGACGACATCTGGACCGATCACGCCACCGGCTACGAGCCGATGCTCACCGACCGCCCTGCACAGCTCCGGCACCCGCTCGTTCCCGCTCCGCGGATCGTCTCCAACACGGCCGACGGATCGATCGTGTCCAACGTGGTCGACATGAGCGCGTACGCCCGGTTCCTCCTCGCGAGAGGCGACCGGCCCGATGGGCGCGGCGGGCGGATCCTCTCGGAAGACGGCTTCGCGCGGCTGATGGGGAGCGCAGTGGATGACGGTGAGCACGGCCGATACGGATACGGGCTCTGGGAAGAGGAGGTTGACGGGCATACGTGGTTCGGTCACACCGGCGGCATGGTCGGCTACACGGCGACGACGATCGTGATCGAGAACGAGGGCCTGGGCTGCGTGTTGCTCCAGAACGGCGGGGGCGGCCGTCAGCTCGTCGTCGCCGCGGCGTTGGCGGCCGTGCGGGCGGTCCTGGCGGGTGAGGCTCTGCCGGCGCCGTGGGCGCCACCCGCCGCCACGACGATCCCGGCAGCGGAACACTTCGTCGGCACGTATGTCGGTGACGACGGCCGGTCGCTCGAGGTGAAGGAGGAGGAGGGCGGCCTCGCGATCACGATCGGGTCGGTCACCGCCCGTCTCGAGCGGGATCCGCTGCTCCGGGACCCAGGAGCCACGTTCCTCGTCGTCCATCCGGCGCTCGAGCGGTTCCCGCTCGAGTTCGAGCGTGACGAGGCGGGCCGGGTCGTCGGCGTGTTCCACGGCGGTACGTGGTTCCGCGGCGAGAGGTACGACGGAGGGGAAGCCGAGCCGCTGCACGATGCGTTACGCCCACATGTGGGGTTCTATCGGACCGACGATCCGTGGTACCCCGTGCTCCGGATCGTCGAGCGCCGGGGGCGGTTGACCATCATCTGGCCGCACGATCCGACCGGTGAGGACGGCGGCGAGCTCGTCCCGCTGGACGACGGCTCCTTCGCGATCGGCGACCCTGCGCTCCCGAGGCGTGTGCGATTCGAGGGAGACGTCCGGGGGCAGACGGCGGTGACCGTGGTCAACGGCGGCCGTTGGTATCGATCGTTCGAGCCGTGATCGAGCGAGCGTTCTTTCAGGCGACCCGGCGGAAGGCCACGCACGCGTTCTGCCCACCGAACCCGAAGGAATTGGACAGCGCCAGCGTGACGTCGAGCGTCCGCGCCTCGTTCGGGACGTAGTCGAGGTCGCAGTCGGGGTCGGGCGTCTCGTAATGGATCGTCGGTGGCACCACGCCGCGGTCGATCGCGAGCGCGCACACTGCCCCCTCCACGGCTCCGGCGGCGCCGAGCATGTGGCCGGTCATCGACTTCGTCGACGAGATCGCGATGCGATGCGCGATCTCGTCGCCGAGCACGGTCTTGATCGCGACCGTTTCGCTCGCGTCGTTCAACGGCGTGGAGGTGCCGTGCGCGTTCACGTACTGGACGGCGCCCGGCTCCTCGCCGGCGTCTTCGAGCGCCCATCTCATCGCGAGCGCGGCGCCCGAGCCCTTCGGGTCCGGCGCGGTGATGTGGTGGGCGTCGTCGGACATGCCGTAGCCGGCCACCTCACAGTAGATCCGCGCGCCCCGGGCCTTCGCGTGCTCCTCCGACTCGAGGATCAGCGCCGCCGCGCCCTCCGACAGCACGAACCCGTTGCGCTTCGCGTCGAACGGCCGTGAGGCGGTCTCGGGGTCGGGGTTCTTCGTGAGCGCGGTCATCTGTGCGAAGGCCGCGACGGTCAGCGGGAGCGTGGCCGACTCCGACCCGCCCGAGATGCAGACGTCCAGGTAGCCGTCCCGGATCAGCCGCATCCCCTCGCCGATCGCATGGTTCGAGGAGGCGCAGGCAGACACCGTGCAGTAGTTCGGCCCCGTGAACCCGAACTTCATGGCGAGGTGTCCCGCGGCCGCGTTGGCCATGAGCGCCGGCACCATGAACGGCGAGACCCGGCCAGGGCCCTTCTCGAGAAGGACGGTGTGCTGGACCAGCAACGTCTCGATCCCGCCGATGCCGGTCCCGAACACGATGCCGCCCCGCTCCGACGGGACCTCAGGAGTCCCGGCGTCCTCCCAGGCGAGCTTCCCGGCAGCGATCGCGTAGTGCGAGAAGCGGTCGGTGCGCCGGATCTCCTTCGGGTCGAGCCATCTGGCGGGATCGAAGTCGTGCACGTCGCCGGCGACCTTCACGGGGAGGTCATCCGTGGGGAATCGGGCGATCTCGCGGACCCCATTGCGACCGGTGATCAGGCCGGTCCAGAACTCCTCGACACCGGTTCCGACCGGCGTGACAGGCCCGATCCCGGTGATGACGACCTTCCGGCGTTCGGGGTCGCGCTGCTGTCGCCCCGCCTTCTGACCCGAGGCCATCACGGGTTACGACACGCCGAGCTTCGTGGCGACGAGATCCACTGCCTGACCGACGGTCTTCACGGACTCCATCTCGTCCTCGGGGATCTCGATGCTCCATTCCTCCTCGAGGGCAAGGACTGCCTCGACGAGGTCGAGTGAGTCGGCGTTCAGATCCTCGGCGAAACGTGCGTCCGGGACGACCTGTTGCTCGTCCACGGCGAGCTGTTCGGCGAGCACCTTCTTCACCCTCGTCTCGATCTCGGGTCGATCCATACCGTTCTCTCCTTCTCTCGTCCGCCGAGCCTATCGGCGGATGCCTGTGTGCGACTAGGCGGTCAGTCCTCCGTCCACTGGGATCACCGCGCCGTTCATGTAGGACGCTTCTTCCGACATCAGGAAGCGGACGACAGCGGCCACCTCGTGCAGGGAGGCGGGGCGGCGCATCGGTGTCTGATCGATGTAGAACGCGCGCGCCTCGTCGGTCAGGTGCGCGGTCATCTCGGTCTCGAGCAGGCCCGGACAGAGCGCGTTCACCGTGATGCCCTTGGCGGCCACCTCGCGCGCGAGCGACTTCGTGAGACCGAGCAGGCCTGCCTTCGTCGCCGCGTATACGGTCTGGCCGGCGTTGCCGTGGATCGCGACGGCGCTCGACATGTTCACGATCCGCCCCCAACGCTCGCGCAGCATGCTGCGGAGGGCGGCTCGCGAACACAGGAACGAGCCGCGGAGATTCGTTGTCATCGTGCGCTCGTACTCCTCCATGGAGTACTTGATCAAGAGTCCGTCGCGCGAGTAACCCGCGTTGTTCAGAAGTCCCGTGACGGGACCGACCTCGTCCGCCACGCGGCGGAACGCCTCTTGCACGCTCGACTCGTCCGTGACGTCGAGGTACACGGCGAGGCCGGGCGTCCCCGCGGAGGCGAGGGACTCGACCGTTTCCTTCGCGTCCGCCTCGCGGGTGCGATAGCCGACGGCCACGGTCCACCCGGCGGCGGCGAGGCCCTCCGCGCACGCTCGGCCGATCCCGCGCGATCCGCCCGAGACGACTGCGACCTTCGAGGTCACGCGGGCGGCCCCTGCATCGTCCAGCGGATCAAGCTGGCACCCCAGGTGAGCCCGGCGCCGAACGACGTGAGCAGCACCAGGTCCCCCTCCTCGATCCGGCCCGCGTTCCACGCGCGCGAGAGCGCGATCGGGATCGAGGCGGCGCTGGTGTTGCCCACCTCGGCCACGTCCAGCACCGAGCGTTCGGCCGGCACCCCGAGACGGTCGGCGACCGCGATCATGATGCGGGCGTTCGCCTGGTGGGGGATCAAGAGGTCGACGTCCTCGGGCGTGTGTCCGGACTTCTCGAGGAGCTCGCGGCACGCGGCGGCCATCTCTGTGACGGCACGCTTGAAGACCTCGCGGCCTTTCGGCATGCGGATCGAGTGATCCCTCGCGTCGACGGTCTCGCGCGAGGCGGGCGTCCTGGTCCCGCCTGCGGGCATCATCAAGATGTCGGCCGCCGACCCGTCCGCGCCGAGGACGGTGCCTTCGATCCCGGGCCGGTCCGAAGCCTGCACGATCACCGCGCCCGCTCCGTCGCCGAACAGGATCGAGGTCGTCCTGTCCGTGAAGTCGAGGATCCTGCTGAAGATCTCCGCGCCGACCAGCAGGATCGTGTCTGCCATCCCAGCCTGCACGAACGCGGTGGCGCTCGCCATGCCATAGCTGAAGCCGGCGCAGGCGGCGTTCACGTCGAAGGCGGGGCACCGGATCCCCAGCTTCTCCTGCGCCCACACGGCGGTGGCCGGGAACGGCGTGTCTCCGGTGACGGTTGCGACGACGATCAGGTCGAGCTGGTCCGGGGTGATGGCGGCCGTCTCCATCGCACCCCGAGCGGCTTCCACCACGAGATCGGAGGTGTCGACGTCGTCCTCCACGAAGTGGCGGGCCTCGATGCCGGTTCGGTCCCGGATCCACTCGTCGCTGGTCTCGATCTTGTCCTCGAACCACGTGTTCGGAACCAGCCGAGGTGGGAGGGAGGACCCGACGCCTGAGATGGTGGCGCTCCTGGTCACGGGCGCGAGTGTAGTCGGTCGAAGGCTCGCAGTCGGTCGCCTTAGGGCGTGCCCGACGCGGCGGCACGGGCGTCTTCCGGGGAGCCGATCGCGCGCGCCGCCGCGTCGGGCACGATCCGCTTCATCAGCTTGGTCAAGACGTCGCCGGGGCCGGCCTCGAGGAAGGACGTCGCCCCGGCGTCGGCGAGCGCTCGCACCGACGAGGCCCACCTCACCGGAGAGACCACGTGGCGCTTCAACAGCGACCGGAGCTCCTCGGGCTCAGATACGAGCGCGCCGGCGACGTTCTCGGCGATCGGGAACCGGGGCGGCGAGAACGCGATCGCATCGATCCGTTCGTCGATCGCTGCACGCGCCGGCTCCATCAGCGGCGAGTGGAACGCGCCGGCGACATGCAACCGGACGGCGCGGACCTTGCGCTCCTTCGCGAGCACCTCGGCTCGCTCGATCGCGGGAACGGATCCCGAGATCACCGATTGCGCGGGGGAGTTCTCGTTCGCGACGACGAGCACGTCATCACCGCGAACGTCGTCGCACAGCGTGGCCGCGTCCTCGGGACCCACGCCGAGGAGCGCCGTCATCGTTCCCGGTCGCTCCTCGCCGGCGCGCTGCATCGCGGCGCCGCGCACGACCACGAGGTCGAGCGCGTCGCTCAGCGAAACGACGTCGGCCGCCACGAGCGCGGCGAACTCACCGAGCGAATGTCCCGCGACACCCACGAGCGGAAGGCCCTCGGCCTCCAGCACCCGGAACGCGGCGACGTCGCAGGCGAGCAGCGCCGGTTGCACGAACTCCGTGGTCTCGAGGGCGGATGCCTCATGGGCGCCGGCGACGACGTCTCGGCCCAGCGCCCCCGACGCTTCGTCCAGGATCGCCTTCGCGGCGGGGTGCGGCGTCCAGGGGTCCGCCATGCCTTTGAACTGCGATCCCTGTCCCGGGAACAGGGCCGAATGTCGCGTTCCTGTCCCACCGATCGCCGTTTCCCTCTCCGCCCGCATCCCCTCAGGTTGCCACGAAGGAGCGAACGCTGTTCAATCAGGGCCGAACCGCATGGCCGAGAGGGTTCAAAGATCTTCTTCCCCCACGCCCCGACCACAGGGGACGGAGGGGGTATTGGGGTTCCTTGGTCGCGACATGGCCGTTGACCTCGGGACGGCGAACACGCTGGTCTACGTGCGTGGGCGCGGAGTCGTCCTGAACGAGCCGTCAGTCGTCGCGATCAACACCCTTACCGGAGCCATCCTTGCCGTGGGAGCCGAGGCGAAGCGGATGATCGGCCGGACCCCCTCGCACATCCAGGCCGTTCGGCCGCTCAAGGACGGTGTGATCGCCGATTTCGACGTGACGGAGAAGATGTTGCGGTACTTCATCCAACGGGTCCACAAGCGCCGGCTCCTGGCGAAGCCTCGCGTGGTCGTCTGCGTTCCCTCGGGGATCACCGGCGTCGAGCAGCGTGCCGTCGAGGAGGCGACCATCGCCGCCGGAGCTCGTCGCGCCTACATCATCGAGGAGCCGATGGCGGCTGCGATCGGCGCGGGACTTCCGATCCACGAGCCGACCGGGAACATGGTCGTCGACATCGGAGGCGGCACGACCGAGGTCGCCGTCATCTCGCTCGGCGGCATCGTCACGTCGACATCGATCCGCATCGGCGGCGACGAGTTGGACGAAGCGATCATCCAACACGTCAAGAAGGAGTACTCGCTCCTGCTCGGCGAACGGACCTCGGAGGCGATCAAGCTCGCGATCGCGTCGGTGTATCCGATGCCGGAGGAGCTCGTCGCCGAG
The DNA here is from genome assembly GCA_963839395.1 of uncultured Actinomycetota bacterium. Lineage (GTDB taxonomy): Bacteria > Actinomycetota > UBA4738 > UBA4738 > HRBIN12 > JAJNBA01. Next base: position 379,675 of record CAWIUW010000015.1, read on the forward strand.
ATCAAGGGCCGAGACCTGGTCTCCGGCCTGCCCAAGACCATCACGATCGCCGCGGAGGAGATCCGCCGAGCGATCGAGGAGCCCGTGAACGCGATCATCGACGCCATCAAGACCACCTTGGACAGGACCCCGCCCGAGCTCGCGGCCGACATCATGGATCGCGGGATGGTGCTGACCGGAGGTGGAGCCCTGCTGCGCGGCTTGGACAAGCGCCTCCGCCACGAGACTGGGATGCCCGTGCATATCGCCGACAGGCCGCTCCAGGCGGTCGTGCTCGGGTCGGGCAAGTGCCTCGAGGAGTTCGAGGTTCTCCAGCGGGTGCTTGTGACGTCGACCAATCGGCGGTAGCTCGCCGTCGTGGCTATCCGGCAACGCACACGCTCCGCCCGGCTCCTCGTCGTCACCCTGGTGGCCGTCTCGCTGGCGATCATCACGGTCGACTACCGAGCCGGCGAGGAAGGCCCGCTCGCCGCGGCCGGACGCTTCGCGACCAGCACCATCGCCCCGATGCAACGAGCGGTGTCCAACGTCGTGCAGCCGGTCAGCAACTTCTTCGGCAGCCTCGCGGAGCTCCCGTCGCTCTCTCGCAAGAACGGTGAGCTCCAGGCCCAGGTGGACGACCTGAAGACGGTGCAGCAGCTGAACCAGGAGCTCACGCAGCGTATCGAGACCCTCGAACGACTCCTCGGCCTGCAGACGGTCACGTCACACGTGATCGCCGCACGGGTGATCGGAAGCGGCGTCTCCAACTTCGAATGGGATGTCACGATCGACCGCGGTTCAGACGACGGGATCCAGCTGGACATGCCGGTCGTGACGGGCGCGTCCGACGGCCCCCGCCTCGTGGGTCGGATCATCCGTGTGACGCCGATCTCCTCGGTCGTGCAGCTCATGATCGACCCGGACTTCGCCGTCGCGGGACGGCTGTCCACGTCGAAGGAATCGGGGCTCGTGACCGGCCGCGGCGAGGACGACATGCGCATGGCCCACTTGCGTCCGGGGATCGAAGTCAGCGAGACCGAGCCCGAGTCCGTCTTCACCGTCGGCTACGAGGTGAACGGCCAGCCCGGCCTGTATCCCGCCGGCATCCTCATCGGCACGGTCTCCCGCGCGTTCAGCGAGCCCGACGCCGTCGAGTCGGCCGTGACGATCCGCCCGGCCGTGGATTTCTCGACGCTCGAGTACGTGCTGGTGATGGCCCGTGACCGTGCGCAGGAGGGGTCTGCGTGAGGAGAGCCCTGGTTCTCTTCGTGGTCGTCGTGACCGCGCTGTTGCTGCAGACGACGGTCTTCCCGGAGCTCACCCTGCTGAACGTGAAGCCGGAACTGCTGTACATGGTCACGGTGATCTTCGCGCTGCTCCAGGGGCCGGCGGAGGGCGCGGTCGTCGGATTCGTCGGCGGACTCGCGCAGGACTTCATGCTCAACATGCCGAAAGGGATCACGGCGCTCACGCTCACGATCCTCGGCTACACCGTCGGACTGGCTCGGCAATACATCGCGTCGCCGTCGCCTCTATTGCCCGCTTTCATGGTCTTCATCGGGACGGCAGCCGGCGTCGCCTTCCATCAGGCGGTGGCCTTCCTCCTCGGAGAGCACGAAGGTCCCTTCAGCTACGTGGTGAAGGTCGTCCTCGTCACGGCCCTCTACGGTGCCGTGCTCACGCCGATCTTCTTCCCGATCCTCCGCCGCGCGGCGGCCGCGTCCCACGCCGGAAGGGTGGTGCGCTTCTAGATGGAGCGTTCGGGTTCGAGGCTGAAGATCCTCGCGTTCGTCGTCGCGTTCATGTTCGTGGCGCTCTCGACGCGTCTGTGGTTCCTGCAGGTCCTCGCCGGGCCGCAACACGACCGCGACGCGCGCGACAACTCGCTCCGAACGGTCGCGACCGACGCGCTCCGCGGCGACATCGTGGACCGGCGAGGGAGGCGCCTCGTGCACAACAAGATCAGCCTCGAGGTTCGCATCAAACGCGACGAGCTCGGGGACGAGGCGGAGGCGACGCTCGCTCACCTCTCCGAGATCCTGGGCATCCCTGCTCAAGATCTCGGCGAGGAGCTCGAGACCAAGCTCTACTACAGCTACCAGCCCGTCCCGGTCGCGGAGTTCGTCCCGGAGCAGGTCTTCTTCAAGGTCCGGGAGGAGCCGGAGAAGTTCCAAGGCGTCGAGGTCGTCGAGCAGAGCGTCCGCAGCTATCCGCAGGATTCCCTCGCGGCGCACCTCGTCGGATGGGTCGGCCAGATCAATGCCGAGGAGATCGACGATCCGAGGTTCGAGGGGTACGGGCCGTCGGACCTGGTCGGCAAGGCAGGGATCGAGGCCACCTACGAGCGGTGGCTCAGGGGCACGCCCGGGGAGGAGCGGTTCCTCGTCAACTCGGACGGAGAGGTCCTCCGCGAGTTCGATCCGAAGCCGGCCGAGCCGGGGCACGACCTGCGGCTGTCGCTCGACCTCGACGTCCAACGGATCGTCGAGGACGAGCTCGACGCCGGGATCCAGCGAGCGCGGACCGTCTTCGACCAGAGCAGCGGACAGAACCTGGCGGCGAATGCGGGAGCCGTCGTGGTGCTCGATCCGAACACGGGCGGGATCGTGGCCATGGCGTCCTGGCCCACCTTCCGCCCGTCCTGGTTCGTGAAGGGCCTGACGGAGGCGCAGCGCTTCCATCTGTTCGAGAGCCGACTCGCGCCGATGCTCAGCCGCGCGACGCAGATCACCTACGGCCCCGGGTCGACGTTCAAACCCTTCGTCGCGCTCGCGGCGATGAAGGAAGGGCTCGCGACGGTGGATCGGTACTACGACTGTCCCGCCGAGTACGTCCATCCGGGAGACGAGTCGGGCACCGTGTTCACCAACTGGGACGGCACGGCCGGCGGTTCTCTGTCGATCGCCCAGGGCCTCAAGGTTTCGTGCGACACGCAGTACTACAAGTGGGGGAGCGACTTCTACTTCCGTGACGCGCAGACGAACAAGCAGGAGCTCCAGCGGCGAATGAAGCAGTGGGGCTTCGGGCGGACGACCGAGGTCGATCTGCCGGCGGAGGCAGCCGGGACCGTTCCGGACCTGAAGTACGTGACCGAGCATCGCGCTCGCTACCCGGACGGCTGGATCCCGGGTATCGACATCCTGCTCGCGATCGGCTCGGGGGAGATGAAGGCGACGCCGCTGCAGGTGGCACAGGCGTACGCGGCGATCGCGAGTGGCAAGCTGTGCCAACCGCACCTGGTCTCGAGGATCGAGGACGGCGAGGGAGGCGTGGCGAGGAAGATCGGGGGCCACTGCCGGCGCGTCCCCTACACGGACGCGGAGCTCAACTACATCCGTGAGGCGCTCAGGAGCGTTACGACGGGCGGGACCGCGTCAGCGGTGTTCGCCGCCTGCCCCCTCGACGTCGCCGGGAAGACCGGGACCGCCGAGCGACCACCGTTCCAGGATACGTCGTGGTTCGCCGGCATCGTGCCCGCGCAGGATCCGAAGTACGTGGTGGTCGCCACCGTGGAGCAGGGAGGCTTCGGCGCGGAGACGGCGGCACCGATCGTCCGCAACATCATGAGCAGGATCTACCGAACGCCATGCGAGGGGCCGGCGCTCGGGGAGGCCGAGGACTGATGGACCTCGTTGCCGGGCGTGTGTATGCCGACGAGCGCCGGCCGATCCGCCATATCGACGGTTTCCTCCTCCTGGTGACGGCGATCCTGCTCTTCCTCGGATTCTTCCTCCTGTACTCCGCGACGAACCAGACGCTCCGTCAGGATCGGTTGGATCCGTTCCTTCGCGTCAACAAGCAGATGGTGACGGCCGCGATCGGGGTCGTGTTCATCCTCGTGACGGCGACTTTCGACTACCGCTTCCTGAAGGTCTACGCCGGGTTCATCTACGCCGGCATCGTGGTGGCGCTGCTCCTGGTTCGCGTCCCGTTCCTGGGCTCGTCGCAGGCCGGCGCCCAGCGCTGGTTCGAGGTGGCAGGTTTCCAGATCACGCCGTCGGAGTTCGCCAAGATCGGCTTGATCATCATGCTCGCGGCGAGCCTCGCGGAGATGAGGCATGCCCTGCCCACGATCCAGGACGTGATCCGGCTGTGCGGCCTCGTGCTCCTTCCGCTCCTGCTTGTGTTCACGCAGCCCGACATCGGCACGTCGATCGTCATGATCACGATCGCCGCCGGGATGTTCCTGGTCGCGGGCGTGAGCGGCCGGCATCTCGCGGCACTGGTCGTCATCTGTCTGATACTCATCGCGGCCGCGTTCCAGCTGGGTGTGATCAAGGAGTACCAGCTGGACCGTCTCCGGGCCTTCCTGGATCGAGAGAACACGCCCGCGGATGTTCGGTACAACCTCGACCAGGCGGAGATCGCCGTCGGCAGCGGTGGGTTGTTCGGCCAGGGGTTCCTCCACGGGCGCCAGACGACGCTCGACTACGTGCCCGAACAGCACACCGACTTCATCTTCACGGTTGCCGGGGAGGAGTTCGGGTTCGTCGGCGCCGTGTTCGTCCTCACGCTCTACGCCCTGCTGCTCTGGAGATCGATCCGGATCGCGTTCCTGTCGAAGGATCCGTTCGGGACCTATCTCGCCACCGGTGTCGCCATCATGTTCGCGGTGCAGATGTTCGTGAACATCGGCATGGTGATCGGGATCATGCCGATCACGGGGATCCCACTGCCTTTCCTGTCCTACGGCGGGAGCTCGATGCTGGCGAGCTGTCTCGGGGTGGGGATCCTGCTCAACGTGCACATGCGGCGCTTCAAGTAGGCCGTCGTCCCCAGGTGAGCCGAAGCCCCGTCGAAGTTACGAGAACTCGGCGGCGAAGGGACTCATCGAGACCCGCCAGAGGAAGACCGAGCCGTGCGGGCCGGTATGTTCGAGCGTGACATCTCCATCCATCGCACGCGCGGACATCCGAGCCACCGTCAGCCCCAGACCGACGCCCTGGTGCGTTCGGGTGTGGAGCTCCTCGGCCTGCTCAAGCGGCTCGAAGATCCGCTCGAGCGCGTCGTCCGCGACACCGGGTCCCTGGTCGATGACCCGTACCTCGATCCCGGTCGGCGATTCGGTGATCCGAACGATGACCTCCACCATCTCGTCCGAGAACTCGAGGCCGTTCTCGACGAGTTCCTCGAGGATCCGAAGAGCCGCCACCCGGTTGAGGGTCGCGAGCATCGGCCGGCCGGGAGTCTCGATCCGCACGCGGGGCGAGAGCCTCGCGATCTCCTCCGCGACGTCGATCACGTCCGTGTATTCCGTGAGCCCCGCCTCCACCACCCCTTCGAGGCGCGAGACCAGACGGGCGAGTCCCTGCGCACGCATCACGAGCGCACTCAGCATCTCGACCTGTTGGTCGGGCGTGCCGGTCCCTTTGGACAGCGTCTGGGCCATGCCGAGGATCACGGTCACCGGCGTCCGGAGCTCGTGGCCCAGCCGGCTCACGAGCTCGTGACGCCGGGCGGCACGCTCAAGCAGCGCCTCCTGCGCGAGCTCGAGCTGGCGAGCGCGGCGCCGCTCTCGCTCGAGGGCCTCGGTGAGCTCGCCGATCACACGCGGCGTGACCTCGGGGGAGATCACGCCGCCGCCGGCAGCCGCCTGCCTGATCGCATGGAAGATCTCGTCGCTGTCGGAGTCCTTCAGCACGTAGCAGGAGGCGCCGGCGACGAGCATCTCCCGGACGGCGTCCTGATCGTCCACCCCCGTCAGCGCCACGATGCCCACCTCGGGGAACGTGGACTTGAGCTGGCGGGTGGCCTCGATCCCGTTCATCTCCGGCATGCGGACATCCATCAGAACCACATCTGGGTCCGTTGATCGGACGAGATCGACGGCATCGGCCCCGCTCGCTGCGGTCCCCACGACGAGAAGCTCCTCTGTGCCCAGGAGCGAAGTGAGTGTCTCCCTGAACCCGGGATTGTCATCCACGACGGCAACTCGGATCTGGGGACGGGTGGTAGGAGCGACCGGGAGAGTCTCGAGCGCCATCACACGTAGTGTCGGCACCCAGGTCTCCCTCCCGGTATCCCACGCCTGCCGGGTTCCCTCGGGGGGACGCGGAACGTGTTCTCCTAGCTAAGAAGGACTAGCTCACAACGAGCATGCCTCTTGGATGGGGGGACGCCGATAGGTACATCCCCCAGCTCGATCCCGATGGTCCGGACCTCGGCTCCCTTCTGAGACCCCGGGGACTGTTATCCTTGTCACACAGACGTGCCCCACCCGGGCCGGCAGCCGACTCGCGCCGCCCGAGATGGGGGAAGAAGCGAGTTGAGGTGGCGCGCGACGCCGCGGGCGGTCCGAAAGAGAGGATCGCCAGGCAGGCGGCGCGGCCCGGACAGGAACGAACGGTTGTACGAGCAGGTCTTCAGCCCGGCAGACGGCGGATGCCGCTGCGCGGGTGACGGAACGTTCATCGCAAGAGACCGCGCACCCGCAGCCGGCCGTGCTGTATCCGGATCGCCCCCTCGCTCCGAGCGAAGGGAGTAACGATGGATCGAGAGACCGAGGCCGCTGCGCCGCAGGCGCCGGCAGGGAACGGACTCCCCCCGATCTTCCAACGGCCGACCTACCCCTCGGGTGAACCGGCAACGCGCGCCCCAGAGCGCGCGCCGGAACCTGAGAGGGCGCCGCAACCTGAGAGGCCGCCGCAAAGGGAGAAAGCACTCGAAAGGGACAGGGCGCCGAGGCGCAAGCCCACGGCGCCGGATCGGCCGAGCGACGGCATCGCCGACGGCCGATCCGACGAAAGCGCGAAAGAGGATGGCGGCGAGCCCACGGGCTCGTCGACGTCCCGCAGACGCAGTCGTGGCGGGCGCGGCCGAGGAGGCCGCGGCCGAGGTGGCGGCTCCGGATCGGGTTCGTCCGGCACCGCGTCGTCCCAGGTGGACGCCCCCGAACGAACCACTCGCGGACGTTCGTCCGAACCGGACACAGAGGACGGGCTCGACGCCGAGCAGCGGCGCCGCCAAGGAGGACGTGGCAGAGGGAGCCGGAGCAGCGCCGCCCCAAAGGAGCCCGCGCAGACCGCCGCCGGTCAGCGCGACGACGCCCAGCCCGATGAGGCCGACGGTGCCGGGACCGGCACCGGGACCTCGAAGAGGCGAGGTCGTCGTGGCGGTCGCGGCCGCAAGAAGTCCGGCGATACCGTCGGCACGGAGACGCCGGCGCAGCCGGAGCGCTCGCGCGGCCCCAAGACCCTCGAGGAGCAGGTGGCCTCCGGCGGACCGACCCGCGGACTCCGTTCTCGCACGCTCCGAGGCCGCGGGCGGCGTCAGCGGGAACCACAGATCACGCCGCCTCGGATCACCGACAAGCTCATGGTCATCACCGAGCACGGAGATCGGGACCAGATCGCCGTGCTCGAAGAGAACGTGCTCGTGCAGCACTACGTCACGCGACGCGGTGCGCATTCGATGGTGGGCAACGTCTACCTCGGCCGGATCCAGAACGTGTTGCCGGGGATGGAAGCCGCGTTCGTCGACATCGGCCGCGGACGCAACGGCGTGCTCTACGCCGGTGAGGTCAACTACTCGCCTGAAGACCTGGACGGCGGGCGGCCGCCGAGGATCGAGCAGGTGCTGAAGTCCGGCCAGGCCGTCATGGTGCAGGTCACGAAGGACCCCATGGGAGGCAAAGGAGCCCGACTCACGGCACAGATCTCCCTCCCGGGTCGCTTCCTCGTCCTCGCGCCCGACCAGGACGTCTCGGGGATCTCGCGACGGCTCTCGGACGAGGCCCGCAAGCGGCTGAAGGCGATCCTGAACAAGGTGAAGCCAAAGGAGCACGGGGTGATCGTCCGCACGGCCGCCGAGGGTGCCTCCGAGGAAGAGATCACCCAGGACCTGCAACGACTCATCGCGCTGTGGGAGCAGATCCAGAAGTCCTCGAAGCGCGCCAAGGCGCCCGCGGAGCTCTACGAGGAGCCGGAGCTCACCGTCCGTGTAGTGCGCGACCTGTTCACCGACGAGGAGTTCCGAGGTCTCGTGACCGACTCCGAGCGGATCTACGACAAGGTGATGGAGTACGTGCGCGACGTCGCGCCGGATCTCGAGTCGAAGGTCACGCTCCATCGCGGACCTCTGTCCGCCTTCGAGGAGCACCGGATCGTCGAGCAGATCCACAAGGCGCTCGACCGGAAGGTGTGGCTGCCCTCCGGGGGCTACCTGATCATCGAGCAGACCGAGGCGATGACGATCGTCGACGTGAACACCGGCAAGGCCGTCGGGAAGACGAACCTCGAGGAGACGGTGCTCACGACGAACCTGGAGGCCGCCCGTGAGGTCGCCCGCCAGCTTCGTCTGCGGGACATCGGCGGCATCATCGTGATCGACTTCATCGACCTGCTGCTGGAACAGAACAAGCGGAAGGTCGAGGACACGATGCGCGAGGCCCTCGCGATCGACAAGACGAGGTCGCAGGTCTTCGAGATCGGCCCGCTGGGGATCATGCAGATCACCCGCAAGCGGGTCTCCGGCGGCCTGGTCGACTCGTTCTCGGAGACCTGCCCCACGTGCGAGGGGCGGGGCATCATCGTCAACTACGACGCGAGCTGATCGGGAATCCCGAGGGACGAGAGAGGAACCAACCATGTACGCGGTGATCAAGACGGGCGGCAAGCAGCACAAGGTGCAGGCCGGCGACGTGATCGAGGTGGAGAAGCTGGTCGCCGACGGCGAGACGGTGGAGTTCCACCCGCTGCTCGTCGTCGACGACGACGGCAAGACCATCGTCGGTGCCGAGGCGGCCAAGGCGGTCGTGATCGCGAAGCCCTTGGGCGAGAAGAAGGGCGAGAAGGTCAAGGTCTTCAAGTACCGGCCCAAGTCGGGATACGCGAGGAAAGCGGGACACCGTCAGCTCGTCACGATGCTCGAGATCACCGAGGTGAAGCTCCCGGCCCGCCGCGCGAGCTCACAGAAGAAGGACGCACAGAAGGATGACGCCGATGCCGCAGCGTCGTCCGACTAGCTGGTAGCCTCGAGCGACCATGGCACACAAGAAGGGTGGCGGCTCGTCCCGGAACGGTCGGGACTCGACCTCGAAGCGATTGGGGGTCAAGGCGTTCGGCGGGGAGTCGGTCTCCGCCGGCTCGGTCATCGTGCGCCAACGCGGGACCAGGATCCACCCCGGTGAGGGTGTCGGCAAGGGTGGGGACGACACGCTGTTCGCCTTGCGCGCCGGCACGATCGAGTTCCACGAGTCGCGGGGCCGCAAGTACGCGTCGGTCCTCGCCGACGGCTAGGGCCGTCCGGCTCGCTCCGTCACCGCATCCGCCCACGCACGAACCACGTGTTTCGACGTCGCGCTCGTCGATCTCAGATAGCCGAGGTTCATCCGCGCGATCTGCCGTTTCGACGGTGTGGCGCGCGTGAACTGCCCGAGAGGTCCGCGCGGTTCGATCGTCGCCGACCTGGGCACAGCTTCCAGTGGCGGGGGTTGTGAGAAGTAGAAGGCGGTCTTCCGATCCTCCTCGTCCTTGCGCCAGTCGACGATCAGGACGGGTGACCCCCTGATCCTCTTCGCGCGGCGGATCGAGCCGTAGTCGAACCGTACGTCCACCCCGCTCTTCCGTTCGACGAACTCCAGGCCGCTTCCTCCCAAGGTGAGGGTCCCTCGCACCTCGTGCGCCTTCGTTCCGGCGCCGAGGTGCACCATCCAGACCTCCACCGGTTTGACCACGTGCCAATCTTCGTCCCTCGCACCGCTGTCGACCACCTAGGCTGTTCGGGATGACGTTCGTGGACGAGGTCGATGTGGAGGTGCGCGCCGGTCGCGGCGGCGACGGCTCCGCCGCCATGGGCAGCGAGCCTTACAAGCCGAAAGGAGGCCCGGACGGCGGGGACGGCGGCCGAGGCGGCGACGTCGTGTTCCGGGCATCCCGCAACCTCCACGATCTGGCGTGGTTCGCGGACCACCCGCACCTCCGGGCCGAGCCCGGGACCCCGGGCGGCCGGGCCCGCCGCGACGGAGCGAAGGGGAAAGACCTCGTGATCACGGTCCCGAACGGCACGGTGGTGTTCGACGAGCAAGGGCTCCTGGCCGACCTGGTGGGCGAGGGGGCGGAGGCCGTCGTCGCCCGCGGAGGCCGCGGCGGGCGTGGCAACGTGCGGTTCGCGGGCCCCAAGAATCGGATGCCCAAGACCGCCGAAGCCGGGGAGGAGGGTGAGGATCGCCGGCTGCAGCTGGAGCTCCGGACGGTCGCCGACGTCGGCCTCGTCGGGCTGCCGAACGCGGGGAAGTCCACGCTCCTTTCCCGGCTGACGGCGGCGAGGCCCAAGATCGCCGACTACCCGTTCACGACGCTCACACCCAACCTGGGCGTCGCGGAGGCGGGCGGTGAGCGGTTCGTGGTCGCCGACATCCCCGGGCTGGTCGAGGGCGCGCACCGAGGGAAGGGGCTCGGCCATCGGTTCCTGCGACACATCACGCGCTGCCGAGCGCTCGTCCTGGTCGTCGATCTCTCTTCCGCGGATCCGTCCCACGATCTGGACACGCTTCGCCAGGAGCTCGGCGCCTACGACGCCGACCTCGCCGACCGACGTTCGCTCGTCGTCGGGACCAAAGCGGACCTGGTCGAGGATCCGCAGGCGGCAGCGGACACGATCCGGTCGCTGCCGGTGTCGGCCGTGACGGGAGAGGGGCTCGATCTCCTCGCCGCGCAGCTCGACACGATGTCTCGTCAGGTGGCCGCCGAGCAGCCTCCTCGGACCCCATACGTCGTGCTCCGCCCGGGGAGGCCGCGATTCACCGTGGCGCGGGAGAACGGCGGCTGGCGCGTGGCCGGACGCAACGTCGAACGGTGGGTTCGGGAGGCGGATCTCGACGACGAACGGCAGCTCACGCGCCTCCAGCGCCGACTGATCAAGGAGGGAGTCGAGCGGCAGTTGACCAAGGCGGGTGCGCGCCGCGGCGACGAGATCCGCATCTCCGACCGCGCCTTCGAGTTCCTCCCGGGAGACGACCTTCCGGCGGAGCATGGGGAAGCGTGACCCCAGGATCATGAGCCCAAGATGAGCCCAAGATCATGAGCATGGACACCGACGGCCTGCTCGCCGACGAGGAGCGGGGCTGGCTCGAGCTCACCGAGGTCTTCGGCGACGTGCCGCCCGACCGGTTCGATGAGCCGTCCGTCACGAAGGAAGGGTGGTCGCCGAAGGACGTCATGTACCACGTGGCCGCGTGGGCCGATGAAGCTGCCAAGGTCCTCGGGCGGATCGCCGCCGGCACGCATCGGGAGAGCGATCCCGACACGCAGGCCCTGAACGATGAGTGGTTCGAGGCGGGGCGGGGGCTCGAGGACGACATCGTCCGGATGCGTTTCGCGAAAGGCCGTGTGGCGATGCGCCAGGCCTTCTCCAAGCTCGCCGAGGTCGATGCGAACGCCTGGGAATGGTTCGAGGAATCGGGTCCCAGGCACTATGAGGAACATCTGCCCGATCTGCGCGCCTTCCTGGAGCGGAGCACCGACCGGCCGTAGGATTCGCATGTGGGACGACGCCTGGGGGTGATGGGCGGGACGTTCGATCCGATCCATTACGGCCACCTCGTGACGGCAGAGGAAGCGCTCGAGCAGTTCGAGCTCGAGGGCGTGCTCTTCGTTCCGACCGGCCGGCCCTGGATGAAGGAGCACGAGGTCGTGTCTCCCGCCGAGGACCGCTACCTGATGACGGTCATCGCGACGGCGAGCAACCCCTTGTTCTCCGTGTCGCGGATCGAGGTGGACGGTGACGGACCCACGTACACCGTGGAGACGCTCCGCTCGTTGAAGGGAGAGCTCGACGCCGAGCTGTTCTTCATCACGGGCGCCGACGCGATCCTCGAGATGATCCAGTGGAAGCAGGCGGGTGAGCTGTTCGAGCTCGCTCGGTTCATCGCGGCGACACGGCCGGGATACGACATGGCCGGCTTCGAGGTGCCCGGCGCGGCGAAGGACGCGGTCACGGTGATGAACATCCCGGCGCTCGCGATCTCCTCCACCGACATCCGGGCCCGCGTGAAGGCCGGCGGCCCCATCCGATACCTCGTGCCCGAGGGCGTGAAGAGCTACATCGAGAAGGCCGGGTTGTACCGGTGACGGCCGCGACCCGGGTCTCTCGGGGCGCGACCGTGCGGCGTCGCCGAGCCGCGGCGGTCGTCGCGGGCGTGGTCCTCGTGGCCGCCGGCGCGTACGGCGTCTCGCGGCTCGGCGACGCCGCGGGCGGGGGACCCACCGACCCGAACGACGACGTGCGCCCGGCGAGCGCCTCCGAGCTCCTCGTCCTGCAAGTGACTGGCACGGACGACCCGCTGCTCGCGGTGATCGGAGCCGCTCAGGACGGGAGGCGGCCCGCGTTCTTCAGCGTGCCGTTCGATCTGACGCTCACGGTGCCGGGGCAGGGAGAGGCGATGGCGGCGGAGGTTGCCGGTCTGGACGCCGAAACGGTTCGCGTCGCGGTCTCCAACACGTTCGGAGCCTGGGCGAAGCATGTCGCGGTGATGGACCTGGACGGGCTCGCCGCCGTGATCGATCGAAGCGGGGGCATCCGCGTGCGGGTGCCCGGGTTCTACGTCACCGACGCCGGGAACCTGGGTCCGGGCCCCGACCGGTTGAGCGGAGAGCAGGTCGGGGCGCTGCTCCGCCTCGAGGAGGAAGGGGGCGAGGCACGCTGGGCCTCGGTCGTGCAGGCGCTCCTCCGCGGGCGGATCCGTCTCGGCCAGGACGACCTGGCCGAGACGGACGGGGTCGGGGGGGTACGCCGCGTGCTGAGGGGCGCACGCGGCGCCGCCATCGCCTCGTTCCCCACCCTGTCGGTGGCGGGAAGCCTCACCGTGCCCATGCAGCCCGATCTCGATCGGCAGGTCGCTCGGCTGTTCGGGGTGGCGAGCCCCGTTCCGGTGATCGTGGAGAACGGGGTCGGCGCGCCCGGTCTCGGGCAAGATGTCGCTGCGGTGCTGCTTCCCCTCGGGTTCCGCGTGGTCCTGTCGCAGAACGCCGACCTGTTCGGGTATGCGCGAACGCGCGTGGTCGCGAACAGCGACCAGGCCATCGCGGATGCCCGGCGGATCCAGGATGCGCTCGGGGTCGGGCGTGTCCGCGTCTCGCAGGTACCATCGGGTATCGGAGACATCACGATCATCGTGGGGGAGGACTTCGCCGGGTGAGGGGTACGGACCAGCAGCGGGGAGGCGGGCGGATCCCGCCGAGCCGCGACACGGCCGCCGCCGCCGCCCGAGCCGCCTCGTCGAAGCAAGCCCAAGATGTCGTCGTCCTCGACGTGAGCACGCTCATCGTGATCACGGACCATTTCGTGATCTGCACGGCCACGTCCACGCGCCAGATCAAGTCGGTCGTGGACGAGATCGAGCGCGCCCTCCGCGAGCACCTCGACGTCCGCCCTGCACGGCGGGAGGGCGAAGGGGACGCCGGCTGGTGGCTACTCGACTACATCGACGTGGTGGTCCACGTGTTCGGGCCCGAGGAGCGCGCCTTCTACGACCTCGAACGGCTCTGGCGCGACGCTCCCCGGCTCGACTGGGAGGAGCCTGACGCGGTTTCCTCCGCGCGCTGAGCGAGTCTCAGAACGGCTTCAGAACCATCAGCGCGACGACGATCCCCACCACCACGACCTCGTAGGTCCGGGCGAACGCGACCCATGGATCGCGGAACGCGGCCGTCAGCTCCGGTGTGACCGTCCCGCGTGCGCGCGAGTCGGCGAGTGCGGCCTCGAACACACGACCGCGCGGGAGGAAGATCAGCGGGACGAGGGCGATGATCGACACGTAGAGCACCAAAGACACGAGGAGCCAGTACGCACCGTCTGCGAACAGCGGTCGGTCCTGCGCCCACATCGCGAGCAGACCGAGCACGAGGACAGCCGCGGAGCCCGGGATCACGATCTTCTCGAATCGGTCGGCCGCAGGAAGGAGCGTGTCGATCTCGGCGATGTCATCAGTGCGACGCGCGAGACCCAGAACGATCCACCGGCCTAGCAAGCCGCCGACGAACAGGAACGCGGTCGCGACGTGAAGGAAGACGACGAAAGTGGCAAGCGATACGTCCATCCCGGGTCCCGTAGACTAGCCCCCTCGGGGCCCATAGCTCAGCTGGTAGAGCGCTTGGCTGGCAGCCAAGAGGTCAGGGGTTCGAATCCCCTTGGGTCCACATCCGCAGGTCAGGGGTGGTATCGGCATGCGCGGGGCGGGAAGCGAACTACATCGCGCATCGTCGCCGGCGGGCCGCGTGCCGTGGCGACAGTCGGGGCGATCCAACGGCTCGGCTACCGAGATGGGCGCTGCCTGCCCGCTCGAGAGTCGTCGTCAAGTTCTACTCGAGCGTGCCGCCCCTGTTCACGCGTCGGGCGAGATGGTTCATCGCCCGCTCGTCGCGGTCCCCGTCAGCCCAGAACAGCCAGCGTTGGCACCCATCCGTATAGTCCGGAAGCGCCCGGATCGCGAGAGCTGTGTTCGTTGGTACTCCGTCGATCGATCGCGCGACGTACTCGGCGTTGCGCGCCACAACAGGACCGAGGAGGGCGCGTCGGACTGGTGCCTCGCAGCATGGGGCGTCCGGTTTGACAGGCAAGACCTCGGGGGGCTAGCTTCGGCGATGAGAAGTCGCTGGGGCCTTCGGGTTCCGGCGGCTTCTCACTTTCTCCGGTCGCTTCGGCGGCGGTGCCTGGTTGCTCGACGGTTCACGTCTAGCGAGCCCCGCTCCTAACCGGCAGTGGACCGTTTCCAGTCCTGATACCCGATCCAGACGAAGAAGGGCAGCACGGAGATCAACATGACCACCAGGAGGCCTATGAACCCGCCTGGCTCGGGGGTCGGCTGGTATCGAACGGGACTTCTCATCACGGTGGTCGGAGCGGGCGCTACCGAGGGCGTCACCGGATCGGATGACCCAGGGGATACTGTTGGCTGACCGGGGAGCTCCGCCGATGGTTGATGGTTCGTCGCAGATGCTCCCTCCTCGTTCTCCTCGATCAGCGAGAGCCGGCTCCGCACCGTCGCTCGATCCGACGTCCGCGGGTCCGACGCGGTCGATCCCGACCCGGACCCCGCAGCCGTGGCTGGTGTCGGCGAGGGCAGCGGCGTCACCGTTCGTACTGGGGATGGCGACGGCGTCCCCGAGGGGGATGGCTGCGGCGTCTCCGACGGACTGGGATCTGGACTCGGCGACGGCGTCTCCGATGGCGAGGGGGACGGCTTGGCGAGCTCGCTTCCGTCGGCGGCAAGAGCTGGAGCCGCTACCGCGAGCAGCAAAGACGCAACGGCCGTGATGAACTGCTTCTTCACCAAACCTCCAGACCGGCTGCCCGCGCCAGGACCACCCTACCCTCTTGTTTCCTGACCGCCCCCAACTGAAACGTGGCTCGCCACGAAGGCTCGGGAGGGACAGGCGCTCGCATCCGGCGGAGTCGTCTACCACGCACTGAATCCTGATCCTTGATGGCCGGGATGATGAGGGTGGGATCGGCGCAGATGACAGCGGATCGCTGCGCAGCGGTCCTCGTCACGTCGACGCGCGGCGGCCGGAAGTGAGGCGCAGGCGACACGATCGTCTTCGTCCTGGATGAGGAACGAGACCCGGACGCGATCGCTCGCCTCGCCGATGCCGTGAGCTGAACGCCTCCTGAACGGCCGTTCAGGGCGTCGGTACACTCGGCGACATGAGGATCCTGGTCGTGGGCTCGGGTGGGGTGGGATCGGCGTTCGCGCCGATCGCGGCTCGACGTGAGTTCTACGAGCACATCGTCTTCGCCGACTACGACGAAGGCCGTGCCCATCGCGTCGTCGACCGCTACGGCGACGGCCGCTTCTCGGCCGCGCGCGTGGACGCGAGCGATGCCGCCGCCGTCGCCGAGCTGGCTCGCTCCACCGGGTCCGACACGATCGTGAACGCCGTCGACCCGCGTTTCGTGATGCCGATCTTCGAGGGAGCGTTCGATGCCGGCGCCACCTATCTCGACATGGCGATGTCGCTCTCGAAGCCGCATCCCGAGAAGCCGGAAGAACTGCCCGGGGTCAAGCTGGGTGACGAGCAGTTCGCCGCGGCCGGTCGATGGGAGGAGCGGGGTCTCCTTGCCCTGGTCGGTGTCGGGGTCGAGCCAGGCATGTCGGACGTGTTCGCGCGATACGCCGCCGACGAGCTGTTCGACACGATCGACGAGATCGGTGTCCGAGACGGAGCGAACCTCGAGGTGGAGGGGTACGAGTTCGCGCCGAGCTTCTCGATCTGGACCACGATCGAGGAGTGCCTGAACCCCCCGGTGATCTGGGAGAAGGACCGGGGCTGGTTCACGACCCCGTCCTTCAGCGAGCCCGAGGTCTTCACGTTCCCCGAGGGGATCGGTCCGATCGAATGCGTGAACGTCGAGCACGAGGAGGTGTTGCTCGTCCCTCGCTGGATCGATTGTCGTCGCGTGACCTTCAAGTACGGGCTGGGCGACGAGTTCATCGACGTGCTGAAGACCCTCCGCAAGCTCGGGCTGGACCGCACCGAGAGGCTGCGCGTGGACGGGGTGGAAGTGTCGCCCCGGGACGTCGTCGCAGCCGCTCTGCCCGACCCGATGACCCTGGGGGACAAGATGACCGGCAGGACCTGCGCGGGGACGTGGGTGACCGGGACGGGCGCGGACGGCGGGCAGCGGGAGGTCTACCTCTACCACGTGGTCGACAACGAAGAGACCTGGTCGCGGGACGGCGCGCAGGCGGTGGTCTGGCAGACCGCCCTCAACCCGCTGATCGCGCTGGAGCTGCTCGCGACCGGCGTCTGGTCGGGCGCGGGCGTCCTGGGCCCGGAGGCCTTCGAGGCTCGCCCCTTCCTGGACCTGCTCGGTGACTACGGGTCACCCTGGGGCATCGAGGAGCGTTCGGTGAGCCGATAGGGACCGAAGAAGGATCCGGCCGCCCCCTGCGCTCTCCTCATGTCAGCCGGCACTCCGACCGATGACCTGAGCATGACTTCTGTCCCGGTCGCGACCCTCTTCGAAGCCGCCCTCGGCCGGCTCTCGGACGTGCTCACGCCCGGTTCGTTCCTGGAGGCGACCCCCGAGTCGCTCGTGGTCGCCGAGACGGACGGCGAGATCATCTACGCGAACGCTGCGTGCGAGCGGCTCACCGGCTTCGATCGAGGGCGAGCTCCTCGGGCGGCAGGTGGCGGCGCTTCTCGCAACCGATCTCGCCGCTCATCCGACGGGCTCGTCGTTCGAGTCCACGTGTACGCGCCGTGACGGCGATGAGCTCCCCGTGGAGGTCCACGTGGGGAGGATCGAGGCCGCCACGCCTCTCCTGGTGGTCACCCTCCGCGACCGCACCGAGCTCGAGGCGGGCCGGACGGCGCGCTTCGAAGCCGAGGCCAAATACCGGGCGCTGGTCGAGCACATCCCGGCGGTCGTCTACCTCGACCCCGTGGATGAAGACTCCGAGTCGATCTACGTGAGCCCCCAGGTCGTGGAGCTGCTCGGGATCAGCCAGGACGAGTGGCTCACCGACCCCTATGCCTGGCGACACCACGTGCATGCCGAGGACATCGAGCAAGCGTGGGACCAGTACCGGCACGCGTACAACGCGCACGAGCCCCTCGAACCACGAGTACCGGATGGTCCACGAGGACGGCACGGTCCGGTGGGTCCTCGAGCAGGCCTATCCGATCGACGACGAGGCCGGCAAGCCCTGGCTGATCCAAGGCGTGATCTTCGATATCACCGAGCGCAAGCGCGCCGAGGAGCAGGTGGCGTTCCTCGCGTACCACGACAAGCTCACCGGTTTGCCGAACAGGGCGCTCTTCGAGGAGATGCTCGAGACGGCGATCGCCCGGGCGCGGCGGCACGATCTCGGGGTCGGCGTGCTCTACCTCGACCTCGACAACTTCAAGCTCGTGAACGACTCGCTCGGCCACCACGCCGGCGACGAGCTCCTGCGACAGCTCGCGGGGCGGCTGCAGCGGTTGCACTCGCGAGACGGACCTGGTCGCTCGACAGGGTGGTGACGAGTTCCTTCTGTTGCTCGCAGACCTCGAGCGCGGGATGGGGCCCGTCGAGGGCACCGAAGCAGGGATGTTCGTCGCCGAGTCGGTTGCGACTCGGGTGCACGAGGCCCTCCAGGAACCGTTCGATCTCAGCGGCGTGGAGTTCTTCGCGTCCGCCTCGATCGGCGTCAGCTTGTTCCCCCAGGACGCCACCGATGCCACGACGCTGTTGAAGAACGCCGACACGGCCATGTACCAATCGAAGAAGGCCGAGCCGGGCGGCTACATCGTCTACGCGAGCGGCCCGGATGACGCGGTCGAGCGCCTTTCGCTCACGACCCGCCTCCGCCGAGCGGTGGAACAGAAGGATTGGGTGCTCCACTGGCAACCGGTGGTGGAACTGGCCGATGGGACGGTCTCCGGCCTCGAAGCGTTGATCCGGTGGCGCAAGCCCAACGGCGGGATCATCCCGCCCGGCGAGTTCATCCCCGTGGCGGAGGAGCTCGGGCTGATCGAAGCGATCGGCGACTGGGTCATCGACGAGGTCGCTCGCCAGCGGAAGGCTTGGGAGGCGATGGGGATCGACGTACGCGTCGGCTTCAACCTCTCGCCCCGTCAGCTCTGGTCCGGACGTCTCGCGGAGAAGATGATGGACAAGCTGTCGGGGGCGGGAGTCAACCCGCACGACGTGATCGTGGAGATCACCGAGTCGGCGGCGATGGCAGACCCCGATCGCACGCAGCGGGTCCTCACGGAGCTGCACGCGTGGGGCCTCACGCTGGCGATCGACGACTTCGGGACCGGCTACTCGTCGCTCGCGCGCCTGAAGCACCTGCCAGTCGACATCCTGAAGATCGACCGGTCCTTCATCCACGACGTCGATCGCGACGAGGACTCCGGTCGGATGGTCGAGGCGATGATCCAGCTGGCGCACGGGCTGGGCATGACGCCGCTGGCCGAGGGGATCGAGACCGCGGAGGAGCTGGCGTTCCTCCGTGAGGCCGGATGCACCCTGGGCCAAGGCTTCCACTTCGCCCGACCCGTCACGGCCGACGGAGATCCCGCGGCTCCTGGCAGGCACGCTTCCCGCGTAGCTCCCGGTCTCCTCGATGAACCGGAGCGCGGTGCATGCTCCGCTACCATGCCTGACATGTCCATCCGCTACGACGCGTCCGAGATCGAGCCGAAGTGGCAGCGGGTCTGGGAGGAGGAGGAGATGTACCGCGCCTCCGACGACCCCGACGACCCGAGGCCGCGTTTCTACGCGCTCGACATGTTCCCGTACCCCTCGGGCGACCTGCATATGGGGCACGCCGAGGCCTTCAGCGGGGGAGACGTGATCGCGCGGTTCCGCTGGATGCAGGGCTACAACGTGCTGCATCCGATCGGTTGGGACTCGTTCGGTCTGCCTGCGGAGAACGCGGCGATCAAGCGTGGCATCCACCCGAAGGAGTGGACGTACCAGAACATCGAGCAGCAGGCGGCCTCGTTCAAGCGGATGGGGATGTCGTTCGACTGGACCCGTCGGCTGCACAGCAGCGATCCCGAGTACTACCGATGGACGCAGTGGCTGTTCTTGAAGCTGTTCGACATGGGCCTGGCCTACCGGAAGAACGCGCCGACCAACTGGTGCCCCAAGGACCAGACGGTGCTCGCCAACGAGCAGGTGATCGACGGATCCTGCGAGCGCTGCGGCACGCCGGTCGTCCGGAAGGACCTGACCCAGTGGTTCTTCAAGATCACCGACTACGCCCAGCGACTGCTCGACGACGTGGAGACGCTGGAGGAGTGGCCGGAGCGGGTGATCACGCTGCAGCGGAACTGGATCGGCCGTTCGGAAGGAGCCACCGTTCGGTTCACGCTGGCCGAGACCGGCGACGACGTCGATGTGTTCACCACGCGCCCGGACACCCTCTGGGGGGTGACGTTCTTCGTGTTCGCGCCCGAGCATCCGCTCGTGCCGAAGCTCGCCGAGGCGGGGGGGACGTGGGAGCAGGCGAAGGACCTGATCGACCGGCTCCAGTCGACGCCGCTCACGAACCGTGAGCAGGCCGAGAGCCGCGAAGGGGTGCCCCTCGGTGTCCACGTCGTGAACCCGGTGAACGGAGAGCGCGTGCCGGCCTTCGTCGCTCCGTACGTGCTGATGGAGTACGGAACGGGCGCCGTGATGGGCGTGCCGGCCCACGACCAGCGCGACTTCGAGTTCGCGCGGGAGCACGGCCTGGAGATCCGCGTCGTGATCCAGCCGCCGGGTGAGGAGCGTGATGCTGCCTCGATGAGCGAGGCGTACGACCACGAAGGCGTGATGGTGAACTCGGGACCGTTCGACGGAGAGCGCTCGCCCGAGTCGATCGGGAAGGTCGCGACGTGGCTCGAGGAACAGGGCCTCGGACACCCTGCCGTCACGTTCCGGCTTCGTGATTGGTTGATCTCCCGGCAGCGCTATTGGGGTGCGCCGATCCCGATCGTCCACTGCGAGGAGCACGGCGAGGTCCCCGTTCCGCTGGAGGACCTGCCGGTCGAGCTGCCCGAGGACGTCGACTTCCGTCCGGGCGGCGAGTCGCCCCTGGCCCGCCACGATCGGTTCGTGAAGACGACGTGTCCCATCTGCGGACGCGACGCCCGACGCGACACCGACACGATGGACACCTTCGTCGATTCGAGCTGGTATTTCATGCGCTACGCCTCCCCACACGACGACGAGGGCCCGTTCCGGCGGGAAGACCTCGAGCGATGGCCCGTGAGCCAGTACACCGGCGGCATCGAGCATGCGATCCTGCACCTGCTCTACGCCCGGTTCTTCACGAAGGCCCTGCACGACGCCGGCCTCGTCCCGTGGCTGGAGCCGTTCTCCCGGATGATGAACCAGGGCCAGGTGATCTATGACGGCGCGTCGATGTCGAAGTCGAAGGGCAACCTCGTCGAGCCGATGCCGCTCGTCGAGAAGTGGGGAGCGGACACGATGCGGCTCACGATGCTGTTCGCCAGCCCGTTCGAGGACGACATCGACTGGAAGCTGATCGCGGGTGATCCGAACCGGCGACCCGGAGTGCACCAGTGGCTGGGACGCGTCTTCACGGCGGTCGGGGAGGCGGCCGAGCGTGGGGGAGAAGAGCCGATCGAGCTCGTCCGTCTGACCCATCGGACGATCAAGGGAGTCAACGTCGACATGGAGCGGTTCCACTTCAACGTCGCGATCTCGAAGCTGATGGTGCTGACCAACGAGATGCGCTCGGCGTTGGACGCGGGTGGAGCGGCACGGGGAGCGGCCGAGGCGCTCGTCCAGATGCTCGCCCCCTTCGCCCCGTTCGCCGCCGAGGAGCTCTGGCGCGAGGTCTTGGGCCACGGCGAGTCGGTCCATCTCTCGACGTGGCCCAGCTACGACGAGTCGCTGGCCGCGCAGGACACCGTGACGCTGGTCGTGCAGGTGGACGGGAAGGTCCGCGACACGATCGAGGTGCCGGCCGACGCGGACGAGGCGCGGGTGCAAGAGCTCGCCCGGGCTTCCGAGAAAGCCCGGCGCGCGATCGCCGATCGCGAGATCGTGAAGGAGATCGTCCGCGCGCCGAAGCTCGTCAACTTCGTCACCCGCTGAGGCCCCTCCCGGTCTCCTGTTAAGGAACCGAGGCCGGTTCCTTCCTGTTGGTCCGAAGTGCAGGATGAAGCCGTGGAGGCCGACGTCGAGCGCGATCGTGCGGGACCCGGAGACGAGACCGTCGAGGACCGGCTCGAGCACGTCTATCGGGAGCATGGCGGCCGTCTCTGGCGAGCCGTGCTCCTCGCTTCCGGGAGCAGAGAGGTGGCCGACGATGCCGTCGCGGAGGCGTTCGCACAAGCGTTGCGGCGTGGTCGTGCGTTGCACGACCCCGCCGCCTGGGTGTGGCGAGCCGCGTTCCGGATCGCGGCCGGCGAGCTGAAGGAGCGAGGACGGATGACGACGTTCGAGGCCGAGCCGGTGATGGGCATGCCCGAGCCCTTCATCGACCTGTGGCGGGCGCTCGCCCAGCTCCCGCTGAAGCAGCGGGCCTCGGTGGTGCTCGCGGATTACGCCGGCTGGTCGCACCGGGAGATCGCGAAGGCGTTGGGCTCGACCGCGTCCGCCGTCGGCGTGCATGTGCACGGGCTCGGAAGCGTTTGCGAGATCTGCTGGAGGACGAGGATGGCTGAGTTGAAGGAGCGCTTCGCGCTGGCCGATGAGATCGGCCCGCCGGAGCTGTGGGGAGAGGCGAGGCGGCGCGCGGCGGCGCCGGAGGCGCCGCCGCGCACGGTGGACTGGCCGCCCGCGACGGGCCGCCGCCTCGTCGCGGCTACCGTCGCCCTCGCGGTGTTCGCGGCCGCCGCGGTCTTCGCGTGGGACCTCTCGCATCCGGATCGAAGCCCCGGCCCGAAGCCGGCGCCTGCGGTGGATCTCGCCGCCGAGCTCCCCGCGGGATGGACGGAGCTTCCGCCGCCCCCGGAGACCTACTTCGATCCGGCCTACGCTTGGACCGGCTCCGAGTTGCTGGTCTGGGGCGGCGGCGAGAACGACTTCGTCGTCGACGATGGTTTCGCGTTCGACGCGGCATCTCGGACATGGGATCGGATCTCGAGCGGCCCGTTGGCCGCGAGATCGGATGCCGCATTCGCGTGGACGGGTGAGGAGCTACTGGTGTGGGGCGGATGGTCGGGTGGATGCTGCGCGCCGTCCGAGTCGTTCCGCGACGACGGAGCCGCGTATGACCCCAGCTCAGACGTCTGGCGAAAACTCCCACCCGCGCCGATCGCTCCCAAGGCCCCGCTTTCCGTGTGGACGGGTGAGGAGATGATCGTTTGGGGCACGTCGGTCCGCTCCCCGTCGGCACCGATGGACGGCGCTGCGTACGACCCCGACGCAGATTCATGGCGTCGGATCGCGGATGCGCCGATCCGCCTCACGGATGCGACCGCCGTCTGGACGGGGGAGGAGATGGTCGTGTTCGGTGCTGCCCTGGACGGGAACAACCGGTCCGAGACCGAGACGGATATCGGCGCTGCGTACGACCCAGTGACCGACAGCTGGCGGAGGATCCCGGACTCCGAGCTGTCTCCCCAGGCCGCAACCGCGTCGTGGCCAGGCGGCGAGATGATCGCGTGGGACTATGAACACGCGACCGCCGCCTACGACCCGTCGGCGGATGACGTGGCGACGGCTCGCGGGCGTCCCCTTGCGCTTCTCCGAGTGCCTATCCCCGCAGCGTCTCCATCCAGGGATGGGTTCTCGGCAACTTCTGCGGCTCGATGGCGGCGTTCGCGTCGTCGGAGGATCGCTGGCATGACGTTTCTGTGCCCGGTCTCCAAGGTTGGGCGCTCGAGCTTCTCCCGGCGGGGCGCGCGTTCTTGGTGATGGGGCACTCTTCCGAGCTGAGCGAGACTCCCGGCCGGACCTACGACACACGGATGCTCGCGTACGTGCCAAGCGGAAGCCTCGCGTGCGCCGGGACGGCCGAGGTCGACCCATTGGACCAAGGCGACGCTCGTTCGGTCGTGGAGCGATTCCTGCTTCTGCGGATCCATGATGCGGAGGATGACCTGGCCAGGCTGTTGAGCCCGTCGGGGCGCGATTCGTTCGGGGATTTCGGCGGTCACCTGCAGCCACTGCGCGACGACTACATCGACTTCCTTGACGCCGGCGTCGTATTCGTGGACGGTCCCCTTGCTCTTTCGCCCGGTGGCCCTGACGGTGCATACGAGGTCGGGGTCCGCATGACGAAGGGTCTCGATGAGGAGACGTTCACCGAGACCTTGTTCCTGTCGCCCGGGAAGAACCTCGAAGGTGAGGATTGCCCACTTCTCGTGCAGGGAGGACGGAGCGGCCTCAAGGGTCCGTGATCCTTCCGATGTGACGACGCTCACTGCGCCGGGGCTCCGCGCGGCCTAACGTCGCGCGCATGTCGTTTCGAGAGCGTCTGGACATGCTCTCTCGCGGGGAGATCACCGGGCTGATCGTCGTCCTCGTCGCGGTGCTCGGCGGCGCCGGGCTCTGGTACGCACGCTCGTTGCCCAAGCCGGTGACGATCGCCCAGGCGGGGCCCGGCGCCGCCCAGCAGGTTTCGTCATCTCCGAGCCCGGCGGTGACGTTGATCGTCGACGTCGCCGGCGCTGTCCACCAACCCGGTGTCTACGAGTTCGCCGAAGGCGACCGCGTGATCGACGCCATCGAGCGCGCCGGCGGATCCATGCCGAAAGCGGACCTGAGCCTCCTGAACCTGGCGGCGCCGCTCGCCGACGGAACCCAGATCCTCGTTCCGAAGTCCGGACCGCCGGCCGCCGGCGTGCCCGGAGGAGCGGCGCCAGGCTCGACGAGCGGTCTCATCAACATCAACTCGGCCTCTGCCACCGATCTGGAGGCGCTGTCCGGCATCGGGGAGGTGCTCGCCGCCACCATCGTCGAGTACCGTGACCAGAACGGTCCGTTCGCCGCCGTTGACGACCTGATGGACGTGAGCGGGATCGGGCCCGCCACGCTCGAGGAGATCCGCGACCAGGTCACGGTCTGAGGAGCGCCGTCGTGGGCTCCTGGATGTTGCCGGTCACCGCGACGTCGTTCGCCGCCGGCCTCCTCCTCTGGCCCGAGCTGCCGATCCGGGTCGATCCGGCAGTGCTCCTCGCGATCGGTCTCCTCGCCCTCGCGGGAGCGTGGCTCATGAGCGCGCGCGTCGACGATGGCCCGAGTGCGCTCGCCCGAGCTCGCCTGGTGCCCGAGCAGTCTGACGTCGTGCGTGCGGTCGCCGCTCGCCGCGTGGGCGCCGGCACCCCGGTCGCGACCGGAGCCCTCGCCGTCGCCGGCGTCCTCGTGCTGGGCGTCGGCTGGAGCGGCCTGCACGACCGTGGTCTCGACACATCGCTCCTCGCCCGACTCGCGCCGCAGCGCGTGACGGTCGACGGCGTCCTGCAGACCGATCCTTCCGCCGCCACGTTCGGATGGTCGGCCGTCGCTCAGGTCCGTCGGGTCGAGTGGGCCGACGGTGTCGCCTCGCTCCGATCCCTCGTCTGGATCAGCGGCGACGAGCAGATCCCTCGCGCGCGACGAGGCGATCGTGTCCGGCTCGACGGCGTGCTCCGCGTGCCGGACGACCCCGGGTTCGCGAGCGTCCTCCGGCACAAGGGGATCCCGGCGCAGCTCGGACTCGACACGTTCACGCGCCTGGGGCCGTCCGCGAGCGTCTTCGTCCGGACGACCCAATCGGTGCGCGGGATCGTCGGTCGGTCGATCGAGCGCGCGTTCCCGCGGAAGGAGGCCGGGCTGCTGCTCGGGCTCCTCTTGGGCGACGACTCCGGGCTCGACCCCGCGCTCGAACGCGATTTCCGGGCGTCCGGCCTCAGCCATCTCCTCGTCGTGTCGGGCGGGAACGTGGCGATGGTCCTCGCGCCGGTGCTCGCGGCGACGGCCCTCCTCCGCCTCCCACGGTGGCCGAAGTTCGCCGTCGGGTTCGGCGCTGTCGCGTTCTTCACGATCCTCACCGGAGCCGAGCCGTCGGTCCTTCGAGCGGGGGTCATGGCGTGCATCGCGCTCGTGGGTGTCCTGATGGGCCGGCCGCGCACGACCGCGTCGATCCTCGCCGGCGCCGTGTTCGCCCTGCTCGTGCTCGATCCCTGGCTCGCATGGTCCGTGGGCTTCCAGCTCTCGGTCACGGCCACCGCCGGGATGGTGGCGCTCGCCTCGGCGCTCGCAGACCGGTTCGGCCGGTTCCTCCCGAGAGCGGTCGCGACGGCCGCGGGTGCGACGCTCTCCGCTCAGCTCGGGGTGACGCCCGTGCTCCTGTTCTACTTCAGCGAGGTCCCGCTCGTGACGCTCCCGGCGAACCTGGCTGCATTCCCGCTCGTGTCGCCGTCGCTGCTCTTCGGCGCGGTCGCGGCCGGCGCCGGCCTCCTCTGGGCGCCGCTGGGCTCGGCACTCGCCACCGTCGCGCTCGTGCCGATGCGCATCCTCGAGTTCGTCGCCGACCACCTCGGCAAGGCCCCGGTCGGCTACCTGACCGCCGACGGAGGAGCGGTCGTCCTGATCGGGGGCACGGCCGTGGTCGTCGCGATCACCGTCTGGATACGGACGGGGTGGCGCCCACCCCGGGTCGCGACCGTGATGAGCCTCGCGTGCCTGCCCGCGTTCATCTGGGCGTCGGCCCTCGGGAGCGGGCCGCCGACCGGGCTCACGATCCAGGTCCTCGACGTCGGACAGGGCGATGCGATCCTCGTCACGAGCCCGGCCGGCGCCTCGATCCTGGTGGACGGCGGGCCGGACGAGCGGGCGGTCGCTACCCAGCTCGCGGCCCTCGGTGTGAAACGGCTCGACATGATCGTGGCCACGCATCCGCACGCGGACCACGTGGCCGGGCTCCCGACGGTGCTGTCGCGCGTCCCGGTCGGGGTGCTCCTACAGCCGGGTTGCTCTGACGACTCACCCGCCCAGGTGGCCTTGGACCGCGCGATCCGCGACGAGGACGTTCCCGAGGTGCATCCGCGGACCGGCGACGTGTTCCGCGTCGGAGACCTCCGGCTCGAAGTGCTCTCCCCAGATCGATGTTGGACAGGGACCGAGTCCGACGCGAACAACGACTCGCTCGTGATCCTGCTGTCGCTCCACGAGGACACCGTGCTCCTGACGGGCGACGCCGAGATCCCCGTGCAGGAGTGGCTGCTCGAGGAAGGCACGCTCCCCGACGTGGACGTCCTGAAGGTGCCGCACCACGGCGGTGGCACGTCCGTTCCGGAACTGTTCGACGCCGTCCACGCCGAGGTCGCCGTCGTGAGCGTGGGCGTCGACAACGACTACGGGCATCCGAACGCCGAGATCATGGACGCGATCTCTGCCACCGGCGCGCGGCTATGGCGCACGGACCTCGATGGGATGATCACCGTCACCTTCGTGGGTCGGATGCCGACGGTAGAGTCCGAACGATGACGGCGAAACCGCCCCCTCCCGTGACGCTCCTCTGGGGAGAGGACGCGTATCTCGTCCGCGAGGCCGCCCTCGCGCTCCTCGGTGAGACCAAGGCCACCGAGGTGGATGCCGCTGCCTGGGAGGGCGGTGAGCTCCAAGGGCTGGCGACGCCATCGCTGTTCGGCGAGCCGCGCGCCCTCTTGGTCAACGACGCTCGGTCGCTCCGGAAGGACACGATCGAGGAGATCGCCCGGTACCTCGAGGCCCCGGATCCCGACGCCACCCTGGTCCTCGCCTGCGTGATCGCCGAGCGCGGGAAGCTCCCCGATGGGACTCCAGAAGCTCGTTGAGCCGGTCGGGCAGGTGCGCAAGGTCGACATCGCGCGCAAGGAGCTAGAGCCGTGGCTCGTGGCTCGGGCCAAAGGGAGCGAGCTCGATCTCACGATCCCGGGCGCGCGAGCTCTCGTCGAGACGCTCGGGCCCGAGCCCGGTCAGCTGGTCGCGGCGCTCGAGCAGCTCCACGACGTGTTCGCCGGGCAGCGGGTCGGTCCAGGCGAGATCGCACGGCAGTTCCGCGGGCTCGGCGAGCAGAAGACGTGGGACCTGTGCGATCGGGCGTTCGGCAAAGACCTCCCCGGCGCGATCCGCTCGCTCCGCTCGATCGAGGAGGGCGGCGACGAGGCGATCATGGTCCTCGGCGGGATCGCCTCTCGTCTGCGCGACCTCCTCAAGGTGCGATCGCTCCCGGATCGGATGCCACCGGCGCAGGTCGCGAGGGAGGCCGGGCTGCGCTTCGACTGGCAGGCGCGCCGCTACCAGCAGCAGGCGAGGAACTTCTCGATGGAGCAACTCGTGGCGTTGCACGACCGCGTGACCGAAGCCGATCGTGCGCTGAAATCGGGCGCGACGGGCGACGTGGTGATGCCGACGCTCGTGACCGCGATCGCCGGCTAGCGGCGCGACGACACGAGCACGAACCAGCGGCCGCCGAAGACCACCCTCCCGTCACCGAGCTCCTCCGCGAGCTGGTGGGCTGTGAAGTAGCGCTTGAAGACGCGATGCGAAGAGCCGTCGTTCAGGATCCGCTCCTGGATCTGCTCGGGCTCGACTGCTTCGTGGAGTGCCGCATCCAGGACCACGAGCTCCGGTCCGAGCCGCCGCGCCTCCGCCAGGAACCGCGCCCGCTGGTCGGGATACAGGTGGCCGTAGAAGTGGCCCGTGAACACGCGGTCGAAGCTGTCGTCCCGGAAGGGGAGCGCGAACGCGTCGGCGCGCACGAGCGGATGGGCGTGCCGCGTCCGCGACTCGGCCAGCATCGCGGCGCTCGCGTCCGTCGCGACGACGCGGCCGGGGAGGTGTCGCGAGACGAACCCCGTCCCGCACGCGACATCGAGGGTTGCACCCGGGGCCAGCGAGGAGATCACCTGTTCGAGCTCACGGAGCTCCTCGTCCCATCCTGGTCGGTCGCGCACCGCGAACAGCCCGGCGCCGAGGTACCAGTCGTCGTACTCGGCAGAACGGCGCTCGTAGTACGACTCCATCGAACGGTCGGAAGGTTCAGCAAGCATGCGGGACGAGTGTAGGGACGGGCGAAGGGGGATGCCGGCGCTACTCGGACGAGCCGACCGAGCTCGCCGCCTTGGTCAACCGGCTCTTGCGCCGGGCGGCGGTCCGCTTGTGCAGGATGCCCTTCGCGACCGCCTTGTCCAGCGCGCGCGAGGCCTCACGCTGCTGCGTTGTCGCAGCCTCGGCATCGCCCGACGTGATCGCCATCCGCACCTTCTTGGTGGAGGTTTTCAGAGCCGTACGGACGGTCTTGTTGCGCTCGCCGCGCTTCTCGTTCTGCTTGTTCCGCTTGATCTGTGACTTGATGTTCGCCATGAGCGGGGCAGTCTACCAGCGGGTTCCCGCGAGCCTGTTCGAGGGTGGTGTCTCGGTCCGAGGCCATTCCAGCAGCCCGCACGGTCTCAGTTGTCGTCGCCACTCGCGCTCCGGCGCGTTCGGCCACGGCCGCCGTCTCCTAGGCCTCGTACCGATCGAGCACGCGCTCGGCGCGGTCGAGCTGGCGGGGCACGTCATCGGTGTGGTGGTCGATCTGCCAGGACGTGCACGCGAGCGCGTGGTGGGCGACGTACGCTCGAAGCACGCGCCGCTCGATGCCGGTGGCCTCGACAACGTCCCAGACCGGTTGATCGTGCCCGTCGAGGTCGAACGCGTACCTGACGAGATCGAAGCGGTGATCGCCGCCGCACGCGCCCTCCCAATCGATGATCCCGGTGAGGGTGCCGTCGTCGCCGAAGAGGACGTTGTCGGTGTGCAGGTCCAGGTGCACGAGCCCGTCGGTCGGGAACCACGCCGGGTCGGCGTCGGCGCCGATGGCCTTGATCCGGTCGAGCACCGCCGCGCTGCGTCGACCGCCGGTGCGCAGCGGCTCGTGCATCGCCCACCCGTCCACGCCGACGGTGAGCGTGTGCACGACGGACGCACCCCACGGGCGTAGGTCCGGAGGCGGCAGCGGACACGCGATCCCGGCCTTGGCGGCGACGAACTGGACGACCTGCTCCAGCATCGCCGGCGTCGCGTTGCGGAACGCCACACCCGGCAAGACCTGCTGCGCCGACAGCGTCCAGCCGTCCAAGGCGAGGACGTGCGGGTACTCCGGTACCGGGACGCCGCGTGATCGGAGCTCGTCGAGGCCGGGGAGCAGGACCGCATAGCGCTCGGCGACGGTCTCGTCCGGGAACCACTTGAGCACCACCGGCGCGCCGTCCGGCGCCGTCGCGAACCACGCACCGTCGTCGGATACACCGCCCTCGGCGCGAGCGCCGAGTTCGAAGCCGAGTTCGCGCAGCCGTGCGCCGTTCACGTCGCCGGTGGCTGCTCGAACACCACCGTCACCTTCTCGAACCCCGAGCGAGCGCAACAGAGCTCCAAGGATGGAATCTTCCGCTATGGGATCTCTGATCGCACACGCGCCCCAGCGCGGTCACGCGCGATCCCGGCACCCACGCACCCGTAGCATGGAGGCCTCGTGGATACCTCCCACATCCGGAACTTCTGCATCGTGGCGCACATCGACCACGGCAAGTCGACGCTGGCCGACCGGCTGCTGGAGCTCACCCATGCCGTCGCGGACCGCGACATGCGAGCGCAGTACCTGGACCGTATGGATCTCGAACGGGAACGCGGGATCACGATCAAGGCCCAGGCCGTTCGGCTCGCCCACGACGGGTACGAGCTGAACCTGATCGATACGCCGGGCCACGTCGATTTCACCTACGAGGTGTCGCGCTCGCTCGAAGCGTGCGAGGGCGCCGTACTCCTGGTGGACGCCGCACAGGGTCTCGAGGCGCAGACCCTCGCGAACTTCCACCTCGCGCGAGACGCCGGCCTCACGATCGTGCCGGCGCTGAACAAGATCGACCTGCCGGCGGCGGAGCCGGATCTCCGGGCGAAGGAGCTAGCGGACCTCCTCGATGTCGACCCCGACGACATCCTGCGGATCTCCGCGAAGACCGGCGAGGGCGTCGAGCAGCTTCTGAAGGCCGTGATCGAGCAGGTGCCCGCCCCCGTCGGCGATCCGAGTGCACGGCTCCGAGCGCTCGTCTTCGATTCGATGTTCGATCCCTACCGGGGAGTCATCACCTACGTCCGTGTGAAGGACGGAGAGCTGCCGAGCGGCTCGAAGATCCGCCTCATGGCGACCGGCGCCGAGTCCGAGGCCGAGGAGGCCGGCGTGATGGCGCCCGAGCCTCTTCCGGTCGACGCGCTGGGCCCGGGCGAAGTCGGCTATCTCGTCACCGGTCTCAAGGACGTCCATCTGGCCAAGGTCGGCGACACGATCACGATGGCCGGCAAGGAAGCCGCGACCGAAGCGCTCCCCGGCTACCGGGAGCCGAAACCGATGGTGTGGTCGGGACTCTTCCCGAACGAGGGGGGCGATTACTCCGAGCTCCGTGAGGCGCTCGATCGCCTGAAGCTCTCCGACTCGGCGCTCAGCTACGAGCCCGAGGTCTCGCAGGCGCTCGGTTTCGGCTTCCGAGCTGGGTTCCTCGGCCTGCTGCACATGGACATCGTGAAAGAGCGGCTCGAGCGGGAGTTCGACCTCGAGCTGATCGCCACGGCGCCCAACGTGGAGTTCCACGTGATCCGAGGCGAGGAGACGACCGTCGTGCACAACCCCGCGGAGATGCCCGTTCCCGGGACGTATGACCGCGTCGAGGAACCGGTCGTGTTCGCCACCGTCATCACGCCGAAGGAGTACCTGGGGGCGGTGCTCGATCTCTGCCAGTCGCGGCGAGGTGAGCTCGTCAACACGAGCTTCCTCACCCCCGAGCGAGCCGAAGTGCACTACATGTTGCCGCTCGCCGAGATCGTCTTCGACTTCTTCGACCAGCTGAAGTCGAGCACACGCGGGTACGCGTCCCTCGACTACGAGCCCTGGGGCTATCAGGAGTCCGACGTCGTCCGTGTCGACGTGCTCTTGCACGGCGAGCCCGTCGACGCCTTCAGCACGATCGTGCACCGGTCGAAGGCATACACCTATGGGAAGAAGATGACCGAGCGGCTCCGCGAGCTGATACCGAGGCAGATGTTCGACGTCGCGATCCAGGCGGCGATCGGCTCCAAGATCATCGCGCGCGAGACCGTCAAGGCGAAGCGCAAGGACGTGCTCGCGAAGTGCTACGGCGGAGACATCACGCGCAAGCGGAAGCTGCTGGAAGAGCAGAAGAAGGGGAAGGCGCGGCTTCGGAAAGTGGGTCGTGTCGACGTGCCGCAGGAAGCGTTCATCGCGGCGCTGCGCGCGGACGAGGGGGCGAAGAAGAAGTGAGCGGGTTGGTGGAGGCCGCCGGGATCTACGTCCACGTGCCGTTCTGTCTGACGCGCTGCGGCTACTGCGACTTCAACGCCTACGCCGGTCTCGATCATCTGGCGTCTCGATACGTCGCGGCCCTGCTGCGGGAGACCGAGCTCGCCGCAGCTTCGTGGGAGGGCGTCGAGGTCGTGAGCGTGTTCCTGGGCGGAGGCACGCCGACCACGCTCGAGGTGGCGGACCTGAAGGCGCTGCTGGCGCGATTGCGATCCGCGTACACCGTGACGGCGGACGCGGAGGTCACGATCGAGGCGAACCCCGACACGGTGGACGAGCAGAAGCTCGTCGGGCTCCGGGAGGCGGGCTACTCACGACTGTCGATGGGCGCCCAGTCGTTCGACCGCTCGGTGTTGGCGGCGCTGGAGCGCGTGCATCAGCCGGAGTCGGTGGTGGCGGCGTTCCGAGCGGCCCGCGTCGCCGGGTACGACAACGTGAACCTCGACCTGATCTACGGGGCGGCTGGGGAGACCGTGGAGTCGTGGGAGCGAACGCTTCGGGAAGCGATCGCGCTGGCGCCGGAGCACGTGAGCGCATACGCGCTCACGATCGAGCCTGCGACGGCGCTCGGCCGCCAGGTGTCGCGAGGCGACACACCGGCACCCGACCCCGACCTCCAGGCCGAGATGTTCGAGTTGGCGTGCGGGCTGCTCGGCGACGCGGGCTACGGCCACTACGAGATCTCCAACTGGGCGAAGCCGGGATACGAGTGCCGGCACAACCTCGGGTACTGGGAGCGCCGGCCGTACGTCGGGCTCGGCGCAGGCGCCCACGGGTATCGCGACGGGCGGCGATGGTGGAACGTGCGGCCGCCAGAGGAGTACCTGTCGACGGTGGAACGTGGCGAGCTTCCCGTCGGCGGGTCCGAGGAGCTCGAACCCGCCGACGCCTACCTCGAGGAGGTGTTCCTCCGGCTGCGGATCCTGCAGGGCATCCCCGCCAGCTGGGTCGAGGACGGCCGGGCGGAGCCGTATCTGCAGAGCGGCCTCCTCTTCGATGACGACGGCAACCTGGTCCCGACCGAGCGCGGGATGCTCTTGCTCAACGAGCTCGTCCTCGGTCTGACTAGCTAGTTAGGGAATTCCAATCGACTCCGCACGTAGGACCAGGCGGCGGCTCGAGGCCCGACGACTCGCCCCCCGGAACGGAGTATTCCTCGGCACCGACCACGTGGAAGAGCCCATCTGCGTGCAGCTGGATCCTCAACACGTGCACCTCCTTGCGTCCTCCGGTATCGACGGGCTCGAGACTCCATGCCCACCCCAGTTCTCGTCCTTCAGGGCCGTGCCAGCACCGGATCTGGCTCGAGTAACCCTCGTCGCCCCCCGAATCGATACGCAGGGGCTCTCCGGGCCGGACGCGAGCTCCGGGGTGACCTGGCGGCGCGACGAAAAGGTTGTAGATCCCGGGCGACCGTTCTGAAGTCGGAACGGACACCGCGTAGAAGGAGTACGACACGGTGCTCGAGGCCTCCTCGAGGACGACCAGCTCGAGCACGCCGTTGGCGTCGAGGTCCGTCGTCGCGTACGGCCGGCAGAAGAGGCATGACTGGAGGAAGCCCATCCCGCCCGGCTCCGCGGCGCCATCACCGTCGAGGTCCGCGGCGACGACGTACTCGCCCGACCCTTGCTGCGGACAGCGACCGTCCTCCCGTACCCGAGCCCCGGTCCATGCTGATCCGGACGTTCCATCGCCGTACCAATCGATGCCGTCGAGCCGCTCGACGTGGCAGAGGCCGAAGCCGAGCCCGATGTCCAGCCCCTCGACCTCTGATGTCGGTGAGGGAGTGG
This sequence comes from uncultured Actinomycetota bacterium, assembly GCA_963839395.1. Taxonomy (GTDB): domain Bacteria; phylum Actinomycetota; class UBA4738; order UBA4738; family HRBIN12; genus JAJNBA01. The sequence continues at coordinate 413,155 of CAWIUW010000015.1, forward strand.
GATCGAGCGCCGGGCCGCGGTCATCCGTCTCGAAGGCATCGCGAAGAGCCACGAACCCGACGGCGGTCCCCGCGAGCACCGCGAACGCCAGCAACCCTCCTTGCACACGACGAACGCGTTCGCGGTGCGAGCGCCGGCGCGCCAACCCTTCGAACACGGCGTCGCCGTCCACCGGGCGTTCGGCTCTGCGGAGCCGACGCGTCAGCTCGTCATCGACCTTCGACATCGTCCCTCACCTCGGTGTCATGCACGGCGAGCGCCTCCACGAGATGCGCCCTCGCTCGCGCGAGCGAGCTCTTCACGGTCCCTTCCGTGATCCCCAGCGCGGCAGCGACCTCGGCGGTGCTCATCTCGAGCAAGTACCTGAGCACGGCCACCTCTCGCTGCCGACGGGGGAGTGCTTCGAGCGCCCTCGCCACATCGACGTGCTCTTCGCTCGGCACCTCCGCTGATCTCGCCGCCGACGGGAACCGCCCCCGAGCCCGCCGCTCGGCCATCGCGCGCCGCCACCCACTCCGCGTCAGGTTCAACGCGACAGCCGCCACCCACGCGGGCAGCGATTCCAGTCGCTCGCCTCGTTCCGATCGCATCCATGCTCGAACCAGCGCCTCCTGCACGGCGTCCTCCGCTGCGGGGTAGCTTCCGGACGCAAGTGCCACGGCGTTCACCAGGCGCGGGTAGTCGCGCGCGAGGAACCCGCGGATCTCTGCTTCGTCCAGTCGCGCTTCCCTTCTCGGGAACTTCGGACGTCACCGATCGTAGGACGCGTTGGAGCCGGGATCGGTTGTCACGGCCATTCTGTTTCCTCGCCGCGAACCGGGGCGGTACGCTCGCGCGCGATGCAGTCTCGCTTCGTCTTCTCGTTCCTTGCCGCCTTCGCGTTGTTCGTGTCCCTGGGTCCAGCAGCGAAGGCTCAGGACGATCCGACCGATCGACCGTCGATCCTGTTGATCGTCACTGACGACCAACGTTGGGACACCCTGTGGGCGATGCCCGAGGTGCAGCGGTCACTCGTGCAGCGGGGGATCGAGTTCACGGAATCGTTCACCACGAGCTCGCTCTGTTGTCCCAGCAGGGCATCGATCTTGACCGGCGGGTACCCGCACACGACGGGGGTGTACCGCCAGGGCGGTCCCTACGGCGGCTTCCGCGCCTTCGACGACTCGACGACGATCGCGACCGAGCTCCATGACGCCGGCTATCGGACGGGGCTCTTCGGGAAGTACCTCGACTCCTATCAGCACGACGCCCTCACCGGCTACGTCCCGCCGGGTTGGGATCGATGGGTCGCGTTCGTGCATTCACAGTTCTTCGACTACGGCCTCACGGTCGACGGCATCGTGCATCACCGTGACCATGAGCCCGACGACTACTCGACCGACGTCTTGGCGGCCCACGCCGAGGGGTTCATCCGCGGCACGGAGGGTCCTGTGTTGGCCGTGTTCGCTCCCGCGGCGCCGCATGCCCCTGCCGTCCCCGCCCCCATCGACGAGACCGGGTTCGACGACCTCCCCGAGTGGAGGCCGCCGTCCTTCGACGAGTCGGATCGCTCCGACAAGCCCGCATACGTGCAGGCTCTCCACCCCGTCGGCGCCGGACGGACCGAAGACCTGGAGATACTGCGGCGCAACCAGTACCGGTCGCTCCAGGCGGTTGATCGAGCGGTCGGGCGACTGCTGGACGCTCTGGAGGACACCGGGCGGCTGGACGACGCGCTCGTGATCTTCACCTCCGACAACGGGCTCCTGTGGGGGGAGCATCGATGGCTCAAGAAGGAGGTCCCGTACGAGGAGGCGATCCGGGTGCCGCTGATCGTGCGGGCCGACGCGATCGTCGGCGAGGCGCGAACCGACGACCACCTCGTCGCCAACATCGACCTGGCGCCGACGATCGCGGCGGCGGCCGGCGTGGAGCTCCCCGACGCAGACGGGAGGAGTCTGCTCCCGTTGCTCGAGGGCCGACCCGAGACCTGGCGTCGCGCACTGCTGATCGAGCACATGCGGGGGACCAACCCGATCCCGACCTACTGCGCGCTCCGGACGCCTCGGCACCTCTTCGTGTCCTACGAGACGGGGGAGCGCGAGCTGTACGACCTCCAGGACGATCCGTTCCAGTTGAGGAACCTCACGGGCACCGAGGCGGGGATCGAGGCACAACTGGACACCACGCTGCGCAGTCTCTGCGACCCACCGCCGCCCGGGTACCGGACCCAGATGACCGTGGCCGCAACGCTCCTGGGGATCGCAGCGGTGGCGGTCTTCGCCGCTGCGGCCCGGCTGTTCCTCACGCGGTCGCGTGCGCGTCGACGGGTAGCATGAGCGACCGATGGCCGAGGTCACCTGTCCCCAGTGCCAGACGCGCCAGGAGATCGATGCGGAGGCGGACGGGTATCGGTGCATCGTCTGCGCCGGCACGTGGAGCTTCGTGCGGTGCACCGTCTGCGGCGAGCGGTTCCATACCCGGCCGGGCACGCGGGCCTGGACCTGTCCCAACTGCGGGACCCCCCACGGGAGGAACCGCCGCGGGACCTCTCACGTGGGGCTCCCATGGCCGCTGCTGATCGTGGGCGCGATCGTCGCGATCGGAACCGTGATCTTCCTCGTGCAGGCGCTCGGAGCCGACGACGCCGCTCCGACCCGTACCCCCACCCCTTCGTCGGCGTCACCGATCGCCGATCCCGCCAACAAGGTCTGCCGGGATCTCGTCGACGTCCAGCTCCTGCGGGTGGACGCGTTGGGCCGAGCCGTCGACGAGCTGACCGAGGACGCCGCCGCCCTCAGGCGGCTGGATGAGAACGATCGCGCGGCCGTGGTCGACGACGTGATCGCCGCGGTCGAGACCTACGAGCAGGTGGCCGAGGGCGGTGGGGACACGCAGGCGGCGACGACGCAGCTCCTGGACGCCCTCGACGCCGTGGATTGGTGTTGAGCTAGCACTCGACGCTCAAGAGTGCCAGTAGCATTGGGCCATGGTGGAGCAGCGCCACGAGCTCGGTGCCCGAAAGGGCGCGGTCCTGAACGCGGTCGTCGAGGAGTACGTCCGCTCGGGGGAGCCCGTCGGCTCCGAGACGATCGCCGAGAGCTCGGGCCTCGGCGTCTCGAGCGCCACGATCCGGAACGAGATGGCCGCGCTCGAGGAGCTCGGATTCCTGACCCACCCTCACACGAGCGCGGGGCGCATCCCCACCGACACGGCCTATCGCCACTACGTGGACACGCTGCCCCACGGGGTCCGTCTCCGGGAAACCCATCGTCGGGCGATCGCCGGCTACTTCGCCGAGGCCATCATGGATCTGGAGGAGGTCCTCAAAGGCTCGGTGCAGCTGCTCAGCCGGCTCACGCAGTACGCGGGTCTCGCCGTTCCGCCCGGAGCCGCCGAGGAGCCGATCGTTCGCCTCGAGCTCATCGATATGGGCCCTACGGTCATGATCCTCGCCGTCGGCCAGCACGGGCGCGTGGACAAACGGGTGATCGATCGACCCGAAGCGGCCGACGTCGAGATGCTCCGAACGGTGGAGGAGCGGATCCAGTCGCTCCGGGGGCTGACCTACCTCGACGCGCAGGCGCGTCTGTTGAAGCTCGCGGCCGAAGCGCCCACGTCCCAACACGATCTGCTCCTGCACGTCGCCGAGATGCTTCGGACCGCCACCCAGGGCGAGGGCGCCGCCCACGTGGTCATCGGCGGCGTTTCCAACCTCACGGACGAGGCGCAGACCTGGCGGCGTCAGACGCTCCGTCGGCTCTTCGAGACGCTGGAGCGCGAGCAGGAGATGCTCCAGGTGCTCCAGGACGTCACCGCCGACCGGGAGGACGTGTGGGTCACGATCGGGGCCGAACATCCGACCACGGGTGAGTGGGATGCTTCGATCGTCACGGCGCCGTTCACGGCCGGCGACGCCACGGTCGGGACGATCGGGGTGGTGGGGCCGACTCGTATGGACTACCTGTCCGCGATGGCGTCCGTTCGGGCCGTGGCCAAGAGACTGAGCGAGATCGCCACGGAGCACGAGGCTTAAGGATGGCGGCAGTCCGAGACCTCTACGAGATCCTCGGGGTCTCACGCGACGCGTCGCCCATCGAGATCAAGGCGGCCTATCGCAAGCTCGCGCGCACGTTGCACCCGGACGTGAACGGCGACCCCGGCGATCACGAGCGGTTCAAGGAGATCACGGGCGCGTACGAGATCCTCTCCGATCCCGCGAAGCGGCGGCGCTACGACGAGTTCGGCGCGGCCGGCCCGCAGGGAGCTCCGTTCACCGACATCCAGGACCTGTTCGACGTGTTCTTCGGTGGAGGGTTCGGCGGACGAACGCGCGGCCCTCGGTCGAGGGCGCGGCGGGGGGAGGATCTCCGCACGCACGTACCCCTTTCCTTCGAGGGATCCGTCTTCGGCGTGCAGCAGGAGCTCGAGATCGACCGCCTCGCGACCTGCGCGCGCTGCGCCGGCATCGGCGCCGAGCCGGGGACGTCCCCCATCGCGTGCCGGTCGTGCGGAGGCACCGGCGAGGTGCAGAGCGTGCGCCGGAGCATCTTCGGGACCGTGATGACGGCGTCGGCCTGCCCGACGTGCGGCGGGTCCGGCGAGGAGATCCCCGATCGATGCGAGGACTGCGCGGGGGAAGGTCGTGTGCGCGCGCCGGGCACGGTCGCGTTCGACGTGCCCGCCGGCGTGCTCGAGGGGATGGACCTCCGGGTAGCCGGGCAGGGCAACGCGGGCGTCGCCGGTGGTCCGCCCGGCGACCTGATCGTCGGCGTGGACGTCGAGCCCTCGGAGGCGTTCGAACGGCAGGGACAGGATCTCTACGGTGTCCTCGACGTGACGATCACGCAGGCGACGCTCGGCGGGGAGGTCGAGATCCGAACCCTCGACGGGCCGGAGCGCATCCGGATCGATCCCGGCACCGAGTCGGGCTCCGTCCTGCGGCTGAAGGGGCGAGGCGTGCCGCATCTGCAGCGGCGCGGGCGCGGAGACCTCTTCGTGACGCTCCACGTCGTGACGCCGCGCGACATCTCGAAGGAGGAACGCGGGTTGCTCGAGCGGCTCGCCGAGCTCCGGGGCGAGGCCGGCGGCGCGAACGGCGCCGCTCCGCGCGAGCTCCGAAGGCCGCAGTTCCGTTCCTGAATCGGGACGGTAGGCTCGGAGACGTGACGGACAGCTCGTGTCTCTTCTGCAGGATCGCGGCGCGTGAGATCCCTGCCGACATCGTTCGGGAGTCCGATCGGCTCGTCGCGTTCCGCGACACCAACCCGCAGGCGTCCACGCACATCCTGATCATCCCCAAGGAGCATGTGCGGTCGATCGCGGAGATCGAGGAGGGGCACGGCGACATGCTGGCCGACGTCGCGCAGGCGGCGACACAACTCGCCCACGCCGAGGGGATCGCGGAGTCAGGATGGCGTCTCGTCACGAACGTGGGGCCGGATGCGGGGCAGAGCGTGTTCCACCTGCATTTCCATCTGCTCGGGGGCCGGCCCATGGCGTGGCCGCCTGGGTAACGCGGCCAAGGAAAGCGATAGGATTGCCGCCACGGGGCCCGAGGGGTCCCGTTCTCGACTAGGGAGGAACGGGGTCACCCCCCGAGAGCGCGACACGTGGCAGCCGCCACCACACAAGTCAAGATCCTCGTCCCCGGTCACCAGTCGATGGTGGCTCTCCTGGGTCAGCAGGACGCGTTCCTGAAGCTGATCGAGGCCGCGTTCTCCTCCGACATCCTCGTTCGGGGCAACGAGATCACCATCACGGGCCCGGATCAGGAGGCCGAGCAGCTCGCGCGGCTGTTCGAAGAGCTGTTGGCCCTCCTGGAGAAGGGGCTCCAGCTCTCCGATTCCTCGGTGGGGCAGACGATCGAGCTGATCAAGGGCGGCGGCGACGAAGCGGGAGGCGGCGACGGGACCGCCACGATGAGGCCGAGCGAGGTCCTCGGCGACACGCTCCTCACGGCCCGAGGCACGTCGGTGGCACCCAAGACGGTCGGGCAGAAGCGGTTCGTCGACGCGATGCGGAGCTCCACCGTGACGTTCGCGATCGGCCCGGCGGGGACCGGGAAGACCTACCTCGCCGTCGCGACCGCGGTGCGAGCTCTCCACGACCGTCAGGTCTCGAGGCTGATCCTCACGCGACCCGCCGTCGAGGCGGGGGAGCGGCTCGGGTTCCTGCCTGGAACCCTCTACGAGAAGATCGATCCGTACATGCGTCCGCTCTACGACGCCCTGTTCGAGATGACCGGCGGAGAGAGCCTGTCGCGACTCATGGAGCGCGGGACCGTGGAGGTCGCGCCGCTCGCGTTCATGCGCGGACGGACGCTGAACGATGCGTTCATCATCCTGGACGAAGCGCAGAACACGACCCCCGAGCAGATGAAGATGTTCCTCACGAGGATCGGGTTCGGATCGAAGGCCGTCGTGAACGGGGACGACACGCAGGTCGACCTCGCCAACGGGCAGCGGTCGGGTCTCCTCGTGATCGAGGAGATCCTGTCGGGGATCTCCGGCATCACGTTCTGCCGCTTGGGTGGGCGCGACGTCGTCCGGCACAAGATCGTCCAGCAGATCGTCGAGGCGTACGACCGGTACGGCCAGCAGCGCCTCGGGATGGCCGACGATGGATGACGGCGAGCAACCCAGGGTCCTGATCTCCAACAGGCAAGACGAGGCGGTCGACGAGGAGGGGCTCCGCTCGCTCGCTCGGGACACGCTGCGGGGGGAAGGCCTCGAGCGCGCGGAGCTCTCGGTGTCTTTCGTCGACCAGGACGAGATCGCCGGCCTCCACGAGCGGTTCATGGACGAGCCCGGCCCCACGGATGTGCTGTCCTTCCCGCTCGACGACGTCGACGAAGACGGCGTTCGCCTCCTCGGCGACGTCGTCGTCGCGCCGACCGAGGCCGCGCGGAACAACCCGAGCGATCCGGGCTCGGAGCTCCGGCTGCTGCTCGTCCACGGGATCTTGCATCTGCTCGGCTACGACCACGAGGAGGACGGCGCGCGCACCCGGATGTGGGAGCGCCAGGAGCGCTACAGCGGGGTGCGCGCGCCGTGACGTGGTGGTGGGTGCTCGCCGTCGCGCTCGTCCTCTTCGGCTCCGTGCTCGCCGCGGCCGAGGCGTCGCTCACCCGGACGTCCCGGGTCCGCGCGCTCGCCCTCCAGGAAGAGGGCAGACGGAACGCGGAGACGCTCGTCAAGATCGAGTCGGATCCGCCCCGCTACCTGAACGCCGTGTACCTCACGGTGATGTTCGTGCAGAACGGCTCGGCGATCCTGGTCGCGTTCCTCGCCGAGCGCCAGTTCGGCGACACGTGGGTCACGCTTGGGTCGTTCCTGTTCACGATCCTGTACTTCGTGTTCGTCGAGGCGATGGCGAAGACGTTCGCCGTCCTGCACACCGATCGCGTCGCGCTGGCGCTCTCGCCGATCGTCTGGTTCCTCGGCCGCGTGCTCGCCCTGCCGACGCGCGTCCTCATCGGCCTCGCGAACGTGCTGCTCCCGGGGAAGGGCCTGAAGCAAGGCCCGTTCGTCTCCGAGGAGGAGATCCGGTCGATGGCCGAGGTGGGGTCCGAGGAGGGGTCGATCGACGAGGGCGAGAAGGAGCTGATCCATTCGATCTTCGAGTTCGGCGACACGATCGTGCGCGAGGTCATGGTGCCTCGCCCGGACATCGTTGCCATCGAAGACGACAAGAAGCTCCGCGACGTCCAGCAGCTGGTGCTCTCGCACGGGTACTCGCGGATCCCCGTCTTCCACGAATCGCTGGACGAGGTGAAAGGTGTCGTGTTCGCCAAGGACGTCCTGAAGGCCCTGCATCAGGGCATGCAGGACATGCCGCTCCCGGAGATCATGCGGCCGGCGCACTTCGTCCCCGAGACCAAGCGCGTCGCCGAGCTCCTGAAGGAGATGCAGCGCGAGAAGTTCCACCAGGCCCTCGCCTACGACGAGCACGGCTCGGTGACCGGCATCGTGTCCCTGGAGGACCTCCTCGAGGAGCTGGTCGGGGAGATCGCCGACGAGTACGACCGCGAGGAGCCGGAGGTGCTGGAGCTCGGCGACGGCCTCTACCGCGTCTCGGGGAAGGCCTCGATCGACGACGTGAACGAGCTGCTCCATACCGAGCTGCCGGACGGGGAGTGGGACACGGTGGCCGGCCTCATGCTCGACCTGCTCGGACGGATGCCCGAGACGGGTGAGGAGGTCGCGTTCCGCGGGCTGAACCTCAAGGCCGACAAGGTCCAGGGACGTCGGATCGCCTCCGTGCTGATCACCCGGACGGATCAGAACGGTGAGGGGCCGGGGACGAGCGATGGATGAGATCGAGGGCCCCGGAGAGATCGGCGACGCGAAGCTGGACGAGATGGTTCGGGCCGCGCGGGCGGTCCGGCAGCGCGCGTACGCGCCCTACAGCGGTTTCGCGGTCGGCGCCGCCCTTCTGAACGAGGACGGCATGATCCGCGGAGGCGTGAACATCGAGAACGCGAGTTATCCCCTCTCGGTGTGCGCGGAGCGGAACGCCGTGGCGTCGATGATCGGGTCGGGACACCGGAAGATCCTCGCGGTGGCTGTCGCGACCGACGCCGACACGCCGACGCCGCCGTGCGGCGGTTGCCGCCAGGTGCTCTGGGAGTTCGGCGACGCGGACACGCCCGTGGTGGCGGAGGGAGCGAACGGGGTTCGCGCTCGTTGGCGTCTCGGGGAGCTCCTGCCCCACGCCTTCGGCCCGGACGACCTCCGGTGATCACCCGCTCGGGCATCGTCGCCGTGGTCGGTCGTCCCAACGTCGGGAAGTCGACGCTCGTCAACGCGCTCGTCGGGCAGAAGGTCTCGATCGTCTCGGACAAACCGCAGACGACGCGCCGGGGACTCCACGCGGTGCTCACGACGGAGGAGGCGCAGGCCGTCTTCACCGATACCCCCGGCTTCCACAAGCCCCGCACGGAGCTGGGCGCTCGGCTGAACGACGTCGTCGGCGACGCCGTCGAGGGGGTCGACGTGATCCTCCACGTGCTCGATGCAGCCTCCGGCATCGGCCGCGGGGACGCGTTCGTCTACGAGCACCGCGTGCGGCCCCACCGTTCCCCGAAGTTCGCCGTGGTGAACAAGATCGACGTCACCGGCCAGCGCGACCTCGTGCCACAACTGGTCGCGGCCGCCGAGATCGGCGGCTACGACGAGATCGTGCCGGTCTCGGCGAAGGCCGGGAAGGGCATCGGGATGCTCCGGGACATGGTCCTCGCCCTGCTCCCCGAGGGACCGGCGTTGTACCCAGAGGAGACGGTTTCGGACCAACCGTTCGAGATCAAGCTCGCGGAGATGATCCGGGAGAAGGCGCTCCACGTCACCCGGCAGGAGCTGCCCCACTCCATCACCGTGACCCTCGACGAGATCGAGACGAGCGAAGGTCTCACCAAGATCTACGCCTCCCTGATCGTCGAGCGTGACTCGCAGAAGGGGATCGTGATCGGCAAGGGCGGGCAGACCCTGCGCACGATCGGCTCACGCGCCCGCGAGGAGATGGAGCTGGTGCTCGGCACCAAGGTCTTCCTCGATCTCAGGGTGAAGGTCGTGAAGGAGTGGCAGAAGGATCCGAAGGCGCTGGAGCGGCTCGGGTTCTGATGCTCACGCGACGGTTGAGGGTGGCCTCCATCTGCGGGTGGAGCGTGCACGTCACGGCGTAGCGAGCGGGCTCCAGACCGGTCAGGCTGGCCTCGCTCGATGCCCCCGCGTCCACGTCGACATCCACATCGGTTCCCACCACGGTGAAGGTATGCGGCGCGTCGCCCGTGTTCTCGAGCGTGATCGTCGCGCCGGCTTCCGCGGACAGACAGTCGGGCCGGAACGCGAAGTCCGCGAGCTCGACCGTCGTGGTCGCGACGGGGTCCGTGCAGGCCTCCGGAGCGTCCCCTCCGTCGCCACCGCACGCGGGGAGGAGCACGAGGGCGGCGAGTGCGGCGGCGCGTCCGATCTTCATGGAGCGGTGAGCCTATCCGTCGGGCGCCGCAACCACCGGGTGGTCTACCATCGAGACATGGCCCAGACAGCGCAGATCGAGCCGAGCCGCCCCCTGCCGGTCCCGCCCGGCGAGGCCGTGCGCATGGCGGTCCGAACCACCGCCGTGGACGCGGTGGGCCTCGAGGAACGCGCCGCGTCGCTGGCGAAACGCTCGATCAAGCGCGACGCGAAGCTCTGGGCCCTCGACCTCGCGATCCGGTCGATGGACCTCACGACCCTGGAGGGGAGCGACACGGTCGGCAAGATCGTCGCGCTCTGCGCCAAGGCAGTGCGTCCGGATCCGCTCAACGCCTCGATCCCGTCCGTCGCGGCGGTCTGCCTGTATCCGCAGCTCGTGCCGGTCGCCCTCGAGCAGCTCGAGGGGACGGGCGTGAAGGTGGCGAGCGTCGCCGGCGGATTCCCGAGCGGGCTCGGGCCGCTGGACGCGCGCCTGCAGGAGATCCGCGACGTCGCCGAGGCAGGCGCAGACGAGATCGACATGGTGCTGAACCGGTCGCTCTTCCTGGGCGGTCGATACGCCCAGGCGTTCGAGGAGATCGTGGCTGCTCGCGATGCCGCCGGCTCCGCGCACCTCAAGGTGATCCTCGAGACGGGTGAGCTCGGTTCCTACGACCGTGTCCGGCAGGCGAGCATGCTCGCGATGGCCGGGGGAGCGGACTTCATCAAGACCTCCACGGGCAAGATCGCCGTCAGCGCCACGCTGCCGGTGGCGCTCTGCATGATGGAGGCGGCGAGGGACTTCCATCGGGACACCGGCCGCATGGTGGGGATCAAGGTGGCGGGCGGGGTCCGGACCGCGAAGCAGGCGATCCAGAACCTCGTCCTGCTGCACGAGACGCTCGGATCGGGGTGGATGACGCCGGACCTGTTCCGGATCGGCGCGTCGTCGTTGCTGAACGACGTGCTGATGCAGATCGAGAAGGAGCGGACCGGCCGCTACGCGGGCCCGGACTATTTCACGATCGACTGACGTTGCTCGTTGTTCAGACGATGAGTGATCGGGTCCTGCTCACCACGCACGGAACGCACCGCGGCGCGTTCGCGGGCGTGGACTGGATGCTGTTCCTCGTCGTCGGCACGATCTGGGGCTCGTCGTTCCTGTTCATGGCGATCGGCCTCGAGGCGTTCCGTCCCGGTCTGGTCACCTGGCTCCGCGTGCTGTTCGGAGCATCGGCGCTCTGGCTCGTGCCCGGGGCGCGCGCGGCGCGGATCGACCGAGCGGACCGAGCTCGCCTGCTGCTCCTGTCGATCACGTGGGTGGCGATCCCGTTCACGCTCTTCCCGTTGGCGCAGGGGTCGGTGAACTCCGCGATCGCCGGCATGCTGAACGGCGCGGCGCCCATCTTCACCGCCGTCGTGGCGACGATCCTGCTCCGTCGGCCGCCCGGCTCGCGGCAGCTGATCGGGATCCCGCTCGGCTTCCTCGGCGTCGCCGCGATCGCCTTCTCCGTCGCCGGTCAGGGCTCCAGTCAGGTCCTCGGCGTGATCCTCATCCTCATCGCTACGATCTGCTACGGGATCGCGTTCAATGTGGCCACGCCGCTCCAGCAGCGATACGGGTCGTTGCCGGTGATGGCCCGCATCCTCGCGATCGGTGCCGTCCTCACGGCGCCGCTCGGGGTCGCCTCGATCCCCGGCTCGCAATTCGCGTGGCCGGCGATGTGGTCGCTTGCCGCGGTCGGCGTCTTCGGGACGGGCGTGGCCTTCGTGCTGATGGGAAGGCTGGTCGGCCGCGTGGGAGCGACCCGGGCATCGATCGTGGGCTACCTGATCCCGGTCGTGGCGCTCCTCCTCGGGGTCCTGCTCCGCGACGACGAGGTGGCACCCGTCGCGATCGCGGGGGTCGTGCTCGTGGTCGCCGGGGCCTACCTGACGTCCCGCCGTGAGATCGCCGAAGTCTGATCATCCGGTCGGAAGTGGGCTACCGTTCCTGAGTGAGGAGCGGCAGATGACCGAGCTGGACACGACCCCGGAGCAGACACCCGCGATCCCCGCGTGGGAGTACGCGGACGCGCCGGAGTCCAAGGACGTCGTCCGACTCCAGGACCGCTACGGGCTGTTCATCGGTGGCGAGTTCGTCGAGCCGAAGAGCGGCGAGTACATGCCGACGATCGACCCGTCGACCGAGGAGGTCCTCGCCGAGGTGCCGGAAGCAGGGCCCGAAGACGTCGAGCTCGCGGTCGCGGCGGCGCGCGACGCCTTCGACTCGCGCTGGCGCGACCTGCCCGGCAAGGAGCGCGCGAAGTACCTGTATCGGATCGCGCGCGCGCTCCAGGAGCGCGCGCGCGAGTTCGCCGTCCTCGAGTCGATGAACGGCGGCAAGCCGATCAAGGAGTCCCGCGACATCGACCTGCCGCTCGCGGCCGCGCACTTCTTCTACTACGCGGGGTGGGCCGACAAGCTCGAGTACGCCTTCCCGGGTCGCGACGCGAGGCCGATCGGCGTGGCGGGACAGGTCATCCCGTGGAACTTCCCGATGCTGATGGCGGCATGGAAGCTCGCGCCCGCGCTCGCGACCGGCAACACGTCGGTGCTGAAGCCCGCGGAGACGACGCCGCTCACCGCCCTGTTGCTCGCCGAGGTGATCCAGCAGGCCGAGCTCCCGCCCGGCGCGGTCAACGTGATCACCGGGGCGGGGGAGACCGGCGCCGCGCTCGTGGCCGCCGACGTCGACAAGGTGGCGTTCACGGGCTCGACCGAGGTCGGCAAGCAGATCCGCCGGACGATCGCCGGGTCGGGCAAGCGGCTCACGCTCGAGCTCGGGGGCAAGGCGGCCAACATCGTGTTCGAGGACGCGCCGCTCGACCAAGCCGTCGAGGGGGTCGTGAACGGCATCTTCTTCAACCAGGGTCACGTCTGCTGCGCGGGCTCGCGTCTGCTCGTGCAGGAGCCGATCTTCGAACCGCTCCTCGAGAAGCTGAAGGCACGCCTGGAGACGCTCCGGGTCGGCGACCCGCTCGACAAGAACACCGACATCGGCGCGATCAACTCGCGGGCGCAACTCTCGAAGATCGAGGAGCTGGTGGCCGCGGGGGTCGAGGAGGGCGCCGAGATGTACCAGCCGGCGTGCGATCTGCCGGAGCGCGGATTCTGGTTCCGTCCGACCCTGTTCACGGGCGTCAGCCAGTCGCACAGGATCGCGCGCGAGGAGATCTTCGGACCGGTCCTGTCGATCCTCACGTTCCGCACGCCGGAGGAAGCCGTCGAGAAGGCGAACAACACCCCCTTCGGCCTGTCCGCGGGCGTGTGGACGGAGAAGGGCTCGCGGATCCTCTGGATGGCGCAGCGTCTCGAGGCAGGCGTCGTCTGGGCGAACACGTTCAACCGGTTCGACCCCTCCTCGCCGTTCGGCGGCTACAAGGAATCGGGCTTCGGCCGCGAGGGCGGGCTGCACGGCTTGGAGCCCTACGTCGAGTCGACTCCTCGGAACGGGGCGCGATGAGCGAGAAGCGCCTCCCCGTACGACGCACGGCGAAGCTCTCCATCGGCGGGGAGTTCCCGCGGAGCGAGTCCGGGCGGTCCTACGAGGTCCTCGGCACCGACGGTGAGCTGCTGGCGTGGGCGGCGCGCGCGTCACGCAAGGACCTCCGCGACGCCGTGCGGGCGGCGCGCGCCGCCCAGCCGGGGTGGGCCGCGAAGACCGCATCCAACCGGGGTCAGATCCTCTACCGCGTGGCCGAGCTGATGGAAGGCCGGCGGGTCCAGTTCGAGTCGGAGTTGAAGGATGCGGGCGCAAAGGATCCCGCCAAAGGCGTGAGCGCCGCGATCGACCGCTGGGTCTGGTACGCGGGGTGGTCCGACAAGATCCACCAGATCCAGGGCGCCTCGAACCCCGTCGCGGGGCCGTACTTCAACTTCACGATCCCGGAGCCGACCGGGGTGGTCGGGATCGTCGCGCCACAGGACCAGTCGCTCCTCGGACTCGTGTCGCGCGTGGCGCCCGCGATCGTGAGCGGGAACACCGTCGTCGTGCTGGCGAGCGAGCGGTCCCCACTGCCGGCGGTCTCGCTCGGAGAGGTCCTCGCGACCTCCGACGTCCCCGGCGGCGTCGTCAACATCCTCACGGGCTTCACGGGGGAGCTCGTGCCGTGGCTCGCCGGGCACATGGATGTGAACGCGATCGACGCCACAGGTGTCCCGGTCGAGCTCCGCACGCAGGTGGAGGAGCTCTCCGCGGAGAACGTCAAGCGCGTGCACTACGCACCGGAGGCCGACCCGTTCGACGACGAGGCGCAGAGTCCCTACGAGGTCACGGCGCTGGTCGAGTTCAAGACGGTCTGGCACCCGATGGGCGCCTGAGCCCTTCCCTGATCTCCCGCCCGGTGCCATCATGCGCCGATGGCGGACGTCGCCGTAGACGAACTCCTCGAACGAGGGGAACGGACCCTCAGGGCGGGCGACTGGGATGGCGCCCGGGCGGCCTTCGAGGCCGCGCTCGAGCGGGATCCCTCGCCCGACGCCGAGGAGGGCCTGGGCCGGGCGCTCTGGTGGCTGCAAGATCTGGACGGAGCGATGCTCCACCTCGAGCGCGCGTACGCCGGATTCCGCGACGAGGACGACAAGCCGCGGGCCGCCAGGACGGCGCTGTGGTTGTCGCGCGAGTACCAGGCCGTCCATGGGAACGCTGCCGCGAGCAACGGGTGGTACGCCCGGGCGGAGGGGCTGCTGCGGGAGACCGCACCGAGCGGCGACCATGGCTGGCTCGCGCTCACCCGCGCCGAACGGACGGCCGATCCGGCGGAGATGCGCGGGCATGCGGAGGAGGCGCACGCGATCGCGATCCGCGCAGGTGATCGCGATCTCGAGACCGCTGCTCTCGCCCGTCTTGGGTTACGCGGAGGTGGCCGGCGGCGACGTCGTCCCCGGAACGGACAAGCTCGACGAGTCGATGGCCGCGGCGACGGGAGGCGAGGTCGGCAGCCTGGACGTGATCGGCGACGTGACCTGCGTCGCGATCGCCGCGTTCGAGCTGTCGTCGGACTGGAAGCGGATCGAGCAGTGGGGCCAGGTGATGGACTCGTGGATCCGGAACCACAACGACGTCTCGGTGCTCGGTTTCTGCTACGCCTGCTGCGCGGAGATGTTCCTCGCCTCGGGCGAGTGGGATCAAGCCGAAGGCCTGCTCGCCGAGGGCCTGGGCGTCTTGCAGGCAGCCGGACACCGATCACGATGCGTGCATCCGGCGGCGAAGCTCGCCGAGCTGCGGCTGACCCAGGGCCGGCTAGAGGAGGCAGAGCAGCTCCTCACGGGGTACGAGGATCTTCCCGAGGCGGCACATGGGATCGCGCGCCTGCAGCTGCTCCGCGATCAGGCCGCGCTCTCCGCGGCCACGGTCCATCGACGCCTCAACCGGATCGGGGACGACAACGTCCTCGCGGCGCCGTTCCTCTCGATGCTCGTCGACGTGCAGCTCGCGCAGGGAGACATCGACGGCGCGGCCGGATCGGCCGTCCGACTGGAGACGGTGGCTCGGAGGTCGGGGATCGGTCGGATCGCCGCCGCCGGCGCACCTGGCGAACGGGCGGGTCGCCCTCGCGCGGGGAGCCGCGGACGCCACCGAGCACCTCGAGCAGGCCCTGACGGGGTTCTCGGGCGAGGGCATGCCGGTCGACGCCGCTCGGGCCCGGCTCGAGCTCGCCCGTGCTCTCGAGGACCGGGAGCCGGAGGTCTCGATCGAGGAGGCGCGGACCGCCCTCGCCGAGTTCGAGCGGGTGGGCGCGCCGAGGGATGCGGATGCCGCGGCCGAGCTGCTCCGCCGGCACGGCGTCCGAGGCCGCACCGGTCCCAAGGACGTCGGACTCCTCACTCGACGGGAGCAGGAGGTGCTCCAGCTCGTCGCGGAGGGCCTCACGAATGCGGAGATCGCGGCCCGCCTGTTCCTGAGCACGAAGACCGTCGGGCACCACGTGAGCAGCATCCTGGCGAAACTCGGGGTGAAGGGACGGGGCGAGGCGGCCGCCTGGGCCCTCCGGAACCTCCGCGCTCCGGGCGGCGCCGATCGAGGCGAAACATAGGGAACCTTCCCGATCCTTCCGCACCCCCGCCGGCGCACGATGAGCGCCGTCGATCCAGGAAGGAGAGGGAGATGGCGGAGCAGGACACGAGGAACGGCCGGGCCAACGCGCTCGAGCAGGAGCTGGTCGTCAGGGTCGAGGAGACGTCGTCGGCCTCGCCCGCATCGGTCTACGAGGTCCTCGCGGATCTCCGGAGCCACGCGATCTGGGCGGGGGAGCGGCAGAAGGCCAACACGCGGCTGATGTCGGTCGAGGCCCCACCCGGCCCCGCGATGGTCGGTACGGAGTTCCAGACGACGGGAGTGGATCCGATGGGGAGGGTTCGCGGACCGCTCGGTCGTCACCGAGGCGGCGCCGGGGAAGGCGTCCTCGAGTTCGTCACCGAGGCGCGGCTCACGACGAAGAAGGGCGAAGCCGTCGATTGGACCAACGTCCATCGGTACGAACTCTCATCGGACGGAGCCGGGACCCGGATCACCTACACGATCCGCATCGTCAGGATCAGCCGGTTCGTCGGGATGCTCGGACTGTTCAGGGTCCCGGGTCTGCGCGGACTCGCGCTCAAGGCCTCCGGCGGCGTCGCGAAGCGGGGTGTCCGGAACCTCGCGCGCTTCGCCGAGGAGCGAGAGGGCGGAGGCGCGTAGCACGGACCTGTCAAGATGACCGCGGCATACGGCAGAAGGAGGAGTGTCATGGGCAAAGTGTCGAAGCAGACGGCCGGTGAGCCGGTCGAGGGCCCCGGCTTCGAGGGCCACTACGGCGAGACCGAGGGCTACACGATCGGGTTCGAGCGCTACACCGAGCACGCGGACATGACGCCGCTGTTCGTCGGGCTTCCGGACGACAAGTGTCAGAGCCCGCACTGGGGCGTCGTCCTGAAGGGCAAGCTCGTGTACCACACGGCCGACGGGGACATCGAGATCACCGACGGCGAGGCCTACTACGTCGGGCCCGGGCACACGCCGGAGATCTTCCCGGACACCGAGATCGTCGAGTTCAGCCCGACCGCGGAGCTGAACGAGACGATGGAGGTCGTCACGAGGAACATGGAGTCGATGGGCTAGCCCATCGACTCCGGCGGCGACCCGCACGGGCCGGACCCTCGGGTCCGGCCCGTGCCACGTTTCCGGATCCATCCTTCACCGCCGGGAAGCAGCCGTCCGTAGCGGCCTGAGAGGGCCCCAACCTCGTCCGCAACGGAAACGTCACACGGCTTCTCGGGTGGGGCGACCGGTCGCGGGGCTACGATTCGGAGATGCCCCCCTACAAGGAACAGGGCGTCGTCCTTCGTTCGATGAAGCTCGGCGAGGCCGACAAGATCGTCACCATCATGACCCAGGGCTCAGGCAAGGTCCGGGGCGTCGCCAAAGGCATCCGGAAGACGACCAGCCGGTTCGGGGCGCGCCTGGAGCCGTTCACCCACGTGAACCTGATGCTCTACCGGGGCCGCGGCTCGCTTGACACGATCACCCAGGCGGAGATCATCGCCCCGCACCGAGCGATCCGTGACGACCTCGCCCTGTTCGCGTCCGGCGAGACGATGCTGGAGGCCGTCGACCGGGTCGCCGAGGAGCACGAGCGGAACGTCCGGCTCGTCCTCCTCCTGCTCTCCGGTCTCCGGGCGCTGGAGACGAAGCCGGCCGATCCCGCGGCAGTCGCCGAGTCCTTCATGCTGAAGCTCCTGTCGGTCTCCGGCTTCCACCCCAGCCTCTCGGCGTGCGCCGTCTGCGGCAGCACCGACGTCCAGCTGTTCTCGGCCGGGCTCGGCGGCGCCGTCTGCGCCGCCGACGCCGAGCCCGGCGCCGGTCACGTCTCGGCCGCGGCGCTCGCCTACATGGCCACGCTCGCTCTCGCGGACCTCGCCGACGCGGGTGCCACGCTCGCCCCCGATGCCCGTACCCGCAAGGAGGCCCGCGGGCTCTTGTTCGGGTTCGCCGAGTACCACCTGGAGCGCCGGATGAAGTCGGTCCCGATGCTCGTGCGGACGGCGACGTGAGCAGCTACCTCCACGACCTCGATCTCGACCGGATCCCGGCCCACGTCGGGATCGTGATGGACGGCAATGGACGCTGGGCCGAGCAGCGCGGCCTGGCACGCACCGAGGGTCACGCCGCGGGGGAAGAGGCACTGTGGGACACGGTCAAGGGGGCCGTCCAGATCGGTCTCCCGTGGCTGACGGTGTTCGCGTTCTCGACCGAGAACTGGCGCCGACCACCCAACGAGGTGCGCTACCTGATGAACTTCAATCGCAGCTTGCTCCGCCGCCGGCGCGACGAGCTGCACCGGATGAACGTGCGGATCCGGTTCATCGGCCGGCGCAACTGGCGCGTCCCCCGGTCCGTGCTGAAGGAGATCCGGACGGCCGAGGAGCTCACGGCCGCCAACACCGGGACCACCCTGTCGATCGCGTTCAATTACGGGGGCCGCGCGGAGATCGTGGACGCGGTGAAGGAGCTTGCCCGCGAGGTCCGCGACGGCACGCTTCGCCCAGAGAGCATCGATGAGAAGAAGATCGCGGAACGGCTCTACACGCCCGACATGCCGCCGCCGGACCTGATGATCCGCACGAGCGGCGAGCAGCGGGTCTCGAACTTCCTCCTGTGGGAGGTCGCCTACTCGGAGCTCTGGTTCACGCCTGTCTTCTGGCCGGATTTCGATCGCGAGCACCTCTTCGAGGCGATCCGCGACTTCCAGAAGCGCTCCCGGCGCTACGGGGGCCTTGGCGACGAGCCCTGAGCCCCCTCAGGGAGTTCCGGCTAGGCCTTCCGGCCCCGTCATCCGTCAGAGGGCTTAGCCCGGGCCCGTCGTTCGGCTGTTTCACCTCGGCGGCCCACCGAGTATCGTGCCTCGGAGTGCGTGACCAGCGCTTCTGGTCACAACGCGGCACCGGCGAGGGGGCCGGATGAGCTTGATCGAACGATTCACCAGGGACTCGGCCAGCAAGTACATCTGGGCTGGCCTGGCGCTGGCCGCCGCGATCGGACTGGCCTACAGCGTCTCCCATCGAGGCCGGGCCGTCGACCAGGAGAGCGCGGTCGCGGAGGGTCGAGCGGTCGGATACGTCGAAGGGGTGCTTTCCCCTCGGCTCGACAGCCGTGAGCTGGCCGCCCCGATCTCGGGCCAGCAGGCAGAGTCCCTGGAGGCCGTCGTGCGCCGATCCATCCTCGACGACGAGCGAGTGTCTCGCGTGCGGATCTGGTCGATCGACGGCACGCTCCTGTTCTCGACCGATCCGTCGGACCACTCCGGGTCCGACGAGGGGCTGAACGATCCGGTGCTCCACGATGCCTCCCGGGAAGGACCACTGACACGGACGGATCTCTCCGATGGGGGCGGTGCCGACGATCCCGAGCGCACCCTGCTACGAACCTATGTACCCCTCGGGACCGCTTCCGTTGCTGAGATCGATCAGACGGATGCGGGGACCGTCGGGCCCATCAGAACGGCATGGTTCTACTATCAACTCCTCGCGGGTGGGGTGCTCCTGCTGTTGCTCGTCATGACCGCGATCTCGCTTCGAGATCCGATCGAACGGATCAACACGGGCATACCCTTCGCTGCTTCGTCCATCCCCCGAGGGTTCTCGCTCATCGACGACGAGCGGTTGGCAGCGGTGCAGGAGGTCTATCGGCTCGCCTCGGAGCGGGTCGCGCGGCTCCAGGAGAAGCTCGACGAGTCGGAGGAGGCACGGCGAGGACTCGAGAGCTACATCCAACAGAAGCTGTCACGGATCGAGTCCGCCGACGCCGCTCGCCCCGCCGCATCGGCCGCGTCCGATCCTTCCGCCACGGCTCCGCCCGCTACCGAGCCGACGGTCGTCCATGTTCCGGAGTCCGACGTCGTGAGCGCGTCGCTCGACGCGTGGGCCACGGCGCCCGCCGGTCCCCTCGCTCGCGCTTCGCGCGCCCAGAAGCCCACTCCCACGGTTTCACCTGAGAAGCCGGTCGCGGAGAAGCCGAAGCGGACGCTGAAGCGATCCAAGGTGAAGCCTGAGCAGCAGACCTCAGAACCGACGGAGGTCTCGGAGACACGCCCGGAGACTCGCCAGGGGCCGGAGCCGGAGGCGCTTCAAGGTGTGACGGCGTCCACTGCTGCGCCCGCCGTCGACAACGCGACCTCGAAACGGGGTGCGACGATGAAGAGTGGGCACGGTGGCACCCACAAGTGGCACCCACTCTGCGATGTGCTCGGTTGCGAGAATGCCGAAGGACGCGATGAGGGAGCGAAGGCGGCGACGTCCCGACCGAGATCGAAGAGCCCTCGACGCCAAGCGGCGTCCGCACCTGCGACCGCCCCAGAGAAGGCTCCCGCACCTGCGACCGCCCCAGAGAAGGCTCCCGCACCTGCGATCGCCCCAGAGAAGGCTCCCGCGACCGCACCACCCGTTGCTGCGAAGGGCGGAAGGCGCTCCAAGGCGCCCGGGTCTTCACCCAAGGGCGGAGCGGCTCCCGCTCCCCAGCCTGCCGTCCCACCTCGCTCCGAGATCGACGAAGCGGAGGCGCATGCCGCGGCCCTCGAGACGTTCATCCGGCTCACGGAGAGCGATCGCCAGCCCCACGACACGGATCCGGCCGACCAGAGCGAGATGCGTGCCGCCCTGGCGCGGACCGCCGCTCGCAAGAAGCCCGGTGGCGAGCGTCTCCAGCCGCACGAAGTGCCGGAGGAGTCCCTGGGCGGTCCGCCGAAGGGCAGGGGATAGCACCTAGAGGTCGTTCCACCTCGCCAGCGCGACCATCAGTCCGACGACGAGGATCGGCGCCGTGAAGAGATAGCGATCCACGTCTTCTTTGGTGAGGAAGACCACTACCACGGCGACCACCACCATCGCGAGGATGGCCAGCCGGACGGTCGGGCTCAAACGGATCTCGCGCCCGAGGAAGGGATGGCGTCCTCGGAACCGTTCGATCACGGTCGGCGGGGCGTCGTCCGCGATCCGCTCACGTCGCCAGATGCTCCTCATCGGCAGTACGAGCGCCCACCAGGGGAAGACCAGCAGGAGACCGAGGGTCCAGCTGATGCGTCCCAGTGGTTCCATCGTCGTCGGGCCGGATCGCCATCGCGAGGTCTTGTGGTCCGGCATCGGTGTTCCGACGAAGGTCCCGGGTTCGTGGATCTGAGGTCGGGCCGCGAACGGCGTCGTGGGGGCGAAGCACCTGGCGCACCAGCGGAGGTCGGGCGGGAGGGCGGCGCCGCAGGAGCGGCAGAGGTGGCCGATCGGCATGCAACAGGTATCGGAACCGGCCGACCCGCGGTTGACCGGTAGCATGAGGCTCACGCCGGCGGCCGCAGCCAGCGGCCGGGAAGGAGTCGATCCATGGCCGACCTGCCGATGCCTGATGAGCCACGGCCTGAACCGCCACGGCCCGAACTGATGGAAGCCGTCACCGCCCTCGCCAAACGGCGAGGCATCGCGTTCCAGTCCTCGGAGATCTACGGGGGTCTCCGCTCCTCGTGGGACTACGGACCGCTCGGCACGGAGCTCAAGCGCAACATCCGCGAGCAGTGGTGGCGCTCGACGTGCAGCTGCGGGACGACGTCGTCGGGCTCGAGGCCGCCGTGATCATGTCGCCGAAGGTCTGGGAGGCCTCGGGCCACCTCGAGGTCTTCACCGACCCGCTCGTCGAGTGCCTGAACTGCCACCAGCGGTTCCGCGCCGACCACCTGCCCGAGCCGCCGGTCTGTCCGAACTGCGGACAGACCGCGTTCACCCAGCCCCGCAACTTCCACCTCATGTTCAAGACGAACATGGGACCGATCGACGACGCCGAGAACACCGTGTACCTGCGGCCGGAGACCGCGCAGGGGATGTTCGTGGACTTCGCGACGATCCAACAGGTGAGTCGCAGGAAGGTCCCGTTCGGGATCGCGCAGATCGGTCGCGTGTTCCGCAACGAGATCACGCCCGGCAACTTCATCTACCGCCTGCGGGAGTTCGAGCAGATGGAGATGGAGTTCTTCGTCGAGCCCGGCACCGACGAGGAGTGGCACGAGTTCTGGATCGCGGAGCGGATGCGCTGGTGGACCGACCTCGGGCTGCGCGGGGAGAACCTGCGCATCCGCGAGCATGACGCCGACGAGCTCTCCCACTACTCCAAGCGCACCGTCGACGTCGAGTACCGGTTCCCGTTCACGGACTGGGGCGAGCTCGAGGGGATCGCGAACCGAACCGACTTCGACCTCAAGGCGCACCAGGAGGCGTCCGGGGAAGACCTGACCTACTTCGACCAGGAGAACGACCGGCATTACCACCCGTACGTCATCGAGCCCGCCGCCGGCGTGGACCGGGCGGTCCTCGCGTTCCTGCTGGACGCCTACCGCGAGGAGGAGGCGCCGACGGCCAAGGGTGGCACGGAGAAACGCACCTACCTCGCCCTCGATCGGAGGCTCGCGCCGACCAAGGTCGCGGTGCTCCCGCTGTCGCGCAACGAGAAGCTCACCCCCGAGGCTCGGCGGGTCTTCGACCTGGTGAAGGGCGAATGGATGTGCGATTACGACGACGCGGGCTCGATCGGCCGGCGTTACCGGCGCCAGGACGAGATCGGGACGCCGTTCTGTGTCACGGTCGACTTCGATTCGCTCGAGGACGCGCAAGTGACCGTCCGCGAGCGGGACACGATGACGCAGGACCGCCTCCCGATCGACGGGCTCGTGACCTACCTGTCGGAACGCCTGTGATCGCGTACGCGGTGGCGTTCGCGCTGTGGCTCTCGGCGATCGTGACGCTCGCGGTCTCCGCGGCAGGGTTCCTCGAGTCGACGGGCCTGTTGGTCTTCTCGGCGGTGCTGTCCGCGTTCGCGATCGTCTCCTCCGTAGGCGCGCTGTTCCTCACGAGACGCCGGTGAGACGTCTCGCCGTGGTGCTCATGGCGATGTGGACGGCCGTGGCGTGCACGCCGGCGGACCAGGAGCAGACGTCGCCCTCGCCGTCTGTGTCTCCGAGTGCCGCCGTCGAGGTGAAGACCGGCCCGACCTCGGCGCTCCAGGCGATGCGCCGGTTGTGCATCCCCGCCGACATCGTGATCGGTCCGGTGAACGAGATCCCCACGCCACCGTCCATCGCCGAGGTCGAGGACCAGGTGAAGGCGGTACGGGGTCTCTCGTGGGAGCGGCCTGTGAACGTCGAGCCGGTGACGCCGTCCGAGATCGACCGCCGGCTGCGGCGCTACCTCGAGTCGTACTACCCGGAGCGGTTCTACGCTCGCAGGAGCGACGCGTGGCAAACGATCGGCGTGCTCCCGAAGGATGTCGGCTACCTGGAGGCGATCGACGCGTACCAGCAGGGACAGGTCCTCGGCTTCTACGACTCGCAGAGCGAGGAGCTCGTCTATACGGGGGACGCCGACCTCGACCGCCTCGAGCATTTCGTGCTCGCGCACGAGCTCACGCACGCGATCGACGATCAGCACTTCGATCTCGACCGGTTGGACGACCTGGTCGTCGCGTGCGAGGACGAGCCGTTCCAGGCCGCGCTCGGAGCGGTGGAGGGGAGCGCCAACCACTTCGCGACGCAGGTGCTCTTCCGATTCCCGGTGGCGACGAGCGGCTCGCTGCCCGACGACGGCCCCGCGCGCCCGGTCCCGCCGTTCATCGTCGACCTCATGGCGTATCCGTACTCGACTGGACAGCGGTTCGTTGACACGTTGGCCGACGAGGGTGGACCGGCGGCCGTCGACCGCGCGCTGCGCGAGTTCCCGACGACGACGGAGCAGGTGATGCACCCGTCGAAGTTCCCCGACGAGGTGGCCGAGCAGGTGGACGTGCCCGATCTGGCGCCGACGTTCGGCGAAGGGTGGCGGGATCAAGATGTGATGGTCGTCGGGGAGCTCTGGCTGAGGACGCTCCTGGACCTCCGGCTCGATGAGCCTGCGGCGGCCGACGCGGCCGCGGGTTGGGGCGGTGCGACCTATCGCGCGTGGAGTGACGGCGATGACGTCGCGGTGATCCTCAGCACGGTCTGGGACACACCCGAGGACGCGAAAGAGTTCAGCGAGGCGCTCGCCCGGTGGGTGTCGAAGGGTTCGGATCCCGCCCTGGTGCTCGAAGCGGACGGGACGCGCGTCCACGCGGGTTTCGGTTCCTCCGACGCCGTGATGGGCGCCCTCGCCTCGGCGCTGCAGTCGCTCTAGGTCCTACCGCTCGCCGATGGTCTCGACGGCCCCTGTCTGGCGACGCCCGTCGTGCTTCATCTTCTTCTCGGCCCGCTTCTCCTTGATGCCCTTCGCGGCCTTCTTCTTGACGTTCTTCGCGCCCTTGTCCTTGGCGTGCGCCATCAGATCCTCCGTGAGTGCGGTGAGGAGCCGAGCGTACACCGGCGAGGGCTTGTTCCGTAGAGGCATTCCGTAGACTTCGGTCATGACCAATACGTCTACGACTTCTCCGAAGGCAACAAGGACATGAAGGACCTCCTCGGAGGCAAGGGCGCCAACCTCGCCGAGATGACCAACATGGGGCTGCCGGTCCCGCCGGGGTTCACGATCACCACCGAGGCATGCCTGGAGTTCCTGAAGCGGGGCGGGGCGCCACCGGAGATGCTCCAGGAAGCGGGGGAGCACCTCGTTCGCCTCGAGGAAGCGATGGGTCGGCAGCTGGGCGATCCCGACGACCCGCTGCTGGTCAGCGTCCGTTCGGGCGCGAAGTTCTCGATGCCGGGGATGATGGACACGGTCCTGAACCTCGGGCTGAACGACCGCTCCGTCGAAGGGCTCGCGAAGCAGTCCGAGGGCGACGTGCGGTTCGCCCGGGATGCGTACCGCCGATTCGTCCAGATGTTCGGCAAGATCGTGATGGACGTGCCCGGCGAGCTGTTCGAGGATGCCCTCGACCGCGCGAAAGAGCGCAAGGGCCCCGGCACGCAGGACACGGATCTCGACGCCGACGACCTCACCGCGCTGATCGAGGAGTTCCGCGGCATCTACCGCACGCACACGGGCGAGGAGTTCCCGCAGGACCCGAAGGAGCAGCTCCGGCTGGCCATCGCGGCCGTGTTCCAGTCGTGGAACGGCAAGCGGGCCATCGACTACCGGCGCCAGAACAAGATCTCCGATGACCTGGGCACGGCGGTGAACGTCCAGGCGATGGTGTTCGGCAACCGCGGCGAGGACTCCGGGACGGGCGTCGCGTTCACGCGCGACCCCTCGAACGGGGAGAAGGTGCCGTACGGCGACTACCTATCGAACGCGCAGGGCGAGGACGTCGTCGCGGGCATCCGCAACACGCTGCCGCTCGTGGAGCTCGAGAAGCTGGACCCGACTTCCTACCGCGATCTGCGCCAGCACATGGACACCCTCGAGAAGCACTATCGGGACATGTGCGACATCGAGTTCACGATCGAGAAGCGGAAGCTCTGGATCCTCCAGGTGCGGGTGGGCAAGCGGACCGCGTTCGCCGAGTGGGTGATGGCCTCCGACATGCTCGCGGAGGAGCTGATCGAGGCCGACACCGCGCTGCTGCGGGTGGACGCGAACCGGCTCGAGGAGCTGTTCAAGAGGCGCGTGAAAGCCGAGGGCGCGACCCCGATCGCGAAGGGTTTGAACGCCTCGCCCGGCGCCGCGATCGGCACGGTGGTCTTCACGGCCGACGAGGCGGAGCGGCTGGGGAAGCAGGGCGAGCGCGTGATCCTCGTCCGTCGGGAGACGACGCCCGACGACTACCACGGCATGATCGCGGCGCAGGGGATCCTCACGAGCGCCGGCGGGACCAACTCCCACGCAGCCGTCGTCGCACGCGGCGAGGGCATCCCGGCGGTGTGCGGCGCCGACGCGATCAAGCTCTCGACGGCCGATCGGTCCTTCACGGCCAACGGCACGACCGCGAAGGAGGGCGACGTCATCACGATCGACGGCTTCACCGGCAACGTGTACGTCGGTGAGCTGCCTCTCGAGGAGTCGGTGCTGGAGAAGGCCCGTGCCGGCGACGCGGAGGCGCGGGAGGAGAAGATCTGGAAGGCATTCGAGTCGCTCATGGCACACGCCGACCGCGTGCGGCGGCTGCGGGTGCGCGCGAACGCCGATACGCCCGATCAGGCGCGGAACGCACGCGAACGCGGCGCCGAGGGGATCGGCCTGTGCCGGACGGAGCACATGTTCCTCGGCGAGGAGCGTGTCGAGGCGGTGCGGACGATGATCTTCGCGGAGACCGAGGAGGAGGAGACGAAGGCCTACGACGCGCTGGCGCCGCTGCAGCGCGAGGACTTCGTGGGCATCTTCAAGGCGATGGACGGGCTGCCGGTGACCGTCCGGCTGCTCGACCCGCCGTTGCACGAGTTCCTGCCCAACCAGGTCGATCTCGCGGTGGAGGTGGCACTCGGCGAGTCGCGCGGCGAGGACGTCGAGGAGCAGAAGCGCGTGCTGCAGAAGGTGAACGAGCTGCACGAGACCAACCCGATGCTCGGACTGCGCGGCGTGCGCCTGGGCATCGTGAAGCCGGGCCTGTACGCGATGCAGGTGCGCGCGATCTTCGAAGCCGCTGGACAGGTCCGACGCGAGGGGGGCGACCCGAAGGTGGAGGTCATGATCCCGCTCGTCGCGACCGCGCCCGAGCTGCGCCAGATGCGTGAGGAGCTCGAGCCAGTGGCCGAGGAGTCGCTCGGCGAGACCGAGCTCTCGCACCTCGAGTGGGGAACGATGGTCGAGCTCCCGCGCGCGGCGGTTACCGCCGCGGAGATCGCGGAGACCGCCGAGTTCTTCTCGTTCGGGACCAACGACCTGACGCAGACGGCGTTCGGCTTCTCGCGCGACGACATCGGCAAGTTCGTGGGGATGTACGAGGAGCGCAAGCTGGTGCCTGCCAACCCGTTCGTCACGATCGACGTCGAGGGCGTGGGCCGGCTGATGCGGATCGCGAGCGACGAGGGCCGCGCGGCCAACTCGGCTCTGCACCTGGGCATCTGCGGTGAGCACGGCGGCGATCCCGCGAGCGTCGTGTTCTGCCACGAGATCGGGCTCGACTACGTGAGCTGCTCGCCGTACCGCGTGGAGACGGCTCGGCTGGCCGCCGGCCAAGCCGCGGTGGGCGAGACCGAGTCCGCTTCGAAGTAGCCGTGGGTCTGTTCGACTGGGTCGACGCATTGTCGATCCTTGATCTTGGACCCGGGAGCCCGGCGGCGATCATCCGCCGGGAGTTCGAACGCTTCGAGGCGGAGGTCGACGACCCGGCGGTCGGCCCGCTGAGTCGTGACCGACAGGAGCTCGCGCGTCTGCTGGCGTCCCGCGCGGGTCGGGAGGAGAGCGAGGGGGCGAAGCTCGAACGGACACGCTGGCTCGAGGCGAACCGCGCTGAACGGACGTTCTTCTGTGGGATCGTCCCCGATCCCGTCCTCACTGAGACAGATCCCGGGAGGGCCCGACTCGAAGAGGAGCCGCCAAGACCGTTGCTTCCCTCAGACCCCGGTTGGGCGGCACCGCAACAACCCGTCGAGACGGCGCCGCCCGCGGAGCCGCAACCGTTGACCCCGCTCCGACCCATGCAGGTGATGGCCGCCGTGCTTCCGAACGACATCGTCTTCATCAGGGAGCAGGGCGAGGATGAGGAGGTGGACGAGGTCGGCAGGCTGCCGCGGACCGCGATCCAGGACGTCGACGTCGTCGACGAGCGCGGCACTCACGTGCCGGAGCCGATCCACGAGACGTTCGAGCCCTCGCAGCTCGTGTTCACGGTTCTCCGATGGTCCAACGAGGGCACGCCGGACGTGGACCGGTTCGCGTTCCGGTCGCCCTGGATGGCGTGGACCGCCGGCAGGCGTCTGCTGGAGGCTCGGAAGGGCTAGAAGCTCGCTACGGCGGTGTTCCTCAAGAACGTTCCGAGTGCGGATCACCCTGCAACTCGCGGAGGAAGCCCTCGGGATCCTCGAGACCGAGCCCGACGCGTTCGATCGTGATCCGGAACGGACCGGAGCCGCCCCTCACGGGAGGCAGGATGTCGAGGAAGACGATGCCCTCCGACGAGCCGTTCACCAACCAGCTCCTGAACCGGAGGTCCGAGTGGACGCCGATCCTCCACCACACGTCGCGGTGGAGGGCGGCCCTCCGGATCGAGCGGCGAGGGATGGTGGCTCGGAACGCCCATCCCATGCGAACGCGGAGGTCGTCGTCCGTGACCTCGACCTTCGCGTGCCGAGCGCCGAGGCGCAGGGGAGCGAAGAACAAGCGCGAGAACCTCGAGTAGCGGATCGGGAAGCTGCGAGGCGGTGCCATCTCCGGCCGACCGTATCAAGGCCGGAGATGAGGAAAGGGGCGGGCGCCCTCCGCGCCCGCCCCTTTCCAGGGTAGCTGTGCCCTGCTCCCTGGGTTACGGGAAGCAGTTCGCGGCTGCGGCGTCGATCGCGTCCTTGGTGAACGTGTCGCTTCCGCTTCCGCAGTTCAGGGAGTCCTTGGCGCCGTCACCCTGCGAGTGAAGGTCGTCGTCCCCTTCGTTCCCGGTGAGGACGTCGCTGCCGCTTCCACCGAAGATGTGGTCGTCTCCGGTCGAACCGGTCAGGGTGTCTGCGCCACCTCCGCCGAGGATGGTGTCGATCCCGCCGCGGCCGTTGATGACGTCCTTGGCGGCGTCGCCCTCGAGGTTGTCGTTGAAGTCCGTTCCGAGGACCCGCTCGACGCTGGCGTTGACGTTGTCGAGCTCACCGATGTTGACCTGGCCGTCGTTCGCGACCCCGTCCTGGGTGACGTCCACCCGGGACGGCCGACTCGCGTAGGTCACGATGTCGGAGCCGGGACCGCCGACCATGAGGTCGTTGTCGTTTCCACCGTTGAGCGTGTCGCCGCCGTCCTCGCCGTTGAGGGAGTCGTTGCCGTTCCCACCGTTGAGGATGTCGTTGCCGGCTCCACCGAGGATGGTGTCGACGCCGTCGATACCGTTCAGCGTGTTGTTGCTCGTTGATCCGGTGATGGAGTCGTTGAAGTTGCTCCCCGTCACCCGCTCGACGCTGCCCGTGACGTTGTCGTTCTCGCCAGCTTCGCCGTCGTTGGCACCGTCAGCGCCGACCGTCACGGTCACGCCGGCTGCGGCGGTGTCGTAGAGCACGTGGTCGCCGGCTCCGGCTCCACCGTTGAACGTGTCGCCGCCGGCACCGCCGACGAAGGTGTCGTTGTTGTCGCCACCGTTCAGCGTGTCGGCACCACCGGCGCCTTCCAGCCTGTTCGGCAGGGCGTTGCCGGTGATGTCGTCGCCGCCGCCGCCGCCGGTGACGTTCTCGATCGTGTTGCCGACGCCGCCGACGTTGTCGCCGTCGGTGTCGTCCGCCAGGCCGTTCAGTGTCACGGTCACAGCGGTGCCGCGGTTGAACAACGCGGTGTCGGTCCCCGTCGAGCCGTTGAGGATGTCCGCGCCGAGTCCACCGTCGAGCGTGTCCGAACCACCGGCGCCGTTGAGAGTCTCGGCGGCGCCGCTCCCGATGAGCGTGTCGTCGCCGATGCCGCCGATGACGTTCTCGATACCGGCCCCGACGTTGTCGTTCTCGCCGGCCGGGCCGTCGTTGGCGTTGCCGTCGTTGACGGTCACGGTAACGTTCTGGCGACGTCTCACTGTTGTAGTTGACGGTGTCCACACCGGCGCCACCGTTCAGCGAGTCGCCGCCGTCGTCGCCCTGGAGCGTGGATCCACCGGCTCCGGCTGTCAGCGTGTCATTCGCCGCCGCCACCCATGAGTGTCACGGGGTTCGCTCCACCGGTCAGGACTGTCGACGCCGCCACCGGTCCGGATGACTTCCATGTCGGCGCCGACGTTGTCGCCCTCGGACACGACTGCAGGAGAGGGGTCGATGTCGTTGTCGCCGTCGTTCGCGCCTGCCCCGACCGTCACGGTGTGAGCGTCGGAGTCCGCGTAGTCTGCGCCGTTCGTGTCGCCGCCCTCATCCTCGAGGCCGGTGCCGCCGTTGATGGCGTCGGCACCCGCGCGGCCCTGGAGCACGTCGTCACCCGCGTCGCCGTTGAGGATGTCGTTGCCGCCTCCGGAGGAGACGATGTCGTCGCCGTCGCCGCCGTTGACGGTGAAGTTGAGGTTCGACCCGAAGACGCTCAGCTGGTCGTCGAGGTTACCGAGGTTCACGACGACGGTCGTGACCCCGTCGATGGGACAGTGGATCTCGTCGCCACCGACGACAGCGCATCCCGCGCCGGCCGCCTCGGTCTGACGCGTGTCGGAGATCTCCACGACCTCGGACGTGTCGCTGACGTTGATCCGGTTGATCGAATCCAAGGTCGTGTTCACCGTGATAACGGCTCCCGACAGCGAGCGCCGATGTCGGACCGTGCCGCGAACGCGGCAGTAGGCAGTCCGAACAGCGCTACGAGCGCCAGGACCACCCCTCCACTTGAGATGCGCTTCAGCGCAGGGCGCGAAACGCGAGATACCTTCCTCATCTACCCATCCCCCTTCCAGGGTCCTCGGCGATCCATTCCCTCCGTCGCCGATAGATCCGAACAAGTTCTCAGATGTGCCTTGGTACCACCAACAGCCCTCTCAGGGGAAGCGTCTTGCGGCCTAAGGCCACTGCCGCACCACATCGAGAGGCCTAGATGCACCGAGGCGCATCGGTCGACGAAGGGTACACCACCCCGCGGCCGGGGGGGAACCCCTCTTTCGCCCAATCTTTCGCCCTAGAAGCAACTCCTCTGAGCGTGAGATCCGTCACGGAATTCCCCAGGAGGAATGGATAACCTCTCCGTCCCGACCTCCCCCCTGAGCACGGAGGAGGTGGCTCATGGGCGCAGGGAACAGCCGACGGCGCCTTGTGGTAGCCGGGCTGATGGCGGGCGTCGCGATCGGCGCGGCCGTGGGGGCGACGTCACTCACCGGGGCCTCGTCGGAGGGGCCGAGTGGTGCTCGACCGGTGGTGCTCCACGTAGCTCGCGTGCTGGCGGACCCGGGAGTCGATCTGGAGCTCTCGGCGGGGCTCTTCTGTCCCCGGACGGAGGCGTGCGACGTCGCGTCCGCCGTGGCCCACGTCCTGACGGGGGACGGGTGGACCGACGTCGCGGGCGAGTCCGACGGCAGCGGCTACCGATTCGCCGTGCCCGGCGGGTTGGTCGCGGAGGACGGGCTCTCCTACTGGCTCGAGTTCGGGATCGACGGGGCCGCCGCTGTCCGGTTCCCCGAAGGCGGCGCCGCCGCCCCGTTCCGCATCGTGACAACGGCAGGATTGCGCGAGGTGACCTGGCCGGGTGCCATCGACTGGACGTCGCTCCGAACGAGCGATGGCGTCGTAGCTCGGATGGGGTACGGCGATGGAGTGACGCAGGTCGGTCGTATCGGTGGCGTCGGTGACGAGCAACCACTCGGTCCGTCGAGCTTCGACGTGGGAGCCGACGGCTCGATCCGCGTCGCGGACTGGGTCCACGGGCGCGTGCTGGTGCTCTCCCCGCGCGGCGACTACCGGCGCGCCGTCCCGCTCCCGATCCGCAGGCCCGTCGACATCGCGGTCGGTGCACGAGGTGAGCTCGGTGTGACCACGCTCGGGCTCGGGGCGACTGCGTTCGAGCTCGGCGCCGACGGACGGGTGATCGGGCGGTACCGCGTCGAGGCCGGCGTCGCCGAACGGATCGCGCTCACGCCCGGCGGCCCCCACGTGTGGGTCGGACCGGCGCAGTGGGCGCCGGTGCGGTCGCGGCCCGGCGTGGCGCTCCCCGCCGAGGCGCAGTCGCGCGCGCTCGCGTCCGCGGTTCCGGGGCGCGACGGCGCGGTGGCCCTCTCGCAGGACCTACCGGGTGGCCGAGTGGCGTTCGTCTGGGCGAGGCCGGACGGCTCGCGAGCCGGCGCCGTGCTTCGGCTCCCGGCCGGCGCGCAGCCCGGCGTCGACTACTTCGTGCGAGGGCTGCCCGACGGAGGTGCGCTCGCGGCGAGAGGACTCTGGTCCGAGGACGGTGAGGCGGTCGCGCTGCTCCGGTTCGCCGCGGACGGCTTGCTCGTCCGAGCGGAGCTGATCGCGCCGCCGTCGCGCGAGATGGACGCGACGGCATCCGCGGTTCGGTTCCGCGCGCCGAACGAGGTGCTCGCCGCGTACGCGGATGCGAACGGCATCCGGATCGAGCGATTCGAGGTGAAGCCCAGATGAAGGGAACGATGAAGGGGATCAAGGCACTCGCGTGCATCGGGCTGCTGCTGACCGCGCTGGTGCCGGCGCAACGGGCGCTCGCGACGTGGGCGACCGAGAACTGCAACGGCGGCGGGTGGGCACGCGAGACCTGGAAGCGTTCGCAGGCCGACACGTACGCGATGCGAGCGGTCGGTGAGGGCTACGAGTTCGGAGGTGGCTGCTACAAGCTGAACGGCTACGACGACACGCCGAACACCGCGACCGACGGCGGTGGCGAGGGCGCCGACTGCTCGGGGTTCACGTTCAAGACGTGGGCGCTGCCCTCGGATCCCGGTTCGAAGGTCGAGTACCGCTACTGGGAGCACGAGAAGAACATCCACGGCCCGTACAGCACGTGGGCGTACTACGACCCCGCGTCGTCCTACCCGTTCCGGGTCATCTCGAAGTCCTATGCGGCGACCGCGTTCATGGATGCCCTCGTCGAGCGTCACTCCACGTGGGGTCACATCGCGCTCATCCATCAGGAGGGGTCCAGCGGGAGCGACTACATCGTCCACGCGCGGAACAACACGATGGGCACCGAGCTCCGGTATCTCCCGTACCGCTCGGACGGTGACTTCCGCGCGGTGGCGAGGAAGGACTGGACGGCCGAGTGTTACCCGTCGCGTTGCGGGTAGGCGGCCTGGGGCTGCGGCTTCGACGGCGTCGCAGGCCATATCGGAGGTCGGAGATAGGCTGGCCGCGTGCGGTGGATCCGTCGGCACCCCGTCCTGGCCAGCCTGGCCTTCGTGCTCCTCCTCGTCGTGGGCTTCGTGGCCGGGTGTGGGATCGTCGTATGGACGGCTGCGCACCATGACGACGCCTCCGAGATCGCCCGGGCCGACGCGATCGTGGTCCTGGGCGCGGCCCAGTACGACGGGGAGCCCTCGCCGGTCCTCGCCGGTCGTCTCGATCACGCCGCGCTCCTCTTCGAGCAGGGACGGGCCGACCGGGTCCTCGTCCTCGGCGCCGGGCAGCCGGGAGACCGGTTCACCGAGGCTGAGGCCGGCCGGGACTACCTCGTGGAGAAGGGCGTCCCAGAGGAGGCGATCGTCCCGGTGCCCGAGGGCCACACGACCTTCGAGTCCCTGCGGGCGGCCGCGCCCGTGATGCGGGAGGCCGGGATGGATTCGGCGTTCCTCGTGTCGGATCCGTGGCACAACGCGAGGGTCGAGCGGATGGCCAGGGACCTGGGGATCGACGGGCACGCGTCGGCGACCTGGCGATCCGCGGCAACGTCGCAGGACACGCGAGCCGAGGGGTACGTCCGCGAAACGTTCGCATACCTCTATTACCGCGTGTTCGGCGGATGAGGGTCTGTCTCTCGTCGCCGCTACCATGAGGCCGTGACGACCCCCCGAGAGCGAACCGAGGAGATCGAGCGACAGGTCCTGTCGGAGCGTGCTTCGCTCGCGTCCGCGACCAAGGGCCGCGACCGCGAAGAGCCTCACGATCACCTTCGGACCGTCTACCAGCGGGACCGGGACCGGATCGTGCACGCGAAGGCGTTCCGGCGGCTGAAGCACAAGACCCAGGTGTTCCTGTCGCCGCAGGGCGACCACTATCGGGTCCGGCTCACGCACACCCTCGACGTGTCGCAGATCGCGCGGACCGCCGCACGGGCACTCCGTCTCAACGAGGACCTCGCGGAGGCCATCGCCCTCGGACACGACCTGGGGCACACGCCGTTCGGACACCTCGGGGAGCAGGCGCTCACGCCGTTCCTCGGCCGGCCGTTCCGCCACTCGGAGCAGTCGCTTCGGGTCGTCGAGCACCTCGAGAACGAAGGCGAGGGCCTGAACCTCACGTGGGAGGTGCGCGACGGGATCGTGAACCACCCATGGTCGATGCCGCCGCCCTCCACCCTGGAGGCGCAGATCGTGCGGTTCGCCGACCGTATCGCCTACCTGAACCACGACGTCGACGACGCGCTCCGGGCGGGGGTGCTGAGTGAAGCCGAGCTCCCGTCGGGCCCGATGAAGGTGCTCGGCGCCACCCATTCGGCGCGGGTCAACACGCTCGTCACGGACCTGGTCGCCGCCAGCGAGGACCAGCCCGAGGTCCGGCTGACGAAGCCGGTGTTCGCTGCGCTGGACGGTCTCCGCGACTTCATGTTCGAGCAGGTCTACCTTCGAGAGGACACGGAGGGCGAGCACGCGCGGGCGACCCGATTGATCCGGGAGCTGTTCCAGCACTTCCTCGACCATCCGAACGACATGCCCGAGGAGTACCATCGGGCGCCGGGCGACCTGCCGATCCGCGTGGCCGACTACATCTCGGGCATGACGGACCGGTACGCCCTCCGGACGTACGAGCGACTGTTCCTTCCCCGCGGGTGGCTGCACGACCAGGGGTAGGCATGGCGCGAAGATGAGCCGGATCAAGCAGGAAGACATCGAAGCGGTCAAAGAGCGGACCGACATCGTCGCGCTCGTCTCCCAGTACCTCGCGCTGAAGAAGACGGGCCACGACTCGATGTCGGGACTCTGTCCGTTCCATCAGGAGAAGACGGCGTCCTTCAGCGTGTCGCCGTCGAAGGGCGTCTTCTACTGCTTCGGATGCCAGAAGGGCGGCGATGCGATCTCCTTCCTCCGCGAGCTGGAGAGCCTGTCCTACATCGAGGCGGTCGAGCGGTTGGCGCAGCTGGCCGGCGTGACGCTCCGGTACGAGGGCGACTCCGCCGCCGAGCGGCGTGCGGCGCAGCGTCGCAACTCGCTGTTCAAGGCGAACGAGGAGGCCGCGAGGCTCTACTCGACGATGCTGCTCGAGGGACGCGAGGCCGAGGACGCACGAGCCTACGTCGAGGAGCGAGGACTCTCGGCGGAGTCGCTCGAGGCCTTCGGGATCGGCTACGCGCCCAGCTATCCGGACTTCCTGCTGCGCCGGATGGCGAAGGACCTCGGCCCCGAGGTGCTCATCGAGGCGGGACTCGCGACGAAGGGCGAGGACGGTGTGGTCCGCGATCGGTTCCGGGGACGGCTCACGTTCCCGGTCCAGGACCTGCAGGGCCGATACCTGGGGTTCGGCGCGCGGATCCTGCCGAGCGACGCTCGCGCGGGGGAGCAGGCGAAGTACCTGAACACCGCGGAGACGCCGATCTACAAGAAGGGCGAGATCCTCTACAACCTCCACCGCGCGCGGCAGGCGGTCGCGAGGTCCGGACAGGTGTTCGTGGTCGAGGGATACACCGACGTGATCGGGTTGGCCCAAGCGGGTATCGACAGCGCGGTCGCGACGTGCGGCACGGCGCTCGGCGAGGGGCACTTCAAGCTGATGTCGCGGTTCGCGACGCGCTCGGTGCTCGCGTTCGACTCCGACGAGGCGGGCGCGCGCGCCGCCGAGCGGGCGTTCGCGTTCCAGGAGCAGTACCCGGTCCAGGCCGTCGTGATGATCATGCCCGACGGGCTGGACCCGGCCGAGTTCGTCGCCAAGCACGGGGCCGACCAGGTCCGGGAGGCGGCGAAGGCGGCTCGCCCGATGGTCGAGTACATGGTCCGGCGGACGGTCGAACGCCACGACCTGACCAACGTGGAGGGGCAGTCGGCGGCGGTCGCGGACGCCCTCCCGATGCTGCAGAAGCTGCAGGACCCGGTCCGACGCAGCGAGTACGGCCACCTGCTGGCGGACCTGACCGGGGTCTCCGAGGACTCGGTGCGCACGGCCCTGGAGCGCCGGCTCGGCGGCCATCCCGAGCAGATCGCGAAGACGATGAAGCGGCTGTCGGCACGCGATCGGGTGGAGCGGGAGATGCTCCGGCTCCTGACGCAGAACCGAGCGGTCTACGACGAGTACGCGCCGAAGCTCACGGACGATCACGTGCGCACGCCGGCGGGACGGCTGGCGTTGGCCGCGCTGCGCGAGGTCTCCGGTGACCTCGGGGCGCTGGCCGGCGCCGACGACCCGAAGGTCGCGGCGGCGGCCAGCGCCCTCGCGGTCGAGGCGATCGAGGGTGAGCCGACGCCGGAGTATGCGGCGCACGTCTTCGCGCGACTGCAGGAGTTCGTGTTGAAGCAGAAGAGCGACGAGTTACGCATCCGTCTGCAGAAGCTGAACCCGCAGATCGATCCCGACTACGACACGCTGTTCCAGCAGTTGGTGGAGATCGACGGCGAGCTTCGCCGTATCCGCCAGGGACTGCTGGACGCCGACTAGGACCTCATGTCAGGGTCGGCGCCGCTCCCGGTTCCGTACACTCTGCAGGTGCTCCCAACGACGCTGGAAGATCCCCGTTGAGCGCGGCGCGCGAACCAGTCTCCGACCCCACCAGTCTCGATGAGGTCAAGGAACAACTCGTCGTGCTCGGCCGCGAACGCGGCTTCGTCACTTCCGGCGACGTCTTCGAGGCACTTCCGGAGATCACGCCCGACCAGGTCGAGGAAGTCCTTGCGCAGCTCACCGATCATCTGAACACCGAAGGCATCGAGATCATCGAGCTCCCCGGTGACGACACCGATGCCGTCACCCAGATCCGCATCGAGGTCGACGCGCTCAAGGCGCCGACCAACGACCCGGTCCGGATGTACCTGAAGGAGATCGGGAAGGTCCCCCTGCTGAACGCGCCGCAGGAGGTGGACCTCGCCCGCAGGATCGAGGCGGGGGAGCTCTGCACGGAGCTCCAGGAGCAGATCCTCACCGAGGGGAAGCCGGACCCCAAGCGGTTCCGGCTGGCCACGACCAGGGTCTGGGAGATCTGGGACCACCAGGTCAGGGCGTTCGGGAAGGTCGAGGGGATCGGCCGCGACCCGCTCGCGCAGAAGAAGGCCTACCGGCCCAAGACCGACGACGAGGTCGTGAGCTACCTCCACCGTGTCGAGCGTGACGGCCAGCTCGCCAAGAGGAAGCTCATCGAGGCGAACCTCCGACTCGTGGTGTCGATCGCCAAGCGCTACGTCGGCCGCGGGATGCTCTTCCTCGACCTGATCCAGGAGGGGAATCTCGGCCTGATCCGCGCCGTGGAGAAGTTCGACCACTCGAAGGGCTTCAAGTTCTCGACGTACGCGACGTGGTGGATCCGGCAGGCGATCACGCGCGCGATCGCCGACCAGGCACGGACGATCCGCATCCCCGTCCACATGGTCGAGACGATCAACAAGCTCGTGCGGGTGCAGCGGCAACTGCTGCAGGACCTCGGCCGCGAACCGACGCCCGAGGAGATCGGCAAGGTCATGGGGATCGGCGCGGAGAAGGTCCGCGAGATCCAGAAGGTGTCGCAGGAACCGGTGTCGCTGGAAACACCGATCGGCGAGGAGGAGGATTCCCACCTCGGGGACTTCATCGAGGACTCCGACGCCGTGGTCCCGGTGGACGCGGCATCGTTCATCCTCCTGCAGGAGCAGCTCGGGTCGGTGCTGCACACGCTCTCGGAGCGCGAGAAGAAGGTGATCGAGCTCCGGTTCGGTCTGGCCGACGGCCATCCACGCACCCTCGAGGAGGTCGGCCGGGAGTTCGGCGTCACGCGAGAGCGGATCCGCCAGATCGAGTCGAAGACCCTTTCGAAGCTGCGCCACCCCTCACGGTCCCAGCGGCTGCGCGACTACCTCGAGTAGGCGCTCCGCCAGAGGCGTTGCCTCACCGCGAGTGTTGCGCGGGACCAGAACCCCGCTGTGAGCCGTGCTAGGTTGCGGCGTTCATGGGGGTGGTGAGGGTCTCGGTACGTCGCTGTCTGCGCGCTTTTCCGGCCGTCCTGGCGTTGTCCGCGCTCCAGTGGGGTTTGCTGGTCGCGGGAACGCACCAGCGGCCTGTGCACGCTCAGACACCAGGTCCTCCCAACATCATCTTGATCGTCACGGACGACCAGCGGTTCGACACGTTGCAGGTGATGCCGGAAGTTCGCCGTCTCCTGGTGGCGCGAGGGATGACGCTCCGTCGAGCGATCGTCTCGAACCCGCTCTGCTGTCCGTCGAGGGCGACGATCTTCACGGGCCGCTACTCCCACACCACGGGCGTGTACACGAACCTCGCGCCGGACGGCGGCTGGCCGTTGTTCCAGCCTTCAGAATCCGACACGATCGCGACCGCCCTCAACGCCGTGGGCTATCGGACGGGTCTGTTCGGGAAGTACATGAACGGCTACGGCGGAGCGGGCGCCTACGTGCCGCCGGGCTGGGATCGGTGGTTCGCCACCACGGGGCGCACCACCTACTACAACTACACGGTCTACGACGACGTCAAAGGGCACGTGAGCTATGGGTCACGGCCGAAGCACTACCTGACCGACGTGATCCGGAACAAGGCCGTCTCGTTCATCCGGAACGCACCCGCCGGGGAACCTCTGTTCTTGGCCGTCACCCCGTTCGCACCGCACGCGACGTCGATCGCCGCGCCACGTCACGAGGGAGCCTTCTCCTCGGCGCCCGTACCACTGGGTAAAGCGGTGAACGAGGCCAACGTGTCCGACAAGCCCGCGTACATCGCCGACCAGCCGTTGGGCCTCCTCTCTTCCGTCAGGAAGCAGACACGGGATCAATGGGAGTCGCTTCTGGCGGTCGACGAGCTGGTGTCGAGGATCATGAGCACGCTCGCGGAGACGGGACGCTCGAACACCCTCGTCATCTTCACATCCGACAACGGCCGCTCGAACCGGGAGCATCGGTGGGAGGGGAAACAGGTGCCGTACGAAGAGTCGATCCGCGTACCGATGATCGTCAGGCTGCCGGGCCAGATCCCCGCTGGAACCGTGTCCGGCGCGCTCGTGTCCAACGTCGACCTGGCCCCCACGATCGCGGACTTCGCCGGCACGTCGATCTCGGCGGACGGCCTTTCGATGCGACCTCTCCTGACGGATCTGTCGTCGTCTATCCGGGACTCGGTCCTGCTGGAGCACGTCCAGCAGGTCGGTCCCGAGGTCCCCACCTACTGCGGGGTGCGAACCTCGGCATTCACGTTCGTTCACTACACCACGGGTGAGGAAGAGCTCTACGACCTGGCGAAAGACCCCCGCCAGCTGCAGAACGTCGCCTCGGCGAGGCCTAACAAGGCGGCTCAGCTCCGGGCGCTGACGGAGTCGCTCTGCCAGCCGGTTCCACCCGGGTTCTCCTGGTAACTCGAGGGGAGGATCTCGCGCATCCGTGCGGTTCAAGGCGGTCCCTCCCGGAGCCGATGTCTCCTGGGAGGAGGGGAGCGCACCCACCTAGCGCTTCCGGTCATGCCATCACTCGTCGCCAAGGTCGCAGCGGTCGTTCCCCGCGAGTCGGGTGAGCGTGTCCTCTGCGCCGCGTACGTCTCGGGGTCCCGTTCGTCCGTCGGCTCCGCCGTGATCGCGGTGTCGGATCGTCATCTCTACGTCGCGCCGCGGGCCGCGTTCCTCTCACGCGGAGCGTGGCGGGCGAGGAGCCTCGGCGACGTCCGCATCGAGTCCTCACGCGGATTGCTGGGACTCGGTTCGGCCCGACGGTTCGAGATCTTCGAGGATGATTCGTCGGCGCTGGTGTTCGAGCTCGAGACGAGCAAGGAAGCCAAGGAGTTCCGGAACGCGTTCGGGCCGCGCTTGGTCGGCCGTCGTTGACCGACGGCGTGTCGCGACGCCCTGAGGGTGTCGCACCGGCTGTGGCGAGTCGGGCGACTCAGGATGTCGATACGGCGGCACCGACGTCCTGATAGATCTGGCTCGTCGACTGCCCGAGGAACGTGACCGCCACGATGATCACCATCGCGATCAAGGCCACCATCAACGCGTATTCGATCGCCGTCGCGCCGTCCTCAGAGCTCAGGCGAGAGAGCGCTCGTGGGATGAGTCCCATCCACCTCACGCACCTTCCCGTGTTCCAGGACCCGTCTCGAGGCCCGAGCGCCGCCAGCCATCCCCTGGAGAGGATCCTCGTCGCTCGCTGAAGGCATCGGTCGCGAGGACGACGCCGCTGGAGTCAGCCCACTGGGGGGTTGTTGCGTCCTACAGGATGCGGTGCGATCAGTTCCAGGCCGCGGCGTCGTCCTCGCCGAGACGATCGCGGATCCCGCTGCGGACCCGCCTGATCGCGTCGAGGCTCTTGCCCGTTGCGGTGTCGGTGAGTCTCTGCATCTGACCCGAGACCAGTCTGAGGCTCGGGCCATGCCCGCTCCGGGCGCGCTGTGGTCCGTGGAGGACGTTCGGGTCGTCTTCGCGGAGCTTCGCGGCGAGCTTCATGCCGAGGACGACGCCGAGCACGAGGAGGATCAGGGATCGAAGCCTCACGGACGAGAGCCTACCCGGCGGAGCGGGTGTCGCGGAGGGCGCTGACGGCGGCCTCCCGGAGGAGGTCCGCGTCAACGGCGCAGGAGATGAACCGGAAGCCTCGCTCCGCCATCTCGGCGGCCCGTGGCGGGGAGGGCGCGTGGATCCCCGGCGTGACGGCGTGGGCGTTCGCCGCCCCCACGATCGTGTCGAGCATCCCCAGCAGGACGGGATCCGTGAGGTCGGCGAAGGTGTCCAGGCCCATCGCCAAGCTCAAGTCGGCCGGCCCGACGAACAGCCCGTCGAGCCCGGGGGTGGCGGCGATCTCGTCGACGTTCGCGAGGCCGTCGGCCGTCTCGATCATCGCGAAGAGCAGGATGGCGGCGTCCGCGGCGCTCGTGTGCTCTCGGCCCTGCCCGAAGGCGCCGTGGATCGGACCATAGCTCCGGGCGCCGGCCGGCGGATAGCGGCACGCACCGACGAACGCCTCGGCCTCGGCTCGCGAGCCGACCATCGGGCAGATCACGCCGCGAACGCCGAGATCGAGCGCCCGCATCAGCTCGGCGGGATCGTTCCACGACGCGCGCACGAAGGGGATGGCGGGCGTGATCGGAGTGAGGAGGCCCGGAAGGTCCTCGATGGTGGCACGGCCGTGTTGGAGGTCGATGACCACGGCATCGAAGCCCGCGGCGGCGGCGATCCCGGCAACCGCCGGGCTCTCGAGCGTGAGCCAGGCGGCGAAGGCAGCTTCGCCGGCGGCCCACCGCGCGTGGATGGGATCAGTGGTCACGGAGCCGAATCGTAGACGCGAACGTGGCTGCGGGTCCTCGTCCGGTAGCATCGTGCGCGGATATTCCGGGGTAGCTCAATTGGCAGAGCGGCGGACTGTTAATCCGTAGGTTGTGGGTTCGAGTCCCACCCCCGGAGCAGGCAGACGTTCCTCACGGCGCGCCCGTGGGGCGCGGATCGGGGCTGACGCCAGCAACGATGGATTGCCGTGGAGACGGATCCTCAAGATGACGCCCAGGTGACCAGCGGATTTGGCGACATCCTCGCCCTGGGTCTAGGGTCGCCAGGGATCCAGATGGGGGATGGGAAGTGGACGACGTCTTCTGGGGGGCGGTTTCGCTCGCGGTGTTGGGTCTGCTCGTTGGGCTGCTGATCTTCATGCTCACCGAGGACCTGCACAAAGCGCTGGAGCAACGGCGTCACTGAAAGCCGTCGATCGGTCGGACGAAGCGGGCTGCGGGCATGCTGAACACGGCGGCGATCGCCGTCCGTGAACAGCTCGGGGTCCCAGCACGACGGCCATACTGTTCAGGTGTCGCAACATGGTCCGGACCGCGAGCTGATGGCCGAGGAGGATCGGCTCTGGACGGAGCTCCATGACCTCGTCGACGCACTCCCGCGGGACAAGGTCGAGGAGCCCGGGTACTTCGAGGAGGGATGGTCCGCCAAGGACCTCGTGGCTCATATCGGGAGCTGGCTGGCCGAGGCGGGCGTCATCCTCGAGCGGATCCGATCCGGGACCTACCGGCCGGAGGAGACCGACATCGACGCGATGAACGAGTCGTTCTACAGATCGATGCACGACGTCGCGTTCCCCGACGTACGAGCGCAAGGGATCGCGGCTCGGAATCGGATGCTTCGTGGCTGGCGTTCGCTGCCCGAGGGCTCGCCCGAGGCCGACCGATGGATCAGCAAGGCCGGGCCCGAGCATTACGCCGAGCACCTTCCGAGGCTCCGCGAGTGGGTCGAGGAGCTCGGTCGGTAGCGACCCCTAGTCGACCGAGGCGCCGGCCTGACACCGGGGACAGATGTACACCACCCTCCCCGCTCCTTCGCCTTGCATGAACGAGCGGATCGGAGTACCGCAGCGGCGGCAGGGCCTCCCGCGGCGCCCGTAGACCCAGAGCTCGTGTCCTGGGCGGGGGTCGTCCGTCGTCACACGTCGACCGCCCCCGCGGTTCCCCTCCATCGAGGACTTCATCCGGTCGACGAGTCCGGCGGGATCCGGCACGGCGCCCACGGAGATCCGTGGGTCGATGCCCTCGAGGAAGCAGACCTCCGAGCGATACACGTTGCCCGGTCCCGCCATCACGGATTGGTCGATCGATGCGTCCCCCACCTCGCGGTCCGGTGACGCGAGGAGCCTGCGTGTTGCTTCGGCGGCGTCCCAGTCCGGCCCGAGCACGTCGGGCCCGAGCGCACGCAGCACGTCCGGCTCGCTCGACGTTCGGAGGACCTCGAGACGCCGCAACCGATGACCGACGGCGACGCGATGGTTCGTCTCGATCACTCCTCGCACCTCGAAGGCACGTCCCCGCCACCGCTCGCCAGGCTCGTAGAGCCGCCACGCGCCGTCCATCCCGAGATGAGAGTGGATCGACAGCTCACCGTCCGTGCGCACGAGGAGGTGTTTCCCTCGCGACACGACTTCGCGGACGACGTGTCCTCGCAGATCGGCGGTCGCGGAGCGCGGCACACGGAAGTCCGTTCGCGTGAGGGTCTCTCCCGCGAACACGGCGTGCAGCCGGACGGCGGTCGCGAACACGGTGTCGCCTTCTGCCATCAGCCCATCATCCCGGATGGGCCGCGAGCAGGGGGATGTTTCGGAGCCTGGCGTGAGCGGGTACACGGTCGGAAGGAGCAACCGGACAGGAGGAGGTGACCAAAGATGATCTGGACCATCCTGGCTGTGATCGGATTGATCGCCGTCCTCATGTGGCTGTTCTAGCAAGAGCGACGAGCGACTGCGACACGCGATCCCGCTCCGGTATGCGCGACCCCCTCCGCGTGCCGGAGCGGGATCGTTCGCGTTCGGGCTACCTGGTGAGGCGCGGATCCGGCTGGTGGACGAGGGGATCGACGGCCCGGCTGAATCGGTTGGCGCCCCGCTCGAAGTCGTAGCGCCGGCGGTAGTCCGTGGGGCTCATGCCCATGTGCCGGCGGAACGTGGTGGTGAAGTGGCTCGGGCTGTGGAAGCCGACCCGGTGCAGGATCTGCGTGACGGTCAGGTCCGATTCGCGGAGGAGCAGGGCCGCTCGTTGGATCCGGAGTGAGATCAGATACCGGTAGGGGGGCATGCCT
Source organism: uncultured Actinomycetota bacterium (assembly GCA_963839395.1). Lineage (GTDB taxonomy): Bacteria > Actinomycetota > UBA4738 > UBA4738 > HRBIN12 > JAJNBA01. Next base: position 456,468 of record CAWIUW010000015.1, read on the forward strand.
ACCATCGCCGTGAACTGCCTCGTGAAGTAGTACGGGCTGAGGGCGGCGTGGGCCGCGATCGCGTTCAGGTCGACGTCGTACGCGAGGTTCTGGGCGAGGAACACCTGAACCTCGTGGATCTTCCTTTGGAGGTGCGGGCTCGGAAGCCCGTCGGCGATCACGGTCATACGGCCCTCATCGTCTTCCCGATAAGGGTACGCCCGGGATCGACGCCGTGGCTTTCGGAATCCTGCTCGTCGTTCACCCTGAGCACGCGGCTACACCATCTTCCCGGGCACGACCATCTCGTCGTACTCCTCTTCGGTGAGGTAGCCGAGCGCGAGCGCAGCCTCCTTGAGCGTCGTGCCTTCGCGGTGCGCCCGCTTCGCGATCTCCGCGGCCTTGTCGTATCCGATCTTCGGGGTGAGCGCCGTCACGAGCATCAGCGAACGATGCATCAGCTCCGCGACGCGCTCGCGGTTCGGCTCCAGGCCCTCGACGCAGAACTCGCGGAACGTGCCGCAGACGTCGGCGAGCAACCGGGTCGAGTGCAACAGGTTCCTGATCATCACCGGCTTGAAGACGTTGAGCTCGAGCGTGCCCTGCGAACCGGCAACCTTGATCGCGGTGTCGTTCCCGAACACCTGCGTCACCACCATCGTCATCGCTTCGCTCTGGGTGGGGTTCACCTTGCCCGGCATGATCGAAGAGCCCGGCTCGTTCTCCGGCAGGAGCAGCTCGCCGATGCCGGCGCGCGGGCCGGACCCGAGTACACGGATGTCGTTCGCCACCTTCATCAGCGAGGCGCCGAGCGTCGCAAGCGCGCCGCTCGTGTGGACGATCGCGTCGTTGGCCGCGAGCGCCGCGAACAGGTTCGGCGCCTGCACGAACGGCAGGCCGGTGAGGTCCGCGATCTTCGCCGCGCACGCCTCGCCGAAGCCTTCGGGCGCGTTCAGCCCGGTGCCGACCGCCGTCCCGCCGATCGCGAGCTCGTACAGGTGGGGGAGCGTCTGCTCGATCCGCTCGACGTCGTCGTCGAGCTGCGCGACATACCCGGAGAACTCCTGCCCGAGCGTGAGGGGAACGGCGTCCTGCATGTGCGTCCTGCCGATCTTGACGATGTCCGCCCAGGCGGTGGCCTTCGCGTCGAGGGCGTCGCGGAGCTCCCGGATCGAAGGGAGGAACCGTTCGACCAGCTGCTGCGCCGCGGCGATGTGCATCGCGGTGGGGAACGTGTCGTTCGACGACTGCGACATGTTGACGTGGTCGTTTGGGTGGATCGGCACCTTGGAGCCGAGCTCGCCACCGGCCAGCTCGATCGCCCGGTTGGAGATGACCTCGTTCACGTTCATGTTGGTCTGCGTGCCGGAGCCCGTCTGCCACACGAACAAGGGGAAGTGGTCGTCGAGGGCGCCGCCGAGGATCTCGTCGGCGGCCGCGACGATCAGCTGGGCCAGGTTCCGGTCGAGGAGGCCGAGGTCGGCGTTCACCATCGCGGCGGCCTTCTTCAGGAGAGCGAGTGCGCGGACCACCTCCATCGGCATGCGGTCTGCCGCGGGATCCCCGATCGAGAAATGGTGCAGCGACCGCTGGGTCTGGGCGCCCCAGTAGCGGTCGGCCGGGACCTCGATGGGCCCGATCGAGTCGGTCTCGGTGCGGGACTCGGTCATCGCCTGACGAACCTCCGAGCACATCCTCCCACGTGGGAGGGCAGGAAATGCGAGGGAGCGGCCCGACCGGGCCGCTCCCTCGCGAGCACTACGAAGGAAGGTGACCTACCCTCCCGGCTGCACCACGCCGTTCACGGTGAGCGTGTACGGCGCGTACTGCGTGACCAGCTGGGTGCCGTCGTGGTAGGTGACGATCGCCGCCACCACGTCGGCCGTGGTCCCGATCGCCGCGGACACCTCGGCCCCGCTCAGCGACCCGTGGAACGTGGTGTCGTCCACGGGGATGCTGAACAGGTGTGCCTCGGTCGCCTCCGAGTCGTAGGCCACGAGCTGCACCGTGTAGCCCTCGACCTCGACGGGGTTGAACTCCGTGGCGGACTGCCACGCGTCGAGGCTGGCCCCGTCACCACCGGGGACCGGGGTCCCGTCGATCGCGATGTTGTCCACCCAGAAGCCGTCGAAGTGGACGCCCCCGTCGTTGAAGACGCGGAACGCGAGCCCCACGGTCTGCCCGGCGTATGCCGATAGATCGCAGGTCTGCGGCGCGAACGCCGGAGGATCGTTCTCGCCGTTGAACCCCTGACCGAATCCCGGGCCGACGTTGCCGAGGTCCGGATCGGTGTCGTCCACCGTGTCGGTGCACTCGAGGCTCGTGTAGGTGTCGCCTCCGTCCGTCGTCACCTGGGCGTACCCGAAGTCGAACGTCGCCTCCAGGTCCCAGGCGGCATCGAACGTCAGCTCGGGGGTGTCGGCCGGCACGGCGATCCCCCCTTGGACGATGACCTCGTTGAGGTTGTCGCCCACGGGTGAGTGCAGCGCCGGGCCGTCGGCCCCGATCGGCGGGGTTTCGTCGACCTCCCACGTGACCGGCTGTGTTTCCAGCTCGCCGACCCCTTGGAAGTCGATGTCCGTGACGTCACCCGCGCTCAGGAATGCTCCCGTGTCGTCCATGAGCCGGACGAAGTCGCCACCGTTCGGCGGTGCACCGGGCGTGTCGTAGGCGTCGTTGTCCGGCGCCCCGGTCTCCCAGTTGATCGCCGCGTGGAGCCGCTCGACCGTGTAGGTATCGGCGTCGCCTCCACTGAGCGTGGCTCCGTCATCGAGCACCGCATCCAGCGCCATCGTGGCCTGCCAGATGTCGATCGCCTCGGACACGGTGACACCCGGGTCCTCGACGTCAAGGACGGCCTGGATCGCGTCGAAGCCCTGGTTCTCGCTGTCCTGGTGAAGCGTGCTCAGGACCCCGTCACCGTAGGTGTCCGCCAACCACAGCAGGAAGCTGTAGGCGGCTCCGTAGTCGCACAGGATCTCCTGTTCATGGTCGAAGTCCTGGTCGCCCCAGACGTTCAGCGAGTTCTCGGGACCACCCGGCCTCGGGTTCGGGTTGGCGTCGGTCTGGACCGCGTTGTTGCCGAGGAAGCACTGGATGTGGGAGTCGAACCCGATGTCGGTGATCGGCGCGGCGGGGTCGCCGTAGCCGGTCAGCGCGATCGCGGTGTCCGAGAGTCCCTCGTTGATCCAGGTGGCCTCGGGCGGGTCCACGTACGACAGGAGCAGGTGCTGGTACTCGTGCGCGAACACGCCCTCGTAGAGGTTCGGACGCGCGGGCGCACTCGTGCAGGGGTCGCCGGGCACCGGCTCGTTCGGCGGGTCGTCGCCGGTGCGATGCAACCAGTCGAACCCGTCGATCGTCATCACGTTGCGGTTGAAGAACCCGTTCAACCCGGAGGAGAAGAACCCCGCGATGTAGGAGAACTCCTGCGTGTTGTTCAGGTCGTAGAAGTTGTCGTCGCGGACGTTGTCCACGAGCACGACGATGTCGTCCCCGTCACCCGCGTAGTAGTCCGGATCGAGACCGAGTGCGGCCGCTCCGTCCGAGTCCACACCATCACGATCCGGCGGCACGCTGAAGAGCTCCGACTCGGTGGGATAGATGTTGTTGTCGAACTGGTCGATGAAGTAGTCGACCTGGGCGTCCGTGACGGTCGTCCGGACGCCGTTGCGGCAGTCGCCGCCCTGGAAGTTCAGGTTGGAGGCTTGGACGCCGTTGATCCGCCTGGCGCCCGTCGCGGTCCAGACCTCGATGTGCTCTCCCACGCCGCGGAGCTTGAAGCCCTTGGTGTAGAAGCCGCCGGCGACGTCGTCGAGACCGAGCCAGGTACGGACCTGTCCGACCTTCGCGCCCGTCTTCGCGGTCTTGCTCTCGACGGCGCCGGCCGTGTGGATCTTGGCGTGGACGTCGGGACCGGGCTCGAACGTGTCGGAGCCGTGGCCGCGGCCGGGGTTGTGCACCTCCCGGCGAAGCGAGACCGGCACCGGTGGCCGGGGCCGCGAGCGCGGCCAACATCACGACGAGCGATGCGATGAGGGATCGCCTCATGCAACCTCCTCTCATCTGGTCCCCGATGTGGGGGACAGGGGGTATGCGCCGGGGTCGGGAGATCGTCCGCGCCCCGGCGGCGAAGCGTTCGGCAACCTACTCGGGCGTTTCGAACGACGTCAACCGGACATGCAGCGTCGTGCGAGCGGCATGGTTCGGGCCGCGGCGAGGCGGGTAGTGACCTCCCTGAGACGCCGACGCAGAAGGAAGAAGGAGGTCGTGATGGACACGTTCGGATGGGTCGCGATCATCGCGGGAGTGCTGGTGGCCGCGGTGCTGATCTGGTATCTGGTCAAGCAGGCGAGGTCTCGTGAGCTGCAGCGAGACTTCGGGCCGGAGTACGACCGTACGATGGCGCGAGCCGGCGACCGTGGGCTCGCGGAATCCGACCTGCGAGAGCGCCGTGAGCGCGTCGACGCATTGGACGTTCGGCCTCTCTCGAGGTCGGATCACGACCGCTTCGCCTCGGAGTGGACCAAGGTCCAGGCGGAGTTCGTCGACGCTCCCGCCGAGGCGGTCACCGACGCCGACGAGCTGATCCAGCAGGTCATGGCGACGCGCGGGTACCCGGTGGAGGACTTCGACCGTCGGGCCGCCGACGTCTCCGTGGAGCACCCCGAGGTCGTGGAGAACTACCGGTCGGCGCATTCGATCGCCGTGAAGGAGGCTCGCGAGGATGGCGACGCCAATACGGAGGCGCTCCGGAAGGCGATGGTCTACTACCGGTCGCTATTCGATGAGCTGCTCGTCGTCGACGACGGCGCGGCTCGGCGCAACTAGTTTGCCGGGGCGGCGCGGCGGAGGTGCGCTTCGCGCGCCCCGCTGCCCGACCATCACTCCTGGTCGGCTCCTTCGGACGGATCCTTAGCCGAGGGATCGCCGGACGCCGCAGGGGCAGCGGCCTCGGATCGGCGGTGACGGCGCTGGCGCCAGATCCAGATCCCTAGCAGCAGGAGACCCAAGCCGAGACCGGCGAGGCCGATACTCGAGAGGATCCGGTCGATCGTCTCGACGTTGTTGCCCACGATGAAGCCGAGCAACGAAAGAGCGGAGCACCAGACGAACATCGTCGGGATCGCGTAGAGGAAGAACGTCCGAGCCCGAACGCCCGAGGCGCCCGCGACGAACGGGACGAACACCGCCGCGCCGGTCACGAATCGCCCCAGCACGATCGTCTTCCCGGCGTTGGACGCGATCGAGGCCTGCGCCTGGTCGATGCGATCCTCGAACCGCCGGAGGATCGGAGCGCGCCGCAGGAGCGAGTTCCCGTATCGACGACCGAGGACGTAGCCCGCCGTGGCGCCGAGGACGCCGAACACGGCGCCACAGGCGATGACGCCCGCCAGCGCGAGCTCTCCACTGCCGGCGTAGACACCTCCGATCGCGAGGATCACATCACCGGGCACCAGGATGCCGGTGAACGCCGCCGATTCGAGGAACATCGCGACCGACACGATCACGTAGCCGTACGACTCGAAGAACGGGCGCAACCAGTCGATGAGCTGGGTGACGAGGGCGGCGAGCTTCACGACGACAGCATGCCGCACGATCGCGGCAGGCGACGCCCGCATCCGGTTGGAAAGGCGGTCCCGCGGGAAAGAGACCGACATGCCGGAGGGAGATCGATGAGCACCGCGACCACGGTCCCCGAGACCCATCATCAGGACGCAGGGGACGCCCGCGACCAGTTGCGGAAGACCGGGACGAAACGACTCCTGTGGGACGCGGCGATCCGTTTCCGCTCCGCCGATGGGACTTCGTACGCGAGAGCCCTCGGCCACTCGTCCGTGCTGACGCTGATCCCCGCCGTGATCGCGGTGATCGGGCTCGTGACGACGTTCGACATGACCGGCTTCCGGGGCGTGCTCGAGGACGCCGCGCAGTCCTTCGCGCCGGGACCGGCGGGCGGCATCCTGACCGAGGCGCTCGCGAAGGCCGATCCCTCGTCCGGAGCGACCGCCCTCGTCGCAGGTCTCGCGGGGATGCTGCTCTCGGGGACCGTCGGGATGACCCACCTCGAGCGGGCCGCCAACCGCATCTACGGTGTCGATGAGCACCGGAGCGCTCGCGAGCGGTTCGGCCTGGCTTTCGCGATGGCCGCCACGGTGGGCGTGATGTTGATCGTCGGCCTCGCGGTGATCGTGGCAGGCGGGTCCATCGGGGAGGGAACGAGCGGGTCCGCGTCCGGCGGTTCCGGGATCTGGTCGGTGATGCGTTGGCCGGTGGGTGTCGTGCTGGTCGCTGTGTCGATGACGATGATCTTCCGGTTCGTCCCGAATCGGCGACAGCCCCAGTTCTCGTGGCTGCTCTGGGGAACCGCCGTGTCGGTCCTCGTCTGGGTGCTCTCGACCATCCTGCTGGGCTTCTTCTACGAGCACGCCACCGTGCTGGGCGGCTCGTACGGGCCGCTCCTGGGGATCATCGCGCTCCTGGTCTGGGGCTACGCGACGGGCGTCGCGGTGCTCTTCGGCCTCGCGTGCGCGGCCCAGCTCGAGGCCGAGCGCGCCGGGGAACGGAAGCCGGTGCGCGGGGCGTAGACTCGCGCTACCTGCAGCGATGTAGGACGGGGCGGTAGCTCAGTCGGTCAGAGCAGCGGACTCATAATCCGTCGGTCGCAGGTTCGAGCCCTGCCCGCCCCACCTACCCTTTGTAGGCGATCTCGACGTCGTCGGGGCGACCGGCCAGCGATATCAGCACCGACCCGTAGACGAGGGCGAGGAACGCCATGACGAGCACCCGCATCCCCTCTGGCGCGCCACCGGCCCGAAGGACGAGCCACGCGAGCGTGCTGCCAGCAGCCCGTTGCCCATCTTCGCGCCGAGCCCGATCGCGATCTGCTCACGTCGCGGATCCGTTGTTCGCCACAACCTCCAGAGCATCCACAGGATGACGCCAGGCGAAGAGCGAGACGACCACGAGAACCCCGGGATGGCCGCCGAGCGCGACGACGAGGGTGGCGCATCCCGCGACCAGGGCGACGCCGGTGACCGCACACGTCACCGTCTTGCCGTGCGCGAGCAGGAGCGTGGGTTTCCCGTAGGCGGCGTCACCGGCTCGGTCTCGGAAGTCCTTCAGGTTGATCCTCGAGAGGAACAGCGCGTAGAGCGCTCCGCAGAGGAGGACGTCGAGGCGGTCGACGCTGCCGCCGGCGGCAAGCAGGCCGAGGGCGTAGGGGACGATCGCGTATGCGACCGCCAGGACCATCGGCGCCAGCCATGTCCGGTACGAGATCCGCACCGGTCGGAGCGAATAGGCGTAGCCGATCACGAGGGACGCGGCCGCGACGCCGAGGATCGGGGCGCCGGCGAGGGCCGCCGTCGCCAGGGCGATCGGGGCTGCGATCGCGTTGCGTCCGCCAGAGGTCTCGCTCCGACGCCGAGCCGGTCACGAGGGGTCTTGCCGGATCCAGGGGATGGTTGATCCGATCCACGTCCCGGTCGGCGATGTCGTTGACGGTGGTCGCGACGACGTAACTGGCCGACAGCGACGCCGCCGCGAGCAGGAGCGCGATGCTCGGCCGCAACGGCCCCTGGGCGGCGGCGCCGATCAACAGGAAGGACCAGAGCGTCACCGCGACGCGCCAGCGCACCATGAGAAGGAAGAGCGTGGCGCTCTTCACTTCGGCACCACCGTCTTGAATGGCCAGATCGAGCCGAGCACGAGCACATACACGATCCACAACACGTGGAACAGGGCGAGGAACCCGAGGCCGAGCCAGAACACGGTGACGATCGTGCCGTAATCGACGGCCTCAGAGCCGTCCACGGTTCGGAACGCGGACCCGATCAACGTCGCCGCGCGACGAGCGCCGCCGCAACGAGCACGCCCACGTCGACGAGAACACGAACTCGAGGTACTGCCAGGGCGCGGCGTCAGCAGCAGGACGACGAGGATCCCGAGACCCGAGACGACGAGCAGGCCCGCGACGCGGAGCGACCACCAGCAGCCGTCGACGCAGGACCGGGGCGCGATCGACGAGCACGCGTCCGCCGTCGGACGGGTGCGGATGATCGCCACCCGAGCCAGTAGATGATCGCCGTACCCCAGCAGGTAGAGCCCGAGGACGGCGGCCGCCGTGATGACGGCACCGGTGGGATCGGCGACAGTGCCGAATGGTCCGTGAGCGCCCGTTCGGCGTTCACCTCGTAGAGCCCGAACGGCGCAAGCACGAACTTCACGACCGCGATGAGCGCGAAGGCGAGCGACGAACGAGACCGCCGCCCGAGAGGGAAGGCGGAGATCCCGACGCACGATGGCGTACAGCGCCGCCGTCGTGACGCCGGCGATCACCGTTCCGATGAGCGCGAGGGATGCGAGCGGTGGCGCGTCGCCGCCGGACCGGGGAAGAGCGCGATCGCCGCGAGCGCGAGACCGACCGCCACGACCAGCGTGATCCATGAGGAACGTGGCAGCCGCACGGATCGCCGGTCGGGCCGTGGTGGGGCGGCGGGGCGATCGACTCCCACCGTGCAACCGTACCCCTCTCGGGAGGACTTCGATGGGCGGTACGCTTCGCTCATGGAGATCTCCAGAGCCGCTGACGGATCCTTCGAGCGGGGGGACGGCGGCCGCTTCGCGGGCGAGGTGTGGCTCCGTTCGACGCTCACGGCAGAAGACGGGACGAACGTCGGCGTCGTGCATTTCGCGCCGAAGGCCCGAACGCACTGGCATCAGCATCCCGGAGGGCAGTTCCTGTTCGGGGTGAGCGGCCGAGGCCGCGTCCGTTCGAGGGGAGACACCGGCCACGTGTTGGAGCCCGGTGATGTGATCCACGTCGGGGCCGGCGAGTGGCACTTCCACGGCGGCACGCCGGACACACCGCTCGTGCATGTCGCGGTGAACGGCGGCGGCGGGCCGGAGTGGGGCGAGGCCGTCACCGACGACGAATACGGAGAGGGGTTCTGAGCACGCGCGGGTTCACCGACGCGTCGCGAGATCTCTTCGCGCTACCCCCCGAGGAGTTCATCGCCGCGCGCGATCGGCTGGCGGCCGAGCTGAAGGACGCCGGGAAGACGGACGAGGCGGCCGCGGTGAAGAAGCTGCGGCGGCCGAGCATCGTCGCGTGGGCGGTGAACACTGCTTCGCGCGACCGACCCGAGGACGTGGCCGCGCTGCGCGAGGCGGGGCAGGCGCTCCGACGCGCCCAGCGGAAGGCGCTCTCGGGCGGTGGTGGCGAGGATCTCCGCCGCGCGACCGATGATCGTCGTGCGCTGATCCAGTCGCTCGCGGACGCGGGCGTGGCGGCGATCGGGGCGCGGGGCGGGGCGCACCGCGACGCGATCGCCGAGACGTTCGACGCGGCATCGGTGGACGACGAGCTGGGGGAGCGGCTTCAGGCGGGGACGCTCGAGCGCGAAGCTCGTCCGACCGCCGGCTTCGGGGCGATCGAAGGATTCGAGGTGCTCCAGGGCGGGGGCTCGGATGAGGACGACGGGGCCGACCAGGAGGACCCGGCCGAGGCTCGGAAGGAGCGGGCGCGCGAGGCCCGCGCGGCCGCGCAGCGAGCCGCCGCGGCCGAGCGCGCCGCGGACAAGGCCCGGCGTCGCGCCGAGGACCTGAAGGAGAAGGCGGCGGCGGCGGTGACCGCGGCTCGCGAGGCCGACTCCGACGCGAAGCGCCTCGCCGACGAAGCGAGGACGGAGCGCAAGCGCGCCGACCGGTCGGCGAAGGCAGCCGACAGCGCTTAGACCGGCTCGCGACGAGTGAGCGCGACCGCGCGCTCCACGACGCGCGCGAGCGGCTCGGGAACGGCGTCGGGACCGAGCTGCGCGAACCGGCGCCAGGCGCGAGCCGGCTTCCGCCGATCCCCGTGGATGCCCGCGACCCCCTCGAAGTCCGGAGCGAGCTCCACCCGATCATCGCCGGCGACCTCCGCGATCAGCGCGTTGAGCTGCCGCTCCGCGTCGCTCGGCTCGGTGCCCGCCGGCGCGTCGCGGTCGTGCACCGCGACGAACGGCAGCCCGACCGCCCTGCAGATCCGACCGAAGAGCGGGATGTTCCCCTTCCCACCGCATTCGACGATCGAGATCCGTTCCTTGTCGGGATCGTGACCGAGGGCTCCGAAGACGAACGGCAGCGCGAGCTTCTCGGTGAGGCCTTCCACCAGGACGGCGGCCCGGGCGAGGAAGAGCTCGCTCCGCGACGAATCGAACTCCGAGTATGCGCGGAACTCCTCGTCGGCGGGCAGGGACTCGGGTTGCAACAGGAGGGTGCCGACCTTGGGGCGGCGCTCCGTGAAGACGAGCTCGTCGAGCCGGACGACGTTCAGGAACGCGGGCGAATGGGTGGAGTAGAGCACCTGGTTCCCGTGAGATGCGACGAGCCTGAGGAGCCGGTACAGATAGCGCTGCGCTTGCGGGGGGAGGAAGAGCTCCGGCTCCTCCATCAACACGACCACACCGGTGATCCTGGCCTCGCGCCACGATTCGAGCCCGGCCACCAGCCCATGCGCTGCGGTCGCCCCTCCGGCCGAGTCGGCCTCCCCGTCGATCCGGGCGACCGCGTCACGCATGATCTCGACGACCTGCTGGGCTCGCGGCTGCGGACCCGGCGGGGCGACCAGGGCCCCATCCCGGAGCCCGGCAGGGAAGAACACCGCGGGCGGCGGCCGTGGCCCTTCCGCCGACGACCCGTCGGGCGGATCCCCGCCGACCGAGAGCGAGGAGCCGTCGGCGAGCTCCCCGACGATCCGGATCGGCCCGTCGTCGTCCTGGGCGACGTCGGCGGCGGACAGTGGCGCGGCGTCCGGATCGAGGAGTGCCCAGATCGCGGTGAGCAGGTTCGATTTGCCGGTGCTCGGCTCACCCACGATCGCGGAGATCGCTCCCGGGCCGAAGCTCGTGTCCTTCAGTGACCGGAACCGGCGGACGTGGACGGCTCTGAGCCCGAAGTCAGCCATCGGCCGATGCTAGCCGGACTCGAACCGGTTCCCTCGCTGGCGACGTTTCCTCGACGAGCCAGCGGGAATGGATGCTCGTACATCGAGCTGGCACCCATGGAAGGAGACGAGGGATGAACGCGATCTCATCGCTGGAGGAGGACCACCGGAAGATGAAGAAGCTCCTGTCGGAGCTGGAGTCGACGACCGAACGCGGCGTGAAGACCCGAGAGCAGCTGTTCGCCACGGTCAGGGAAGAGCTGACGGTCCACGAGACGATCGAGGAGGAGATCTTCTACCCGGCCCTCAAAGCACACCCCAAGACGAAGGAGATCACCCTCGAGGCATACGAAGAACACCATGTGGTCGACATGGTGATGGCGGAGATCGAGAGCGTGCCCTACGACGACGAGAGGTGGGGCGCCAAGTTCAAGGTCATGAAGGAGAACATCGAGCACCACATCGAGGAGGAAGAGAACGAGATGTTCAAGCAGGCTCGGCAGGTCTTCGACGAGACCGAGCTCGAGGACCTGGGCGAGCGGATGAAGGCGAGGAAAGACCAACTCACCGGCTGAGAAGAGGGGGATCGCTCACCCGGCGGGCGCGGGCTTCCGGAACCCGCACGACGGGCATCGGTCTGCGGCGGGATCGAGGGCGGCTCCGCAGTACTCGCACGTATCCTCCCGCAACGCAGGGGGCGGCGGCTGGGTCTTCCGTCGGCGGAACCTCATGATCGCGAGCATCCCGAACACGAGTCCCGCGGTCAGCAGCAGCTCGTCCCAACCTCCCTGGTGAGCGAGCAGTGGCGAGAGCATCGCCCTCACCCGGAGAGGATCAGGAGACCGGTCGCCGTGAACAGGATCATCACGGCCAGCAGCGCGTACTGGGTTCGCATGGCGATCTCGCGGTCGAACATCGCGATCGCGCGGTCGTGCGCCAGCACCACTCCTCCCACGTGGCCGATGACGATCGCGGCGACCTGCACGTACCAGATGGTCGTCGGCGAGACCAAGGCGAGGTTGACGAACCAATCGTCGGTCCCGAACAGGTCCCAGTCGAGACCCAACGGATCGGAGAGCCGCACCAGCCCGAGCTGCCCCTCGAGGACCAGGAACGAGAAGTAGTGGGCGACGGCGTACGCGAGCACGATCGGGACGAGCGATGGTGCGAAGCGCACCGCCAGCGGATGCCAGTGGCCGCCGACGACGCGAGCGGCGGCGCGCATGGCGACCAGGTACGCGAGCGTCACCAGCAAGATCACCGCGAGCAGCCCCGCGGTGACGACCGCGGTCCTCGCGAGCCCTCCGACGGCAGCCGTCCACGTGATCCAGACACCACTGCGGGAGAAGCCGTCGAACGTCGTCGAGCCGAGCGCCACCAGGATCACGGCCAGCAGGCCCGGCTGCGCGGGGACCCTCGCGAGCCCGGAGAGGAAGGGCCGCAGCACGACACGTCCGTTCGCATCGCGTGTGAGCGGCGCGATCCCCGAGATGAGCCCGAAGTAGACGCCGAACGCCTCCCCGTTCTCGAGCCAGGTTCGCCGTCCGAACCGGTGCATCCCGATGATCTGGATCAGTGTGTAAACGACGATCAGGATCCCGAGGTGACCGGGGACCGATCCGAAGGGCTGGACCAACTCCACCCAGACGAACCCGAACAGCAGGATGGCCGCCGGCCATTTCCCCCACGACTGAGGGTACGAACGAGGAGGGGTCGCACCTGCCTCCTGGTCGAAGCCGACGAGACGGCCGATCGTGTCGAACGGCGACAGGGTGGCCCACAGGTTCCCGAACAAGGCGTGGGTGATCGTGAGACCGACCCAGAACCACGCGTACACGACGATCGGTCCGATCGTCTCGGTATCGCTCAACCTCCGTGCGGACGCCATCGCGACGACGACGAAGAACGCCAGCATCAGGACGCGGATGGTCCACTCGAGCCCGCGGTTGGTCAGGATCGACTGGATCCACGACGGCTGCGCGGTCGGGATGGGTCTTCCCTCGAAACGAGGCTCGGTCCACAGCGCCGAAAGGGCGATGAAGGAGACGATCAGCGCGGTGGCCGCACCGAAGACGAAGAGCCAGAGCGGGACCGGAAGATCGGTGCGGCCACCGATCGCGCTGTGCGCGAGCACGGGGGCGGCGGTGACCAGGAGCCAGGTCGCCACGATGCCGGCGAGGATCGGCCCCCGGCGGATCAGGGGACGATCTCCAGCTGGAACAACAACGTGCTGGCGTCTTCGAGCTCGCACTCGAACACACCGGCGACGTCCGCGACGAAGTCGATCCTGGCGGGCTCCCCAGGCGCGACGTCGGCATGGAGGTCGTAACTGTGGAGGTGGACCTCGTCCGTCACGTCCGCGTGCACGATGATCCGAACCCGATCCCCTTGGGTGGCCGTGAACGCGGTCGGGCCCTCCACCTCACCGTTCCGGTAGGTCACCTCGATGGTCGTCCGTTCGGGCTGGGGGCTCGGGCTCGGCGAGGGTGACTCGGACACCGAGGGGCTCACGGTCGGCGTGGGCGTCGACGGCGTGGGGGTCGCGCCGTCGTCTGAACTGTCGGGTCGCAGGATCACGAAGAGCGCGACGACGACGATCACCGAACCGACGATCAGGAGCCATCGGACGGACGACTTCATGTGCTCATCGACCCCTGTCCCTTCGTGCGTCCGAGGCTGCCGCACCGCTTCGACTGACCGGTTCCCGCCTCGTAGTACCCTTTCCCGAACTTCGAGCGGAGGACGGTTCCGGTTTGGAGATCATCATCGACTTCCTGAAGTTCGGGCTCATCTTCGGCATCCTCGCGACGGCGCCGATCGTCACCTGGCTGGCCGTCGCGTGGCTCGTCACCGACCGGCGGCGGACGTCGTCTCGGCCGGACGAGAGCTGATCGGCTCGACCGGATCGCCGATCCGCACCCGCCCCGCCCGTACGACCTCGGCATACATCCCGAAGGGGAGCCCGCCGCGACCGCCGATCCGTGGCCGGAAGCGCGCGATCATGTTCAAGGTCTTGAAGTCCTTCTCACCCGTGTCAGGGGCGAGCGTGGTCACGATGCACCGCGGGATCTGGCCCCGCACACGGATCGTCGCGTCGCCGACACGGACGAGCTCGCCGTCCCACCCGTCTTCCTCGTACGGCTCGCCTCCCTCGATCTCGAGGTTGATCCTGAAGCGTCGCGCGTCCAGATCGGCCCGATCTCCACGGGACCCGATGTCTTGGACACTCTCCGCCGACACCAGGGTGAGCGGATGGACGTCCTGACCGTCACCGTCTCGGATCACCCTTGCGAGTCGGACGTGGCGCGCGGCGAACGTCGAAAGAGCCTCCTCGAAGGATCCTTCGAGGAGATGCCCGTCGACCATCCGCCCGAAGAAGTCGGTCGTGATCGATCCGCCCAGTCGGTCGACGGCATCTTCCACCGTGGAGCCGTCGGGGAAGGAGAGGCGGAGCCGCTCCCTTGCGGGGTCATACTCGGGGACGATCTGCATGAGGGCGCCGAGGTCGCTGGCGTCGAAGAGCCCGCCCTGCTCGTCGATGAGATAGAACCGCCGATCGGCCGGGATCCCGCCCGCCGTGAGCTCGGCCTCGACGGGGTGCGAGAGACGTAGGGCTTTCACAGGAGTCACCGAGAGGCGGGTCAGGGTTCGCATCACTCGAAAACCGTAGCCGAAAGTCGGGTTGAGCAGCGGGCGTAGGGTGGAATAGCATGGGCCGCTCGAGACGGGGGATGCCGATGGGGGAGACCGAAAGGCGGAGCGGATGAGCGAGTACCAGGAGGAAGTCCTGACCAACCTCCTCGATCTGCAGGCGGAGCTCCGCGGCGACGAGCCGGAGCCTCACGACGGGCTGGCGGCCGAAACCACACCCGAGGCATCCCCGACGGAGGTGCCGGCCGGCCAGGAAGCCGTCGCCGTCACCCAGGGTGGGGTGACCGTCTCGGTCCCCTCCCGTCCCTCCACCAAGAGCATGGGCGTGAACGAGCGTCTCGCCGCGCTCAACGACCGCCTGTCCCAGCTGGAGTACGACCTCGCGGGTGTCACCAAGCGCATCGAGCGCGTCGAACCGAGCCCCGAGGCGGAGATGGCGGGGGACGTCGACCCCGACGTCGACGCTCGCTGGCGTTCGTTCCTCGACCTCCAGAAGATCGTCGCGAACCGACTCGACCAGCACTGAGCTCGTCGTCCGCCGAGCGGAACCTCCGTGGTAGCGTCCGCGCGTGTCGGCCGACCCGTCTCCCTCCATCGAACCGCTCGCCTTCCTGATCGGGAACTGGCGCGGAGAAGGCGAGGGTGAGTACCCCGGCGTGCCCCCGTTCCGGTACACGGAGGAGCTCTCCTTCGAACACGTGGGCGATCCGTTCCTCCTCGTCACCGAGTCGAGCTGGACGCCGGACGGGGCGCCCTTGCACTTCGAGCGGGGAACCCTCCGCCCTCTCGGAGACGGACGGGTCGATCTCGCCCTCGCGCACCCGATCGGCGTCGCGGAGGTCGCGGAGGGAACCGTCGAGGGAACGACGGTGACGCTTCGCTCGACCGCTGTGGTGCACACCACGGCCGGCTCGCCCGTGACGGAGATCGAGAGGCGTTACCGGATGGTCGGAGACGACCTTTCATACGAGCTCGAGATGGCGATGGAGGGCGTGGCCCGGACGTTCCACGTCCGGGCCACGCTCCCCAGGGCGTGACGATGGCCGACGCACCTCGCGACCTGTCCCGCGTGTGGCTCGCGACGGCGGTGGTCGGGATCCTCGCGGGCGGCGTGCTGTGGCTGATGGATCTGCCAGACGCCGCGAACGTCGCGTGGGCCGTGACGACCGTGATCGCCCTCGCGTCGCTGCTCCGTGACGTGATCGAGGGCATCATGCGGCGGACCGCCGGGGTCGACGTGATCGCCCTGCTCGCGATGGGCGGGTCTCTCGCGCTGGAGGAGTACCTGGCCGGGGCGGTGATCGCGCTGATGCTCGCCACCGGGGAGGCGCTCGAGTCTTACGCGGATCGACGGGCGCACCGGGAGCTCTCGGCCTTGCTCGATCGAGCTCCGCGAACGGTGGATCGCTATGAGGACGGCGTGCTGGTCGAGCGTCCCGTCGGGGACGTGCACCGAGAGGATCGCCTGCTCGTGAAGCAGGGCGCCGTGATCCCGGTGGACGGCGTGGCGTCGACGCACGCGGTCCTGGACGAGTCGGCGCTCACCGGGGAGTCGCGCCCCGTCGAACGCGCCGCCGGGGACCCCATCCGGTCGGGTGCGGTGAACGCCGGCGGCGCGTTCGAGCTGATCGCGACGGCTACGGCGGAGGACAGCACGTACGCCGGGATCGTCCGGCTGGTGGAGGAGGCGGAGCGGCAGAAGGCGCCGTTCGTTCGTCTGGCCGACCGCTACGCCTCGATCTTCGTGCCGGTCACGCTGGTCATCGCCGGGGCCGCCTGGGCGATCTCCGGGGAGCCGATCCGCGCCTTGTCGGTACTCGTGGTGGCCACCCCGTGCCCACTGTTGCTCGCGGTCCCGATCGCGATCGTGTCCGGCATCTCCCGCGCCGCACATCGGGGGATCATCGTGAAAGGCGGCGGCGCGCTGGAGACGCTCGCCCGGGCGAAGGTCCTCGTGTTGGACAAGACGGGGACGCTCACGTCCGGCATGCCCGTGCTGAGTGACATCGAGACGTTCGGGGTCCATGGCGACGACTTCGGGCCTGACGAGCTCCTCAGGCTCGCCGCCTCGCTCGACCAGGTCTCGCCCCACGTGCTCGCGGCAGCGCTCGTCCGGGCCGCTCGTGAGCGAGGGATCGAGCTCGTGTTCCCGGGCGACGTTCGCGAGCAACACGGCGCCGGGATCGAAGGGACCGTGGACGGGCACCGGGTGGCGCTGGGCAAGGCGAGCTACGTCTCGCAGGGCGCGCCGATGCCGCCGCGAGCCCGCGAGGTGCGCAGGCGCTCGATGCTCGACGGCTCTTCGTGCATCTTCGTCGCGATCGACGGTCGGGTGGCGGGGGCGTCGATCGTGGACGACCCGATCCGCCCCGACGCCCCGCGCGTGATCCGAGCGCTCCGCAGAGCGGGGATCGAGCGCGTGATCATGGTGACCGGCGATCACCCCGACGTCGCCGAGTCGGTCGGTGCTGCGCTCGGCGTCGACCGGATCCTGTCCGAACGCGATCCGATGGAGAAGGTCGAGGCGCTGGAGGCCGAACGCGAGGCCGGCGTCGTCGTCATGGTGGGAGACGGGCTGAACGACGCTCCCGCGCTCGCCGCGGCCGACGTCGGGGTGGCGATGGGTGCGCGCGGCGCCACCGCGTCATCCGAGGCGGCCGACATCGTCCTGGTCGCCGACAGGCTGGACGGTCTTGTGGAGGCGATCGCGATCGCGCGTCGTTCGCGCGCGATCGCGGTCCAGTCGGTGCTGCTGGGCATGGGCCTCGCGCTCGCGTTCATGTTCGCAGGGGCGTTCGGTCTGTTCGTTCCCGTCGTCGGGGCGCTGATCCAGGAGCTGATCGACGTCGCGACGATCCTGAACGCCCTCCGCGCGCTCGGCGGAGGCGGCCGGCCCTCGGGGAGCCGAGAGCCTACCGACGTGGCCGAGCGGTTCCGCGCGGAGCATCGCGAGTTCGCTCCCGAGCTCATCCGGGTGCGGTCGGTGGCGGACCGCCTCGGGCAGCTCCCGCCGGATGAGATCCGGCGGGAGCTGGAGGCGGTCCGCCGGTTCGTGGTCGAACGGCTGCCGCAGCACGAGGAAGAGGAGGAGGCCGCGGTCTATCCGGTGGTCGCTCGGTTGATGGGGGGCGAGGACCCGATGAGCTCGATGGCCCGGGCTCACATCGAGATCTCTCACCTCGCGAGGGTGTACCGGCAGCTGCTCGACGATCTCCCCGAGGACGGGCCGACCCCCGACGACCTGGTGGATCTGCGCCGGGTCCTGTACGGGCTCCACGCGATCCTCCGCCTGCACTTCGCGCAGGAGGAGGAGGCCTACGCCTGGTTGTCCTCGGGAGAAGAGTCCGTGTCGGTCTCCTGAGCCTCGTCCGGCCCGGGGGGAAGGACGAGCACGCTCTCCTCGGGCTCGAACGCCAACAGGACGCGGAACGAGGAGCCTCCACCGGCTCGCTCCTGGACCCACGCCCGGCCGTCGTGCAGCTCCGCGAACTTCACGACGAGCGCGAGGCCGACACCGGCACCTCCGGGGCCCACGCCCGAGCCCTGCACGAACGGCTCGAAGATCCGCTCGCGGTCCTCGGCCCGGATCCCGGGACCGTCGTCCTCGACGGCGATCAGGGCGCCGTCATCGGTGCGCTCGACGCGTACCCAGATCCGGGAGTCACCGGGGGTGTGCTTCACGGCGTTGGCGAGCAGGTTCTCGACGATCCTCTCGACCATCGTCGGATCCGCCTGCACGTGGACCGGTCCCGTGTCCAGCTGGAGCCGGCGCTCGGTGACCACATCGGTCCGCGTCACGAGCTGGCGGACGAGCGTGCCCAGGTCCACCGGCCGCAGACGCGCCGCGAAGCCCTTCCGTTGGAGTCGGTCGAGGTCCAGCAGATCCGTCACGATCCGGTCGAGTCGTCTCGAGTTCTGCACGATCCGTGAGGACAGATCCCGCACGTCGTCCGGTGACATGTCGTCTGCCCGGTGTTCGAGTGTGGCCGCGAGGCCCAGGATCGCGGCGAGCGGTGTCCGGATGTCGTGCGAGACGGCCTGGATCGCGATCGTCTTGGCTTCGTCGGTCGCGGACAATCGGAGGTTCTGCGCTCGCTCGCTGGCGAGCTCGTGACGGAGCTCGTGCACCCGGCGGCGGTCGGTCACGTCGACCAGCACCCCGAGCCAGTACCGCGGGACGCCCTCGCCGTCGGTGATGAGCCGGGAGCGATCGTGGAGCCAGACGGTCCGCCCGTCCTTCGTGATCGCGCGGTACTCGATCCCACCGGCGAGGCCGCCCGATCGCTCGGCCGTATCCAGCCGGGCCTTGTCGTCGGGATGAACGATCTTCGCCCAGAGGTCGGTGTCGGCGTACCACTCGTCGGGCTCATAGCCGAGGATCGTCGTGGTCTGCTCGCTGATCGCGAGTGTTTTCTGTGGCCCGTCGATCGCGTCGAGGTAAGTGATCGCCGGCACCTGTTCCTCGAGCGCGCGGAACCGCTCCTCCGCCTCGACCCACCGGGACGCGGCTTGGCGCGTCCGTCCCTCACTCGTCTCGCGCAGCGCGTCCATCCGCTCGAGCTCCACCCGGCGCCGCTCCGTCACGTCGACGATCAGGCCCCGCATCCTCGTCGTCGGCCGGACGGTCGCCGGCACGAGCTGGCCGACGTGCCAAAGCCTCGCTTCCCCGCCGCCCTTCGTCTCGAAGCGGTACTCGACGTCGAGCCGACCACCCTCGGCCGCTTTCGTCCAGGCATCGGCGACACGGTCCCGGTCCTCGGGATGCAGACGCGCGAGCCAGAACGCGGGATCCTCGAGCCATTCGCGGGGGGTGTAGCCGAGCAGCTCTTCCCCGCCGCTCGAGATCGAGGTGAAATGCCCCGGTTCCGTCCCGGCCTCCCAGACGACGGCGTGGCCCTCGCCCAGCACATCGAGGACACGGCGAAGCCCACCGGCGGGGAGCAATCTCGGCGCCATCGGGGTCAGTTTGCGAGATGGCCCGTCGTCTGCCAATCGGACGGATGGCCGAGAACCGATGCCGGGTGGCTCCTCACGATGCCGCCGCGCCGCCGTCCGCGCGAGGATCGCTCCCCACGACGAGCCTCTCGCTGCCGATCCGGAGCAGCTGGGCATGCCCGACAGAGCGGTCCACCGCGTCCACGGTCTCCACCCGGAAGCCCTCGCGCTCGAAGGACGCGGGGACCGCTGCGGGGACCGAGCCCTCGACTTCGATCCACGGATCCCCTCCGAGCGGCGACATCCCGCCGACCAGCCACCGGGGGGCGGCGACGGACTCGAAGGGGTCGAGACCGAGGTCGAACGATCGGACGAGGGTCATCAGGTCGATCTGCGGCTGACCGTGGCCACCACGGGTGCCGGTGAGCGCGACGAGATCGCCGTCGCGATGCACGGCGACCGGCATGAGCGTGTGCGCCGGCCGCTTGCCCGGTGCGAGCTCGTTGGGATGACCGGGCTCGAGGGTGAAGCATGCGCCTCGGTCGTGCGGGACGATCCCGGTGGAGGGTTCGAGGATGCCGGCCCCGAAGCCGCTGTAGAGGCTCTGGATCAGCGACACGCCCCAGCCGTCGGCATCCGCCGTGACGAGCGCGATCGTGTCACCCGTGACGTGTGGCCGGACGGGGCCGGGAGGATGACCTTCGAGGCCGCCGCCCACGACGTCGCAGAGGGCAGCGAGGTGGCCGTCGTCCAGGAGCCCCGAGACGTGGATGGCCATCGTCTCGGGATCGGCGAGGTGGCGATCGCGATCGGAGGAGGCCGCCATCAGGATCCGGGCGATCGTCGCGGCGTCGGGTCCGAGCGGGTCGGGATCGATCTCGAGGCGCTCGACCGCGGCGAGCGCCTCGAGGAGCACGAACCCCTGGGAACCGGGTGGTGTCACGGAGATGTCGAGGTCTCGGTAGCGCCCGCGGAGTGGAGGAAGCAGGTCCGCCGTGTGCGCGGCGAGGTCCTCGGTGGAGAGCGGAGCGCCGAGGGCGCGGAGCCCTGCGACGAACCGCTCGCCGATCGGGCCGGTGTAGAAGGAGTCGGCGCCGTCCTCGGCGATGACCTTGAGCGTGCCGGCCAGGGCCGGTTGGGCGAGGATGTCGCCCTCCTTCGGGATCCCGGTCCCGTAGAGAACGTCGGCGAACCCTGGGTCCGAGCGGAGCTCGTCGGCACGCCGCGAGATGCTCCAGGCGAGGTCACGGGAGACGGGGAATCCCTCGGCCGCCTCGATCGCGGATCCGAACGCATCGATCCACGGCCGGACGGCCCCCTGGCGATGGATCGCCTCCCATCCCCGGACCGCCCCCGGGACGGTGATGGTGTCCGGGCCGGCGTCGGGCATCGTGATCCCGTGGGCGGCGCGGAGCCGTTCGGGATCCGCGCCGGCCGGCGCCCGCCCGGACGAGTCGACCGCGACGAGCTTCCCGTCGGGGTTCTGCACGAGCGCGAACAGGTCGCCGCCCACCCCGCACATGTGCGGATAGACCACCGCGAGCGTCACCGCGGCGTGCAGCGCGGCGTCGACGGCGTTCCCGCCGCTCGCGAACGCGGCAGCCGCCGCTTCGGAGGCAGCCGGATGGGGGGTGGCGACGGCCCATCGCTCTCCGCGAGCCGAGAACCCCTCGCGGCCGTCGGGTGGCGTCATCCGCGGAGCGTGAGCCCGCGATAGCCGTCGGCGAACCCGGCCGTGCGCAGATCGGAGGCCGCCGGGTGGGCCGAGGCCTCCTGCCCGTCGATCCGGCCGAGCTGGATCCGCTTCAGTCGGCCGTCCTTCACGAGCGAGGCGAGCGCATCCACCCACTCGCCGGGGTCGGAGCCGAACGTGAGGAGCGTGCGGGCTCCGCGCTCCAGGTAGGCGGCCGGCACGCCGTCGGCGAACACGACGTAGGCACCCGCCTGGCGCCCCGGGCGCCCCTCGTTCGCCGGCCACGGCAGCGCGGCGCCGAACGGCTGCGCGGGATCCGCCGCCGCGAGGACCAGCGGGTCGGCGACCTCCTCGCGATCTTCGTCGGCGCCCTGTCGAAGCGCGCGCAGGCGCTCCACCGCGCCCGGGTGCGCGAACTGCGCGCCGCCGAGGCCGGCGACGAAATAGCCCCGCCGGACGTGCCCGGCCTCCTCCATCGCCCTGAACACGGGGTAGATGCCGACGAAGCCGCCGGGGACCCCTTCGGCGAGGACCGCCTCCCTCGTCACCACGCCGTGCCGGTCGAGGAGCTGGCGTGCGAGCGCGTGCGCGCGCTCCGTGGCAGCCGGCGCTGGCTCCCTGAGTCCCGCGACGAGCGACCACCGGCCGGCGCCGGCCGGAGGTCCGGTCCGGCGGAGCGCGCCCGGCCTCGGCCGGTGCCCCGGTCGGCTGGTCCGGATCTTCGCGGACGCGCCTCGGACGAAGGCTCGGAGCGGCGCGAGGGTGTCGTTGGTGACCTCGCCTGCCCAGACGAGATCCCAGAGTGCGGCCAGCAACAGCCGCTCGTCGGCCGTCCCCACGGCGATGACCAGCTCCTGCCAGAACGAGGCCCCCCGCTCGGCCAGGTGGCGACGGATCGCGTCGTGCACCTCGCCCGCCGGGGGCTCGGCCGGCGGGTCGGGCAGCAGCGCGGCCGCGTCCGATCGGTACACGAGGGTGACGCGCCCGTCGTCGGTCCCGAGCGGTCCGGTCCCCACCCAGGCCACGTCGCCACCGGCCACGAGCGCGTCGAGGTCGGCGGGCCGGTACCCGCGGACCCTGGCCGGGAGGACATCGGTCTCGAGGATCGAGGCCGGAACGGGTGTTCCCTGCAGCCGGGCGACTGCGTCGGCGAGCGCGTCGACGTCGCCGCGCGGTCGGTCCGCCCCCTGCCACAGAGGGAGGAACCGCGCGAGGGCCGCCGTGTCGACCGG
The DNA here is from genome assembly GCA_963839395.1 of uncultured Actinomycetota bacterium. Taxonomy (GTDB): domain Bacteria; phylum Actinomycetota; class UBA4738; order UBA4738; family HRBIN12; genus JAJNBA01. The sequence goes on from CAWIUW010000015.1 coordinate 478,885, forward strand.
TTCCACCTCGCGCCGGAGCAGCGCGAGCGAGCGTCGCCGGAGCCGGCGGAGCACGTCGGGCTCGCACCACTCTCGTCCCGACCCACCCGGTCGGAACTCGCCGCGGATGACCTCCTCGGAGGCCTCCAGAGCCGCCAGCGCATCCTGGATGCGCTCGACCGAGGCGCCGAGCCGGGTGGCCACCTCGAAGGCGAGGAACGGACCGTGCGTCCGGGCGTACCGCCGGACCAGACCCTCCAGCGGCCGGTCGCTTTCGCCCGTGAACGCTGCGGGAAGTCCGATGGGCAGCGACACACCGAGCGCGTCGCGGAGCCGAGCGGCGTCCTCGATCGCCGCCACCCGTTCCTCCCCGGCGACCCGGATGCGGATCGCGCGGCCGTCGTCGAGCAGCTGGTGGGTGAGAGAGCCGGCGTCCACGCCGTCGACCCGCCCGGCGATCTCGACGTCCGTGAGCTCGCCCAACGTTCGGAGGAGATCGTGCAGGTGATCCGCGGACCTCGCCCCGCGGCCGGCCTGGAGGCGCTGCAGCTCGAGCTCGACCTCGTCCAGTGCGCGCGGGTCGAGGAGCTCCCGCAGCTCCTCGGAGCCGAGCAGCTCGCGCAACAGGTCGCGATCGAGCGTCAGGGCGGCGGCACGCCGCTCGGCGAGCGGCGCGTCGCCTTCGTACATATAGACCCCGACCCACCGGAAGAGCAACGACTGCGCGAACGGCGACGCGTGCTCGGTATCGACGGCGACGAGGCGCGTTCGCCGTGAACGGAGATCCGCCATGACCTCACGGAGCGCCGGGACGTCGAAGACGTCACGGAGACACTCGCGGGTGGCCTCGAGCAGGATCGGGAAGTCCGGGAACTTGGAGGCCTCGGCGAGGAGGTCGGCCGAACGCTGTCGCTGCTGCCAGAGCGGCGTCCGCTGTCCCGGGCGGCGGCGGGGGAGCAGCAGCGCTCGCGCCGCGGCCTCTCGGAACACGCTGGCGAACATCGCGGTCTGCGGCACGGCCGCGACCACCGCCTGTTCGATCCCGTCGGGATCGAACAGGAGGTCTTCGGCGGGGATCCGGTCGACGGCCTCCGGCAGACGGACCACGATGCCGTCGTCGCTCCAGAGCACCTGCGCACCCGAGCCGAACCGCTCGAGCATCCGGGCCTCGATCGCCATGGCCCACGGGGCGTGCACCCGTGAGCCGAACGGCGAGAGCACGCACATCCGCCAGTCGCCGATCTCGTCGCGGAATCGCTCGACGACGACGGTTCGATCGTCGGGGACCGACCCGGTCGCTTCCATCTGCTCCTCGAGGTAGGAGACGAGGTTGCCCGCCGCCCACTCGTCCAGACCCACGTCGCGGCGCAGTCGCTCGAGGGCCGCGTCGCGCCGCGTCCCTCGGAGCGTCCGCGTGAACGCGCCGACCGCGCGGCCGAGCTCGATCGGGCGGCCCGGCTTGTCGCCGTGCCAGAAGGGCATCCGGCCCTGTTCGCCGGGAGCCGGCGTGACGATCACCCGATCGCGCGTGATGTCGTCGATGCGCCACGACGAGGCGCCGAGGACGATGACGTCACCCCGGCGGCTCTCGTAGACCATCTCTTCGTCGAGCTCCCCGACGCGGACCCCGTCGGGGAGGAAGACGGCGTACAGGCCGCGATCGGGGATGGTGCCTCCGGACGTGATGGCGATCCGGCCCGCGCCGTCGCGCGCCCGGACGGTGCCGGCGCGCCGGTCCCACACGAGACGGGGCCGCAGCTCCGCGAATCCGTCGCTCGGATAGCGGCCGGCGAGCATGTCGAGGACCGCCACGAACACGTCCTTGGAGAGCTCGGCGAACGACGCCGAGCGCCGCACGGCGTCGTAGAGCTCGTCCACGCCCCGTTCCTCGACCGCACACATCGCGACGAGCTGCTGCGCGAGCACGTCGAGGGGGTTGCGCGGGTACCTGGTGTGCTCGATCTCGCCGGCGAGCATCCGCTCGGCCACCACCGCCGCCTCGAGCAGGTCGCCGCGGAACTTCGGGAAGATGCGGCCCCTGGAGGGCTCGCCGACCTTGTGACCTGCCCGCCCGATGCGCTGCAGGCCGCTCGCGACGGAGCCCGGAGACTCGACCTGGATCACGAGATCCACGGCGCCCATGTCGATCCCGAGTTCGAGCGAGGACGTGGCGACGATCGCCTTGAGGCGTCCTTCCTTCAGGGCGTCCTCGACCTCGAGACGCTGTTCGCGCGCGAGCGATCCGTGGTGCGCGCGCACGAGATCCTCCTCAGCGAGCTCGTTCAGGCTCGCTGCGAGACGCTCCGCCAGCCGCCGGGCGTTCGTGAACACGATCGTGGACCGATGCGCGCGGATCAGCTCGAGCAGCCGGGGATGGATCGACGGCCAGATCGAGTGCGTCGGCCCCTTGCCTCCGGGCGCATCGTTGGCGTCGGACACGGGCGCACGGGCGTCGAGCGCGATCCCCCCGCCCATGTCCTCTACCGGGACCACCACCTGCAGCTCCATGGGCTTGCGATGTCCGGCGTCCACGATCGTCACCGGCCGTTCGACACCGTCGACCGATCCGCCGAGGAACCGTGCGATCTCCTCGAGAGGCCGTTGCGTGGCGGAGAGCCCGATCCGCTGCGGCGGGTCGTCGCAGAGCTCCTCCAGGCGCTCGAGCGAGAGCGCCAGGTGGGCTCCGCGCTTGGACGCCGCCATCGCATGGATCTCGTCGACGATCACCGTTCGCACGCTTCTGAGCGTCTCGCGTGCGGAGGAGGTGAGCATCAGGTACAGCGACTCCGGCGTGGTGATCAGGATGTCCGGTGGGCGCCGGATCATCCGCTGCCGGTCGCGCGAGGGCGTGTCGCCGGTCCTGATGGCGACGGTCGGTGCGTGTGCGAGCGGCGTGCCGAGCCGGTCGGCCGCATGCTGGATGCCGGCCAGCGGCGCGCGAAGGTTCTTCTCGATGTCCACGGCGAGCGCCCGGAGCGGCGACACGTACAGGACCCGTGTCCTCTCCTTGGGATCGGCGGGCGGCGGCTCCGCGGAGAGTCGGTCGATCGCCCAGAGGAAGGCGGCCAGTGTCTTTCCCGAGCCCGTGGGCGCGAGGATCAATGCGTGGTCGCCGCCGGCGATCGCTTTCCAGCCGTCCCGCTGGGCGCGGGTGGGCGCATCGAAGGATGTCCCGAACCAGTCGCGGGCGGCGGGAGAGAAGACCTCGGGGGCCACGAACACACACGCTACCCGGTGTCGCCGACACGCGTGAGGGCGCCGGTAGGATGCCCCAGCATGCGTCTCCGCCGCGTCCTCGTCTCATCGGCGTTCGCCGTCGTGCTCTCGCCCGGGGCCGCCTCCGCACAGGACGCGCCCGGCATCGAGGCGCCGAGGATCGAAGCAGAGGATCAGATCGTCTTCGCCGGCTCGGTCACGGTGCCGCGGGGACAGCGGGTCGGCGAGGTCGTCGTCTTCTCGGGCCGCGCGACGGTGAACGGGGTGGCGACCGGTGACGTGGTGGTCCTGGAGGGCCCGGTCACCGTCACGGGACAGGTGAACGGATCGGTGATCGCCGCCGACGGGATCGTGCGGCTCGCAGAGAGCGCTCGGGTCGGCGGCGACGTCATCTCGAGCGAGCAGATCCTCGCCCGTCCGGGTGCGGAGGTCGGGGGAGAGACGCGAGACGGGGTCCGGTTCTCCTTCGAAGGCCCCCTGGTCGCGCTCGGGAAGCTCCTTGGGCCGGTCGCCGTATCGGTGTCGGTGCTGCTGATGGGCCTCGCCCTGGTGTTCCTCGCCCCGCGTGCCGCGGACGCAGTGGCGGAGGCGCTTTCGGATGCGCCCCTCGCGTCCCTGGGCTGGGGGATCCTCGTCGCGATCTTCGCCCCGATCGCATCGGTGGCGCTCGTCATCTCGGTCCTCGGGCTTCCGTTGGGACTCACGCTGTTGCTCTCGTTCGGCCTGTGGTGGCTCGTCGCACTCACGTGGGCGACGTGGTGCGCGGGCCGCGCGCTGGTGCGAGCTCCCCGCGGCCGGATGACGAGCTTCCTCGCTGGCTGGGCGATCGTCGCGGCCGTCGGGTTGGTGCCGATCCTCAACGTGGCCGTGTGGACGCTGGCGCCCGCGCTGGGCCTGGGCGCGATGCTCGTGGCGGTCTGGCGGTCACGTCACGGGCGTCCGAGCGGCCGCCACCGATCGAAGATGCGGACCCCGCCCGACGACGGAGTGGAAGCCGGGTTCGCGTAGCCGCCTGCGGCTACTCGCCCGCGACGTCGGCACCGGCGATCAACGCGATGGATTCCTCACTGGACGCGCCACCCCTCCGCAGCACGATCGCGACGAGGACCAGCGCGAACAAGGTCAGCAAGAGCACCAAGGTGGACATCGCCGCGATCTCGGGCCGGAGGATGCTCCGCAGCGAGCTGAGCACGTAGACCGGCCACGGCGACGCGTTCGCCGTCGAGATGAAGGACGAGATGATCGTGTTGTCCAGGCTCAGACTGAACGCGAGCAACGCCCCCGCCAGCACCGCCGGCATCATCAGCGGGAGCGTGATCTTCCGGAACGTCTGGGTCGGCGTCGCGTAGAGGTCGGCGGAGGCTTCCTCGAGCGACTCGTCGAGCCCGGCCAAGCGCGCCCGCACGATCAGCGTGACGACCGCGGAGGCGAAGAGCGCGTGGCCGACGAACAGGCGAACGAGCCCGTAGTTGAAGATCTGGTTGTCAGGACCGAAGGGGCCGCCGATCCGCACGTACCAGATCAGCAGCGAGATCGCGTCGACGATCTCCGGCGTCACGAGGACCAGGAAGACGAACGCGAGGAACGCGATCGTCCACTTACCCGGTCGGCGGGCGAGCGCGATCCCGGCGAGTGATCCCACGATCGTCGAGATCACCGCGGCACCCACGGCCGCGCGGATCGACGTGAACACGGCGTTGCGGATCGTCCCGTTCGCGAGCGCGTCGGCGTATGGGTTGAAGCCGAACTCTCGCCAGACGACCAGCGCGCGCCCGTCGTTGAACGAGTAGATCACGATCATCGCGATCGGCAGGAACAGGAACACGAAGACGAGCACGCCCCAGACGGACAACAGGCCGTTCACCCAGTCCCGAGGGGGGCGGCGGACGACCGTCGTCTCCGTGCTCATGCCGGCTCCAGGGCGATCTCGATCCGGCGCGACCGGCGCACCAACGCACGGATCCCGAACCCGATCAGCGCGAAGATCCCGAGCGACACGAGGATCATCAGGATCAGGATCACGGCCATCGCCGATCCGAGCGCCCAGTTCTGCGCGACGGTGAACTGGCTCGCGACCAGCGCCCCGACCATGTTGCCCTCCGCGCCGCCGAGGACCGCCGCCGTGATGTAGTCGCCCGTGAGCGGGATGAACACCAGCAGCAGGCCGGCGATCACGCCCGGCATCGCCAGGGGGAGCGTGACCTGCCGAAACGTCCGGAACCGGTTGGCGCCGAGGTCCTTCGAGGCTTCTCGGAGCGCTGGATCGAGGCGGTCCAACGCCACGAAGAGCGGGAAGATCATCAGCGGGAGGTAGTTGTAGACCACGCCGAGCTGGACGGCCTCCCTCGTGTCCAGCACGTCGAGCGGCGCGCCGATCAGGTGGAGGTCCTGGAGGATCCCCGATAGGGCACCGTTCGGCTGGAGGAGGATCAGCCAGCCGAGCGTCCGGACCAGGAAGTTCGTCCAGAACGGCACGATCGTGAGGCCGAGCAGCAGCCCGCGATATCTCGGGGGCACCTTGACGGCCAACCAGTAGGCGAACGGGAACGCGATCAGCAGGCACAGGATCGTTCCGGTGATCGAGATCTGGAGGGTTCCGCTGAACACGTCGCGGAACGTGGCGGAGAAGGACTCCGCGTAGCGGTCGAACGTGAAGCGGTCGATCGCGATCGTCCGGAAGATGTCCGGCTTGTAGCCGAATGAGTAGCGGAAGACGTACAGGACCGGGATCAGGAAGAAGAACAGGAACAGTAACCACGCGGGGATCGCGAGGAGGAACCGGGGCGCGCGTCGTCGCGGGCGCTTCGCGCCCGCGCCGACGCCACCCTCGGCGATCGCGGTCACCCGGGGATCAGGCTCCCGAGGCGGCCTTCGCCTTGTTCCAGATGTCGACGATACGGCCCTGCGCCTCGTTCACGGCACCCGGGTCCATCGTCGCGACGTCCTCGTCCGAGAAGAACACGAGGTCGAGGAACTCGAGCCCCGCGGCCTCCGCTTCCTCCTGGACGCCCACGATGCCGGTGTTGTAGCCGTGGTAGGCGAGGTCCTTCAACGAGACCTCCGGATCGCAGATGAAGTTGATCCACGCGTGGGCCGCGTTCGGGTGCTCGGCACCCTTCACGATGCACCAGTTGTCCATCCACAGCTCGGTCACCGGTGCTCCCAGAGCCCCACACGTACCGATCGGGGTCCTCGGTCGAGAGCAATCCCTGACGCGCGTCGCCGTTCCACGCGTGCGAGAGCGCGTACTTGCCCTCGGTGAGCGCGATCCCGGGGTACGAGTCATAGGCTTTCACATGTGGGCGCGAGCTCGTTGACGATGAAGTCCTCGCAGGCGTCGACAGATCGGCCGTCGTCGGTCGTCGTCCACGTCGATGCCGTTGGCCCAGAACTAGATGCCGGTCAGGTTGCCCGGCGTATCCAGCACGGACGTATTGCCGCTCGCCTCACCCTGGGCGACCGCGATGAAGTCGTTCCAGGTCGTTGATCTCGCTCGACACCATGGTCTTGTCGTAGATCCAGCCGGTCGAGCCCCAGTCCTTGCACACCGAGTACTTGTTGCCCGGATCCCACTCCTGGTCGCGGTAGATCTCGTCGACGTTCTTGAAGTTCGGGATCAGGTCGAGGTTGAGCGGCTCCAGCAGGTCGAGCTCGACCATCTGGGGGATGTAGACCCCGGTCGGGATCACCATGTCGTAGCCGCTCGTGCCCGCCGAGGCCTCGAGCTTCGCGATGGCCTCCTCGTTCGACGCGTAGATGTCGATCTTCGTCGCGGGCCCGAACTCGTCCGTGAAGTCCTTGAACACCGCGGGGTCGTCGTACTCGGCCCAGTGGTAGAAGTTCAGCTGGTCCTCGATCTCGCCTCCCGTTGCGGGAGAACCGTCACCGCTCGCCGCCGGCTCATCCTCACCGCAGGCGGCGAGCAGCACGCTGCTCGAGAACATCGCCACCGCCGAGCCGGCCATGAAGTGACGTCGGGTGATGCGCTGCGCGGTCGCGCGAGGCGCGAGGATCTTCAGATCGCGGAAATCGTCAGCCATCTCTGTGCTCCCTCCCTATCCTTCTGTTCCGGTCGCGGCCGGGTCGGCCAAGACCACCGCTGCCTGACCGGCATCGAACACGTGGACGAGCTCCTCGTCCCATGTGCACCAGACCTCTCCGCCCACCTCGAGCTTGGGCGCCCGGGGCCGGGGCAAACGGCAGAGGATCTCTTTCTGCCCTGCCGTGAGCACCACGAACTGGATCACGTCGCCGAGATGCGAGATGCCGGCCAGCGTCCCGCGGACCGAGTTCACCGGGTCCTGCGGTTGCTCCTCCAGGAGCTGGACCGCCTCCGGCCGGATCGCGGCCAAGGCGGGCCGGCCGTCGACCGCATCCGGAGATGAGTTCGACGAGCGGATCGTCCATCCATCCCCTTCTACGACAGAGCCGTTCTCTCGGGCCGTGCCGTCGAAGAAGTTCTGCTGCCCGATGAACCCGGCCACGAAGGCCGAGGCCGGGTAATCGTAGATCGTGTCGGGGTCTGCGAGCTGCTCGACGTGCCCGTCCAGCATCACCGCGATGCGGTCGGACATGGAGAGCGCTTCTCCCTGATCGTGGGTCACGAAGATGAACGTGATGCCCACCTGGGACTGCAGGAGCTTCAGCTCGATCTGCATCTCCTCCCGCAGCTTGCGGTCAAGGGCCCCGAGGGGTTCGTCCAGGAGGAGCAGGCTCGGTCGGTTGACCAACGCCCGCGCCACCGCCACGCGCTGCTGCTGGCCGCCCGAGAGCTGCTTCGGCTTGCGATTGGCCAGAGGGGACATCGCGACCATCTCGAGCGCCTCTCCCACCTTCCGGCCGATCTCGGACTTGTCCACCTTCTTCTGGCGGAGCCCGTAGGCGACGTTCTCCGCCACGCTCATGTGCGGGAACAGGGCGAAGTGCTGGAACACGGTGTTCACGTCACGCTTGTGAGGCGGGGTGCCCCGTACGTCGCGACCCGAGATGAGGATCTCGCCGGCGGTGGGTTCCTCGAAGCCGGCCAGCATCCGAAGCGTGGTGGTCTTGCCGCAGCCCGAAGGGCCGAGGAGCGACAGGAACTCCGCCGGATTGACGGTGAGAGAGATGTCATCGACAGCGACGACGTCGGCGAAACGCTTCGTGACGTCGATCAGCTCGACCGAGCCTTCTTGACTCCCTAGCGGGCCGTCGTTCGCCAGCGTCGCACCCCCCTCGATCCCTCGGACTTCCGGGGAGTTTGACGAACTGCCCAGGTTCGCGCAACCGAGAGGGCTTTCGAGGGTCACCCTCCGAGGGTCACCTCGCGGAGTGGACGACCCTGCCTGCCGCGATCGTGTGCTCGACCCGGGCGTCGGCGACGGTGGCGTCCGAAGGGTCGAAGAGGTTGCGATCGAGGACAACCAGGTCCGCTCGATGGCCCTCCTCGACGGAACCGCGTCGTCGTCGTGGTTGACGTGGGCCGAACCTTTCGTGAATGCCGCGAGGGCGATGGGCAGGGGGAGACGCTCGCTCGGAAGGAAGGGCTCGGCATCACGGGTCGTGGGGTCGGCGCGGCGGATCGCGACCTCCATCTCCTCGAGGGGGTTCGCCGTGGAGACGGACCAGTCCGAACCGAACGCCAGGGTGGCGCCGGCGGCGTGGAGCGAGGCGAAGGGGTACTGCAGCGGGGCGCGCTCGGGTCCGAGGAACGGCACCGTGAGCTCGTCCATCTGAGGATCGTGTTGGGCCCAATACGGCTGGCAGTTCGCGATCACGCCGAGGTCGCGGAACCGACCGACGTCGTCGGGATGGATCACCTGCAGGTGGGCGATGTGGTGCCGGGCGTCGCGGATGCCGTTCGCGTCGCGCGCGGCCTCGCACGCGTCGAGCCCGTTCCGCACGGCCCGATCGCCGATCGCGTGCATGTGCACCTGGAAGCCCTCGCGGTCGAGGGACGGTGACCGCTTCGACGAGCTGGCCGTGATCGAGGTACGTGATGCCCGTCTCGTCGGTCTCGTGACCGGCGGCGTCGCAGTAGGGCCGGAGGAGGGCGCCGGTGTGGTTCTCGAGCACGCCGTCGCACATGATCTTCACGCTCGTGGGGTGGAACGTGCCGACGGAGCCTCGCTCCCGGCGCGCGACGAGCTCCTCGACCTGTTCGGTGCCCCGGTGCCGCTCCCACCAGAGGGCGCCGACCACGCGAGCGGTCAGGTCGCCGCGCTCGGCGAGGGCTCGGTACGCCTCCTCGGTGGACGGGGTCACCCAGGCGTCCTGCCACCCGGTGATGCCGAGGGAGTGGAGATGCTCCTGCGCCAGGAGGATCGCACGCTGCCATTCATCCTGGGACGGCGGAGGAAGGTACTCGTCGGCGAGTGAGTAGGCGGCTCCTTCGTGCAGGGTGCCGGTCGGCTCGCCCGTTGAGCCATCACGCTCGATCCGCCCGTCCCAGGGGTCGGGCGTCTCGCGCGTGATGTGCGCGACCTCGAGCGCCTTCGAGTTCACCCACGCGCCGTGGACGTCGCGGTTCAGGAGGAAGACGGGCCGGTCGGGAACGATGTCGTCCAGCAACTCCTTGGTCGGGGTCCCGCCCGGGAAGTGGGCCATGAGCCAGCCGCCGCCGAAGATCCACTGCTGCTCCGGATGGGCGCGGGCGTACGCCGCGACCGCGTCGCGGTACGCGTCGACGCCCGGCAGGTCGTGGAGCGAGACGTGCAGCCGATATCGGCCCGCGAACGGCGCGTGCACATGGGAGTCCTGGAACCCTGGGAGCACCATCCGCCCGGGGAGGTGCAGGACCTCCTTCGCGTCAGGGAAGCGTTCCTTCACCTGCGGTTCGGTGCCGACGGCGGCGATCCGGTCGCCGACGACGGCCACGGCACCGGCCCATCGCCGCGCCGCGTCCATCGTGTAGACGTCGGCGCCGGTGATCACGAGGTCGGCCGTCCCGGCAGGCTCCGGCATCGGCGGAGGATAGCCGGAGGCGCCCGGAGTCGCTCCCGAAGCGTGGAAGGTCCGCCCGTGTAAATGTCTCGGGAGGCAGCCGTCCCTGAAGGGCATGACGGATGTCATGGTGAGCGCACGGCAGGACCTCGAGGTGCTCTACCGGGAGCACGGCAAGCGTCTGTGGTGGGCACTCGTCGCGTTCAGCGGGGACCGGGACGTCGCGAGCGACGCGGAATCCGAGGCGTTCGCGCAGGCTCTGAGGAGAGGCGAGGCGATCAAGGACCCCCTCGCCTGGATCTGGAAGGCTGCCTTCCGCATCGCGGCGGGCGAGCTCAAGGAGCGAGGGAGACAGACCCCTCGTCTCTCGGAACCGATGTACGAACTGCCGGAGCCGGCCGCGGAGGTGACGGCCGCGCTGCGACAGCTCCCTCCGCAACAACGGGCGGCGGTCGTCCTTCACTACTACGCGGATCGGCCCATCCGAGAGATCGCGGAGCTCATGGGGACGTCCTCCTCGACGGTCGCGGTGCACCTGCATCGCGGTCGCAACCGCCTTCGAGGCTTGCTGGGAGAAGACGATGGCTGATGTGCGAGAGCAACTCAGACGGATCGAAGCGGCCGAGCCCCCCGACCTGTGGGCCGGGATCGAGTCGCGCGTGAGAGAGGGGAGACCTGAGAGGGACACGCGCATCGGATCGGTCGTGGCGTTCCGGAAGCCGGGCTCGGAGCAGCGCCGTCGGGTCGCGGCGGGACTCCTCGCTGCGGCGGTCGTCGCGTTGACGAGCGTCGTCGCGTGGCGGGCGCTCCGTGACGCATCGCCCGAACCGCTGCCGCCCGGTACCAACATCACCATGCCGGACGGCTGGGTCCGATGCACCAACACCGCGGTCGGCTACTCGATCGGCTACCCGGGCGATTGGCACACCACGGACATGCTCGCCGGGGAGCAAGACCCCTCGTACGCATGCCGGTGGTTCTCGCCGACCCCCTTCGACGCGTCGCAAGGCAACCAGGTGACCGAAGGATGGGGATACCCGCTCGAGGTCGCGATCCGCGGGCCATTCGATCAGCTGCTCGCTCAGGTGCGCGATCCCGAAGTCGCAAGGATCCTCACGCAGGAGGAGCTCGTGGTGGACGGCCACCGGGCCGTGCGGATCGAGTGCGAGACGTTGATCGATCCGATCGGTGAGCCCGGACTCCACTACGAGTACCTGATCGAGCTCGATCCCGAGACGACGATGATCGTCCACACGACGGAAACCCGAGGCGTCGAGGGCGTGTACGAGGAGAACCGTACCGTCGTGGATCTCGCGGTCGACACGCTGCGCTTCGATCCCGCCGCGTCCGCCTGACATCACGCACACCGCGCCCGCTTGACGCTCGACGTCAGGCGGGCGCCCCCGCCCTCTCGAGGGGATATCCTTACGACTCGTGAGGCCGCCGGACCGACCGGGGTGCTTCCTGTGCCACCGTCCCACCTTCGATCCCGACAAGCGCGAGGTGCCCTGGGCGCGGGCGGTGGCTGGTGGGGTACAGGTGCTGATCTGTCCGGATTGCCAGCGCGATCGTCCCGATTGGCAGGAGAGCCTGGATCGGTGCGTGGCTTGCGGGTCGACCCGTCTGTCCATCACCCTGGGAAACGTGGTGTGCCGCGCCTGCGGGCATGCCGATAGTGGTGGAGCGGGCGCTTAGCTCAGCTGGAAGAGCGTCGCCCTTACAAGGCGAAGGTCGGGGGTTCGAGTCCCTCAGCGCCCACCGGACAAACCTTCAGAGGTGCTAGGCGGGAGCAGCCCGCGGTCGGCCTGACGGCACGGTCGACGCCGGTCGATGAGGTACCCAGGTCCCAGGCCCCAGGTTCAGACGGCCTTCTCGCCAGCTCTCAGCTCGGAGACCTAGCTACTCGTCGGAGTGGGGCTCGCCGAGGGCGTTGCTGATGGCGTTCCTATCGTGACCAGTGCCTCTTCGAGGGCGGCCAGCGTCGCCGCATCGACCGTTCCCGTCGGCTCCAAGCCGAGGTCCTTCTGGAAATCCTTCAGCGCCTTCTCGAGTTCGGGCGTCCACGCGCCATCGATCGCTCCCGGCCAGTACCCGGCGAGCTTCAGCACGGTCTGCACGGAGGTGGCTTCGACGAGCTCGTTCGCGGCAGCAGACTCTCCCTCCCGCCCGAGGGCCTCACCCAGCGCGGCGCGTGTCGCTCGATCGACGAGACCGGTCACTGGAAGACCTGCATCCGACTGCAGATCCTCCACCGCCTGCACGGTTTCCGGACCGTAGACGCCATCCACAGGGCCCTGGAAGTAGCCGGCCGCCTTGAGGTCCGTCTGGAGCGCGGTGGTGTACTGACGCACCGAGGCATGCGCCTCCGCCGACTGCTCGTCGGTCAGGCACCCCGCATCGGCGAAGAGGTTCAGCCACGTGACCTCCAGCGCGAACGCAGCCGACGTGAATGTCTCGGTTGCCTGCGAGATCGGCGTCTGATCCGTGATGCCTTGCGACGCGGCCTCGAGGTCCGCCTCAGCCGTCTGCACCCGTTCGACCGACGCGGTGGATACCGTCGGCGAGGATGAAGGGGTAGGGGTTGTCGCCGATCCGCCGTTCCCCGGTTTGCCCGAGGCCGATGCCTTGGCCTCCTTGAGCGCCGCACGCGCCTCGGCGAGGTCGATGCTCGCCTCGTTGACCGCGTCGTGCGCGTCGAGGACCGCTTCGGCAGCGGTGAGCGTGCTCTCCCTCGGCTGTTGGAGGTCGGCCCCCAAGGTCCTCAGGTCGCCCACGGTGGCTGCCTGCTCGTTGAAGATCTTGCCGTATCGATCGATCGCGACGATGTAATCCTTGGCCTGGACACAGAAGGCCACGCCGGCTTGCTCGAGTGTGGTGTTCGCCTCAGCCAACGCATCCTCGGCTTGCGTCACTCGCCGTTGCGCGACATCGACGCTGTCGGAGGACCCTGAGCAGGCCGACGCGAGCAGCAAGGCCGCACAGGATATGGCGACCACTAAGCCACGCCATGGACTCGGCCAGGTCACTTCGAGTCCTCGAGTTGAGCTACCCACGCGATCGCTTCTCCACGCTCGGCGATCGGGAAGCGTTTCAGCTCGCCCGGCGTCATCCAGCCGAAGAGCGACGCGACGGTGATCATCCAGTCGAGGTCGGTGACGAGAGCGATCCGCTTCCACTTCGTGAGGTTCTTCATCCCGACCTTCAGATCCTCCCACGCCGCACCGGACGACATGCCTTCCCAGCGCTCGAACACCAGGACGATCCGAACCTCTTCGTCCCGCTCCCACACCGCGCGGACGGCGGGCATCAAGACATCGCGGAAGTCGGAGGCGTGGATCTTGCCAGTCGCTTCGAACCCGAGGACGCCCTGCGGCAGGTCCGCGATCGGCTGGAGCATGGGGGATGAGCGTAGCATCGGGTCGCTGAAGCCCTCCTTCGAAGCCGATGGTCGAGCTAGAGCAGGTCGTTCGCGTTCAGGAATCCCGCGGCAACGCTGGCCACGCTTCGCCCGTCGATCACGACCTGCCCCACGAGCTCGGTCATCTCCTCCGTGGAGAGGCGTGCGCTCACGGCATCGAGCAAGTTGCGAACCTCGTCGTTCAGCTTCTCCGAACGGATCACGGGCGTGATGTTCTCCGCGTTCTGGAGGTGCCGGTCGTCCACGAGCGGGACGAACCCGTTCTGTTCGATCCTCGGGTCCGTGGAGAACAGCAACCCGATCTGCACCGCGTCGCGCCGGAGCGCGTCGACGGTCAGCGGCCCGCCCACGTCCAGCGGCGTGAAGTCGTCGAAGAGGATCCCATAGACCTCGTGCAATCCCCGGGAGGCAGAACGGCCGTTGAGGGCATTCGGGTGACCCGCCGAACGTCAGCTGGTCGGCGACGGGGGCGAGGGAGCTCATCGTGGTCAGGTCGAACCGCCGAGCCGTCTCCGCGTTCGCCACGAACTGATTGGTGTCCTCCGCCGCCGATGGTGTGAGCAACGTGAGCCCTTCGGACCGGAGCAGCTCGGCCGTCTTCCGGGCAACATCCTGCGCATCTGCGGATGCCTCCGCGTTCGGGTCGAGGAACAGCAGCAACGACGACAGGTACTCCGGCTTCACGTCGATGGCAGCTGCCTCGAGGGCGTTCTGCGAGACCTCTCGAGACCGCAGATCGATGCTGTCGCTCGACGGTGTAGCCGGCATGCTCCAGGACCTGCGCATACATCTCCGCGACGATCTGGTTCTCGGCGAAGTCGCCGGAGACGCCGACGACGATCGCCTCATCGCCTCCGGTGGACGGAGCCGGGCGCGGGCCTGCGTCGGAGTCGGTGCACCCGGCCAGGACGGAGCCGACGATCACGACGGCTGCCGTGCGCATGAGGCTGCGACGGAAGCGTCCGGCGGTCATTCGACCTCGGATGGCGAGCGGCGCCATGTTGGGGACGTTCGAGTGACGGCCCAGGAGGACGCGGACGGTCGTCGGGCCCTTGCCCTTCACCTCGAGGGTCTCGGAGGGCCCGAAGTCGTACCGATCGGCCAGTTGCGCGGCGGTCGACTCGGAGACCAGGAAGCGGCCGGGTTCCGCGTTCACCTCGAGCCTGCTCGCGAGGTTCACGGTGTCGCCCCACAGGTCGTACGCGAACCTCCGGTCGCCGATCGACTCCGGCGACGGCCGGCCCCGTGGCGATCCCGCCGCGCACCACGATCGGGTCGCCCGACGGCCACCTGATCGTCCCGACGTCGTTGAGGATGTCGACCGCCATCCCGACGGCTGCGTCGGCGTGATCGGCCACAGGGGTCGGCGCCCCGGCGACGGCCAGGTACGCGTCTCCGATCGTCTTGATCTTCTCGAGGCCGTGCCGATCGGCGATCACGTCGAAATGCCGGAAGAGCGCATCCAGGGCATCGGCGAACGCCTCCGGGGATGACCGCGCGGCCTGTTCGGTGGATCCGACCGCGTCGGCGAAGAACACGCTCACGTGTTCGAAGCTCTGCGCGATCCGGCCGCCGGACGACGGTCTTGAGCTGCTCGACGATCGCCTCGGGCAGCATGTTGAGCAGGAGCCCGTCGGACCGCGTCCGTTCCTGCTCGAGCTGCCGTTCGCGGAGGAACAGCTGTCGCGTGAACCGTTCCGTCCGGTAGGCAGCCAGCCCGCCCAGCATGCCGAACGAGACGAGGTAGAGCACGGTGAGCACGAGCCGTACGGGGACGTTGGACGGTGCCGTGAAGGCGTACGGAAGGTAGGTGGCGATGCCGATCACGGTGACGAGCACGACCAAGACGAACCGGAGCTGGAGCAGCGTGTAGGTGAACGCCGTGATCAGGATGACGCCGACGTATCCGTACTCGAGCGGCAACGTCTTCACCTGCGAGACGTAGAAGACCCAGAACACGAGCGTCGCCGCTGCGATGACGACCGACACCCATTCCCAGACGCGCCCGAAGAACCGGGTGAACGTGAGCCCGAAGCCGACGACCAACATGGGGATGAACACGCCGAACCGCATGAGCAGGTCGAGTCGCTGATCGGACAGGGCCAGCATGTAGTGGGCGCAGGAGCAGGCCCCACGTGACCCAGAGGGCGATCCCGGCCAGGAAGGCGAAGCGGATGTTGCCGAGATCGTGACGGAATCGGTCGGCGCGATACGCCGACTCGAGGGTCGGATCGCGGAACCGCAGCCGCAGCCGCTCCAGGAGGAGCCGCCAGCTCGATGGCTCTCCACCAGGTGTCGATGTGTCGTTCGCGTTCATCCGTCTCTTGGGTCCTCCCGCCGGAGATGATGGGCGCTGGGCGCCCGCTTGTCAGCAGATGGGACTGGGCATGTGACCGAAGGCGTGTCGATGACCGCATGGAAGGATATCGAGGCACGTACGGTCGATCCTCTACGCCGTCGACCCCGTCATGATCCCGAGCGCACGATCCACCACCATCAGGCTCGTGCCGACCGAGGAGGAGCGATGCAGAAGCGCAGACTGGGAACCCACGGCCCCGACGTATCGACGATCGGGCTGGGCTGCATGGGGATGACATCCTCACTCGGGCCGGCTCCGGACCGCCGGCGAGATGATCGAGCTCCTCCAGTCAGCGGTAGAGCTCGGCGTGACGCTCTTCGACACCGCCGAGGTGTACGGCCCGTTCGTGAACGAAGAGCTCGTCGGCGAAGCCCTCGCTCCGCTCCGCGACCAGGTCGTGATCGCCACGAAGTTCGGCTTCGCACTCGACCCGGCCGGAGGGACCGCATGGGTCGGCGTGGACAGCCGGCCGGAACACATCAGAGAGGTCGCGGAGGGCTCGCTGAAGCGTCTCAACATCGACGCGATCGATCTCTTCTATCAGCACCGCGTCGATCCCGATGTGCCGATCGAAGAGGTCGCGGGTGCGGTACGGGATCTGATCCAGGAGGGCAAGGTCAAGCACTTCGGCCTGTCGGAAGCAGCGGCGGGCACGATCCGGCGCGCGCACGCGGTCCAGGCCGTCGCGGCGGTGCAGAGCGAGTATTCCCTGTGGACGAGAGGCC
Organism: uncultured Actinomycetota bacterium; assembly: GCA_963839395.1. GTDB lineage: Bacteria > Actinomycetota > UBA4738 > UBA4738 > HRBIN12 > JAJNBA01. The sequence continues at coordinate 495,503 of CAWIUW010000015.1, forward strand.
CCGAGTCAGAGGTCTTGCCTACGCTCGAGGAGCTCGGGATCGGCTTCGTCCCCTTCAGTCCCCTCGGGAGAGGATTCCTCACGGGGAAGATCAGCGAGGACACGACGTTCGACAGCGACGACATCCGATCCTCCCTTCCGAGATTCACGCCGGAGGCGCGCAAGGCGAACCAGTCGCTGGTCGAACTGCTCCGCTCGATCGGCGAGCGGAAGGGCGCGACGCAGGCACAGATCGCGCTCGCGTGGCTGCTCGCGCAGAAGCCGTGGATCGTCCCCATCCCCGGAACGACGAAGCGTCACCGTCTGGAGGAGAACATCGGAGCGGCCGAGATCGAGCTGACCCCCGAGGACCTCGGGGAGATCGACCGCGCGGCGTCGGAGATCCAGGTGGAAGGGGACCGGTATCCCGAGCACCTCGAGCGACTGATCGATCGCTGAGGCTTCGGACGTCGGAAACGAAAGAAGTTCCGTGTCGATGTGAGGTGCGTCACTGCAGGCGGATGGATCCGCTCCTATCCTCGAACGTATGTACGAAGCGTTCGAGAGTGCCGACCTCGACGACGACGGGCTGGTCCGCGTCGCGGATGCGCTGAACCGCCACATCGCCGCGGCGCAGGTGGCGCTGCTCCGCGTCATCGCCGAAGTCGATCGACGAAGGGCATGGCATGACTCGGGCGCTCGCGACCTGGCGCATTGGCTCTCCATCCGCTACGGCATGTCGTGGTGGAAGGCGGACCGTTGGATCAAGGCAGCCGCTGCGCTGGACGGCTTGCCGGCCATCACCGACGCGCTCGAGACCGGCGTCCTGGGCATCGACAAGGTGGTCGAGCTGTGCAGGTTCGCAACGGCCGAAACCGAGGGTGCGCTCATCGGGTGGGCCAGCGAGGCCACGTGTGCCACGATCCGGCGCCGAGCGGACCTCGAGGTGAGAGCGGCCCTGGATGAGACCGCGGAGCTCGAGCGGGACCGAACCCTCCGGTACTGGTACGAGGACGGCGGGCGTCGGTTCGGCCTCGAGGCACGCATGCCGTCGGCCCAAGGAGCGATCGTGGCGAAGGCGCTCGAGCGGGTCGTCGATCAGATCCCCACCATGCCGGCCCGCACCGACGGCGTCGTCATCGAGGCACGTCGCGCCGACGCCCTGCTTGCGATGTGTTCACAACACATCGCCGCCGACGCCGACGCCGATCGAGCAACCGTGGTGGTTCATGCGTCCCTCGAGGCATTGTCGGGACGACGGAACGCGGAGACTGAGCAAGGTGCGGTGATGCCGCCCGAGGCACTCCAACGCCTGGCGTGTGACGCCCGGATCCAGGTCGTCGCCGAGAGCGACGCTGGCGACGCGATCTCGTTGGGTCGCACCAAGCGAGAGCCGTCCCCCTCGATGATGCGGCAGCTCCGCCACCGGGACCGAGGATGCCGCTTCCCGGGGTGCGGGTCGACGGCGTTCGCCAATGCGCATCACATCGTGTGGTGGTCCCGGGGAGGATCGACCGACCTCGACAACCTGTTGCTCATCTGCGGGTTCCACCATCGGCTCGTCCACGAGCACGGGTGGACGGTCAAGCGTGCCGAGGACGGACGGGTTCGGTGGTTCAGGGCCGACGGCTCCCGGTATCGAGGAGGACCGGAACAGTCGGCGACACCCGTCGATCACGACGCCTTCCTCGATACCGGCTGAGATCCGGTCCCGCGTCGGATCGTCAGGGGTCGAGCGTGGTTAGGCGAGGTCGCGAGGCAGCGTGTGCTCCCAACGACGGTGCGCGATCGTCTCGCCGTTCGACTGCACCTCGAGTTCCAACTCCAGGTACCAGGTCGTCGCATCGCTACGCAAGGTGCCACGTGACTCCGTCCGGGCGGTGACCTCGGGCCAGCTCAACTCGTACACGGTGCCGCCCGTCGCTCGCGCCTGACCCGGTTCGTCGATCGAAACGACGATCTCACCGCCGTAGCGGTCGAGATAGTCGAGGCCGTCGGCGCCGGCGCCGCGCACACCGCCGTGGTCGATCCGGACGCGGCGCTCGCGTGCGAGCACGTCCTCGCTCGTCTCCCACACCACGTGTTCGGGGCGATGCGCCTCGGGGGCTCCGGGCGAGAACGTCGGCACCTCGGAAACCGGTGCCGGCCCCTCCAGCACCGGGAGCACGAGCGTCGACGCCGTTCGGTCCACGGTGAGCGTGCCGGCCTCGGGCGGCGGCCAGCTGGACGGGAAGTCGCTTCCGGCGAGATCGAGGCGCATCGCATGGCCGGGTTCCCAGATCCATGACGTCGCGTCGAGTTCGATCGTGACCTCCACGGCTTCGCCCAGAACGAGCGGCTCCGGTGCCGTGTGCGAGTCTCGATGCGTGAGGTTCAAGATCCCCCGCGTCACGAGCGCCGAGGACCCGTCCGGGAACACGTCGCACAGCTTCGCCGACACGAAGGCCACCGGAGTGCTCGAGGCGATCGTGAGCTCGACCCGCGGGTGCCCCATGATCTCGAGCGGTTCGCCGGAGGACGGCCAGTCGTAGACGAGGGAGAAAGCCTCGTCGGGACGCTGATCCCACGGCTCCCCGAAAGGGAGGTCCGCCGCGCACCAGATCGAGCCGGTGACTCCCACGTCGCCGCGGACATGCAGCGTGTCTTCGGCCCGGTCGGTGCCGTCGATCTGGGCATCACCCAGCGGTCGGCTCTCCTCGCGCAGGCGCGCGGGTGGCCACGTGGGCTCGAACCGCCACTCGCCCTCGTAGGACTCGAGGTCCGCGCGCGGCCGAGTGGACCGACGGACGAACATGGCGATCGGCGGGTCGCGATCCACCCCGTTGTCGTCACCGCGCAACCATCGATGCCACCATCGGATCATCTCGGGCACGTGGTCGATCCGCGGCCCCGGCATCGAGAACCTGGGACTCATGTGGCTCCAGGGACCGAAGAGCAGTCGCTTCGGCCCCGGCAGCCGCTCGAAGCCTCTGAAGGCCATGTTGTGGTAGCCGTCGGCGTGACCGGCGATGATCATCGTCGACGCTTCGATCGCCTCGTAGCCATCGAACCACACCGATCCGTGTCGCCAATACCCGTCCTCGCGCTGGTGTTCGAGCCACGGGAGGAACCACGGCTCGGTCGCGTCGATACGTCGCGACCATTCCTCGCGCCACCCGTCGCCGAAGACGCTCGGCACCGGTGGCAGCGCGTTCATCGCGACCATCAACATCGGGTAGTCGAGGAAGTCGATCCCGCGCATCACGCCACCCCCGTAGTGGACGTCGTCCGTGTAGCGGCGGTCGGTCGCGTAGATCGGGATGATGGCCTTCAGAGCAGGCGGCTGCAGCGCGGCGACCTGGAGCGAGTTGAAGCCTGAGTACGAGGTGCCGAACATCCCCACGTTGCCGTTGGACCATTCCTGGTCGGCGAGCCAGACGATCGTCGCCAGGTGATCCTCGAGCTCGCGCGGTGTGTACTCGTCCTCGGCGACGCCCTCGCTCGACCCGGTCCCGCGCACGTCCGCCCGGCACACCGCCAGGGCCCCCTCGTCGCAGAGTCGTCGGTACAGGGCGGTCGCATCCGAGACGTCGTCCTTGCGGTAGGGCCGAGCCTCGAACACGACCGGCCAGGGGGGCGGGATGTGGTCGGGAAGGTGCAGGCTCAACGCGATCCGAACCCCGTCGTCCATCGTCAGGAACGTTCGTTCGTCGGAGATCGCGATCCTCCCGGTGGTCGAAGCCTCGGCCGCGGATCCTTCAACCCGCGGTCGCACATATCGTGCCACCGACCACGGCGGTGGCGTCGACTGCGGATGACCGCCGTTCACCCTCCGGAGCGATGGATGGGCACTATCCTCGGTCGGGGTGGAAGTGCAACCGAACCGCGAGCGAGCCGATCGCCCCTCGGCCACGGAAGGGGTGGTGCTCCCGCGGGCCCGTGGCTGGATCCACCGGGTCTCGTTCCTGATCGCCGGCCCGGCGGGCATCGTCCTCGTGATCCTCGCGCCTACGTGGGGAACTCGAGCGGCGGTCGCGGTCTACGCGCTCACGCTGGTCACGGTGTTCTGGGTGAGCTCGACCTACCACCGGGGCACGTGGTCCCCGGAGGAGTTCGCTCGATGGAGGCGAAGAGATCACGCCGCGATCTTCCTGCTGATCGCAGGCACGTATACGCCGTACTGCGTGCTCGCCCTCGACGGTGCCTGGCGGGTCACGATGCTCGTCGCGATCTGGGTCGGCGCACTGATCGGCATCCTCGTGAAGCTCTATCGCGTCGATCTCCACGTGCTCTCAGGCGTGATGTACCTCGGGCTCGGGTGGGCGGCGATCATCCCGTTCTCGCAGTTCATCCGCACGCTGAGTCCGGCTGCGCTGACACTCACGATCGTCGGAGGACTCCTGTATTCGTTCGGAGCTCTCGTCCTGGCGCTTCACCGGCCGAAGCTCTTCCCGCGGACCTTCGGCTACCACGAGGTGTGGCACGCGGCGACCGCTGCGGCCGCCGCGTGTCACTACGTGGCTGTGCTGCTGATGGTTCTCGCCGTTCGAGGCTGAGTGGCCGGGCCCTGCGACCGAGACCTCTGGGGAAGGGGCCGGTCGTGCCGCCCGAGGGCACACCGAGCGGCGTGCCCGTGATGACGCACATCCGCGCGGGATCCAGCTCCGCGAGGGGCTTCAGCCGATCGGCTGCGCGAGGTTCTCGGCGGACTCGTCGGAGATGCCGAGGCGCGCCGCGAGATCGGGCGTCTTCTGGTCGAGGAGCTGCTGGATCGATTCCTTCGAGAGGCCGAGCTGGTCTCGGATCGTCTCGGCCGACAACCCGGCTTCGGTCGCTGCGTCGAGCTGCTTCTCGATCATCTGTTGGCGTCGCTCGGCGACCTCCTCGAGCAGGACCAGCTTCTCGATCTCCTCGCGCAGCAGGTCGATGTCCATCGGGGATCCTTCCATCGGTCAGGCCTCGTACTTGAACGAGATGTTCACTCGTGCGCGGTAGTTGGTCACTTTGCCGTCCTCGATCGTGACGTCGAACTTCACGACCTCGCCGACACGAAGGTCACGGAGGGTCTTCGCAGCGGTCTCGACGGCGTTCTTGGCCGCTTCCTCCCACGAGGTGGCGCTGGTGCCGATCACCTCGGTGACCCGATAGACGCTGTCGCTCATGAGCTCTCCTCCCTGGCCGGCCCTGCACTTCCCGTCCGGTGCTGTTCGGTGCCGGGGCCTGCCCCTCAGCTTGGCCCGCACAGGCTATCGTGCCTTCGCGGTTCGCGTGTGGTGAACTCAGCGGCGCCGACGGAGGATCCGAGCTCGGCGCTCCCGTATCCCCCTGGGGGCGTACGCTTCGGGGGTGAGGATGCGCCGCCGCGCCGCGTCGGTCGCGATGGCCGCGTTCCTGGTCGCGTGCACGAGCGGCGACCCGGAAGGGCCGTCCGGAGCGCTGCCGGCTCTCAGCGCCTTCCCCGACCCGATCACCGGCGACCGTCTCCTCGTGCTCATGGACGACGGGAGCGTCATGACGGTGGGCCGCGACGGCGACTCCGGGATCTCGCTGCGCGGCGAAGAGGACACGGACCTCGAGACACGCCAGCCGGTGTGGTCGCCCGACGGCAGCCTCGTCGCGTGGGTGGAGATCGGAACGGCGGCGCCGCCGGCGTCCTCGGTCCTCGTGACGAGCCGTCCCGACGGGACCAGTCGTCGTGAGGTCGTCGTGGACACAGGCACCTTCTTCCTGCAATGGGACCCGACATCCTCCCGGCTCGCCTACTTGGGGAGCTTCCGAGGCACGGTGGGGATGGGTGTGGCGGATCCGGGCGCCGATGGGGGACCGGTCGCGAAGACGCTCGGCGTCGGGCAGCCGTTCTATCTCTCGTGGGGACCTGAGGGAGACCGGCTGCTGATCCACGTCGGCGCGGACACGCTCGGAACGCTCGATCTCGCAGGGGACCTCGAGCCGATCGCGAATCGGCCGGGTGTGTTCCACGCGCCGGTGTGGTTGGAGGATGGGCGGTTCGTGTACGCGGTGCACGAAGGCGATCGCCAGAGATTGGTCGTGCAGGGCGATGGGCGCCCGTCAGAGCTCGTGCGCTTCCGAGGGGCGATCGAGTTCGTGGTGAGTCCGGATGGCCGGCGGATCGCCTATCGGGTCGACGCGGGAGAGGGCTTCGGCACGGTATCCGTGGTCGACGTGGAGTCCGGCCGATCACGCTCCGTCTCCGACCTCCCGGCGTCCGCCTTCCATTGGAGTCCCGACGGACGACACCTGCTGTTGATGACTCCCGAGGAGGGAGACGACCCCACCACACATCGGTGGCACGTCTGGGACGGGAAGGAGGCGGATCCCGTCGGTCCCACCTTCCTGCCGAGCCCGACCTATCTGCGTGAATACATGCCCTTCTTCGGGCAGTACGCGCAGACGATGACGCTCTGGTCCCCGGACGGGAGGTCCTTCGCGTTCCCCGGCCTCATCGGGGATCGAGCGGGGATCTGGGTGCAGGACCTGAACGCCGACGAGCCCGCGCTCGTCGTGGAGGGCGGCTCGGTGGTGGCGTGGTCCCCCGTGACGGCCTGAGCCGGAGCCCCGGCTCACGAACGTAGACTTCGCCCCCGTGCAGAACGACGTGACGCTCTACGACGCCGTCGGCGGCATCTCGTTCTTCGAACGGCTTGGTCGGACTCTTCTATGAGGGCGTAGCGATGGACCCCGTGCTGCGCCCGTTGTACCCGGAGGATCTCGAGCCCTCCACCCGACATCTGACGCTCTTCCTCGCGCAGTACTGGGGTGGCCCCACCACCTATGACGCCGAGCGCGGGCACCCTCGCCTCCGGATGCGGCACGCGCCGTTCGCCGTCGGGCCGGCGGAGCGGGATCGCTGGCTCTTCCACATGCAGGCGGCGGTCGAGGCCACGGACCCACCCGAGGAGGCCCGTCGAGCCTTGCTCGAGTACTTCGAGATGGCCGCCGAGGCGATGCGCAACCGCGACTGAGCTACGCCAGCAGGTACCGCCGGGACAGGGGCACCTCGGAGACCGGATCGCATCGCAGCACGCTCCCGTCCAGGGTCACGGTTCCGTCTTCGGGTGAGACATCGATCGCGGGCACCGTCCGGTTCCGGGCAAGGTCCTCGCGACGGATCGCGCGGGTCCCTCGAACGGCGACGAGCCGTCGCCGGGTACGGAGCGTGTCGGCGATGCCCGCGTCAAGCGACGCAGCCGAGACGAAGGTGGTGGCGAGGGCCGCCGGCGCCACGCCGGTCGCGCCCCAGTCGGCCCCGTAACGGGTGGGCTGTGCGCCGTGGACGCTCGCGTTGCCTTCGCCCATCGCGCTCCACGCGACCACGCCACCCTTGAACACCATCACCGGCTTGACCCCGAACGACGACGCCTCCCACAGGACGAGGTCGGCGAGCCGCCCCGGTGCGAGCGAGCCGACCTCGTCCGAGATGCCGTGGACGCGGGCAGGCTCCTCGGTCACTTTCGCGAGGTAGCGGAGGACGCGCTCGTTGTCATCGCGGCCGTCCTCTTCGCCGCGGCCGCTCCCGCCCGCCACTTGGGTCCGCGCCGCTGCCTTCATCGCGTGCGCGAGCTGGAACGTCCTGCGAACGGTCTCGCCGATCCTGCCCATCCCCTGCGAGTCCGAGTTCACGATCGAGATCGCTCCGAGGTCGTGCAACGGCCCCTCGGCCTCCATCGTGGCCGGATGGATCAGCTCGCGGGCGGCGACCACGTCATCGGGGAGCGAAGGGTTCCCCTCGTGGACGATCAGCTTCATGTCGGGTTGCTCCGCGGCGGTCGAGGGCCCGTAGGGGATCGTCGGCGTGGTCGAGGAAGCGAACACGTTCGGCTCTCGCACGATCCCGATCAGGTCGGGGATGTGGCCACCACCCGAGCCCTCCACGTGATACGCGTGGATCGCCCGCCCCGCGATCGCCTCGACGGTGTCGCGCAGCTCGCACGACTCGTTCAGGCCGTCGGTGTGCAAACAGACCTGGATGTCGTGCGCGTCCGCCACGCGCAGCACCTCGTCGATCACGTCGGGATAGGCGCCCCAGTCCTCATGGATCTTCAACCCGACGGCACCTGCCTCGATCGTGGCCTCGAGCTGTCCCGGCACGCCGGTTCGCGCGGACGGCTGGAGTCCGATGTTCACCGGCAGGTGCTCGAAGGCTTCGAAGGTGCGGAGCATCCGCCACGGCGGTTCCTCGAAGCCCGCGGTGACCAGGGTGGTGACGCCAGCCGACAAGGCGACCGGAACGAGACGCGGAGATAGGAGGTGCACGTGCGAGTCGACCGCGCCGGGTGTGGCGATCAAGCCGTGACACGGGATCGGCCACGTGTTCGGCCCGATCGTGAGGTCCACGCCGTCGGTGATGTCCGGGTTGCCCGCCCTTCCGACCCCGACGATCCGTCCGTCCTTGATCCCGATGTCCGCCTTCACGACGCCGAGCAGCGGGTCCAGCACGACCGCGCTCGCGACGATCGTGTCGAGCTCGCTCTCGGTGGTCGCGCGGTCGTGCTGGGCCAACCCCGACCGCCAGTTCTTCGCGTAGCCCCAGAGGGCTTGGTCGGCTGGATCGGTGACGTCGCGTTCGATACGGATCCACAGGTCGGTGTCGCCCAGGCGAACGCGATCGCCGGTCGTGGGACCGTGTCGCGTCGCATGCTCGGCGCGCGAGTACCGCTCAGGCACCGGGCGGGGCTCCCGTCCCTCCGTACCGGACGAGGTCCACTTCGTGCGACTCGCCCGGCGCCCAGCGCAGAGAGTCGCCTGCCGGCAGGTCGAGCCGGAAGCCGTCGGCCTCCTCCCGATCGAACTCGAGGTGCTCGTTCGCGCGCCAGAACGGGAAGTGCGAGGACACGCGGATCGGATGCTCGCCGCGGTTGGTCACGCGGAGGTGGATCCGGTCGCGTCCCGGGGCGAGCTCGACGTCGCCGTCGCCGAACCGGATGGCGCCCGGGCCGTCGCCTGCCGGGCCGAACGGTTCGCGGAGGACGATGAGCCGGGTTCCCTCTTCCAAGAGGACCTCGACGCGGATCTCGGGCACGATGCCGGCGACGCCGTCCAGAACCTGCCCCGGCCGCACGGCGTCGCGGCCGGCCGCGGCGACCTCCTCGAAGGAGCCGCCGCTGCGGCCGGCCGCGTGCATCTCGTCGCACACGAGGGCCACGGCCTCGGGCGCGTTCAGTTGCAGGCCCCTCGCGAGCGCCGCTCTCGCGAGCTGGGCGGCGGTGAACACCCGGAGGCGATCCTCCTCCGAGGGGGTCAGCTGCATCGAGCGAGCGTACCCTCGGTCGCGATGACGCGCTCCTCGGACGAAGGGATCACAGAGGAACCGCACGAGGCCGAAGCGCCGAGAGCGCCCACGTTCCGCGAGGCCAGTCGCTTCTGGATCTGGCTGGGCTTCGTGAACTTCGGCGGACCCGCCGGCCAGATCGCGTTGATGCATCAGGAGCTCGTCGAACGCCGCCGCTGGATCGACGAGGGCCGGTTCCTCCATGCGCTCAGCTACTGCATGCTGCTGCCGGGTCCGGAGGCGATGCAGCTCGCCACGTACGTCGGCTGGTTGCTCCACCGCATCCGGGGTGGGATCGTCGCGGGTGTCGCGTTCGTCCTGCCGAGCTTCTTCTTGCTCCTGGGCCTTTCGTGGGTGTACGTGACGCACGGGGATCTCCGGTGGATCGCGGGGGCGTTCGCCGGGCTCGCCGCGGCCGTCGTCGGCGTCATCGCGTACGCGCTCGTCCGCCTGGCCGGCGCGACGCTCGCCAACGCGCTGATGGTCGCGGTCGCGATCGCGGCGTTCCTGGGGATCTTCGTCATCGACGTTCCCTTCCCGATCGTGATCGCCGTCGCGGCGGGGATCGGCATCGTGGGCGGGATCGTCCGCCCCTCGCTGTTCGAGGTCGGCGTCGGACGGAGGCTTGAGGAACAGACGGCGGTGGCCGTCAGCGACGCCGCGAACGCGCCGCTGCCGACATGGCGACGCAACGTCGTGGTCCTGGTGGTCGGCCTGGCGGCGTGGCTCCTCCCGATCGCGGCGGTCGTGTGGTGGCGGGGGAGCGCGGACACGGTCTCAGAGATGGGCTGGTTCTTCTCCAAGGCCGCGGTCGTCACGTTCGGCGGCGCGTACGCCGTGCTCTCCTACGTCGACCAGGCGGCCGTCGGAACGTACGGATGGCTCCAGCCCGGCCAGATGACGGTCGGCCTGGGTCTGGCGGAGTCGACCCCGGGTCCCCTGATCATGGTGCTGGAGTTCGTGGGCTTCGTGGGCGCGTACCAGCATCCGGGCGATCTCCCGCCGGTCGTCGCCGGGTTGCTGGGCGCGACCGTGACGGTGTGGGCGACGTTCGCGCCGTGTTTCCTGTGGGTGTTCCTCGGAGGCCCGTACGTCGAGCGGCTGCGAGGCAACGCCCGGCTCGCCTCGGCGCTCCAGACAGTGACCGCGGCCGTCGTCGGGGTGATCGCGAACCTGGCCGTGTCGTTCGCGATCGTGACGTTGTTCCGAGAGGTGCGGACGGTGTCCATCCTCGGCGGGGAGATCCCCGTCCCGGTGTGGTCGGAGGTCGATCCGTTCGCGGTGGCGGTCGCGGTGTTCGCGTTCGTTGGCCTCCGGTTCTTCCGTTGGCACGTCGTCCCGGTGATCCTGGCGAGCGCGCTCGCCGGACTCGTGGTCAAAGGTCTGCTGTAGGGGAGCGCCGCTCCCGTCGCAGGAGGATCACAGCTCCGACGACGGCGATGGCGGCGAAGCAGAACCACTGGATCGCATACGACAGGTGCGGGCCCTCGGAGAGCTCGGGCATCGGCACGGGTGTCGGCAAGGATCCCGACTGCGCGGGCGTTTGCCGGGCGAGCTGGAGTGGGAATGGGAATGCGCCGTAGGGGAGGGAGGAGGAGATCCCTCCGACGTCCAGCGCCCGGATCACCCCATCCTCGTCCGGGGCGGTCGTGCCGTCGCCTTCGTCGGGCGCGAGGAAGCCGCTCACCTCGACCTTCCCCGGAGGAGGGACAGCACCGCGGACCGGCGCCGACTGCATCGCGAACGGGACCCAGCCGCGGATCACGAGGACGGCGCCCCCGTCGTCGAGGACGAGCGGTGTCACCACGAAGTGTCCTGCCTCGCCGTCGAGGCTCCGGCCGTACACGAGCACCTCATGGCTCACGTCATACGTCCCGCGGGCGACCGCCGGTCGGTACGGATCCGCTTCCGGCCCCGCAGAGGTGTCTTCGATCGTGACGGGCGCCTCGGACCGCCGGTCGAGGATCTCGGCGTTCAGCGTCCGGCGTTCATCCAGCCGCCGGAGCTGCCAGATCCCGAGGCCGACGCAGGTCGCCGCCACCACCACGGCCACCCCCACGACGACCAGACGCCGGGAGCTCGAACCGATCATGGTCGGGCGGGCGTCGGGAGACGCTAGGGGCCCTTCGCCTCCTGGATCACGTTGCCTCCGTCGATGACGAGCGCCTGGCCCGTGACGTAGCTGGCTCGATCGGATGCGAGGAACGCGATCAGCTCGCCGACCTCCTCGGGCGTCCCCGAGCGGCCCACCGGCGTGTGCAGTCCCGCCTCGTGCTCCTGCTCGGTCTGCGAACCCGTCTCGATCCATCCCGGGAGCACGCTATTCACGGTGACGCCGCTCCGTGCTACCTCGATCGCCAGACCGCGCATCAGGCCGTCCATCCCGGCCTTGGCGGCCGTGTAGCCGGTCGATCCGATCGTGGTCGCGACCGCCCCGGTCACGGACGAGACCATCACGACGCGCCCCCAGCCTCGTTCGACCATCCCCGGCAGCGCAGCTTTGGTCACGTTGTACGCCGTCCCGAGGTTCAACGCGAGATCCCGATCCCAGAACGAGTCGTCCATGTCGAGGAACTCACGGTCCTCCCACCCATCCATGTCGACCGTCACCATGCCGGCGTTGTTCACAAGGATGTCGATCCTCCCGAACAGCTCGAGGATCCCGTCCACGGTACGACGGACCTGTTCGCGGTCCGTCAGATCCGCGACGAACCCCCCGGACTCGATCCCGGCGGCGGTCAACTCCGCCGACCGCTCGTGGATCCGGTCGGTGGTGGAGGCGATCGCGAGAGCCGCTCCTTCCCGTCCGAGGATCCTCGCGGTGGCGAATCCGATCCCCGTGGGACTTCCCGCACCGGTCACGAGCGCCACCCGTCCGTCCGCCTCTCCCCGCACGGTCCGAGCGTAGCCGCTGCTCGTGTCCTCGGAACCGGGAGCATCGGCTAGGCTTCCCCGCCCATGGATCCCGCCCGCCCACTGCTCGACATCCAGGAGCTCGACACCGCGATCGATCGGTTGCTGACGCGGATGCGAGGACTCGAAGCGGGCGAGGATGCCGCCGCCGCACTCGCGGAGGCGAACGAGGCGGAGCGGCAGATGGGGGAGCTCCGTCTGAGGCTGGATGCGCTTTCCCGAGACCAGATGCGCTTCGAGCACGAGATCGATTCGATGTCGCAGAAGGCGGCGGCAGAGGAACGCCGGATGTACGACGGATCGGTGGCGAACGCTCGGGAGCTCGACTCGATCCGGCACGAGGTCGACAACCTCAAGAAGCGTCGCACGGATCGGGAGGACGAGCTCCTCGCGCTGATGGAGGTTCGAGAGGAGCTCGAGACCCAGGAACGCGCTGCCGCCGAACGCTCCGAGTCGCTCCGAACCCGAGTCGAAGAGGTCGGCGGCATCGCTGCGGAAGAGCTCCAGCGGCTGGGGACCGAGCTCAAGGAACGCTCCGAGGCGAGGGCCGCTCTCGCCGAGTCCGTGGATCCCGCATACCTGGAGCTCTATGAAGAACTGCGTCCTCAGAAGAAGGGGGTCGCCGCCGTCGCACTGATCGACGGTGTGTGCCAGGGATGCCACGAGCAGCTCTCGTCCGTGTACGTGGATCGGCTGAAGCGGAGCGAGGGCCCGAAGAGGTGTGAACACTGCCGGCGGATCCTGGTCACCTGATCGTCGCCTGCGACGGGGCTTCTCGCGGCAACCCGGGTCCGGCCGGCATCGGCGCCGAGATCACGACGGAGGACGGCACGGTCCTGGCCGAGATCGCACGGGGCATCGGTGAGACGACGAACAACGTGGCGGAGTACACCGCGGTCATCGAGGGCCTCGAGATGGCGGCGGAGCTCGGCGCTCGCACCGTGACGGTCCGATCGGACAGCCAGCTCCTGATCAATCAGCTCACCGGCCGGTATCGGGTGAAGGCTCCACACCTCCAGCCGCTGCATCGCCGTGCCCGGAGCATCGCCGCCGGGTTCGAGCGCGTCTCCTTCGAACATGTCCCCCGGGATGAGAACGTCGAGGCGGATCGCCTCGCCAACGAGGGCGTCGACCGTTGGCTCGCGGGGGAGCGCTAGGCCGCCGGACTGGCCGAGGGCGACGCCGTTCCCGGGAGCTGGGGGACAGCGAACACGAATCCCGTTGGCTCGCCGTCCGGGCCCGCGACGGCGACCTGCAGATCCAGCTCCCCGGTCGTTCCCGGAGCCACGAAGCTCACGATGCCTTCGGCCGACTCGCCGGGCGGGATCGGTCCGGCGAACGTGATCAGGGGTTGCTCCGAGCTCGCCACTTCTTCTTCCGGCGTGAGCAGCGCGGTGAGATCTGGCAGGACGCGCAACGGACGGTCGGTGTCGTTCGTGATCTCGATCCCGAACTGCCATCGTTCCAGTTGGATGAGGCTCCGAACCTCCACGGTCACGCCTTCCCTCCGCTCGCTCGCGCCGTCGAACACCTGGAAGAACTCATCCAGTCGCCGCCCGTCGCGAACGAAGTTGATGACGCGGAACCCTCCTTCGGATCCCTGGATCATCACGACCAGCCCGTCCATCGATCGCACGAGCGGCTGCACGGCCTCTCCGGCCTCGTCGGTGGGTTCGAAGGTGACGGACGCGCGCACCACGACGCCGTAGGCGACGAGATCGTCGAGCGAGCCGTCTTCGGCGCGGACCGGGAAGGCGGCGCCGAGGTGCCCGAGCTGCAGGCTGCCTTCGATCGTGCCCGGGAACGCCTCGTTCTGGACGGCGACCCAGTGCGCCCACTCTCGAGCGAGGGAGCCCTCGACGAGCGGCATGAGCGCCCGTCCGCCGTCATCGGCCGAACTCGCGTAGGCGCGCAGGAAGGCGTGAGCGACCGAGCGGGCCTGTCCCGAGACGCGCAGGTCATCGAGCGCCAGGATCTGCAGGCTCACCGGGTGCTCGGGTCCCTGCGGCTCGGGCGTCCGTGAGCACGCGGCCGCACCCGCGACGGCGATCATGAGCCAGGCTCCGATGGGGCGCATCCGGTTCCTCATCCTGTGCACCTCATCGTACGCAGTACCCTTGGCCGTGGAGGAGCCGGCCGGGCGGCCGCGGCCGCGCTTCGCGCGCGGTCGAGGAAAGTCCGGACTCCACAGGGCAGGGTGCTGGGGCGACTCAGGCGGGGGTGACCTCGCGAAGGCGCAACAGAGAGAAGACCGCCCCCTTCGGGGGGTAAGGGTGAAACGGTGCGGTAAGAGCGCACCAGCGGCGCGGGCGACCGCGCCGGCTCGGCAAGCCCCACCCGGAGCAAGGCCAAGCAGGCAGCGTTCGAGGGTGGCCCGCCCGAGCTGCCGGGTAGGCCGCACGGCGCGGGAGAACCGCGACGCGGCGGCGCGGCGGGAGACCGCCTGCGCGCCGAGAGAGATGGCCGCCGCCGGGACCTCGGTCCCGGTACAGGATCCGGCTTACAGGCCGGCTCCTCCTTTTCGATGGGGGGCTACGTTCGCGCTTGCGCGCTCACTTCTTGAGCCCCGAACCTCTCCACCGGGGGCTACGTTCGCGCTTGCGCGCTCACTTCTTGAGCCCCCGTCGCTCACCTCTTGAGTCCCGAACCGTTCTCATCGGTCGTGTAGCGTCCTTCTCCGTGGACATCGAGAAGCTCCGCGAGATCCCACTGTTCGCGGACCTGCACGATCACACCCTGCGGCGCATCGCCGAGCTGTCGACCGAATTCGAGGAGCCCGCGGGATGGGTCCTCGTCGAGGTGGGTCAGCCCGGCTCGGGGATGTTCGTCCTCGAGGAGGGGACCGTCGAGGTCCAGACCCCCGACGGGCGGGCCTGGGAGCTGGGAGCGGGGGAGTTCTTCGGCGAGCTCGCGCTCCTCACCGATCATCCTCGCAACGCGCGCATCCGAGCCAAGACCCCGGTGCGCTGCCTCGCGATCTCGCGTATGGACTTCCAGCAGCTGCTCAAGGAAGAGCCGGACATCGCGGTGGCGATGCTGCCGAAGCTCGCCCAGCGCATCGACGCGCCCCACTGAACCGGGGCTGGCGCCAATCGAACATACGTTCTATCCTGTCCACCCATGGACCAGCTCTTCGAGATCGCGCGGAAGACCTTCGATACCCCCGAGTTCCGGGGTATCACGTTCATCGAATCGGAGGCGAAGTCCATCATCAACCGCGTCCCGGGCGGGGGACTTCCGTTCGACTGGACGATCAATCCGTACAGGGGTTGCAGCCATGCGTGTACCTACTGCTTCGCTCGGCCGACGCACACCTACCTCGACATGAACGCGGGACGCGACTTCGAGACGAAGATCGTGGTCAAGGTGAACGCGCCCGATGTGCTGCGACGCGAGCTCGCGGCGAAGCGATGGAAGGGCGAGCACATCGCGATGGGGACCGCCACCGACCCGTACCAGCGAGCGGAAGGCCGATACAAGCTGATGCGCGGCATCATGGAGGCCCTGATCGACCATCGGAACCCCTTCTCGATCCTCACGAAAGGGACGCTGATCCTCCGGGATCTGGATCTCCTGCAACGGGGGGCCGAGGTCGCACCGGTCTCGGCGGCGTTCTCGATCGGAACGCTCGACGAGCAGGTGTGGCGGGCGACGGAGCCCGGCACCCCTCATCCGCGAGCGCGGATCGAGGCGATCCGCACGCTCACGGAAGGGGGCATCCCCACGGGAGTGTTGATGGCGCCGATCCTCCCGGGGATCTCAGATCGGCCCGACCAACTCCGAGAAGTGGTCGGTGCCGCCATCGACGCGGGAGCGACCCACGTCTCGCCCATCCTGCTGCACCTCCGGCCCGGCGTTCGAGAAGAGTTCCTCCCGTGGCTGGAGGAGGAGCACCCGGACCTCGTCGAGCGCTATCTCCAGATGTACCGGCAGCCCTACGGGCCGAAGGGTCTCCGCGAGCAGCTCGGCCGACAGGTGTCGTCGATGATCGCGGCCGCGGGAGGAGTTCGCCGCGGCGTCGAGCCGGCGCGAAGGTTCTTCCGCCGCGATCGAGATCGCCATCGGGAACGAACGCCCGAGCAGCTGAGGATGCTCTGACCCTGCCTACGCCGGCGCGGCGACGCCGGCTTCGACCGCGCGCCGGAGCTGCTTCCCGGCGTGGTAGCTCGACCTGACGAGCGGTCCCGCCTCGACGTGGGCGATCCCCATCTCCTCGCCGGTTCGCTTCCAGCTCGCGAACTCTTCGGGATGCACCCAACGGTCGACCGGCAGGTGGTAGGTCGTCGGCTGCAGGTACTGGCCGATGGTCAGGAGGTCGATGCCGGCGTCTCGGAGATCTGACATCGCGGCGGGTACCTCCTCGGGACGCTCGCCCATCCCGAGGATCAGGTTCGACTTCGTGACCTGACCCGAACGCAGTCGCTTCGCGAACCGCAGCACCTCGAGTGACCGGTCGTACCCGAACGCCGGCCGGATCCGGTCGTGCAATCGTCGGACGGTCTCGAGGTTGTGTGCGAAGACGTCGGGCTCCGCGTCGAGGACGGTCCCGATGTCGCGTTCACCGCCCTTGAAGTCCGAGGGCAGGACCTCGACCCCGATGCCGGGGACCGCCTCGCGCGCGGCGCGGATCGCCGAGGCCCAGATGCGCGCCCCTCCGTCCTCGAGGTCGTCACGAGCGACACCGGTGAGCACGACGTAGCGCAGCCCCATCTCGCGGACGGCCTCGGCGATCCGCGCCGGTTCGTCCTCGTCGACGGGATCCGGCTTGGCGGTCATCACGTCGCAGAAGCCGCAGCGCCTGGTGCACTTCGTCCCGAGGATGAGGAAGGTGGCCTCTCGCTCCTCCCAGCACTCGCGGATGTTCGGGCACATCGCCTCCTCGCAGACCGTGTGGAGGGACCGCCCTCGCATGATGCTCTTGAGGTCCTCGTAGTTGGGGCCGGAGGTGAGGCGCACCTTCAGCCAGGGAGGTTTCCTGCCGCCGGCGGCGTCGAGACCGGGTCCGTTCGTGACCCCGACGATAGGGAGGTGGAGGCGGCGCTTCTTCGGGTTGTGGTCTGTCGTGTCGTTGACCGGCACCATCGGATCGAGTCTAGCGAGCGCCACCGCTTTCGATGGATGCGAGCGCCGGCACGCCGTCGCCAGGGGACATCCGTGGGAGGAACACCCGGAACGACGCTCCGCCGCCCGGTCGCTCCTCGGCCCACGCACGCCCCCCGTGGAGCTCCGCGAAACGAGCGACCAGGGAAAGCCCGATCCCGGTACCAGGCGAGTGCGAGGGGGCTGCCGGACCCTGCCGGAATGGCTCGAAGATCGTCGTACGGAGGTCTTCGGGCACGCCCGGCCCGTCGTCCTCCACCATGATGAGCACGCCTTCCGACGTGCCTTCCACGCGCAGCCAGATCGTTCCTTCGGTCGGCGTGTGCCGGATCGCGTTCGTGAGCAGGTTCTCGACGATCCGCTCGACCTTGGCTGCGTCGACGGCCAGCTGAGCGTCGTCGGTCACTACGACCACACGCCGTTCGGACAGCGCCTCCAACGAGGCGAGCGTCCCGCGCGCGAGCGAACCGACGTCGCACGTCCGACGTTGCGGCTCGACGATCCCGCGGTTGAGCCGGTCGAGGTCGAGGAGGTCCTTGAGCAGACGATCGAGCTTCTGGGCGTTCGCGGACAGCCGGGCGACGAGGTCGTGACGCTCGTCCTCGGCGAGACCGGTCGTCCGCTCAAGGGTGAGCGAGAGTCCGAGGATCGAGGTCAGCGGCGACCGGAGCTCGTGTGAGACGGCGGCGAGGAACGT
This sequence comes from uncultured Actinomycetota bacterium, assembly GCA_963839395.1. Taxonomy (GTDB): domain Bacteria; phylum Actinomycetota; class UBA4738; order UBA4738; family HRBIN12; genus JAJNBA01. Next base: position 513,459 of record CAWIUW010000015.1, read on the forward strand.
GTTCTTCATGTCGTCCAACGTCCGGAGGCGCTCGGCGGCGGCATGCTCGCGTCGCTCGGACTCCCGGAGGGCTTCGTCGGCACGCTTGCGCTCCGTGATGTCGAAGAGGACACCGAGGAGGAACAGCGGCTCGCCATCGGCATCGGTGATGAACGTCGTTTCATCGTGGATCCAGGCGAGCTTCCCATCCGGCTTGCGGATCCGATATTCGTCCTCCCACGACATGCGCGCCTCGATCGCCTCGAGGTAGCGCCGCTCGCACTCACGGCGAGCCTCGTCATCCATCAGCTGCAGCCAGAGGTCCGGCTCGGCCAGGTAGTGCTCGGTGGTGACCCCCATCACGGTCTCGACCTGTGGACTCACGTACACGCTCTGCATGCTCCCGTCGGGGCGATCCAGGTAGACGGCGGCCGGGATGTGCTCCACGATCGCCCGGAACCGCTCCTCCGCGGCGCGCACCTGGTCGGACGCTTCCTTCTGCTCGGTGAGGTCGGTGCAGACGCCCACCCACTCGAGCGGCTGACCATCATCGTCGCGGATCAGCACGGACTCGTTGTGCACCCACACGGTCCGGCCGTCCGGGCGGACCATGCGATAGTCGACGCTCCACGAGTCGCCGGTGTCCGCGGCATTGGCCGCGAGCACCCGTTCGCGATCGTCCGGATGGAGCACCTTCTCCCAGAGGTTCGGGTCTTCCATCCAGCGACGCACCGAGTGTCCGGAAAGCTCTTCGATCTGGGGACTCAGGTACCGGTACCCTCCGGTCTCCACGTCCTCCACGTACGTCACGGCGGGGAGCCGCTCCACGAGCGCTTGGAAGCGGCGCTGCGTCTCGCGCTGATGCTCCTCCGCGGCCTTGGTCCTGGTGATGTCGACCATGACGCCCTGCACCAGGGTCGGGTGGCCGTCCGGGTCCCATCTCACGGGATTGGCCTCGTCGTGGATCCACACCACGCTGCCGTCTCGGTGGAGAGCCCGATACTCCATGTGGAACTCGCCGCCCGTTCGATGTGCTTCGACGGCGCGAGCCATCAGGGCAGCGCGATCGTCGGGATGGATCCGATCCATCCTGAGCCCCGGGTCCGCCGTCCACTCGGCTGCGGAGTAGCCGAGGAGCATCTCGATCTGCGGGCTGACGAAGTGCGGAGCGACCTCACCGGTCCCTCGCGTCGGGTCCCAGGCATAGATCACGACGGGGGCCTGCTCGACCAGCAGGCGATAGCTCCGTTCGGCATCGATCCTCTTGCCGGTCTCGACCTCGCTCTGCCGCCAGCGGAGGATGGAGAACACGGCGGCTCCGATCGCGACCAGCGTCACGAGAGCGAACACACCACCGGTCTGCTCTCTGGTCAGGAGCCAATCGCTCAGATGCTCGAACAGCCCCGTCAGGGCGCCCAAGAGGAAGAGCACGACGAGAAGCCCCCCGATGATCAGGAGGTCACGGATGCTCCGGGCTGCGTCGGGCGGACGAGGGTGCTCGCTCACATCTCCGTTGGTATCGGCCGCCCGGGAGGTGTCCTGAACGGCTCTCAGGTGCGGGCGAGCTCGCGCATCCGAGCGTAGATCTGGTCCGGCTCCGGCTCCATGAAGAAGTGCTCGAGCGGCGCCGCGAAGGGCATCGCTGGGATGTCGGGGCCCCCGATGCGTACGATCGGCGCGTCCAGCTCGAACAGAGCCTGCTCGGCGATCGTCGATGCGATCTCCGCCCCGGCGCCGTAGGTCCGGTTGTCCTCATAGACGACCATCGCCTTGGAGGTCTTCCGGACGGACCCGACGATCGTCGCGACGTCGAGCGGCGCGAGCGTTCGTACATCCACGACCTCGACGGAGATGTGCTCGTCCTCCTCGAGCCGCTGGGCCGCGTCGAGGCAGAGATGGAGGGAGTAGCCGTAGCTGATGCACGTCAGATCGTCGCCCTCGCGCTTGACGTCGGCGACCCCGATCGGCGTGAGGTAGGCGTCGTCGGCCACCTCGCCCTTGATCGATCGATAGGTCTTCTTGTGCTCCAGGAACAGGACCGGATCGGGGTCCTTGATGGCGCTCCGGAGCAGGCCTGCGGCATCGGCCGGCGTCGAGGGCATCACGACCTTGATCCCGGGGATGTGGGCGTAGAACGCCTCGATCGATTGCGAATGATAGAGGGCTCCGTGGATCCCACCGCCGCACGGGGTTCGGATCACCATCGGCACGCCGAAGTCGCCGTTCGAGCGGTACCGGAGTCGAGCCGCCTCCGAGAGCACTTGGTCGAACGCGGGATGGATGAAGTCCGCGAACTGGATCTCGGCGATCGGGAGCAAGCCGTGCAGCGCCATCCCGATCGCGACACCGACGATGCCCGACTCGGCGAGGGGCGTGTCGATCACCCTCTGTTCGCCGAACTCCTCCAGCCAGCCCTCGGAGATCCGGAACACGCCACCGCGGATCCCCACGTCTTCGCCCATGAGGACGATCCGCTCGTCGTTCGCCATCTCGTCGTGGAGCGCGTCGCGGATGGCCGTCACCACGTTCTTCTCGGTCACGGCTGCTCTTCCTGGAAGACGTGGCGGAGCGCCGTGTCGGGATCGGGATCGGGAGCGTCCCAAGCGGCTCTGATCGCCTCTTCGATCTCCTCCTTCGTCTCCGCCCGCAGCGTCTGGTCCTTCTGATCGTCCAGGAGATCGTGTTGCCGCAGGTACCCTCCGAACTGGACCACCGGATCCTTGGCTCTCGCCTCCTCGACCTCCTCGCGCGTGCGGTACGACTTGTCGTCGTCGTCGGAGGTGTGCGGCATGAACCGGTACGTCTTGCACTCGATCAGCGTCGGTCCCTCGCCGGCCCGCGCTCGCTCGTGCGCCGTCTTCATCGCCCCGTAGCAGGCGAGCACGTCGTTCCCGTCCACCACGACGCCCGGGAAGCCGTAGCCTTCGGCGCGCGAAGCCACGTCCTTGACGGCCATCTGCTTGGACTGCGGCACGCTGATCGCGTACTGGTTGTTCTCGCACACGAAGATCACCGGCAGCCGATGGATCCCGCTGAAGTTCAGTCCCTCGTGCCAATCACCCTCGCTCGTCGCCCCGTCTCCGAACCAACAGCCGACGACGGTGTCCTCGCCTCGGTACCTGGCCGCGAATGCGATGCCGGCCGCGTGGGGGACCTGGGTGGCGATCGGGGAGGACCCGCTGATGATGCTCAGTCGCCTCGAGCCCCAGTGCGCGGGCATCTGCCGTCCCCCCGAAGAGGGATCCTCGGCCTTGGCGAAGACCCCGAGGAACACCTCGTAGGGCGTCATGCCGGCGGTGAGGACCACACCGAGGTCCCGGTAGTAGGGGAGCCAGACGTCGGTGCCTCGGCGCATGGCCCACGCCGTGCCGATCTGGCAACCTTCGTGCCCCGCCGCCGGAACGACGAACGGGGCGCGGCCCATCCGATTCTGCCGGAGGGCGGCCTCGTCGAGCAGACGCGACGTGAGGAGCAGGCGGTACATCGCGAGGAGATCGTCCGCGGAAAGGCCGAGGGCGCTGTGTGGGGTCTCGGCTACCCGAGTGGACACGCCGTCTCTCCTCGCACGGTCGTCGCAGGATAACAGCGGTGTCAGTCGTGAGGCCTCCACGTTGAGATACCCCCCCGGGGTATCATGAGGCCGGGACGTCGGCGGCGATGGCACAAGAGCCGCCACTGGAGCTGAGACGGGAAAGGAGACGGCGTGTACGGCTACGCGAGGAACAAGGACGACCTACTGACCCGCTTGCGAAGGATCGAGGGGCAGGTGCGCGGCCTGCAACGGATGGTGGATGAGGACACGTACTGCATCGACATCTTGACGCAAGTCAACTCCGTGACGGCGGCCCTGAAGGCGGTGGGGATGGGTCTGCTCGATGCGCACGTGCGCCACTGCGTGACGGAGAGCATCGAGCGGGGAGAGGGAGAGGAGAAGGTACAGGAGCTGATGAGCGCGGTGGCTCGCTTCTCGGGGCGCTGAGGCTCGCCCCGCTCGGAGACCTGAGCGGCGGAACAAGGCGCGAGGTCCCGGGCGTTGTCACTCACCGAGTGGTGGTCGAGACTCATCGAAAGGCCACACGCACATGAGGAGCAGGAAGGCAGGCATGGCAACGTCATCCAATGTCGTGGAAGTCACCGATCAGACGTTCGAGGAGGTCGTCGTCCAAGGCTCGAAGGAGCGTCCGGTCGTGGTCGACATGTGGGCCGAGTGGTGCGGTCCATGCCGCCAACTGACGCCGACCCTCGAGAAGGTCGCGGACGAGCGTCAGGGCGCCTTCCTCCTCGCGAAGCTCGATACCGATGCGAATCAGATGACCGCGTCGGCGTTCGGGGTGCAGAGCATCCCGACGGTCATCGCCTTCAAGGATGGGGCACCCGTGACGGGCTTCGTCGGCGCTTACCCGGAGCCGGAGGTGAACAAGTTCATCGATTCGATCCTGCCGACCGAGGCGGAGAAGAAGGCCGAAGAGGCCCGCTCCGTGGAGGAATCGGGCGACCTGGAGGACGCCGAGGAGCGATACCGGCAGGTGCTCGAGGATGACCCCGAGAACCGCGAGGCAGCGGTCGGACTGGCCAGGATCCTCGTGGAACGTGGCGAGCTGGACGAGACCGAACGACTGATCGGGAAACACCGTCCGGATCCCGAGGCGGAGAAGATCCTCGCGATCCTCACGGTGAAGAGATGGGCGGATGTTCCGGGTGACGACACCCTGACGCAGTCGAAGCGCCTCGTCGCATCCGGTGACGTGATCGGCGGGCTGGCAGGGATGCTGCAGGCGATCGCCGATGACCGGGACACGGCGAGGGACGCGATGATCACGGTCTTCACCGCGGTCGGCGACGAGGATCCGCTGGTGCAGGAGTACCGGCGACTCCTTTCGGCGGCGTTGTTCTGACCGCTTCCCGACCTCAGCGGTCGAGCCTGAAGAGGAGCTCCTCGACGCCGTCGGCGTCGGTCGACGGGCTCGCCGTTCGGTCGAAGCCGCACTTCTCGAGGACGCGGATCGATCCCACGTTGTGGGCTGCGACGTGCGCGTACAGGGGGCGGGTATCAAGCTCGTCGAGGAACGCCGACAGCGCCCCCGTGGCGATGCCCTTTCCCCACCGTTCCCGGCCGATCCAGTAGCCGACGTCGCGCTCCCCGTCGTGCTGCCAGCTCACGACGTTGCCGGCGACGACACCGTCGGATTCGACGGTGCGGACCACCACCGTCTCGTCTCGCAGGATCTTCGCCCGATGCGTCATGAAGGCGTCGTGGTCCCTGGCGACGAGATTCGCCATCCGGTTCGCCTCGTCGTCTCGCTGATGCTCGAAGAAGATCGGCAGGTCGTCCTCGCGCACCTCCCTGAGCCGCACCTCGGCGGTGCGCACGAGCTCAGACCGCGGTCGGCTGCGGGACGTCGATGCCGGTCCATCGAGCGTCGCGGAACGTGAGGTCGAAGACGTCTGCCAGGTGGCGCGCCAACAGGGGAGCGACCTGCGGCACGGTGATGGGTCTGCCGGCGAGCCGACTGAGCGACGTCACCCCGTGGCCGGGGAGGCCGCACGCCACGATGCCGTCCCACCACGACAGGTCGGGATCGCAGTTCAACGCGAACCCGTGCAGCGTGACCCGTGCGCGCATCAGCCGGACGCCGATCGCGCAGACCTTGTCGTCGCCGTGCCAGACGCCCGTCTGCACGTCCTCCCGCCGATGCAACGCGACGCCGAGCTCGGACGCGGTGCGGATCACCGCTTCCTCCATCCGCCGCAGGTGCGCGGCCGCGTCGGGCTTCGGACCGAGGTCGAGGATCGGGTAGCCGACGATCTGGCCGGGCCCGTGGAACGTGAAGGCGCCGCCTCGGTCGATCCGATGGACCTCGGCGCCGCGCGCGGCCACCTCGCCGGGTGACCACAGGAGCTCGTCGGGCCGCGCGCGGCGCCCCGCCGTGAAGACCGGGGGGTGCTCGAGGAGGATCACGGCGTCGGGGACCTCGCCGGCGAGCCGTCGCTCCGCGAGGCGATGCATCGCCTCGTTCGCCGGCCCGTAGGGGACCGGCCCGTCGGGCCTGATCAGGAGGGCCTCTCGAGTCATCGCGTCGCCCTCAGATGGCGACGTCCTCGGCGAAGTCCCAGGTCTCGAGGTTCTGCTTCACGCGCGCGAGGAAACGGGTCGCGATCTCACCGTCGATCGTCCGGTGGTCCCACGACATCGAGATGTTCACCATGGAGCGGATCGCGATCGTGTCGTCGATCACGACCGCGCGCTTCTGGATGGCGTCCAGGGACAGGATCCCGGTGTTCGGCTGGTTGATGATGGGGACGCTCGCGATCGAGCCGTAGGGCCCGGGGTTCGTGATCGTGAACGTCGAGCCCTGGATCTCGTCGGGCTTGAGCTGATGGGCTCTCGCCCGCGCCGCGAGATCCGCGATCGCCCGCGCGAGCCCGACGGTGTTCATCGCATCGGCGCCCTTGATCACCGGCACGATGAGACCGGCGTCGTAGGAAACCGCGATGCCCATGTTCACGTAGCGGTGCCGCACGATCTCCTCCCCGCGGAGCTCCGAGTTCACCTCTGGATGGGTGAGGAGGGCATCGCAGGTGGCCCGGATGACGAACGGGAGGTACGTGAGGTTGACGCCGTGCTTGGCCTTGAAGCCTTCCTTCCCGCGTTCCCGCAGCTTCACCAGGTGATCGATGTTGACCTCGACCATCGTCCACGCGCGCGCGGAGGTCTGGAGCGAGCCGACCATGTGCTGGCCGATCAGCTTCCGGATGTGCGAGAGGGGCACGACCTCGTCGCCCGGACCCGCGACCGCCGGTTGAACCGGAGCGACGGCCGGCGTGGTGGCCGGCTGGGCCGGAGCCGGCGTCCCCGCGGGGGCGGGGGTGGGTACTCCGGCGGGCACGGCGGCGGCTGCCGGCGCGGCCGCCGCACCGCCCGATTCGATCGCCGCGAGGACGTCGTTCTTGGTGATACGTCCACCGGTCCCCGAGCCCTCGATGCGCGAGAGATCGAGACCGTGTTCCTCCGCGAGCCGACGGACGAGCGGGGAGAGGATCCGCGACCGAGGACCGCGGTCGGGCATCTCCGTCGATCCGGAGTCGGAGGGAGCAGGCTCGGGGGAGGTCGCGCTCGCGGCGGTCGCCTCGGCACCCTGCGGCGTCGCCGGCTCCACGGCGGGCATCTCGGCCGCCGAGCCCTTCGCGACGGCCGACGCACTCTCGCCGGCGGCCGGCGCCGCGGATGCCGCTGCGGCCGCCGAAGCCGCCGGGGCTGCCTCCAAGGGGGGCTCGGTGCCCGCCGTTGTCCCGGAAGAGGTGTCCTCAGCAGCGGGCGCTGGCCCCCCGCCGGAGGTGGCACCGGCGGCGTCATCCCCACCGCCACCGCTCGCCGCAGCGCCGTCCTCGGAGATCTCGGCGAGGTCCGTGCCGACGGGGACGGTCTGGCCCTCATCCACCAGGATCTTGGAGACCGTCCCGTTGACGGGGGAGGGCACCTCCGTGTCGACCTTGTCGGTGGAGATCTCGAAGAGGGCCTCATCGCGCTCGATGCTCTCGCCCTCCTTCTTCAGCCACTTCAGGATCGTTCCCTCGACGATCGTCTCGCCGAGCTGGGGCATCTTGATGGTGGTCATCAGGGTCTCCTCACCAGGCCGAGAGCTTCTTCACCTCGGCGACGATGTCGCCGACGCCGGGCAGGAACGCGTCCTCGAGGGTCGGGGAGAACGGCACCGGCACGTTCGGCGGCGACAGTCGGACGACGGGCGCGTCGAGATGCTCGAACGCCTTCTCCGCGATCGTGGACGCGACCTCGGCCCCGATCCCGACGAACCGGTAGGACTCGGAGAGCACGAGCGCCCGCGACGTCTTCTCGATCGATCGGAGGACGGTCTCCTCGTCCAGCGGATGCACGGTTCGGAGGTCGACGACCTCCGCCGAGATGCTCTCGTCCGCGAGCGCGTCGGCGGCCTCGAGGGCGCGGTGCACCATCGCGCCGTAGGTCACGATCGACACGTCGTCGCCCTCCCGCTTCACGTTCGCCTTCCCGATCGGGACCAGGAGGTCGGGGTCCTCCGACACCTGCTCGCGGATCCGCCGATAGATCCACTTGTGCTCGAGGAACATGCACGGATTGTCATCTCGGATCGCCGACTTGATCAGACCCTTGGCATCGCCGGGGAACGCGGGGCAGATGATCTTGATGCCCCCCGAGTAGGCGAACCACGGCTCCGGGTTGATCGAGTGGAAGGACGACGCACGGACCATGCCGCCGGACGGACCGCGGAGCACGACCGGGAGCGGAACGCCACTCCGATAGTGCACCCGCGCGAGGGCCGTCGAGATCAGGTCGAAACCGCTCGTCATGAAGTCCGCGTACTGGAACTCGGCGACCGGACGGAATCCCTCCATCGCCGCGCCGACCGACATCCCGACGATCGTCTCCTCGGCGATCGGCGTGTCGATCACGCGATCGGAACCGAAGCGATCCTGGAAGCCCTCGGTGACCTTGAACGCGCCTCCGTAGACCCCGATGTCCTCGCCGAGCATGAACACGCGCTCGTCCCGTTCCATCTCCTCCCAGAGCCCTTCGGCGATGGCCACGAGGTACGTCGCCTGGCCGTCCTCCGTGCGCTTGCCTCTCGGCTCGGCCCCGTGACCGGCGGCGCCCGCCTCGACCTGCTGCGACATCAGGCGTACTCCGTGGGTCCGCCGCGACCGGGCTCGCTCGTCCAATAGCCGTCTTCGACCCACAAGCCCTTGGTGTGGTCCTCCGGTTCGGGGAACGGCGAGGCCTGCGCGAACTCGTAGCCCTCCTCGAATTCCTTCTCGATCCGCGCCTGGACGCCCGCGACGTCCTGCTCCGTCACGACGCCCTCCGACAGAAGGAAGCGCTCGAAGTTCACCACTGGGTCCTTGTTCCTCATGTACTCCTCGAGCAGCTCCTTCGGCACGTACTTGGCGGGGTCGTGGCCCGCGTGCCCCTTCCACCGGAGCGACACCGACTCGATCAGCGACGGCCCACCGCCCGAGCGGGCCCGCTCCACCGCCTCGCGTGCGGCCGCCTCCACCGCCAGCACGTCGGCACCGTCGACCCGCACGCCCGGCATCCCGTACGCATCGGCGCGCTGGGCGATCGTCGGGACGGGGAACTCGAGCTCGTTGGGCGTCGAGTACGCGTAGAGGTTGTTGTTCACCACCCACACCACCGGCAGCTCGAAGATCGCGGACCAGTTCAGGGATTCATGCCAGCGTCCGTTCGACGTGGCGCCGTCGCCGCAGATCGCCATGGCGACGTGCGGTTCCTTGCGCTGCTTGTAGGCCCACGCCGCCCCGACCGCGACCGGGTATGCGATCGGGAGGTGCGACATCACGGTCCACGTCTTGTTCCCATACCAGTCGCCGATGTGGCTGTTGCCGTCCCGGCCTCGCGTGTAGCCGTCGATCCGCCCCCAGAACTGGGCCATGATCCTCTTCAGGTCGAGCCCCTTCGCGATCTGCGCGGAGAGGTCGCGATGCGTCGGGAAGAGCGAGTCCTCGGGTCCGAGAGGGAGCACGACACCGATGTGCGTTCCCTCCTGCCCGCGACCGGAGTAGATCGCACCCGGGAGGCGGCCCTGGCGGTACAACGCCTCCATGCGCTCATCGAAGTAGCGGCAGAGCTTCAGGAGATAGAGGGCTCGCTTCAGCTCGTCGTCGGGGAGTCGCTCGCCGGCCTTCTGCCGTCGGTCCTGCCGGGTTCGGGTCGTGGCCACTCGACTCCTCAGGGTGTGTGCAGGGGCTTGCCGGCCAGGGCCAGATGCGCCTCGCCGATCGCCTCGGATAGGGATGGATGGGGGTGCATCAGTGCCGCGACCTCCGCCGGCACCGCCTCCCAGTTGGTGATGAGCATCGCCTCGGCGATCAGGTCCGTCACGTGAGGACCGATCATGTGGACCCCGAGAACGGGTCCTCCCCCTGAGCGCTCACCACCTTGACGAACCCTCCTTCACCGAGGATGTTCGCCTTCCCGATCGCCCGGAAGTCGAGATGCTCGGTCGCCACCTTGTGACCGCCGTCCTTGGCCTGGGTGGCCGTGAGGCCGACGCTCGCGATCTCGGGGGTGCAGTAGGTGACGCGCGGGATGTTGACGTAGTCGATGTCCGGCACGCTCTCACCGGCGATCCGTTCGGCGACGGCATACCCCTCGGTGAAGGCGACATGCGCGAGCTGCAGCGGGGTTGCCGCGACGTCGCCAACCGCCCAGACGTGCTCGACGTTGGTGCGCAGCTGGCCGTCGACGTTCACGAACCCTTTCTCGTGAACCGACACGCCGGCCTCCTCGAGGCCGAGCCCCTCGGTCACGGGCCCGCGACCGATCGCGACCAGGCAGACGTCCGCGGTCACCTTGTCCGCCGCACCATCCGCCTCGAAGATGATGTCGACCGCTTCTCCTGTGTCGGTGACGCTCTTCACCGACGCACCCGCCGCGGTCTTGATCCCTCGCCGCCGGAACGCCTTGGCGATCTCCGCCGAGATGTCCTCGTCCTCGAGGGGCGCGAGCGACGGGAGCGCCTCCAAGACGGTGACCTCGGCGCCGAGCGACCGGTAGAGCGACGCGAACTCGAGGCCGACGGCACCCGCACCGATCACGACCGCGGAGCTGGGGATCCGGTCGTACCCGAGTGCCTCGTCGCTCGTGATGATCCGCTCGGTCAACTCGAGCCCCGGGAGGAGTCGAGGACGCGATCCGCTCGCGATGACGACGTCCCCGGCGTCGACCTTGGTGCCGTCGACCTCGACCGCGGGCCCTGGGAGCAGCTTCGCGGTTCCCTTGAGAACGGCGATGCCGCGGATCTTGATCAGCCCGGTGACCCCTTTGACCAGCTTGTCGACGATCTTGTCCTCGAAGGCGCGCACCGCGGACCAATCGGGGTCCCCCGACGCCTTGATCCCCCATTCCTCCGACCGGTTCACGGTGTCCATGACCGCGGCGGACTGCAGCAACGCCTTGGTGGGGATGCAACCGCGGAGGAGACACGTGCCCCCCAGTCGATCGTCACGCTCGACGATGGCAACGCGTTTGCCCAACTGTGCCGCCCTGAGGGCCGTGGAGTAGCCGCCGGTGCCGGCGCCGACCACGACGATGTCGTACGCGTCCGCCATCGAGCGTCGAGTCTACTCGGCATGTCCCGTACGACCCCACGCGTTCGCGGCGAGGCGGATACCATCCACTCCATGTCCCGAGAGACACTCGACGAGGCGCCGGATGAGGCGCCGAGAGACACGAAGGTCGACGAGACGGAGCACTCGGCGGACGCGTCCGAGGAGCTCAAGCGAACGCCGCTCGAGGCCGAACACGAGCGTCTCGGAGCCAAGCTCGCCCCCTTCGCGGGCTGGCGGATGCCGATCGAGTACGAGGGCGCGCTGGCGGAGCATCGGAGCGTGCGCGAGCAGGTCGGCTTGTTCGACCTCACGCACCTGGGGAAGGTCGAGGTGGTCGGGCCCGGTGCCCTCGGCATGCTGCAACGGCTGGTCACGAACGACCTGGAACGGGCGAACGTAGGAGATGCGCTCTACAACCTCGTGCTGAACGACGGTGGAGGCGTCATCGAGGACCTCATCGTGTACCGACTCGGCGAGGACCGCTTCTTCGTGGTCCCGAACGCTTCCAACGCGCCTCGAGTGCTCCGGATGCTGGAGGAGGAGAAGGCCGACGGGCCGCTCCACCTCATGTACCACCAGGACTGGTGCTTCCTCGCCGTGCAGGGCCCTGAGTCGACGAACGTCATGCAGGGGCTCTTCCCGGGTGCCACGAACCTCGGGTTCATGCAGTGCTACGAAACCGAGTACCACCGGCGGCCGGTCATCGTGACGCGATCGGGCTACACCGGCGAGATCGGCTACGAGCTCTTCACCTATCAGGACATCGCGGAGGAGCTCTGGGGTGAGCTCCTCGGATCGGTCCGCGGATCGGGAGGCGGGCCGTGCGGACTCGCCGCACGGGATGTCCTTCGGCTCGAGATGGGGTACCCGCTCTACGGGCAGGATCTCTTCGAGGCGTCGACCGCGTTCGAGTCGGGTCTCTCGTGGGCCGTCGCCATGGACAAGGGGGAGTTCCGGGGACGCGCGGCCCTGTCGCGCCAGCAGGAGGACGAGCTCCCGAGCCGGCTCCGAGGGCTCCGGATGCACGAGCGCCGGCACATCCCCCGCGCCCATTACCCGGTGTTCGTCGGGGATCAGCTCGTCGGGGAGGTGACCAGCGGCACGTTCTCGCCGGGGCTGGGGACAGGCATCGCGCTCGCCTACGTGTGGCCTGGCGATGTCGTGGAGCTCGGGCAGGAGGTCGAGGTCGACATCCGGGGGCGACGAGGCGCCGCCACGGTCGTCAAGCCGCCGTTCGTGGAGCGGAGTCCTCGCTAGCCGCTCGTCCGAGGGGCCCGCTCAGTTGGCTTGCGCCGATCGCGCGACCTTCACGAAGTCACGGATCCGGTCGTCGCCGAAACGGGTGCGACCCATCAGCTGCTTGAGGAGATGCTGGGCCCCGCGCTCGGCGGGGACGACGGCGACCACCACGTAGAGGCCGCTGCTCGGGATCCCCATCTCGTGCACAGGCCCGAATCCCGGCGCGGCCACGAAGTACGCGTACCTGGTTGCGTGCGTGCCCCGCCTGCACATCCCCGCTCCCTCGGCCATGAAATGTCCCGGTGAGTACCGGCGCGGGTCGAACGTGGGCCGGCGATCGAGGTAGATCTCATGGGATTGCTCGCGGCACTTCGTGGAGGTGGTGAGGCGCGACAAGAGCGGGCCGTTCGCCGCCAGGTAATAGAAGTCGGAGGGCACGCCGATCCGCGTGGCGTCCACCCATGTCGCCGACATCCCGACGGCGGACCCGTCGACGTCAGGCCAGCCTCCCCTCTGCGGCGAGGCGACGAAGCCGCCCCGGATCCCGAGCTCGGGATCGGCCAGGGCGGCGTGCCAGTTGTCCGGCACGGCGCCTTGGACCTCACCGGCCGTCACCAATGTGAACGGGGTGGGCGACGCGGAGAGCATGAGCTCGGTGGTGGATGCGGGCTCCGAGGAGGCGGGGGCGCAGGCGGACGCGCTGACGACGGCCACCATCCCGAGGAGGAGTCTTCGCACCCGCACCGGTTCCTCGGGAGGAGGATACTTCCCAAGACCTCCGTAGGTCCAACGGGGGAGTGGAAGGACCCGGGGATGCTACGCAGCGCCCGCGGGGGGAGTTTCGATCCGTTCGCCGCGCCGATGCGGGATGCAGAACGAGGCTCGCGTGCCGCCCCCGGGCAGCGGATCGACCCACATGATGCCGCCGTGCTCGACCACCAGCTGCCGTGCGAGGTGCAAGCCGGTCCCGACGCCCGACTTCTCCTTGTGGAGGATCCCTTCTCCGGTGGAGAAGGGTTGTTCGAATGCCCTCGTGGCGACGGCGCGGTCGAGGCCTTCGCCTCGATCCGTCACCATGACGGTCACGCCTTCGACCAGGTCCCTCGCGACCAGCTCCACGGCGCGGCCGAACGGAGAGTAGCGACAGGCGTTGTCCAGCAGCTCCCGCACCACCGACCCGAGCCTCGGTCCGTCCGCAGTGCAGATCGAGCCCGTCGGCGACCTCCGCGGCGATCGGGATCCCCGGGTAGCGGATCCGGACCTCGTCCAGCGCGTGGCGGACGAGCGGCGCCAGATCCGTCTCCACGAGGCTCAGCTCGAAGGTGCCACGCTCGAGCTCGGAGAGCGTGATCAACTCGTCCACGATCCCCATCAACTTGTCGAGCGAACCCGTCAGCTGATCGAGGAATTCGGTCTTCTCCCCGTCCGGCACCGCCGGGTTCTTCAGGACGTAGGCGATCCCCTTCGCGACGGTGACCGGCGTCCGGAGCTCGTGGGAGATGTTGGCGAGGAAGTCGGCCTTGGCCGTCGATCCTTTCGCGACCTCGTCGCGAACGCCGAGCACCTCGGCCTCGAGCTCGCGTGAGCGGTTCACCGCTCGCGCGAGCTCGCTCGACAGCAGCCCTGCCACTTGACCGGACATCGTCACGGCACCGCTGGACGCGGCTCGGATCGCCCGGATCGTGTCTTCGATCGGGTCCTCCTTCAGTACGTAGCCGGACGCTCCGGCGGCCAGGACCTCGGTCAGTCGCACGGGGTCGCGAACGACCGTGTGTGCGACGAACCGGGAGCTCGGGGAGGAGGCGAGGAATCGCTTCACGAGCTCGGCCCCACCCAGACCTTCGAGGGTCAGCTCGGACACGATCACGTCCGGCCGCGAGCGCACGGCGGCCTCGACGCCCCGGAAGGCATCCGTCGTGACCTCGACCTCCAGGTCGTGCTCCCGCAGCAGGTGGTACTGGAAGCGGGCGACCTCGTCCGGCGTGTCGCAGAGCAGCACCGTGGTAGGCATCTTCCAGGGGTATCGGCGCTTCGGAGGGGTGGTTGAGGTGGGGCCGCTAGTGGACGATGCCCATCCGGATGGCGATCGCCACGGCCTGCGCGCGGTCCTTCGCCCCGAGCTTCTCGAAGATCCGCTCCAGATGTGTCTTGACGGTGTGAGGCGAGATCCCCAGGTCGCTCGCCACCAACCTGGTGGTGGCGCCGTCCGCCACCTTCTGGAGGATCTCCCGTTCCCGCTTCGACAGCGGCGTAGACCTCGGGCCTCCGCTCTCCGCCAGGTGGACCTCTTCGATGAACGTCTTCGTGAGCTGCGGATGGATCACGGCGTTGCCTTCGACGGCGTTGCGGGCGGCGTCGACGAGGGCGTCCGGCGAGGCATCCTTCAAGAGGTACCCGGAGACCCCGGCCTGGATCGCTTCTGAGATCGCGCCCCGTGACTCATCGATGGTGATCAGGATCACCCGGGTCTCGGGCGCGGCCTCCCGGATGCGGCGGGTGGCCTCGATGCCGTCCATCCCGGGCATCCGGACGTCCATGAAGACGACGTCGGGGGAGAGCTCCTTGGCGGCCACGACGGCCTCCTCGCCACTCGCCGCCTCGCCGACCACCAAGACCGCGTCGTCGGACATCGCGAGTGCCGTCCGTAGACCCTCCCGCGTGACGGGGTGATCGTCCACGATGAGTGCTCGGATCGGAGCCATCGCCACGGAGCGCTCCTCCTCATGTGCCTTCGGGGTCGAGGGCGGTAGTCTGGGTGCTAAGGATAGTTCGGATCTGGATCGAGGTATGCATGCCTGAGAGCGAAACCGTGATACCGCAAACGCATGAGGAGCCCGAGCGCCTGAAGCCGGTTCCCTCAGATGTGGAGGCATCGGGGACGGAAGTCCCGTCGGAAGACGAGGTGCTCGAGGCGTTGAAGAGCGTCATCGACCCGGAACTGGGCATCAACATCGTCGACCTGGGTCTCGTGTACGAGGTCGACGTCGCCGAGGGCGGCGATGTGGACATCCAGTACACGCTCACGACGATGGGCTGCCCGATCGGCCCGCTCATCGAGGACCAGATGCGCGCGTTCCTCGCCCCCCTCTCCGGCATCGGCGAGGTGAGGCCGGAGATGGTGCTCCGCCCGGCCTGGACCCCCGAGATGATGTCGGACGAGGCCAAGGCCGCCATGGGGATGTTCTAGGCGGACGAACCGCTCGCGCGAGGGCCGCGAGGAGTCGTTCGATCGAGGGGCGTCGGCGAAGTTCCCGGAGCTCGATCGGCGTCTGGGGGAGGGCGTCTGAAGAGGCACCCCTTGACGCATTCGCACGGGTGCGGTACTCGTTGCACCTGCGATTCCGACCTGAGGGGTGGGATCCGAACGTGGTCCGAACCAGAGCCATGGGCATCGTGGGAGCGATGATCCCGTCGAAGCTGTGCTGTTCGTCGTGCGCGGGAGCACCGCTACGCGCGCGGTCGACGTAGCGAAGGAACGAGTTCCGGATACGAGCGGCCGCGCCGGCGGTCGCTCACGTGTTTCCAGAGGCCTCTCGACCGACGAGAGCCACGGAAAGGAGCAAGAGATGGCGGACTACGCGAAGCCCGACGTGCTCGTGAGCACGGACTGGTTGGAGGAGCACCTGGACGATCCCGCGGTGCGCGCGATCGAAGTGGACGAGGACACGGCGGCCTACGAAAAGGGGCACATCCGTGGGGCGGTGGGGTGGAACTGGACGACCGACCTGCACTCGGAGGTCGGTCGGGACTACCGGGACAAGGCCGGCTTCTCCGAGCTGCTGTCGAGTGCCGGCGTCGGTCCGGACACGACGGTCGTGCTGTACGGCGGCAACAACAACTGGTTCGCCGCGTACGCGTATTGGCTCTTGAAGCTGCGCGGCTTCGACAACGTGAAGCTGCTCGACGGCGGTCGCAAGAAGTGGGAGCTCGAGAGCCGTGAGCTCACGCAGGAGGCGCCGTCGTATGACGCGACAGGGTTCTCGATCGCCGGCGCGGAGCGACCTGAGATCCGCGCGCTCCGGGACGAGGTGCTCACGAAGGTGGAGTCGGGGACCGGCTTCGTCGACGTGCGCTCACCGGAGGAGTTCCGCGGTGAGAAGCTCGCGCCCGACCACTTGCCGCAGGAGCAGGCACAGGTGCCCGGCCACATCAAGGGCGCGGCCAACATCCCGTGGGCGAAGGCCGCGAACGAGGATGGGACGTTCAAGTCGGCGGACGAGCTGCGCGAGCTGTATGCCGCCGAAGGGATCACCGGTGACGGAGAGGTGATCGCCTACTGCCGCATCGGCGAGCGCTCTTCCCATACGTGGTTCGCCCTGCAGGAGCTGCTCGGCTTCGAGAACGTCAAGAACTACGACGGCTCGTGGACCGAGTACGGCTCCCTCGTGGGGGCGCCCGTCGAGCTGGGGTGACGAGGCGGGGCGAGCCGGCTGCCATGGGGTGAGCCCTCGGCGGGATATGCTCCGCGGGTCATCGACAGAGGGGAAGTTGGATGGGCTGCTTGCTCGCGATCATCGGTGCGCTCTCGCCCCGACTCCTGTTCGTGATCATCTGGATCGCGCGTCCGGCATACGTGGACGCCGTGTTCGACACGTTCATCTTCCCCTTGCTCGGCGTGATCTTCCTTCCCTTCGGGACGTTGATGTGGGTGCTCCTCGACGCGCCGCCGGCGGGGATCCACGGATGGGACGTGGTCTGGATCACCATCGCCGTCCTCATGGACCTGAGTCATTACATGACCGTCTGGGCCCAGCGCGGGAACTACTCGAATTACTCAGGGAGCGCATCCACCGCCTGAGTCAACCGACCGAACGACGGCAGGCTGGCGGAACCGGCCTCACGTCCCGATGGATCGATCTATCGGGTCTTCCGGGCTGTTCGCCCGGGTGGCTCGGCTGTGAGGGACCCAATCGTAGGCCACCCTCGAGCTCACCACGAGATCGTGTACCGCCCGGCCTCCGCGATCGATCGCACACCACAGAAGGCCGATCGGGAACACGGCGCAGAGGACCGCCCGGATGAGCGCTCGGCCGGCCCGGAGTCGGTCGCCTTGTCGACCCACAACCCGGAGACCCATCACCTGCTTGCCGACCGTTCGACCGCTGGTCGTCCAGCCGAACGTGAGATACGCGACCAAGAGCACCCACCAGATCCCTCCGAGGCTCAGGACGCCGGGGTCGGGCCATCGGAACGATCGGGGTCGAACGACGAACGCGATCGCGCCGAAGCCCGAGATAGAAGAGCAGCACGGCGACGAGGGTCGCCGCCAGATCGATGGACGCGGCGAGGACCCGCGAGACCAGTCCGGCCGGATCCCCCTGAACCACTCGGCCGTCCGGAGCGGGACGACTCAGAGCGGGTCCTCGGTCGAGCCCGCGTCGATCCCCGACGCGGGCGGACGTTCGACGCGTTCGCGCTGGAGCGCCCGGTCGACGAGATGGGACACGAACCGGTCCGCCCGCATCCCTTGGACGCGGACGCCATCTCGCGTTTCGGCAGCCATCGTCTCGGTCGAGTCCCGGATGATCTCCGGGAGGTCGAGCCCTTCGATCACGCCGTGGGCGATCGCTACGAGATCGAGGCGGTCGATGATCCGCTCGACGTCGATGCGGGCCGCGACCGAGTCCAGATCGACACGTTCGATGATCAGCGTCGAGGTCCACCCTCGCGACCGCTGCGTCGAGATCGACACGCTCGATCAGTTCGGACATCTCCAACGACCCGGCGACCTGGTCCAGGTCGACGCGCTCGAGCACCAGCGTCGTGAGGTCGAGGCGATCGATGATGGCGTCGACCAGATCCGGCACCAGTGCGTCCGCGAACGCCTCCGCAACCCGCTGGCTCTCCAGTCGTTCGTCCCGCCATCCTTCGTTCAGCTGGATGGCCGAGCGCTCCAGTCGGCGGGCCGCGCGATCCACCGGCGGGATCATCGCCACCAGTGAGAACGGACGGATCACTCGATCGATGCCGGCGACCATCCGCGTCGCGAACCTCGCCGTTCCGAAGGCGATGCCCAAGCCCGCCCCCGCGATCATCGCCAACGTCTCGGCCTCCGGGGAGCCGGCAGCCGGCTTGTCCTCCTCGTCCTCGTCGGCGGGGCCCCCGGCGGGTGGGAGGTGGTCGCCGATCGCGGCGACGATCGCACGAGCGAGGCCCTCCACCACGAGCGTCGCGAGGCCGACGGCGACGAGCAGACCGCCTTCGATGACGTCACGAGGGCCATCGGGCGCGGACCTCTGAGTAGGTGAGGGATCCATGTCGCCGGGCGGCTCGAGATCGATCACCGCGACCACGATCTCGTCTCTCGTCATGAGCGTGGTCTCCCTTCCGTCAGCGCAGCGGCGGAGGAACGGCCCCCGTCGGGGGTGCGCCGGGGGGGACGATCGAGGAACGCTCCTGGGCATCCCCTGCCTGCACCGTGAGTCCGTGGATGATCAGGATGTCCAAGGCGATCACGAGGATCGACCAGAGGGGATACGCCCCGATCGACGTGAACGAGATCACGGCGGAGAGGGCCGCGAGGATGATCCCCAGCACCCGCCCCTGCCCCGTCAGCAACATGAGCGCCGCGATCACCTGCAGGACGCCGATGACCAGCCAGGTCCATCCCCAGAATTGGAGGTTGTCATAGACGAGCGTTCCACCGGCGAAGTACTCCTTCTTGAGGACCGCGGAGAGTCCCTGGATGCTGTTGAAAGCGCCGGCGATCCCGAACATCGCGCCGGCGAAGTCGTACCAGCCGCGACCGCTCGTTCGTTCTGCCATAGAGCAAACCCCCTTCGGGACGCGTGAGCGTGCGGACTTGGAGGGTAACGGTTCTCCCCCGAAGTTGCACGGAGACACCACCCCGACCAGAATGTCGGCGCGCCAACACCCCTGTGTCGACATCGACCGATCGCTCGGAGGCCTAGATGAAGACGGACGACGCCGCGAACAAGCCGAAGCGCCGAGTTCGACGGATCCTCGCCCCCATCATCGTGGCGCTCGCCATCTTGGTCTTCACCGCCACCGTACCGGCGGCCTGGGCCCGGCGCACGGCGCTCAACACGGACCGGTTCGTCGAGCTCGTCGGCCCCTTGGCCGACGATCCGGCGATCCAGCAGGCGCTGGCCGACAAGGTCACCCAACGGATCATGTCTCTGATCGACGTCGAGGCCTTCGTGACCGATCTCTTCCCGGAACGCGGGGCCGTCCTGGTGGCTCCATTGACGAACGCGATCCAGGGATACGTCCACGGCCTCGCCTTGCGGGTGTTCGAGAGCGACCAGTTCACGAGGCTCTGGACCGAGACGAACCGGTTCGTCCATACGGAGATGCTCGCGGTGCTCGACGGCGGATCGGAGACGGTCTCCACCGTCGGCGGGAAGGTGGTTCTGAACCTCATGCCGATGGTCCAGCTCGTGCTGGAGCAGATGGCAGCCTTGGTGCCCGACCTCATCGGCCGCAACATCACGATCCCCGATATCGACGTCTCCATGGAGCCCAGCGAGGCGGTGTCGCGCCTGGAGTCCGCGTTCGGGATCGATCTTCCCGACGGATTCGGCACGGTCGTCGTGTACGACGCCGACGAGCTCGCAGCGCTGCAGAAGGCCGTACGGACCTTCGAACGCCTGGTGATCGTCCTCGTCCTCCTCGTCCTCGTCCTCATCGGCCTCGCGTTGTGGTTGTCTCCCCGCCGGCGTCGGACCCTGCTGCAGTTGATGACGGGGTTCGCCGTGGGGCTAGTGGTCGTTCGGCGGATCGCGATCGCCGCATCGGACCAAGCGCTCGATTCGGTGCGACCAGAGAACCAGGCCGCGGCCCATGCGTTCACCGATCGCGTGCTCGGAAACCTGCTGGTGTACACGGGATGGCTCCTCGCGGTGGTCCTCGTCGTCCTCGCGATCGCGTGGTTGACCGGCTCGTACCCGGCGCCCGTCGCTCTTCGCCGCTGGGTCACGGATCTCGCCCGATCGATCGGAGGGGCGGTCACGGCCGAGCGTCCGCGGTCTCCGGCGGTCGCCTGGATCCAGGCGCACCGGGAACCTTTGATGTTCGCCGTCGCGGCGGTCGCGCTGCTCGTGCTCCTGATCGCGGACGTCTCGCTGCTCGGCCTGCTCCTGATCCTCGCGGTCGCCGGCATCATCGAGCTCGTGATCGCTCGCGTGGGCGTCGGTGGCGGAGATGGCGTGAGCCCCGTGGAGGCGTGAAGATGTCGAGAGCCGAGAGAACGGAGAGTGAGACCAGATGTTGATCCTCGCGATGATCGTCCTGGGGATAGCAGCCGGTTGGGTCGCGCAACTGCTCCTCCGAGGACGGGGGCGCCCGATCGATTGGCCCCTCGCGTTCGCGACCGGGATCGCCGGTTCGTTCGTCGGCGGGCTCGTGGCGAGTCTGGGCGCGGGCGACGGTTTCGCGATCCGCCCGAGTGGTCTCATCGGATCGATCCTCGGTGCGGTCATCGTGCTCGCGCTCGTCACGGGCCTCCGCAAGGGTGGAACCTCGAGGTAGCGGCCGATGCCGGAGGAGCCTCCTGCGCGAGATCCGCAGGAACCGCTCGACCCGTCGTCGCCTGGGGTCGAAGGGTCTCCCAAGAGGCCGACCCTCCGCGAACGGGCGGACGGTATCTCGGAACGCGCGGACACCGCCAAGCGAGCCGTCGAGGCCCGAGCCGAGGTCCTGCGAGCACGCCACGCGACCGTGCGACTGGCGTATCAGGCGTACGAACGCGACCGGAGGCAGGCGGGGGCCTTGCTCGCGGGCGGGATCGCGTACCGGCTGTTCCTGTGGCTGTTGCCCACGGCGCTGTTCGCGGTCGGGATCGTCGGCCTCCTCGCCGACCTCTCCTCCACGAGCCCCGAGCGCGTCGCGCACGACGCCGGCTTCGGGGCCGCCCTCGCTCTGACCGTGGCGCAAGCGGCGCAGCAGTCCGGGAAGGGCTCGATATACCTCGTGCTGCTCGGGGGGGTCCTCGCTCTGTGGGCCGGTCGAGCCGCTGTGAAGGCGCTGATGCTCACGGCCTCGGTCGCCTGGGGGTTGCGGCCCGTCCCGCTCACCCGGGGCTTCGTGAGGTCCCTGACCTTCTCGGGGATCTGCATCGGGGTGATGCTCCTTCCCGGACTGCTCAACGTGCTGCATCGGGGCCCCATCGGCGTGGACCTGCTGCTCGAGCTGGGCACCCTGGCGGGCCTGGTCGCACTGAGCGTCTGGATGCAGTCGGTCCTGCCGCACGCGGAGGGCGCTCCGTGGACCGCGTTCCTGCCCGGCGCGATCGTGCTCGCCGTCGGAGCCGACCTGCTGCGGATCGTCACCCAGGTCTACCTGGCAGGCCGACTCGGCCGGGTCGACGATCTCTACGGGGCGCTCGGGGTGGCGGCGGTGTTCATGGCCTGGCTCTATCTCGTCGCGCGACTGCTCGTCGCCTCCGTCGCCGTGAGCGCCACGAGATGGCGCTCTGCGGAGACCGAGGCTGCGGAAGCCGAGGGTGGCTAGCTCGGCCGTCGGGCGAGGGTGCCGGAACCGCGGCAGATGCTCCGTTTGCGCGGGACACGGGTCTCATGGTTCGATGCGGCCCGTTCGCACGGAGATGAGAGGGGAATCTGTTGAACCTTGGTGAGTGGTTGTGGGCGATGGCCGTGTTCTTCTTCTGGTTCATGGCCATCTGGATCTTCATCCAGATCTTCGCCGATATCTTCCATCGGCGTGATCTCTCGGGAGGCGCGAAGGCGGGCTGGATCGTGCTGCTTTTCGTGCTGCCCTTCCTGGGCGCCCTGATCTACATGATCGCGCGGCCGAAGATGACCGAGCAGGACCGCGAGGACATCGCGAGGGTGCAGGAAGCGCAGCGCCGCCTGTCCGGCTACTCGCCGGCGGAGGAGCTCGAGAAGCTCGCGAAGCTCCGGGACTCTGGAGAGCTCAGCGCGGAAGAGTACGAGCGGCTCAAAGCGCGTGCTTTGGTCGAGATCTGACCTTCGGATAACCCGGGCGCCCGAACGCAGCGCGAGGATCCTCGACCGGATCCGACGCTGTGTTCGGGCGCCCGCTTCGCAGGGGCAGACTGCCGGTCTCGGCGCGAAGAACCTCATCGGCACCTATCCGCCCTGCTCGACGGTTGCGATCAGGAAGGCGAGCGAGAACCCGACCGTCGTCGCGAGACCGGCGACCGCGCCGCCGTGTTCGAACGCCTCGGGCATCATCGTGTCCGCCAGCATCGTGAGGATCGCGCCGGCCGCGAACCCCTGCACGATGGCGATCGTGGCTGAGGGAGCATCACCGAGGAGCACGAATCCGAGCATGGAGGAGAGTCCGCTGACCGCCACCACGGCCAGCCAGATCAGCATGATCCGCGAGGCCGGACGCCCAGCTTTCACGAAGCCGGTCGTCGACGCCATCGCCTCGGGCAGGTTCGAGAGGAAGACGGCGACCAGGACGGCGATGCTCACTCCCTCGCCGTCGAGGAGCGTCAGGCCCAGCACGACGGACTCCGGGATGCCGTCCAGGATCGTCCCGAGGACGATCGCCATAGCCGATGAAGATGAGCCGTGACCCTCGATCGATTTCCGTCCCGAGCCGCCCTTGCGATCGATCACGAGGTCGCCGATGAAGAACGCCGCGGCACCCGCGAACAGCCCGATGACGATGCTCCCGCCGCCAGCGAACTCGAGGGCATCCGCCACGAGGTCGTACGCGACCGCGCTGATCAACACACCGGCACCGAATGCCATGACGAGTCCTAGCGTTCGCTCGTGAACCTGGTGGAAGATCGCGATCACGGCCCCGATGAGGAGCGAGGAACTCGCCACGAGTCCGACGATGAGGGCTTCGATCACCGGCCCGGAGCCTAGGACCGCGGCCGACCGCGGGCAACGATCGAGCTTCGCGGCGTGACAAGAGAGGATTTCATCCCAAGCGGGTGATGGCTGGGCGGCGGCAGGGTGGGAGCGTTTCCGTCCAGGGAGGCGATCCGTTGGCAGACAAACCGAACATCCTCGTGATCTGGGGAGACGACATCGGCATCAGCAACCTCAGCTGCTACAGCGATGGTCTGATGGGGTACCGGACGCCCAACATCGACCGCATCGCCGACGAGGGGATGCGCTTCACCGATTCCTACGGCGAGCAGAGCTGCACCGCCGGGCGGGCGTCGTTCCTCACGGGCCAGAGCGTCTATCGGACGGGCCTGAGCAAGGTCGGCATGCCGGGGTCAGAGGTCGGCTTGCAAGCAGAGGATCCGACGATCGCCGAGCTCTTGAAGCCGCTCGGCTACGCGACGGGGCAGTTCGGCAAGAACCACCTCGGCGATCTGAACAAGTTCCTCCCCACCGTGCATGGGTTCGACGAGTTCTTCGGCAACCTCTACCACCTGAACGCGGAGGAGGAGCCCGAGCTCCCGGACTATCCGCCTGCCGAGGATTTCCCACACTTCCGCGAACGCTTCGGGCCGCGAGGCGTGATGCATTCGTGGGCGACCGACGAGGACGACGCAACGGAGGAGCCACGCTGGGGCAACGTCGGCAAGCAGCGGATCGAGGACACCGGCCCGCTGACCAAGAAGCGCATGGAGACGATCGACGACGAGGTGCTCGAGCATACGGTGGACTTCATCGAACGCCAGCACGCGGCCGAGACGCCGTTCTTCGTCTGGTGCAACACCACACACATGCACTTCCGGACGCATCCGAAGCCCGAGAGCGTGGGACAGGCCGGCCGATGGCAGTCGCCGTACCACGACACGATGATCGACCACGACAAGGCAGTCGGTTCTCTGCTCGACAAGCTGGACGAGCTGGGGATCGCCGACGACACGATCGTCATCTACTCGACGGACAATGGGCCGCACATGAACTCCTGGCCGGATGGAGGGATGACGCCGTTCCGGAGCGAGAAGAACACGAACTGGGAAGGTGCGTTCCGCATCCCAGAGCTCGTCCGGTGGCCCGGGAAGATCCCCGCCGGCACGGTCTCGAACGAGATCGTCCAGCACCACGACTGGTTGCCCACGTTCCTCGCCGCGGCGGGTGAGCCGGACGTCGTTGAGAAACTGAAGAAGGGACACACGGCCGGTGACAAGACGTTCAAGGTGCACGTCGACGGCTACGACCTGCTGCCGTACCTGACAGGTGATGTAGACAAGAGCCCGAGGCAGGGGTTCGTGTACTTCTCGGACGACGGCGATGTGCTTGCGCTGCGCTTCGACAACTGGAAGGTCGTCTTCATGGAGCAGCGGGTGCAGGGGACCCTACAGATCTGGGCGGAGCCGTTCGTCGTGCTGCGTGTTCCGAAGCTGTTCAACCTCCGCACCGACCCGTACGAGCGCGCGGACATCACCTCGAACACGTACTGGGATTGGATGCTCGACAACGCGTACCTGGTGCTGGCCGGGGCAGCTCTGATCTCGGAGTTCCTCTCCACGTTCGTCGACTTCCCGCCGCGACAGAAGGCGGCGAGCTTCACGATCGACCAGGCGCTCGCGAAACTCGAGGCAGTGCTCACGTCAGGTCGCTGAGGCGAGTTTGAACGATCCGCTCTCCCTCTGGAACACCGGCGACTCCAAGAGCGCGATCGTCGACTTCGTTGAGAACGCGGCGCGCGATGTGCCGCCGGAAGAGTGCATCGCCGTCTTCGACAACGATGGCACCTTGTGGTGCGAGAAGCCGATGCCGATCCAGCTCGATTTCGTCCTCCGCCGTCTCTTCGCGATGGCCGAGGCGGATCCCGAGCTGCGCGAGCGACAGCCCTGGAAGGCCGCCCACGAACGTGACTACGCGTGGCTGGGTGCTGTCGTGGCCCAGCACTATGCGGGCGATGACACCAACGTCAAGGTGCTTTTGGCGGGCGTCCTGGCGGCATACGCGGGGATGAGCGTCGAGGACTTCGAAGCGAAGTCGGATGAGTTCCTGCGGAGCGCCCAGCATCCCACCCTCGGTCGCGGGTACCTGCGATGCGCCTACGCGCCTATGGTCGAGCTCCTTCGCTACTTGGACGCGAACGGTTTCGCCAACTACATCGCGTCCGGCGGCGGTCGTGACTTCATGCGGCCGATCAGCCAGGAGGTCTACGGGATCCCGAGAGAGCGGGTCATCGGGAGCAGCGCCGCGCTCGCGTACACGAGCGACGACCGCGGCGGCACGATCACGCACACGGCTGAGCCGGAGTATCTCGACGACGGGCCACAGAAACCGATCCGCATCTGGAGCCGAACAGGCCGCAGGCCGCTGCTGGCCGCAGGCAACTCGAACGGCGACGTCCCGATGCTTCACTACACCCAGCACGACGATAAGGCGTCGATGCGCCTCCTCGTCCTTCACGACGATGGCGAGCGTGAGTTCGACTACACGGCTGGAGCCGAGGACGCACTCGAGCACGCCGACCGGTCTGGCTGGACCGTTGTCAGCATCAAGGACGACTGGACCACCGTCTTCGACTCCTGATCGGACCCACAGATGCCTGACGCCTCCGGAGGAGACGGCTATCGTCGGAGGACGTCCAGGAGAAGGAAGACGAAGGCTCGATGACGGAACCGGTCAGCGTGTCCGGTCGAGCCTCAGGTGACCCATCCAGCGGCGGGCGGCTCAGGGGCGGGTCCGCAGACGGCTTCGCCGGCCAAGGACATGCGATGGATCCCCGGTGGCACGTTCCGGATGGGGTCCAACGAGTTCTACCCGGAGGAACGTCCGGTTCGTGACGTCGCCGTCGACGGATTCTGGATCGACGAGCACACGGTGACGGTCGCGGAGTTCCGGCGATTCGTGAAGGACACGGGCTACGTGACCCTCGCCGAGCGACCTCTCGACGCCGCGCAGTATCCGGACGCCGACCCCGATCTCCTGACACCCGGCGCGCTCGTCTTCCGGAAGGCGACCGCGCCGGTCGATCTGCGCGACTACCACAACTGGTGGGAGTACGTGCCGGGTGCCTCGTGGACGCATCCGGAGGGTCCGGGCAGCACCCTGCACGGACGGGATCGCCACCCCGTGACCCAGGTCGCGTACGAGGATGCCGAGGCGTACGCGACGTGGGCAGGCAAGGACCTGCCGACCGAAGCCGAGTGGGAGTTCGCGGCTCGGGGCGGGCTCGAAGGGAAGACATTCGTATGGGGGGATGAGTTCGCCCCCAAGAACAAGATGATGGCCAACACATGGCAGGGGGAGTTCCCCTGGCAGAACCTCCTGCTCGACCGCTACGAGGGAACGTCGCCGGTCGGGACCTTTCCCCCCAACGGCTACGGCCTCCTCGACATGGCCGGCAACGTCTGGGAATGGACGAGCGACTTCTATTCGACGCACCCGGACGAAGTGGAGTCCCCGTGTTGCGCGCCGCGGAACCCGAGGGTGACGTCGCCCGACGAGAGCTACGGGTCCGACGAGGCAGGTGCGCACATCCCTCGCCGTGTGACCAAGGGTGGATCGCACCTGTGCGCTCCGAACTACTGCCTGCGCTACCGGCCAGCCGCTCGCCAGGGAGAGGCGGTGGACACATCCACGGGCCACATCGGCTTCCGCTGCGTGATCCGCGTGCCCGCGAAGACCTAGGTCAGACCCGCCCGCACCGAATCGACGAGCATCCCGGCCAGTACGAGCACCCCGATGCCGACGGCCGCGGTGAGCGCGGCTCGACGTGGGCTCCATCGCTGGATCGAGACGGGGTCGCGCGCGGGCGCGAGCTCCTTGAACCGATCGATCAGCGGACGTCCATCGGCCTTCAGCTTCTCCGACAGCTCGGTCGGGATCGCGAGTCCCACCGCGCTGGCGAACCCTTCCGCGATCTCGTCGGGAGTGAAGACCGACGTCGCTCGCGCGTACACGCGGTCCGCGTCGGTGCGTAACGCGAGGCAGAGCATCATGTTCGCGAGGTCGACGGCTTGGCGCCACGGGGACGGCCGCACCTCCAGTGCCGAGACATCCACGAGCTGCAAGCGGCCGCCGACGACGAGGAGGTTCGCAGGCTTCAGGTCGCGGTGGGCGAATCCCGCATCCCAGAGATGCCGAACGAGGTCGAGGCCCTCGTCGATCACGGTGTCGTCCACGTCCGAGTCGCTGAGGTTCCGGCCTCCCTCGAAGAACTCCGTGACGAGCATGTACTCGCGGTTCGGGGTCAGCTCGACGACGCCGTAGGTTCGCGCGACGCCGACTCCTGCGTCGCGGAGCGATCGAAGTGCATAGTCCTCGTAGGTCACGAGGCGCCGCACCGAGCCCATCGGCGTCTCGTCCTCCAGCTGGCCATAGAGGACCTCCCGGATCACGCGATACCAGCGGTCAGCGCGTGCGTGGCTGGTCGAATACACCTTCGCGAACACCCGGGTGCCGTCGTCCAGGGTCATCCGCAGGGGTGAGGATCCGCCCGAGCCCTCCAGGCCGAACGGTTCGACGTTCATCACGGTCAACCCGAGCTGGTCTCGCATCGCCCGGACGATCGCCTCCCCGCGCTCGCCGCCGAGATCGAGATGCGCGGCGTTCCCTCCACGCTGCAGCGTCACCGGGAAGACGTCCTCCGGCACGAACGTTCGGAAGGCCGCCCCGGCGAGGACGAGCGCGAACACCCACGAGTAAGCCATCGGGATGACGTAGTCGGTCGCCAGGATCAGCTCGGCCAGAACGACCAGGAGGAGCGTCCCCTGCACGAGCCATGAGGCGATCCGCCGGGCGGTTCCGCGTGGGATGAGCACGAGCGCGATACCGATCAGCGTGATCGCGAGCGCCGCGATCGATAGGGACGGGAACGCGTAGGTCCCTGCATCGGCGAGCACCGTCGCATCGGGGGGCTCCAATGCCACGTGGAGCGCTCGGGCCACCACCCAGTCCGTGACCACGAACGTCGCGAGGAACACCACGAGGTGCCGGAAGCGCCCGAGGGCCGCGAGCGCGAGGACCGTTCCCCATCGCAGGACCATGATCAACGGGACGGCGGTGAGGAGGTCCACGGCCTTCGCGACGTCGACGAGGGTCGGCGTTCGCAGATCGACCGCGGCGTCGCCGACCGCCCGGTCGAGGCCGGTCAGTGCACCCGTCGCCTCGCCTATCGCCAGAAGGACGCCCAGCAGAACCACGCCGAGCAGCCCCCACGCCCACCGCTGCCAGCCGATCCCGCGCTCGAGCGGCGGTGGCTCGCCGGACGGGCGGCGGCGGCGACCGGTCTTCTGAGCCACTCCCGAGAGCGTGCCGTCCTCAGACATCAAGGGGCACGGTACTCCTGAGGTGGCACGAGCGCGGAGATCATCATGCCGAGCCCCGCACCGCCGACCACATCGTGGGGAAGGTGGGCGCCCACGTACATCCGCCCGGATCCGGTGATCACGGCGACGGCGAGCAGCACAGGCCGAGCCCAGCGCGGCACAGCTTCGGAACCGACGAAGGCGAGCGTGGTCGCGACCGCCATGTGACCCGAGACCCAACCCAGGTCGCCCGTGATCCCTTCGCGGATGTGCACATCACTCGAGTGCGCCCTCGGGTCGCGCCCTTCCTGCGAGCGGCTTCGCCGCCTTCGCTCCCAGCCAGGCGGCGGTGCCCGAGGCGAGGAGCGAAGCCGCCAGGCGTCGACGGCCGGCCAGCAGCGCGACCGCAGAGACGACCGGGACCGTCGCGAACGTCCCGGCCTGCATGATGGCGCGGACAGGGAGACGAAGCCGGTCGCTGGCTCCGTTCACGCTGCGGAAGATCCGCTCTTCGTACGCGGGCAGCCGCCCACCCTTCGCCTCGACGAAGCTGCCGAGGAAAAGGATGCCGCCGAGTCCGAATCGGAGGGCGTGCCGAGGGCTCGAGGATATCTTCACGCGCGAAGCCGACCCCCTTCAGATCGACAGGCTGATCGGGAAAGTGGCGATCCACGAGGAAGCCACGACGAACACGACGCAACCGACGCTGAGGATGACACCCCGGAGCCTGGTGCTGTAGAGCTTGGTGCAGATGCCCGCGAAGAATAACGATGTCGCGAACAGCACCACCCCGACCACGTTGTTGGTCGCGCGCTGGATGTTCGACCGAGCGAGCTCGGCCGACGCCTCGGCCGTCGCCGAGAGCTCGTTCGCCTCGAGGACTATCAGCGCTCCGAGGGCCCACCTCATGCTCCGCTACTGACGAGCCATCGCGATCCGCAGGCGTTCCTCCGGTGTGATGAGGTGGTCGAGGTCCTCGGCCGCTTCGTCGACGTCGATCTGGACCCAGCGCACCCGTCCCGTGAACTCGCTGTCCTTCGGGCCGTAGTCATCGCTCACCGGGGTCGCAGTGTCGGACCCGATATCCGTGGTCTCGTCGGCGGAGAAGAGCATCGGCACCGTGCCGTCGACCCGGCCCTTGCCCACCTGGTCGCCGTCGACCAACAGGTTGACGTCGCCGCCCTTGCCGAGACCCCCGCCGTCGTACGTGAACTCCATCCGCACCTGGTGCTCGCCCGGAGGGATCGGCGCGTCCCCTTCGGCCTTGAACTGCTGCAGCCCGAAGAGGTTGTAGCAGAAGGCGGGTTTGCCGTCGTGGGCATAGAGGCTGAAGCCGCCGAAGGCCCCGCCCTGCGCGATGATCACGCCGTTCGACGCCGCCCTCCGGGACGACAACCTGGGCCGTGAGCGCGAACGACTTGTTCTTCGTGGTGACGATCGAGTTCTCCGTCAGCCGACCCATCCCGCCGAACAGGATCTGCGAGTTCCCCTTGACGAGCTGCGGACGACCCGCCATCTCCGGGTTGAACCGCTCGAACCGCCGGTCGTCGAGCGGGAGGACGTTGTACTTCCCGGCTTCGATCAGGAAGAGGCGCTGCAGCTCGTGAAGCTTCTGGGGGTTCTCCCCGGAAAGGTCGTGCGCCTGGGTCCAATCATCGGGGCCGTACAACTCCCAGACGTCGTCGTCGAACGCGGGCATCTCTGTCACCGCCCAAGGGGTGCTGTGGCGAGTCACGGCGGTCCAACCCCGGTGATAGATGCCGCGGTTGCAGAACATCTCGAAGTATTGCGTCGTGTGGACCTCATCCGCGTTGGCGTCGTCGAAGGAGTACGCCATGGAAACACCCTCCAACGGCCGCTGCTGGACCCCGTTCACGCTCGCTGGCTGAGGCAAGCCGGCGACCTCCAGCACGGTCGGGGCGACGTCGATCACATGGTGGAACTGTGTACGGATCTCACTCTTCGCATCGATGCCGTTCGGCCAATGCACGATCGTCCCGTTGCGGGTACCACCCCAATGCGAGGCCACCTGCTTCGTCCACTGATACGGCGTGTCCATCGCGTGCGCCCACCCGACGGCGAAGTGGTTGTACGCCTTCGGCGTGCCGAAGTCATCGATCCGGGACACCATGAACTCGACGGACTCCAGACCCGCGGCCCCGTTCAGGACGACGAGCTCGTTGAAGCAGCCGTTGGGCGTGCCCTCCGCCGATGCCCCGTTGTCCCCGATGATGTAGTAGATCAGCGTGTCGTCCAGGATCTCGAGATCGGCGAGTGCGTCCACGAGCCGCCCCACGTGATGGTCGGTGTGCTCCAGGAACCCGGCGTAGACCTCCATCTGGCGGGCGAAGACGGGCCGCATCTCCTCAGGCGTGTCGTCCCAGGCGGGGATCTCGGCGGGCCGCGCCGTGAGTTCCGCGTCCTGAGGGATCACGCCGAGCTCCTTCTGCCGCGCGAACGATTCCTCCCGGAGCCGGTCCCATCCTTGGTCGAACTTCCCCTTGTACTTGTCCGACCACTCCGTCGGGACGTGGTGCGGAGCGTGGGTGGCGCCCGGGGCGAAGTAGACGAAGAACGGCTTGTCGGGCATCAGCGCCTTCTGCTGACGGACCCAACCGATCGCCTGGTCCGTCATGTCCTCGGTGAAGTGGTAGCCCTCCTCCGCCGTGCGGTCTGGCTCGACGGGCACCGTGTCGCGGTAGAGCGCCGGCGCGTACTGGTTCGTTTCGCCGCCGATGAACCCGTAGAAGTGCTCGAAGCCGCTGCCCGTCGGCCACGCGTTGAATGGGCCAAGCGGGCTCGTCTCCCAGACCGGCACCTCGTGGCACTTGCCGAACTGCGCCGTCGAGTAGCCGTTCAGCGTGAGGGTCTCGGCGAGCGGGGCCGTCGTATTCGGCCGGATCGAGTTGTACCCGGGCGCGGACGTCGCGATCTCCGTGATCCCGCCCATGCCGACGGAGTGATGATTCCGCCCGGTGAGAAGAGCCTGGCGGGAGGGGGAGCAGAGAGCCGTCGTATGGAACCGGTTGTACTTGAGGCCCCTCGCCGCCAATCGCTCGGCGGTCGGCGTGTTGATCGGGCCACCGAACGCACTCGAGGCTGCGAACCCGACGTCGTCGAGCAGAACGACGAGGACGTTCGGCGCGCCCTCCGGCGGCCGGAGCGGCTCGATCGGAGGGAACGATGTGTCGGGATCCTTCGCGTCGTACGTGACGAGTCCTGCATACGGCCGGTCGGGGATCGGGAGTACGTCGCGGCTCAACTCACGGTCCTGCGCCATCAAGCGTGCTCCTTTCGAAGAACGAGCGTTCGATCGCCCTCAACGGCGGCGGCGGCTGCGGCGCCGAACGCCGGAACGCCCGATGAGGCGGTCAGCAGTGCCGAACCACAGCCACCGAAGGTAATGCCTGCTCAGTCGTCGGACGTCATCCAGAAGGGATGAAGTCTGCCTGCGTCGCTGGAAATTCACCCCGGTGGGATGACGCCTGACGGTCTGGCCCGACTAGCGTTCGTGCGCGTGATCGTTTTCCTTGGGACACGCGACGACCCAGGTCCACAACCGACGGCCGAACCGTCGACCAAACGGATGTCCGAACGGACGGCCGAACGAACGGAGGGACAACGGTGAACGCGGCTACGGCTCTCGCGATCGTGTTCGTCGTGTACGGGCTCTTCGCCTCGCGCCTCGAGCGGTCGCTCATCACGGCCCCGATCTTCTTCGTCGTGACGGGTCTGGTTCTCGGTCCGAGTGGCGTGGGCGTTCTGCCGGGTCTCGAGAGCGAGACGACGCTCGTGATCACCGAGCTCACGCTCGGAGTACTTCTCTTCGCGGACGCCGCGACCGTTCGGCTGCGCGAGGTGGAGGGCGATGCACACCTGCCGGTTCGGCTGCTCCTCGTCGGCCTACCGCTCACGATCGCCCTGGGGACCGTGGCCGCGAGGATGCTCTTCCCCGAGGCCGGATGGGCCGCGGCCGCGCTCATCGCGTCGATCCTTGCCCCCACCGATGCCGCTCTCGGGCTGGCCGTCGTGACGAACCCGGCCGTGCCGGCCAGGATCCGGCGAGCACTGAACGTCGAGAGTGGACTGAACGACGGGATCGTCACCCCGTTCGTCACCCTGTTCCTCACCCTGGTGATCGCGGAGGAGGGTCTCGGATCCGGTCACTGGGCAGCCGACGCGGCGAAGGAGATCGGCCTCGCGCTCGTGGCCGCAGTCGCGGTCGGCGTCCTCGGAGGCAAGCTGCTCGTGTTCGCGCGTCGGCTGGGCTGGACGTCTGCGATCTCGGAGCAGCTCGTTGTTCTGGCCCTCTCGCTCCTCTCGTACGTGGGCGCTGTCGCGATCGGTGGCAATGGCTTCGTGGCCGCCTTCGTGGGTGGCCTCCTGTTCGGCGCCGCCACTTCTTCGCGGATCCACGAGCCTGTCGAGTTCACCGAGACGGTGGGGCTGTTCGCCTCGTTCTTCGTTTGGACCGTCTTCGGCGCACTCTTCGTCGGCCCGGTGGTCACGGGTCACGTCGAGCCTGTCGCGATCCTCTACGCGGTGATCAGCCTCACGGCCGTGCGTATGGTGCCGGTCGCGGCAGCGTTGGCCGGCACAGGATTGCGTCGAGATACCGTTGCGTTCATGGGATGGTTCGGCCCGCGTGGTCTCGCGTCCGTGGTGTTCACCCTGATCGCGTTCGAGGACCTCCACGGCGCCGGCCCCATCGCCGACGCCATCGCTGGAGATCGCCACGTGGACGATCCTGCTCTCGGTTGTGGCCCACGGGCTCTCGGCGGGCCCCCTCGCGCGGACCTACGGCGGCCGTTTGCGCGAGGCTGGGGACATACCGGAGCTGGCCGAGGCGCCCGAGCCGCGGATCCGGCGAAGAAGCATCGCCGATTGAGCCTTGCTCGCAGCATGAATCATCCACATCGGATGATGCCCGGCGGTCGCGGGGACCCGACCATGACAGGTCGGGGTGAGCGCTGGGCGTGCCTCGGATGCATACGAGCGTGCAAGGGGAGGAACGATGGCCGGTCGCGCACAGATCTCAGGGACCGAGCTCAAGCGACTGCTTGACCTCGTCCGCGATGCCGACAGTGTCGAGCTCAAGCTCACACTGCCCGAGAACGCTCGAGCCGGGACCGGGGCCGCGCTCGGCGTCGATCCGCTGGACGCGCAGATCCGACAGGTGTTCTTCTTCGATACCCCCGACCTCGCTCTGAATGCGGCCGGAGTCGTCGTTCGAGCCCGGCGCCGGCAGGGCGAGGAGGCCGACACGGTCGTGAAGCTCCGCCCCGTCGTGCCCGCCGAGCTTCCCAAGGAGCTCCGCCGATCCAAGATGTTCAACGTCGAGGTGGATGCGATGCCGGGTGGTTTCGTGTGCTCGGCGTCGTTGAAAGGGACGGCGGACAATACCGAGATCCGGGAGGTTGCCGGCGGTGAACGATCCATCCGCAAGCTCTTCTCGAAAGCCCAGCGGGGGTTCTATGCCACCCATGCTCCCGATGGACTCGAGCTCGACCAGCTCTCCGTCCTGGGGCCGATCCCGATCCTCAAGCTGAAGATCAGACCGAAGGGATTCGGGCGCCGGCTGGTGGGGGAGCTGTGGCTGTATCCGGATGGCTCTCAGATCGTCGAGCTGTCCACGAAGGCCGAGCCCTCCGAGGCCATGCAGGTCGCCGCCGAGGCGAGAGCGTTCCTCACCGGCATCGGCGTCGATCTCGAGGGGAAGCAGCAGACGAAGACGAAGACGGCACTCGAGTTCTTCGCGGGGGCCGTGCGAAGTGAGAACGGCCACGGGTCCTGAGCGAAGTGGGCTAGAACGCCAAATCCAGCAGCCGTGTTCGTGCCCACCGGGGGGAACGATGGCGATCGAGCAGCACACAGAAGGGGAGGAGGAGCTGCTCGTCGTGATCCAGTGGCTCACCGACGAGTTCGGGCTCGAGGTCGACCCGCGAACGATCCAGAGGGTGGCGATGGAGGAGTGGGCTCTGTTCGACCGAGCGAAAGTGCGTCTCTACGTGCGCACGATCTCCTGGCGGCTCGCCCGTCTCCGTCTACGCGAGCATCTCGAGGGTTTGAGCAACCTCGATCGTGACGTTCCAGCGCACAGTCCCTCCGATGTGCGGATGATCTCGGTCGAGGACCAGGCGTCGTGACAGGGAGGTCTTGAAGCATGATCGCGCGCACCGAGAGCGTCCTGGAGGCCGACCGATCTTGATACGTCGTCGTCGAGGCAAAGGAAGGACATGACCGTGCTGATCGCAAGGGTGAGAACTGAGTCGCGATGACGTCTCCGAGTGAGGGGGTGGGCATCATGACCACGGGTCCGGGGTCGCAGGCCTGGTACGGCATCGACGCCTCGATCGTCGTGAAGGAATTGGACGTCGATCCCGAACGGGGCCTCGGGGCCGGTGAAGCTGCAGAACGGCTCACGAACCCACGGCCCGAACCGATTGACCGCGGCGAAGAAGGAGTCGGGGTTCCAGGCGTTCGTGCGCCAGTACCAGGACTTCATGCAGCTCGTGTTGCTGGCCGCCGCCGTGATCAATCAACTGGTGACCGGGGACACCGCGACCACCGTCGTCCTCGCGGGTCTGACCGTCTTCAACGCGGTCGTCGGACTGCGGCAGGAGGCGAAGGCCGGGGAGAGCGTCAAGGCGCTCGCTCAGATGATGAAGACGATCGCCCGAGTCCGTCGCGACGGTCAGGCGATCGAGATCGACGCCGAGGAGCTGGTCCCCGGAGACGTGGTCCTGGTCGAGGCGGGCAACCGGATCCCGGCCGACGGCCGGATCACCGTCGCGGCGACGCTCGAGATCGAGGAGGGCGCGCTGACGGGCGAGAGCCTGCCGGTCGCCAAGGCGACCGAGCCGGTGCCAGGTGACGAGGTTGCCCTCGGAGACCGGACCTCCATGGCGTACATGAACACCTCGGTCACCCGCGGGCGGGGCGAGATGGTCGTGACGGGTACCGGGATGCAGACCGAGATCGGCCACATCGCCGACCTGCTGTCGACGACCCAGAACATCAAGACCCCGCTGCAGAAGCAGCTCGACAGTCTGTCGAAGATCATCGCGGGGATCGCGGGGGTCGCGCTGGTGCTGGTCATCCTGCTGGGTCTCGCGAACGGGGAGACATTCGACACGCTGTTCATCACCGGCGTGGCGCTGGCCGTGGCCGCGATCCCGACGGGTCTGCCTGCGGTGGTCACGGCGCTGCTGTCGATCGGCACCCGCGAGATCGCACGTCGCAACGCGATCGTGAAGCGCCTGCCTGCGGTGGAGACCCTCGGCTCGACCTCGGCGATCTGCTCGGACAAGACCGGGACGCTGACGCTCAACAAGATGACCGCCCGCGAGCTCGTGATACCGGGCCAGAACCGCTTCACGGTCTCCGGCGAGGGCTACGCGATCGAGGGAGAGATCAAGCACGTGGGCGGCAGCAACATCGATCTCGACCCCTACCTGCTCCCGATGATCCTGTGCGCGGACGCTGTTCTGGACGGGAGTCGAGCTGATCGGGGATCCGACAGAGGGCGCCTTGATCGTGCTGGGGGCCAAGGGAGGGCTCGACGTCGACGAGACCCGACGGGCCTACCCCAGGATCGCCGAGATCCCCTTCGACTCGGAGTACAAGTTCATGGGCACGTTCCACGAGATGCGGGGTGTGGACGGTGCCCCGGTCATCCGCTGTTACGTCAAGGGCGCACCCGATGTGCTGATCTCGCGAGGCGGCTCGTACCGGGCACCCGACGGCACGTTCGTGCGCGTCACCGACGAGAACCGACATCTCGCGCTCGAGGCGAACGACGAGATGGCCAAAGGCGGCGAGCGAGTGATGGTGGTGGCCCAGCGCGACTTCGATCCGTCGACGTTCGACGCCAAGGGGGATCTGATCGGGCTGGTGGAGGACCTGACGTTGCTCGCGATGGTCGGCATCGTCGACCCGCCGAGGCCTGAGGCCAAAGCCGCGATCGCCGAGTGCACGAGCGCCGGCATCCGGGTCCGGATGATCACCGGCGACCACGCGACCACCGCGGCCGCGATCGGCGGCGAGCTCGGGATCGAGGGCCTCGCCCTGACGGGGGCCGAGTTCGCGGCGATGAGCGACGATGAGCTGCTCGCGAAGCTCCCGGAGATCGGCGTGGTCGCCCGCGTCGCCCCGGAGGACAAGATCCGTCTCGTCCAGCTTCTCCAGCGGTCGGGCAACGTCGTGGCGATGACGGGGGACGGCGTGAACGACGCGCCCGCGCTCAAGGCCGCGGACATCGGCGTGGCGATGGGCATCACGGGCACCGAGGTGTCCAAGGAGGCGGCCGTCATGATCCTGACGGACGACAACTTCGCGACGATCGTGAACGCCGTCGAATACGGCCGGGGCCTGTACGACAACCTGCTCAAGTACCTGCGGTTCCAGATGTCGACGCTCGTCGCGTACATCGCGCTGTTCATCGGCGCCGGTATCTTCAGCGTCGCCGGCGGGGTCCCTCTGAACCCGCTGCAGATCCTCTGGGTGAACATGGTCATCGACGTCCCGATCGCGGTCGCGCTCGGCTTCGACGAGCCGACGGGTGGGCTGATGCAGCGTGCCCCGAGACCGGTCGGCGCTCCCGTGCTATCCGCCGCCAACTGGGTCCGTCTGTGCGTCCAGGGAGCCGTGATGACGATCGGATCGCTGGTGGTCTACCAGATCGCCGAACCCGAGTACGGCACGGCGGTAGCCTCGACGATGCTGCTGACGACGCTTTCGCTGTTCCACTTGGCGGGAGGCCTCCTCGCACGGGATCAGGTGAACACGATCTTCGACCGGTCGGCGATCCCGGGGACGATCCAGCTCCGGCGGTACGGGATCGCGCTTCTCGCGATCGTGGCCGTCACGGCGCTCGGGTTCCTGCAGCGGATCTTCTCGACCGTATCGCTCAGCTTCTCGCAGTGGTGGATCTGCATCGGCATCGCGGCGTCGCTCGTGCTCGTCGAGGAGTTGATCAAGGTCTTCGTCCGCCGGCGGGCGCGGCGTGGAGTGCCGGCAGGCACCGCGGAGGCGATGGCGGCCGCGTAGGGAAAGAGAACCGATCGGACAGATGGAGGAGTGAGCGATGGCACGACGTGAACGCATCCTGAGGCGGCTACTCGTTGAGCCCGGCACGGCGGCCGGGTTGGCGGAACGAGACCCCGCCTGGAAGGGGGGCGAGGAGTTCGAGCAGCTCTCGGAGGCGAAGCTGAAGGGCACCGCGAAGGAGATCCTGAGGAAAGGTGTCGAGGAGCTCTCGGACGCGCAGGAGCTCCTGTGGGCGAGCGATCGATACGCGCTCCTCGTCGTGTTCCAGGCGCTCGACGCCGCGGGGAAGGACTCGACGATCGAGCACGTGATGTCGGGCGTCAACCCACAGGGCGTGCAGGTCGTGTCTTTCAGGCAACCCTCGAGCGAAGACCTGGACCACGACTTCCTCTGGCGCATCAACAAGGCGCTCCCCGAGCGGGGTCGGATCGGGATCTTCAACCGCTCACACTACGAGGAGGTGGTGGCGCTCCGGGTGCACCCGGAGTGGCTCGAGGGCCAGAAGCTGCCGCCCGGGCCGCGCGGGAAGCGGTTCTGGACGGGACGGTACGACGACATCAACGCGTTCGAGCGTCACCTGGAGCGGAGCGGCACGAAGATCGTGAAGTTCTTCCTGCACGTCTCCAAGGCTGAACAGAAGCGCCGGTTCCTTGCCCGCCTGGACACGCCCGGGAAGGAGTGGAAATTCAAAGCATCC
Organism: uncultured Actinomycetota bacterium; assembly: GCA_963839395.1. GTDB lineage: Bacteria > Actinomycetota > UBA4738 > UBA4738 > HRBIN12 > JAJNBA01. The sequence goes on from CAWIUW010000015.1 coordinate 551,675, forward strand.
GACGTTGCCGAGCGTGCGTATTGGGACGAGAACATGCGGGCGTTCGAGGACGCGATCACGGCGACCTCGAAGGCGTGGGCCCCGTGGTACGTGATCCCGGCCGACCACAAAGGGGTCATGCAGGCGATGGTGGCGCGGATCCTCGTTGAGTCCGTCCAGTCGCTCGACCTGTCGTGGCCCGAGGTATCCGACGAGGACCGCGCCAAGCACACGGAGGCCCGCCGGCAGCTCGCGGCCGAGTGAGCGAGATCCAGTTGGTCTTAGGTGGACATCGCGTCGGATCAAGCTGACCGGGCGGTGACCGCCGTTCTCATCTGTCCCTGATCTGCCGTCGGGTCGAGGGAGTCGAATGCGGTCACGGCCGCTTTGATCGTCGGATAGAAGTGCGTCGGGTCGATCGTACGGGTGAGCTCGTACCGCGTGACCTTGCTGCGGACCGGGTCCTTCATCTCGGCGAACACCAAGGAGATGCCACGGGCGTTCAGCCACTCATCGAGTTCCTCGAGCATGTCAGCGGCGGTCGTGTCGACATCGGTGATCGGCTCAGCGGCGATCACGATCCAGCGCACGTCTGACCCCTTGCGCGAGCTCGGTGACCTGCTCGCTGAACGTGCGGGCGTTCGCGAAGATCAGAGGTGCGTCGAACCGGAACAGCACGAGTCCGGGCGTCGTGGCCGCGTCTGGATGATTGGCCACGTCGTGGAAGCCGGGGAGGTGGGGTGTATCCCCGAGGATCGCCTGGTACGGCCACCAGGTCCGGCGGAACACATTCAAGATCGAGACGGCGACGGCGATCGCGATTCCGGGCAGAACGCCGAGGAGCGTGACTGCCAGGAACGCGATGACGGCGAGCCACGCTTCCGTCTTCCGTTGCTTCCAGAGGCGGATGACCCCTGAGACATCGGCGAGAGACAACGATGCCGCGATCACGACGGCTGCGAGGGCGGGCTGAGGGAGGTTCCTCAGAAGTCCGGGGACAGCCACCAAGATCAGCACGATGGTGCCTGCTCCCACGAGACCCGCAACCTGCGTCTTCGCGCCGGCCTGCTCGGCCACGGCGGTCCGGGATCCGCTCGTGCTCACCGGGAACCCCTGGAACAGACCCGCGGCGACGTTGGCCGCGCCGATCCCGATCATCTCCTGGTCCCCGTGGACCCGGTCGCCGGCGCGGGCCGCGAACGCCGATGCCGTCGAGATGGTGTCCGCGAGCGCGACGAACACGATGCCGAACGCCCCGGCGGCGAGGAGGGAGACATCCGACAACGCGACCCTGGGGATCGTGAACGGCGGGAATCCGCTGGGCAGCGGTCCGACGACGGACACGCCTGATGCCGTGAGGTCGAACCAGTTCACCGCAAGGATCGTCAGCACGACGGCGACCAGGACGGCTGGAACCTTCGGCAGAGCGCGCTGGAGCACGAGGATGAGGATGAGTGCGCCAGCCCCGACCGCCAACGACGCAGTCACCGTCTCACCGCTCGTCACGCCGCGAGCGAAGCCCCGGAGCTCGGGGACGAACCCGTCGGCATCCACCGAAAACCCGAACAGCTTCGGGAGCTGGCTGACGAGGATCGTCAGAGCGAGGCCGTTCATGTAGCCGATCTGGGTCGGCTTCGAGAGGAGGTCCGCGATGAACCCGAGCTTCGCAGCGCCCGCCACGATCATGATCGCGCCGACGAGGAGCGCGAGCGTCGACGCCAGCATGACGGCTTTCGCTGGATCGCCGTCCGCCCCGACGAGCGGGAGGATCGTCGCGGCGATCATCGGGCCGAGCGATGAGTCGGGGCCCAGCACCAAGATCTTCGACGGTCCCACCACCGCATACGCGGTCAGACAGAGGATAGAGGTGTAGAGACCCGTGATCGGCGGAAGACCGGCGAGTTCGGCGTACGCCATGCCCTGTGGCACCAGCAAAGCAGTTAGGACGAGCCCGGCGACGACATCCTTCGCGAGCCAAGCGTGCTCATACGAACGGAGGGTGCGAACGCCTGGCATCCCCGTGCGTTTCACCGACGCCTCGGATACTCATCCTCAGGGACAACGCCAGCGGTGGTCGCGTCTTCGCCACCGCCTTCGGTTCGGATCGGTCGCACTAGCTCGACGGTCGCGCGACAGGTTGCCGATCTCGTCCTTCGTGTGGACTCAGGGCAGGCTCCCCGCAACCATGTCCACCCACCTCGGTCGCTTGTCGAGTTGGGAGTCCAGATTCATCGCAGCATTGATCAGCGACAGGTGTGTGAACGCCTGCGGGAAGTTTCCCAGTTGTTCGCCCGTCAAGCCGATCTCCTCTGAGAAGAGGCCAAGGTGGTTCGCGTAGGTGAGCATCTTCTCGAAGGTGAGCCTCGCCTCCTCCAGCCGACCAGCCCGGGTCAACGCGTCGACGTACCAGAACGTGCAGATCGAGAACGTCCCCTCAGAGCCTTGCAACCCATCGGGTGAGGCACTGGGGTCGTATCTGTACACGAGGCTGTCGGAAACCAGTTCGCTCTGCATCGCGTCGAGCGTCGACAACCACATCGGGTCGCGCGGGGCGATGAACCCGACCAGCGGCATGAGCAGGTTCGAGGCGTCGAGCACTTGCGAGTCGTAGGCTTGCACGAACGCCGACCGCTCCTTGCTCCACCCCTTCTCCATGATCTGCTCATAGATCCGATCGCGCTCGGTGATCCATCGCTCGAGATCGCTTGGCCGACCAAGGGTGCGTGCCATCCGCACAGCTCGATCCAGCGCGACCCAGGACATCAGCCGGCCGTAGGTGAAGTCCTTTCGGCCCCCGCGGGTCTCCCAGATCCCCTCCTCCGGCTGATCCCAATGCTGACAGAGCCAATCGACGATCCCGCAGAGCTCGATCCAACCCTGATGCCCCAGCGTCAGGCCTCGCAGGCTCGCCAGGTAGACCGAGTCGATCGCCTCTCCGTAGATGTCCAACTGAAGCTGGTCCGAGGCTCCGTTCCCGATGTGGACAGGTCTCGATCCCCGATAGCCCTCGAAGTGTTCGAGCACCTCCTCCTCGAGATCCGGTGAGCCGTCGATCCGGTACATGATCTGAAGCGGTCCGGAGTCACCCCCAGCCTGTTCGCTCATGCGATCGCGGAGCCAGCGCATGAAAGCCTCGGCCTCCTCCGTGTAGCCGAGGCCCAGCAAGGCGTACACCGAGAACGAGGCGTCGCGGACCCACGTGAAGCGATAGTCCCAGTTGCGCTCTCCTCCAACCTGCTCGGGGAGGCTGGTCGTGGGCGCCGCGACGAGCGCCCCGGTCGGTGCGTACGTCATGAGCTTGAGGGTGATCGCCGAGCGGTCGACGATCTCACGCCACCGACCGTCGTAGCTCGACTTCCCGACCCAGTCGCGCCAGAACCGCACCGTCCGGTTGAACATGTCGAGGACGTCGCGCGGATCGAGCTTCCGAGACTCGGCCTTCGCCCCGGTCTCCAGAACAACCCCACCCACCTGTCCGGCGCGCAGGCTCCAAGACCCGCGAACGTCGTTCGCGTCGCGGTCGAGATCCATCGTTGTATGCAGTGAGAGATGGTGGCCGTTGGATCTGAAGGCCCATCCGTTGTCGGTGGCCTCGAGCTCATGCTCGGCTCTTCCGTAGTCGAAGCGGGGTGCGCATTCCAGCAAGAACCTCATCTCGCCCCGCACAACCCGCACCAAACGGACCAACAGGTGCCGATCGGTAGCGACCTGGGGTTCGTCGATCGGCATGAAGTCGACAACTTCGCCCACCCCGTCCGGTGTCATGAACCGCGTGATCAAGACGGCCGTGTCGGGGAAGTACAGCTGCTTCGTCACATATTCCTCGCCGTCGGGTGCGATCCGGAATCTTCCGCCCTTGTCCCGATCGAGCAGAGAGGCGAACACGCTGGGCGAGTCGAAGCGGGGGGTGCAGAACCAATCGATCGTCCCGTCGGTGCTGACGAGGGCTGTGGTCTGTAGGTCGCCGATCAATCCATGCTCAGAGATGAGCGGGTACCGATCCATCCGAAAGCCTCCTCCGTGGTGGTGGCGCGCCGATGCCTAAACACATGACTCTGGAGCGGAAGGCTCTCATGATGGGTCGATGTGCGTTGAGCCCGCATCACCCGGTCGGGATGAACTCCTCCTCGAAAGCGTCGCTACGCAGAGCCGACACTCCGGGTTGACCGTCCCTGCGGAGTACGCCTACGAGCCCATGGGATCTTGGCCCGCGACCGACCGGGGAACATGGTTCGGCGATCCCGGGTCGGCACGATCTGCTCTGGATCGGGTGGCGCCCGGTGGCCGAACCACGCCGATGCGTCATCGAGCGGTCGAGGAACTCGCGACAGGCTTGGTCGGGATCGTGTGCGTCACGGCCGGTCGTTGCCGCGCTCCGGTCGGCCCGCCATGATTGGCTCCGATGTCAGACGCTTCTGGTTCGGCAACGCCCACCGAGGCTGGGGGCAGCAGTCAGCGCCTCGCCCTCCTGCTTGCGATGGCGATGTTCGTGCTCGTCGTCGACACGTCACTCATGAACGTCTCGATCTCCGCCGTGGTCCGTGATCTGGATACGACGGTCAGCGGGGTCCAGTCGGCGATCGCGCTGGAGGCGCTGGTCTCGGCCGCGTTCATCTTGATCGGCAGCAAGGTCGGCGACCTGATCGGACGCAAGAAGGCATACGTGTTGGGCCTGCTCGGCTATGCGATCGGCGCCCTGGCGATGACGCTCGCCCAAGGCCTGACGGCGATCATCATCTTCTGGGCTGTGATCGGCGGGATCGGTGCCTCGCTCCTGCTGCCGTCGATGCAGTCACTGATCCACGGCAACTTCGAAGGGGCGGCGCAGCGCAGGGCATACGCGCTCGTTGGGGCCTCGGCCGCGATCGCCGCGGCGGTCGGACCGCTGATCGGGGGCTTCATCACCACGTACCTGTCTTGGCGAGTGGGGTTCGCCCTCGAGGTCCTGATCATCGCGGTCGTGCTCTCCCAGATCAAGCTCGTCCGCGACGCGCCGTACACCGGGGAACGCCGCGTCGACGTGGTCGGCGCGATCTTCTCGGTCTTCGCGATGGGCGGCATCGTGCTGAGCATCCTCGTGTGGCAGGAGGGGGGCGAGGCGGTGGGCGCCCTCCTCGTGGTCGGCGTGGTCGCGATGGCGCTGCTGATCTGGTGGCTCGCGCGACGCAAGCGGGAGGGCAAGCCGGCCCTGATCGACGCGGGGTTGTTCGCCTCCAAGGCCTTCCGACTGGGGATCTCGGGGCAGATGGTGCAACAGATCTCGCTGGGCGGGTTGATGATCGCCCTCCCGATCTTCCTCCAGATGGTGCTGGAGTACACCGCGATGGGCTCGGGGCTCTCGATCGCGCCGCTCTCATTGAGCATGTTCGCCGTCGCGTTGCTGGCCGGCAAGCGAGCCGGAGCGAGGCGCCCGAGCAGCATCATCCGCGCGGGGTTCCTCCTCCTCACGGTGGGGATCGCCGCGCTGCTTCCGATCGTGCCGCGGGCCGACTCGGGCTGGGCGCTCGTGATCCCGTTGGTCATCGCCGGGTGCGGTCTGGGGCTCCTGGTGTCGCAGCTCAACAACTACACGCTGTCCCCGATCTCGGAGGAGCGCGTGAGCGAGGCCGCGGGCGTGAACTCAGCCGCGGGCTCGTTCGGACTCTCGTTCGGGCTCGCGTTCGCGGGCGCGATCATGCTCGCGACCCTCTCGCTCAGGTTCACCGACCTGGCGGAGTCGAGCACCGTGCTCGTGCCGGCCGAGCAGCAGCAGGTGGCGACGGCGCTGGAGGACGACGCCGAGCTGATGAGCAACGCGCAGGTCGAGGAGGTCCTGGTGGACCAGCCCGAGGTGACCCGGGACGAGATCATCCGGATCAACACGGAGGCGCGACCCTTCGCGCTCCAGGTGGCGCTGATCATCCCGCTGCTCGCGGCGCTGATCGGGTTGGTCAACTCGTTCCGCATGATGCGGCTGCCCGATCCCGAACCCTCCGGGTCCCCCGAGGGGATGGTCCTGGGCTGACGCCGGGCTGTCCCGGGCCTCGTTCGAGTCGCTGGGTTCGCGCGGACCGAGACGCACATCCGGTCAGTGGAGCAGTGGTGGTCATCTCGGTCGGCGGTCACGCGCTGATCAGGCGGCATGCGCCGGCCGCACCCGATGCCTTATCGAGCGGTGGATGAGCTCGCGACCGGCTCGGTCGGGATCGTATGCGTCACCGACGCTGCAGCGGCGGCGAGATGGACCGCCTTGGGTTTCGAGCCACGATGACGACCCATCATCGCCGCGAGGAGGACACCGGCGCCTGACATCAGCGCGAGCAGCAATGCGGCCCTCGACAGCCCGACGGCGAGCGCGTCGGTCTGGCTGGCGCCGGCTTCGAGGTGGCGCGTGATCGTCGAGCCGTACACGGTCGCGGCCGCGGCGACCGCGAGCGACCCGCCGATGTATCGCGCCATGTTCGAGATCCCCGATGCGGCACCCACCTGGTCGGCGGACACCGCCGAGGTGGAAGCCGACGATGCGGGACCGTTCGCGAGTCCGAGACCCACCGCCATCAGGATCAGCGGGATCACGAAGGCGGGGTACTCCCACGAGGCATCGACGAAGATCAGGAGGGTGGATCCGGCGGCCCCCAGGATGAACCCGAGCGCGACCGCCTGTCGGGAGCCGATCTTCACCGCCAGCGGTGTGATCGCCGGTGTGATCAGGATCATCGCGGCAGCGGCCGGGAGGGTCGCGAGGCCGGCGTCCAGCGGGCTCATGCCGAACGTGGACGGGTCCTGGAAGTAGAGGCTCAGCAGGTACATCAACGCGTTGAGCGCCCCCGCGACGATCAAGATCGCGAGCGTCGATCCGACGAGGACCCGGTTCCGCAGGAGCTGGAGATCGACGATCGGAGCTTCGACGCGCTGCTCGACCTTCACGAATCCGACTGCGCCCAGAACGGAGATCACCAAACACGACACCGTCGCCACCGAGAGCCAGCCCCAGGACGTGCCCTCGCTGAGGGCGAGCACGAGGGGGACGAGGATCACCGCGATCAGCGCCGTCCCGAGCCAGTCGATCGACCGCGACCGGTGTGGATCGCGGGACTCGCGCACCGTCGCGATCGTGATCGGGATGCAGATGGCGGCGATCGCCGCGTCGATCCAGAAGAGTCCCTGCCAGCCGGTGGCCTCGACGAGCACGCCCCCGATGAGCGGCCCCGCCGCCGCCCCGGCCGCGGATGCGGCCCCCCAGAGCGTGATCGCCTTCATCTGCCCGGAGCCCGATGCGTCGACCGAAAGGAGGCTCATGCCGCACGCCAGGATCGTCGAGCCTGCGGCTCCTTGGATCATGCGTCCGGCGATCACGCCGGCGCCGCTGTCGACGAGCGCGATCAGGACGCACGAGGCCACGAAGAGGAAGAGGCCGGCGAGGAAGACGCGCCGGCGGCCCAGCACGTCACCCAGCGCACCGGCGGTCACGATCACGGCCGCGCCCACGAGCATGTATCCGGTCACGGCCCATTGGAGCTGGTCGATCGGCGCCCCGAGGTCCTTGCTGATCGCGGGGAGCAGGATCGTGACGGCCGAGGTGTTGGCGTTCACGACGAACGCCGACACGCACGCGGCGGCGAGGACGCCGGCTCCCGCTTTGCGGTCGGTCGCCTCCAGCGAGGCCATGTCAGCCATCGTTGTCCCTCACGTCGATGCGCATCCTATCCCGCAGGGGTACGACGTCATTCTGGCTCGGTCTCAGGGTGTGCCTCCGGTGCTTCGCCGCCACGATCGACGCGGAGGAATCTGGGAGTGATATCTCGAGGCGCGGGTGCCTCCCACCCTCGCCAGAGCGCGACCCCGCGAACGAGGCACACGAGGATCACCGCAGCGATCTGCGCGATCGCCCTGCCGACCTCGAGACCGAGCGTGAGGCCGAGGTAGAGGCTCGCACCGAGGAACGCTGCGGACGCGTACGGCGCTCCTCGCCGGAGCGTCTGCGGCGGGACGTCGCCCACGAGGACGTCTCGCAGCAACCCGCCGCCGATCCCGGTGATCGTCCCCAACATCATCGCCGACGGGATGGGGAGGTCCGCCAGGATCGCGCTCTGCGCCCCGATCACGCTGAAGAGGCCCAGCGCGACCGCGTCGACCAGCTGCATCAGCGGCTGCATCCGGTTGGCCGCCTGTGCGAAGAACGCCCCCAGCACGGCGGCCCCGGCCACCGCGGCGAGGTACCGTGGCTCCTCCAAGGCGAGCGGGATCCGCGCGAGCAGTACGTCGCGGAGCATGCCGCCACCCAATCCGCTCACGATCGCCAGTGCGAGGATCCCGATCACATCGAGACCGCGCTTCTGCGCGAACAGCGCGCCAGCCAAGGCGCCGGCGATGATGGCCGGCAGCTCGATCCATACCGGCGGGTTGACGACGGCGGCGATCATCGCCGGTTCGCCGAGCCTCCCTCCGTGACTAAGCCCTCGCTTCCGCGAGATCCTGGAGCAGCAGTGCCTGGGTCACGATCATGTGCTCGATCTCGGACGGGTCAACGCTCTCCTCGGACGCATGGATCCGCGCCATCGCGGTGTCCTCCGGGCCCCAGAGGATGAACTCCGCGTTCGGTGCGGCCTTCTGCAGCGTCTGCAGCAGGGGGATCGACCCGCCTGATCCGGCCTCGCCCGCCGGACGACCGTACGCGGCCTCCATCGCTCGCCGTGCCGCCGCGTAGCCGGGGCCGTCGGTCTCGCACCGGAAGGGATGCGCTTCTTTCGTCCGCTCGACCGAGACCTGGGCCCCCCACGGGACGTGGGTCTCGAGGTGGAGCACCAGCGCATCCAGTTCCTTGACCGGATCCGAGCCGGGCACGATCCGCATCGAGAGCTTGGCCTTCACCTCGGGGACCAGGACGTTCGAAGAACCGGCGATCGTGGTCATGTCCACGCCGATCGCCGAGATGGACGGCGACGACCACAGGCGAGTGCCGACCGTCCCCGATCCGGTGGTGAGGTGGACACCCCCGGCGAGGTCGGCCGCAGCGCGGAAGTCGTCCGCCGGGAAATCCAGGCCGTCCCAGTCGAACCGAGAGACCCCTTCGATGGTCACGTTCCCGTCGTCGTCGTGGAGCGTGCCGAGGAGCTCGGCGAGCGCCATCATCGCGTCCGGCGCGGGGCCGCCGAACAGCCCCGAGTGGAGCGGGTGCTCGAGCGTTCGGATCGTCACCACGCACGCGACATCCCCGCGGAGCGTCGTCGTGAGCGTCGGCTCACCGACCCGGAGGTTGCCCATGTCGCAGACGAGGAAGACGTCGGCCGCGAACAGCTCGGGGTGGTCCTCGACGAAGGCCTCCAGGTTGCTGTTCGTCTCCTCCATGCCCTCGACGATCAGCTTCACCGTGCACGGGGGCTTCCCGTTGAAGACCTTGAGCGTCCCGATGTGGATCGCGAGGCCCCCCTTGTCGTCGGCGGCACCCCGGCCGAAGATCCGGCCGTCCTTGCGCGTGGGCGACCAGGGATCCGTGGTCCACCCCTGCTCCGGCGGCGCGGGCTGGACGTCGTAGTGGCCGTACAGCATCACGACGGGCGAACCCTCCGGGCCGGGGATCTCCCCGTAGACCGGGGGATAGCCGGTCGGCACCTCCTGGAGGGACGCGTTAGAGAACCCGACGCCCTTGAACATCTCGAGGGTCTCGGCCGCCATCTCGTGCACCGGCTCCGGCGGAAATCCGGGGAACGCGACGGATGGGATCGCCACGAGGCGTTCGAGATCCGCCAGGATCTCGGGCATCATCGCGCTGACGCGGCTTCGGATCTCCTGCTCATCCATCACGGGCTCCTCCTCAGGCGCGCTCCGCCGGTCGAGGCGATCAATAGAAGATCACCGCGATCGCAGCGCCCGTCGCGATCGAGACGACCGCCATCAACAGCATCGGGACGAAGAACGAGTGGTCCAGCAGCTTCGTGCCCAGCTTCGTCGTCCCGGAGGCGTCGAAGTTGGCGGCCGCGATCTGCGTGCCGTTCGCCGGCAGCGTGTACACGCCTTCCAGCCCGCCGGCCCACATCCCGGAGACGAGCGCCGGACTGAGGCCGGCCGCCAATCCGATCGGAACGATCGTGTTCGTCGCGGTCGATTGGCTCGTCGTGAGTGCTGCGACGAGGAAGACGGCGAGGGCGAAGATGAACTTCGCGTCGTTCACCCACCCGCCGATCGTGGTCACGATGTACTCCTCGTGCGCCGCGATGAAGGTCGCCGTCAGCCACGCGATCCCGAACAGCGCGATGGCGGCCACCATGCCGCTCTTGAACACGGACAGGCCGGCCACGTCGGTGAGCTTCGGCTTGCCGACCAGGATGATCAGCACGCCGACCGAGAACATCACCAGCTCGATCGTGGTCGTCATGTCGATCGGGACGACCTCGCCCTCGACCTCGAACGCGGGACGAAGGTCGGGGAACAGGCCGAGGATCACGATCACCACGACGCCGAGCAGGAAGACGATGGCGGAGTTCCGGCCAGCCGCCGTGTAGGTGAGCTCAGCCGTCGCGTCGCCCGCTGCACCACCGGGTGGCGCCAGCTCGCCGGAGGCGATCTTCGCCTGGACCTCCGGATCGTCGTCGAGGTCCTTCCCCATCCGTCCGACGATCAAGGCCGTGACGATGATGCCCACGAGGCACGCGGGGATCGTGATCGACAGGATCTGGACCAGATCGAAGTTGTACGGCTTGACCGTCGTCAGCGCGAGCATGGCTGCCATCGCCGCCGAGACGGGCGACGCGGCGAGCGCCATCCCCGATTGCGCGACCGCACACGACAACGGGCGGGACGGCCGGATGTGGTTCTTGTACGAGACGTCGTAGATCACCGGGAGCAGCGGGTACAGGATGTTGCTCGTGCCGGCACCGACGGAGAAGGCGAACGCGGTGAGCGGGGCGAGCAACGTGATCTGCTTCGGGTGCTTCGAGATGATGCCCGCCGCGACCTTCACCATCCAGTCGATGCCCCCGGCGGCCTGCATCAGCGAGGCCGAGGTCACGACCGCGAGGATGATGAGCATCGCCGAGATCGGCGGCTCACCCGGCGCTTCCTGGAAGACGAAGACGAGGATCGCGACCCCGAGGCCACCCCAGACCCCCACACCTACGCCGCCGGACCGCGTTCCCAGCAGGATCGCAGCGAGGACCACGATGGCCTCGAGAACGAATTGCGCGTCCATATCGCTCCTCTCTCCCTCAGATGGTGTTGCAGGCGACGTCGAGTCTCTGCACGAGTACCTGGTAGTCGACGATCACGTCGTCCCATGCGTCTTGGAGCAGGGGCCGCGCGACGTCGAAGTCGGCTGGTCGGCAAGTCGACCGCGGCTTGACGGAAGGCGTTGATGGACGCGCGCAGGTCCGAGATCGCGCTGACGTACACGTCGTCGGAAGCAGACTGGAGCTGGGCGAGCTCGGAGAGGACGTCATCGCGCGATGGCTCGCACGTCATCGGGCGTCGCCGTCGCGGGATCGAGATCCTGCAACTGTGCGACCGCCGCTCCGAAGTCGTCGTACTGCGAGCAGAGAGACCGTTCCCGAAAGTTCCCGCACGCGGCGAGTGAAAGGAGCGCCACCAGCAAGAGCCCGATGCCGCCCCGCCTGCGGAGAGACCTCATACGTCGTCGCCTCCCTCCGGTTCCTGCGTGACCAGCGCCACGATGATCCTGCACGCCGTGACCATATCCTCGATCGCGATGTGCTCGCTCGTGGCATGCTCGTCCACCATGCCCGTGGCCATCGCGACGCACGGGATGCCCTTCGCGTTGAAGAAGTTGCCGTCGGTGCCGCCCCCACTCTTGCGGGGCACGACCTCGATGCCCACGGAGCGGATCGCGCGCGCGGCCTCGCGGTAGGGGAGCGCGTCCTCGGGGATCTTGTACGTGCGGTAGATCTCCTCGGCTTCGAAGTCGACCGTGGCGCCGTTCCGTGCGGCGGCCTCGTCGAACGCCGTGCGCATCGCGTCGATCTGCGCGTCGAGCTTGGCCTGATCGTGGCTTCGCGCCATCCCCTCCATCATCGCTTCGCCGGGGACCACGTTGCGGGCCTCGCCACTGGTGATCGTGCCGATGTTCGCGACCGTCTCCTCATCGATCCGGCCGAGCGGCATGGCCGCGATCGCCTCGGCGGCGACCTTCATGGCGTTGATGCCCTTCTCGGGCTCGACGCCCGCGTGCACCTTCTTCCCGTGCACCGTGATCGTGAGGTAGACGGAGGTCGGCGCCCAGTACGTGATCGCGCCGCTCACTCCTGCCGTGTCGAACACGAACCCGCGGGTCGCCTTGAGGCGGCTCACGTCCATGTGCCGCGAGCCGACCAAGCCTCGCTCCTCGCCCACGGTGATCACGAACTCGATCGTGGGGTGGGGCGTCCCGGGGTGCTCCTGAAGCAGCGTCAGGAGCTCGAGGCATCCGGCGATCCCGGATTTGTCGTCGGCCCCGAGGATCGTGGACCCGTCGGTGCGGATCACGCCGTCGTCCCCGACGATCGCCTGGATCCCGGTGTCGGTGCCGGCGGTGTCCATGTGCGTCGAGATCATCATCGTGTCGTCGCGGGTGCCGGGGAGCACGGAGACGAGGTTGCCGATCTCATCCTTCGTCACCTCGCAACCGAGGTCGCCGAAGCGCGCCTCCAGCTCCTTCGCGATGCCTTCCTCGTGGCCCGTCGGACTATCGATCGCCACGAGCTCCAAGAACGTGCGCACGAGCCGATCGCGGTCGACCGCGTCAATCAGCGTCATTCTCCACCCCCTCTGCCGGAAGTCTCCGGATGAATGGTCGGATGTGGGTGAGCGGCATCATCCGATTGGGATGAAGCCCCGTCAAGTACGCAGATGCTCCGAGCGCGGCGCCATCGGAGGGGGTACGCTTTTCGTCGAACCGGGAACTACGACGACGGGCACCTCGGATGAGGCAGCCAGAGGGGGGAACATGGAGCAGCAGAAGAGCGGCTGGGCGATCGGCTTCGCGATGTTCGCGGCGGTGATGCTCATGATCGCTGGCTCGTTCCAGATCATCGCCGGGCTCGCGGGGATCTTCGAGAACGAGTTCTACGTCACGACGCCGAACTACTTCCTGGAGTTCGACGTGTCCGCGTGGGGATGGATCCATCTCATCTGGGGAGCGCTCGTGCTGCTCGGGGGCCTGGGTCTGCTCGCCGGATCGCTCTGGGGTCGGACGTTGGGCGTGATCGCGGCAGCGGGAAGCATGCTCATCAACTTCGCGTTCATCCCGTTCTACCCGGTCTGGTCGATCGTCGTGATCGCGCTCGATATCGCGGTCATCTGGGCCCTGACCGCGCACGGGAGAGACATCGTCTCCGAGTAGCTGCGGCCGGCGGCAAGGGACAACCGAATCGGGTCGATGTCCGACCATCGGCCGTCTGAGCGGGTACGCGGGACTTCATCCGAACAGGATGATGCCGCGTGGTTCCGTCGTGCCTTAATAGAGTGGACGCAGAACGACCGACCCCGGGTCAAGCACCCGGGAAGGAGGCTGAGCAGTGAATCTCGGTGAGTGGCTGTGGGCGATGTTCGTGTTCTTCCTGTGGTTCCAGGTGATCTTCATCTTCATACGGATCTTCGCGGACATCTTCCACCGACGGGACCTCTCCGGTGCAGCGAAAGCTGGCTGGATCTTCCTGTTGGTCGTTCTCCCCTTCCTGGGTGCCCTCATCTACATGATCGGCCGTCCGAAGATGACGGAGCAGGATCGAGAGGACATCCAGCGCGTGCAAGCGATGCAGCAACGTGTGTCCGGCTTCTCGCCCGCTGAGGAGATCGAACGACTGTCGAAGCTCCGGGACTCGGGTGAGATCTCGGCCGAGGAGTACGAGCGGCTGAAGGCACGGGCGCTCGTCGAGGTGTAGAGGAGGAGAGCTCGGATGGCCATCGGCCCCGTTGAGTACCTGATCGTGGCCTTCCCCGGGAACGAGTTCAGCGGTGAGATCGCGCCCGCGCTCGCCGACCTGGTGGAGTCGGGCACGATCCGGATCATCGATCTCACGTTCGTGCTGAAGGACGGCGATGGGAACGTCGCTGCGATGGAGCTGAGTGACCTGAAACCGGAGGTCGCTGAGGCGTTCTCCGCGTTCGGTGCGGCACCGGGAGACCTCTTCAACGAGGAGGATCTGCTGGCTGCCGGGGAGGAGCTGGAGCCGAACTCATCGGCCGCGCTCCTCGTGTGGGAGGACGTTTGGGCGACGAAGTTCGCGGACGCGCTCCGGAACGCGAACGGGGAGATCTTGGATCACGATCGGATCCCGCACGACGTCATCCAGGCTGCACTCGACTTCGCCGGCACGCCGGCATGAGCGGAAGGGGACTGTGATGCGGAGGCGTGGGCCCGGGCTCGTGCGTGGTGTCGCTCGAACGGCGGTGGTCGCAGGTACGGCGACGGCCGTCTCCGGCCGGGTGGCCAGAAGGCAAGCGGCGAAGTACGCCGATGAACAGCCGGCGGCCGCGCCGCCGCACCGCCGGCCCCTGCGGCGCCGGGGGCAGACGATCAGCTCGCCGAACTGAAGAAGCTTGCCGAGATGCAGGAGCAGGGCCTCCTCACTCCCGAGGAGTTCGCGGCGATGAAGGCGAAGATCATCGGGTTGTGAGAGCCAGTCCGGCCCGCGGCCCCCTAGTGAATCGGGCGGGTCGTCCATAAGGATTACGGCATCGGTGTGAGCCGATGCCCATCGCTACCGCTCGTGGCTCGATAGGGCCGCGGGTAGACGCGTGTTCATCTCGCGTTCGTTTGCGGGCGGTGCCGCCTCGTGCAACACTCCCCACTTGACACCGGGTTGATCCATGCACGAGCCCGGCGGACGATCGAGCCCAGCCCATGCTCGTCGGGTAGAGATGTTGCGGGCGCCTCGGCGACACTCCGCGACGGTGGATCGCACCGTTCCGCTGGCATCGCTCGAGCACGCGGCCGGTCCGCATCAACCCCATCTGCATGGAGACCATCGACCGGAGGAGCCGACCGTGAGGGATACGGGGAGGGGCGAGGGAGGGGTCGACGTCCGTGCCCCGTCCACGTCTCGAGAACGGCATGCCACGAAGGTCTTCCGCCTTCCGGAGTCACCCCCACACGCGTCGAGCCACTCCGGGCTCGCCGACACGAAACTTCACCCACCGTCGGTACGTCGCAAGGGTCTCGTCCCGAGAACGGAGTTGGTGGCTCGGCTCCAGGCATCACGGGCCGTCCCGCTGGTCTCGGTCGTTGCGCCCACGGGATATGGGAAGACCACACTCTTGGCGCAGTGGGCGGCGAAGGATCGCCGGCCGTTCGCCTGGGTCACGCTCGATGAAGACGACAACGACCCGACGGTCCTCCTGACGTCGATCGCTGCTGCCCTCGATCGCGTGGGACCGATCGACTCGACGGTCTTCGACATGTTGGTTTCGATCCGCGTTGCGACGCATCCCGACGGCGGTCCGCAGGGTGATGGAAGCGCTCAACTCGATGTCGCGACCGACGGTCCTCGTCCTCGACAACGTCAACGTGCTCCAGAACCTCCATTGCGTCCAGGCGATCGAGACGTTGTCCGCCGACGTGCCCGCGAAGATGCAGGTGGCGCTCGCGGGGCGAAGCTGGCCGGGGCGCTCCTTCGCTCGGATGCGCTCCGATGGTTCGGTCCTCGAAGTAGGGCCGAAGGACCTCACGATGAACGACAGGGAAACGGCCCTCCTTCTGAAGGGCATGGGGTTGCACGTCACGAGACCAACCGTCGCCGCCCTCACGCTCGCGACGGAGGGCTGGCCCGTCGGTGTGTACCTCGCAGCGCTCTCCTGGAGGGAAGGCGTCGACGACTCTCCCGTGGCGCCGAAGTTCTCCGGCGACGACCAGTTCATGATGGAGTACTTCTGGTCGGAATTCCTCTCACTTCGGTCTCCGGAGGATGTGCGGTTCCTCGAGGAGACCGCCGTCCTGGATCGGATGTCGGGGCCGCTGTGCGATGCCGTACTCGGGCGGGCGGGGTCGGCCGACGTCCTTCGATCGTTCGAATCGGCGGATCTGCTCCTCACGCCGCAGGATCGGCGTCGGGAGTGGTACCGGTATCACGGATTGTTCCGAGAGGCACTCCTGAACCGGTTGCAAGATCGTGACCCCGATCTCGTGCTCGAGCTGCGACAGCGTGCCTCGGACTGGTGCCAAGACAACGATCTCCTCGAGGAGTCGGTGGGCTACGCGATCGCCGCCGGCGATGCCCAGCGAGTCGCCATGCGACTCACCGACATCGCCTCGCCGATGTGGGCCGCAGGTCGCGCGGTCACGGTCGAGCGATGGTTCGATTGGCTCGATGTCCACGGGCCTCCAGATCCATACCCACCGGCCGCGGTCCAGTGGGCGTGGATCCGGGCGCTGACGGGACACCCGGCCGATGCGGAGCGCTGGGCGGACGCGGCCGAGCGAGCGTCGTTCGATGGAACCTTGCCTGATGGGAGTTCGTCGATCTCTTCCTGGCTCGCGCTGCTCCGATCCCTGCTGTGTCGCGATGGGATCGACCAGATGGCCGACGATGCGAGGATCGCCCTGGAAGGTCTGTCCAACGGGAGCCAGTTGCGAGCGACGGCTGTGCTCCTGCTCGGCATCTCGCAGAGGCTGGCCGGCGATGCAGACGCAGCCGATGCATCGATGGAGGACGCAGCGGAACTGGGGGATCGGTACGGGGCGGTCCCCACCGTCTCGGTCGCCTTGGCCGAGCGCTCGGTGTCTCGCGATGGAGCGAGGCGACTGGGCGGACGCCCGGACGTACGCCCAGGGAGCGCGGAAAGCCGTCGAGGACGGCAGCTTGCAGGATTACATGACGAGCATCCTCGCCTACGCGACCGCCGCCCGGGTCGCCCTGCATGAAGGCGAACGTCACCCGTGCGAAGCGCGATCTCGCCCGTGCCCATCGGCTTCGGCCGCTCACATCGCGCGCCGTCCCGTACCTGGCGATCCAGGCTCGGCTCGAGCTTGCCCGCGCCCACCTCACGCTCGCGGACCCGGCGGCCGCCCGGTTGCTCCTCAGAGAAGTGGGCGACCTCGTGCGGAGGCGACCGGACCTCGGTGTGCTCACGCAGGAGGCCGAGGACCTGCGGGTACAGCTTCGAGCCGTGAGCGGAGGGACTCCCGGTGCGTCGACCCTCACCACGGCGGAGCTCAAGCTCCTGCCGTTCCTCCCGACGTACTTCTCGTTCCGCCAGATCGGCGAGCAGATGCACCTGTCGCCGCACACCGTGAAGACGCAGGCGATCTCGGTCTACCGGAAACTCGGCGTGACATCTCGCGGCGAAGCGATCGAGCGCGCCATCGCCCTCGGTCTCTTGGACGCGTAGTCGACCGCGCTCCACTTCCTCCGCCATTTCATCCCTAGAGGATGATGAAAGCCTCGGTGTGCTCGGGTCTGATGGTCGTGGAGAGGGAGCCTCTCCAGTGCGGAACCCCCGAGAGGAGTCGACTCCGCCATGGAAAGCGAGCGCACGCTGCTTTCGCTGGCCCTCAACGATGAGTCTTCCGTTCGGTCCGCATTGATGGGAGAGACGGAACCAGGGTTGGGATGCGCGCTCGACCCGCGGACCCACGCACTCGTTCGGCTCGGCGTGCTCATCGCCATCGACGCCGCCCCCGCGTCGTACGGGTCGAGCGTCGACGCCGCTCTCGCGGCCGGTGCGACTGTCGACGAGATCGTCGGCATGCTGTGCGCGGTTGCGCCCGTCGTCGGCTTCGCCCGGGTCGTCGCCGCGGCGCCGGCACTCGCCGGCGCGCTGGGGTACGACATCGAGTCCGCGCTCGAGAGGCACTAGGCAGTGGGGGAGTGTGAAGCGCGAGGGACCACGTCGGGTAAGAGGAACCACCGATGCTGAAGGCGATCGCGCTCGGGACGCTGGCGCAGTCCGCTCTGTTGCTGAGCGGGCTCCTCGTGTACTGGATCAACTTCCCACCGAAGTTCGTCGGAGTACTCGCTGGCTTCGGAGCGGGTGCACTCATCGAAGCGGTCGCCTTCGACCTCGTGGCGGAAGCACAGGCACTCGACAGCCTCCAGTTCGCCGTCTGGATGCTGGTCGGCGCCGCGATCCTGCTCATCGGAGACGCCATCGTCGATCGACGCTTCGGCGGCGGGGGGGCGATGGGGATCGTGGTCGGCTCCGTGGTGGATGGCGTTCCTGAGTCCGCGATCTTCGGGATCCAAGTCGCGACCGGGTTTCCGATCAGCATCGGTTTCTTCGCCGCGGTGTTCGTCTCCAACTTCCCGCAGGCGATCGCGCCCTCCGCCGATCTCGCGAAGGGGGGATGGAAGATGGGTCGACTCGTGGGCATGTGGGCGGTCGTACTGGTGTTCTGTGGGATCGCATCCGGCCTCGGTTACCTCCTCGCCGACACGTTCTCGGGTGTCGCCGGAGACCGCATGGCCGCGCTCGCCGCCGGCGGGCTCCTCGCGATGCTCACCAACTCGCTGATGCCGTTCGCGTTCGAGCGCGGAGGGCAGCTCGCCGGCGTCGGCACCGTCCTCGGCTTCTGCATCCCGCTGATGTTCTGATGGCCGACATGCCGGAAGTCAGGACCGCACTCAGGACGGAGCCACCTCGGCGACGCCGGCCACGGCGGCTCATCGGGGCCTTCTACTCACCGAACAGCTACGGGTTGGTGTTGCTGCTCATCCTGCTCACGTACGTGCTCTCGGTCACCCTCATGGGGGGCCGGGCCATCTCGATCGTCGTAGCGGTGCAGATCGCCACGATCTGGGTGGTCCTTCGCGCGTCCGAGGCTCGCCGCCGCCTCCGGGTCTTCGTGAGCGTACTCGCCGCGATCTCTGCGATCGTCGCGATCGCGAACGTCTTCATCCCCGACCAGGTTGGCGGCAACGGATTCATGGCTCGTCGTGAGCGCCCTGCTCTATCTGGGCGCTCCGTTCACGATCGTCCGTCACTTGGTGCTGAGGCGAGCGGTCGATAGGGAGACGGTGCTCGGCGCGATCGCCGCCTATCTCATGATGGGGATGTTCTTCGCCTTCTCCTACAGGGCGCTGGGAGCGATCCAGGCTGGTCCGTTCTTCGGGGCATCCGGCGAAGGAACGTTCCCGCAGGACCTGTTCTTCTCGTTCACAACACTCACCACGACCGGCTACGGCAACCTCATCCCGGCGGAGAACCCGGGACAATCCTTCGCTGTCCTGGAGATGCTCATCGGGCAGTTGTTCCTCGTGACGGCGGTGGCGAAAGCGGTCAATGCCTGGCAGCCACAGAGGCGCGAGAACACCGGCGACCAGGGGGACGACCGTTTCAGCTCCACCAAGCAGGACGAGGGGGACGAACATGGGGCCAGGAGATGATCGGCGGATGATCCCGTGGCCGATCCGGGGCGTGATCGCCGGCGCGGCCGGGACGGCGGCGATGACGCTCGCGTACCGGGCGGAGCACGCGATGCGCCCCGATGTGCGGGGCGCGCTCGACTACGACGACAGCCTCGTCCCAGGGCAGATCGTCGCCTCGGTGCTCCATCTGCCCTCCGTCACCGAGCGGGGCGAGCAGGAGTTGGGCACCCTGCTCCGGTGGGGCTACGGCTCGACGTTCGGCATGATGCATGGGTTCCTCCGACGGCGTCTCGGTGAGCCGTGGGCGAGCGCGATCTTCGGCGGCATGCTGATGACCGCGACCTTCTCGCTCTTCCCGCTGCTCGGGCGGACGCCGCCGCCGTGGCGATGGCAACCGGACGTTCTGGCCACGAGCCTGGGAACCCACGTCGCGTATGTCGTCGGGGTGGCGCTGACGAACGCGGCCCTCGCTCCTGACGACGACGGGTGACGGGGCAGGATCGGATGTCGATCCGGGGTGCGGACCGTGAGCCCTGCTCCTGCGGGCATCGATCGACGAAGCGGTGCATCATCTGACATCGGATGACGACCCGAGGCGAGTTGGACGAGCGCGAGGGCGGGTCCCGCTGGACCGGTCAGCGGCTCCTGTCGAAAGCGATGATGCCGATCCGGTTCTTCTCGTCGGCCGCAGATGCCCCACGCGCCCGGCGTCCCACCGACCTCGTCCTGTGCGTCGTTTCGATCGCCACGATCGCGACGACCGCCGCGCTGGCGCCCGACCCGAAGGACACGTCGCCGACGGCCGCCTTCATCCAGTCGCTCCCGGGGCTCTTCGGTTGGTTCTGGGAGATCGTCCACGTCCTGGCGATCGCGTGGGCCGCGGCGTTGCTCGTCGCGGCGCTCTTCGGAACAGGCAGACGATCGTTGTTCCGGGATCAGGTGCTGGCGCTCGTCCTGGCGGCGCTGGGGAGCCTTCTGCTGGCCGGAGACCTCACCACGGCGGTCGATGGGCTGACCGTCTTCGATCCCCCACCGATCTTCCCGGCGGTCTCCGTCGCCCTGGTCGCGGCGGTGCTGGTGACCTCGTCTCCTCACCTCGGGAGGCCGGCGAGGAGGACCGGCCGCCTGCTCGTCGGCGGCAGCCTCCTGTCGGCGATCGCCCTCGGCGGGACGTTTCCGATGGGTGGGATCGCCGCGATCGCGATCGGGACGGCCGCCGGCACGATCGTGCACCTGATCTTCGGTTCACCAGGCGGCCGCCCCACCGCTGAGCAGGTCGCAGCCGCCCTCGCCGACATGGGATTCGACACCATCGATGTCGAGCCGGCCCGGTTGCAGACCCGAGGAGTCGCCGTGATGCGCGCGACCACGAGCGCGGGTGGGACGCTCCTGGTGAAGATCTATGGACGGGACGCGTGGGACGGCCAGCTCCTGTCCACGATCTGGACGACCTTGTGGTACCGCGATGAGGCGCCGACCCTCACCTTCAGTCGTCTCCAACAGGTCGAGCACGAGGCGTTCGTCACGCTGCTCGCCGAACGGGCCGGCGCTCCCGTCCTCCCGGTCGTGGCCGCGGGACCTGTCGCGAACGATGCTCTGCTCGTGGTGGAGACCAGCGGCATACAGCTGTCGGCCGCGGAGGACACCACCGATGCGATGCTCGACGATCTGTGGCGGGGAGTCGGACGGATGCACCGCGCCGGCATCGCCCACGGGGCGCTCGACTCGGAACGACTGTTCCTCCAGCCCGACCACACAGTGGTGATCGGCGATTTCGGCCGGGCGACCGGCCTGGCGTCGGATGCGGATGTCCAGGCGGACCGCGCGCAGCTGCTGGTCACGATCGCCCTCGCGCTTGGGACGGACCGAGCGATCGCCGTGGCCACACGCGCGCTCGATGACTCAATCACCGAGCTCCTGCCCTACCTGCAGGAGGCTGCCCTGAGCCCTTCGTCCAGGGCCGCTGTCGAAGCCGCGGAGCTCGATCTCGACTCGCTGAGGGAGGCGGCCGCATCCGCCGCCGCGACCGAGGTGCCCGATCTCGTTCCGCTTCGCCGCGTGACGTGGGGGTCGCTGCTCCAGCTCGCCTTGATCGGGATCGCCGCCTGGGTCGTCATCTCGACCATCGCCGGGGTCGGTGTCGACACGATCGCGGACGAGCTGAGCACCGCGGATTGGACCTGGCTCCTCTTCGCGCTCGCGGTCGCGCCGCTGGTCCAGATCTTCGGGGCGTTCTCGACGATCGGCGCCGCGTTCATCGCCGTGCGTTACGGACCGGTGCTCCAGCTGCAGTTCGCGATCCAGTTCATCGCTTTGGCGGTCCCGTCCTCGGCCGCGAGGATCGCGGTCAGCGTCCGCTTCTTCCAACGCGCGGGCGCGCCGACGGCCACCGCGGTCGCGATCGGAGCGATCGACAGCGTCTCGGGGTTCCTGATCCAGGCGGTGATCCTCGGGATCATCGCGCTGGCGAATCTGGTGACGCTGGACCTCTCCCTGAACGACTCCGATGTCACGTTCAGCGGGAAGATCATCGCGATCGGCGCGATCGTCCTGGTGCTCTTGGTCGTGGCGGCGGTCCTGATCCCTCGGGTCCGGCGCATGATCGCCCCACATCTGACCGAGGCCAGGGAAAGCGCCCGGGTGCTCCGCCAACCCGTCAAGCTCCTCCAGCTCTTCGGCGGCAACTTCGCGGCGCAACTGATGCTCGCGGTGGTGCTCGGCCTCTGCTTGCGCGCGTTCGGTGAGCACGCGACACTCGCGGAGCTGCTGCTGGTGAACACGATGACCAGCTTGTTCTCAGGGATCATGCCGGTGCCGGGCGGGATCGGCGTGACCGAGGCAGCCATGACGACGCTGCTGATCGGCGTCGGCATCCCGGAGTCGCCGGCGATCGCCGCGACGCTCGCCTACCGGATCATCACCTTCTATCTCCCCCCAGCGTGGGGCGTGATCTCGATGCGATCCCTGAAACGCCACGGCGAACTGTGATCGATCCAGGTGTTCCGACAGGATCCCGCACGCCAGCGAACCCAGACGGAGGAGTAGTGTGGCTGAAGGCAGGGGAAGGAGTCGAGCATGTCGCTGCAGGGACCGGGAGGACAGGGAGGCCGCGATCTGGGGGCCCAGCGCTGGGGAGCCGAGCAGGAACAGATCGACAAGGGCGCACGACAAGATCATCTCGCGCACGAGGCTGAGCGCATCCACGCCGAGGAAGCGGCGGAGCGGGGCGAGGTTCCGAAGAAGCGGCCCTGGTGGAAGTTCTGGGCGTGAAGCGGATCGGCAGCCCTCACACCTGACTCGTTCGGTCGACGGGGAGGGAGCCGGCATCAGAGGGATCCGATAGACATCCTTAGACTCGTGCGATGGGACCCGCGAAGGTAGGTCGCCGCTCGTGAGACTCCTCGAGCTGGGGGCGGTGATCCTCGGCCTAGCGGTCCTCGCGCGCATCGCGGCGAGGTTCGATCTTCCGACCGTCCCTCTGTACCTGATCGCGGGACTCGCGTTCGGCGAGGGAGGCATCCTCCCCCTGGTCACCACGCAGGGATTCGTCGAGATCGGCGCCGAGATCGGCCTGATCCTCGTGCTGTTCGTCCTCGGTCTCGAGCACTCTTCCCGGGATCTGCTCGCGACGGCGAGGGCGTCCACGATGCCCGGCGTCGTCGATCTGGTCTTGAACGTCACTCCGGGCGTGCTGGTCGGTCTCATCCTCGGGTGGGGCCCGTTGGCTGCTGCGTTCCTCGGGGGGATCACCTACGTCTCGTCGTCCGGGGTGGCGGCGAAGCTGCTCGAGCATGCGGGTCCGCACGCTCGAGGCGCGAGCAGGTTCGTGGTCACGATCGCCGTGATCGAGGATCTCGTGATGGCGATCTACCTCCCGGTGCTCGCCGCTCTGCTGATCGGAGGCGGCGCCGACATCTCGCTCGTCCCCGCGCTCATCGCGATCGTGGCGGTCGGCGTGCTGCTCGCGATCGCGTTGCGGGTCGAGGTGGGTCTCAGCCAGATGCTCTTCAGCCGCTCCGACGAGGCACTCCTGCTGTCCATCCTCGGGTTCGCGATCCTGATCGCTGGTGTCGCGGAGGTCGCGAGGTTCTCGGCGGCGGTGGGGGCCCTGTTGGCGGGCATCATGCTCTCCGGGCCTGCCGCGGAGGGGGCGCAGACGCTCGTGCGTCCGCTCCGAGACCTGTTCGCGGCGATCTTCTTCGCCTTCATCGGCCTCTCGGTCGATCCGTCCACGATCCCTCCGGTCCTCGGGATCGCCGTGCTCCTGGGGCTCGTGACCTCCGCGACGAAGTACGCGACGGGATGGTGGGCCGCGCGGCGCCTCGGTTCGGAGGTAAGAGCGCGCGGCGTGGTCGGCGCCGCGCTCATCCCTCGAGGGGAGTTCTCGATCGCGATCGCCGGGCTCGCGGCGGCCGCCTCGCTCGAGGATGACCTCGGACCGGTGACGGTCGCGTACGTGATCCTCACGGTCGTCGTGGGGTCGGTCGTGACCAAGGTGCTGGCGAGGCGGGTCGACCGCTGGGTTCCCTCGGACGCCGCCGCCCGACACGGTTAGCCTTGCGCGGCGAATCCGACCTCCCAGATAGACTTCAAGGAGCACAGACGGGTACCCTGTAGGGGAACGCAGGAAGCCGATGCGAGGGAGTGACATGGTCGTCAGTCAGGAAGAGCATCTCGAGGAGCTTTCCAAGGGATACCGTTTCGACTGGAAAGACCCGTCCCACTCGGTGTTCGAGCCGAAGCGGGGTCTGTCGGCGCAGGTCGTCGAGGAGATCAGCGAACTCAAATCCGAGCCCGACTGGATGCGCAAGTACCGGCTCAAGGCGCTGAAGCACTTCGAGAGCCGCCCGATGCCTTGGTGGGGCGCCGATCTCTCGGACATCGACTTCGAGAACATCTACTACTTCATCCGCTCCACCGAGAAGCAAGCCCAGAACTGGGAGGACCTCCCCGAGGACATCCGGGGCACCTGGGACAAGCTCGGCATCCCCGAGGCGGAGAAGAAGTACCTGGGCGGCGTGTCGGCCCAATACGAGTCCGAGGTCGTGTACCACAAGATCAAGAAGGAGCTCGACGACATCGGCGTGCTCTTCACCGACATGGACTCCGCGCTCCGCGACTACCCGGATCTCGTCAAGGAGTACTTCGGGACGATCATCCCGCCCAACGACAACAAGTTCGCCGCGCTGAACACCGCCGTGTGGTCGGGTGGCTCGTTCATCTACGTCCCGCCGGGCGTGGCCGTCGACATCCCGCTGCAGGCGTACTTCCGGATCAACGCCGAGAACATGGGCCAGTTCGAGCGGACGCTGATCATCGCCGACGAGGGTTCCTACGTGCACTACGTCGAGGGCTGCTCGGCGCCGATCTACACGAGCGACTCGCTGCACTCCGCGGTCGTCGAGATCGTCGCCAAGAAGGGTGCTCGGGTCCGCTACACGACGATCCAGAACTGGTCGACCAACGTGTACAACCTGGTCACCAAGCGAGCGGCGGCTTACGAGGACGCCGTGATGGAGTGGATCGACGGCAACATCGGCTCGAAGGTGACGATGAAGTACCCGTCGATCTACCTGCTCGGCAAGGGCGCCCGTGGCGAGGTGCTCTCCGTGGCCTTCGCGGGCAAGGGCATGCACACCGACGCCGGCGGGAAGGCGGTCCACGCGGCGCCGTACACGACCAGCGTGATCAACTCGAAGTCGGTCTCGAAGGACGGAGGCCGTACCGGGTACCGAGGGCTCGTCCGCGTGGAGCCGGATGCGCATCACGCCAAGTCCACGGTGCGCTGCGATGCGCTGATCCTGGACGACGAGTCGAGGTCCGACACCTACCCCTACATCGAGGTCGAGGACGAAACGGCCGCGCTCGGTCACGAGGCGACCGTCTCGAAGGTCGGCGACGACCAGCTCTTCTACCTGATGAGCCGCGGGCTCTCCGAGGCCGAGGCCACCGCGATGATCGTGAACGGGTTCATCGAGCCCATCACGCGGGAGCTCCCGATGGAGTACGCGGTCGAGCTGAACCGTCTGATCGAGCTGCAGATGGAGGGCTCGGTCGGCTAGCTGTTTGATCCCGGCGGTTCCACGTGTCCTCGCTGGCGTTCCCGCTCTGGTTGGGCCGAATCCGACCCCTCAAGTAGGATTCCTTCATGAGCGCGGTGAGCACCACCACCTTCGACGAGCGCGCCCTCGGGACTCTGCCGAAGGCGCCCGGCTTCGTGGCCCAACTGCGCGCAGAAGCCCTCCAGCGCTTCGAGGCCTTGCCCGTTCCCTCCCAAGAGACCGAGGAGTGGCGGTACACGGATCTCTCGACCTTCGAGCTGGACTTCACGCCTCACATCCGAGGTGGCGGCACCGCAACTCACCTTGACCAGGTGCCGGCGAACCTCCTCGCCGCCGCCGGTGACGTGAGCGCCCGCGCCGGCTTGCTGGTCCAACACAACTCCACGACCACGATCGCGCACCTCGACCCGGCGATCCGCGCCGGCGTGCATTTCGAGAGCATCGACGCGGCCGTTGCCGACCATCCGGAGCTGGTGGAGCCCTACCTCCACACGCTCGTCCCGTTCGACAGGACGAAGTTCACCGCACTGCACGCCGCGTTCCGGACCGGTGGCACGTTCGTCTACGTCCCGAGGGACACCGCGATCGAGCTGCCGATCCAGGCGCTCACCTACCTCGACGCCGACGGGGCCGCGATCTTCCCCCACACCCTCCTCATCGTGGAGGCGGGCTCGGAGGTCACCTTCATCGACCGGTACGTCTCCCCGGACATGGGCAGGGCGTTCAGCAACGCGATCACCGAGATCTACGTCGGCGACGGCGCCCACGTGCGCTACGCATCGATCCAGGAGTGGGGGAGCGGCGTG
This sequence comes from uncultured Actinomycetota bacterium, assembly GCA_963839395.1. Taxonomy (GTDB): domain Bacteria; phylum Actinomycetota; class UBA4738; order UBA4738; family HRBIN12; genus JAJNBA01. Next base: position 577,793 of record CAWIUW010000015.1, read on the forward strand.
ACCCACCTCGGGATCCAGCGGGCGACGGTGGGACGCGACGCGACGCTCCGGACCCTGAACATCGGGTTCGGGGCCTCCCTGGCGCGCGCCGAGGCCGAGACGATCCTGGCCGAGCCGGGCGGGTTCAGCGAGATGCTCGGTGTCTTCTTCGCGGACGGGGACCAGCACTTCGACCACCGTTCGATCCAGGACCACGTCGCTCCCAATTGCACGAGCGACCTCCTCTACAAGGGCGCGCTCCGCGACCACTCCCGGGCCGTCTACAGCGGGTGGGTCCACGTGCGTCCCGACGCGCAGAAGACGAACGCGATGCAGACCTCGCGCAACATCGTCCTGTCGGAGCACGCGAAGGCCGATGCGATCCCCAACCTCGAGATCGAGGCGAACGACGTGCGCTGCGGCCACGCGGCGAGCGTCGGTCCCGTCGATGAGGACGCGATCTTCTACCTGATGAGCCGGGGCATCCAGCGGGCCGAGGCCGAGCGCCTGATCGTGTCCGGCTTCTTCCAGGAGGTGCTCGACCGCGTGAAGATCGACGAGGTCCGGGAAGGCGCCGAGAAGGCGATCCAGGACGAGCTCGCCCAGGGCCTGGGAACCCCGGAGCAGCCGAAGGTGTCCGCATGACGGCGCGCGTCAAGGTCTGCGATATCGCCGACGCGCCGGCGCCGGGCGAGGCGAAGCGCTTCCCCGTCGATGGCCGGCTCGTGGCGCTGGTGAACCTGGGCGACGAAGGGCTCCGCGCGATCGACGCGATCTGCAGCCACGCCCACTACTACCTGGACGAGGGAGACGTGGACGCCGACTTCGAGACGATCGAGTGCCCGAAGCACGGGTCCTCGTTCGATCTGAACAGCGGGAAGCCGAGGAGCCTGCCGGCGACGACGCCGGTGGACGTCTTCCCGATCACGACCGAGGATGACGACATCTACATCGAGGTGTGAAGAACATGAGCGAGAAGAACGGCCGAGCGACGCTCGAGATCCGAGATCTCCGAGCGGAGGTCGAGGGGAAGGAGATCCTGAAGGGGATCGACCTGACGGTGGCGCAAGGGGAGACCCACGCATTGATGGGTCCCAACGGATCCGGGAAGTCGACGCTTTCCAACGTCATCATGGGCCGCCCGGGCTACGTGGTGACCAGCGGCGACGTCGTCTTCAAGGGCGAGAAGATCACCGGCCTGACCACGGACCAACGAGCCAAGCGGGGGCTGTTCCTCGCACTGCAGTACCCGACCGAGGTGCCGGGCGTGAGCGTCGTGAACTTCCTGCGGACGGCGTATCAAGCGGTCAAGGCCGAGCAGATCAGCGCGCTCGCGTTCCGCAAACACATGAAGGGGCAGATGGACCGTTTGGGCATCGAGGACGCGATGGTCCAGCGCTACGTGAACCAGGGGTTCTCCGGAGGGGAGAAGAAGCGGAACGAGATCCTCCAGCTGGCCGTGCTGCAGCCTGAGATCGCGATCCTGGACGAGACCGACTCGGGCCTGGACATCGACTCGCTGAAGCTGGTCGCCGGCGGGGTGGCTGAGCTCGTCGGTCCGGAGCTGGGCGTGCTGCTGATCACCCACTACCAACGGATCCTCAACTACATCACCGCCGACCGGGTCCACGTGATGATGCAGGGTCGTATCGTGAGGTCCGGCGGACCCGAGCTCGCGAGCGAGCTCGAGGAGAAGGGTTACGAGGGCATCGGCGACGAGCTCGGCATCGATGAAGGAGTGGAGGCGAAGGCATGAACGGGAACGGGGTTCTCGACGTCGAGCGGATACGCCGGGACTTCCCCATCCTCGAGCGCGTGATCAACGGACATCCGCTCGTCTACCTGGATTCGGCGGCTACGTCCCAGAAGCCCCGTCAGGTGATCGAGGCCGTCTCCGACTTCTACGCCAACCACAACGCGAACGCCCACCGCGGGATCTACACGCTCGGTGAGGAGTCGACGGAGGCGTTCGAGGGTGCCCGGGCCAAGCTCGCTCGCTTCTTCGGCACGCCGGACCCACGCACGATCGTGTTCACTCGCGGCACGACGGAGTCGCTGAACCTCGTCGCGCAGGGGTGGGGGAGGAAGTTCCTCAAGGAAGGCGACGAGGTCCTCCTGACCGACATGGAGCATCACTCGAACATCGTCCCCTGGCAGCTCACGGCGCAGGTGACCGGCGCGGTCCTCCGCTACATCCCGCTCACCGACGACGGGCAGCTCGACCTCTCGGAACTGGGCTCCTTGCTCAACGAGCGGACCAAGATCCTGTCGGTGACCGGGATGTCCAACGCCCTGGGGACGATCACGCCGCTCGGCCAGCTGATCGAGGCCGCCCACGCGGTGGGCGCGGTCGTCGCGGTGGACGCCGCGCAGCTCGTCCCGCACAACGGTGTCTCCGTCACCGAGCTGGACTGCGACTTCCTCGCGTTCAGCGGCCACAAGATGCTGGGGCCGACGGCGAGCGGCGGCCTATACGCGAAGGCCGAGCTCCTCGAGGCCATGGATCCGATGTTCGGCGGCGGGGAGATGATCCACGAGGTCTTCCACGACCGTTCCACCTGGAAGGACATCCCGTACAAGTTCGAGGCCGGGACGATGCAGATCGCCCAGCAGGTGGGCCTCGGCGCCGCGGTCGACTACCTCGAGGCCCTGGGGATGGAGGCCGTCCGTGCCCACGAGGAGGAGATCACCCGCTACGCGCTCGACCGGCTGCTGTCGGTCGACGCCACGGTCTATGGACCGAAGGACGCCACCGCCCGAGGTGGCGCCGTGAGCTTCTGGTATCGCGACGTCCATCCGCACGACCTCGCGACGGTCCTGGACGCGGAGGGCGTGGCGATCCGTGCCGGCCATCACTGCGCGCAGCTGGTGATGCGCAGGTTCGAGACGCCGGCCACTGCACGGGCCTCGTTCTACGTGTACAACACACGGGACGAGGTGGACGTGCTGGTGGAGGCGCTCGCCAAAGCGGAAGCGTTCTTCGCTCACTAGCGTTCGGAGGAAACGTGGCGCTCGACGACATCTACAAGGAAACGATCCTCGACCACTACAAGAATCCCCGGAACAAGCGCGAGCTGCCGGGGGCCGTGGTGACGTGCACGAGGAACAACCCGCTGTGCGGCGACGAGATCACGGTCTCGGCCAACCTCGAGGACGGGAAGCTCCTCGAGGTCACGTTCCAGGGAGCCGGTTGCTCGATCAGCCAGTCGAGCGCCTCGATGATGACCGAGTCGGTCGGGGGGAAGCCTGTCGAGGACGCCATGGCCCTCGCGGCCGACGTGCGAGGGATGCTCGCGGGCGAGGTCGATCCCGACGAGGACGCCTTCGGCGACCTCGTCGCGCTGAAGGGCGTCGTGAAGTACCCGATCCGCATCAAGTGCGCCGTCCTGGCGTGGGACGTCCTGCAGGAGGCCGTGTCGGGCGGGCGCCGCCGGCGGCGCCGCCGCTCACTAGCCGCTCGGCTGCCGCCGACCGTCTACCCTGGCGCCCGTGCCGACGCTCACGCCGACGCGACCGCTCTCCCTGAAGCCCTCCCTCGACTGGCTTCTCGTCCTCGTCCCTGTGGCGATCGTGCTGGAGGTCGCGGGCGGGCCGGATCTCGCGATCTTCCTGACCTCGGCCGGCGCGATCCTGCCGCTCGCGGGCCTGATCGGGCGGTCCACCGAGCAACTCGCGCTACACGTCGGACCGCGCCTGGGCGGGCTGATCAACGCCACGTTCGGCAACGTGACCGAGCTGATCCTCGCGATCTTCCTGATCCTCGAGGGGCGGATCGAGATCGTGAAGGCATCGCTCACGGGATCGATCCTGGGGAACCTCCTGCTCGTTCTCGGCTTGTCGTTCTTCCTCGGCGGGTTGAAGCACGAGGAGCAGGAGTACAACGCGCGAGCCGCCTCGGTTCACGCCACGTCCCTCGTCCTGGCGGTCACCGGCCTCCTGATGCCGGCACTGTTCGCGCACGGTGCCAACGACAGCCTGATCCAACGGGAGGTCGTCTCCGGAACCGTGGCCGCTGTCTTGATCGCGCTCTACCTCGCCGCGCTCGCATTCACACTGGTCACGCACGAGCATCTGTTCCACACGCCGGAGGCGAGTGAGGAGGCCTCCTGGTCTCGGAACAAGGCGATCGGCTTCCTTCTGGGGTCGACCGCGCTCGTCGCGCTGATGGCGGAGTTCCTCGTGGGTTCTCTCGATACCGCGATCGAGTCCCTGGGACTCTCCGAAGCCTTCGTCGGCCTGATCGTCATCCCGATCATCGGGAACGCCGCGGAACACTCCTCGGCCGTGATGTTCGCGTTGCGGAACAAGGTCGACGTGACGCTCGAGATCGCGATCGGTTCTTCCACACAGATCGCGCTGTTCGTGGCGCCCGCCCTCGTGTTCATCTCCCTGCTCGTCGGCCACCCCATGGACTTCGTGTTCAGCACGTTCGAAGTCGCGGCCGTCGGCCTGTCCACGTTCCTGGTGTTCATGATCTCGATCGACGGCCGCTCCAACTGGCTCGAAGGCGCGCAGCTCGTCGGGGCGTACGGGATCATGGCGATCTCCTTCTACTTCGTGACGTGATGATGAGACGCACGCTGCGCTCGCTGTTCGCCGCCGCAGCGTTGTTGCTCCTGCTGGCGGCGCCCGCCGAGGCGCAACTGCCCGCCGAGGTGATCCACGACTATGCCGTGCAGATCGAGATCCTCGACGACGGCGACCTGAGGATCACCGAGACGATCGACTACGACTTCGGTGATCAGCTGCGGCACGGGATCTTCCGCACGATCCCGTCGAGGTTCCCCTACGACGACGTGCACGATCGCGTGTATCCCATCGAGGACGTCACGGTGGAGAGCGACGCGCCTGATGACGTCGACATCTCGCAAGAAGGCTCCTCCACTGTGATCCGGATCGGCGACGAGGATGTGGAGATCTCCGGCCGGCATACGTACACGATCTCGTACCGGGTCGGGGGGGCCCTGAACGCGTTCGACGACCACGACGAGTTGTTCTGGAACGCCATCGGACACGAATGGGAGGCACCCATCTTGAGGGCCGACGTGACCGTGCGCGCGCCGGGACGGGTCCAGCGCGTCGCGTGCTTCCAGGGCAGCCAGGGTTCGACGGAACCATGTTCGCTCGCCGAGTTCGATGGGTCGGAGGCCCGATTCTCACCGGGAGGGTCGTTCGCGCCGTTCGAAGGGATGACGGTCGTCGTCGCGATCCCGAAGGGGGTCGTGCCCGAGCCCCAGCCGATCCTCGAAGAGCGCTGGGCAGCCGAACGCGCTTTCAGCGTGAACCCGGGCACGGTCACGGCGTCGCTCGCCCTGCTGGCTCTCCTCGGCGGCGCGCTCTTCCGGATGTGGTCACGGGAAGGCCGCGATCGTCGTTTCCTCGGGTCTCCGATCGACCAGATCATGGGATCGCCGACCGGAGAGGACGAGGCGGTTCCCTTCGGAGAAGGTGATGCCGAGGCGCCCGTCGAGTTCGCTCCTCCCGAGGATGTCCGCCCGGGGCAGATCGGCACGCTGATCGACGAACGGGCGAACGTCGTCGACGTGACCGCGACGATCGTCGACCTCGCGGGCCGAGGCTTCCTGTTGATCCAGGAGATCCCGGACGGCGGGCTGTTCTCCAAGGCCGATTGGAACCTCATCCGGTTGGAGAAGGACGAGGCCGAGTTGCTCCCGTACGAGAAGGAGCTCCTCGACGGTCTCTTCCGGGACGGGAACGAGGTCAAGGTCTCAGAGCTCAAGACGACGTTCGCGGCTCGGCTGCACGGCGTCGAGCAGTCCCTGTACGAGGACGCGATGCGCCAGAAGTGGTTCCGCGCCCGGCCCGACCAGGTCCGCACGCGGTGGGCCGGCCGGGGGACGCTCCTGGCGATCGCCGGCGGCGCCGTGACGTTCGTCCTCGCTCGCTGGACGCATTGGGGGCTCCTCGGGATCCCGGTGATCGTCGCCGGCGTCGCGCTCGCGCTGATGGCGCGGCGGATGCCCGCTCGGACCGCGAGTGGGACGGCGATGCTCCGGCGGATCCGTGGGTTCCGCCGCGTCATCGCGACCGCCGAGACCCACATGTCCCGGTGGGCGGAGGAGGAGAACGTGTTCACCCGCTACCTTCCGTACGCGATCGTCTTCGGGCTCACGAAGAAGTGGGCCAAGGCGTTCGAAGACATGGGACTCCAGCCCGACACCTCCGGCTGGTACGTGGGACCGCACCCCTTCACCGCGGTCGCGTTCGCGGACTCGATCGACGGGTTCGCCGTGACCACCGGCGGGACGCTCGCGTCCACGCCGGCGTCCTCGGGATCGAGCGGGTTCGGTGGGGGAGGGTTCTCGGGTGGCGGCGGGGGCGGCGGGGGCGGCGGCTCCTGGTGAGCGGGGTCGAGGTCCTCTTCTCCGAAGACCCCAGGGACTTCCAGCGCCGCGACTGGAGCGATCTCGTGCGCGCCGACCCGGCAGGCACGATCTTCCACACGCCGGACTACCTGAAGCTGTACTGGGAGGAGTTCGGTGAGGAGCCCGATCACCTCCTCCTCGCGTTCGGTGAAGACGACGCCGGGCACCAGGTCTCCGCGACCGCCTTCGAGCTGATCGGAGAGACGCTCCGATTCCTCGGCGGGACCGAGGTCACGGACTATCTGGGTCCGGTGGGGATGCCGGACGCTCGGGCCGGCTCTGCGCGCGCGTTGTGGGCGGGGCTCCTCGCACGGGACGAGTGGCGCGACGCCGATCTCCGCGGACTCCCCGAGGACTCGCCCTGGCTCATCGACCTCCGGGATGCGGCCGCGGAGCACGGGCTGAGCGTGGAGGAGACCGATGATCAGAACGGCGTGGCACCGATCCTGGATCTCCCATCGACGTGGGATGGGTACCTCGCGGAGATCCCCTCCAAGCTCAGGCACGAGATCCGGCGGAAGGCGAAGAAGCTCGAGGCCGAGACGGGACCCTTCCGCATCGAGACCGCGACGAACGAGACACTGTTGCCGCTCCTCGACCGGTTCGTCGAGCTGCACCGGATGAGCGAGGGTCCGAAGGGTGTCTTCATGGTCCCGGGGATGGAGATCTTCTTCCGGCGGCTCGGACAGGCGTTCTGCGAGCGCGGTGTCTTCCGCCTGACCTTCATCCGCGTGCGCGACGAGCTCGCGGCAGGCACGATCGGCTTCAGCTTCGAAGGGACCTACTCGCTGTACAACTCCGCGTTCGATCGGAAGTGGCAGCAGCTCGCGCCCGGGATGGTGTTGGTGGCCGAGGACATCAAGCGGGCGATCGACGAGCGTTGCTCGGTGTTCGATCTCCTCAAGGGCGATTACGCCTACAAGTACCGATTCGGCGCCCGGAAGCGGCTCGTCAAGCGACTGGTGGTCTCGCGCGATTAGGCCGGACGGAGGCCGGCGGTGGCCAGCGTGGTGCCGTCGGGGGCGTTGACCGTCAGTCCCGTCATCGAGGCGATGTTCCGATCGGTGACCCACCAGACGGCGGCGTCGCCGTCTCCGTCGAACTCGATCGGGCCGGGATCCCACGTGGTTCCGTCCGACCTGGACACGAGGAGCGAGCCCTTGCCGGTGACCTCAGGCGTCCGGACGAACACGACGACGAAGGACTGATCCCTGCTCGACTCGTAGGCGACGACACTGCCTTCGACGGGCCTCGCCGTCGAGGCGTGGAGCGTCCCGACCTTGAACCCCGTGCCACCCAGCGTGGCGAGGACCGTTCGGAAGCTCGTCGCGTCTTCCGTCGCGTCGCGGGCACGGTCGAGCTGGATCAGCCCGAAGGTCGCCGCGAGGACCGCGAGCGCGAGCGACGCCGCCGCCACGAGGCGCCAGTCGCGGCGGACTCGTCCGCGCGACGCCGACGAGCGATCCGCGTCCGTCCATTCCTCCGAAAGGGCGTTCGTCACACGATCCCGGAGCTCGATCGGAGCGATGCGCTCGAGCGTCGAAGCGAACACCCCCAACCCCTCCCGGAGGGCGTCGAGCTCCCGTCGGCACCCCCCGCATCCGCGCAGATGCCGACGGACGTCGTGGTCATCGGCACCGTTGAGCGAGCCCAGGACGAAGTCGGGGAGTAGGGGCCGCACCTCCTCACACGTCGTCACGGCCGGCCCCTCCCTGCTCCTCGGATCGATCCTCCGCCTCGAGCTCGTCCCCGTTCTCCGGAGCCATCGACTCCCGCAGCCGAAGCAGCGCTGCCCGGATCCGGGTCTTCGCGGTGCCCACGGGGATCCCTTCGAGGTCGGAGATCTCGGTGCTGGTCTTCCCGCCGAGGTACGCGAGCTCGAGGGCGGCTCGCTGCTCCGGGGGCAGTGACGACATCGCCCGCCGGGCCTTCTCGGTGAGGTCCCGGGTGACGGCCTGCTCGTCCGGTCCCGGCGCCTGGTCGGCCTCGAGCGGCCGGTCGACGTGCTCCAGGGTGCGTATCTCCAGCACACGTCGTCTGATCGCGTCGATCGCGAGCGACCTGGCCATCAGCAACACCCACGTCTCGAGCTTCCCCCGCGAGCGGTCGTAGCGCTCCGCGTTCCGCCAGAGCTTGACGAACGTGTCCTGGACGAGGTCCTGTGCCGCGGCATCGCTGCCGAGCATCACCAGCCCGAGCCCGTAGATCCGACCCGCGAACCTCCGATAGAGCGTGTCCGCCGCGCTGGGGTCGCGCGCGGCGAACGACCGCATCAGACGCTGGTCGGCGTCGAGCTCTTTCGACATCTCCAGGCGAAGAACCTACACAGCTTCCGTACACGCTAGGGGTACGAGCGACCGGTCGGCTCGGTTCCCTCAGACGAAAGCGCGGATGTGGCGCAGAACGGCGACACCCAGCTCCACATCGAGCCCAACCACGAGGTTCCCCGATGCGAGCACGTCGACGGCTGAGAGGCGTCGAGCGGCGACGAGGGCGAGCTGGGGGGCTCGTCCCACGATCGTGGCGTCGGGCTCCTTGTTCGCCGGTGGCACCTCGCCGGCTCCGAGGCCCCAGTGCCACGAACCCTCTCCCGCGCCCTCTACGTCGATCCGAACGCTGTATCCGGTCAGGTCGAGGCCGGCCTGGCCCAGCGACCAAGGGAGCATCCGCACCCCCATGTCGATCGTCATGTAGATCGGCCAGTGCTGGTACTCAGGACCGAGCCCGTTGGTGGCTCGCATGTCCTCCCCGTGGATCCACCACTCGACCATCCGGGACTGGACCAGGTACCGCGCCGCGATGTCGCCGGCGAGCCAAGGGAAGCGGCGCTTCTCCCAGTCCTCCTCCGAGAGGAGGCCGACGTACGCGAGGAAGGCATCGGCGGCCTTGCCCCAGGTCACGAGCACCTCCCGCGTGGGCAGCCCGGATCGCCGTTCCACCACCCACTCGTTGAACGCGTCGACGGAGAACGGCTCACCGTTCAGCCGAGCCCGATACTCCTCGAGCTCCTCGGCGGGGTCTCCCCTGACGAGGTAGGCAGCCGCGGTGTCGTGAGATGCGAGATGCGCCATCACGTCTCGGTTCCACCATCCGGGCAGCGCGCTCGGCTGCTCCCAGGTCTGCGGGTCCGAGTACTGGATGGTTCGGCCGAGCCGCTGCCGCTCCGCATGCGCGGCGCCGAGCAGCGTGGTGCGGTCCGGGCTCACGGCGCGGAATCGTACAGTACCGGGTCATGCTCGCTGCGGCGCCGGAGACGACGGATGAAGGGCATCGGCCGCCCCGATGAGCGCGATCGAGCGATTCACCGAGTCCGCGCGCCGGCTCGGCGTCGAGCCGCACGTTCGCCGGTTCCCCGAAGGGACGAAGACGGCCGCCGATGCCGCGAAGGCGATCGGGTGCGACGTCGCGCAGATCGTGAAGTCCCTGGTCTTCATGGCGGACGCCCGGCCGGTCATCGCGTTCACGTCGGGGGCGAACCGAGTGGATCCCCCGAAGCTGGCGCGCGTGGCCGGCGCGTCCGAGGCACGCCGGGCGACCCCCGAGGAGGCTCGCGCCGCCACCGGCTTCGCCGTCGGCGGCACGCCCCCGTTCGGCCACCCGGCGCCCGTCCGCTCCTTCGTCGACCCCGCATTGCTTGCGTTCGAGGAGGTCTGGGCCGCTGCGGGGACGCCCGACGCCGTGTTCCCGCTCACGCCTGAAGACCTCCAGCGGGCGACCGGAGCGGAGACCGCGGATTTCATCGAGAGATGACGGCGACCGAGGGTAGAATCTGGGGCATGACAGCGACCGAAGAGACCATGGCCCAGACCGCCGACGAGAAGACCGACACCACCCGGAAGTCGATCCAGCTGACCGAAACGGCCGCCGGTGAGGTCCAGAAGCTCATCACCGAAGAGGGGCGTCCGGACATCGCGCTGCGGATCGCCGTGCAGCCCGGCGGCTGCTCCGGGCTCCGCTACGCGATGTACCTCGATGACCAGGTCTCCGAGAAGGACCTGCTCGAGGAGCAGTTCGGCGTCAGGGTCGTCGTGGACAAGATGAGCGTCCCATATCTCTCCCAAGCCACGATCGACTGGGTGGATTCGCTGGAGGCTTCAGGGTTCACGATCGACAATCCGGCCGCGCAGAGCTCGTGCGCCTGCGGCCACTCGTTCCACTAGCCGCCCTTCGAACAGCTACGCGACCGCGTCGAGGCCGGCGCGCAGACCGTCCGCGATCTCTTGGAGCTGCGACTCCTCGATGATCAACGGTGGGCTGACCGCGAGCGCGCCACCCACGAGGGGACGGACCAAGACGCCCGCTCGACGCGTCGCCGCCCCGACGTGCGCTCCCAGCGCTGGGTCGTCCGCGACCAGATCCTGCCGGAGGCTGACCGCCGCGAGCAGCCCGATACCGCCGCGTACGTCCTCGACGAGGTCGTGATCGGTCAGCTGCTTGAGCACGTCGACCAATGAGCCCTCCATCGCTTTCGATCGCGCGGGGAGACCCTCGCGCTCGAGGATGTCGATGTTCACCAACGCCGCCGCCGCGACGGTCGAGTGACCGCTGTAGGTGTAGCCGTGTCGCCACATCCCCGCGCCCTCCGCCCAGAACGGTTCGGCGACGCGGGGGGACGCGACGACGGCGCCGAGGGGCAAGTACCCGCTGGTGATCCCCTTCGCGCACACGAGGACGTCCGGCTCGAGGCCGAAGCGCGTCGAGGCGAACCAGTCACCGCAGCGGCCGAACCCCGTGATCACCTCATCGGCGACGAACAGGACCCCGGTGTCGCGACAGACCTCGCGCGCGGCCTCGAGGTAGCCCTCGGGCGGTGGGAACACGCCTCCCGCCCCGATCACCGGTTCGCAGAAGAACGCGGCCACTCGCTCGGGCCCGACGTCGTCGATCGCCGCTCGCAACGAGTCGGCGTCGTTCCACGGCACCTCGACGATGTCCTCGATGAGCGAGCCGTGTCCGAGTGCGTTCGCAGGGATCCCGGCGAGCGATGTCCCCGCGGTGTGCATACCGTGGTAGGCCTTCTCCCTTCGGATCAGGATCGTGCGATCCGGCTCGCCGACGAGCTGCCAGTAGTGGCGAGCCATCTTCGTGGCGGTGTCGATCGAGTCCGAACCGCCGCTCGTGAGGAAGACCTTGGAGTCGGGCATGGGAACCAGGCCCGCCACCCGATCGGCCAGCTCGAGTGTCACGGGGGTCACGATGTCGCCGAAGGTGGAGTACGTCGGTAGCTTCGCCATCTGTGCCGCCGCCGCCTCGCCGATCTCGCGGCGGCCCCACCCCACGTTGCAGTACCAGAGGGATGCGGTGGCATCGAGGTAGCGCGTCCCCTCGACGTCCCAGACGTAGCAACCGTCACCTCGATCGAGAACGAGCTCTCCGCCGGACACGATGGCGGACATGTCCGCGAACGGATGCCAGTACGTCTGGGTCATGGCGGGGACGCTATCAGCAGCTCCGGAGAGTCGGGGAACCCTCGGTCGAGCCTAGCCCGGCTCGTACGCGAGGTTCGGCGCCAGCCAGCGCTCGGCCTCCATGAGCGATTCGCCCTTGCGGCGCGCGTAATCCTCGACCTGGTCCTTGGCGATCCGGCCCACATGGAAGTACCGCGCGGCCGGGTGCCCCAGGTACAGGCCGCTGACGCTCGCGGCGGGCATCATCGCGCACGAGGTGGTGAGGTCGATGCCCGCCGCCTCGCTCACGTTGAGGAGCTCGAACAACGTTCGCTTCTCGCTGTGGTCCGGGCAGGCCGGGTAGCCGAAGGCCGGTCTCGTTCCTCGGTAGCGCTCCTTGATCAGCTCCTCGCTGGAGAGCTGCTCGTCGGGCGCGTACCACTCCCTCCGGACCTGCTGGTGGAGCTGTTCGGCGAACGCCTCCGCGAGACGGTCGGCGAGGGCCTTCGCCACGATCGCCCGGTAGTCGTCGTGCTCGGCCTCGTAGGCCTTGGCCAGCTCGTCGGCGCCGAAGCCGGCGGAGACGGCGAACGCGCCCACGTGATCTTGGACGTCGGACTCCAACGGCGCGACGAGGTCCGCGATCGACTTGTTCGGCTCACCCTTGCCGCGATCGGCTCTGTTGCCGGAGGCAGTGGAAGACCCAGCCTCCTTCGAGGACGAGGTCGTCGCCGTCGGAATGGGCGGGGAAGTAGCCGTACACGCCGCGTGCCTCGAGGAGTCGCTCCGCCACGATCCGGTCGAGGACCTCTTGCCCGACCTCGAAGAGCTCGCGAGCGGTCTCACCCATCTGTGGGTGCTGGAGGATCTGCGGGTAGCTCCCCTTCAGTTCCCACGCGGTGAAGAAGAATGTCCAGTCGATGTAGTCGCGGAGCGCCGCGAGGTCTGGCTCGACGGTGCGGGTCCCGACGAAGGGGGGTGCCGGAGCATCCTCCTGTCGCCAGTCGACCTGGAGACGATTCTCGAGCGCCTTGCGGTAGGGAAGGAGCGGCGTCTTCAGCTTCTCCTCGTGCAGCTTGCGGAGCCGCTCCTGGTCCTTCCGGTTGTCGCCGTCCAGCTTCGCCTTCCGAGGCTCGTCGAGCAGCGCGCTCATGACACCGACGACGCGCGAGGCGTCCACGACGTGGACGACGGGCTCCGCGTACGCGGGCGCGATCTTCACAGCCGTGTGCTGCTTGGACGTCGTGGCGCCGCCGATCAGCAGCGGAAGATCGAGCCCACGGCGCTGCATCTCCGTGGCCACGTTCACCATCTCTGTCAACGAGGGCGTGATCAGTCCTGACAGACCGATCACATCGGCCTTCTCCCGAGCGGCGGCGTCGAGGATCGTCTCCGCGGGGGCCATCACGCCGAGGTCCACGACGCGGTAGTTGTTGCAGCCGAGCACCACGCCCACGATGTTCTTCCCGATGTCGTGGACGTCGCCCTTCACCGTCGCGGTCACGATGGTGCCCTGCGCGGAGCCGACCAGCCCCAGCCGTTCCTTCTCCTCCTGCATGAACGGTTCGAGGTAGGCGACCGCCTTCTTCATCGCGCGCGCGGACTTCACGACCTGCGGGAGGAACATCTTCCCCGCGCCGAACAGGTCGCCCACGATCTGCATCCCGTCCATCAGCGGCCCCTCGATCACCTCGAGCGGCCGGTCGAACTGCTGCCGTGCCTCCTCCGCGTCCTCCTCGATGAAGGCATCGATGCCGTGGACGAGCGCGTGCGAGAGCCGTTCCTCGACCGATCCTTCTCGCCACGTGAGGTCGTGTTCGGTCCTCATCGCCTCACCCGTCACGGTTTGGGCGAACGTGAGCATCCGCTCCGTCGCGTCGTCGCGGCGGTTGAAGAGCAGGTCCTCGACGTGCTCCTTGAGGTCCTTCGGGATGTCGTCGTAGACCGGGAGCTGACCGGCGTTCACGATCGCCATGTCCAGCCCGGCCTGGCGCGCGTGGTAGAGGAACGCCGAGTGCATCGCCTCGCGGACGACGTCGTTCCCGCGGAAGGCGAACGAGAGGTTGGAAACGCCGCCCGAGACCTTCACGCCGGGCAGGCGCCGCTTGATGATCCGGGTGGCGTCGATGAATGCCCGCGCGTAGTCCGCGTGCTCCTCCATCCCGGTCGCGATCGCCAGGATGTTCGGGTCGAAGATGATGTCCGACGGGTCGTAGCCTGCCTGCTCGGTGAGCAGTCGATACGCGCGCTCGCAGATCTCGACCTTCCGCTTGACGGTGTCGGCCTGGCCCTGCTCGTCGAATGCCATGACCACGACGGCCGCCCCGAAGCGCTTCACCCGCCTCGCCTTGCCGAGGAAATCCTCCTCGCCCTCCTTCAGGCTGATCGAGTTCACGACGCCCTTGCCCTGGACGCACCTCAAGCCGGCCTCGATCACGTCCCAGCTCGATGAGTCCACCATGATCGGGACGCGGGCCACCTCCGGCTCCGTCGCCAGCAGGTTCAGGTACGTGGTCATCGTCTCCGGCCCGTCGAGCAGGTCGGTGTCCATGTTCACGTCCAGCAGGTTCGCCCCGTTCTGGACCTGTTCGCGCGCGATGTCGACGGCGGCCTGGAAGTCGCCGCTCTCGATCAGACGCCGGAACTTCTTCGAGCCGGTGATGTTCTGGCGCTCTCCGACCATCACGAAGCCTGTGTCGGGCCGGACGACGAACGGCTCGAGTCCGCTGAAGGAGGTGAACGTCTCCGCTGGGGCAGGGATCTGGCGCGGTGGGAGATCGCCGACTGCCTCCGCGATCTGCCGGATGTGCTCCGGCGTTGTCCCGCAACAGCCACCGAGGACGTTGGCGAGCCCGGCTCGCGCGAACTCACCGAGGAAGCTGCTCGTGATCTCAGGGTCCTCGTCGTGGAGTCCCATCGCATTGGGGAGCCCCGCGTTCGGGTAGCACGCCGTGAAGGTGGGGGCGATCCGGGAAAGCGCCTCCAGGTAGGGGCGCATCTGCGCGGCGCCGAGGGAGCAGTTGACGCCCACGATCATCGGCTGGGCGTGTTCGATGGACAGCCAGAACGCCTCCGCCGTCTGACCAGACAGGTTGCGGCCGCTCTGGTCGACGGCGGTGAAGGAGAGCCAGAGGGGCAGGTCCGGCGCCACGTCCCCGGCGGCCACGATCGCGGCCTTGGCGTTCAACGTGTCGAAGATCGTCTCGATCTGGAGCACGTCGACGCCGCCATCGGCCAGACCGCGGATCTGCTCCGCATAGGCGGCGGTGAGCTCGTCGAACGTGATCGTGCGGAACGCGGGATCCTCGACCTTGGGGGAGATCGAGAGCGTGCGGTTCGTGGGGCCCACGGAGCCCACGACGAAACGGTCGTCGGCTCCATCGAGCGCCCGCCGCGCGGTTTCCGCCGCTGCCCTGTTCATGTCGTAGACGAGGTGCTCCAGGCCGTACTCGGACTGGGAGACCGGACTCGCGTTGAAGGTGTTCGTGCTCACGATCCAGGCGCCGGCGTCCACGTAGTCGCGGTGGATCGCCTCGACGATGTCGGGCCGGGTGAGACCGAGCACGTCGTTGTCTCCGCGGATGTCACGCGGGTGATCCTTCAGGAGCTCGCCCCGGAAGTCCTCCTCCGAAAGCTCCAACCCCTGGACGGCCGTCCCTTTCGGGCCCTCGAGCACGAGGATCCGCTCGGCCATCAACATCTCGAGTCTGCTCCGTGCATCCATCGCATCAACGATACCGCCGCACGCGGATCCGCCCTGCACGTGGGAGGTGCCAGGGGGTACGCTCGCGCCATGCGGGCGGTCCCGACGCGAGAGACGGTCCTCCCTTCCCCCGGGCGCAGGTCGCCCGGGTCCACGGGGGACAAACCACCCCGCGCCACGCTCCGGCGATCGGTGACGGCCCTCGCGGGAGTCCCGCTGTTCGACGGGTTCTCCAAACGGCATCTCCGACAGCTTGCGCGAGAGGCCGATGTGGTCATGTTCGCCTCCGGTCGAGCGATCGTGGAGGAGGGAGAAGCCGGGGAAGCGCTGTTCGTGATCCTGACGGGGACGGCAGTCGTGCGCCGGGCGGGTCGGAGGGTGGCCGCGCTCATCCCCGGAGACTTCTTCGGCGAGCTCTCGGCGCTCGATGGGGGCCCGCGGACGGCCTCGATCGTGCCCGACACGCCGGTGGAGGTGCTCCGCGTCTTCCGGCACACCCTCCGGAGGATGGTCGAGCACGAACCCGCCCTCGCGATAGGCCTGCTCGAGGGGCTCGCGCGGAGGCTCCGGCATGTGAAGCCCGGCACCCCCGTCGCGTGATCAGGCGAGCAGCGTGTCCAGCTCCGCGAGCGTCGGCTCGTCCAGCTCGATGTCGCCGGCCGCCGCGTTCGCGCGGACGTGCCCGGGGTCCCGGCTCCCGGCGATCGCCGCTGTCACGCCGGGCTGGTGAACGTTCCATGCGAGCGCGAGCTGGGACAGGGTGCACTCGACCCGCTCCGCCACCGGGCGGAGCCGATCGACCACCTCGAGCGAGCCGGTGAGATCCGCGAACGGGCCGTCGTCCGGTTCCTCGCCGCGCCAGTCGCCGGGCGGGAACCGCGTGTCCGCGGTGATCGCCCCGCTGAGCAGTCCGTAGGCGAGCGGCCCGTAGGCGATCACGCCGACGCCCTGCTCGCCGCACCACCGGATCAGCTCGGCCTTCTGGCGGACGAGCATCGAGAACTCGGGCTGCAGCGAGTCGACGTGGCGGATCGCGAGGCAGGTTTCGATCTGCCGGCGGTCGAAGTTGGAGACGCCGATGGAGCTGGTCAGCCCCGCGTCCTGGAGCTCGCACATCGCTCCCCACGTGTCCTCGAGGGGGATCCCGCTCTCATCCGGCCAGTGAAGCTGGTAGAGGTCGATACGGTCGATCCCGAGCCGGCCCAGGCTCTTCTCACAGGCGGTCCGGACCTGCTCAGGCGCGAAACCGCTCCCTTCCGGCTGCGGTGCAACCTTGGTCGCGACGACGACCTCGTCTCGGCGTCCCGAGATCGCACGGCCCACCAGCGTCTCGGAGACACCGTCGCCGTAGACCTCGGCGGTATCGATCCAGTCGATGCCGGCGTCCATCCCGGCCCGCATGGCATCGATGACCACGTCCTCCGACTCGTTCGCTCCCCACGCGGTGCCACCCGCTTCCCACGCGCCGTAGCCGACCACCGAGATCTCCGGACCCTGCGCTCCGAGCTTCCGTTTCCGCACGCCACAGAAACTACCAATCGAGGGAGCCGTCACAGATGGGGTCGCGCAGTAGTGTGTCTGGCGATGAGCAAACCCGTCCAGGACCGCGAGCGGGTCGTCGTGCGCTTCGCCGGCGATTCCGGTGACGGCATGCAGCTCACGGGCGACCGGTTCACAAGCGCGACAGCTGTCCTCGGCAACGACCTCGCGACGTTGCCGGATTTCCCGGCCGAGATCCGAGCTCCTGCCGGAACGGTCCACGGCGTCTCGGCCTTCCAGATCCAGTTCGCCTCGAACGACATCACCACACCCGGCGACCACGCGGACGTGCTGGTCGCGATGAACCCGGCGGCCCTCAAGGCGGACCTGGAAACGGTGGCGAAGGGCGGCGTCCTGGTGCTGAACGAGGACTCGTTCACCCAGCGGAACATCGAGAAGGCCGGCTATACGGCCGACCCCACTCAGGACGGCACGCTCGACGGCTACCAGGTCTTCAAGGTGCCGATGACGTCCATCACGGTCAGGGCCACGGAGGACATCGGCATCGGGAAGAAGGAAGCCGAGCGCGCGAAGAACATGTTCGCGCTCGGCCTCGTGTCATGGATGTTCGGTCGTCCTACCGAGACGACGCTCGGATGGCTGGAGAAGAAGTTCGGCTCGCGCCAGGAGATCTTCGACGCGAACGTGGCCGCCTTCAAGGCCGGCTACCACTTCGGGGAGACGACGGAGCTGTTCGCCGAGTCGTACAAGGTCGAGGCCGCTCCGCAGGCACCCGGAACCTATCGGAACATCGCCGGCGCCACGGCGCTCGCCTGGGGACTGATCGCCGCCTCCGAGCGCAGCGGGCTTCCGCTCTTCTACGCGAGCTATCCGATCACGCCTGCCTCGGAGCTGCTCCACGAGCTCTCGCGGCACAAGAACTTCGGGGTCGTGACGATCCAGGCGGAGGACGAGATCGCCGCCGCCAACATCGCGCTGGGCGCCGCATTCAGCGGTCAGCTGGCCGTCACGGGCACGAGCGGTCCCGGCGTGGATCTGAAGGCCGAGACGGTGGGCCTTGCGGTGATCATGGAGCTCCCGATGATCATCGTCGACGTGCAGCGCGCCGGCCCCTCGACCGGGATGCCCACGAAGACCGAGCAGGCCGACCTCCTGCTCGCGATGTACGGGCGCCACGGGGAGTCACCGCTCCCGATCGTGTCCGCCTCGACGCCGGCCGAGTGCTTCACGGCGGCGATCGAGGCCGCGCGGATCGCGGTGACCTACCGGACACCGGTGATCCTGCTCTCCGACACGTTCCTCGCCAACTCCTCGGAGCCCTGGCCGATCCCCGACGTCGAGAGCCTGCCGGCGATCGACCCCGCGTTCGCGACATCCAACGGCGCGGACTTCCTTCCCTACGCTCGCGACGAGAAGCTCGCGCGACCGTGGGCGGTCCCCGGCACCCCCGGGCTCGTCCACCGGATCGGCGGGCTCGAGCGACAGGACGGGACCGGCAACATCAGCTACGACGCCGCGAACCACGAGCTGATGACCCGGTTGCGTCAGGCCAAGATCGACGGGATCGCGGACGACATCCCGCCGCTGGGTGTCGAGGACCCGAGCGGCGAGGCGGAGCTGCTGGTGCTCGGCTGGGGTTCGTCCCTCGGCACGATCACGGCGTCGGTCGCTCGCGCGAGAGCGGATGGTCAGAAGGTCGCGACGGCGCATCTCCGGCACCTGAACCCTTTCCCGGCCAACACGGGAGAGGTCGTTCGGGCGTATCCGAAGGTCCTGATCCCCGAGATGAACATGGGCCAGCTCGCGGCCCTGATCCGCGCGAAGTTCCTCGTGGACGCGCAGTCCTACACGAAGGTCCAGGGACTCCCCATCTTCGCGGAGGAGCTCGAACGCGGAGATCGCGAGGGTCCTCGATGAGTGAGGTGATCCAGAACGGCGGTCAGGCTCCGGGGGAGGCCGCGCCCACCCTGACCAAGAAGGACTTCACGTCCGACCAGGAGCCGCGATGGTGCCCGGGATGCGGCGACTACGCGATCCTCTCCACGGTGCAGGCGTTCATGCCCGAGCTCGGCATCGAGCCGCACAAGACGGTGTTCGTGTCCGGGATCGGCTGCAGCGGCCGGTTCACCTACTACATGGACACGTACGGGATGCACGGGATCCACGGGCGGGCGCCCGCGCTCGCGACCGGCATCGCGGTCGCGAACCCGGAGCTCTCGGTCTGGGTGGTCACGGGGGACGGCGACGGACTCTCGATCGGCGGCAACCATCTGATCCACGCCCTGCGACGCAACGTGGACATCAAGATCCTGCTCTTCAACAACCAGATCTACGGCCTGACGAAGGGTCAGTACTCGCCGACCTCGGAGGAAGGGAAGGTCACGAAGTCCACGCCGTTCGGGTCGGTGGATCACCCGTTCAACCCGATCGCGCTCGCCCTCGGGGTCGAGGCGACCTTCGTGGCGAGGACGCTCGACAACGACCGCCAGCACCTCACGGAGGTCCTCCGTCGCGCGGCGCAGCACAAGGGCACCGCCTTCGTCGAGATCTATCAGAACTGCAACGTCTTCAACGACGGTGCGTTCGACCTCCTCCGCGAGAAGTCACAGGGCAAGCACAACCAGATCCGTCTGGAGGAGGGACAAGCCGATCGTGTTCGACGACGGCGATCGGTGCGTCCGGGTCGGTGAGAACGGGCGATACGAGATCGCGCCGACGGCGGAGACCGACGCAGCCAGCATCGTCGTCCACGATCCGCACGGGCGGCCGTCCTTGGCATTCGCCCTCGCCCACCTCTCGCACGGGCCCGACGAGCCCTCATGCATCGGTGTCTTCCACGAGATCGAGCGCCCCGTCTACGGGCAGGCGATCCAGCACCAGCTGCAGGCGGCGACCGAGCGCCTCGGCGCGGGCGACCTCGGGAAGCTGCTTCGCTCCGGAGACACCTGGACGGTGGAGTAGCGCCCCGCCGTCACGTGCCGGCCGGGGCGGTGGAACTCAGGGATCGCCCTGCGGGCTGAAGCGTGCGAGCGCCTCCGAGGAGACGGTCTCCATCCGCTGGAGCTCACGAACCGTTGCGGCGAGCACCTCCAGCAAAGCGTCGAGATCGACCTCGGACACGTCGTCTCCCAGGGTCACCCGGAACCCGGTGGTCCCCGGGTAGCCGATCTGCTCGAGGACAGGAGAGGGATCCTCCGGCCGGCCGCTGCAGAGCGAGCCCGCGCCGACGCGGAACCCGCGATCGTCCAGCGTCATCATCAGGGTCGCCGGATCGAGGCCGGCGACGCTGAAGCCCACGAGGTGAGGCGTTCGGTGCGTCGGATGGCCGTGGACCGTGGCACCCGGCACCTCGGCCGCGATCCGATCCCTCAGATCGGCCGTCACCGGCCAGTGCGCAGCGGCCCGGTCGGCCATCGTGGCGAGCGACGCGGTGAGAGCCGCCGCCATGCCCGCGATCCCATGGGTGTTCACCATCCCGGAGCGGCGCTTCCGCTCTCGATCGTCACCGCACGGGTACGCCGTGATCCCGACGCCGCGCCGAACGTAGAGCGCGCCCACGCCCGGCGGCCCGCCGAACTTGTGCCCTGAGAGTGAGAGGAGGTCGACACCCAGCGCCGGCGCATCGACGGGAAGCCGGCCCACCGTCTGGCAGGCGTCCGTATGGAAGCGGACGCCCGCCTCGCGGGCGAGGCGGGCGGCCTCGGCGACCTGCTGGATCGTCCCGAGCTCGTGGTTCGCGTGCTGGAGGGAGGCGAGGAGCGTGCCCGGGGCTCTCACCTCCGTCGCGAAGCGATCGAGGTCGACCCGCCCGTACCGATCCACCGGGAGCGTCACGACCTCGAACCCGTCCGACTCCAGGGCATGTGCGACGCCGCCGACGGCCGGGTGCTCGACGGCTCCGAGGACGATCCTGGTGCCGAGCTCTCGAACCGCTCGGACGCCTCCCCAGATCGCGAGGGCGATCGATTCCGTCCCGCCCGACGTGAAGACGATCTCGTCGGACTGGGCGCCGATCGCTTCGGCGACCTGCTCGCGCGCTCCGTCCAGGAGCGCACGAGCGGCCCGTCCAGCCGTGTGGATGGACAGCGGATCGCCGTAGACGTCCAGGGCGGCGATCACCGCGTCGCGTGCCTCCGGCCGCAGGGGAGTGGCGGAGGCCGAGTCGAGATAAAGGTCGGCGACCATCGCCGCCTCAGGGTACCCGGCTGCCGTCTCCTCTCTGTGGCCTGGGGCTACGGCGTGGCGGGTTCCTTGTCGCGGAGGAACACGGTCGTGTACAGCACGCCGGCGATGATCCCCCCGGCGATCGGCCCGACGGTCCACACGAGCGCGTCGTCCCAGAGCCCACCGACCAGCGCCGGTCCGAACCAGCGCGCCGGGTTCATCGCGGCGCCGGTGAACGGTCCGAAGGCAAGGATGTCGAACGCGATCGTGAGTCCGATCGTGAAGCCCGCCGTCTTGTTCCAGGGACCGCGGTCGTCGACCGCGGTCCCGAACACGACGAAGACGAGGAAGAACGTCAGGATCGCCTCGATGACGATGCCCTTGCCGACCGTGACACCGGGGCCGAGCGCCGGCGCACCGGCGCCGCCGGCGTCGAAGAGTTCGCCGCCCACCACGAACCGGAGCAGCAACGCGCCCGCCACCGCGCCGAGGAATTGCGCGACGATCAGGACGGCACCGCGTTGGGTGGAGATCTTCCCCGCGGTCCACAGGGCGATCGTGACGGCGGGGTTGATGAGGCCCCCTGAGATGTGCCCGGTCACGGAGACCATGATGGCGAGAACGAAGCCGTGCGCCAGTGCGACCCCCACGAGGTCGAGCTGCCCCGTTCCGACCGAGACGATCACCGCCCCGGCACCCACGAAGATGAGGGCGAAGGTCCCGATGAACTCCGCGACCGATGCCTTACCGAGACTCTCCATCCGTTCCTCCTCGAGTTTCCGCTCCGAGGCCGCGTGACGTCTGCGAAGGGAGCGGCAAGCGGGCCGGGCCGAGCGTAGCGGGCGGACGACGATCCTTCAAAGACCGCGGGCGGCGCGGAAGGGAGTAGCATCGCCCGCGTGGACGTCCTGCTTGTCTCGCCTGACGAGCGCTCCCGGCAGCTGATGGCGCTCTCGGTACGGAGCATCGAGCGCCGGCTCGGTCAGGAGCTTCGCTTCCGCGCCGCCCGCAACGGTGAGCTCGGCACCACGGCGGCACTCCGGGATAGGCCGGATGTGATCGTGGCCGATGAGATCGCGTCGCGAGCGGGTGCGTTCGGGCTCGCCAGGACGCTCCGGGACGATGCGGAGCCCTACACGGGCGTGATCGTGATCCTGCTCGATCGCAAGCACGACGCCTGGCTCGCGAATTGGTCGGGCGCCGACGCATGGTTCGTGAAGCCCGTGGACCCGTTCGAGCTGGCCGACCGGCTGCTCGACCTCGTGACCGAGCAAGAGACCAAGCCAAAGACCGAGCCAAAGACCCAGAAGGAGAGCGCGTGAAGATCAAAGGGACCTGCAGACGGGACGGCCGGGAGTTCCTCGCGGAGCAGGTCCTCGAGCGGGGCGGGGAGTGCCCTTGGGACGGCGAGCCGTTCAACGCCGACTACGCGGCCGTGCTGGTGGAGTCCTTGCGCGACGCGGAGCGACTCGGGACGGGCCTCGAACGAGCCCTCGAGCGGATCGCGTCGTTGCATCCCGCGTTCACCCTCGACGAGGACAGCGTGTTGGGAGAGTTGAAGAACCAACTCGGGCGGCTCCACCGGAA
The DNA here is from genome assembly GCA_963839395.1 of uncultured Actinomycetota bacterium. GTDB lineage: Bacteria > Actinomycetota > UBA4738 > UBA4738 > HRBIN12 > JAJNBA01. Next base: position 600,499 of record CAWIUW010000015.1, read on the forward strand.
CCTCGTCCGACAGGGCTGACGGAAGGTGATCGGGGTGGTGCCGGTCGAACGTGGCTTCGAGGTCGAGGTTCGGGGGGACGAGGGCACGTGGCGCGTCGCGATCCTGAACGCTGACGGTGAGGTGGTCGCGGAACGAGCGTGTCACGACGGGGCAGAGGCGAGGACGTACGCCTCCACGGTTCGCCAGCACATCTACTGGCTGTCCCCGGAGAAGTTCCGCGAGTACTACCGGATCGAGGGCCAGAGCGAGGGGTAGGCGATGGGCTTCAACGCGATGCAGCCGGGGAAGGTGAAGAAGGCGGATCTGGTCATCGCGGGCGTGGCGCTGCTGGTGATCGTCGGGCTCGTCCTCTGGGCGGTGTTGTGACCGATGATCGGTCGATCGTCGACCTGGACTACTGCTACCTGACGACGACGGGGCGCCGTTCCGGGGAGCCGCACCGGATCGAGATCTGGTTCGCGCTCGCCGAGGGGACCGTCTACCTGATGTCCGGCGGGGGCGAGCGCTCGGATTGGGTCAAGAACCTGGTGGCCTTTCCCGAGGTCGTCCTCGAGATCGGTGACCAGAAACGGACGGGGGAGGCCCGAGTGGTGTCGGACCCCTCGGAGGATGCGCTGGCGCGGCGGATCGTCGTCGAGAAGTACCGTCCCCGCTACCGAGGAGATCTCGACGACTGGGGACGGACCTCGCTCCCGATCGCCATCGACTGGAGCTAGCTCTCTTCGAAGCCGATCGAGAACATCCGCTCGAGGTCGTGCTTCGAGAACACCTGGAACGCGATCAGGGTCTCCGTCCGCTCGACGCCTTCCACCTTCGAGATCCCGCCGGGGATGACCTGCGCGAGGTCGTCGTGGTTCGCGACGCGCACGATCGCGATGAGATCGAACTCGCCCGCGACCGAGTAGACCTCGGAGACGCCGGCGATATCGGCGATCGCCTGGGCGGCCTCGCCGATCTCGTCGATCTGACATTGGATCAAGACGACGGCGTGGACGGTCATCGGTACTCGGTCCTTTCGAGGATGACGGCGAGCCCTTGCCCGCCGGAGATGCAGAGCGTCGCCAACCCCCACGCGGCGCCGCGATCCCGCATCTGGTACGCGAGGGTCAGCAGGATCCTGGCGCCGCTCATCCCGATCGGATGGCCGAGCGAGATGCCGCCACCGAGAAGATTCAGCCGGTCTCGATCGAACTTGAGCTCCCGTTCGCAGGCGATCACCTGCGCGGCGAACGCCTCGTTGATCTCGATCAGGTCGATGTCGGCCAAGGACAGGCCTGTCTTCTCCAGGACCTTCTTCGTCGCGGGCACCGGGCCGATCCCCATGATCTCGGGCGGGACCCCCGCCCAGCTCATCCCGGCGATGCGGGCGAGTGGCTCGCGACCCTCCGCGCGCGCCCGCGACTCGGCCATGAGGACCAGGCCGGCGGCTCCGTCGGTCAGGCCCGCCGAGTTCCCGGCCGTCACGGATCCACCCTCGCGGAACACGGGGGAGAGAGCCGCGAGCGCTCGCATGGTGGTGTCGGGGCGCGGGTGCTCGTCCTCGGTCACGGCGCCCGCGTCCTTCCCGGGCACCTCCACCGGGACGATCTCCGTGGCGCGAGCGGCCGCCCCGGACGCTGCCTTGCCTTGAGAGTCCAGCGCGAACTCGTCCTGTTCTTCGCGGGAGATGTCGTAGCGATCGACGAGGTTCTCGGCGGTCTCGCCCATCAGCAGACCGCAGAGCGGATCCAGGAGGCCGTCGCGGTACATCGCGTCGTAGATCGTCGCGTTGCCCATGCGGTAGCCGGTGCGCATCCGGTCGAGGAGGAACGGGACCCGGCTCATGTTCTCCATGCCGCCGGCGAGGACGACCTCGGCGTCACCGAGCGCGATCTGCTGGGCGCCGAGCTGGACGGCTTTCATCCCCGAGCCACACGCGATGTTGACGTTGTAGGCCGAGACGTCTTCGGGGACCCCGGCGTGGATGCTCACCTGCCGACCGGTGTTTGGTCCGTTCCCGGCCTGGCGGGCGTGGCCCACGATCGTCTGGTCGACCTGATCCGGTGCGACCCCCGCGCGCGCCAGCGCCTCCTTCGCGGCGATGGTCCCCAGCTCGACCGTCGCCGTCTCGGCGAAGGAGCCGAGGAACCTGCCGATCGGCGTTCGGGCGCCCTCCAGGATCACCGCGCGCTCCATGCGAGCCAGTCTATCCGCCGCTTCCCTGCGGCCCGGTTTCTCGCATCGCGCGGTAGAGGTCGCGCATCGCACCGATCTCGCCGCCGTGATGCGCGTCGTGATGGATCATCGTCCAGAAGATCCGCCAGGCCGGCCATTCCTCGCCCCAGTTCGTCCGAACCGGTCGCTCGAGGTCGGCGACGTCCATCTCCGCGAGATCCTCCGTGAGCAGGGCATGGCCCGCGTCCAGCATCGCGATCGCATCTTGTGGGGTACCGGGCGTCTCGATCGTGAGCCACGTCAGCTCTCCGGGGCCGAACGCGTGCTCGTGATACATCACCTTGCACATCGCCACGTGGGTGATCCGCCACGCGATCGTCGTGAAGGGAGCGGGCTCGGGGTCGGGTTCCGCGTAGTGATGATCCCAACGGCCTCGTTCGTCGCGGAAGACCGTCCAGCTACCGGGGACCGGCTCCCAGAAGAACTCGTCCTCGGTCAGGCCCTGGAGGCGCGAGCGCATGTCGTGGAAGGTCCCCGACATCTCCCGGGCGAGGAGGTCGACCGCGGATCGCACCGGTCGAGCCTAGCGGCGGCCCGCCCGTGGACGCTCGGTGTCCTCTCTTGATCTCGGCGTCCATCGGAGGATCGCCGCGATCCGAGCCCCGCCGTCCACGGGCTCGGCGAGCGGGACGTCGCAGGCCACGAGGCGGACGGGGTTCGCGGCCAGCCACGACCGCACCGCCGACAGCTCGTCGGCGCGCTCGCGCGGGCAGGGGAACGCGATCGGCGCCGTCTCCTCCGCGGTCCCGCCCGCACGCGCGAGCGCGCCTCCGAGGAACGAGAGACGCCGGTCGCCCTCGAGCGCGAGCTCGAGCCGCCCCGCCCCGAGCAGCCACGCATCCCTCCGTGCCCGGTGCAGCGCGCCCGCGAGCGCTCGGAGCCGGTCCCGAACCGAGGCGGCCTCCTCGAAGCGCTCGGAGTCCGCGAGCCGGCACATCTTCGCCTCGAGCGCTCCGAGGAGCCCGTCCGGGGACTCGAGGGAGGAGAGGAGGTCCCGGACGAGCTCTCCGTAGCGCTCGGGGTCGATCCGACCGTCGCAGGGAGCAGGACAGCGGCCGATGTCGGCGAGGGCGCAGGTACCGAAACGAGTCCGCGCGCCCATCGCCCGGGTGCATCGCCGAAGGGGGACGACCTCCTCGAGTGCCTCCTTGGCGAGGCGTGCAGCTCCTCCACCCGAGAACGGACCCAGGTACGTGCAGCCGTCGCCCTCCCCGGCACGATGCACCACCTTGAGTCGCGGGTAGGCCTCGGACGGGTCGAGCTTCAGGTATGCGAACCGTCGCCAGGTCTTGCCGCGACGGTTGTACTTCGGCTCGTGCAGGCGGATGAGACGGGCTTCGAGGACGAGCGCTTCGAGCTCGCCGCCGGGCGTCTCCTCGCCTTCCACACGACGCACCTCGCTCAAGAGGCTCTCGATCTTCTTGCGCTCGTCACCGTAGAAGTAGGACTTCACACGCGCGCGGATGTCGCGCGCCTTCCCGACGTAGAGGACGCGGTCGTCCCGGCCCACGAATCGATACACGCCGGCGGCATGCGGGAGAGCATCGGCGAGCCGGATCTTGCCGTAGTTGGGTCGGCCCCGTGCGCGAACGGCTTCGCGGAGGTCGCCGAGCGTCAGGATGCCGAGCCGGGCCCCGAGATCGAGGAGCCCGTCCAGAACCTCGGCGCACGCCATCGCGTCGTCGAGCGCCCGGTGGGTCGGTTGCACACGTGTCCGGAAATATCGGGCCAGCGTCTGCAGCCGAACGTTGGGGACCTCGGGCCACACGACCCGGCGCGCAAGCTTCGCGGTGCACACGGGCGGCCCATCCAAGCCCGGGTAGTCGAGCCGGAGCAGGTTCTCGTTCAGGAACGAGAAGTCGAACCGAGCGTTGTGGGCCACGAACACCGCGCCCCGGGCGAACTCCACGAAAGCCGGCAGCACCGCCTCGATCGGGGGCTCCCCCCGGACCAGGCGATCGTCGATCCCCGTCAGGTGGGAGATGAACGGGGGGATCGGCTCCTCGGGATCGACCAGCGCGTGGAACGATCCGATCCGCTCGCCTCCGATGACCTTGACCGCCCCGACCTCCGTGATCCTCGAGTCACGGGGCGATCCGCCGGTGGTCTCGAGGTCGACCACCACGAAGACGACCTCCCGCAGCGGCACACCCTCGGCGAGGGTGGTCTGGACCGGTGCCGACAGCATGGGCGCCTCCGCTCGGTGGGGCCGACGGGGAGGGCCACCGTATCGAACAGACGTTCGAGGGTCAAGGAAGGGCGCGTCCATCGCTGCATGGTGAGGAGCGGGACCGACAGGCGATGCTCAGCTGGCGGGGAGGGTGAAGATCTTGAGCCGGCTGCAGGGCTTGGCGCTCGCGGTGCCCCTGAACCGGACGACGATCCTGTAGCTGCCCTGCGCCTTGGGACGGACGAACGTCGCGGTGTAGGACCCGTCGGTCTTGCCGTCGCCGTCGCGGTCCTTGAGGTATCGAACCGAGACCGTCTTCGCGGCGACCCGCACGAACGTCGTCCCCTTCTTGCGATACAGGGTCGCGGTGACACGCTCGCCCGACTTCGCCGGCTCCAGCAACCCCTTCGCCATCACGGAGCCCCGCTTCCGCACGACCTTCAGGGTGAGTGTCGTCGGCGCCTTGTCGTTGTTCACGATCGTGCCCTGCGCGGTGCCGTCCCCGATGGTGGCGTCGGCGGGGTTGGTGAGCATCAACGACATGGTCTCGTTGCTCTCGGGCGTGACATCGCCGTTCACGACGACGTCGACGCTGCCGTTCGTCATGCCCGCCGGGATCGTCAGCGTCCCCGACGTCGACACGAAGTCCGAGCCCGCCGTCGCTGTGGTGGCGGCCGTCGCGTAGTCGACGGACGAGGCCACGTCGGAGGCGCCGGTCGATGACACGGTGAAGTGGAGGAGCGACGTTCCCGCGTTCCCTTCGACGACGGAGGCGTTCGCCACCGACAGGCTCGGCGGGGTGTCGTCGTTGGTGATCGTCCCGATCCCACGCACATCCCCGATCGGGGCACCCAGCCCGTTCGAGAGGTCGAGCATCAGCGTTTCGCCTCGCTCGTAGGTGGTGTCCCCGTACACCGTGATCACCACGGTTTCGAACGTGTCCATCGGGTCGAACGTGACGGTTCCGCTCTCACTGAGGAAGTCTGTTCCGCTGGTCGCGGTGCCCGCCACCGTGCTCCAGTCGACCGTGACGGGGAACGCGGCCGGGTGTGAGAGGAGCACCGCGAAGCTGATCGTTCCCGTTCCGCTCTGTCCCTCCGCGACCGTCGGCTCGTCGATGTCGATCACGGAGAGGAGCTCGTCATCCACGATCGTGCCCGATGCTTCGGCGTCATCCAAGGTTGCGTTCGACGGAGCCGACAGGGTGACGAAGAAGATCTCGTCGAGCTCGGCCGTGACGTCGCCGTTCACCGCGACGAGGATCGATCCGCTCGTGTCGCCCGGAACGAACGTCAACGTTCCGGAATCGGCCGCGTAGTCGCTCGGCTGGCTGGCGTCGTCGTCGCCCGTCGCCCAGTCGACGGTCACGGTCCTGCCGCTGGCGGACGACAGCGTGACGTCGAACGTCGCGGTGGTCGTGCCCACGTTCCCCTCGGAGACGGAGACGTCGTCGACCGAGAGCGTCGGAGGCAGGTCGTCGTCGGTGATCGTCCCGAGACCGGAGCCGTCCGCGATCGTCGCGTTGGCGGGGTTGGAGAGTGTGACGCCGAAGGTCTCGTCGAGCTCATCCAGGACATCGCCGTTGACGGTGACATCGAAGGTCGTGCTGGGGGACCCGGCCGCGATGGTGCCGCCACCGCTCGCGGTCACGTAGTCCGCGCCCGCGGTTGCGGATCCAGCGGCCGTCGCCCGATCGAACGTCACCGTCTTCCCGCTCACCGCTGAGAGGGCGACGGTGAACGTGGCGGTGGTCGTGCCCACGTTCCCCTCGGAGACGGAGACGTCGTCGACCGAGAGCGTCGGAGGCAGGTCGTCGTCGGTGATCGTCCCGAGACCGGAGCCGTCCGCGATCGTCGCGTTGGCGGGGCTGGAGAGTGTGACGCCGAAGGTCTCGTCGAGCTCATCCAGGACGTCGCCGTTCACGGTGATGCCGATCGTCGCGGTCGTGGCCCCGGCCACGATCGTGCGGTTCCCGGTCGCAGTGATGTAGTCCACGCCCTGGCCGGCGGAACCGGCGGCGGTGGTCCAGCCGAAGGTCACGGTCTTCCCGCTCGCAGCGGAGAGGGTGACGCTGAAGGTGGCGGTGGTCGTGCCCGCGTTCCCCTCGGTGGCGGTCACGTCGCCGATCGAGAGCGTCGGGAGGGGGTCGTCGTCGGTGATCGTGGCGACCCCGGAACCGTCCGCGATCGTCGCGCTCGAGGGGTTGGAGAGGGTGACACCGAAGGTCTCGTCGAACTCATCGAGGGCATCGCCGTTCACGGTGATCCCCACCGTGGCGGTCGTCGCCCCGGCCGCGATCGTGCGGTTCCCGCTCGCCGCGACGTAGTCGCCGCCGGCGGTGGCGGAGCCTGCGGCGGTGGTCCAGTCGAAGGTGACGGGGTTGGCCATCGTGGCCGAGAGGGTGACGGTGAACGTGGCGGTGGTCGTCCCGGCGTTCCCCTCGGGGACGGACACGTCGTTCACCGAGAGCGTCGGGAGGGGGTCGTCATCGGTGATCGTCGCGACCCCGGAACCGTCCGCGATCGTCGCGTTCCCAGGGTTGGAGAGCGTGATGCCGAAGGTCTCGTTCCCTTCGGCCTGCACATCGCCGTTCACGGTGATGCCGATCGTGGCGGTCGTGGCCCCGGCCGCGATCGTGCGGTTCCCGTTCGCGGTCACGTAGTCGGCGCCGGCGGTGGCGGAACCCGCGGCGGTGGTCCAGTTGAAGGTGACGGCGTTCGAACTCACGGCCGAGAGGGAAGCGGTGAACGTGGCCGTCGTGGTGCCTGCGTTCCCTTCGGTGACGGTGACGTCGTTGACGCTGAGGGTCGGCGGTGCGTCGTCGTCGGTGATCGTGGCGACGCCCTGGGCATCGAGGATCGATCCCGGTGAGCCGGTGAGGTTGGAGAGGTTCACCAGGAACGTTTCGTTCGGTTCGTCTCTCGTGTCTCCGACCACCGGCACGGTCACGACCCTCGATGTTGCGTTCCTCGTGAGGGAGACTGTCCCGGACGAGGAAGTGAAGTCAGCGGGCGCGGAGGCAGAACCAGGTGCCGTCGCCCAGCTGACTTGGAGCGCACAGCAGCCGCCGGGGCGGGGAGAGACTTGGATCGTGAAGCTCGCGTTGACGACGGCACCGGTTCCTTCGGTTACCGCGACGTCGCTGATCGTGACCTTCGGGATCGGGGCCGCGGCGGCCGGCGTCGGAACCGCGAGGAGGAGCAGGGCAGCGGCGACGGCTCCGGCAACGACGCGCACGGCAGAGGCGTAGAACGCACGTAGGCGGAATACGCGGGCGAAGGGGTCCATGAGGATGGTATCGGCGTCCGCCGGCCATCCGGCGCATAGCCTGATTCGGGGCTCTTCCCCTGCCCTGGAACGGGTAGGGACGACCTAGGTGGTCGGATGTCCCGAGGTCACGCGACCTGACGGGAGAGGCGACGGCGCTCCTGCTCGGTGAGGCCGCCCCAGACCCCGTACCGCTCCCCGTTCTTCAAGGCCCAGGAAAGACACTCCTCACGGATGGTGCACGCGCTGCAGAACGCGAGAGCGGGACCGGCTTCTTCCTCGGAGATCGGGAAGAAGACGTCGGGGTCGATCCCGTAGCACGCGGATCGCTCCTGCCAGACATCGGGTGGGGAGGGGTTCTCGGGCAAGACGTCGACGTCGAAGCTCGGGAGACGATCGATCCGCACCGTTTCCGTTCCTCCCCCCGGGATCCCCGTGATTTCCGGGAACGAAGGAATAGCACGGAGTGACCATTGCGGGGAAGGGGTCGTCGGTCGGGTCACGGCAAACCCCCAGGTGGCGGATACGAAATGACCCGAACTATCTACTATTCACGCCGTAGGGAGAGCGGTCCTGCCTCTGTCGAAAGCGATCCGGACGCCGCGTCCCACCGGATCCGGACGATCGCATCCACGTCTCCGTTCTCCTCGGCGACACTCGTGACCGCCCCGACGACGGCTCCATCGGCGAGCACGGCTGTCCCCGGCCGGATCGTTGCCTCCGAGCGAACGCGGAGCAGGACCCGGGGCGGGTGTCCGAGGTTCCGCACCTTCGCCACGGACTCTTGCCCGAGGAAGCACCCCTTCGTGAAGTCGATCGTGCTCTCGAGGCCGACCTCGGCCGGCAAGGCGTCCGGTCCGAAGTCCGCCCCCATTCGCGCGACCCCTCGGCGGACCCGCCATCTCTCGATGTCCGCAGCGGTCACTTCGACGAGCCCTCGTTCCCGGAGGCGTCGGCGCAGCGCCCGAGCCGGCTCTCCCGGGGACAGAACGACGTCGTGGCCGAGACCGAGCACCGAAGGTGCGAGGACGAGGCCATCGTCGCCGTCCTCGGCGGCTCCGCCGCCGAGGACGGCGACGATCACCGATCGCCGGCTCCGATCGTCGAGCTCGACGTGGGAAGAGAGCACGTACGGAGCGAGGATCGCGTCGACAGGCTCGGGCTGCTCGGCCGCCTGGAGGAGGAGGAACGAGCTTTCGCCGGTTCCTGCGACGTGGAAGTCGGCACGGATCCGCCCGGTGGGGGTGAGGAGCAGGGAGCGCCGGCTCTGTCCGGCACCGAGCCCCTCGACGTCTGCCGTGACGAGGTCCTGGAGCCAGGCCCGAGCATCGTCGCCACCCACGGCGATCGCACGCCATCCGGAGAGCTCCGCGAAAGCGCGCCCCGTCTCGAGCGCGTCAAGTTCCGTCGATCCCGTCTCGGTCCCTCCTCGCGACGGCACGCTCTGCTTCGAGCATGCCTGGTCACCGGCACCCTCTGGGAGGATATCGGTCCGGTGGAGATCCCCAGGACGCTCGTCGTGACGAACGACTTCCCTCCCAGGGTCGGAGGCATCCAGCGCACGCTCGAGTCGATCTGCCGGGCACTCCCCGCGGAGAAGGTGTCCGTGATCGCCCCGTCCTGCGAGGGGTCCGAGGATTTCGACGCCGCGGCGGGCTTCGACATCGTCAGGGAGCGAAGTCGGTTCGTGTGGCCGACGTCCTCGTTCGCCGATCGGGTCGAGGCGGAGGTCGCGCGGACCGGCGCGCAGGTGGTCCTTTTCGGCGACGCGTTCCCGCTCGCGCTGCTCGGGCCCCGACTGGCGTCTCGAGGGACTCCCTCCGTCGTCCTCGCGCACGGGTTCGACTACTGGCTCTCCACCGTGCCCGTCGCCCACGGCGTGATGAAGCGGATGACCTCGCATGCGTCGCGCGTGGCCGGCTGCAGCGAGTTCATCTCACGGCGGGTCCGCACGGCCGTGCCCCACCACGTCCCCGTCTCGGTGCTGTATCCCGGCGCCGACGTGGAGCGGTTCCGTCCGGACCTCCCGACCGCGGACATCCGTGAGCGACACGGGCTCGGCGGCGGCCCCCTGATCGTGTGCGTGAGTCGCTTGGTGCCGCGCAAAGGGCAGGACGTGCTGATCCGGTCGATGCGGGCGGTCCAGCGCCGCGTCCCGGAGGCGGGGTTGTTGATCGTCGGGTCCGGTCCGTACGAGTCGAAGCTCAGGGCGCTCGCCGAGCGCGCGCCGACCCGCTCCGTGTCGTTCGTGGGCGAAGTCACGGAGGAGGATCTTCCTCGGTACTACGCCGCAGGCGACGTCTTCGCGATGCCGTGCCGGACACGTTTGGCCGGGCTCGAGGTGGAGGGGTGGGGCAACGTCTTCATCGAGGCCGCCGCGTGTGGACGCCCGGTCGTGGTCGGTGACTCCGGCGGTTCACGCGAGGCGCTCGTCCACGGAGAGACCGGCCTCCTCGTGGACGGCTCGGACATCGAGGGTGTCGCCGATGCCCTCGCGACGTTGCTGGAGGACCCCGCCTACGCGAGGCGTCTCGGGAAGACCGGTCGGGCACGGGTCGAGCGACACCACACGTGGCCCCGGGTCGCCGAGCAGCTCTCCGGCTGGCTCAGCGACGCCGCAGCCGGTTGACGCGGCTCCACGGTCCGAACCGGGGCCGACGGTACGCTGGCCTGCATGGACGACCTCCGGTGCCCCAACTGCGGGGCTCTCGTCATCGCCGACGCGGAGTGGTGCGGCCAATGCTTCACCTCGCTTCGGGCCGCGCCCGATCCGGAGCCGGCGGCGTCCCCCGTCCTCGAGAGGGGGGCGGCCGGCGAGGAGGAACGTTCGAGCCACGCAGCGGCGGCATGGCCATGCCCGACGTGCGGCTCGCAGAATCCGATCGAGCTCGACGTGTGCGGGGTCTGCGGGACCTCGTTCGCGCAGCTCCTCCGGCAGGACGAGCCTGGGCCGACCATCTCTCCACGGGACGCGTTCCTGTGGTCGCTGGTGTTCCCGGGCGTCGGGCATGCGAAGGCCGGCCGCGCCGGCGACGGGATCGCGAGAGGCACGTTGTTCGTGCTCACCTTCGGTCTCGCGCTCGTGGTGGTGCTCTCGGGCGTCTCCAGCGCCCCCGTCTTCGCGGTGGTCGCTTTGCTCCTCATCTCGGCGCTTACCATCTACCTCGGCTCGGCGGCCGAGGCGTACCGCATCGCGGATGGAGGATCGCCGTTCGTGTCGGCACGGGTCCTGCTCTGGGCCACGGTCGCGTTGATCATGATCTCCGTGTCGCTGCTGGCGATGTCGGTCGTCACGGTGAGCGGCCGTTGAGACCTGGTCACCGCTAGGATTCCCGAGCCGATGGAACACGCGGAAGGCTCGATCGTCATCGATGCGCCGCTCGAGGACGTGATGGAAGTCCTCGAGGACTACGAGTCGTACCCGCAGTGGGCCGAGGTCCGGACCACACAGGTCCTGCAGCGCGGCGAGGGAGGTCGCGCCACCGAGGTCGCGTTCGAGGTCGACGTTCCGGTGCTCGGCAAGGCGGCCTACACGCTCACCTACCGGTACGCGGCCGGCGACACCGGACTCTCCTGGGTGACGAAGGAAGCCCGCGGAGCGATCCGCGACATCCGGGGCGAGTACCTCCTGAACGAGGTCTCCGACTCCGAGACGAAGGTGACGTACCGGCTGGCGGTGGAGATCGGCGTCCTCGTGCCGGGGTTCGTGCGAACCGAAGGCGCCAAGCGCGTCATCGAGAACGCGTTGGAGCGCCTGAAGCGCCGCGTGGAGATGGGCTAGGTTCGCTCGAACCGACCAGCGAGGGGCAACGTCTCGGCCCCATGGCCCCTCGCGTTGCTCTCGTAAGCTGGCCGGATGCGGGTCCTCCTGTTCACCGGCAAGGGCGGCGTCGGCAAGACGACGGTTGCGGCGGCCACGGCCGTGCGGTCGGCCGCCACCGGCCAGCGCACGCTGGTGATGTCCACGGACCCCGCCCACTCGCTCGGCGATTCCTTCGAGCTGGAGATCGGATCCAACCCCACGCAGATCTCCGACTTCCTCTGGGCGCAACAGATCGACGCGCAGGAACGACTCGAAGACAACTGGCGCGAGATCCAGGACTACATGATCCAGCTGATGAACTGGGCGGGGACCGAGACGATCCAGGCGGAGGAGCTCACCGTGCTCCCCGGGCTGGATGAGATCTTCGCCCTGATCGACGTCAAGACCCACGTCGAGAGCGGGAAGTACGACGTGCTGATCGTGGACTGCGCGCCCACGGCGGAGACGCTGCGGTTGCTCTCGCTGCCCGACGTGATGCAGTGGTACATCGAACGGATCTTCCCCGTGGAGCGACGGATCGTGAAGACCGTCCGTCCGATCGTGTCACGGGTGACGACGCTTCCGATCGCCGGGGATCGCGTGTTCGACGCGATCGAGCGGCTCCACCGGAACCTGGACGCGGTGAAGAAGATCCTGACGGACGAGAAGATGGCGTCCGTCCGGTTGGTGGTGAACCTGGAGAAGATGGTCATCGCGGAGGCACGGCGCACCTACACCTATCTCGGACTGTTCGGATACCGCGTCGACGCCGTCGTCGTGAACAGGGTGCTGCCACCGGACGTGACCGACCCCTACTTCGGCAAATGGAAGGACATCCAGGCCGAGCACCTCATCACGGTGCACGAGTCGTTCGACCCGGTGCCGATCCTTTCCGCTCGACTGTTCGATCGGGAGATGGTGGGGGTGACCCTCCTCGGGGAGATGGGCAAAGAGGTCTACGGGGATCTCGACGCCGCGGACATCCTCTACCGGGACGACCCGATCCGCGTTCGGAAGCGAGGGACGGGATACGTCATGACGATGCGACTCCCGTTCGCCTCACGCGACGACATGGACATCCACCGGCGAGGGGATGAGCTCTTCGTTCGGGTCGGCGCCTACAAACGCAACCTGATCCTGCCGCAGTCGCTGAAGCGGATGACCGTCCGTGAGGCGAACTTCGCGGGCGATCACCTCGAGATCCTGTTCGGACGGGAGCCCCGTCCGGCGGAAAGGAGCTGACATGGCCGAGGCCTCGAAAGGCGCGCGGACGCGGGAGACGACGACCGGGGAGGAGTCGCATCCGGGGGGCGGCCAGATCTGCACGGTGGGTTTCTGCCCGATCTGCATGGCCGTGACCGCCGTGCAGCCCTTGAAGCCGGAAGCGATCGAGCATCTGCTGAACGCGGGGAGGGAGTTCCTCCTGGCGATGACGGCGGTGATCGGGGCGCGGGCCGACGAGACCGGTGGGAAGGAGAAGGGGCCGACCCTCACGCGGATCGACATCGAGTGAGCGATCGGCCCGCGGTCGGGATCGACATCGGTGGCACGAAGATCGCGGCGATCCGGATCTCTCCGGAGGGCGGGATCTTGGAAAGCACCGTGCGCCCGACGCCCGCGACCGATCAAACCGCCGCGTTGCCCGCGATCCAAGCGGCGGTCGCCGAGGTCATCGAGGACGGCGTGGCCGCGATCGGCGTCGGGATGGCGGGTCTGGTCGACATCCACTCGGGCACCCTCCTGTCGACCCCGAACCTCGTCTGGCGGAACCTTCCGCTCGCCGATGGGCTCGCGACGTTCGGGCTGCCCGTGACGGTGAACAACGACGCGACGGCCGCCGCGTGGGCCGAGAGTCGCCTGGGTGCTTCTCGTGGATACGAGGATTCCCTGTTCGTTGGGGTCGGCACGGGTATCGGCGGTGGGATCGTCGCCGGCGGGCGGCTCCTCCGAGGCGCGCACGGACTCGCCGGAGAGATCGGCCACGTGATCGTGGAGCCCGACGGCCCCCAGTGCGGATGCGGGAACCGCGGCTGTTGGGAGCAGGTGGCCAGCGGACTCGCCATCGCACGAGCCGGCCGGCGAGCCGTCACCGACGAGCCGGACTCCGCGATCGCCCGGCTGGCCGGCGGCGATCCCCGACGCGCGACGGGTGAATCGGTGACGAAGGCGGCCCAAGGAGGCGACGAGGTTGCCATCGCGATCCTCGCCACGGTCGGACGACGGCTCGGCGAAGGCGTCGCCGGGCTCGTGAACGTGTTGGATCCGGAGGTCGTCGTGATCGGGGGAGGGGTCGGGGAGGCGGGCGACGTCCTGCTCGATCCCCTCCGGGACGCGTTCATGGCGTCGGTCGAAGGAGCAGACGTCCGGCCGGAGGTGCCGATCGTGCCGGCCCAGTTGGGGAACGATGCCGGCGCGATCGGCGCGGCGCTGCTCGCGCTCGATGCGGTCCCGGGATGAGGCTCGGCCTCAGCCTTCCGATGTTCACGGCCGACGTCGCGCGGCCGCTGGCGGCCGCTGCCCGAGCCGCCGCCGCGGGCTACGACGGCGTGTTCGCTCCCGATCACCTGTTCCCGCCCGGCGCCCCGGGGCGGCCCGCGTTGGAGCCGTTCGCCGTCCTCGCCACGGTCGCGGCGCTCCATGAGGACCTGACCGTCGGGACGCTGGTGACCCGGGCATCCCTCCGACCGGCGGGGCTCCTGGCGAAGCAGGGCGCCGCGCTCGATCAGATGAGCGGCCGGCGCGCGATCCTCGGACTCGGCGCCGGCGATTCGATCTCGAAGCCAGAGCACGAGGCATTCGGCATCCCGTTCGCGTCCACCGCCGAGCGGGTCACCGTCCTGGAGGAGACCGTGGAAGCGCTCCGGGCGCTCTTCGGAGGCGAGCCATGGCCCGGCGGGACCCAGGTTCCTGCGATCGCCGGGCCCCTGCTTCCTCCCGGCGATCCCGAGCTCTGGGTGGGGGGTCGTTCGGCGGAGGTGATCGCGGTGGCGGCACGGTCCGCGGACGCGTGGAACGGATGGGCACTCGACGCGGACGGCTTCGAAGCGGCCGCCGGCGACCTCCGCCGGCTCGCCGACGGTCGCCCGGTTTCCCCCACCTGGGGTGGGATCGCCCTCGTCGGGACCGACGAGGGCGACCTGGAACGGCTCCGGCGGGAGCGACGGGACAAGGGCCTCTCGATGGACGTGTGGCAGGGGGATACAGAGGACCTCCGTTCGTTCGTCGGTCGACTCGGCGAGGCCGGCTGCTCCTGGATCGTCGTGCTCCCGGTGGGCGGCGACGATCGGCTCGAGGTCGTGGCGGAAGCGCTGCGACGATGAAGAGCAACGAGCTGAAGCGGGCGAAGCGTCGGATCCGCCTGGCGGTGCTCGACGACCGAGACGCCGTTCCCGTCGACGTGCGCGAGCAGCGCGGCGGGCGGGTGACGGATCGCTTCCTCGATCTTCCCGAGGTCCGAGCCGCGCGGACGATCATGCTGTTCTCGACCTTCGGGTCCGAGGTGCCGACGGGCCCGCTGATCGAGCGGCTTCACGAGCGAGGCGTCGTGGTCGCGCTCCCGAGGATCGAGGACGGAGAGCTCGTGCCGGTCGCCTACGCCCCCGGGGACCGGACGACCACCACCTCGTTCGGGGCAGAGGAGCCTGCGGACGGGAGCCGGCTCGATCCCGGCTCGATCGACGTCGTCGCCGTGCCCGGCGTGGCGTTCGACCGAGGCGGCCGGCGGATCGGCTACGGCGGGGGCTACTACGACCGGTTCCTCCGAGGCCTCCCCGCGTTCACGGCGGCACTCGTCTTCGGCCACCAGGTGATGGAGGAAGCCCTCCCGGCCGGACGCTTCGATCTCCCGGTCGCCGCGATCGTGACCGAGGACGAGACGATCCGGGTACCGACTTGAACAGCCGTTCAAACTCGTGATAAGAGGGGCCCATGAGCGAACAGAACGGGAACGGGAACGGGAGCAGGCAGACGGCCTTCCACGCGATCATGGCGAAGACGGCCACGGGATTCATGGAGGAAGGCGGTTGGTGGTGGGTCACGGGCTTCGGCGACCCCGATGCCGAGTACCGGGCCGTCCGTGAGGGCGTCGGAGTCTGGGACGTCTCCCCGCTCAACAAGTGGGACTTCCGCGGGAAGGATGCCCTCGAGGCGGCGCAGCGGGTGCATTCGAACGATGTCCTCGGGATGCAGACCGGACAGGTTCGGTACGGAGGCTTCCTGGATGAAGACGGGCTCTTGGTCGACGACGGAACGGTGTTCAAGCATTCGGACGAGCACCTGTGGGTCGCCACGAACGGGCTCGACCACGAGGCCTACTTCGCCGACGCGACCAAAGGGCTCGACGTCACGGTCGAGTACATCGCGCCGGAGCTGCCCCACCTGCAGGTGCAGGGGCCGAGATCGCGCGAAGCGCTCCAGCCGCTGACGGATGCGGATCTGGGATCTCTCCGCTACTTCCACTTCATCCCCGAGGAGGTCCGTGTCGGCGGCGTCCCCGTGTGGCTGTCTCGGACCGGCTTCTCCGGGGAGCTCGGGTACGAGCTGTTCACGCGACCCGAGCACGCGGAGGATCTCTGGGGTGTGATCGAGGGAACCGGGGCGGTGCCGTACGGGGTCGACGTCGTCGAGCCGATCCGCATCGAGGCCGGGATGATCGTGACGGACTACGACTACGAGGCGCATCAGCGGACCCCGTTCGACCTGGGTCTCGATCGAGTGGTGGCGCTCGATGCGAACGGCGACTTCATGGGCAAGGAGGCGCTGCGAGCGGTCGCGGCAGCGCCACCCAACAGGTTCAAGACCCTCCGACTCGAAGGTGAGGAGCTGCCGGAGTACGGCGCCACGGTCACCCGGGAGGGGGAGGAGGTCGGGGTGTTGACCTCCCCGGCGACGAGTCCCACACACGGACCGATCGGCCTCGCGATCCTCCGCACCGACGTGGCCGCGGAGGGGACCAAGGTCGATGTCGCGCTCGGCGAGGGCACGATCGGCGCGACCGTCGACGTCCTCGCCGTGCACGATCCCGAGAAGCGCCGCCCCCGAAGCTGATCGCCGAGGGCCGAACGCAGGAGCCGAAGGGACGTTCGCGTAGGCTCGCGCCCATGACCGCGATCGTCGGTGTGGTGCCCAACTTCAGCGAGGGTCGGCGACGCGACGTGATCGGCGCGATCGTGGACGCGCTCGACGTCGAGGGCGCTCGGGTGGTGTACGCCGAAGCCGACCCGGACCACCATCGCCTCGACACCACCGTCCTGGGAGATGCGGATGCCGTGCGCCGCTCAGCCATCGCGGGGACCGCCGCGGCGGTGGAGCGGATCGACATGTTCGAGCATCGCGGCGGCCATCCTCGGATGGGCGCCGCGGACGTGATCCCGTTCATGCCGGTCCGGGAGATCGGCATGGACGCGTGCGTGACCCTCGCGCGCGAGGTCGGCCGGGAGCTCGCGGAGACGCTGGACCTGCCCGTCTACCTCTACGGCGAGGCGGCGCTGGTGCCCGAGCGGCGATCGCTGGCCGACGTCCGGAAGGGCGAGTTCGAAGGTCTGCGGGAGGCGGTCGCCGCCGGGGACCGCCTCCCCGACTTCGGGCCCCACGAGATCGGCCGGGCCGGAGCGACCGCCGTGGGCGCGCGGAAGCCGCTGGTCGCGTTCAACATGTATCTGTCCGGCACCGACGAGGCCGCGGCGAAGGACATCGCTCGCGTCGTCCGGGAATCCTCGGGCGGACTCCCGGCCGTGCGGGCGATCGGCTTCGCGGTCCCGGAGCGAGGCTCCGTGACCGTCTCGATGAACCTCGTGGACTTCGAGGTGACCGGCATCCGTGACGCGTTCGACGCCGTGGCGAAGGAGGCGACCGCCAGGGGCCTCGAGGTCGTGGACTCGGAGATCGTCGGGCTGGCGCCGGAGGCCGCGCTGCCGCCGGGGGACGGGGAGCACATCCGGCTGAAGGGGTTCTCGCCCGAAGAGCAGATCTTGGAACGTCTGGTCGAGGCCGATTGAAGCCGGCCGCTGTCGGGAAAGGAGAACGTTCGTGAGCACCTCTGAGGAACCGATCGCGGCCTGGCTGGGCGACCTCGCATCAGCGTCGCCGACTCCCGGTGGCGGTGCCGCCGCCGGTGTCGCCGCCGCCACCGGAGCCGCCCTCATCGCGATGGTGGGCCACCTCACGATCGGGAAGAAGGGCTTCGAGGACCTGGAGGACCGGATGCGATCCCTCGTGGAGACGGCAGACGAGGAGCGCGAGGACTTCCTGGCGCTCGCCGACGAGGACGCGCGAGCGTTCGAGTCCGTGATGGCGTCCTTCAAGCTCCCGAAGGAGACCGACGAGGAGCAGACGTCGCGGACCCTCGAGATCCAACGGGCGTACGAAGGCGCCGCCGCGGTCCCCCTCGAGCTCGCGACGCGGTCGGTGCGCCTGATGGAGCTGGCCGAGGACGCCACCGCGATGGGCAACCCACACGCCGCGTCCGACGGCTATTCGGCGGGCGCGCTCTTGTTCGCCGCGGCGATCTCTGCGATGGCGAACGTCCGGATCAACGCGGCGGGCCTCAAGGACGAGGCCAAGGGTCAGGGACTCGTCGATGAGTGCGACGCGCTGCGAGACCGGGCAGACGTCCTCCTGCACCAGATCGAGGAGGCGTTCCTCCTGCGTCTCGCGACCTGAGCGTCGCGTGCCGTCTTCGCCTACGCTTCCGGAGACGTGAGGATCGATTCGGTCGTCTTCGACTGTCAGGACGCCGCCCCGCTCGCACGCTTCTGGGCCGCTGCCCTCGGATGGACCGTGGCGCCCTACGACGAGGAAGAGCTCGAACGACTCGCCTCGAAGGGTATCTACGATCCCGAGGAGGACCCCTCGGTGATGGTCGAGCCACCGAACGGCACGGATCTGCCGGTCCTGTTCTTCACCGAGGTGCCGGAGGAGAAGGTCGCGAAGAACCGCGTCCACCTGGATCTGGCCGCCGACGGTGCGCTCGAGGACGAGGTGCAGTGGCTGGAAGGTCTGGGCGCCACCGTCCGCAACTGGGCGGAAGAGGGCGGAAGCACGTGGTGCGTGATGATGGATCCCCAGGGCAACGAGTTCTGCGTCGTGTCTCCATCGGGAGACGACGACGAGGACTGAGTCTCGCGCTAGAGGATCGTCACGACGCCCTCGACGAAGTCCGCGCCGGCGAGGCTGACGACCACGACAAGTACGACCGTCGCCAACGCTCGCGCCAGTCGGGCCTGGGCGCCGAACCCCCGTCGGTCCAGTGCGCGGGAGGCGAGCATGATCGACCCACGCGCCCACGATCGGGATCCCCAGCCGAGGGGAACCCGAGGACCAACACCGCGAGGCCGGCGACAGCCGGGAGGGTGCCGAGCGCCGCGAGGGCCAACACCCGAGATGACGACGTGGCTGCCGGCGGCACCCGCCGTTCCAGGGATGCGACGGCGGCGGATGTGACCAGTCCGAAGCCCAGGAACAGCGCGGAGAACATGGCGACGTTCAGAGCGCGGTCACCCAGGATCACGAAGTCGGCGTTGCCGGGATCGACGACGGAGCTCCCCCCGAGCGCGAGCAAGAAGCCGCCGAACACCAGCCCTCGCGCGACGATCGAACGCGGGAGCCAGGGCTCGACGACCGTGTAGACACCGGCTCCGAAGATCGCGGAGCCGATGCCCGCGAACAGCATCAGCCCGATCGTCCCCGCGAGCGTGACGTCGCCGACCACGTTCCCGTTCTCCGTCACCGCGCCCCTGATCTCCGGAGCGGCGAGGGCACCGAGTCGCATCACGAGCCGACTGCCGATCCCGCCCACCAGTGCGCCCGCGATCCCGCACGCGACGACCACGATCGCGGTCCGCCGAAGCGTGGCGGCCGCTGCATCGCGACGGGAGCGCGGAGGGGCCACGACGGTGTCGGCGGCGCTCATGCACCGACGGTGCACCGTGGAAGCCTCCGGTGCCAGGTGGCGGGTACCCCACCCGTCGTGGTGCAAGCACGCACGAAGGGCAACGGCGGCCGGACGTATCCTCAGGGACGATGTCCGATGATCGGGTCTCGGTGATCCTCAAGACCGAGGACGTTCCCGGCACGATCGAGTGGTACACACGGGTCGGGTTCACGCTGCGAGGCGTGTTCCCCCAGGAGGGCGAGCCCACGTGGTGCGAGCTCTCGCGCGACGGGGTGGTCCTGCAGTTCCTCGGAGGGGACGAAACGCCGTGGCCGGATCCGCCGACCCTCACCGGCACGATCTACCTCTACCCGGAGAGCGTGCAGGCGCTCTACGAAGAGATCAAGGATCACACGGAGCCGGCATGGGGCCCCGAGGTCCGTGACTGGGGAGCTCGGGAGCTCGGGCTGCGAGATCCCAACGGCTACTTCCTGACGTTCACCGAGGACGCTGGTGGTGCCGCCGAGGACGCCGGGTCCGGCGCGGACCCGTCCTAGAAGAGGCCGACCGTCCTGCCGTCCGGATCCAGGTCCACCTTCGTGAAGGCAGGGGTCTTCCCGAGGCCCGGCATGCGCTGCATGTCGCCGCACAGGACCACCACGAACCCGGCGCCGGCGCTCGGCACCACGCCACGGACGGGGAGCCGGTAGCCGGTCGGTCGGTTCAGCATCGACGGGTCGTGGCTGAGCGAGAGGTGTGTCTTCGCCATGCAGACCGGTACCTCGCCGAATCCGAGTTGCTCCATCCGAGCGATGTCCTTCTCGGCCTGGGGCAGATAGTCCACGCCGTCGGCGCCGTAGATCTTCGTGGCGATCGCCTCGATCTGCTCCTTCAGCGGGAGTGCCGTCCGGCGTGAGGAAGTCGAAGGAGCTCGGCTGCTCGCACGCCGCGACGACGGCCTCGGCGAGCTCCACGGCGCCGGCGCCGCCTTCTGCGAACGCCCGGTTCACCACGACCGTCTCGGCGCCGGCGCCACCTGCGAGCTCACGGATCGTCTCGATCTCCTTCTCCGTGTCGGTGGGGAAGGTGTTGATCGAGACGACGCACGGCAGCCCGTAGGTCTTGACGATCCCGATATGGGCGGCGAGGTTGTCGATCCCTCTCCGGAGGGCGTCCAGGTCCTCGATCGCCAGTTGATCGAACGGCATCCCGCCGTGGGACTTCGTGGCGCGCACGGTGGTCACGAGGACGCCCGCCGCGGGAGCGAAGCCACCCATCCGGCACACGATGTCGCAGAACTTCTGGAAGCCGAGATCCGACGCGAACCCGGCCTCGGTCACGACGTAGTCGGCCAGCTTCAACGCGATGCGGTCCTCGATGATCGAGTTGTTCGCATGCGCGATGTTGCCGAACGGCCCCGCGTGGATCAGCGTGGGCTGGCCCTCGAGCGTCTGGACCAGGTTCGGCTTGATGGCCTCCTTCATGATCACGGCCATCGCGCCCGCGACCTTGAGGTCTTCGGCCGTCACCGGGGTTCCCTCGTAGGTGGATGCCGCGACGACGCGGCCGAGCCTCGCCCGGAGGTCGGGGAGGTCGCTCGCGAGCGCGAGCACCGCCATGATCTCCGACGCGGCGACGATCACGAACTGGTTCTCGCGTGGGACGCCGTGCGCCTTGCCGCCGAGGCCGACGACCGAGTAGCGGAGCTCGCGGTCGTTCACGTCCAGCGTCCTGGGCCAGCTCACCGAGACCGGGTCGATGCCCAGCGGATTGCCGTGGTAGATCGACGCGTCCAGCGCCGCCGCGAGGAGATTGTGGGCGGCCTGCACCGCATGGAAATCGCCGTTGAAATGGAGGTTGATCTCCTCCATGGGAACGACCTGGGCGTAGCCCCCGCCGTTGCCGCCGCCCTTGATCCCGAAGACCGGCCCCATCGAGGGCTCGCGGAGGCAGAGCATCACGTCCTTGCCGATCAGTCCCATGCCCTGCGTGAGGGAGATCGAGGTGGTCGTCTTCCCCTCTCCCGCCTTCGTGGGCGTGATGGCCGTCGTGATCACGAGCTTCCCGTCGGGACGATCGGCCAAGCGATCGATGATCGAGAGAGAGATCTTTCCCTTGAAGCGACCGTACTGCTCGAGCTCCTCATCGAGGATCCCGGCGTCCGCGGCGACATCGGTGATCGGGCGAAGGACGGCCTCCTGCGCGATCTCCAGCCCGCTCTTCACGGCTTCGCCTCCCGTCGGCGCCTCTCGCTGCTTGGGGTCGCGTGAGGATACCCCTTCGTTCCGCGTAGCGCGGCTCGTGGCGGTCGGCGTAGGATTCGCCCAGCCGGCCCGTGGAGGGCCGCTCGAAGGGAGGCGTCAGTGGCCACCGACATCGATGCGTTCGTGGAACGATCCGGGCGCGACGACGCGATCAAGGAGGTCCGCCGGCAGATCGACGCCGAGGGCGTGACCTACATGTACTACCAATTCGTCTCCGTCACGGGGCGCATCATGGGCAAGGGCATCCCGGCCAAGCATTGGGAGACGATCGCCCACAAGGGCTTCCAGCTCGTCTACGGGTCCACGGCCAACCTGTTCGTCGATCGCCTCGGCAACTACATCGGCTACGGCCCGGAGGCCCGGGAGCTCGTCGGGATCCCCGATGTCGAGACGTTCTGTGTGTTGCCGTGGGATCGGAAGACCGCGAGGGTCTTCTGCACGCTGTTCCGAGGGCGTGAGGAGGAGGTCGACGGCGGCGCGTTCTTGACGTCGGACTGTCGCGGCAACCTCAAACGGATCCACGACGAGTTCACCGAAGAGACCGGGCTGCATCTGCGGGCAGGCACGGAGCCCGAGATGATGTGGCTCAAGACCAACCCGGATGGGACGCCGTCGGTCGAAGGCAAGACCAAGCCGTACTGCTACCACATCGACCAGTTCTCCGAGCTCCAGCCGATCATCCACAAGGTGATGGAGTACGGCAACGCGATGGGCCTCGACATGATCCAGGGCGATCACGAGGACGCGCCGGGGCAGCTCGAGCTGAACTTCATGTTCGACCGGGCGGAGGCGACGGCCGACCGGCTCACGACCTATCGACAGATCTGCCGGCAGGTCGGGCGCGAGATGGATGCGTTCGCGTGTTTCATGCCGAAGCCGTTCATGGGCGTGTCCGCCAACGGTTGCCATCACAACATCTCGCTCTGGCAAGGCGACGAGAACATGTTCATGCCCGACGGCGACGATCCACGGGTGCCGGGCAAGATCGGCCTCCACGCGATCGGCGGCGTGCTCGAGCATCTCCGGGCGCTTACGTGCATCACCTCGCCGACGGTGAACTCCTACCGGCGCTTCGCCGACGCGGGGTTCTGGGCGCCGATC
This sequence comes from uncultured Actinomycetota bacterium, assembly GCA_963839395.1. GTDB lineage: Bacteria > Actinomycetota > UBA4738 > UBA4738 > HRBIN12 > JAJNBA01. Next base: position 623,188 of record CAWIUW010000015.1, read on the forward strand.
TTCGCCGACTGGGGGTTCCAGAACCGGACGACCGCGCTCCGGATCTCGGCGCCGGGCCGCTACGAGTACCGGTCGGTGGACTCGGCCGTGAACCCCTACCTGTCCTTCGCAGCCCTCCTCATGGCCATGAAGGACGGACTGTCCCGGAACCTCGACCCCGGTCCTCCCGAGGAGCGCAACATCTACGAAGCGATCGCCGAGGGGAAGGACGTGCAGAGGATCCCGGAGACGCTGGGCGAGGCGCTCGAGGCCCTCGAGGCGGATGACGTGGTGAAGGCAGCCCTTCCGGGCGACATGTATCGGGTCTTCATGCACTACAAGACCGACGAGTGGAAACGATTCATCGGAACGGTCAGCGACTGGGACGTCAACGAGTACCTGGACATCCTTCCGTAGTCCCTCTGGCCACGCAGTCCTTGGCCGGGAGGAACGTGGCCGTCGCCTCGCCGTAAGATTCGGGTGGAGTCCGGCCGGAGGAAAGGAGCGACCCTCGCCTCATGTGCGGAATCGCAGGCATCATCCACCGAGACGGATCGGCTGACGTCGGGACCGAGATGACCTCAGATGCTTCAGGCGATGAAGCATCGAGGACCGGATTCGTCCGGCTACGCACTGTTCGGGGAACCCTCCGACCTGGTCGTCATCCGGTTCAAGCTGGCGGATGCCAACGACCCGCGGGATTTCGACTTCAAGGAGCGGCTGGACCGGAACCGCCAAGAGGTGGAGTCGCGCCTGCACAAGATCGGCGCCTCGGTCGACCGGGTCGAGAGCGAGACCGAGTACGCCTACCGGGCGACCGTGCGGTACGACGGAGACATGAAGGCGCTGGCCGACTACCTCGAGGATGTCCCGGGATGCGAGGTGCTGTCCCTCGGGCATTCGCTGGAGATCGTGAAGGACCTGGGTGACGCCCAGGAGGTCTCGGATCTCTACCGGCTGGGCGGGTTCACGGGGACCCACGCGATCGGACATGTCCGGATGGCGACGGAATCCGACGTGGACATCTCCGGTGCACACCCGTACTGGGCGTATCCGTTCTCCGACGTGGCCGTGGTGCACAACGGGCAGCTGACGAACTACTTCCAGTGGAAACGGCGCCTCGAGTCCAACGGGGAGCGGTTCCAGTCGGAGTGCGACTCCGAGATCATCGCCGTGTACCTGGCCGAGAAGATGTCCGAGGGCGACTCCCTCGAGGACGCCATGCACAAGAGCCTCGAGGACCTCGACGGGGTCTTCACGTACATGGCGGTCACGAAGGACGCGCTCGGCGTCGCGAAGGACGAGATGGCAGCGAAGCCGCTCGTCCTCTACGAGTCCGACGGGTTCGTCGCGATGGCGTCCGAAGAGATCGCGATCCGAGCGGTGCTCAACAGGGAGATCGAGACCACGGATCCGTACGAGGGGCAGGTGCTCGTGTGGACACGATGAGCGGTTCGAGGCGAACCACCTACGATGCCCGCGGCCTCGCGGAGCCGAACGCCGAGATCCCGAAGGTCTCGAGCATCGAAGACGGTGCGGCGAGCTTCGACGCGACGGATCTGACGACGCGCGAGATCAATCTCGAGCTTCGCTGGCTGATCTACGAGCAGGGGATCCGCGACGTCACGGTGCGCGACCCCGGGGCGAAACATTCGATCGGTGTCGGGATCCTGCAGCGCTGTCGGATCCGGTTCGAGGGCTCGCTGGGTTACTTCGGGCTCGGCCTGAACGACGGCCCGGAGATCACCGTGACCGGTCGCGTCGGCTGGTCCTCGTGCGAGAACATGATGTCCGGGGTCGTGGTGATCGAGAAGAACGCCGGCTCCCTAACCGGCGCGGCGATGCGCGGGGGAGACCTCATCGTCAAGGGCAGCGTCGGCGCACGCACCGGCATCGACCAGAAGGGCGGGACCATCATCGTCGGCGGTGACGCCGGCACGATGACGGCCTTCATGATGCAGCGGGGCCGGCAGATCATCCTCGGGGACGTCGGACCAGGGCTCGGCGACTCGATGTACGAGGGGTCGATCTACGTCGCGGGGAAGGTCAAGTCCCTGGGGATCGATTGCGTCGAGGGCGAATGGACGGACGCGGACACCGAGCTGATCGATCGGAAGTTCCGGATCTACGGACTCGGGGACCCGCCTGCGTTCCAGAAGTTCATCTGCGGCAAGATGCTCTACAACTACGACAACCTCGAGCCGAGCGAGAAGAAGTACGTGATCTGAGCGCCGAGCGACACCGAGAGCGACACCGGGAAGAGCGAAGAGGAGTTGGGATGGCAGAGGTCTCGTCCGACAAGGACGTGCTGGGGCGGAGTCCGATCTTCACCGAGGAGGTCATCAACGACATCCACGTGAAGTCGGAGCTCGGGCGCTATCGGATGCGCGGGTTCTCGATGTTCAAGCCGATCCCGCATTGGGACCAGCTGATGTTCCTGCCCGGCACGCTGACGCGATTCGTGATCGAGGGCTACCGCGAGAAGTGCGAGACGAAGACCGTCCTCGGCGCCCGCTTCGCCAAGGATCCCATCGAGTTGGAGATCCCCATCTACATCACGGGGATGTCCTTCGGCGCGTTGTCGCTCGAGGCCAAGATGGCCCTCGCGAAGGGCGCGTCGATGGCAGGGACGGCGACGTGCTCGGGTGAAGGAGGCATGATCCCGCCGGAGCGTGACCTCTCGACGAAGTGGTACTACCAGAACATCCAGTCCCGCTACGGGTTCAACCCGCACCACCTGATGCTGGCGGACGCGTGCGAGTTCTTCATCGGGCAGGGGTGCAAGGTCGGCCTCGGCGGGCACCTGATGGGTCAGAAGGTGACGGAGCAAGTCGCGGAGATGCGCTCTCTCCCCGCCGGGATCGATCAGCGTTCCCCGGCGCGCCATCCCGACTGGCTCGGCCCGGACGACCTGTCGCTCAAGGTGCAGGAGGTCCGCGAGGCTACGGACTACCGGATCCCGATCCAGCTGAAGCTGGGCGCCGCGCGCGTCTACGACGACATCCGCATGGCCGCCAAGTGCGGGCCGGACATCATCTACCTGGACGGCGCCGAGGGATCGACGGGAGCCGGTCCGCACATCGCCACCGAGGAGACCGGCATCCCGCTCATGGCGGCGATCCCCGAGGCTCGCCGGGCGCTGGAGGACGTGGGGCTCGCCGACGACGTCGACCTGGTCGTGGCCGGGGGCATCCGCAACGGCGCCGACGTGGCGAAGTGCATCGCGCTCGGCGCCGACGCCGTCGCGATCGGCACCGCGGCGCTGATGGCCCTCAACTGCAACAAGGAGATCCCGGGGGTCACGGACTACGAGGGGACGGTCGGCGTGCCCGCGGGGCAGTGCTACCACTGCCACACGGGCCGGTGCCCGGTGGGGATCACCACGCAGGACCCGGAGCTGCGGAAGCGTCTCGAGGTGGATTCGGCCGCCACGCGCGTCTACAACCTGCTGACGGCGATGACGATGGAGCTCCAGATGCTCGCCCGGGCATGCGGGAAGACCGACGTGCATTCGCTCGAGCCCGAGGATCTCTGCGCGTTGACGGTGGAGGCTGCGGCGATGGCAAAGGTGCCGCTCGCCGGCACGAACTACGTCCCGGGCGTCACCGAGCAGGGAACGCTGGAGGAGATCAAGACCATGATGCAGAAGTACATGGCCGATACCGGGCAGTTCCCGACGTAGAGGCCAGAGAACGGAGAAGACGATGGACGAACCGCATCTGTCGACCAAGATCGGGATCGATGCAGAGGAGCTCGCCGGGCGTCGGTTCCCGTACCAGGAAGACATGTCGCTCGTGGAGGACGTCGACCTCGACGCGCTCACCCCGGGGGAGGATCTCAACTGGCTCGAGGACGTGACCCTCCTGCAGGAGGACGGGGTCGCCGCGGTGTTCGATCGTTATTCGAACTCGTTCCTGAAGATCTATTTCGAGATCCCGGCGGGTCGAGAGGATGAGTTCGCCCGCAAGGTCCTGATGAAGCACCTCGTCGAGGGCAACTCCTACGGCATCCAGCTGAAGGCGAAGCATGCGAAGTTCCCGCAGCCGATGCTCGGCCCGTGGGTGGAGGATTCGGAGATCGTGGGCGCGGACTGGAAGCCGGCGGTGATGGAGGGCTGGGAGCGGCCCACCGGGCACTAGCGCGGTGCCTGCCCTGGTCCATGACGCAGAGCCGTCCGCTGATCGCGATCTCGGAGGGATTCGCGGACTACGGCGACTACTACGGATACGGGTACGGGCGCCCGCTGCTCGCAGCGGGCGCCCTTCCCGTCCTCCTCCCGTACTACGAACGGGAGGAGGATCGAGTTGAGCTGATCGGGCGGATCGACGGCCTCGTCCTGGCCGGGGGGCGGGACATCGAGGCGTGGCGCTACGGCCGCGAGGAGCCCCATCCCAAGCACCTGCCCGGGCAGCCCTTCCTCGACGAGATCGATCTCTCCTACGCGCTGCTCGCGGTCGAGGAAGAAGTGCCCGTCCTCGGCGTGTGCAGGGGCTGCCAGATCCTCAACGTCGCGCTCGGAGGGACGCTGTACGGGGACCTCGACGAATTCCCGGGCGGCGGCGCGGAGCACCCGGGCGCGAAGTGGGACGAATGGCGGGCTCTGGTCGACGCCACGCTGAAGGGAACCGACCGTCCTCCGCACCCGACCCATCCCGTCGACGTGGAACCGGGGTCGCTCCTCGCCGCGCATCTCGGCGAGCAGTGCGAGGTCGACAGCTACCACCACCAGGCGGTGAAGGATCTCGGGACAGGGCTGGAAGCCGTCGCGTGGGCGCCGCACGGCACGATCGAGGCGGTCGAGATGCCGGGCAGCCCGGCGTTCGTCCTCGGTGTCCAGTGGGAGCTCCACGAGGAGTGGCAGGACGACGATCGGATGCTCGGGCTCTGGCAGACGTTCGTGGAGGATGCGAGGCGACGGATGGAAGCGCGTGAAGAGGTCACGGTTCCTTGACCGGAGCCGTGCGGGGAGACCCTAGAATCGCTCCGCAACCGCGCGCGAAAGGTGGTCGGTCTCGATGACGCTCCCGCAGCAGGCGAGGTACGTCGTGATCGGGGCCGGGATCCATGGTCTCTCCACCGCGTGGCACCTCGCGAGGGAGCTCGAGGCTCGGGGCAGCGGACGCGGCACGGACATCGTCGTCCTCGACAAGGAAGGCGTCGGTGCGGGGCCATCCGGCATCGCGTGCGGCGTGATCCGCAACAACTACTTCCAGCCAGCGATGCGTGAATTGATGGCGCACTCGGTGAAGGTCTGGGAGTCGGATCCCGACGCGTTCCACTACCACCCGATCGGGTACCTCCAGATCGGACCCGAGGTGATGCGGGCGGATGTGGGGCAGATCTATGAGGAACAGAAGGTGATCGGATACGAGTCCGAGCTGATCGAGGGCGAGGACGACTGCCGGACGTACATGGAGTCGATCTTCTCGGACTGGCAGGCGAAGCGCATCTCAGTGGTCCTCCACGAGAAGAAGGGGGGGTACGCCGAGAACATGCCCTCGATGCGTGGCCTTCGCGGGAAGGGTGAGGGGCTCGGCGTGCAGCTCCACGCTCCCGTCCGGGTGACCGGCTTCCGCGTCGACGGAGGCGCGGTCACGGCGGTCGAAACCGATCGAGGATCGATCGAGTGCGAGCAAGTCGTGGTCGCGGCCGGCCCGTGGGTCCGGGACTTCTGGCACATGCTCGACCTTCCCGGTGTCATCGACGTGAAAGGCCGGGACGACAACGTGTACGAGCGCCCCATGTGGACCTACTGGTGCCTCCAGGAGGGTACGCTGGGAGTGGAGCCCACCTACCTGTTGGACAACGCGGGGAACATGCCGCCCGTGGTCCATCTGGATACCGACGCGCCGTTGCTCGACGACATGGACGGCTCGACCGTGAGCGAAGAGCTCTGGGGCATCTACTACAAGCCCGACTTCAATTTCGGCGGCGTCCAGGGTGGGGCGATGCCGTGGGTCGTCGAGCGGCCCGCCGACGATGTCGCCGTCGATCCGTACGGCGAGAAGAGCACCGAGTTCCTCGTGACGCCGGAGTTCGAGCGCATGTGGACGTCCGCGCTCGCCCATTGTCAGAAGCGATTCGAAGGGAAACGGGCCCTCTATCGGAAGGCCCCGACCGGGGGGATCGGGGCATTCACGCCGGACAGCTTCCCGGTCTTCGACCGTTTCGTGGAGAACGCCTATGTGGTCGCAGACTCGAACCACGGCTACAAGATGATCGGGGTCGGGCAGCTCGTCGCGAAGGAGCTCCTCGGGGAGCGGCAGGGTCTCCTCGAGCCGTTCCGGTTCTCGCGGTTCGGCGAGGGCCGACTGCATCCGGTCAGCCGCTCTCCGTACCCCTGGAGCTAGCGTGTCCGAGCGTCCCACGACGCCGGCGCCTCCGGTCGAATTCGATCTGCCGGTCCACGGCGGCTTCGCCCCGGTCGGGTTCGGAGAGACGTTCCCGGACGACACCGCGGACGCCGACGAGCTCGAGATCGCCGGCGAGCCGGGGCAGGATCCGGCTGCCGCGTTCCGCCGCACGCTTGGGATGTTCGCCACGGGCGTCACGGTCGTCACGACCCAGGCCAAGGACGGGCAGGCCGACCAGGTCCACGGCATGACGGCGAACGCCTTCATGTCCGTCTCGCTCCGCCCGCCGCTCGTGGTGATCTCGGTCGATCGCCGAGCGAAGATGCACGCGCTCCTCCACGAAGGTCGCCGGTACGGCATCAGCGTGCTCGCGGACGAGCAGCGGTCCCTTTCGGACCGGTTCGCGGGCCGCACGAGCGACGGGACGGAGGAGGTGGAGTTCGACCTTGTGCACGACACGCCCCTCGTCCGCGGGGCGCTCGCTCATCTCGTCGCCCGGGTGGTGCGTTCGAACTGGGGTGGTGACCATTCGCTGTTCGTGGGACAGGTCGAGTACGCGAGGTACGGGGAGGGGCAGCCGCTCTTGTTCCAAGGCGGGCGCTACCAGCACCTCCTGGAGCGCGCCCCTGTGTTCTCCTCGCTCCCGCCAGAGATCCTCGCCTTGATCACCGCGAACGGGGTCGAGCGGACGTTCGAGCCGGGGGAGTACGTCGTGCGAGAGGGTGAGCCGGGCGACGAACTCTTCGTGATCGTCGAAGGTGAAGCTCGGGTGGAACGGAAGGGGAGCCCGCTGTCGACGTTCGGGGAAGGTGAGTTCTTCGGCGAGATCGCGGTCTTCGACGGCCGGCCCCGCAGTGCCGACGTCGTGGCCGGCACGCGCCTGCGAACCCTCGCGATCTCGCGCGACGTGATCCGCGAAGCGCTGACGCGGGAACCTCCGGCGGCGTGGGCGATGCTCGAGGTGCTCGCCGGCCGCCTCCGCGACGACTGATCAGTCGATCTCGGGGAGCTCGTCGAGCCACGCCGTGCGATGGCCGGTCTCGTCCCACATCACCGGGAAGAACGACTCGTCCATCGAGGTGTCGCCGCGGCGCCGGTAGCGCGAATAGATCAGGTCGACGTTGCGGTGATGGAACCGCGCGTGCGACGGCAGCATGTGGGACACGAGCGCCATCCGCGCGACCGTGCCGCTCGTGTTCGGCTCGGAGCCGTGCCACGTGAGGTTGTGGTGGAAGGCCCCGCCGCCCGGTTTGACCACGACCGGCACGATCTCCATCTCGGCGTCCGCGGGCTTCGCGTCCCGGACTCCGGCGAGCCAGTCCTCCGGCGCGTGGAACTGCGAGCGCTCCGGCGGTGACCACGGCCAGTGGTTGGAGCCGCGGACGTAGGCGATCGGCCCGGCATCGGGCTGCGTCTCGTGCAGCGACATCCAGCAGGTCACCATCTCCGGCGGCACGAGGTAGTCGGCGTAGGACCCGTCCTGATGGAAGCCGATCGCCTTCGTCCCGGGCGGCTTCCACAGCACGTTGTCCTGGAGGATCCGCACGCCCGGGTAGCCCATCAGCTGGGCCGCGAGCCGACCGATCCGGACGGAAAGCACCTGGGCGGCGATCACGTTGTCCGAGCGCCACGCGTTGCAGAGCTGCCGGGTGCGGTCCTCGGGGTCTCGACCCTTCACCCAGTTCACCTCGTCGGGTTTGATCCCCGTCTCGTACTCGCCCTCGAACAGCCGGAGGTACCGCTCCTCGAGGAGCTCGAGAGCCTTCGGCGAGATCAGCCCCTCTTCGAGGATCAGGAAGCCGTCGCGATGGAACGCCTCGACCTGCTCGGGCGTGAAGGAGTCGACCAGCCTCGCCATCGTTACGAGCGAGGTCGCGTCTTCTCGGGATCGTAGAAGGGGAAGCGGACGACGCGAGCGCCGATGCGCTTCTGATGTCCATCTAGTTTCCCGACCTCGAGCGCGGTACCGAGGTCGCGGTGCTGGACCGCGACACGGGCCAGCGCGATGTTCTTCTTGAGGACCGGGGAGCGGGTCCCGCTGGTCACGACGCCCACCCGCTGACGGCCGGTGTACACGCCGTCGCCGTGGCCGGCCGGCTCGTTCCCCTCGAGCTCGAGCCCCACCAGGGTCCGCTGCGGGTGCTCGCGGCGCTCGCGAAGCGCCTCGCGGCCGACGAAGTCCTCGTCCTTTCCGTTGGTCACGGTGAAGCCGATCCCCGCTTCGAAGGGGTCGACCTGGTCGTCGAACTCAGACCCCGCGAAGATCAGGCCGGCCTCGATACGGAGGATGTCCAGCGCATCCAGGCCGAGCGGCGCGAGGTCGTGTGGCTCGCCGGCCTCCCAGACCGCGTCCCACACGGCGGGGGCGTCCTTCGGATGGCAGAAGATCTCGTAGCCGAGCTCGCCCGTGTAGCCCGTCCTCGAGATCACCACCGGGACCCCCGAGGGCCCGCCGATGCGTCCCACCGAGAACCGGAACCACTCGAGCGCCTCGAAGGGCGTGTGGGCCGGCGGGATCCAGACCGCCGGCTTCAGGAGATCCCGGCTCGCCGGCCCCTGGACGGCGACGTTGTGGAGGTGGTCGGTCGATTCCTTCACGAAGGCGTTGAGGCCGAGGCGGGCGGCATGCTCGCGCAGCCAAACGCCGTCGTACTCGGCGCCGCCGATGAAGCGGAAGTTGGTATCCGCGATCCGGAAGATCGTCGCGTCGTCGATCATCCCGCCCGCCTCGTTGCACATCGCGGTGTACACGACCTGCCCGTCGGCGAGCCGCCGGATGTCGCGGGTCACGGTCGCTTGCATGAGCGCTTCGGCGTCGGGTCCGAGCACCTCGAACTTCCGGAGCGGCGAGAGATCCATGATCGCCGCCCGCTCCCGACACGCCCAGTACTCATCGGTCGCGCCGTGGTTGTCGAAGCTCGTGGGCAGCCAGTAGCCGTTGTACTCGGTGGTCCGGCTCGTCAGCTCGGAGATCCGTGGATGGAACCCGGTCTCCGTGGTGAGCGTGGGTTCGGCATCGGGTGTCACGCGGTGGGCGATCGCGGCGGAGAACGTGTGCTCCGGTGAGTAGACCCGGACGTGCACCTCGGTCGGGTCCCAGCCGTTCGCAGGGTCGACGTCGTCGGGACATGCGCTCGACGCGCACACGAGGTCCGTCGCGGCACGGAGGAGTACGTAGTCGCCGGGACGGGACCACGGTTCGTCGAACACCAGCAGGTGATCGCTCGCGAACATCGTGTTGTAGAAGAAGTTGAGGGCCTGCCAGCCCTTCCTCGGCGCGATCGCGTACGTCTCGAGCTGGCGATTGAAGTTGTCGGTGCAGTTCGTGTGCCCGAAGTACCCGAGGTTCTCGTAATAGCGGGACGTGCAGGCGAGCAGGAACGAGTCGTGCTGCCCGACCGTATCTCGGATCACCTCGACGAGGACGTCCATATCGAGGTCGAGGAACTTCGAGTACAGGCCCGGCTGCGGGAACGCGTTGCCCATCAACGTCCGGGTGATCGTGGGGTCGAAGCCGCGCTCGATCCCGTCCTCGAGCTTCCGGCGGTGGAACGCGAGGAAGTCCGAGCACTGCTTGCCCTCGACGTCGATGATCTGGATGTACTCGCCGGCCTTCACCTCGTAGGAAAGAGCGGTGGCGCGGTCGACCCGGAAGTCCAGGCGCGGCTCGGCGAGCGGCGGGGGGAGCTCGAGCTCGTCGTGGGTCCGAGGGCGCGTCCGCCGGACCTCCACATCGAGGTCCGACGCCGGCATACCGCCCTCCAGCACGGACGCGCCCTCGGGCGCCCCGACGACCACCACGACCGGCCGTTCCGCGGTGAACGTCTGGGAGGAGCCGGGCGGGGACCATCCCCCGAACAGCCCGACGGCCATGGCCTCCGAGGGGTTCATGCCGCGCCCCGCGAGCGCTCCGATCACGTCCGAAGCGCCGTCCGCGTCCGAACCGATCAACGAGCGCAGGACCGAGGCCGGGGCGTCGGCCCGGGCGCCCAGCGCCGCGGCGTCGTCGGAGCCGTCGGGCGCGAGCGCGGTGACTTCGGCGAGCTGACCGCCGTCCGTGTCCCTGACCGTGAGCTGGTCGTCGCCCTCGAGGACGACCACGGTCGCGCCGCCCGGACGGACCCAGTACCGCTCGAGGAACGGATCCGAGGGGAGCAACCCCGGGACGGTGGCGCTCCGGCGTCCGGTCGACATCGCCATGGACGTCAGCCCTTGGCCGCGGGCTCCTTCGATGCCTGCTCGTCGGCCTCCTTGAACAGCTGCTCGGCCAGCTCACGCTTGCCTGCGGCGTCGAGCTTCTTGACCTCGTTCTCCACGGCGCGTCGGTTGTACGACTGGTTCCAGTAGTCGAGGGACTCGAAGCCGAGGAGCACCGCCTTGCCGACGAACTGCCGGAGCACCTCGTTGGTCGGCCCCATCACCCAGCCGGCCTTGGCGTCCCGCAGGTAGCGCTCGAGCTCCATGTCGCGCTTGTAGCCCGAGCCGCCGCACGCGTGGAGCATCTTGTCCACGACGTGCGCGGTGTTCTTCGCAGCCTCGAACTTGATCTGCCACGCCCAGTGCAGGAAGTTCCCGCGCGCGAGCTCGCCCGGGCCGGGGTTCACGGTGTTGTGCTCGGTGGCGCCATCCATCGCCTGGGCGACGGAGAGCGTGAAGAGCCGTGAGGCGTTGGTGTCCATGACCGCCTCACCGACGTAGTCCTGGATCGTCGGATAGTCGGCGACGCGAAGCCCGACGTCTACGTGCTTCTTGCGGGTCGTGTGGCGCTTGGCGATGTCGATCGCGCCGAGGGCGAGGCCGTTCCACACCGAGGAGGATCCGACCAGGAACCAGGGGTCGACCGACTCGTCGTTGGAGTTGGCGCCGTCGCCCGTCGGGCCCACGAGCTGCTCGGCGGGGATCTCGACGTTGTCGATCTCGATCGGCCCCGACTGGTTCCCACGCAGCCCCAGCGCGTCCCACAACGACGGATGAGCCTGGATGTGCTCGCCGTCGACGACGAACACGGAGAGGTCGTCGTAGCCGGTGAAATCGGGGCTCGTCGTCTGCACGACGTAGAAGTCGGCGAACCCGCCCGAGGTCGTCCACGAGGCCTTCTTGCGGACCTTGAAGCCGCCGTTGGAGCGCTCCGCGCCCGAGGAGATCGGGTACCAGAAGTGGGAGCCCGTCTCTGGATCGGAGTAGGACAGGGTGCCGATCTTGCCCGAGTTGAGCGGCCGTATGTACTTGTCCACGAGCTCGGGGGTCGCGCGCAGCATGATCGCGTTCACGGCGCCGATGTGCATCACGTAGCACATCGCCGTGGAGGCGCAACCGTAGCGCGCGATCGTCTCGCAGACCATCGAGTAGGCGACGTGGTCCTCGCCCAGGCCCCCGTACTCTTCGGGCACCGTCAGTCCAAGGAACCCGTGCTCGCCGAGGAGCTCGAGGTTGCGGCGGGGGAACATGAGCTCGTCGTCGAAGCGCTTGGCATTGGCGCGCAGTTCCTTCTCGCAGAGCTCGATCAGGGTGGCGCGAAGCTCCTTCTGCTTGTCGGTGTAGACCCAGTCCGGATCCCAGTCGTACCCGAGCCCCCAGAACGGCTCGCCACCCCACATCTTCTCTGTCATCGAAACCTCCTGGTCGGTTCCCGGCTCATGCTAGGCCGGGTCCCCGAACCAGACAACGGGGCCGGAGAATCGACAACGGGGCGGCGAACCGCCCCGTTGCCTGCCTGGTCTCGGGCGTTACGACGACCTGTCCGGCATGACCTCCTCGCGGAGCAGACGCATCTGCTCCTCGGTCGGCACGATCGGGACGTCCATGTCTCGGAACGTGATCTTCTTCTTGTCCTGGATGGCTCGCCGGTAGAAGAAGAGCAAGACCGACACGATGAGCACACCGGCTCCGAGGAAGAGCGGCAGGCCCTTGAACTCGTAGAAGCCGATGTAGGACGCCACTTTCTGGTCCAGGACACCGGCCAGCACCAGGATCAGGTTGAAGGCAGCGAGCGGCCAGGCGAGTGCCGTGATCACGGATCCGGCCTTGATCGGCCGCGGCCAGTTCGGTCGGTCCTTCCGCAGGAGCAAGAAACCGGTCAACGCGAGCACGTGGCAGAACACGTAGCCGATGTTCGAGATGTAGAGGATCACGAAGTTGTTCGCGCCGAGGAGCAACAGCAACCCGATGTTCACGACCATGTCGACCGTCATCCCGCGGGCCGGGACGTGGAACTTGTTCAGGTGGTAGAGCCACTTGATCGTCATGTCGTCCCGGGCGATGCCGTACAGCGCACGGCCGCCGTCCGCCGTCGACGTGTTCATCGCGAGGATCAGGCTCGCGATGAGACAGATCACGGCGAAGCCCCCCAGCGCGGGACCGGCGATCTCCTCCAGGGCAGAGACGTAGAAGCTGCCGTAGTCCCCGGTCGATCCGACGACACCGCCGAGCCCGAGTGGCAGGAAGAGGTACACGAACAGCGAGAACACCGCGACGCTCTTCAATGCCTTGGACGTGTCGCGCTTCGTGTCGTGGTACTCGGGTGCGAAGCTCGCACCCACCTCGATCCCGTACGCCGACCAGCACATGATGAAGAGCCACATCAACGCGATCCGGAGGTCGCTGAAGCCGCCCGCGTTATGCACGTACTCGAGGTTCGACGACTGCCAGTCCCCGGTGAAGTACGGGAAGACGATGAAGATCGCGAGCGGAACCATGAGCAGCGCGCCGGTGACGTACCCGACCGCGAGCGACGGCTTGACGCCGAGGACGTTGAACAGCCACACGCAGAGGATCACGATGATCGCGATCGCCTGCGCCAACCCGAAGTCCGCGAAGCCGAGGTTGAAGTAGGCGTCGTCCACCCCGTCCCCGGACTTCGGGAACCACTCGGCGACGATGAGCGCCCCCACGATGTTCCCGACGAACGAGAGCACGACCGACCACCCGATCCAGTACCCGAACGCCGCGATCGGACCGAAGAGGTTGAAGCGGGAGCGCCAGCCCTCATGCGCGTAGAGGGCGATCCCACCGGGCTTGTCGGGGAACATCGCCGCGGTCTCCGCGTAGATGAAGTTCTGCAGCAGCCCGACGGTCGCGGAGATCCCCCACAGCAGGATCGATCCCCAGGCACCGATCGTGGCGAGCGTGAAGCCGAGCGATCCCAGCAGGAACGCCGGCTGACACAAACCGATGACGAACCCGTCGTACCAGTTCAGCGACTTGAGGAGATGGCGTTCCTCGATGGTCGCCTGCGCCGTGACCTCTTCAGCCACCTGATCCCTCCCGTCTCGCGTGCACGGCCCTTCTTCCGCCTGCCGGGGTATAGCACGGCACCCTGAGGCGGGCAATCCGGGGATGTTGCGTCCCGCCGCATCGAAGGGCTCCCTGTACCATCGCCGCCGTGAAGGGCCCTCCGATCACGGTGCGGTGCGACTGCGGCGAGCTGGAACGAGTGCCGTACGGCGAGGCCTGGACCTGCCCGAACTGCGGTCGGCGCTGGGATACCTCGCAGATCCCCTCGGAGGAGTACTGGGGGATCATGCGGGAGATGCGCCGTTACCGCCTCGAGGTGATCGCGGTGTCGGTCGTGCTGGGGATCGCTCTCGCCATCACCCTCGCGAACCTCGGCAGCAGACGGTACTTCCCGATCGTCCTCGCGGTCATGGGGTTCTGGTTCCTGGTCTACATGCCCCGGTGGCGACGGAAGGTCCGAGCGAGAGCCCGACAGCTCCCGAACTGGAACCTGCGGTCGGGCTGAGGCCTCGTTCGGTAGTGTCACGCGCGTTCCGGGCAGCTCGGGTGGCGCCGGAGATCGGAGGAGCGGCGGGGTGACCTTCTTGATCACGTGTCCGAACTGCGGCCCGCGCGAGGCCCTCGAGTTCTCATCCGGGGGGGAGACGACGAGGCGCGCCGGGACGACGGCGACCGATCGCGAGCTCGCCGCCTCCCTGTACTTCCGTCGCAACGTCGACGGCTGGCAGACCGAATGGTGGGTGCACCAGAGCGGGTGCCGCGCCTGGTTCCTCGCCGAGCGTCACACCACCACGAACGAGATCAGGCGCACCTATCGCCCCGAGGACCGGCCGGGGGAACACGGGACGGAGCGAGGGGCCGCGCCCGCGTGAGCGAGCGACTCCCGGAGCGTCTGGGCGAGGCGGTCCGGCGCGATCGGCCGATCCGTTTCCGATTCGAACGCCGCACGCTCTCGGCCTTCGAGGGAGACACGGTGGGATCGGCGCTGGCCGCGGCCGGCGTGACCATCACCAGCCGCTCGTTCAAGTATCACCGGCCGCGTGGGCTGCACTGCATGACAGGTTCGTGTCCCAACTGCCTGATGCAGATCGACGGGATCCCGAACGTCCGAGCGTGCACGGAGCCCGTTCGTGAGGGGATGCGAGTCGAGCGGCAGAACGCGTGGCCCTCGGCCGACCGCGACGTCCACGGATGGCTGAACACGTTCTCCTTCATGATGCCGCCCGGCTTCTACTACAAGATCTTCCAGCGACCACGGTGGGCCTGGCCCCTCGTCGAGCCGTTCATCCGCTCGAAGGCGGGACTCGGCACCGTGCCGCATGAGCCCGATCACCGCAGGCGTCGGACGATCAACCTCCACCCCGACGTCCTCGTGATCGGTGCAGGAGTGGCCGGCCTCGCGGCCGCGGCTGAGGCGGGGAAGGCGGGCGCGACCGTCGTTCTTCTCGAGCAGGGCCGCGAGGCCGGCGGCCACCTGCTCGGCGACCCCGACGTCGGTCTCCGATCAGGGCTCCTGCGGCAGGTCCTCGACTCGGGTGTTCGCGTCCTCTCGGGTACCGCCGCGTTCGGGGTGTTCGGGGGGATGCTGGTAGCGGCCGCGGGACCCGATGCCCTCTACCGGATCCGAGCGACGCACGTGATCTTCGCGACGGGGGCGGTCGAGCAATCCGCCGTCTTCCCCGGCAACGACCTGCCGGGGGTCATGGTGTCCTCGGCCGTGCACCTGCTGCTGCATCGTTACAGGGTGCTTCCCGGCCGGCGCGCGGTCGTGCTCGCGGCCGACAACACGGCCTATCCCACGGCCTGGGCGTTGCGGGATGCCGGCGCGGAGGTGACCGTGGTGGATCTCCGATCCGAAGGAGGCTGGCCGGAGGGATTCCCGGTGTTCGCCGGCTCGACGATCGTCTCCGCGCACGGTCGTCGGGGCGTGACGGGGGTGACGGTGGGGCCACCCGGTGCTTCTTCCGGGCAGAAGGTCAGGTGCGATCTCGTGGTGATCGCTTCCGCGCAGATGCCCTCGACCAACCTGCTGGCGCAGGCGGGAGCGCGGCTGGCCTTCGACGACGAGGGGCAGGCCTTCCTCCCCGTGGAGATGCCGGAACGGACGCACGCGGTCGGCGCCGTCGCGGGGGCGCGAACGCCCGCGGCGGCCGTCGCGCAGGGGAGGCTGGCGGGGCTCGAGGTCGCGGCCGCGCTCGGATTCGAGATCGACGGGGCCGAGGTCGGGGTCCTGCGAGAGGAAGCCGCCGCGCTTGGGGACCGGGTCGTCCTCCCGCCCGAGGTCTCGGCCGCTTCGGGGAAGCAGTTCGCGTGCCTCTGCATGGACGTGACCTCGAAGGAGCTGCACACCGCAGCCACCGAGGGGTTCGACTCCATGGAGCTCCTCAAGCGCTACACCACGATCACCATGGGCCCGTGCCAGGGCAAGGCCTGCATGCTGTCGTCGCAACGGCTCTGCGGCCGGGCGACGGGACGTTCGTTCTCGGAGACGGCATCCACCACCGCACGGCCGCCCTGGGTCCCCGTCGAGATGGGGACCCTCGCCGGGAACCGCCTGACTCCGAGGAAGCAGACGACGATGCACGACCGGCACGTGGCGGCCGGGGCAGAGTTCATGTGGGCGGGAGACTGGCGCAGGCCGCGCCACTACACGACACCGGAGGACGAGGTCGATGCGGTACGGAACCGGGTCGGTCTGATCGACGTGAGCAGCCTGGGCAAGTTCCGAGTCAAGGGCCCGCAGTCGGTCGATCTCCTGGAACGCCTGTATCCCTGTCGCTTCTCGGACCTCGCCGTGGGGCGGATCCGATACGGCGCGATGCTCAACGACGAAGGGGTGATCCTCGACGACGGCGCCGTCGTGCGGCTCGCGGACGACGAGTTCTTCGTGACGGTGACGACGGGGAACACGGCGGCACTGGAGCGGTGGATCACGTGGTGGAACGCCGACTGGCAACTCGATACGCGGGTGTTGAACGTCACCGGCGCGTTCGGAGCGGTCAACCTGGCCGGGCCGGGGGCGAGGAGCGTGATGGCGGCGCTCACCGACGCGGACGTCTCGGGGGACGCGATGCCCTACATGTCGTCGACCAAGATGGACGTCGCCGGGGTGCCCTCGCTGGTGCTGCGGATCGGCTTCGTGGGCGAGATGGGCTACGAGATCCATTTCCCTTCGGCATACGGCGAGCACCTCTGGGACGCGATCATGGAGGCGGGGGCGACCGGCGGGATCGCCGCGTTCGGTCTCGAGGCCCAGCGGATCCTTCGTCTGGAGAAGCAGCACATCCTCGTGGGGCAGGACACCGACGCCGAGTCGGATCCGTTCGAGGTCGGGCTCGGCTGGATGGTGAAGCAGGACAAGGACGATTTCCTCGGCCTTCGGGCGCTGCGGGACCTGAAGGAACGGGGGCCCCACGAGCGACTGGTGGGCTTCACGGCCCCTGACGAGTGGCTTCCTCCCGAGGGGGCCTCGGTCGTGCGCGACGATGCCTGGGTCGGCCGGGTGACCTCGGCGAGACGGAGCGCCGCGGCGGGAAGCGTGATCGGTCTCGCGTGGGTCCCGGCGGATCTTGCCTCGGACGGCAGCAGCTTCGAGATCCAGTTCGGGGGGAGCCACACGTTCGCCACGGTGCATACCGCTCCCTTCTACGACCCCCACGGCCGGAGGCTGCGCTCGTGAGGACGGCGATCAGGCGCTCGCCGGCGGCGCGACTGGCTTCGCGCCGCGGAGCGGTGTTCGTGGAAGAGGCTGGGTGGGAGATCCCGGCCTCCTACGGGGACGACGCGGCCGAGCGGGCTGCCATCCGCGATCGCGTGGCGATCGCGGATGTCACCGCGCGAGCCAAGGTCGATCTCCGTGGCCGCCTCCCACAAGTGCTCCCGCTCCCGCCGGCCACCGTCCTCGCCCGGATCTCGGCGGACTGGGCCGTGGTGTTCGGAGCACCGGACGCAGAAGCTCGCTTGATCCGCGCGGTCGAACCGGCGACGGGGCTCGGCGCGATGGTGACGGACGTGACCCATCTGTTCGCCGGGTTCGCGCTTGCCGGCCCCGAGGTGCCCGCGGTGTGGGAGCGGACCACGGCGTGGGATCCGACGACCCTGGCTCCCGGTGAGGCGACCGGCGCGCCGATCGTGGACGTTCGCGCGCTGATCGTCCGCCGCGACCTCACCGTCCCCGTGTGGGAGATCTACGTGGCCACGGAATACGCGCGCTATGTTTCGGAGTCGCTCTCGTCCGTGGTCGCCGGGCTCGGCGGCGCGCCGGTGGGGTGGCAGGCACTGAGAGCGGAGGGCTGGAGCTGATGCACCCGATCCGATATTTCCGGCCCTGGCGGATGTGGCGCCATCACGAGCTGAAGGACTCCTACGACGTCGTGATCGTCGGCGGCGGCGCGCACGGGCTCGCGATCGCGTACGAGCTCGCCAAACGAGGTATCCGCGACGTCGCCGTCCTCGACAAGAGCTACATGGGTGCCGGAGGCTCCGGCCGCAACACCACGATCGTCCGCGCGAACTATCGAACGCCGGAGGGCGTGGCGTTCTACAAGGAGGCGCTCAGGCTCTACGAACAGCTCGCGCAGGAGCTCGACTACAACCTCCTGCTGTCGCAGCAGGGTCACCTGACCCTCGCGCACGCCGAGCGCGCTGTGATCGTGGCGCACGAGCGAGCGGAGGTGAACCGGCTCCTGGGCGTCGACTCGCGCGTGATCTATCCGGACGAGATCGCGAAGCTCTGTCCGGAGCTCGACCTCTCGAACCATCCCGATTTCCCGATCATGGCCGCCCTCTATCACCCGCCCGGCGGCGTGATCCGCCACGACGCCGTCGTGTGGGCGTACGCGCGGATGGCCGACCGGATGGGCGTGCACATCCACCAGGGCACCGAGGTGACCGGAGTGAACGTCAGGGGCGGCCGGATCACCGGCGTGCGAACCAACCGAGGGGAGATCGCGACCGGCACCGTGATCTCCGCCGTCGCGGGCTGGACGAGCGAGGTCTGCCGGATGGCCGGTGTGGAGACGCCGATCGTCACGCATCCCCTGCAGGCATTCGTGACCGAGGCGTTGAAGCCGTTCCTGGACGTGATCCTCGTCTCGGCCACCTTGCACGTGTACATCTCGCAGACCGACCGAGGCGAGGTGCTGATCGGCTCCGAGATCGAGCCCTACACGTCGTACTCGCAGGACTCCACGCTGGATTTCCTCGAGGTCACGGCCGCGCATTCACTCGAGCTCCTGCCGATGCTCGGGCGGGTGAAATTGATGCGAGCGTGGGGTGGGCTGTGCGACGTGACGCCCGACTACTCGCCGATCATGGGGCTCACCGACGTCGAGGGGTTCCTGATCGACGGCGGCTGGGGGACCTACGGGTTCAAGGCCACGCCGATCGTCGGCGTCACGATGGCCGACCTGGTCAACGACAACCAGGTGCCGGACCTGATCGCGCCGTTCGCCCTGGAGCGCTTCTGGAAGCGGGAGCTGGTCTCCGAGATCGCCGCCGCCGCCGTCTCCCACTGAGCGGCGCCCCAGCTCTTGAGAACGACGATAATCGTAGCGATGGCCACCGCTGCGCAGCCCCTCCGCCGGAACACCTCGAGCGTGCACGTCGTCGCGCTGAACGACGGCATCCGGTCCGAGCGGACGGACACGCTGGCCGCGGAAGAGCCGCTCGAGATCCGGGTGCAGGGTCCGGGGCAGGAGCAGCGATCGGTGGCCGTCACGATGAGGACGCCGGGCGGGGACTTCGAGCTCGCGGTGGGATTCCTCTTCACCGAGGGCCTGATCGTCCCGAGCGACGTGAGCCGGGTCGCGTACTGCGACACCCTCCCCGGCGAGGAGCAGCAGTACAACATCGTGTCGGTCACGCTCAACCGTCCGTTCGACTTCGACCGGCTGAAACGGAACTTCTACGCCACGTCCTCGTGCGGGGTCTGTGGGAAGGCGGCGTTGGACGACATCGAGGTGAGATGCGCTCCCGTCGCGACGGGCACCGAGGTGGCCGGCGAGACGCTCCTCGCGCTCCCGGCCGCCCTCCGGAAAGCGCAGAAGGTCTTCGAGCGAACGGGCGGTCTGCACGCGGCGGGGCTCTTCTCCGCGGACGGGGGCCTCGTGTCCGTCCGCGAGGACGTCGGCCGTCACAACGCCGTCGACAAGATCATCGGGGAGCAGGTCCTGGCCGGCCGCGTGCCGCTCGCGGACCACGTCCTCCAGGTCAGCGGCCGGCTCTCGTTCGAGATCGTGCAGAAGGCGGCCGTGGCGGGCATCCCGATCGTGAGCGCGGTGAGCGCTCCGTCGTCGCTCGCCGTCGAGGCAGGCGAGCGGTTCGGGATGACGCTGGTCGGCTTCGTCCGCGACGAGCGCCTGAACGTCTACACGCACCCCGAACGCGTACGGACGGAGGCTTAGGAGACGGCGACCCCGAGGAGGGCCCCGACGCCGTAGGTGATCGCGGCCGCAGCGGCACCGATCCCGAGCATCCGCGCTCCCGAGAGCAGGGCACCTCGGCCGGTGAGCACGGTCATCGCGGCCCCTACCGCGAACAGGGTCACACCCGACAGCACGGCGGAGACGACCACGGCCGAGTCTCCCGCGGTGAACAGGAACGGCAGGAGCGGGATGGCGGCCCCGATCGCGAACATCACGAACGAGGAGGCTGCCGCGGCCCAGGGCGAGCCGAGCCCCGCCCGCATATCGATCCCGAGCTCCTCGCGCGCATGGGTCTCGAGGGCGATCTGCGGATCCTTCATCACGTCGGCCGCGATCGAGGCGGCCATCTCCGGCGCGATGCCCTTGGCCTCGAAGATCCCGGCGAGCTCCCGCTCCTCCTCCTCGGGCATGGTCGCGATCTCGTGCGCTTCCTTGTGGATCAGCTGCTCGAAGACCTCGCGCTGGACCTTCATCGAGACGTATTCGCCCGCCGCCATCGAGAACGCCCCCGCGAGGAGTCCGGCGATCCCGGCGATGACCACGATGTCGCGATCGGACCCCGGACCCCGCCACGCCGAAGATCAACGAGAGGTTCGACACGAGGCCGTCGTTCAAGCCGAAGATCGCGGCCCGCAGCGCGCCTGACTTGCTGCTCCCGGCGTCCTGTTCGGCTCCGACGGGGCCGGGATGGGGAGAGATCCGCGAACCGGTGGTGCCCCGGAGACGGTCGAACACGCTCACCGACTCCCGCCCGGCGCCTGTTCGATCATCCTGTTCGATCCTCCTCTTCGATCATCTTGGGCCCCAACGGTAGACCCTGGAAGGCGCTGCCCCCACACCGGCTCGGACATGGCGCCTTAGAATCCCCGGGCGGCCGCGACATCCGGTCGAGGCCAATGAACGGAGGAAGGAGCGGGATGCCGAACGGGCTCACCCGACTCACCGAGCCGATGGTGCGCGAGGACGGCGAGCTGCGCGTCGCGACCTGGGAGGAGGCCCTCGATCGGGCCGCCGAGGGGCTGCGCGCCGCCACGGACCGCCACGGCGGCAAAGGGGTCGGCCTGTTCAGCTGCTCGAAGGCCACGAACGAGATGAATTTCGCCGCGGCGAAGTTCATCCGTCAGGCCCTCGGCAGCAACAACATCGACAGCTGCAACCGCACCTGACACGCGCCCAGCGTGGTCGGTCTGGCCACGGTCTTCGGCGCCGGAGGCGGCACCAGCTCATACGAAGAGGCGGAGCACACCGACCTCATGCTGCTGTGGGGTTCCAACGCGCGCGCCGCCCACCCGATCTTCTTCCACCACGTCCTGAAGGGGATCCATGACGGGATGCGCTTGATCGTCGTCGACCCTCGGCGAACCGAGTCTGCGGAATGGGGCGACCTGTGGCTCGGTCTCGACGTCGGCACCGACATCGCGCTCTCCAACACGATGGCGCGCGAGATCATCGTGAGCGACCTGCACCACCGTGCGTTCATCGAGCTCGCCACGACGAGATTCGAGGACTACGCGGCCTCCGTGATGGATTGGACGTTGGAACGCGGCGCGGAGGTGACCGGGCTCCCCGCAGAGGTGATCCGCGAGGTCGCGCACGCGTACGCGAAGGCCGATCGCGCGATGATCTGCTGGACCCTCGGGATCACGGAGCACCACAACGCGGCCGACAACGTCCTCGCGCTGATCAACCTGGGATTGCTGACCGGACACGTCGGGCGGTACGGCTCCGGCCTGAACCCCCTCCGTGGTCAGAACAACGTGCAGGGCGGGGGCGACATGGGCGCGATCCCGAACAAGCTCTGCGGATTCCAGGACATCGAGACGGACGTCGCCGGCCGTCAACGCTTCGAGCAGGAATGGGGTGTCACGATCCTGCCGAAGCGGGGCTGGCACCTCTCGCAGATGTTCGAGGCGATGGAAGAGGGCGAACTGACCGCGCTCTACGTGATCGGGGAGAACCCCGCCGTGTCCGAGGCCGACAACCAGAAGACCCACAAGCTCCTGGCCAACCTCGACATCCTCATCGTGCAGGACATCTTCATGACGCAGACCGCGAAGATGGCGGACGTCGTGTTGCCCGCCGCGAATTCCGCCTTCGAATCGGAAGGCACCGTGACGAACAGCGAACGCCGCGTGCAGCGGGTGCGGCCGGCGCTGAAGCCTCCCGGCAACGCGAAGGACGACATCTGGATCATCGCTGAGATCGCGAAGCGCCTGGGACACGACTGGGGTCATCCTTCCGCGCACGACGTGTGGGAGGAGGTCCGCACGCTCTCCCCGATGCACGCGGGGATGTCGTGGGAGCGCCTCGAGGAGCTCGGTGGGATCCAATGGCCCTGTCCCGACGAGTCGCACCCGGGGACGAAGTTCCTCCATGCCCGCCTGTGGGCCGAGGACCCCGGGGAACAGGGGATGAAGGCGCCGTTCTCCGTGGTGCTCTACGAACCGCCGGTCGACGAGCTCGACGAGGAGTACCCGTTCCGGCTCACGACCGGGCGACGCCTCGATTCGTACAACACCGGTGTGCAGACCGGCGGCTACACGTCCCCGCTCCGGCGGGAGGAGACGCTGGACATGTCGCCGGAGGATGCCGAGCGGCTGGCGCTGGCGGAGGGTGAGCGGGTCCGGATCGTGTCCCGTCGTGGCGCGGTCGAGGCGCCGATCCGCCTCGCGCTCGGTCTGCGGCCGGGGCTCCTGTTCATGACGCTGCATTCGCCCGACGAGGTGGACGTGAACAACCTCACGATCGACGCGTGGGACCCGAAGTCCGGCACGGCGGAGTTCAAGGCCACCGCCGTGCAGGTGGAGAAGCTTCCGGCGGCGATCGCGGCGGCGGGCGAGTGAGAGGAGCCGTGTGGACCTCCATCTGATGGACGCCGCGCCATCGGATGCCGAGCGGTCCGCGGTCGACGGGTTCCTGGGACTCCCGGAGACGGGGTGGGAGGGCGGTCTCGAGCGCTCGGAACGAGACCTCCGGATCGTGCGAGGCGGACGCGAGGCGCGCGACCAGCGCCACCTCTTGCTCCCAGCGCTGCACGCGCTGCAGGCGGGCGTGGGGTGGATCAGCCGTGGCGGTCTCAACTACGTATCCCAGCGGTTGTCGGTGCCGCCGGCCGATGCCTACGGCGTGGCGACGTTCTACGCCATGTTCAGCGTCGAGGAGCGACCGGCCAACGTCGTCCATGTCTGCGACGACCTGGCGTGCCGCGGCGCGGGCGGCCTGGCGCTCTGCGAGCAACTGGAGCGCGACGCCGCGCCGGCGGGCGCCGACGCGGGCGGCTGGACCTGGGTCCGATCGCCATGCCTCGGGATGTGCGAGCAGGCGCCGGCCGTCTTCGCGCAGCGCGCCGGACGTGTGGAGGTGGCGCTCGGCGAGGCGACCCGGGCGACCGTCGATGCGATCGTCGCGCCCGACTCCGACGTCGTGTGCGCCGGGGGGGTCGGCGCACCCCAGACCGCGGACAGTGCCGGCCGGGAGGGTCTGCGGCTCCTCCGCCGGGCCGGAGTCGTCGACCCCGTGTCGATCGACGACTACCGGGCGCACGGTGGCTACGAAGCGCTCCGCGCGGCCCACGAGATGGGAGCGGAGGCCGTGATCACCGCGGTGACCGATGCGAAGCTCCTGGGACGCGGCGGCGCCGCGTTCCCGACCGGAGTGAAGTGGCAGGCAGTCGCCACGCAGCCCGTCCGACCCCACTACGTGATCTGCAACGCCGATGAATCCGAACCCGGGACGTTCAAGGACCGCGTCGTGATGGAGCAGGACCCGTTCGCCGTGATCGAGGCCCTCACGGTCGCGGGCTTCGCGTGCGGCGCGGAGAGGGGGTTCCTCTACATCCGTGGCGAATACCCGCTGGCGACCGAGCATCTCGAGCACGCGATCCGGCAGGCGAGGCATCACGGCATGCTCGGCGAGGACGTCATGGGCCACGGGTTCTCGTTCGACGTCGAGCTCCGTCGCGGGGCGGGTGCCTACATCTGCGGCGAGGAGACCGCACTGTTCAACTCGATCGAGGGGAAGCGCGGGGAGCCCCGCAACAAGCCTCCGTTCCCCGTGACGCACGGGGTGTTCGGCAAGCCCACGGCGATCAACAACGTCGAGACGCTGATCAACGTGCTGGAGGTGCTCCGCGTCGGCGCGGAGGCGTATGCCGCGATCGGGACCGAGGGCTCCACGGGGCCACGGCTCTTCTGCCTCTCCGGCCACGTGGAACGGCCGGGTGTCTACGAGATCGAGCACGGGGCGACCCTTCGGGAGCTGATCGAGCTCGCGGGCGGCGTTCGCGGGGGAGCAGCCATCAAGGCCGTCCTGCTCGGCGGCGCGGCGGGCGGTTTCGTCGGGCCGGACATGCTCGACGCGAAGCTCACGTTCGAGGACGCGAGGGAGGGTGGCTACACGCTCGGCTCCGGCGTGATCATGGTCTTCGACGAGAGCGCCGATCTGGTGGACCTGTGCCTCCGCATCGCCAGGTTCTTCCGCGACGAGAGCTGCGGGCAGTGCGTGCCCTGCCGGGTGGGAACCGTCCGGCAGGAAGAGGCCCTGCACCGGCTCGTTTCGGGGACGACGATCGGCTCCCGACAGGACGAGCTCGCCCTGATCGACGAGGTCGCCCGAGTGATGCGGGACGCCTCGATCTGCGGGCTCGGGCAGACGGCCGCCAGCGCCGTGCAGTCGGCGATCTCACGACTGGGTGTCTTCGACGGAGGTGCCGCGTGAGTCAGGCCGTCCCGCTCGACCCACCCCGTCCGCTGGTCGACGTCGAGATCGACGGGCGAACCGTCCGCGTCCCCGACGACGTGACGATCCTGGACGCATGCCGAGCCGAGGGAGTGGACACGCCCACGATGTGCTACGCGGGCAACCTCACGCCGATCAACGCCTGCCGGGTGTGCGTCGTGGAGGTCGAGGGATCGCGGGTGCTCGTGCCGGCCTGCTCCCGGCGGGTCGAGTCCGGGATGAAGGTCGCGACGGACACCGAGCGAGTGCGGCACTCGCGGAAGCTCGTGATGGAGTTCCTCGCCTCGAGCGTCGACACGACGCTCGCGAGCTCCGATTGGCTCCGTTGGATGGGGGAGTACGACGCCGATCCGTCACGATTCGGAGCCGAGATGGAGCCCATGGCGGCCGGGGAACGCGACGAGCGGTGGGCCGGTCACCATCACGACCCGGACCCCGCGGTGGCGGAGACCGTGGCGCAGCCGGTCAAGGTCGACAACGACCTGTACGTCCGCGATTACGAACGGTGCGTGCTCTGCTACAAGTGCGTCGAAGCCTGCGGGGTGGACGCGCAGAACACGTTCGCGATCGCGGTCGCGGGACGCGGGTTCGACGCGAGGATCTCCACGGAGTTCGCGGTGCCGTTGGACGAGTCGGCGTGCGTCTACTGCGGGAACTGCATCGGGGTCTGCCCGACGGGTGCGCTGATGTTCAAGTCCGAGCACGACATGCGCGCCGCCGGGACCTGGGACGAGGACGCGCAGACCGTTACGAACACGATCTGTCCGTACTGCGGCGTGGGTTGCGAGCTCGAGGTCCACGTCCAGGACAACGAGATCGTGAAGGTCTCGTCGCCGGAGGACCATTCGGTCACGAGCGGCCATCTCTGTATCAAAGGACGCTTCGGGTTCGCCTACGTGCAGAGCCGAGGGAAACGCGACGGCCGGGGACGGTAGCGACGTCGTCGGGATCGTGCTCGCCGGAGGACGATCCGAGCGGTTCGGTCGCGACAAGCTCGTCGAGGGATATCGGGGCCGCCCGCTCCTGCACCATCCGATCTCAGCGCTGCTCGAGGTCTGCGATCGCGTGGTCGTGGTGCTGGCCCCCGACGCGGAGGAGCCGCCGATGCCGGCGGGGGCCTCGGTCACCTTCGCGCGGGACGCCGTGCAGGGCGAGGGACCGCTCCGCGGCCTGGCGGCAGGACTGGAGGTCGCCGACGCGCGATGGATCGTCCTCGCGGGGGGCGACATGCCGGATCTCCAGCCCGCCGTCCTCCTGGAGATGCTCCGGGCCGCCCTGGAGACGGGTGTGGTCGCCGTCTCGCTCGCGGACCAGGGCGACGAGAAGCCGCTCCCGTGTGTGCTCCGAAGCGCTCCGGCGGCCGAGGCGGTGGCTGTGCTCCTTCGGGCCGGCCGCCGGAGCTTGCGGGATCTTCTCGCGGCGGTGACGAGCGTCGTGATCGACGAACCGACCTGGACGGCCCTCGACCCGGAACGACGGACGCTGCTCGACGTCGACGAGCCCGGGGACATCGAGTCCTGAGTCCCCGATAGGCTCGCTGCGTGCCGCACGAGCCGTTCACGCTCGGGTCGTTCGAGGTCGTGCCCCTGTGCGACGGCTGGGCGCCCTTGCCGCTCGACGATGAGATGCCCGGCGTCGACGTGGATTGGAACGCCGAGCGGGACCGGTACCCGTGGGCTTTCCCTGACGACGACCCCACGAGCTGGGCGTGGCATGTCCATGCCTTCCTGGTACGCCATCCGGACGGGATCGCTCTCGTCGACACGGGGATCGGTCATCTCGGCCGCCCGCCATTCGACGTGACCGGCCGGATCGACGACGAGCTACGGACGATGCGTGTTGCCCCCGAGGACGTCAGCAACGTCGTGTTGACGCATCTCCACGCCGACCACTCGGGCGCGGTCTGTCACGCCGACGGCACCCCCCGGTTCCCGAATGCCCGCTACCACGTCCATCCGGAGGACTGGTCGTTCTTCGCGACCCATCGAACGCCTGATGACTTCACCGGCCGCTTCGCCATGTCGATCGTGGAGGACGTTGGCCTCCTCGACCTCGAAGAAGGTGATCATGACGTCGGACAGGGCCTCTCCCTGCTCCATGCACCTGGTCACACGCCAGGGCATCGCGTCGTTCGGATCGACGATGGCGATGACACCCTGGTGCTCACCGGCGATCTCCTTCACACGACGCCACAGATCAGCCGCCCGCAGGCCCGCTCCAACCACGACGAGGACCCGGAGGTCGCGTCCCGGGAGCGAGCAAGGATCATCGAAGCGGCGCTCATGAAGGGATGGGCCTTGGGCGTTTCGCACTTCGGGCGGCCGTTCGGCCGTGTCGAGGCCGACGGCTGGACGTCTCTAGGCAGTCTTCGCTAGCCGTCCCTGCGCGACTCCAGCTCGTCCAGTCGCTCCGTTGCCACTCCGTGGGCAGCGTCGGATGCGGCCTCGTGGCCGGTGATCGCGCGGAGGAATTCGTCGCGGTCGAGTGCCACGAGCCTGCTCGCGGTCGTGGCGACGACGGTCGCGGTCCTCGGAACGTCGCGGAGGAGCGCGATCTCACCGAACGATCCGCCCGGGCCGAGCGTCGTGACACGGCGCTCGCTCTCGAGGACCTCCACTTCGCCTTCGACGATCGCGTAGTAGCGGTCGCCGACCTCGCCCTGCCGGATCACGACCGTTCCTTCGGGCACCTGCATCGGGATGAGGTTCCTCGCGAGACGCTCGAGCATCGGCGTCGGCAGCGGCGCGAAGAGTCGCGTCGAGCGTAGGAGCGCCATCTCCTCCGAAGGGATCCGGACTCCGACGTCGAGCGCGATGAGGGCACGACGACCCAGCAAGGCCGCCGTCGGAAGGAGCACGCCTGCGATCACCAGGGTCCACCGAGGCCCGAGCGCCACCACGAGGATCGATGCGAGGAAGGACCCGATCCCTTCTCCGGCCATGTACAGCGATTCCAGGACGCCGAACGCCCTCGAGAGCTGCTTGTCCGGGATCAGGCGCTGCAGCATCATGCGCCCGTTGACGTCGGCGAGCGCACCGCCCGCACCGCTGACCGCCAGGAAGACTCCGGCCAAGGAGGGTTGAGCGGCGATGCCGGCGACCGAGAGCCCGCTCCAGGTCACTCCCCACCGGAACGAGCGCGACGACCGCCATCGAGCCGCGAGGCCGACCGCGAATGCGGCTCCGATGACCGCGCCGACCCCGATCGAGGCGGTCAGGTAGCCGACGCCCGCGTCGCCGGTGCCGGCGAAGTCGAAAGCCAGGATCACGATCAACACATCGACGAACCCGAGCTGGACCATCGCGAGCCCCATCGTCGCGACCAGGAGGAGCGATCGGCGGTCGCGCGCAACCGCACGGATGCCCTCCGCGGCCTCGGCTGCGACGACTCGGACGCCGGAGGTCCCACCGTCGTGAGCGGGCTCGGTGCGCACTCGGATGGACGCGACGCTCACGGTGCCGAGGAGCAGCATCACGGCGAGGGTGGCATCCACCACACCGGGACCCGAAAGGGGATCGGGCGCCAGACCCATCAGTCCTCCCGCGAGGAGCGGACCCAGCAGGATGCTGAAGCTCTCCAGGAGGCCGCTGGCCGCGTAGGCGCTCGAGAGCTCCTCGGGTGTGCGAGCCAGTCGGGGAAGGAGGGAGGCGTGCGTGGGACGGACGAACGTGATCATCCAGCCGGCCGAGGTACCTGCGATGTAGACGAGGGGAGCCGGCGCTTCGGTGAGCAGTGCCAGAGCCGCCAGCGCCGTCGTCGTGGCGAGCGAGGCATACGCGAAGAACAGGACGCGCTCGCGACGATGCCGATCCCCGAGCACAGAGCCGATCGGCGCGAGGATCGCGGCGGGGATCAGCTGGAGGAGGCTCACGAGGCCGACCATCACGCTGCCGCCGTCCTGGTAGGCGTACACGATCAATGCGATGAACGCCGCCCATTCCGTGATCGTGAACGCGAGGTAGGCGGCCAGCGCCTTCGCGATGTCGGGCGATCGGAACGAGCTCCCGAGCGCCGTGAACGACGTCCGCACGTCGGCGAGGACGCTCCTCACCGCCGAGCTGCCGCGTGATCGTTCCTTCGCCACGAAGGAGAGGAGTCTAGGTCAGCGGCACCCTGCGGTCGTCTCGGCCGCCGGTGGGCTACAGTCGCTACCGAAGAGCGGGCGCTCTCAGCTCCTGCCCGCGCATCACACCACTCTTTCCTGAAAGGACCCTCTCCTGAAAGGACTCTGGCCATGCCGCGTCGTGTCCTGATCATGGGAGCCGCAGGCCGCGACTTCCACAACTTCAATGTCGTCTTCCGAGACGACCCGGAGACCGAGGTCGTCGCGTTCACCGCGACACAGATCCCGTACATCGACGACCGGACGTATCCCGCCGCGCTCGCCGGAGATCGCTATCCCGACGGCATCAGGATCTACGAGGAGGACGAGCTCCCGCGTCTGATCCGTCAGCAGGATGTGGACGACGTGGTGTTCGCCTATTCCGACGTCTCACACGAGTACGTGATGCACAAGGCGAGTGAGGCGCTCGCGGCCGGCGCGAACTTCCTGTTGCTGGGGCCCGACGCCACGATGCTCAAGCCGGACATCCCCACCGTGGCCGTCACGGCCGTACGGACCGGCGTCGGGAAGTCCCAGACGACCCGCGCAGTCGCCGCGACGCTGAAAGACGCGGGGAAGAAGGTCGTCGCCGTCCGACACCCGATGCCGTACGGCGATCTCACCGCCCAGCGTGTGCAACGGTTCGCGGAGCTCGAGGACCTCGACCGGCATCACTGCACGATCGAGGAACGCGAGGAGTACGAGCCGCACATCACGAGTGGGACCGTGATCTACGCCGGCGTCGACTACGCCGCGATCCTCGAGCAGGCGCAGGCCGAGGGTGATGTGCTCCTCTGGGACGGGGGGAACAACGACCTCCCGTTCTACCTCCCGGACGTGCACATCGCGCTCGTCGACCCGTTGCGGGTCGGCCACGAGACGAGGTACCACCCCGGCGAGGCGAACCTCCGCCGCGCCGACGTGGTCCTGATCAACAAGATGGATTCGTCCACACCCGAGCAGGTCGCACAGCTGGAAGCGACGATCGCGGACACGAACCCGATGGCGACGGTCGTGAAAGCGAACTCCAAGGTGACGGTCGACGATCCCGATGCCATCGCCGGCAAGCGGGTGCTCGTGATCGAGGACGGCCCCACCCTCACGCACGGCGAGATGAAGATCGGCGCCGGCGTGGTGGCTGCGGAGCGATCGGGGGCGGCCGAGATCGTGGATCCGCGGCCGTGGGCCGTGGGGACGATCGCCGAGACGTTCGAGAAGTACGACGTCGGGGCCGTCCTGCCCGCGATGGGCTACAGCCAG
This sequence comes from uncultured Actinomycetota bacterium, assembly GCA_963839395.1. Lineage (GTDB taxonomy): Bacteria > Actinomycetota > UBA4738 > UBA4738 > HRBIN12 > JAJNBA01. The sequence continues at coordinate 653,277 of CAWIUW010000015.1, forward strand.
GGGCAGCTCGACGAGATGGCGAAGATCATCGACGCCGCCGATGTCGACCTCGTCGTCATCGGGACGCCGATCGATCTTCGCCACGTGATCGACATCAGCAAGCCCGCGGTCCGGGTGCGCTACGACCTGGAGGTGCTTCCGGATTCGCCGCAGCTGCTCGATGTGCTGAAGCCCGTGCTCTCGTAGCGGGCGTCGGCCGAACGGACCGGTGAAGGGAGCCGCCCGAACATGGAACGCGTCGTCGTCGCGCTCGGCGGCAACGCGCTGCTCCGCCGCGGCGCGGACGACACCTTCGAGGAGATGTACCGGGCCGCCCGCGCCGCGGCGGAGCGGATCGCCGACATCGCGGCCGATGGCTGGGAGGTCGTGGTCACCCACGGCAACGGCCCGCAGGTGGGCCGGATCCTCATCCAGCAGGAGGCGGCCGCGAAGACGGTCTCCCCGATGCCGCTCGACGTCTGCGGCGCCGAGAGCCAAGGCCTGATCGGCTACCTGCTGCAGGTCACGATCGGAGACGTCTTCTTCGAACGAGGGATGGAGCGGCCGGTGGCCACGGTGCTCACGCTGACCAGGGTGCGACCGAACGACCCCGCCTTCCGCAAGCCCACGAAGTTCATCGGCCCCTTCTACACGGCCGCCCAGGCACGGAAGCTCGAGGAGGAACGCGGCTGGGTGACGAAGGAGGATCCGCACGGGGGGTGGCGCCGTGTCGTGCCCTCGCCCCGGCCGTATTCGATCGTCGAGACACCGGTGCTCAAGAACCTGGTCGCCGACGGCGTGATCGTGATCGCCGGCGGTGGCGGCGGCGTGCCCGTGATCGAGAAGGGCCCCCGGTTGATCGGCAAGGAAGGGGTCGTGGACAAGGACCTCGCCGCCGCGATCCTCGCCGCCGAGGTCAAGGCCGGCACGCTCCTGATCCTCACCGACGTGAAGAAGGTGCAACGTGGGTTCGGCACCCTCTACCCCGAAGAGATCGACCGGATGACCGTCGAGGAAGCCGCGGCGCTGCTCAAGCGCGGGGAGTTCGGCGCCGGCTCGATGGGGCCGAAGATCCAGGCCGCGATCGACTTCCTCGAGTCAGGCGGGCGCCGGGTGATGATCGGCGAGCTCGAGGACGCCACGATGATCCTCCGAGGCGAGGCAGGTACGGCGATCGTGACTTCGTGAGCCCCCAGATCCGGGTCGCCACGTGGAACGTTCACGGCCTCCGAGCCGGGGTCGAGGCCGTGGCTCGCGCCGTTCGTGGTGAACGTGTGGACGTCCTGATGCTCCAGGAGTCCGGGCCACGTGGGCGCCTTCGAGCGCTCGGTGCGACCCTCGGGATGGTCGTGTGCGCCGACCCGCGGAGCGTTCGCGCGCCGCCGGGTCGAGAACGCGATCCTGGTCCGCGGCGGCCTGGCCACGATCGTCCACACCCGTTTCCACCGGTTCTCCCACGGTTCGTTCCTGCACCCGCGAGGCGTGCTGCTCGTCGACGTCGACGAGCGGTTCCTCGTGATGTCCGTCCACCTCGGCTTGACGGGACCCGAACGCGGGCACCATGTCGCCGAGCTCCTCGAGCACCTCGAGGCATCGACGGGACGCTTCGTCATCGGGAGCGACCTCAACGCGCTCCCGGGCGATCCAGGTCCGAGGACGCTCGCCGGTCGGGCCACGGACTGCTGGGAGGCCGTCGGCGAGGGCGATGGCTTCACGTTCCCATCGCACGCGCCGACGGCGAGGATCGACTATCTGTTCGCGGGAACGGCGGTCCAGCCGCTCCGCGTCTGGACCGCCGGCGGCACGGTCTCCGACCACCTGATGGTGGTCGCCGACCTCCAGATGGACGAGGAGTCCTAGCCCCGAGGACGCGGCGCTCGACCGGGGTTCCGGAAGAGCTGGATCGCCGTGAAGAGGCCGAAGAGGGTGACCGCGACGACCAGGAACGACAGCAGCCCGATGAAGAACCACTCGAGGAACCCGTTGATCGCGAGCATCGAACGACATCTTATCGAGCGGGTACGCGACAGCCGTTCGGTAGTGTCACGACATGCGTCTCGGCGTCCTGACAGGCGGCGGCGATTGTCCCGGACTGAACGCGGTGATCCGCGCGGTCGTTCGCCGCGGGGTCCGTGCCCACGGGATGGAGTTCGTCGGCTTCCAGGACGGCTGGCGCGGACTCCTCGACGATGCGACCCAGCCGCTGGGGATCGCCGAAACCACCGGCATCCTCCCTCGCGGCGGAACGATCCTCGGATCGTCCGGGGCGAACCCCTATCGGTTCGATGATGGCCGGGAGAAGGTCACCGCGACGCTCGAGCGACACGACCTGGACGGCCTCGTCGCGATCGGCGGCGAAGGGACGCTCGGTGCAGCGGCGCGCCTCGCGGAGGAAGGGGTGAAGGTCGTCGGGATCCCGAAGACGATCGACAACGACCTCGGCGGCACCGACGTCACCGTGGGCTTCCACACCGCCGTGCAGGTTGCGACCGATGCGATCGACCGCCTGCACTCGACCGCCGAGAGCCACGATCGCGTGATGCTCGTCGAGGTGATGGGGCGGAATGCAGGTTGGATCGCCGTGTACGCCGGCATGGCAGGCGGAGCGGACGCGATCTTGATCCCCGAGCAACCGTTCGATCTCGACGCGGGATGTGACCGTCTCCGTCATCGGCACGCGAGCCGGAGCTCCTTCTCCATCGTCGTCGTCGCGGAAGGCGCCGTCCCCAAGGAGGGGACCCTCGACCTCGGGGAGCCGACCCTCGATGAGAACGGATTCCCTCGGCTGGGTGGTCTCGCGAACCACCTCGCCCCCGAGATCGAGAAGCGGACCGGGTTCCAGACGCGTGTCACCATCCTCGGGCATCTCCAACGAGGAGGCTCACCCGTCGCCTTCGATAGGGTCCTGGGGACCCGCTTCGGGATCGCCGCCGCCGATCTGGCGGCCGCGGGCGGCTGGGGCCGGATGGTCGCCAGGAAGGCCCAGGACATCGGGGACGTGACCCTCGTGGAGGCCGTCGCCCAGCGGAACCTGCTCCCTCCCGAGCTGTATCGCGAAGCCGAGGTGTTCTTCGGGTAGGGAGTCGAGGGCCGGTTGTAGGGTCGACCAGTGCGCATCGGCATCCTCACCGGCGGGGGAGACGTCCCGGGGCTGAACGCCTGCATCAAGGCCGCGACGACTCGCGCTGTCGGAGACGGGCACGAGATGGTCGGGATCCGCCGAGGCTGGGCGGGGCTGCTGGAGGTCGATCCCGCCGATCCGGATTCGGCCGGCAGACACACGCTCTCGCTGGACCCGGACGCCGTACGGACGATCGATCGGACCGGCGGCACGATCCTGCACACCTCGCGGACGAACCCGGCGAAGGTCCGAACGTCCGACGAGCCCGACTTCCTGAAGGCGGGCCGCGTCGACCACGAGGCTCGCGACCACACCTCGCACGTGATGAAGGTGCTGGATCACCTCGGGATCGACGCGCTGATCCCGATCGGTGGGGACGACACGCTCTCGTTCGCCCTCCGTCTGCACGATGAAGGTGTGCCGGTGGTCGCGGTCCCGAAGACGATGGACAACGACGTCCACGGCACCGACTACTGCATCGGGTTCTCGACCGCGGTCACCCGGACGGTGATCTTCATCCACCAGCTGCGCACGAGCGCCGGCTCACACGAACGGCTCGCGGTCGTCGAGGTGTTCGGCCGGTACAGCGGCGAGACGTCGCTCGTGTCCGCGTACCTGTCCGCGATGGACCGCGCGATCATCAGCGAGGTGCCGTTCGACGTCGAGAAGCTCGCCCAGTTCCTGATGGACGACAAAGCGGAAGAACCCGTCCCGGTACGCGATGACCACGATCTCCGAAGGAGCCCACTTCGTCGGCGGCGAGATGGTGATGGGTGGCACGGCGGACGCCTACGGCCACCGCAAGCTCGGCGGGATCGGTGCGCAGACCGGCGAGGCCCTCAAGGAGATCACGGGGGAGGGGATCATCTACCAGCAGATCGGCTACCTGATGCGGTCGGGGCAGCCGGACGCGCTCGACCTGATGGTCGCGACGAACTATGCGGTGATGGCGGCGGATCTCCTGCTCGAAGGGACGAGCGGCCGGCTCGTGGCGCTCCGGAACGGGACGTACGCCAACGTGCCGATCGAGGTCGTCCGCCAGGGCGTGAAGCGCGTCGACGTGGAGGCCCTCTACGACGAGGACGAGTACCGGCCGAAGATCCGCCACGTCGACGGCAAGCCGATGTTCCTGTACTGAGGGCCGGATAGACTCGCACGCCATGAGCTCCTTCCGGGTCGATCTCCGCTCCGACACCGTGACCAAGCCGTCCGAGGCGATGCGCCGGGCGATGGCCGAGGCGGAGGTCGGGGACGACTGGTACGACGACGACCCGACCGTGAACCTGCTGCAGGAGCGCTGCGCGGAGGCCCTCGGCAAGGAGGCCGGCGCCTTCGTCCCGACCGGAACGATGGCGAACCAGATCGGGCTCCGGCTGCACTTCTCGGGTCCGGGCCATCTCGTCGCGGCGGCGGCGGGGCTCCACGTCACGAGCGTCGAGGTGATGACCGCGGCCGCGCTGGCCGGGATCGCGTACCGGACCGTCGACGCCGGGCCGCGCGGCTGGATCGATGCCGAGCAGGCCGCGCAACTTTTGGAGCCGGACGAGTTCTACGACGTCGAGGTGATCGACCTCCTCTCGGTCGAGAACACCGTCGGCGGCGCCGGCGGACGCGTGATGCCCATCGATGAGCTCCGCGCGGTCCGGAAGGTCGCGAACGACGCCGGGCGTTCCGATCCACCTCGACGGGGCGCGGATCTTCAACGCGGCAGCGGCCGCGGAGATCGACGCGGCCGAGATCGCCGCCGAGGTCGACACCGTGATGTTCTGCCTCTCGAAGGGGCTCGGCGCCCCGATCGGCTCGGTCCTGTGCGGCCCGGCGGAGATGGCGCGCGAGGCTCGGCGGCTGAAGATCCTGTACGGCGGCGCCTGGCGTCAGGCAGGGATCGTTGCGGCGGCCGGACTGATCGCGCTCGAGGAAGGGCCGAAGCGTCTGCACGAGGACCACGAGCGAGCTCGCCGCCTCGCCGAGGGGGTCGCCGAAGCGCTCCCCGGGACCGTGGACCTCGACCAGGTGGAGACGAACATGGTCTTCGTCGACACCGAGGCCGCCGGGATGTCGATGCTCGACACGATCGATCGGCTCGCGACCCTCGGGGTCGGCGTGACCCACTCCGGCGGCGCGATCCGGATGGTCACGCACCTCGACGTCGACGACGCCGGCATCGGGGTCGCGCTGGACGCCTGGCGCGCGCTCGCGACCGACAGGGGAGAGGCTTGATGGCGCTGTTCTCGAAGAACTACCCGCCGGAGATCGCCGCGCGCATCCCGCCGGGCCAGCGGCTCGTGAAGACGTGGCCGGTCCTGCATTACGGGCCGATCCCGCCCTTCGACGGGCAGAACTGGGACCTCGAGCTCACTGGGTTGGTCGAGAACCCCGTCACACTTTCGTATCAGGAGCTCAGAGCGCTGCCGAACGTCGACGTGCCCGCTGACATGCATTGCGTGACCGGCTGGACGACGCTCGACAACACGTGGCACGGCGTGTCGTTCCGCACCCTGATGGAGCTCGTGAACCCGACTCCCGACGCGAAGTGGGTGATCACGCACTGTGAGTACGGCTACACGTCGAACCTCTCGCTCCAGGCGATGGATGACGACGACGTCCTCGTCGCGTGGGCGAACGGTGGCCAGGATCTCGAGCCGGAGCACGGCTGGCCGCTGCGGCTCGTGGTGCCGAAGCGGTACGCGTGGAAGAGCGCGAAGTGGCTGACCGGCCTCGAGTTCGTCGACGAGAACAAGCGGGGGTTCTGGGAGGTGCGCGGCTACCACACCCACGCGGAGCCGTTCGGGGAGGAGCGCTACTCCTACCAGGAGGGCCCGAGGGCGGAGCTGGAGCCCTAGGACTCCCGGAGGCTGCGCAGGCTGGCGATGTCGGCCCGCTGGCGGTCGACATCGCCGGGTGTTTCGAGCATCCACGGGACGGAGCCGATCAGCGGATCGTTGACCAGCGCTCGCCATCCCTCGGAGCCGATCAGCCCGTCACCGATGTCCGTGTGACGGTCCCGTCGGGCGCCGCGCTCGAAGACCGAGTCGTTGGCGTGGACGAGGGCGAGCCTCGAGGCGAGCCCTCGTCCACGGAGCTCCTCGGCGAGGGCGGTGACCCCGGCGGGCTCATCGATCGGCACGCCCGCGGCGAACAGATGCGCGGTGTCGAGGACGAGCCCGAGGCGATCGTCGGCGACCTCCGTGCACAACTCCTCGGCTTCGCGGGGGAGCGATGCCACCGCGCCCCTCGTCCCCGCCATCAGCTCGGCCAGCACACGGACACTCTCGGCCTCGTCCACCGCGATCCGGAAGCTCTCCGCGGCGGCTCGCAGGGCGGCTCCGCGGTCCTGGGGACCGCCGGCGCCCGCGTGCACCACCAGCAGGTCCACGCCGAGCGCGTCGCACGAGTGGACGGTCTCGACGAGCAGCTCACGCGTCCTCCTGAGCGTCGTCGGATCCCACGACGCGACGTTCCCCACGTAGGAGAGATGGGCAGCACACGGTCGGAGGCCCGAGTCGGCGAGCGCGAGACGGAACCGATCGATCTCCGCTTCGTCGTATCTGGGACCGGTCCAGGACCGCGGGTTCGAGATGAAGATCTGTAGACAGTCGGCGCCTCGCGCCCGGGCCTCTTCGGTCGCGCCCTCGATGCCAGTCTGCCGGCGCCGGACGTGGGCGCCGAGGATCACGCGTGATAGACGGTGACCGTGGAGCCGTAGCGGATCCGGGTGCCTGCCCCCGGGATCTGGCTGACGACGTTGTTGCCGCTGCTTCCCGGGACCGGCAGGGCGGTGAGCTCGAGGCCATGCTGCTCGGCGAGAGCCCTCGCCTCGTCCACGCTCATCCCGAAGAAGTTCGGGCAGTCGAAGTACTCGGGCCCGATGGACACGGTGAGGACGATCGTTCCCCCGGGTTGGAGTTCCGTCCCTGCGGCGGGATCCGTGGCGATGACGTCACCGCGAGCGACCTGCTTCGAGAAGTCCTCCTCGATGACGACCTCGAAGTCCTTCGCGCCGAGCACCTGGACGGCCTTGTCCTGCGCCATCCCGCGAACATCCGGGATCGGGACCGGCTTGGGTCCATCGCTCACGACGAGGGAGACGATCGAACCCTTGGGGATCCGGCCGTTCGCGGGCTGTTGCGAGATCACGTGATCGACTGGAACGCGGGCGTCGTACCGGCGCCTCACCTCGCCGACGCGCAGGCCGGCATCCTTGATCGCATGCTTCGCCTTCTCGAGAGGCTTGCCCTTCATGGCGGGCACGCTCACGGGTGGTGGTCCCTTCGACGGGATGATGGTGACCCGGGTGCCCTGCTCGATGGTGGCGCCGGGCGCCGGCTTCACCGCCCAGACGTGGCCTTCGGGAACGTCCATGTCGTATCTGCCGTTCGCGAGGACGACCTGGAAACCGAGCGCCGTGAGGCGGTCACGGGCCGCGTCGACCGTTTCGCCTTCGAGCCGGGGGATGACCGCGGTGTGCGGGATCGCGTACGTCCACGTACCCCAGGCGGCTCCCGCAAGCAGTCCGACGACGAGGATCGCCCCGACGAAGCGCTTGAGCATCCGACGCCGCGCGCGGTGCCGTTCCATCCGAGGCATCGACCCCGTCTCCAGGCTGAGCCCCACCTCGGTGGTCTCGCCTCCCTCGACGGTGACGGAGGGGAGCTCCTGGACGAGCGAGGAGAGCCTCCGCGCCGAGGGGAGCTGGTGCGCGATCGCGTCGAGATCCATCCGCATCACGTCGGCGGACTCCGGCCGCAGCTCGCGGTCTCGGTCCGTCGCGGCGGCGACGAAGCCGTCGAGCTCGTTCGGAAGGTCGGGGAGGACCGAGGAGGGAGCGGGCACACGGTCCGACAGGTGCTTGTACGCGACCGCCATCGCGGTCTCTCCCGTGAACGGGAGCTTCCCGGTCAACAGCTCGTAGGCGACGATCCCGAGCGAATACAGGTCGCTCCGAGGATCGGCGGGCTCCCCGCGGATCTGCTCGGGGGCGAGGTACTGCACGGTGCCCGTCACGGCGCCGGCCTGCGTCACGCGACCGTCGGCGTAGGCGCGCGCCAGCCCGAAGTCGGCGACCTTCACGACCCCGTCCTGCGTCACGAGGAGGTTCTCCGGCTTCATGTCCCGATGGACGAATCCCTCGTGGTGGGCGTGGCCGAGCGCGAGCAGCGACTGGCGGAGGATCTCCGCGGCCTGCGCCGGCTCCATGCGCCCCTGCTCGTTCAGGAGATGGCGAACGCTCGGGCCTCGCACGTACTCCATGACCATGTAGTACACGCCGTCCACGGCGCCCCAGTCGTAGACGGCGACGATGTTCGGATGCGCGAGGCCGGCGGCTGCGCGCGCCTCGCGCCGGAACCGATCCACGAACGCCGGGTCGCCCGCGAGGGAGCGGTGCAGCACCTTGACCGCGACCTCCCGCGCCAGGACGGCGTCATGGGCCCGGAAGACCTCGCCCATGCCGCCGGCGGCAACTCGTTCGACCATGTGGTAACGGCCGTCGAGGGTGACGAAGGACTGCCCTCCGCCGTGCGAGGGCGCCGGTTGCGTGATACTCCTTGCGATGGTGCTCTCCTCCCTAGGGAAGCGCTCGAGGGGCAGGTCGGAGCGCGTTCGGCGCATCGTAACGCCGGAGGGGGATCCAACCGTGGAAGCTGGGGAAACTCCGTCCGGGGGGCTCGGGGCGGAGCTCGACAGGATCGAGGCCGCCGTCGACGCGGGGGACACCGATCTGCGGCGGTTGGGGTTCTGGCGAGTCGTCGGGCTGATCAAGCGCGATGACGGGTTGATCGATCGCTATGCCGATCGCGTGGGCAGCATCGACGCCAAGGCGTTCCGTGCCGGGGTTCGGTTCCGGTTGCCGGTCTGGCTGGGCATCACGTTGATGCTCACCGCGGTCGGGGTCGGGATCGTCGCCGTGATGCTCGCGGTGCGAGCCGGGACCGCCTCGGAGCCGGATGAGATCACGGCCGGCGTCGGACTCGTCGTGGCCGCGGCAGCGTGGGCCGCGGGCCTGCACTCGCTCGCCCACTATCTCGTCGGTCGGGCCGTCGGGATCAGGTTCACGGACCTCTTCGTTGCGCTCCCGCCGCCGCCGCTCCCCGGTCTCAAGACGGATTACGCGAGCTACCTTCGCGCGTCGCCGACCGCCAGGGCATGGATGCACGCCTCCGGCGCCGTCGCGACGAAGCTGGCCCCGTTCATCGCGCTCGTCTTCGCGCCGGCCGCCCATGCACCGGGCTGGGCGGTCGCGATCCTCCTCGGACTCGGCGTCTTCCAGATCGCGACCGATGTCCTCTTCAGCACGAAGGCGAGCGACTGGAAGAAGGTCAAGCGAGAGCTGGCCGTGGCGAAGGCGCGCCAAAGGACCGCGCTCGGCTGAGCTCCCCTCTCAGGGTGCGCTCGGTGGCGTTCCCGTCGGCGTCGAGGAACGGCGGCGCGGTTCCGTACGGGCAGTCCTGTCGGAGCGGGAGGATCAACCGGCGCATGTCGGGTGGACTCTCGAAATCGAACGCGCCCGTCAGCGGGTCGGCCTGCCCGTCGCGATGCGTGAGCGACCTCAGCCCGAAGACCTCCTCGATGAACTTCAGCACGGACGCGAACTCGTAGGTGTGGCTGTCGATCGCGCCACCGAGCGGGTTGTCGCCCTTGCGCGTGTACGGCGACAGGATCAGCGCGGGCGTGCGCGGACCGAGGCCCATGATGTCGTACTGGGGCGGAACGACGTGATCGAAGTATCCGCCGAAGTCATCCCAGACGATCACGACCGCCGTGCTCTTCCAGAACGGGCTGCGCTGCAGCTCGTTCATCACCGACACCGTCCAGTTCTCTCCGGCGCACACGCTGGTTTCCTTGTCGGGAAGGTTGGGGTGCTCGTTGTAGGGGGCAGGCGGTTTCAGCCACGTCACGCTCGCGAGCTCCCCGTTCTCGAGGTCCTCGAAGAAGTCCTCGCCCGGGTGCACGTTCTGCCACATCGGACCTTCCCGGATGTGCTTGATGGCGCGGAGGACCTCGCCGATCGGGAACACGTCGGTCGAGTAGTAGCGCCAGCTGATCTCGGCCTCCTCCAGCAGATCGGGCAGCGTCTCGATGTCGAAGCAGGTCCGGATCACGGAGAGGTACTCCGAGATCTCCCACAGGTTGGCCGGGCTGTCGTCCGCGATGCTGTTCTGCAGACCGACGATCCGCGCGATGCGAGGGTGGTTCAGGTCGCCGGTGATCACGTCGGGCGAGAACGCCGGCGTGAACGCCTTCTCGTCGTCGCAGTAGCCGCCGGGGCGTGGCACCCCGGGCGCCCGGTTGTCCATGATCCCGTTGGACTGCGCCGCGACCGTGTACAGGTGTTCGACGAACGTCGGCCCGTACTCCGAGGTGAAGAAGCGATCCCCGAGCACGAAGCGGTCCGCGTACTTCCAATAGTTCGGGATGCCGGCACGCCCGAACTGCGTGTACCCCCTGAGGGAGTCGCCCCCGGTGAGCAGGTCGAAACCGTCCATGCGCCCACCGTCGACCGCGTAGAGCCCGGAGAAGAACCCGTGGGCGATGTGCTCGTTCATCACATCGGGCGCCGTGGTCAGCGGGACGGTCCGGCCATCGAACGTGATGCCCGTGGTGGCGCCGTCGGCGCCCGGGTACCTCCCGAAGAAGTGGTCGAACGTCCGATTCTCCTTGATCACGAACACCACATGCTCGATCGGGACGTCATCGGGGAGCTCGATCGCGCCGGGCGGCCTGGTCGGCCGATCGGCGACGGGAGCTCTCGTTCCCGGATCGACCGGGCGATCGCTGAAGCCTTCGCTGAAGTTCCGCCGTTCCTCCGGGTTCGGCAACGGGAGCAACGGCTGCCCCTCGGTGGGAACGGGGATCGACGAGGAGGGCTCCTCGGTCGGGCCCTCGCTGCTCCGTGTCTCGGTACAGGCGGCCGCGAGGGCCAGCAACCCGAGGCCGACGGCGATCAGGCGGAAGGTCCGTGGCGCCGGCAGCCAGCCTGCCTGTGGGTCACGCATCGGTGGGCAAGTATGTCGGGTATCGTCGGAGCCGTACCGGGGAGCTCGGGCGTGGCCGGGCTGAGAGGCGGGACCGTCCCGCGACCCGCAGGACCTGAACCGGACAATGCCGGCGGAGGGAGCGATGGCCAGACTGGATCCGAGGTCGCTCCGGCTCTACGTGGTCACCTCCGGAACGTCGGTCAGGGGCCGCACCCATCGGGCGATCGCATCCGCTGCCGTGAAGGGCGGTGCGACGGCGGTCCAGCTTCGGGGGCCTGAGCTCGGCGACGACGAGCTCATGCCGCTCGCGGCCTCCCTGGTCGAGACCTGCGCCGAGGCGGGGATCCCGCTGCTCGTGAACGATCGCATCCAGGTCGCGGTGAGCTCCGGTGCCTCCGGCGCGCACGTCGGCCAGGACGATGACCCTGCCACCGCCCGCGGACGCCTCGGACCCGAGCGCGTCCTCGGCGTGAGCGTGCGCAACGCGGAGGACGTGTGGGTCGCCGAGATGGCGGGCGCGGACTATCTCGGTGTCACGGTGTGGGCCACCGACACCAAGCCGGAAGCGGTTCCCGTCGGGCTGGACGGACTCCGAGATGTCGCCGCCGCGACGGCGCTCCCCGTGGTCGGGATCGGAGGGATCCACGTCGGCAACGCGCGAGAGGTACTGGAGGCGGGGGCGGCAGGCATCGCGGTGATCGGCGCCGTCGCGGAGGCGGACGATCCGGTGGGCGCGGTCCGCCAGCTGCGAGCCGTGGTCGACGCCGTCTCCGAGGAGACCCGATGAGCGAGCAGCGAACGGGGAAAGCGACGGCCGAGCTCTTCGAGCAGGTCATCCTGCGGCGCTTGGGGGCGAAGGACGAGGACGTGCTGGTCGGTCCGCAGCACGGCGTGGACGTCGGCGTCGTCCGGGTCGCCGGAGGGGTGGCCATGGCGCTCACGGCCGACCCCGTGTTCATCGTGCCCGCCTACGGGTGGGAGCGGGCGGCGTGGTTCGCCGTGCACATCCTCGCGTCCGACGCCTCGACGAGCGGTCTACCCCTCCGATGGATGGCCGTCGACCTGAACCTGCCGCCGGCGATCTCGGATGCCGATCTCACGGCGCTCTGGGACTCCTTCCACGAGACGTGCGCGGATCTCGGCATCGCGATCGTGACCGGACACACGGGACGCTACGACGGGTGCGCGTGGCCGATGGTGGGCGGAGCGACATGCATGGCGCTGGGAGCAGCCGATGCCTACGTGACGCCCGCGATGGCTCGACCCGGGGATGCCGTCGTCGTCACGAAGGGGGCGGCGATCGAGGCAACGGCGTTGTTCGCCGCGACGTTCCCGGACCGTCTCACCGCCGCGGTCGGAGAGGAGACGGTGAGGGCCGCCGACGCGTTGTTCGAGTCGATGACGGTGGTCCCCGAAGCCGTCTTGGCTCGCGAGTTCGGGCTGCGCGACGCGGGCGTCACCTCGATGCACGACGCGACGGAGGGCGGTGTGATCGGCGGGTTGCTCGAGGTTGCGACCGCCTCGAACGTGGGCGTCCGAGTGGACCATGCCGCGATCCCGGTCCGTCCCGAGGTCAGCGCGGTGTGCGAGCACGTCGGGATCGACCCGTACACCGCGATCAGCGAAGGCACGCTCATCGCCACGCTCGTCCCCGAGCGCGCCGGCTCCTACGTCGAGCTGCTCGCCGGCGCCGGGATCGACGCTGCCGTCGTCGGAGAGATCCGCCCGCTCGAGGCGGGCCGGACGATCGTGATCGATGGGCGGGACGAGCCGCTCACGCATCCGGGGCTCGACCCGTTCTGGGGGGCGTTCGGCGCATGGGCAGCCGATGCGGCTGCCGGGACGGACGACGGTGACCTCGGCGCCGCTCGCTGAGTCGCTCGATACTGTCTGGCGCTGATGGATCTGATCTGCGTGGGCGACGTGATGCTCGACGTACGCGTCGACGCGGGCGAGCTCGCGCGAGGAGGCGACGTGCACGGACGAGTGAGCCTCCAGCCCGGAGGGACGTCGGCCAACGCGGCGGTCTGGGCGGCCGCCTCGGGCGCGACGGCGCGCGTGCACGGGCGTGTCGGCGCCGACGTCGTGGGGAGACTGCTTCGCACCGAGCTCGAGGTTCGGGGTGTGGAGGCGGCACTCGTCGAAGACCCCGACGCACCGTCCGGCACGATGCTCGTCGTCTTCGAGGCCGGCGAGCGGTCGATGGTGGCGGACCGCGGAGCGAACGCTCGCCTGGAGCCCTCCGACCTCCCAGCCGACCTCGAGGCGGACGCGGTGCTCGTCTCCGGCTACCTGCTCCTCCAGGATGCCGCCCGCGAGGCCGGGCTCGAGGCGATCCGCCGGTCCCGATCCGAGTGGGTCGGCGTGGAGGCCGCGTCATGGCCGCTGGTGGAGTCCGTCGGACCCGATGGGTTCGACGAGCTCGCTTCCGGAGCGACCGTGGTCTTCGCGAACGAGCACGAGGCGAAGGTGCTGACCTCGAAGGAGCCGTTGCCCGCCGCGCGCGACCTCGGCGAGCGCTACCGCACGGCGTGTGTGAAGCGAGGGGCCGCGGGAGCCGTGATGGTCCTGGACGGGCGGCTGTACGAGGCGATCCCGCAGGCGGTGGAGGAGCGCGACCCCACGGGGGCGGGGGATGCGTTCGACGGCGTCTTGCTCTCGTCGCTCGCTCGTGGGGTGGAACCCGAGGACGCGCTCGACCGCGCCTGCCGGGTCGGAGCGCGCGTGGCGGCAAGCGCATCGGTGTGGCCGGCGGTGACGTCGTGAGCGAACGGCTCCGTGTCGGCGCAGAGGTGGCGTCCGCGCTCGCGGATCGGCGTGCGGTGGTGGCTCTCGAGACGAGCGTGATCGGCCAGGGACTCCCGCATCCCCGCAACGTGGAATGCATCGACCGCATGGCGGATGCGATCCGCGGCGCGGACGCCGTCCCGGCGTGGGTGGGGGTGCGGGCGGGAGAGGTCGTGGTCGGTCTCTCCGACCAGGAGCTCGGTCCGTTCACCGAGCCGGGAAGGGCGGACAAGGTCGCGCGCCGGGATCTCCCGGCGGCCTGCGCGCGCGGCGTCCTCGGCGCGACCACCGTATCCGCGACCATCTGGGCCGCCGCGCGTGCCGGGATCGCCGTGAGCGCTACCGGCGGGATCGGAGGCGTGCATCCCGGCGAGCACCCCGACGTGAGCGCCGACCTGGTGGAGCTCTCGCGGACGCCGGGGCTCCTGGTGTGCAGCGGGCCCAAGTCGATCATCGACCCGGCGGCGACGGTGGAACGCCTCGAGGAGCTCGGCGTGAGCCTCGTGGGCTTCGGGGTGAGCAGTCTGCCCTTCTTCCTGGTTCGCGATGCGCGGGTCGAGCTCGAGCATCGCGTCGACACCCCCGAGGAGGCCGCAGGTCTGCTTGCCGCCGCGATCGACCTGGAGGCGCGCTCCACGATCGTGCTCTGCAACCCGATCCCACCCGAGGTGGCGATGGATGCCGACGAGATCGCCGTCGCGACCCAGCGGGCCGAGGAGCGAGCGACGAGCGAGGGTGTTCGAGGGAGGTGGCGGACACCGCATCTGCTCGCCGCGATCGCCGAGCTCACCGACGGCCGATCGCTGGAGGCGAATCTCGCGCTACTGGCTGCGAACGCTGGGCTCGCCGGCGACGTGGCGGCCGGTCTCGGGCGACGCGACCGGGGCCTGTGAGGCAGCATCCTCATCCGCCTCCTCATCCGAGGCGATCAGACGGGAGCCGACGAACGCGAGCCACCCGAGCAGTCCGATCACGAGCGCGGCGATCACGCCGCCTCCGCGGCCCAGCGGGAAGCCCAGTCGACCGGCGATGAGCCCACCGATGGAGAGCACCGCGATCCCGATGGCCGGTGACAGGCAGATGGCGGCGAACGCGGGGAGCCCGGTCATGAGGAGGGTCCAGCCGAGGCCCACGATGAGGAGCGTCGCCACCGAGAGCGCCGCCAGGCGCGTGAGCTCACCGGCGTTGGTCGGTTCGACCGGTGCGACGGGCAGTCGTCGTGGAGGTTCGGGGCCCGCGAGCAAGATGACCCCGGGCCCGAGGGGGGTGCCCTTGAGCGGCCCCTGGGCGCTGTAGCCGGCGAGATAGGCGGCGACGGTGCCCTCCGGGAACCTCTCGGCGAGCCGGGTCCGGAAGTCCTTCGTGTCCCCGAAGAAGTTCACCCGCCAGATGTCGACGGTCTCGTACCGCTCGATCGGCAGGGTGACCTGGAGCGCTCGGAGCGGGCGCCAGACCGCCGACCCGACCGGCACGACCACCCGGGTCTCGGGCGGGACGGTCTCGAGATAGGCCGCCAGCGTCGCGGCCTGGTCCATCTGGGCCGGCGTGAATCCGATCGGCTGATCCGCCGACCAGGTCTCCCAGCCGAGGCGCGCGAGCCATCCGGCGGATGCAAGCACCAGCACGGCGCTCACGACCGCGCCGGCGGTCACCCACGACGCTCCGTCCGGACGTGACGCCCTGGCATCGGTCCACGCGCGGGTCGCGCCGGCACCGAGCACGATCAGTAACGGGACCCCGAGCGCGAACGGGACGATCCGATGCGGGACCGTCATGTCCAGGACCTTCCAGGCGAAGAGTCCGAGCGGAGCCGCCGATGCCCACATCGCCAGCGGCACCGCGGTCCTCCTCGACGCGGCCCTCCCGGAGAACAGCATGATCGCGGCCCCCGCTCCCGCGAGCGGGATCGAGATCGCGAGCTTCATGAAGGGGAGCCGCGTCGCGATCTTCGTCGCCGCCGCATCCTGCTGCGGCGACGGAACCTTGTGCGGGAGCTCCGGAGCCGCGCGCAGCACGAGCACGCCGAGCACCGCGCCGAGCACGACGACGATGAGCAGCCGTGCGTGATGCGTGGTTCGCGGCTCCTCGGACCGCCGTTGCCGCGCCCATCCCCACACGAAGACGCCCGCCGCGTAGGCACCGAGCAGCAAGACGAGCCCGATCGCGAAGAGCCAATGGGCGATCGCCGCCGCGCCGATCAACAGGATCACCGCCGCCGCGCCCTTCTGGCCGGTCCCCACCCGGATCGCGAGGGCGACAGCGGCGACCGCGAACACGTCGAGCAGGAGGTTGGAGGCGTACCCGATCGCGGTGAGCGCAACGAACGGTGAAGCCGCCAACCCCACCCCCACCGCGACGGATACCCACCGACGCTCGCCGGCGCTCGCGACGCCGAGTGCCGCTCCCGCCGCCCCGATCGCGATCGCGAACACCGCCGGGTTCACGCGAGCGAAATCCAGAGGGTTCGCGCCCGAGACGTCACGGAGGATGCTCGCGACGATGGGGTGACCGGGTCGCTCCCCGAACGACTCCAGCGCGTTCAGGCCGACGTCGTGCACCACCCGGGTGCGGAAGACGTAGCCCGGCGTGTCGATGCCGTGGGGGAACCGCGCCGGATCGGCCAGGTACGGCTCCAGGTAGATGCGCCCCACGACGGCGACGAGCGCCAGGAGGAGGAGCCCCGACAGGATCGGCCCGATCCAGCGCCGGGCGCCGACCGGCCGGCGCGCGGCGTGTCGGCCCACCGACGCCGTGCTCATCGCAGCCAAGTCTGGATGATGACCTTGAGGAAGTTCCAGCCGTATCGGAACGACTTCGGCTTCTTGGACTCCCCGCCGGCCCGCGCGAGGAACGTGACCGGCACCTCGACCACCCGGGCGTGGTTCCGGAGCGCCTCGATCAAGATCTCGCTCGTCCAGAACTGATCCTGCTTCAAGACCACCTTCTCGAGGAGATCGGCGCGAGCGGCGCGATACCCCGACGACGGGTCGGTGATCCGCTGCCCGGTGAGGATGGTGATCATGCGGGAGAACACGTGCACGCCGAGGTGGCGGATCAGACTCTCCCGTTCGAACGAGCCGAGCAGCCGCGATCCGTTCACGTAGTCCGCTTCATCCGCGAGGATCGGCGCGATCACGACCGCGACCTCCTCCGGCAGATGTTGGCCGTCCGCATCCAGCGTGACGATCACCTCCGCGCCGAGGCGGAGCGCGATCTCGTAGCCGACGCGGAGCGCCAGCCCCCCGCCGCGCCGGATGGGCAGCTCCGCGACGAACGCGCCGGCCTCACGGGCAACGGCCGCCGTGCGATCCGTGGACCCATCGCTCACGACGACCGGGACGACGTGGTGACCCTCGATCATCCCGGGGATCTGCTTCACCACGGCGGCGACGTTCTCCGCCTCGTTGAACGCAGGGGAGATCGTGACCAGCCGAGGCCCGTCCGGCAGGCTGGCAGCCCGGTCCCAATCGAACCGTTCCTGGCCGAGCGCCTCCACGAGGAGGCGGATGCTGCGTTCGTTCGTATCGGCGGACGTCTGCGCGCGCAGGTACAGGAAGAAGAGAACCCCGACGGCGACGAGCAGGGCGAAGATCACGCCGTCGGTTCCGCGCTCGAAGTCGAACGTTCGGAGGAGCGGATCGAACAGCGGTGGGTAGATCGCGAGTGCGACCACCGACGCGCACAGACCGAACAGGATGATCAGGTTCAATCTGCTGATCTGTCGACGGTCGTAGCCGCGGATGACCATCACGAACAGACCGACCGCCGCGAGACCGGCGAGGATCCTGATCGCAGGCATCCGCTAGCTCGAGGGAGCCTCGACCCCCGGCCGCCACCGGTCCCGCGGGAGGATGGCGTCGGTGAGCACGCGGTCCTTGTGACGTTCGATCACGCCGAACATCGAGCCGACGAGCGTCTCCGAGAGGAGGTGCGGCTCCAGCCCGAGGTCCAGGAGCTTCGTGTGCTTCGCGTTGTAGTAGTGCTCCTCGAGCTCGATCCGCGGGTTCTCGATCGACTCGATCGTCACGTTGAGCCCGTGCTCCTTGCCGGCTCGTTGCACGATCTCGGCCAGCTCGAGCACCGAGAACTGCTCCGTGAACTGGTTGAACACTCGGAACTCGCCGCGGTCGGCCGGATGCAGCACCGCGAGCTCGACGCACTGCAGGGTGTCCACGATGTTGAGGTAGCCACGGGTCTGGCCGCCCTTCCCGTAGACGGTGAGCGGATGACCGATGATCGCTTGCACACAGAAGCGGTTGAGCGCCGTTCCGAAGACGTCGTCGTAGTCGAAGCGGGTCGCGAGTCGATCGTCGAGCTTCGTCTGGTCGGTCTCGACGCCGTACACGACCCCTTGGTTCAGGTCGGTCGCGCGGATCCCCCACATCCGGCAGGCGAAGTGGATGTTGTTCGAGTCGTGCACCTTCGAGAGGTGATACAGGCTGCCCGGGAGCTTCGGATACAGGATCGTCTCCTTGCGTCCGTTGTGCTCGATGTCGAGGTAGCCCTCCTCGATGTCGATGTTCGGGGTTCCGTACTCGCCCATGGTCCCGAGCTTCACCAGGTGCGAGTCGGGAGCGAACTCGCGCATCGCCCACAAGACGTTGAGCGTGTTCACGACGTTGTTCTGCTGCGTGAAGACGGCGTGGTCCCGGTCTCGCATCGAGTACGGGGCCGACGGCATCTCCCCGTAGTGCACGATCGCCTCGGGTCGGAATCCCCTGAACAGATCCGCCGTCAGGTCCCACTCGACGAGGTCACCCTCGGTGACGGCGATGTCCTTGCCCGAGATCTCCTTCCATGCGGCGGCCCGGTCCGGGAGCGAGGGAAGGATCGGGACGAGGGTGTCGGTGCCCACTTCTTCGTGCGCTCGCCGCCGAAGGTAGTTGTCGACGACGTGCACCTCGTGGCCACCATCGGAGAACCGCATCGCGGTCGGCCACCCGAGGTACCCGTCGCCGCCAAGGATCAGGATGCGCATGACGTGAGTTCCTTTCGAAAAGGGGTTGGTCGGAAGGTCTGGGTTCGAGCGATTCTACCCGGAGCGCTTGCGCGCGAAGCGCAACAGCTCGGACCGCTCCGACGGCTCCTTGCGCCCTCTACCTGGGGGAACGCCGAGGAGGTCCCCGTGCCGGCCTGAGCTATCGTCGCCGGATGACGTGGTGGGGAACCCGCTCGGGGAGGCACGTCCTTCCGCTGGGCGCGATCTCATGTGTCGTGGCCGCGGCAACGGTCATCGCGCTCTACGTCTGGGCATTCCCACCTGGAGGTGTCCGCAACGTCGGCGCCGACGCCAACGGATACGTCGTGCAGATCAGGGCCGCTCGCCTGGGCGTCCTCGATCTCCAGGGAACGCGCCCGGGCGTGGCTGTCGCCGGTTCGGTCCTCGCGGGAGCGGGCATCATGCCGCCGGGCGTCGGTCCGATCCTGCTCTCGATCGCGATCGCTGTGTGCCTGGGGATCGCCGCGGGCGTGGCCGTCCGGAACGCCTACGGCCTCCCCGGTTGGAGCATCGGCGTCGTGGCGGTGGTGGTGGCGACCTGGGGTGGGACCTCTCGACTGGCATCGGGCTATCTCGCCAACCTGCTCAGCCTGGCGCTGTTCCTCCTGTTGCTCACGCTCGCGTTGGCACGGGGGAGGGGCCGGCCGTCGCCGGGGCTCGTCGCCGTCGCCGTCTCGTCGTTGTTCGCGCATCCCGGGCTCCTCCCGGCCTACGGCGCGATCGTCGTCGGATGGGTCCTCGTGTCAGCGCTCCGTCCTCCTCCGGGTGACCGGGCGCTCGACGCGCGATCGGAGGCGGTGTCGGTGGCCCTGGTGCTCATCCTGGGCGCGGCCGCGGTCGCACTTGTGCTCGGGATCTGGCTCGGGCTTCGACCCGACGACGTCGTGGACTTCACGGTGATCCGCGAGCACTTCGGTGGACGGGCGCAGCCGTTGATCGAGTGGCTGAACCCCATCATCACGCTGCTCGCGATCGCGGCGGGGAGCGTCGTCGCGTTCCTGCTCCGGAGGGGACGGAGCGCTTCGGTCGCCGCGCGGCTGGGCGTCCCGTGGCTCGCGTTCGCCGGAGCAGGCCTGCTCGCGCCACTCCTGTTCTCAGGTCTCCCCGGACATCGCACGCTCCTCCTCGGCGTTCCGGCCCCGATGCTGGGGGGGCTGGCGATCGCGGGAGGCGCGCATCTGTTCGCGGCGAGGGATCGGGGCGACGGAAGCCGAACCGTTCTCCGGGTCGTCGCGATCACCATCGCGGTGAGCGTCGCGGTCGGTGTCGCCCTCCTCGGACTCCGCCCGTTCGATCAACACGTGAGCGCGGAGCGACCGACGGCGCGGAGCGCCGCGTCCGCCGTGGCCGGATATCTCCGTTCCGTCGATGCGCGCGGTCCCGTCGTGATCGTGTCCGACCCGGCGAGCGATGGCGGGATCAGGTTCCTCAAGGCTCGACAGAACATCGTGAGAGCGCTCGCGCCGGAGGCGGTCTTCCTCCGGATCGTCACGTATCTCGGGGATGAACGTCGGCTCCTCGAGGGACTGCCGACGCGTCGGAGCGGGTCCGGCACGGCGACGTTCAACTCCGCGTCGGCGCGGACGTGGCCGACCGTGCGATCGCTACTCGACGAAGACCCGATCATCATCGCGGTCCGCCAATGGGTCCGAGCGCCGAGCTGGCGGCGGGTCGCCGATCGGGTCGTGGCGGGGGCTCCCGACGTCGCCGTGATCCGTGGGCCGGTGCCGCAGGGAGAAGTGCCGTTGCCGCAGACGCTCGCCGTGTCCCGCACGGAGGCCGCGATCCGGATCTCCGCGGCCGTGCTGCTCCTGGGTCTCCTCGGCGGCGGCTGGAGCGCGGCGACGTGGCCCCGCCGTGGATCTGTCGTCGACGTGACCTGCCTCGCGCCGTCGTTCGGCCTGTGTCTCGTGGTGCTCGTCGGGATCGCCATCGCGCTCCTCGGTGGCGATCCCGGAGGGCCGGCCGGGTTGGCTGCCGTGGTCCTCGCGGGCTCCTCCGGATGGATCCTCGCGTGGCGTCGGAACCGCGCGCCGCGACCCGGGATGCTGCCTTACGAGAGCTCGGCGAGCGCTTCGAGCACGCGATCCACCTCGCCGGGCGTGTGATAGTGGCAGAACCCGATCCGGACCGCGCCCCCCGACTCGAACAGCTCGAGCCTGGTCATGATCTCCCTCGCGTAGTAGTCGCCGTCCCACACGTAGATGCCGCGCTCGGCCAGCCACTTCGCCGTCTGTCCCGGGTGCTCGTCCCCGACGCGGATCGCGAACGTAGGTGTGCGCTCATCCGCCCGAGCTCGATCGGCGATGCCCCAGAGCCGGACATGGGGGAGCGAGGAAACCCCTTCGAGGAATCGATCGGCGAGCCCGTGCTCGTGGGCAGCGATCGCATCGTAGGAAGCGGCCAGACGGGCCCGGCGAGCGGTGCCGGCCGCGCCGGCGACGCCTGCGATGTACTCCACGGCCGCCACCAACCCTGCCAGACCCTCGTGGTTCTGGGTGCCGGTTTCCCAGCGCTCGGGAGCTTCGTCGGGAGCCGGGACGAGCTTGTACGGTGTCCACGTCTCGAGGAGGCGGCGCCGCGCGGCGAGGATGCCGAGATGTGGGCCGAAGAACTTGTAGGGAGAACAGACGAGGAGGTCGGCGCCGAGCCCGTGCAGGTCGAGGAGGCGGTGCTGCGCCAGATGGACCCCGTCGACCGCGACGACGGCGCCGACCGCCTTGGCGCGCGCCACCAGGTCGGCGGCCGGTGGGATCGTCCCGACCGCATTGGACGCGAGTGTGAACGCGACGAGCTTCGTCCGTGGAGAGAGCGCCTCCTCGAACGAACCGACGTCGATCGTGACGTCGTCCTCGTGCACGTCGACCCATCGCACGGTCGCGCCGGCGTCGGCGGCCGCCAGCACCCACGGGCGCACGTTCGCGTCGTGATCCAGCTTCGTCACGACGACCTCGTCGCCGGGCTCGAGCGTCCTCGAGAACGACCTGGACACGTGCAAGAGGAGGGTCGTCGCGTTGGGACCGAAGACGATCTCGCCCGGGTCCGCGCCGGTGAGGTCGGCGGCCGCGCGGCGCGCCTCCGCGATGACGACGTCCGTCTCCTGGCTCGTGGCGAACGCCCCGTGCGTGTTGCTCATCCCTCGCCGGTAGTGGGCCGCCACCGCTTCGATCACCTCGTCGGGGACCTGGGAGCCACCGGGGGCGTCCGCGAGCACCGGGGGACGGCCGTCCTCGCCGATGCGAGCGAGCGCGGGGAACCGTGCGCGGATACTCCTGAGGTCGATCACGGGCACAGGCTCCCGCACACGGTGTCCGGCGGCAACCGGCGGTGGGGCTGGATCATCCGAGGTCGTGGTCCCACCCATCCGGCAACTCGGGGAACGGCCATGCGGGGTCGGGCCGCCATGCCCCCCATTCCCGGTCGAAGGGGGGCTCCCTCGAGATGATGCGATCGACCGCGCGCGCACCCCAGGAACGGAAAGCGGCAGCCTCATCCTCGGAGAAGAGTCCGTCGCGGACCGCCTCCACCAGCTCCTCTTCGTCCTTCCATCGCCAGGAGGAGCCGTCGACCTCGACGAGCACATCCAGCACATGGTCGACCGTGTCGAATCCGATCGTCGTGCGTTCGAGCGGGTCCTCGAGGTTCACGTACCAGACCCGTCGCCGGTCCTCCGCGGCCCACAGCAGGACGGAATAGGGCGTGTCTGGCCAGGCGAACGACAGGATCGGTTGGTTCCCTCGTGGCCGGATCTCGAGATGCCAGGGTCGGTCGGGGAGTCTCCGCTCGCGGCCGTCCTCTCCGATCGGGATGGCGCACCGGACACCGCCGGGGAGGAAGAACATCGCCTGGTCCGGCTCGTCCTGGACGACGGTCATCGGCCGTGCCTCGAACACTCGACCGTGCCAGATCTCGCGCAGGGTGATGGGGTCGCCCGGCTGGAACCTCGGTTGCACGCCGACAAGCGTACGGTGCGGTCGCGCGGCCGGAGCCTGGAGCGCCCGGTGACGACGACGATCGATCGAGAGCCGACGGAGCGACAGGAAGACGCCGGGGGGTACTCGGATCGCGAGCTCGCTTGGGCGCGGGGCCTCGTGATCGCCATCGGCCTCACGTTCCTCGCGATCCATCTGCTGTTCATGCCCCGGGACTGGCCGGCGGGATGGGATGAGTCCGTGTACCTCTCCCAGGTCACGCCAGGTATGGAGGGGCTCTTCTTCAATCCGTGGCATGCCCGCGGGATCACGCTCATCGTGGCTCCGGTCACCGCGTTGGGCGGATCCGTCGCCGACGTACGGCTGTTCCTGATGGTGTTGGCGTCGTTCACGATCACCGCAACGTTCTGGCTGTGGATCCCCCTGGTAGGCATGGCGGCACCGATCGCGGCGTTCGTCTTCTCCTTCTCCTGGCAGGGGCAGGTGCTCGCGAGCGAAGTGAAGCCGAACTACTGGGGAGCGCTCCTCGGACTCGCAGCGACGGCGTTGGTCGCGCGGAGGCTCGAAGGGGGTCGAACGCTGCACGTGCTCCTCGCCTCGGTGCTCCTGGCGGCGACGGCGCTGGTCCGACCGACCGAGGCGACCGTCCTGGCAGGGGCCATCGGCGTCTACATCCTGCTGTGGCGAAGGAAGTCGTGGCGAGATCTCATCTGGTTGGGCATCGGACTCGCGGTGGGTTGGCTCCCATGGATCATCGAGATGTCGGTACGGTTCGGCGGACTGAGGGGCGCGCTCCGAGCGGCCGGTGAAGGCCAACACTTCGTGGTGGTCCCGCTCGCCGAGAACGTGCTCCGACATCTGACCTACACGGATGACAAGAGCGCCCCGTCCGCGATCCCCGGGGTGATCTGGTGGAGCGTGCTCGTGCTCATGGCCGTGGTGGCGATCGTGCGGGGTGTGACGAGGTCGGAGCGAGCCGCCGCGTTGCTCTGCGGACTCGGCGCCTTGGCCCTCGCCACCGAATACCTGATCTTCGTCCCGGCCCTCGCGCCGCGGTTCCTGCTGCCGGCCTACGCGATGGCTTCGGTGCCGTTCGCGATCGGTCTCGTTTCGCTCCTGCGGAGGAAGGGCGCCTACAGGATCATCGGCGGCGTCGTCGTGATGCTCATGATCCCCTGGACGATCTGGCAGGGCGCCGTGACCGTCCAGCGCGCGCCGACCGTGAACAGGGGTTCGGCGCTACCCCTCCGTGTCGGATCGGCGATCCGTCAACTCGCCGACGGTCGGTCCTGCTTCGTGTTGGGCCAGCGGGCCTACCCGCAGATCTCGTACGCGGCCAGGTGCGCGGGTGCGAAGGGGGATAACCGCGTCCCCTCGGACGAACAGCTGAAGGCGTTCGCGAGGAGCGGGCGAGTGGTCTTCGTCGTACGGATCGCGGAGGCTCCGAAGAAGTCGCTGCTCAGCTCGATCGAACCGGCGCGTTTCCCCGCGGGGAAGAAGGATTGGCTCGTCTACCAGGTGCCCAGTTCGCTCGGCTGAGTCGGGGCGTCGCCCGATCAGCCGCCGGCGAGCTCGAAGACCGCGCGCTGGATGAGCCCTACCCGTTGCCGGAGCCCGGCGGCCCAGGGGGCCGAGTCGAGGACCCGCAGCCCGGGAACCTCCTTCGGCATGACGAGTGAACGGTCGAACGAGCGCTCCCGCAGTCCGGCTCGCCGTGCGGCAGAGGTGAGGTCCGCCCGCGAGCGCCACTCGTGGTCGCCCTCCGGCATCTTCAGGTTGAGGCGTTCGGCCACGTGCAGGACGGGGGACCACAGCGGGTTCGCGGTCACCACGACCGCGACGCCCCGCTCGGTGAGCATCCCCGCCAGCGAGCTCATCATCGTGTCGAGGTCCGGCACATGCTCCGCCACATCGGCGGCCACCGCGAAGTCGAACCGCTCGTCCAGGGGACCCTGCATCAGGTCGTGGACCCGGAACCGAAGGTCCGGATGCTTCCGAGATGCCAGCTCGATCATCGCCGGGCTGATGTCGAGGCCCACGCCCTCGGCTGGGGCGAGCGACGCCAAGATGTCACCCGTCGCGCACCCCACCTCCAGGACCCGGCTCCCCGGCGGAACGATCTCCTGCAGGCTCGCCTTCAGCGCCGCGTAGTAGCGATGCGCCTTCGCCTTCCAGCGATCGTAGTCGGGCGCGACACGATCGAAATGATCGCCGACGGGATCCTGCTTCATCGGAACCGCAACTTCCGTGCGCCGATCAGCGCCATCCGCGCGAGCAGGAGCCCGTGCCGCCATCGGTCGATGTTGGTCGTCCCGTACTTCCTCTCCCGATATCGCACCGGCACCTCCCGGATCTTCAAGCCGAGGTTCGCCGCGCCGAAGAGCAGGTCGAAGTCTCCGAACGGGTCGAAGTCCCCGAACGTCTTGCGGTTGGCGGCGATGCGCCGGTAGTCGCGCGCCCATAGGACCTTGGTCCCGCAGAGGGTGTCCGTCACCCGTTCGCCGAGGATCCAACTGAAGATCAGACTGAACACCTTGTTGCCCGCCGTGTTGGCGAGGCGCATCGCGTTGTCTTCCATGGGGTAGACGAGCCTCGTCCCATTGATGAACTCGCCTCGCTCCTCGACCAGGGCGGACCAGAACTTCGTCAGGTCCTCGGGAGGAACGGTGAGATCCGCATCGAGGATCATCAGCACGTCGCCGGTCGCGAGCTCGAACCCTTTGCGGACCGCATCGCCCTTCCCCGTCCCGTCTTGGCGCGTCACCTTCACGTCGAGCTCCGGGTGCTCGGCGATCACCGCTTCGATCTCCTCGAGGGTGCCGTCCGTGGAATGCCCCTCCACGAAGATCAGCTCGGTGTGACTCCCGAGACGGGGGAGACGCCGGACCGCATCGCGGATGTTCCCGCGCTCGTTCCTCGCCGGGATCACGACGGTGCACGTGGGCTCCGCGATCCTCGGCGTCACCTCCGCCTTCCGCGGTCTCGCGGTGACGAAGGAGATCAGGCCGAGACGGTTGACGAGCGGGATCGCCGACAACAGGTTGTTCACCGGGCTGGTCAGCCAGGCCGGCCCCACCGGTACCGGCGTCCGGTAGCCGGACTTCACGAGCTCGAGGTCGGCCATCTCGGCGAGGTTCGCCAAGCCGTCGTTGGACAGCCAACTCTGGAGCGGCTCGCGGGTTTTCATCCCGAACCGCTCCGCGAGCCACAGCACCGGCTCCCACGCGAAGTTGTAGTAGGCAACGATCACCCGGGACGAAGGATGCGTGACGCGCGCGAGCTCGCGGAACAGGTCCTGGACGTCGATCAGGTACCCGACGACGTTGCTCACGATCACGTAGTCGAAGGTCCCCGCGATCGGCAAGCGCTCCACGTCCCCGCAGACGAAGTCGAGATCCGGATGGCGCCGTCGGGCCTCGACGAGCGTCGGGAGGGAGAAGTCGACGCCCACCCCACGGGAGGGCTGCAGGGAGGCGAGGAGCGATCCATCGCCACAGCCGAGGTCGAGCACCGTCGCTCCGGGCTCCACCTGGTCGCGGATCATCCGGTAGAGCTCGTCGTAGTAGTAGCGGTGGCGGGTGCGTGCCGCGCGGCGCTCCGGCGCGGCACGGTCGAAGTGACGACGAACCCGACGGCGCGCGCGATCGTCGAGATCGCGCGCGCCACCAGGCGGTACCTGCGGCGAGGTCGGTTCCTGGCTTTCCACGAGAGGTGGAATGATAGGCTCATCGCTCCGCGGACAACGCGCGGACATCCCATGGCCTCCAAGCGCGCACTCATCACGGGCATCACCGGTCAGGACGGTTCGTATCTGGCCGAATTGTTGCTCTCCAAGGACTACGAGGTGCACGGGATCATCCGGAGGTCGAGCTCGTTCAACACCGCGCGACTGGATCACCTGTACACGGATCCGCACGATCCCGCGGGGCGTCTGTTCCTCCACTACGGGGACCTGGTGGACTCCACCGTCGTGTCCCGGATCGTCCGCGAGGTCGTCCCCGACGAGGTCTACCATCTGGGCGCGCAATCACACGTCCGCGTCTCCTACGACATCCCTGAGTACACGGGCGACGTCACCGCGCTGGGAACCACCCGCCTCCTGGAAGCGATCCGGCAGGAAGGGAGTCCGGCACGGTTCTATCAGGCGTCCTCGTCCGAGATGTTCGGCACGAACCCGGACATCCCGTCCAACGAGCAGAGCCGGTTCTACCCGGCGTCTCCGTACGCCGCGGCCAAGGTGTACGGGTACTGGATGGCCGTGAACTACCGCGAGGCGTACGGCATGTTCTGCACGAACGGCATCCTGTTCAACCACGAGAGCGAGCGACGCGGCGAGACGTTCGTCACCCGCAAGATCGCGAGAGGACTCGTCGACATCCTCGCCGGGCGCGCCCAGTTCATCCATCTCGGGAAGCTCGACAGCCAGCGCGACTGGGGACACGCGGCCGACTACGTCGACGCGATGTGGCTGATGATGCAGGCGGACGAGCCCGATGACTACGTGATCGCCACCGGCGAATCGCGCTCGGTCCGGGACTTCCTCGAGGAGGCGTTCAGCTACGTCGGTCTCGACTGGGAGCCGCACGTCCGCGAGGACCCGCGATACTTCCGTCCGGTCGATCCGCCGATCCTCGTGGGGGATGCATCGAAGGCGCGTGCGAAGCTCGGGTGGGAGCCGAAGGTGAGCTTCCAGGAGCTTGTCCGCTCGATGGTCGACGCGGAGCTCGTCGCGGCGGGCCTCGAGCGTCCCGTTCCCGACCGGAGCGCGACCCCATGATCCGAGCGTGACGGTGAGCGGCGCCTGGTCGGGCAAGACCGTGGCCGTCCCGGGCGGGTCCGGGTTCCTGGGGTCCGAGGTCGTGAAGCGACTCGAGGCCGCCGGCGCGTCCGTGTTCGTCCCACGCAGCCGCGACTACGACCTCACGACGGCGGACAGGGTTCGGGCGATGTACGAGGACGCTCGACCCGACGTCGTGGTCCACCTCGCCGCCCGCGTCGGAGGGATCGGGGCCAACCAGCGGTCGCCGGGAACGTTCTTCCACGACAACCTGATGATGGGCGCGCTGCTGATCGAGCACGCACGCCGGCGGGGGCTCGAGAAGTTCGTCTGCGTCGGGACGGTGTGCTCCTACCCGAAGTTCGCCACGGTCCCGTTCCGCGAAGACGACCTCTGGTCGGGCTATCCGGAGGAGACGAACGCGCCGTACGGCATCGCGAAGAAGGCGCTCCTCGTCCAGCTCCAGGCCTACCGCCAGGAGTTCGGGATGCGCGGCATCTACCTGATCCCGGTGAACCTGTACGGGCCGCGGGACAACTTCGACCTGGAGAGCTCGCACGTGATCCCTGCGCTGATCCGCAAGTGCGTGGAGGCGGCGGAGCGGGGCGACGACGTGATCGAGGTCTGGGGATCGGGGGAGCCGACCCGTGAGTTCCTCTACGTGGAGGACGCGGCCGACGGGATCGTCGCGGCCGCGGAGCGCTACGAGGACGACGAGCCGGTGAACCTCGGGACGGGGAGGGAGATCTCGATCCGGGACCTCGCCACCCTCATCGCGGAGCGCACCGGCTTCCGAGGGTCGTTCGAATGGAACGCCACGAAGCCCGACGGTCAGCCCCGACGCGCGCTCGACGTGTCCCGGGCCCGCGACCGGTTCGGCTGGTCGGCCCGCGTCCCGTTCGAAGAAGGTCTCGATGCCACGATCTCGTGGTACCGGGAATCGCGGATGCCCTCCGCAGCCGGCAGCTGACCTCGCAGGTTTCGCCCAGATCGTGCCCTTGACGCAGATCGGCATGGGGGCATATGGTTGCCCACCCGAACACACGTTCGACCGATGAGGCCAGCCATGACGAAGCGGTTCGACGAGGAGGTCAGGGTCGAGCGGGACGGGGGGATGCCCTCGGGGTTCGAGTGGCGGGGACGCCGCTACCGGGTCGTGGACGTGATCGGGCGGTGGCGGATCGAGGGTCGGTGGTGGGAGGACGGCCGGGACCGCGAGTACTGGCGGGTCGAGGCGCGCGGCGGCGCCGTCTGGGATCTGTATCACGACCGTCAGCGGGATCGCTGGCACGTGGAGCGGCTCTGGGACTGATCTCTCTCGGGGGCTACGCTCGCTTGACGCTCGCTTCTTGAGCCCCCGAACCCCCTCTTCTTTCTCGCGGCTACCCTCGCTCGGCGAGCGCGCTCACGATCCGCTCGAGCGCCCACTCCAGGTCTCCACGGGACACCATCAACGGCGGTGCCAGCCGGACGGTCGTCTCCTGGGTGTCCTTCGCGAGCACACCGAGCTCCAGGAGGCGTTCGCACACGGCACGCGCGGGCGCGGCCTCGGGCGTGAGCTCGATGCCGAACCACAGGCCGCGCCCGCGCACCTCGCTCACCGACGTGGGTGCCTCCTCGCGGAGCCGCTGGAGGAACCACGCCCCCAGGTCCTTCGAACGCTGCTGGTACTCGCGCGTCCGAAGGAGCGCGAGCACCTCCAACCCCACCGCGCACGCGATCGGGTTGCCTCCGAACGTGCTCCCGTGCTCGCCCGGTCGGAACACGCCCAACACGTCGGCACGCGAGACCACGGCCGAGACCGGGAGGATCCCGCCGCCGAGCGCCTTCCCGAGGATATAGACGTCGGGCTTCACGTCCTCGTGATCGCATGCGAACGTCGTGCCGGTTCGCCCGAGCCCCGTCTGGATCTCGTCGGCCACCAGCAGGACGTTGCGATCGGTGCAGAGCCGCCTCACCTCACGCAGGTACCCGTCGGGCGGGATCCGGACGCCGGCCTCGCCCTGGATCGGCTCGACGAGGAACGCGACGACGTCGGGATCTTCGAGCGCGGTCGCCAGCGCCTCCGCATCACCGAACGGGACGGACACGAACCCTGGGGTGAACGGACCGAAGCCCGTCGTCGCCGACGGATCGGAGGAGAACCCGACGATCGTGATCGTCCTGCCGTGGAAGTTCCCGTCGCACACGACGATCTTCGCGCGCCCCTCGGGGACGCCTTTCACGTCGTAGCCCCATCGCCGCGCGGTCTTGAGGGCGGTCTCGACGGCTTCGGCGCCGGAGTTCATCGGGAGCACCATCTCCATCGAGCACAGCTCGGCCAGTTCCTGACAGAACGGGCCGAGCCGATCGTGGTGGAACGCGCGCGAGGTGAGCGTGAGGTGGTCGAGCTGCGCCTTGGCCGCGGCGATCAGGGCCGGGTGCCGATGACCGAAGTTCAGTGCGGAGTAGGCGGACAGCATGTCGATGTAGCGCTTGCCCTCGACGTCGGTGACCCACGCACCCTCGGCCTCGGACACGACGACGGGAAGGGGGTGATAGTTGTGCGCGGTGTGTTGCTCCACGAGCTCGATCAACGCCGCCGATCCGAGCTTCGGTTCCGTCTTCATGTCCGATCCTCCGGAGCCTCGGGGAGAACGGCGCACGTTGCGCGCTGGCGCAGATGATACGGGCTCAGCTCGCGCGGGCGGCGACATCACGGGAGGTCGAGGCGACCGGCCATCTCGTCGATGAACGCCCGTGTCTCCGCGACGGACGTCGATCCGTCCGGCTGCTCCGGATCCCACTGCCGATCCCGCCAGCCGAGCGCTCGATCGATCAGCCGATCCCACCGCGGGAAGTCCCGACGAGCCCGGAGCCCCGCCTCCCTCTTGGACAGCCGTTCTCCGGCGGTGGTCGAGTAGAACCCGCGACACATCGTGAGGATGGCGTACGCCTGCGAGCGGGCGCTGGCGTCCTCGTCGAACCGATCACGGAAGCCGGCCAGATAGGCGAGGACCTCGTCGCGGTACTCGCGCTCTGGGATCGGTGGGATCAACGAGTCGAGCGGTGGACCGACGAGCGCGACTCCGTCGCGCCGCGCCGGGTACCAGTCGAGGAGGAAGTCCCTTCCGGCCTCCAGGAGATGGAGGCGCTCGCCGGGGCTGATCCTCGCGATCGTCGTCGTTCGTGTTCGACACTCGGCGAGGCCGCGCGTCGAGACATAGTCGACCTCGATCCGATCGTCCCACGCTCGATGATCCTCGACGAGTCGGGCGTGCATCTCTCGCAGCCGGGAAACGAGCGACGCATCCGGCACGTCGGTGAGGACGGCGATCAGGTCGATGTCGCTCGTGTGCGGTTCGAACCCGCCCGTCGCGAGGGATCCGTAGAGATACAGACCGACCAACGATCCGCCCGTCGATCCGAGGATCGCATCGCAGACCAGATCCACGATCGGGGGAGCCGTCGGAACGTCTATCGCGCGAACCTCCTCGGGCGGAGCCGCGCGCGATCCTCGGCGCGGGAGCCGCTAGCCGACGTAGCCTTCGACGGTGCTGGGGTCGCGGACCGTGGCTTGATCGGGGTCCTGGCCGGCGGCGCGACGGGCACGGCGCTGGTGGAGGAGGTCCCAGCATTGATCGAGCGTGACTCCGAGCTGCTGGAGCCGTTCCCGCTCGGTATCGGTCGCCTCTCCCTGTGCCTCCTTCTCCCAGAGCGCGTGCTCCTCGTGCGCGATCTCGTTGATCCGGTCGATCACCTGTCCGTCATCCATCGCGACTCCTCTCACTCGTTCCCCGGCACTCGTCCCCTGCAACCCTAGACAGGTTCGATCCCTTCCTCATAGGATTCGAACACATGTTCGACTCCGGCTTCGTCCACCTCGACGTCCGTTCTGCCTTCTCCCTGAAGGAGGGGGCGTTCGTGCCCGAGCACCTCGCCGCGCTGGCGGCCGCCTCGGAGATGCCCGCCGTCGCGCTCACCGACCGGGACGGGCTCTATGGCGCCGCGCGTTTCGTGGCCGCCTGCCAGACGGAAGGTGTCCGCCCGATCCTCGGGGCCTCGCTCACGGTCCGGGAGCGAGGCCGTGATGCGCCGCTCGTCCTCCTCGCGCAGGACGAGCGGGGCTACGCCAACCTCTGTCGGCTGATCACCGACGCGCACATGCTGGGCGAGCGCGGCGATCCGGCGATCACCGCCACGCAGGTGTGCGCGCACGCCGGGGGTCTCATCGGCATCGTCGGCTCGCGTTCGCACGCGGGCCGGCTCGCCGTCCGCGGGCGCACCGATGCGGCCGCGGATGCCCTCCATCCCTTCCGCGAGGCGTTCGGACGCGACCGCCTCTGGGTCGCAGCCGAACACCGGATGGAGCGCGACTCGAACGCGGAGATCCGGTCGATGCTCCGGCTGGCCGATCGCGCGGAGATCCGTGCGGTCGCCACGAACCCGGTCCGCTACCTCGTGCCCGAGGACGCGTTCCTCGCCGACGCGCTCGAGTGCATGCGTGAGATCGTGCCGATCGCCGCCAACCACGTTTCACGCAGGAACGCCGAAGGGTGGCTGAAGCCGGCCGAGGCGATGCGGCTGCTGTTCGCCGAGCGTCCGGACCTGTGCGACGCGACGCTCGAGATCGCCGAGGCGTGCCGGTTCGACCTCGGCCTGAAACAGGTGCATTTCCCGGAGTTCCCGACGCCGGCGGGACGCAGCGCCGACGCGATCCTCGCCGAACGATGCTGGGTCGGCGTCCACGACCGGGGGATGACCGAGGACGAACGCCTGCGCGACCGGATCCATCTCGAGCTCTCGATGATCCGACGGATGGGCTACGCGGCGTTCTTCCTCACGGTCGCCGACATCACCGCGGACATCCGCGCGATGGGGATACACGTCTCGTGCCGCGGGAGCGCCGCGGGGTCCCTGGTCTGCTACCTCCTGCGGATCTCCGACGTCGACGCGCTCCGGCACGACCTCGCGTTCGAACGCTTCCTGAACCCGATGCGTGACGAGCTCCCGGACATCGACGTCGACGTCGAGTCGGCGCGCCGCGAGGACGTCTACGACATGGTGCTGTCTCGCCACGGCGACGAGCGGACCGGGTGCGTCGCGATGATCGACACCTATCGCGCGCGCTCTGCGGTGCGTGAGGTCGGCAAGGCGCTCGGCCTGCCGGAGGTCGAGGTCGGGATGGTGGCGAAGTCCTTCCCGCACATCTCGGCGCGGAACCTCCGGGAAGCGATGGCGAAGCTGCCGGAGCTGGACGGGATCAACCTCCCGATGGGCCAGCTCGAGCTGCTGTTCCGCGTGGCCGAGCGGCTCGACGGCTTCCCGCGTCACATCGCCCTGCATCCGTGCGGGATCGTGCTGTCCTCCCACGACCTCGTGGACAGGGTGCCGTTGGAGCGTTCCGCGAACGGCCACCGGATGATCCAGGCCGACAAGGACGACGTCGAGCTGCTCGGCTACCTGAAGCTCGACGTCCTCGGCGTGCGGATGCTCTCGTCGATGCGTCACGCGACCGACGAGATCGCGCGGACGCTGGGGGAGAAGGTCGACCTCGAGCGGATCCCCCTCGACGACGAGGCCACGTTCGAGATGATCCGTGCCTCCGACACGCTCGGGTGCTTCCAGATCGAGTCGCCCGGCCAGCGCGAGCTGCTCCAGAAGCTCCAGCCCAGCCGGTGGGAGGACCTGATCGTCGACATCTCGCTGTTCCGTCCCGGCCCGGTGAAGTCCGACATGATCACGCCGTACCTGCGGCGGCGCGCGAGTTTCGAGTCGCCGGTCTACGTCCACCCAGACCTGCGCCCGGCCCTACGGGAAACGTTCGGCGTGATCGTCTATCACGAACAGGTGATGCGGACGCTCGCCGCGATCGCCGGATGGACACTCACGTACGCCGACCACGTCCGCCGCCACCTCGACCACGAGGAGTTGGTGCCCGGCTTCCGCGAGGAGTTCCTCCGAGGCGCCGGCGAGCGGGGCGTGGACGCGGTGGCCGCGGAGCGGACCTGGGACGCCGTGGCTCAGTTCGCGTCCTTCGGATTCTGCAAAGCGCACGCGGCGGCGTTCGCGGTCCCGACCTACCGGAGCGCCTGGTTGAAGGCGCACTACCCGGCGCAGTTCCTGGCGGGGATCCTCACGCACGACCCGGGGATGTATCCGCGGCGGGCGTTGCTGGACGACGCGCGCCGTCGCGGCATCCCGATCCTGCCACTGGACGTGAACGTGAGCGAGCCCGAGTACACGGCCGAGGAGGTGGGGGGGTCTGGGGAGTACGGCATCCGGCTGGGACTCCAGGACGTCCACGGGATCTCCGACGCGGAGGTCCGCTCGATCCTGATGGCTCGCGCGGAGAGGCCGTTCGCGACCGTGGAGGATCTCCTCGCCAGGACCTCGGTCGCCAGGCCCGTGGTGGAGGCGCTCGCGCACGCCGGAGCCTTCGACGGTCTCCCGAAGACGCGCACCAACCGCCGAGGGCACCTCTACGCGGCGATCACCACCGACGCCGCCAGGGAGGGAGATCAGCTGCGGCTGTCGCTCGACGCGCCCGTTGCGAGCACGACCGAAGCTCGACGGTTCGACAGGCTTCGCCTTCCGGGACTACACCGACGCCGAGGTGGTGCGCGCGGAGCTCGAGGTGCTCGGACTGGACGCCACCCGGCATATCGCGACCTTCTACGAACCACTGTTCCGCGACATCGGTGTGACGTACTCGCAGGACGTCTGGCGATGCCGTGCCGACGAATGGGTGATGGTCGCCGGCGTGAAGGTCTCTTCGCAGACCCCCGCGATCCGCAGCGGACAGCGCATCATCTTCCTCACGCTCGACGACGGGACCGGGCCTCTGGAGATCACGGTCTTCGAGTCGGTGCAGCCGAAGGTTGCCAAGACCGTGTTCCACGCGTTCGCGATGGTGGTGTGGGGGCAGGTCCGCCGAACCGGCCGGCGGGGCGTGAGCGTCGTCGCGGAGGAGGTCTGGGACCTCACGGCGCTGCATCGGGCCCGCGCCGACGGCTCACTCCGCGAGGCGATGGCCGGGCCGGGCCAACCTCGGAGCCCGGATCGACGGCTCTGGCACGCGAGTCCCGGTTCTGCAGGCTGATGGGCTCTGCAGGCTGATGGGCTCCGCGGGATGATGTCGTCGTGAGCCGCAGGCCACCCGAGCCGATCCTGCACGTCGACCTCGACGCGTTCTACGCCTCGGTCGCCGTCCTGAAGGATCCGACCTTGAAGGGGAAGCCGGTGATCGTCGGCGGGACCGGAGCGCGCGGGGTCGTCACGAGCGCCTCGTACGAGGCGAGGCGATACGGGGTCCACAGCGCGATGCCGTCCGTCCGCGCGCGACGGCTGTGCCCGGAGGGGATCTTCCTCCCACCCGACTTCGACGCCTATCGCGTCCATTCGAACCGCTTCCGGGAGGTGCTGCTCGCCCACACCCCGCTCGTCGAGCCGATCTCCCTGGACGAGGCGTTCCTGGACGTCGCCGGCGCCGTCGTCCTGTTCGGATCGCCCGTGACGATCGCGGAGAGGATCCGCCGTGAGGTCGCCCGGGAGGTCGGGATCACCTGCTCGGTAGGTGTCGCGCCGACCAAGTTCGTGGCGAAGCTCGCCTCCGACGGATGCAAGCCCGACGGGATGCTCCACGTGCCACGAGGGGAGGTCGCGAGCTTCCTCGAACCGCTGGCCGTGGGACGGCTCTGGGGTGTGGGGGAGAAGACCGGGGAGTTGTTGGGGCGCTTGGCGATCCGGACCGTCGGCGACCTGGGCAGGACCCCGGTGACGATCCTCGAACGGCTCCTCGGCGAAGCGGCGGCCACGCACCTCGCCCAGCTGGCGAACGGGGTCGACGACCGGCCGGTCGTTCCGTACGAGTCGCCGAAATCCATCGGTCACGAGGAGACGTTCGATCGGGATCTGGACGACGAACAAGAGATCCTGCGCGAGCTGCTTGCCCTCTCAGGGCGTGTGGCGGCTCGTCTCCGGGAGGACGGCTATCGATCGAGGACGATCACGCTGAAGGTCCGGCTCGCGAACTTCACGACCCTCACCCGTTCGCGGACGCGAGCCGATCCCACCGATCTCGGTGCCGATCTCCATCGGATCGTCTCCGAGCTGTACCGCGCGCTCCCAGGAGCGACGCGCCGGGTCCGGTTGCTGGGCGTCCAGGCGGGGGGACTGGTCTCGGCCGGAGCTCACCAACTGGCGCTCCTGCGCAGCGAACGCTGGGACGACGTGGAGCGTACCGTCGACCGCATCGAGCGTCGTTTCGGTCCCGGCGCGGCGGGTCCGGCGAGCCTTCTCGGCCGGTCTCCTCGCCGGTAGGTTCCGTTCAGTCGGAACCCCTCTCTATAATCGGGGGAAGAACGGGTCGTTCCCTACGACCGGAGGTCGTGATGCCCCTCAACGAGAACGAGCAGAAGATCCTCGAGGAGATCGAGCGACGACTCTCGGAGGAAGATCCGAGACTCGTCCAGCACGTCAATCGCACCGACCTCCACACGCACGCGTGGCGCCGGATGAAGATGGCGATCGCCGGGTTCATCCTCGGCCTCCTCCTCCTCCTGCTGGTCGGCGTCTCCGTCTGGATCGCGGCCGGGGGGTTCGTTCTGATGACGTTGTCGGCGTTGCTCGCATATCGGTACGCCGGGCGCCTCGGGGACGACAACGTCGCCCCGGGCACGTTCGGCAGGATCGCCGCGCGTGTCGCAGGGCGGCTGCGTCCGCCGGCGCCGCGTCGCCCCAACGACGAATGATCGAAGGATCGCGCATCCGGGCGCGCGAACCACTCGTCGATCACACCGTCTGACCACCGCGCTTGCCACGGCTTCGCAGATGGGTGTACAACGTGCACTCCTTCCCCTGGGTGCGAGTTGTCGCCGGAGGGCGGGTCTCCCAGGAGAGCCCGTGACGGTCGCGCCGGATGGTTCGAGTCGTGAGGTGTGGATCGAAAGGGCGCGCGTCCGGATGGAGGGTTTCACCGCGCATCAAGCGTGCAAGTTCACAGGGTGTTCGTCACGTCAACTCCGCTATTGGGACGAGATCGGACTCGTCCAGCCGTCGGTGCAGGGCACGGGAGGTCGGCCCGGCGTCCCACGGCTGTATTCGTTCCGGGATC
Organism: uncultured Actinomycetota bacterium; assembly: GCA_963839395.1. Taxonomy (GTDB): domain Bacteria; phylum Actinomycetota; class UBA4738; order UBA4738; family HRBIN12; genus JAJNBA01. The sequence continues at coordinate 689,942 of CAWIUW010000015.1, forward strand.
TCGTGGCCCTTCGTGTCGTGAAGTCGCTCCTGGACGGCGGGATGTCGCTCCAGCGGGTCCGCCGATCATGGGAGTTCCTGACCAAGAAGGCCGGGCTCGAGAAGCACCTGTCCGAGGTGAAGCTCGTGACCGACGGACAGTCGATCTTCAAGATCTGTCGCCGCGACGGAGAGGTGATGGACGCCCTCCGGGACGGTCAGATGGCGTTCTTCGTCGCGATCGACGACATCGCGACCGGCGTGGAAACGAGGGTGCGGCAGTTCGAGGAGGACCGGGAGAAGTTCGTCCGGGCCTTGCGCGCGGCGGCGGCGCAGACGGCCACGTCTCGGACCGCCGTCCGGTAGCGGTTCAGGGACGCCGGTACAACCCCACGAGCCACCTCGCGGGCCCGACGGCTCGCTTGATCTCCCGGAGCGCCGTTTCCGCGGCGTCACCCGCGTCCCTCGCCTGCTCGTCGTCGGGTTCGTGGGGGGAGTAGGCGGCCGCGGTGGCCAGCCGAGTCAATCGATCGAGATCACCGTTCGAGAGGTAGCCGGTTCCCACGACCTTGCGCCGATACTCCTCCAACGTCTCCCCTGAGCTCCTGCCGAGCCCGAGGCCCGCGGCGCGGTCCGTGAACTCCTCATAGGTCACCAGGATCAGCCGCCGGGGTTCGGCCGCGACCCGACGGCGTCGCATCCGGCGCCGCAGCGCTCGAGCCGGCGGGACCACCAAGAGGACGACCGCGCCGACGATCGCACCGATCAGCAACGCGGTCCGAGCCCCGATCGGGGAGTCGTCCTGGAGCGGGAGGGTGGGGTCCGGGCCGATCGGCGGCGGCGGTTGGTTTCCGAGTCTCGGGTCCCCCTCGATGCGGTCGCGCTGGCTCCCGCCGGGTCCCGTTTGGGTCCCGGTCTCTCCGCCCGTCTCGGTCCCGGTGTCGACGCACCCCGGCCCGGGGCACGCGTCCGTGGGAGGGTCGTAGTTCACGACCGTCGGGTTCACCCGCCTGGGGGTCGGCTCGAACGGCATCCACCCCCAGCCGGGGAAGTAGACCTCGACCCAACTGTGGATCCGGTCGGTCATGACCGAATACTGGCCGGTGGTGCGCGTCGGTGTTCCGGTCGCATAGCCGACCACCACGCGAGACTGGATGTCGATCGACCGCAACATCACGCCCATCGACGACGCGAACTGCTGGCAGAACCCCGCCTTCGACGTCTTCAGGAAGTCGAGGATCGACAGGGTGCCGCCGCGGAGTTGCGTGTACGGGTTGTAGGTGAACTCTGTGGGGTCCTGGAGGTGTTCCTGGATCGCGAACGCCTTGTCGAAGGGATTGTCGGCATCGGCCGTCCACGCTCGAGCGAGGCGCTCGATCTCCTCGATGTCCGGGTCCGCGGGAAGCCGGAGATACCGTCCGTTCTCCAGCGGCGTGGAGATGGGCGCATCACGGAGCTGGTCGCCCGTCGGCTGGACGAGGGAGGCCGTCACCGAGTAGCTGTCGCCACTTTCGAGCGGAGGGTCCACGAATGTGGTCCCCGTCGCCGTGACGAACCGGACCGTCCGGCCGTCCGCCTCTATCGACGTCATGGGGAACGGGGTCGGCAGCCAGCGCTGCGCGAGGTCCGTAGAGACGTCGATGGTCACGGGGTCTGCGGGACCCTCGGCGTTGACCCCGGGCACCGGGTCGCCTGGTTCGAGGACCGCCCCCTCCTCCCGGCCGGGTTTCCAGAGCACCCCGTCGAAGTCCGGGAGGGAAAGGAGCCGGAGGTAGCTGGGCCTCGGGGCGGTCACTCGGAGCACCTCGACCGGCGTCCGTTGCGTCAGCAGGTGCTGCACGGAGACGAAGGGATCGATCGCGACGCGATCCTCCGCCGGGGTCCCGAGGTCGACCAGCGCCTGTGAGCCGAAGCCGGGGATGAAGATCGGTGCCAGCAGCGCAGCGCCCAAGGCGCCGAACCCGAGGCGCCGCGCTCCGCGACCCGCGGTCTTCGCGACCCCTCGTTGCGCAGAGGACCAGACCGGCCCCCATCCCTGGACCCGCGCGAGCCCGTCCACGAAGACCACCAGGAGCGCGGCCGCCAGGAACGCGACGCCGTAGAGGGGCTTCTCGAACTCTTCGAGGACCGTGTCGGCGAATGCCACGAGCGCGACCGGTGGGATGAGCCCGAGGAGCGGACTTCCGGCGCGGAACGCGAGCGCGTGGGCGGAGAACACCGCGGCCCAGAGCGAGACGACCGCGGCGAGGAGGAGGGGGGCGATCGGTTCCGCCGGCGCCGCCTGGATCCTCGCCTGCTCGCCGACCAAGGCTGCGGCATCGAGCGCGGCACGGAGCGTCTCCGCGGTCGGCAGGCCGTACCACGTCGTCTGCGGGAAGACGACGATGCCGACGGCGACCGCGAGCCCTGCCGCGCTCACCGCGGTCGAGAGCAGCAAGCCGCGTCGTTCGAACGCCACCGCCAATCCCGCAGCCGCGATCGCGACCGCGAGCAGCTTGAGGCTGCTCGCGGTCCCGAGGAAGACGCGACCGAAGGCGAGCGCCGTCGCCGCCGCGAGGAGCAACGCGGCGACGAGCCCGATCAGACGGTGTGTGCGAGCGGACGTGCCACCGGTGTGTGCCATCGCTCCTGCAATCTCATGGAAGGGGGAAGGACGATGACGTCCCACCCCGCGCGGGCGAGGGACAGACGGGCCTGGCTGGCTCGCCCTTCGAGCTGAGCCTGTCGCTCCGGGGGGAGCCGGCCCGGGTCGGCCGGGTAGATCAGGACGGCGAGCTTCTGCCCGAAGCCGGCGCCGGCGCGGATCAGCGGTCCGACCTCGGCGGGAACCGGCGGCGCCGAGACGAAGACAAGGGAGGTATCGGGCGAGGAGCCGGCGCGCAGGTGCGCGAGGGCCGGCCCCATCGATCGAACCTCGGCGTGGGACATCCCCGTGAGGGCGTCCATGAAGCGATCCTCCGACAGGGCCGCCGCAGGGAGCTCGGTGGTTCCGAGTCGGAGCACGAACCCGTGATGCGCGAGCAGGACGCCGATCGAGGCGGCGACCGACACGCCTCGCTCGAACGCCGGTGTGTGCGAGCGCCCGAGAGCCGCCGCCCGCGTGTCGAAGAACACGAGTCCACTCGCACGGCGGGTCGATTCGTCCTGGCGGATCATCAGCTCGCCGGTGCGCGCGACGGATGGCCAGTGGATCCGGCGGAGGTCGTCGCCCTCCTGGTACTGACGCATCGTGTAGTACTCCTGGCCGGTCCGGAACAGCTGCCGAGCCCTCGATGCGCCGAAGGAGGGGCCGGAGGACGGATCCGGTGCGGCACCCAGATCCTCGATCTCGGGAGTCACGAGCAGCTCGTCGCGCTCCGGGAACTCGAGTCGGAGCCGCGTCAGAGCGAAAGGGTCCGAGACATCGACGACCAGAGGGCCCAGGACGTACCGGCCGCGCGACTGGGGCACGAGGGTGTAGGTCGCCTCCTCGTGGTGGCCGGGACGGACCCCTCCGATCACCAGGCGCGCCGCTCGCCCGAGCGGTGTGGGGAGGCGATCTTCCAGGAGGAGGAACGACGTCGCGAACGAGGAGCGGTTCTCCAGGTCGAGCGACACCGTCACCCGGGACCCGGGTTTGACGCGGACGTCCGACAGGCGCCGGCGAACCAGGATCCGCCTCGCGCTCCGCTTGGCCGCGTACGCGGCCATCAGCGGGAGCGCGGCGACGCCGATCGCGATCACCTCGAGGCTGGGTGAGCCGAGGAGTCGCGAAGCGACCCACATCGCGAGGCCCGCCACGAAGACGGTGACGCCCCGTCCGGCGAGCATCAGGAGCCCGGGAGCATCAAGGGGTCTCCGCGACGGGAACGTCGACCTCGTCGACGATCTCCCGTACCAGGACATCGGCTGAGCGGCCGCTCATGATCGCGTCCGCGGTCACGATGATGCGGTGGGAGAGTGCGGACGGCGCGAGCGACTTCACGTCGTCGGGGATCACGTAGTCCCGTTCCTCGGCAGCAGCGAGTGCGCGCGCGGCCCGCAGGATCATGATCGACGCTCGCGGGCTCGCGCCCAGATAGACATCCGAGTGCCGGCGCGTCGCCTCGACGAGCTCGACGATGTACTTGCGGATCGCCGGTGCTGCGTGGATCTTCCTGGCTTCCTCGATCATGTCGCGAACCCCGCGAGCGTCGCTCACCGGCCCGATGTCGTCGAGGGGTGCCCCCGACGCGTGGCTCGCGAGGATCTCAGCCTCCACCTCCGAGGACGGGTAGCCGATCGCGAGGCGCAGCATGAACCGATCGAGCTGGGCCTCCGGAAGCGGGTAGGTTCCTTCGTGCTCGATCGGGTTTTGGGTCGCGATCACGATGAAGGGCGTTCCCAGGGTGTGCGTCTCGGTGTCGACGGTGACCTGCCGCTCCTCCATGCACTCCAAGAGCGCGGATTGGGTCTTCGGAGAGGCCCGGTTGATCTCGTCTCCGAGCACGATGTTGGCGAAGATCGCGCCGGGCTTGAACTCGAAGTCACCCGTCTCCTGGCTGAACACGTTGACGCCCGTGACATCGGTCGGGAGGAGGTCGGGGGTGAACTGGATCCGTCGGAAGGAGCAGTCGATCGAACGGGCGATGGACTTCGCGAGCATGGTCTTGCCGACCCCGGGCACGTCCTCGATCAGGAGGTGCCCTTCGGCGATCAACGCGACCAGCGCCAGCCTGATCTCCCGGTGCTTGCCCCGGACCACGCGTTCGACGTTCTCCTCGATCTGGCGGAACCGCGCCGCGAACGCCTGTGGATCCGGGAGTTTCTCTCGTACCTCCATCAGGATCGACCTCTCGGACGGTGGGCAGTGTTCCCAGATAGTACGTCTGTGGCGGAAGGCAGGTTGCCCCGAAGAACGAGACGGAGCTGGGGGGCGGCAAGTTCCCGACAGAGAGGGGCCGCGGAGACGGGAAGAGGGCGGGCCGGCCAACGAACGGACGCCCCGAGCGGCCCCTATTCGCAAAGATCAGGCATCGCGCGTGGGCCGACCCGCCTCGATCGGGAAGATTACACCCTTGTGATTCACGTGTCTGTATCCCTCGTGGTCCCTCGGAGCTCGTACGAGGTCGCTACACTGCGCGCATGGGACGCGCCCTCGTGCTGAACGCGTCGGAGTCGCCGCTCGCGGTGGTGGCAGCCAGGCGGGCGGTCGTCATGGTGCTCAAGGAGAAGGCCGACGTCGTCGTCAGCAACGGGTTGGTGTTCCATTCTGCCCACCTGACGATCGAGGCCCCCTCCGTGGTCCGGTTGCGCCGGTACGTGCACGTGCCGTATCGGCCGCACGCGCCGCTCACGCGCAGGGCGGTCTTCGCCCGCGACCTGGGCACGTGCCAGTACTGCGGCGCCGCCGCGGAGAACCTCGATCACGTGATCCCGCGATCGAGGGGCGGGCTCCACTCGTGGGAGAACGTCGTGGCGTCGTGCCGCAAGTGCAACGCGCGGAAGGAGGACCGGACCCCGAACGAAGCCGGCTTCTCGCTGCTGCGACAGCCGTACGCTCCACGGGACGGCTTCCATCTCACCCTCGGCCGGATCGAACCCGGCTGGGAGCTCTACCTGGCCTCCTAGCCGGCCGTTCCGGGCCGCCTTGCCCATCGATCCACGGAAGTCCGACCTCTTTCCCATCCCCGGCTTATTTCCTCGCCTCGTCTATTGACGCGGTGGAGTGTTAGTGGCATAAACGTGGGGCTCAGTGGAGGAGAGGGGAGGAAGGCGTGGCCGAGCTTCTCGGCACGCATAGCTATTCACTCGACCCGAAAGGCAGGGTGTCGCTGCCCGCGAAGTTCCGCGAGGCGTTCGACGAAGGCCTCTGGCTCACGCTGGGCCAGGACCGCTGCCTCTATTGCTTCCCCAGGGTCGAGTGGGAGCGGCGGAGCAGCGAGGTCGACGCCTTCGCCCTCTCCGACAAGGACGGCCGCGCCTTCTCCCGACTCTTCTTCTCTTCGGCGGACGAAGTGAGGCTCGACGGACAGGGGCGCGTGACGATCCCGCAGCGACTCCGGGAAGCGGTCGGGATCAAGAAGGCGGTGGTGGTCCTCGGCGTTCGCGAGCGGATGGAGATCTGGGACCGCGAGGAGTACGAGCGGTACCGCGACGCGCACGCGGTCGCATACGAGAACGGGGACCTGGAGCCAAGGGGTCCTGCGACATCGGGCGTGCAAGCCCGGAACGTGTAGGTCCGGCCCATGACGGAACCCGCTGGCGCTCACGCAGCGACGCGGGAGCCCAAGGAGGAGGGTGAGATGCAGACGAAGCTCTCTACGGAGGTGCGACAGAGCCTGTCGCTCCTCGCGATGACTGCCCTGACGCTGCTCGCGTCGATCGGTCTGGGGATCTTGGCGGGGCAGATGGGGTGACGTGGCGAACGACGACGCGCGGCACGAGCCAGCGATGGTGGCCGAGGTCGTCGACTTCCTGCTCGCCGGGGGGTCGGGGACCGGAAGATCGGTCGCCGACATGACCGTGGGGGCCGGCGGCCATGCGGAGGCGCTGCTCGAGGCCGGCGTGGGCCGCGTCATCGGGTTCGATCGAGATGAAGAGGCGTTGCGGATCGCGCGTGAGCGCCTGGCTCGGTTCGGCGACCGCTTCACGGCGGTGCATCGACGCTTCTCCCAGGTCGGAGAGGCCGAAGCCACGGGGCCGCTGCACGGGGTCCTCTTCGACCTGGGAGTGTCGTCGATGCAGCTCGACGAGCCTGCTCGAGGGTTCGGGTATCGCGTGGACGGACCGCTGGACATGCGGATGGGTGCGAGTGACGTCACCGCGGCGGACCTCGTCAACGACCTCCCGGAACACGAGCTCGCCGACCTGCTCTTCGAGTTCGGACAGGAGCACCGGTCGCGCCGCATCGCGCGGGCGATCGTCCGGGCTCGAGACCGGGCTCGTATCGAGACCACCGACCAACTGGCCGGTGTGGTCGTGGGCGCTGTGGGACGACGTCCGGGGGGCCCCCACCCCGCGCGTCGCTCGTTCCAGGCGCTCCGCATCGCGGTCAACCGGGAGCTCGAGGAGCTCGCCGCCTCCCTGCCTCGGGCGGTCGGGCTCCTCGGCCCCGGTGGCCGCGTGGTCGTGCTCTCGTATCACTCGTTGGAGGACGGGATCGTGAAGCGAGCATTCCGCGACGACGACCGCGTCCGCGTGCTCACCAAGAAGCCGCTGACTCCGTCCCCGGAAGAGACGGCTCGCAACCCCCGGGCTCGGAGCGCGAAGCTGCGCGCCGCCGAGCGCATCGAGGAGGCGGCATGAGCCTTCCCGCGCGCGAGGCGGAGCGGTGGACGACGCCCACCCGGGAGCCCGTCCGACGTCGTGCGGTCACCCCCGCACGTTCGCCCGCGGCACGCCCGCCGGTCCCCGTACCTTCCCATCCCCACCGGCGGGCGCGCCGCGGGCACCACTCCGCCTTCTGGGTCCTCACCGCGGTGGTGGTGTCTTCCATGGTCGTGGGTCTCGTGTCCCTGAACGCGATGCGGGTGGATGCCGCCTACCGGACCCGCTCGGTGACCGAGGAGGTCCGCGTGTTGACAGATGAACGACGGACCCTGGTGAACGACGTCGCCCGGCTCTCCTCGCCTTCGCGGATCGGCACCTGGGCGCGCGGGGCGGGCCTCGTGCACCCGGAATCCGGCGACGTCGTGGTCCTGCAGGTGGAGGGGTCGTCTCGCCCGCATCCCTCCGAGGACGAGGTCGGGGAGTGAAGCGTCCACCGGCGGGGCGCCTCGTGGCCCTGCTGGGTGCGATGGTGCTCGCTCTCGTCGGAGTCGCCTCGCGACTGGTCGTCCTGCAGGTGGGGGATCATCGAGCGTTGGCGGCGCAGGGACTCCGGCAGCGGGTCCATCCGACCGAGCTTCCTGCCGAGCGAGGAGCGATCGTCGATCGCACCGGCGTGCCGCTCGCGATCACGCTCGAGGCGCGAGACATCTACGCCGACCCACGCTACGTGACCGACCCGATCGCCGAAGCGCGGAAGATCGCCCGGGTCCTCGACATCCGACCCCGAGACGTGGAGCGACGCCTGCGGACGCGCGATGCGACGTTCGTCTACCTCGGCCGGCAGGTCGACGTGAAAGTGGCGGACCGTCTCGAGGCGCTCGGCCTGCCAGGGATCGGGTTCCTCGAGGTCCCCAAGCGGTACTACCCGGCGGGCTCGCTCGCGCCGCAGGTCCTCGGGTTCGTCGGCGTCGACGCGACCGGGCTGGCGGGACTCGAGTTCGAGTACGAAGACATCCTCGCGGGCACACCGGGGACCCGCACGGTCGAGCTGTCCGCCGACGGACTGCCGATCGCGAGCGGCATCGAGGTGGTGGAGCCTGCGAAACCGGGCAGGACGCTCGTGACGACGCTCGATCGAGAGGTGCAGTACCTCGCGCAGGAAGCGCTCCGCAGGGCGGTGAGGGAGAATCACGCCAAGGGCGGCACGATCGTCGTGATGGACGCGCGCACCGGCGACATCTCCGCGATGGCCAGCTACCCGTGGTTCGACCCCAACGACTTCGAGCGGGCGAACCGTGACGCGGTGCGGAACCGGGCGGTCACGGACATGTTCGAACCCGGGTCGGTGAACAAGGTCGTGACCGCCGCCGCCGCGCTCGAGAGCGGGTCGGTGGACGTGCGGGAGGTCTTCCAGGTGCCGTGGTGGATGCGCATCGGGGGGTACACGGTGAACGACGCGCACTCCCATCCCGTCGAAGCGATGACGCTCGGTGACATCGTCGCTCATTCCAGCAACATCGGATCGGCGATGGTGGCCGAGCGCGTGGGCAGCGCGGAACTCGCGTCGGTCCTGGCGCGGTTCGGCTACGGGAGCCCCACCGGCGTCGGGTTCCCGGGCGAGGCGGGCGGCGTCGTCCCCGACCTGATGGACTGGACCGACATCACCCGCGCCACCGTGGCGTACGGCCAGGGCATCTCGATGACCCCGCTGCAGATGGCGGCCGTCTACGCCACGGTGGCGAACGGAGGGGTGTCGGTGCAACCCCGTCTCGTGCGAGGGACGTCAGAGCCCGACGGGCGACTGGTGGAGGCACCCCTCGTGGATCCGCACCGGGTCCTGTCCGAGGACACGGCATCGATGCTGACCCGGATGCTCGCGTCGGTCGTTGAGACGGGCACGGGCGGCGCGGCCCAGATCCCCGGCTATCAGGTGGCAGGGAAGACGGGCACGGCACGCAAGCTCGTCGACGGCCGGTACGTCCATCGGTACATGGCGTCGTTCGTGGGGTTCCTCCCCGCCTCGGATCCCCGCGTGGTCATCGTCGTCTCCATCGACGAGCCCCGCACCGTCTACGGGGGAGTGGCGGCGGCTCCCGTGTTCTCCGAGATCGCGCGACACGTGATCCAACGGCTGGCGATCCCCGCCGCACCTCCTGTTCGGCTCCCACCGTTCGCCTCCGATCTCTGACGCCTGCGAGGTCGACCGAGCGAGCCCCGGTACGCTGGGCGGCGGTGAGACGTCTTCCCCACGTGCCGCTGTCCGCGGCGGCCCTCGCCGTGCCCGCCGCGGAGATCCGCGGTGATGCAGCCATCCCGGTCGCCGAGGTCGCCTACGACTCGCGTCAGGTCGTCCAGGATTCCTTGTTCTTCTGCGTGGTGGGAGCCCGGGCGGACGGGCACGGCTTCGCGACGGAGGCGATCCGATCGGGCGCGGCGGCGCTCGTGGTCGAGCGGTGGCTCGAGGTCGATCGCCCGCAGGTCCTCGTCCCCTCTGTCCGTCGGGCCATGGGGCCCATGTCGGCGGTCGTCTTCGGCGAGCCGGCGCGCTCGCTCACGATCGTCGGTGTCACGGGCACGAACGGCAAGACCACGGTCGTCCATCTCCTCGACGCGGTGTTCCGCGCAGCGGGTCACCGCACCGGTTCGATCGGCACGGTCGGTGCGCACGTGGCCGGGGAGCCGGTCCCGCTCGCGCGGACCACCCCCGAGGCACCCGACCTCCACCGACTGCTCGCGCGGATGCGGGACGGCCGCGTCACGACGGTCGCGATGGAGGTCTCGTCGCACGCGCTCGACCAAGAGCGTGTCGGCGGTGTCACCTTCGACGCCTCGGTCTTCACCAACCTCTCGCAGGACCACCTGGACCACCACGGGTCGATGGAGTCCTACTTCGCCGCCAAGGCGTCGCTGTTCGCCGAGGGCCGGACCGAGCGTGCCCTCGTCAACCTCGACGATCCTTGGGGACGGCGCCTCCTGGACGTCCCGATGCCTGTCACCACGTTCGGGCTCGATCCGGGAGCGGACGTCCGCGCCGAGGACGTTCGGGTGACCGTGGACGGCCTGGCGTTCCGGGTCGACGGCCGGGAGGTGACGAGTCCGCTCCGGGGCGCGTTCAACGTCTCGAACTGCCTCGCGGCGATCGCGTCCTCCCGCGCGGTCGGCGTGGAGGTATCGGCCGCGATCGAGGGCCTGGCGAGCGCCGGACAGGTCGCGGGGCGGATGGAACCGGTGGAGGGCGGGCAGGATTTCCTGGTGGTGGTGGATTACGCGCACACGCCGGATAGCATCCGAACAGTGCTTGCCGCGGCACGCCCGTTGGCGACGGGCCGGGTGATCGTCGTCTTCGGTTGCGGTGGTGACCGTGACCGCGCGAAGCGGTTCCCGATGGGAGCTGCGGCAACGGAGGGAGCTGATCTCACGGTCATCACCACCGACAATCCACGCTCCGAGGATCCGCTCGACATCATCACCGATGTCGAGCGCGGCGCTGCCGAGGGCGGTGGACGCTTCGTCGTCGAGCCGGATCGCCGCGCAGCGATCCGGCTCGCCATGGCCGAGGCGCGACCCGGTGACGTCGTCGTGGTCGCCGGGAAGGGTCACGAGACCGAGCAGGAGCTGGCCGGGGGCTCCGTGCCGTTCGACGACCGCGTCGTGGTCCTCGAGGAGCTCCGAGCATCGGGAGGCGCCCTGTGAGACCACGGCGGCTCTCCGAGGTGGCGCGCGTGGTTGAGGGATCCTTCGAAGGCGACGACGTCGAGGTTCGCTCGGCGTCGACGGACTCGAGGGACATGATCGCGGGCGGCTTGTTCGTCGCACTCACCGGAGAGCGGACGGACGGACATCGTTTCGTCGATCAGGCGTTCGCGGGTGGTGCCGCGGCCGTGCTGGTCGAGGAGGCCGACGCCTCGACCGATGGGCGACCGGTCGTGCGGGTGGGTTCGACGGTGGACGCGCTGATGCGCCTGGCCGCCGACGAACGCAACTCCATGACGGCGACCGTCGTCGGCATCACGGGGGCGAACGGCAAGACCTCGACGAAGGATCTCGCGCGGGCCATCGCGCAGACCCGCTTCCGCGTGCACGCGAGTCCGGGTTCGTTCAACAACGAGATCGGCCTGCCGCTCACACTGCTCGGCGCGCCCCCGGACACCGAGGTGCTCGTCGTCGAGATGGGGGCGCGGCGCCTCGGCGATGTGAAGCTCCTCTCGGGGATCGCCAGACCCGACGTGGTCGTGGTGACGAACGTCGGCGTGGCCCACATGGAGGTGTTCGGGTCGTGGGCGTCGATCGTCGAGGCTTCCGCCGAGCCGATCGATGCGCTCGGGCCGGACGGCGTCGCGATCTTGAATGCGGACGACCCCGTCGTGATCGGGTACGGGGATCGGAGCCCCGGCAGGGTCGTGACCTTCGGCGTGCGGCCTCACGCCGACGTCCGAGCCCTTGACGTGGCGCTCGGTCCCGACGGGCGAGCGTCGTTCCGACTCGTCGCAGATGACGCGGAGGTTGCGGTGACGCTCGCCGTGCCCGGTGAGCACATGGTGTCGAACGCGCTCGCGGCCGCCGCGGTGGGTCGGGAGCTCGGGATCCCGTTGGCGGAGGCCGCGACGGGCCTGGCGGACGCGGGCGTGTCCCGCTGGCGGATGGAGACGTTCACGACGGCGACGGGGGTCCGGGTCCTGAACGACGCGTACAACGCGAACCCGGAATCCACGGCGGCGGCGCTTCGCACCGCGCGGTGGATGGCGGGGGAGGAGCGGCTGATCGCGGTGCTCGGCGAGATGGCCGAACTCGGTCCGATCTCCGAGGACGAGCACGACCGCGCGGGGGAGCTGGCGGCGCGGATCCGAGTGGACCGACTGGTCACGGTGGGCGAGGCGGCGCGCGCGATCGCGCGCGCCGCCGTCAGGGAAGGCATGGAGCCCGGCGACGTCGCGAGCTACGACGATCCGGACGGCGCGCTCGAGGATGTCCGGGGGTGGGCACGACCGGGCGACCTCGTGCTCTGCAAGGGGTCGCGGGTCGCGGGTCTCGAAACCCTGGCCGAGGCCCTGCGGTGATCCCGATCCTCGTGGCGGGCGCGGTGGGTCTCGCGGTCACGCTGCTGGGGACGCCCGTCGCCATCAGGCTCTTCCGGGTCTGGGGGTGGGGCCAACGGATCCGGGAGGACGGCCCTCACACCCATTTCGAGAAGGTCGGTACGCCCACGATGGGTGGGATCGTGATGCTCGTGGCGCTCGTCGTCGCCTACCTCGCGACGCGTCCCACGATCGCCGCCGGGATCAAATTCAGCCCCGCGGGGCTCGCCCTGATCCTCGCCGCGGTCGGCTTCGGGCTCGTGGGCTTCGTGGACGATTACCTGAAGGTCCGCCGGAAGCGGTCCCTCGGGCTGTCGAAGTCGGAGAAGTTCATGGGGACCGCCGTCGTCTCGGTGCTGTTCTCCCTCATCGTCGTCGCGTTCTCCGGCGATACCGGCACGTCGACGAGCCTCTCCTTCGTCCGGCCGACGGCCTTGGACCTCGGTGTCTTCTTCTACGTGTGGGTCTTCGTGGTGCTGACGTCGTCCTCGCACGCGGTGAACCTCACCGATGGCCTCGACGGGCTCGCGGCCGGGTCCTCGATCCTCGTCCTCGCGGGCTACGTGTTCATCGCGTTCTGGCAGTTCCGGCACACCTGTGGCGCGGAACTGGAGCTCCCCAAGGCCTGCTACGAGGGCGTCGACGTCCTCGCGATGCAGGACACCGCGATCATCGCGGCGGCGATGATGGGCGCCGCGATGGGCTTCCTGTGGTGGAACGCCGCCCCCGCGCGCATCTTCATGGGCGACACGGGCGCGCTCGCGCTCGGGGGGCTGTTCGGCGCGATGGCGATCACGACGAACACGCAGATGCTGCTGATCATCCTCGGCGGTCTCTACGTCATCGAGACGATGTCGGTGATCATCCAGGTCATCTCGTTCCGAGGGTTCGGGACACGCATCTTCCGGATGTCGCCGATCCACCATCACTTCGAGCTCTCGGGCTGGCCCGAGTTCACCGTGATCGTTCGGTTCTGGATCATCGCCGGGCTCTGTGTCGCCGTCGGCCTGGGCGTGTTCTACGCGGACTTCATCGCTCGAGGAGGTCTCGATTGAGCGGTCGGTTCGCGGGGGAGCGGGCCGTGGTCGTCGGCGCCGGGGTCGCGGGCACCGGCTCCGCGCGTGCCCTGTCCGCCGAGGGCGCTCGGGTCCTCGTGACGGAAGCCCGTCCCGAGAGCGACGTCTCGTCGGCCGCCGAGCTCCGAACGCTTGGGATCGACGTCCGAACAGGTGGGCACGACCTGAGCCAGCTCGATGGCGCCACGTTGGTGGTCACGGGGCCGGGCGTGGCGCCCGACACCGATGTCCTTCGGTGGGCGCGGGAACGGGGCCTGCCGATCTGGGGAGAGATGGAGCTCGGTGCGCGTCTCGTCAGTGCCCCATACCTGGCCGTCACCGGGACGAACGGCAAGACGACCGTCACGGCGATGATCGAGGCCTGCCTCCGAGCCGGTGGGCACGACGCGCTCGCGTGCGGCAACATCGGCCTGTCCTTCCCCGAGGCGGCGCGCCAGGACCGCGACGTCCTCGTCGTCGAGGTGTCGAGCTTCCAGCTCGCCGTCCAGGAGTCGTTCCATCCGACGATCTCGGTCCTGCTGAACGTCGCCCCGGACCACCTGGACTGGCACGGCGACCTGGCCGCCTACACGGAGGCGAAAGCGCGGATCTACGCCCTGCAGACCGGCACCGACGTGCACATCGGCAACCGTGACGACCCGGTGGCGGCCGAGATCTCGTCGAAGGCATCCTGCGAACTGCGTTGGTTCCGTCACGGTCCGCCGGACGAAGGAGAGGTCGGCTACGTCGACGGCGAGCTGATCGCTCGTGTGGACGGCAGCCACCGGCTCGGCCCGATCGACGGCCATCGAGCCGGGTACCGGGAGGATGCGGCCGCGGCGGCGGCGGCCGCGCTCGCGTTCGGCGTCGACCCCGCCGCCGCCGCGGCCGCGCTGGCGGGGTTCCGCGCCGCGCCGCACCGCGGCGAGGTCGTCGCGACCGTCGACGATGTCCGCTTCGTCGACAACTCCAAAGCCACGAACGTCCATGCGGCGGCGGCGGCGATCGACGGCGCCGGAGACGCCGTCCTGATCGCGGGCGGCCGTGCCAAAGGCGTGGATCTCTCCCCGTTGAGGGCGCACGCAGGCCGCCTCCGGGCAGTGATCGCGATCGGAGAGTCCGCCCCCGACGTCGTGGACGCGTTCGAAGGATCGGTCCCGACGAGCCGCGCGGGATCCATCGAGGAGGCCGTGCGGGAGGCCTTCGAGGTCGCCGAGCCCGGCGACACCGTCCTGCTGGCGCCGGCGTGCGCGAGCTGGGATCAGTTCACGAGCTACGTGGAGCGTGGGGATCGGTTCGCGGCGGCGGCCCGGTCGTTGCGGGCGGAGGCGGGTGCGCGTGGCTGATCGAACCGCCGTCCGCCGTCGCTCGAAGCACGACGTTTCCCGGACGTCGCACCTGCGTCTGGTCCGCGCCGAGGACCTGATGCGTCCGGCCCCGACCGCCGCGGCGATCGCGCGGCGGAACCTCTCCCTCTTGCTGGCGCCGACCGCTCTCCTCACGGTGATCGGGCTCGTCATGATCCTCTCCGCCGGCTCGATCTCCGCGGTCGAGGGGTATGACAGTGCCTTCTGGTACTTCAACCGGCAGACGCTGTACGCGCTCGCGGGCCTCGTCGGGCTCGTCGTGACCGCACGCATCCCTTACGCGTTCTGGCGCCGAGCCGCGATCCCGATGCTCCTGGCGCTGCTCCCCGTGATGATGCTGACGCTGCACCCGGCGATCGGCTCCTCCCTCTACGGTGCCTCCCGCTGGATCGACCTCGGCCCCATCACCCTCCAACCGGCTGAGTTCGCGAAGCTCCTGATGGTCGCCGCGGCGGCGGCGATCCTGTCCCGCCCGTGGAAGAACCTCACCCGCGCACGGGACGTGTTCCTGCCGCTCGGACCCCTCGTGTTGGTCGTCGCGGGCCTCGTCCTGTTGCAGCGAGACCTGGGGACGACGCTGATCATCTGCGGCAGCGTGTTCCTCATCCTGTTCACGGCCGGGGTTCGGCTCGGGTCTCTCGTCTGGACGGGCCTGGGGGCGGTCGCCGTGACCGCGTGGTTCATCTTCAAGACCGAGTACCGGCGCACGAGGTTCCTGGAGGCGTGGCTCAACTGGGAGCTCGATCCGAGCGGCGCGGGCTGGCAGCTGCGTCAAGGATTGATCGCGCTCGGGTCCGGGGGGTGGCTGGGGGTCGGCCTGGGCAACAGCCGTCAGAAGTGGGACTACCTCCCCAACGCGCACAGCGACTTCGTGTTCGCCGTCCTCGGCGAGGAGCTCGGGCTGATCGGCGCGATGGCCGTCCTGTCCCTGTTCGGCATCCTGCTCTTCGCCGGGGTCCGGATCGCGATGAACGCACAGGATCCGTTCGGGCGGCTCCTGGCAGCGGGGATCACCGGCTGGATCGGGCTGCAGACGATCGTGAACCTGGGGGCCGTCACCGGGCTCTTGCCCATCACCGGCGTGCCGCTGCCGTTCCTCTCCTTCGGGGGCACGGCACTCGTGGTGACGCTCGCAGGGGTGGGCGTGCTCGCGAGCGTGGCGCTCGAGGGCGCGCGATCCGCGGAGAGGAGGCACGTCCGCGACCGAGCTCGCTACGGCGGCGAGGGGACGCGGCGGTGAGGATCGTGATCGCCGGTGGCGGAACGGCCGGCCACATCTCGCCGTCGATCGCGGTGGCCGACCGACTCCGCGACGACGGGGCAACCGTCGAGTTCGTCGGTTCCTCCGCGGGACCGGAGGCCACGATCGTGCCGGCCGCCGGCTATCGCTTCCACGGGGTGGCGGCGACGCCGCTCCGACGCGAGCTCTCCCTCCGAACGGCCGCGGCTCCGTTCGTCGCGCTCCGCTCGGTGGGCACCAGCCGGCCGATCGTTCGCGACGCGGGCGCGGTGGTGGGGATGGGCGGCTACGCGAGCATCCCCCCCGTCCTGGCGGCACGGTCCGTGCGGGTTCCGATCGTCTTGCACGAGCAGAACGCGATCCCCGGTCTCGCGAACCGACTCCTCGCGAGGATCGCGACCGCGATGGCGCTCACGTTCGAGGACTCGCGCGAACGGCTCCCGGGATCCCTCCGTATGGAGGTGACGGGACTCCCGCTCCGACGCGAGATCCGTGATCTGGTGGCCGATCGCCGGGCGCTCGCGGAGGAGGCGCGACGGGCGTGGGATCTCGCCGCCGAACGGACGACCCTGCTCGTGACGGGCGGGAGCCAGGGAGCGCTCCATGTGAACCGGACGATCGCGGACGCGATCCCGCTCCTCGCCGCGCGATCCGATCTCCAGCTCGTCGTGCTGACGGGGCCCGCGCACGAGCCCGTCGTCGCCGCGGCGGCGAACCGCGAGATGGACCTGATCGTTCGGACCGTGCCTTTCCTCGAGCGGATGGAGCTGGCCCTTGCCGTCGCGGACCTCGCCGTCGCCCGTGCGGGTGCGAACACGATCCACGAGCTCGCTGCCTGCGGGATCCCCTCGATCCTGGTGCCGTACCCGCACGCGACGGACGACCATCAGGCGGCCAACGCGAGGGAGCTTGAGCGCGCCGGAGCCGCGGAGGTCTACCTCGATCGTGAGCTGACGCCGGAGGGGCTGGCGCGGCGGATCCTCTCGCTCGTCGGGGAGGGGGAGCGTCGAGCCGTGATGGCGAAGGCGGGGTCGGCATGGGCCAAGCCCGACGCCGATGCGCGCGTCGCCGGGCTGGTCCGGGCGGTGGCGCGACCGTGAGGACGCCCCTCTACCTCCCACGGCCGGGCTCGATCCCGACGTTGGGCGTGCCTTCGCTGGCCGCCGTGCGGGCGGTCCATCTGATCGGGATCGGCGGGGCCGGCATGCGCAACCTCGCCCGGCTCTTCCTCGCAAGAGGCATCGCGGTCTCGGGGTCGGACCTCAAGGACTCGGATGGACTCCGCGAGCTCGCCGCCGAGGGGGCTCGCGTTCGCCTCGGCCACGACGCCGAGGCGATGGGCGAACCCGATGCGGTCGTGATCTCGAGCGCGATCGGCGAGGACAACCCCGAGCTCGCCGCTGCCCGCAACCGCGGCCTCGCCGTCTGGGCGAGGCAGCAGGCGATCGCGGCCTTCGCTGCCGACCGTCGGTCGATCGCCGTCGCCGGCACGACCGGGAAGACGACGACGACGTCGATGATCGCGACCGTGCTCGAGCAGGCGGGCCTCGACCCCAGCTACCTCATCGGCGGGGATCTGAACGAGAGCGGGAGCGGGGCGAGGGCCGGCGAGGGCGACCTCTTCCTGTTCGAGGCCGACGAGAGCGACGGTTCCTTCCTCCTCACCGACCCCGCGGTCGGCGTCGTCACCAACGTCGAGGTCGACCACGTCGACTTCTATCCGGGAGGCGAAGACGAGCTGCGGACGGCGTTCGCGGAGTTCTGCGCACGGTCGGGTCGGGTCGTCGCGTGCACGGACGACGGCGGGGTGCGCGAAGCGCTGCGCCGCGCGGGGGTCGAGCCGATCGGGTACGGGATCGGTACGGACGCGGACATACGTCTGGTGGTCGAGTCCCCAGGGCCGGGGGGAGCTCGGGGAACACTGATGATCGACGGGAACGACGTGCCGTTGGCGCTTCGCGTCGACGGCACCCACAACCTGCTGGACGCGGCCGCGGCGATCGCGGTGGGCGGCCTCGTCGGCGTGCCCGCGGTCGACGCGGCCGTTGCACTCTCGTTGTTCGATGGGATCCGGCGTCGCTTCGAGCACCGAGGGAGCGCCCGCGGCGCGGAGTTCTACGACGACTACGCGCACGTCCCGACGGAGCTCCGCGTGACGCTCGAGGTGGCACGCGCGCGGGGCCCCGGTCGCGTGGTCGCGGTGTTCCAGCCCCATCGATATTCGAGGACCCAGGCGCTCTGGCGCGAGCTCGGGGCGAGCCTCACCGAGGCGGATCTGATCGTGGTGACCGATGTGTACGGGGCGAACCAGACGCCGATCCCCGGCGTCACGGGTGCGCTCGTGGTCGACGGGGTTCGCCGCGCCACCCCCGATCGGGAGGTCGTGTACGCGCCCCATGGCGAGGACGCGATCTCCTTCCTCGCCCGCGAGGTGCATGAGGGCGACCTCGTGATCACCCTCGGCTGCGGCGACGTCTGGATGCTGGGTGATGCGGCACTCGCGCGGATCCGAGAGGTCGACGGCGTTGCCTGAGCTCGCGGATGCGGAGCGGCTCCTCCGTGAGCGACTCGGCGCTCGGCTGCGGGTCGGATTCCCACTCGCCCCGTTGACGAGTTTCAGGATCGGAGGTCCGGCCGCGCTCTTCGTCGAGGCGGAGGATGACGGAGATCTCGAAGCGCTCGGACGCGCGATGTCGCAGACGGACGTCTCGGTGGCGATCATCGGCAAGGGATCCAACGTGCTGGTCTCCGACGAGGGGTTCGCCGGGATCGTGGTGCGGCTCGGTCGCGGCTACCGATGGGCGGGGCGGGACGGAGACTCTGCTCACCGCGGGAGGAGCCATGCCGCTCCCGGCGCTCGCGGGGATCGCGATGCGACACCATCTCGCCGGACTCGAGTTCGGGGTCGCGATCCCCGCCAGTGTGGGCGGCGCCGTGAGGATGAACGCCGGCGCGCACGGGCATTCGATGTCCGAGGTCCTCGAGCGGATCGACATCTACTCCCTCGCTCGATGCACCCGGACTCCCTCGCCGCCGGTGACGCCGGATTCGGATATCGCACGTCGCAGCTCCCTGCCAAGAGCATCGTGGTGGCCGCCGCCGTGCGGCTGGCGCCCGGCGATGAGGGGCCGATCCGAGCCCAGATGGAGGAGGCGCGTGAGTGGCGACGAAGGACGCAGCCGCTCGCCGAGCCGAACTGCGGATCGGTGTTCACGAACCCCGTCGGGAACCATGCCGCGAGGCTGATCGAGGCAGCGGGTGCGAAGGGCCTTCGGCTCGGAGGCGCGCAGGTGTCGACGAAGCACGCGAACTTCATCGTCGCCGACCCCGGCGCGTCCTCGTCGGATGTCTGGAAGCTGATCGAACGTGTGCGTTCGCTGGTCCGATCGGAGGCGGGGATCCGACTCGAGACAGAAGTCGAGTTGATGGGAGCGTTCGACGATGCGGAACGCTGAACGGGATCGACGGGTCCTCCGGCGCTGGACGGTCGCCGCCATCGTGGTGATCCTGCTCGCGACGCTGGGTGTCGCGCTGACGTACACGCCGCTCTTCGCGGCCGGCGACATCCAGGTCCGCGGGGCTCACGGCATCTCCCGCGCCCAGGTCCTCACCCTCGCTCGGGTGGACGAGGGATCCAACGTCTTCCACTTCGATCAACGCGCTGCGGAACGTCACCTGGAGCGCGATCCGAGGATCCTCACGGCGCGCGTCACCACCTCGCTCCCGGACAAGCTGACCATCGAGATCGTCTCGCGGGATCCCGTCGGGGTGCTCGGCGCGGCCCGCGACCTCGTCGGCGCCGACGGCGTCGTCATCGGCCCGGCCGGGCACACCGTGGATCTTCCGGCGCTGGTCGCTCCCGACGGTGGACCGCTCGAGGCCGAACACCTCGAGACGGCGGCGGCGGCGGCGGCGGCTTTCGACCCGACCCTGCGTCGAGCCGTCGACGCCGTGGTCGTGCTGTCCGACGGGGGAGTGGAGGTCCGGCTCGCGGCGGGATTCAGCGCGTCCTTCGGAGATCCCTCCGAGCTCGCTGCGAAGGCCGAGTCGCTGGCCGCGCTCCTCGCGTGGGTGCGGGAGCAGGACGCGCGCGTGGTGTCGGCGGACCTGAGCGTGCCGGGGAGCCCCACCGCGACGCTGCAACAAGGCTCCGAAGCCGTTCCGGTCCCCTGATCGGAAGCGTTCGTGATTGTCACGAGAATGCGCAGCGGAGGGGTCTGTGAGCGTGTCCGAACTTCTTGACGGACCTGCGATTTGCAAGTAGGGTCGCTACCTCCACATGAGCTAGATATGGTAATAACGTTCAAGTGGAGCCTTAGGGTTCGTTGATGGATGCACGCACCATGCTCCACAAGGGTCGAGCATCGAGAACGCAGGAAGAGGCGGGATCTCCAGTACGCGGGCCGGGGCCCGGGAGGGATGCGGATGATGGACGCTCCTCAGAACTACCTCGCCGTGATCAAGGTCGTTGGGATCGGCGGAGGTGGGGTGAACGCCGTGAACCGGATGATCGAGGCAGGCCTCCGGGGCGTGGAGTTCACCGCCGTCAACACGGACGCGCAGACCCTCCTGATGTCCGACGCCGAGGTGAAGCTCGACATCGGACGCGAGACGACCCGTGGACTCGGTGCCGGTTCCGATCCCGATGTTGGCCGGCGTGCAGCGGAGGAGCACGCCGACGAGATCGAGGAGATCCTGAAGGGCGCCGACATGGTGTTCATCACCGCCGGCGAAGGTGGGGGCACGGGGACCGGCGGCGCTCCGATCGTCGCAGAGGTCGCGAGGAACCTCGGAGCGCTGACGATCGGTGTGGTTACCCGCCCGTTCGGTTTCGAGGGGCGCAAGCGCGCGACGCAGGCGGACCTCGGGATCACGGAGCTCAAGAAGGCCGTCGATACGCTCATCGTCGTACCGAACGATCGGCTCCTCCAGGTCGCCGACGTCAGCATGCCGATGCTCGATGCGTTCCGGATGGCGGACCAGGTCCTGTATCAGGGTGTCGACGGCATCACGTCGCTGATCACCACCCCGGGACTGATCAACCTCGACTTCGCTGACGTCAAGTCGATCATGGCGGGAGCGGGTTCGGCGCTGATGGGCATCGGCCTCGGTTCCGGGCAGGATCGCGCGACGGAGGCCGCCAAGGCAGCGATCAGCTCACCCTTGCTGGAGTCCTCGATCGACGGCGCGAAAGGCGTTTTGCTGTCGATCGCCGGGCCGACCGACCTGACCCTGCACGAGGTGAACGCGGCCGCGGACGCGATCACCCGCGTCGCCCATCCCGACGCCAACATCATCTTCGGAGCGGTCGTCGACGACGCCTTGGGCGAGGAGGTTCGCGTGACCGTCGTGGCCGCGGGCTTCGACAAGGTGACGGCCGTGTCCGACAGCCGCTTCGAGAGCCGGCTCTCTCGGCTCCTCGAGGAACCCACCGACGAAGAGCCCACGAGCGAAGAGCCGCTCCCGTCGATCTTGGCCGAGGACGACGAGGACCGCGTCTTCACGAACGGCGAGGGATCTCCGCCGCTGACCTTCGATGCCGAGGAGGACCTGGACATCCCCGATTTCCTCAAGAGCTGATCCCGCCCCGCGCGGCCCCTCCAACCGGGGCGGGGAGGTCCACGTGAGGAGGCGCCCTTCCCCCGCCTCCTCCCAGACCTTCCCGCCCCGTTCGTGTTTCCACGAGCCGCCGCGATCGGAGTGATGCTTCGACGCAGGCAGGGGACTCCCGCCAACGGATCAGGCCGAAGTTCACACCGAAGCATCGGCCGAGAGGGGAAGGATGTCCGCGGACCGCGAGCAGGTACATCGGAACGTCCAAGAGGTGCGATCGCGCATCGAAGCCGCCGCGGCGCGCTCGGGTCGCACCCCCGAGGATGTCTCGCTCGTCGCGGTCACGAAGACCGTCGAGGTCGAGCAGATCCGCTGGGTCATCGAGGCCGGGGTGCGGGCTCTCGGTGAGAACTACGTGCAGGAGCTGGGCCGGAAGCGCGAGGAGGTCGGCGACGGCACCTGGCACTTCATCGGCACCCTGCAGTCGAGCACCGCGCATCGC
This sequence comes from uncultured Actinomycetota bacterium, assembly GCA_963839395.1. Classification (GTDB taxonomy): domain Bacteria; phylum Actinomycetota; class UBA4738; order UBA4738; family HRBIN12; genus JAJNBA01. Next base: position 711,942 of record CAWIUW010000015.1, read on the forward strand.
GTGGCAGACCACGCCGACGTCGTCGAGACGGTCGCGGGGGAGCGGGCGGCGCGACGCCTCGCGGGACGCGCTGCCCGCTCCGGTCGCACGCTCGACGCGTTGATCGAGGTGGATCTCACGGAAGGAAGGACGGGCGTCTCGCCGGCCGCGCTTCCCGCGTTCGCCGACCTCGTCGCCTCGCTCGACGGTCTCCGCCTGATCGGGCTGATGACGGTCCCTGAGATCGCGGAGACGGCCGACGAGTCGCGTGCGTCGTTCTCCCGCCTCCGCCTGCTCCGGGACGAGATCCGAGAAGAGCACCCCGACGTGCTGGCATTGTCCATGGGGATGTCGTTGGATTACGAGGTCGCGGTAGAAGAAGGCGCTACGATGGTTCGGGTCGGGACGGCCCTGTTCGGACCGCGAGCAACCGGGTAAGGGATGGGCCGGGTGGAGACCAGAGGAACATGTCAGAGCCAAACCAACTGGCCAGAGAGATAGGCCAAGGATTCAGGAAGGAACCGACATGAGCGGCGTGTGGAAGAAGACGCTGAACTATCTGGGTCTGGTCGAGGACGACGAGGAATTCGTCGAGGAGCTCCCCGACGTCGAGCCGGCGCCCGTACGTCGGATGCGGCCTCAGCCCGTTCGGGACGTGTCGTCGGAGGCGGAGGGTGTGGTGCGCACGATCGCCGCGCCCCGCCAGGTCGGCGCGTCGTCGGCCATCCACAAGTCGGAGCCCAAGCGATTCAACGAGGCCCGCGAGGTCGCGGATCGCTTCAAGGAGGGCACCGCCGTCATCATGAATCTCCAGGGGACCGAGGACTCCACGGCGCGCCGGCTGGTGGACTTCGCTTCCGGCCTCGTCTACGGGCTGGACGGCAAGATCGAGCTCGTGGCGAACCGCGTGTACCTGCTCACGCCCGCCGACGTCGAAGTGTCGGCGGAGGAGCGGGAGCGGCTCGCGGGCGGCGGCTTCTACAACCAGTTCTGAGACGCTCGAAATCGAGCGTCGCCATTGCGCTGCTAGCCTTGCGCGGAGATGACGGCTGCCAACGGGAACGACTTCCTGAGCGAGATCATCTGCCTGGTTCTCCTGTTCTTCATGGTCGTCCTGTTCATCAGGGTGATCCTCGGGTGGTTGCAGTTCGCGGGATGGCGTCCCCCGCATTCGGGCCCGCTCCGCGCGGGTTTCGACCTGATCATCGACGTGACGGAGCCGCCGCTCCGGGTGCTGCGCAAGGTCGTGCCCCCGGCCGGCGTCCTGGACCTCTCCGTGCTGGTTGCGTTCGTGGTCTTGGTCGTGTTGCGTACAGTGTTCTGCTGAGTCGGGGTGGCGAGGACGCTCCGGCGCGTGGGCTAGGAAGATGACGAGCCAAGATGAAGAAGCCAAGATGAAGAAGCCAAGATGAAGAAGCCAAGATGAAGAAGAAGGACGCGACGCCGAGCGGCGCATCGGAGTGGAGCTCGACCCCGACCGGGCGGATCACGCCCATGGACATCCAGCAGAAGGAGTTCCGGGTCGCCCGCTTCGGCGCGGGGTATCGGATGCGAGAGGTCGACGAGTTCCTGGATCAGGTGACGGACGCGATGTCGGCGCTCGTCGCGGAGAACGAGCGACTGCTCAGAGGATCGGGGGAACCGGGGTCGGCGTCGATCCGAGATCCGGTTCGGCCGACGACCGATGTCGCCGACCGCGCCGCCGTCGAGGCGTTCCTCCGCCGCGAGAAGGGGTTCTTGCAGGATCTCGGCGGGCTCGTCCAGGAGCATGCCGAAGAACTCCGATCGATGGTCCGTGCGGCTCGACAGAGCGCGCCACCCGCAACCGCTCCGAGACAGGAAGCGACGGTGGAGCCCGCCACGGCCGCGGCGGGGTTCGAAGGTGCTCCGGAGGCGCCGGATGAGTCTGAAGCGCTCCAGGCGTCCGTCGACGACGACGAGGACGACGAGGACGCCGGAACCACGGAGCAAGCGACGGCTGCGACGGACGCGTCCCCCGAGGTCGCGATCGAGGACGAGGGCGACGACGAGGACGCCGACGAAGGCGACGAACCTGAGGTCCCCGGAGGATCCGCCGTGACGATCACCGAGGCGGCCGCCGACGAGCCGATCCGGCTCGACGAGCCCGAACCCGCCCGATCGGGACGTCAGGAAGAGAAGGAGGACGGATCGCTCCGGGAGCTGTTCTGGGGCGAGGAGTGAGCGGGATCCTCATCCCGCGTTCCTGAGGCTCACGATCACCGGCGTCCCCTCGAGCGTTCCCTCGAGCCGGAACCCGTCCAGCCCCGTCGTCTGCACGGTCTCCGCCAAGGTCTCTGCGGCGATCTCCTCGCCGTGCGCAGCCAGCGCCGCCGCAGGTTCACCCGACGTCTCGATCCCCAGCGCGATCCGATCCGTCACCACGAGGCCGGCCGCTTTGCGCGCGTCCTGGATCATCCTGACGAGCTCCCGGGCCAACCCTTCACGCCGGAGCTCCGGCGTGACCTCGAGCTCGAGGGCGACGGTGACGTCGCCCTCTGAAGCGACGCCCAACCCCGACCGGACGTCGTGGGTGAGCTGGACGTCCTCCGGTCCGATGGAAAGGGCGGGCCCGTCGTCCATGACCACCTCGACATGCTCCCCCTCGGCCAATCGCCCGGCGAGGGTCCCATCGTCCGCCGCCAGCGCCGCGGCGACGGACCGCACGCGGGGTCCCAGGCGCGGCCCGAGGACCTTGAAGTCCGGGCGTGCCTGCCAGCGACCGAACACCTCCGCCGATCCCGCCACCTCGACGCGCTTCACGTTCAACTCTTCGGCCACCGTGTCCCGAAGCCGATCGAACGATCCGGGCGCCTCGGCGAGATGCACCACCGCGGCGGAGAGCGGCTGACGCGTTCGCGTCTTGGTCTCGGTCCGGATCCGGCGTCCGAGCTCGACCACCTGGCGGGCCAGGACCATGGCGTCGTCAAGACCCGGGTCGACCATCGCCTCGGACACGGTCGGGTAGTCGGCGAGGTGCACTGAGTCCGCCCGCCCGTCGCGCCCGGCGGCGAGGTTCGACCAGATCTCCTCCGAGACGAAGGGGACGAGCGGCGCCAGGAGCGTGGCCGTCGTGACCAGGCATTCATGGAGCGTGTGGAACGCGGCCTGGCTGTCGGCGCCGCCCCGGCCGCCGGGGTTCCAGAACCGGCGACGCGATCGTCGGACGTACCAATTGGAGAGGTCGTCGACGAATGACTGGATCCGCCTGCCCGCACCCGTGACGTCATAGCCGTCCATCCGATCTCGGACCTCACGGATGGTGCCGGCCAGCCGCGAGAGGATCCATCGATCGAGGAGTGGCCGCGACGATGGCGCGGGTGCCGGATGCGCGTCGGGATCGAACCCGTCGGCGTTCGCGTAGAGCACGAAGAACGAGTACACGTGCCAGAGCGTCAGCAGGAACTGTCGCACCGCCTCCTCGAGCACGGAGTCGCCGAGCCGCCGTGAGGACCAGGGGGAGCCGCTCGTCAACAGCACCCACCGGAGCGCGTCCGCACCGTACCGCTCCATCACCGACATCGGATCGACGACGTTGCCGAGAGACTTCGACATCTTCCGGCCTTGCTCGTCGACGATGAACCCGAAGCACACGACCGTGCGGTACGCGGTCGAATCGAAATGCAGCACTCCCTCCGCCATCAGCGTGTAGAACCAGCCGCGGGTCTGATCGATCGCCTCGGAGATGAAGTCCGCGGGGAACCGTCGCTCGAACGACGCGTCGCCCCGTCCGAGCTCGGGGTGGTAGCCCCATTGGGCGAACGGCATCGCGCCGGAGTCGTACCAGGCGTCGATCACCTCGGGGACCCTGCGGGACTCCTCGCCGCATTCCGGACAGACGAACGTGACCTCGTCGATGGTCGGACGATGCGGATCGAGATCCGTCAGATCGCGTCCGGCCAGCGTGCCGAGCTCGGCGAGCGAACCGATCGCCGTGACGTGCCCCGCGGCACAACGCCAGATCGGCAGCGGCGTCCCCCAGTACCGCTCGCGGGACAGGGCCCAGTCGACGTTGTTCTCGAGCCAGTTCCCGAATCGGCCGTGCTTGATGTGGTCGGGATGCCAGTCGACCTGCTCGTTCACCTCGAGGAGGCGTTCCTTCACCGCCGTCGTGCGGACGTACCAGGAGGTGCGCGCGTAGTAGAGCAACGGCGTCGCGCAGCGCCAGCAGAACGGGTAGGTGTGCGAGATCGTGCCGGCGCGGAGCAGGCGACCGCGAGCCGAGAGGTCCTCGATGATCGCCGGGTCGGCATCCTTGACGAACAGCCCGCGGACGAACTCGGGTCCGAGCTCGGTGAACCGGCCGTCGTCACCAACCGGCTTGAAGACCGGCCACCCCTCGGCGCGTCCGACCTCGATGTCCTCGGCGCCGAACGCGGGGGCCAGATGCACGATCCCCGTGCCGTCGTCCATCTGGACGAACGCACCGGCCACGACCGTGTGGGCGTCCTCGACGTTGGGGTAGGGAGGTTCGTATCGCGCTCCGAGGAGCGCCTCACCGGGCAGGGTCTTCCGGATCGTCCAACCCTCCTCGAGCGCGACGGCGGCGAGCGGCTCCGCGATGATCACCCGCTCGCCGTCGTGCTCGGCGACGGCGTAGGTTCCTTCGGGGTCGACCGCAACCCCCGTGTTCGCCGGAAGCGTCCACGGTGTCGTGGTCCAGACGAGGAGCGACGCGCCGAGCAGATCCGGCTCCGCGGCCTCCACGATCGGGAACCGCACGTAGACGCTCGGGTCCTCGACCGTCTCGTACCCCAGAGCGACCTCGGCGTCGGAGAGCGCCGTCCCACACCTGGGGCAGTACGCGGTCACCTTGTCCGCCTCGACGAGCAGGCCGCGCTCGTACAGCCGCTTCAGCGACCACCAGACGGACTCCACGTAGGCGGGATCCATCGTCCAATACGCGTCGTCCAGGTCGATCCAGAAGCCGATCCGGCGTGTCAGCTCCTCCCAGTCGTGCACGTATCGGCGGACCGACACCCGGCAGCGTTCGTTGAACTCGGCGACGCCGAACGCCTCGATGTCCTTCTTGCCGGAGGTCCCGATCTCCTTCTCCACTTCGATCTCGACCGGCAGACCGTGGCAATCCCACCCCGCCTTCCGATGCACCAGGTGACCGGTCATCGTCCGATAGCGGGGATAGACGTCCTTGAAGGTACGGGTCACGGCGTGTCCGATGTGCGGCTTCGCGTTCGCGGTCGGCGGGCCGTCGTAGAAGACCCATTCGGGGGCGCCCGCGCGCTGCTCGAGCGAGCGATGGAAGACATCCGCCTCCTCCCAGAACGCGAGGATCGAGCGCTCGAGCTCGGGGAAGCGCACCTTGGGATCGACCGGCCGGAACCGGGAGCTCTCGTCGCTCGTCATCCGTCGCCTCCACACATGCGGAACGCCTCGTCCTCGTCTCGCGAGGACGAGGCGCGAGCCCCGCGGTACCACCTCGCTTGCCGGACGCCTCGCGGCGACCAACCGCTCGCGGCCGCGATCACGGCCTGCCGCTGTCACGGGCGGACCCGCCTGCATCTACTGCGAGCCGGAGAGCGGCTCCGTTCGGGCAGGGGCTCGGGGAGGATGTCCGAGAGGTGCTCGGCGCCGGGCTCACACCGTCCCCGGCTCGCTCTGGCTCCGCCGTCCCCTCGACGCGTTCCCGTCGTCGCCTTCGCGTGCATGCTACACGCGCGAAGAGCGTGGACGCCGGGTCGTGCCGAGGTCCAACCCCGGTGGGGGCGGGTCGCTCGGATCGAGCGCCGTGCGGCCACAGAGACGGCCGAAGAGCAAGCACTGCAACATCTCCTGTGCCGACACGCGCCGAGCTCCATCGGGGATTGGCCGATGCGCCGACGTGCTACCCTTCGCCCCCATGGCCCAGGCCAAGCTCACCGCGAAGGAACTCGAGGACCTCCGCGCGCGCCTCCTGGAGGAGCGCGACCATCTCGACACGCAGCTCGCCACGATCGTCGAGGGTTCCTTCGCGGCGACACAGTCGGACATGTCCGGCGACGTCGGGCTCGACGATGAGTCGGCGGACGCCGGCACCGCGACGTTCGAGCGCGAGAAGGACCTGTCGATCGAGAACAACGTGCGTGATCTCCTCCGCAAGATCGACGGCGCCTTGAAACGCATGGACGCAGGGACGTACGGGCTCTGCGAACGGTGCGGGAAGCCGATCGAGAAGGCACGGATCAAGGCCCTGCCCTACGCGGAGCTCTGCATCAAGGACGCGCAGGCCGCGCAGTCTCGTCGCTGATCCCGTGGACGCGCGGCGGCGCCGGGCGGCGTACACGCTCTTCATCGTGGCGGTCGCCGCGTACGGCCTCGACCGAGTGACGAAGATCTGGGCGGAGGCGACGTTGCCCGGCAACCCGATCGACGTGATCCCCGGCGTGCTCACGTTGCGATTCACGACCAACTCCGGCGGCGCGTTCAGTATCGGCCAGAGTGCCCCCTGGTTCTTCGTGGGGATCACGGCGATCGTCGTCGCGATCATCCTGGCGACCTCGTTCCGCCACACGAGCAGGGTCGTCGCCGCGTCGATCGGCCTGGTCCTCGGAGGAGCCCTCGGCAACCTCACGGACCGTGTGTTGCGGGACGAGGGACTGCGGGGCCGCGTCGTGGACTTCATCGACTTCCACGTGTGGCCGGTCTTCAATCTCGCCGACTCCGCCATCGTGATCGGCGCGGTCCTGCTCGCGTGGGTGGGCACGCGGGATCGGCCAAGCGGGGAGAAGGAGCAGTCCGAGCCGACGGCGGCGCAGACGTGAAGCGAAGCCTCACCGCCGAGGAGGGCCGGCTCGATGCGGTGCTCGCGCGGATGACCGGCGAGGCGCGCGCCGACGTCCAGCGCGCGATCGCGACCGGGAACGTGCAGGTCGACGGCGAGCCCCGCCCGAAGTCCTTCCGTCTCCATGGTGGGGAGCGGGTGACGATCGAGATCGAGCGCGACGAGCCGCTCGCCGCGGAGCGGCCCGCCGTCCCGATCCGCCACGAGGACGACCATCTCCTCGTCGTCGTGAAGCCCGCCGGGGTCGTGACGCACCCCACCGCCGGCCGGCGGAGCGGGACCCTCGTGAACCGCCTGCTCGGGATGGGCGTCCCCCTGGCGCCGGCCGGCGGCTCGCTCCGGCCGGGGATCGTGCACCGGCTCGACGTGGGGACCTCCGGATTGATGGTCGTGGCCAAGACGGACGAGGCCTACGCGGCCCTTCGAGGCATGTTCGCCGTCCACGCGGTCCAGCGGGGCTACCTGGCGCTCGTTCGAGGCGCCGTTGCCAACGACGCGTTCGCCGTCGACGCCCCGCTCGGCCGCCGCGCCGCCAAGATCGTCGTGGACGCGACCGAGGGCAGGCAGGCGGAGACGGGCTTCGAGGTTCGTGAACGCCTGGACGGCGCGACGCTGCTTGACGCCGTTCCACGGACCGGACGGACGCATCAGATCCGCGTGCACCTCGCGGCGATCGGGCACCCGATCCTCGGGGATCGAACATACGGGGGAGGTGGGGACGATGCGCGCCGGGCGGGGCTGGAGCGCCCGTTCCTGCACGCGTGGCACCTGGCCTTCGTCCATCCGGTGAGCGGCGAGCACGTCGAGTTCGAGGAGGACCTGCCCGAGGAGCTCATGGTCGTACTCACCCGGTTCCGATCACCGTCCGCTTGACGGCGTCGGGGAGGCGACATAGCCTGAGGCCTCCACGAATCACAGCCATGTAAGTTTCCACAACCGACCGGGACGGATGTGGAAAACCCCTCTCCGGAGGTCGCCACGGTCGCGCGAGACGGTTTCGTCCATCTGCACGTTCACTCCGAATTCTCGCTGCTCGACGGGGCAGCCCGGATCGAGGCGCCGGCGGCCAATCGGTCGGCCCCGACGATCTTCTCGGAGGCCCAGCGGATGGAGATGCCCGCGATCGCCGTCACCGATCACGGGGTGATGTTCGGCGCTCTCAGCTTCTACGAGGCGGCGCACGCCCACGGCATCAAGCCGATCCTCGGCGTCGAGGCCTACGTGGCGCCGGGCTCGCGCTTCGACCGCGAGCCGGGCGAGAACGAGGAGAAGTACCACCACCTCACGCTCCTCGCCCGTGACGAGACCGGGTATCGCAATCTGCTGAAGCTCGTGTCGGCGGCTCATCTCGAGGGCTTCTATCACCGCCCCCGTATGGACAAGCAGCTGCTGGCCGAGCACGCCGAGGGCCTCACCTGCCTCTCGGGCTGCCTGTCGTCGGAACTCTCGAAGCTGCTGCTCTCCGGACAGGATGCGCGAGCTCGGGATGTCGCCGCGCAGTACCGGGACATCTTCGGCGCCGGGAACTACTGGATCGAGCTCCAGGACCACGGGCTCGCCGAGCAGGGCCGGGTGACGCCGCGACAGGTGGAGGTGGCACGGGAGCTCGGCATCGGCCTCGTGGCTACCAACGACCTCCACTACACGTCGGCCGCCGACGCGAAACCGCACGACGTGTTGCTCTGCATCCAGCAGCAGAAGCTGCAGACGGACCCGAAACGGCTCCGCTTCGACTCCGAGGAGTTCTATCTCAAGTCCTCGGCGCAGATGCGAGAGCTCTTCGCGGAGCTCCCCGAAGCGTGCGACAACACCCTCGCGATCGCGGAGTCGGTGGAGCTGGAGCTCATCTACGGCGACGCCGCTCCGCGGAGGAGCGCTATCACCTGCCCCGCTTCGAAGCGCCGGGCGGGCAGTCCCTCGAGGCCTACCTGCGCGAGCTCACGCTCGCCGGGGCGACCCAGCGGTACGGCGACCCGCTGCCGTCGGAGATCGGGGACCGTCTCGACCTCGAGATGAGCGTGATCCTCCAGATGGGCCTCGCCGGGTACTTCCTGGTGGTCTGGGACCTGATCCGCTTCGCTCGCGAGCAGGGCATCCGCGTCGGACCGGGCCGGGGTTCCGCCGCCGGCTCGGTCGTGTCCTATTGCCTGCGCATCACCGACGTCGATCCGCTGCGGTACGGGTTGATCTTCGAACGATTCCTGAACCCCGAGCGGATCCAGATGCCGGACATCGACATGGACTTCGACGAGCGTCGCCGCGACGAGGTGATCAGGTACGCCAGCACCAAGTACGGCGCCGATCACGTCGCCCAGATCGTCACGTTCCAGACGATCAAGGGCAAGCAGGGGATCCGCGACGCGGCGCGCGTCCTCGGCTTCCCGCCGTCGGTCGGGGACCGCCTCTGCAAGATGTATCCCTCGCCGGTCATGGGTCGCGATCACCCGATCGAAGAGGCGCTCCGTCTCTCCCCGGAGCTCGCGACCGCCTATGAGGGCGAGCCGGAGGCGAAGGAGATCGTCGACACGGCCAAGGCGCTCGAGGGCCTCCGCCGCGAGGACTCGGTCCACGCCGCCGGCGTCGTGATCGGGGATGCGCCGCTCGTGCGCTACCTGCCGTTGAAGCTGTCGAAGGACTCTCGCGACGACTCGAAGCGCATCGTCACGCAGTTCGACATGCACGGGGTCGAGAAGCTCGGCCTGCTGAAGATGGACTTCCTCGGTCTCCGCAACCTCTCGGTGATCGAGGACACCCTTCGGCATCTCCGCGTCGACGGGGTGGAGATGGACATCGACCACGTCGCGCTCGACGATCCGGATACCTATGCCCTGCTCTGTCGCGGCGAGACGACCGGCGTGTTCCAGATGGAGTCGGGTGGGATGCGAAGCCTGATCAAGCTCCTGGAACCCGATCGGTTCGAAGACGTGATGGCTCTCGTCGCGCTGTACCGGCCCGGTCCGTTGAACAACGGCCTGCACACCGAGTACGCGGAGCGCAAGCACGGGCGCAAACCCGTGACCTACCCGCATCCGGACCTCGAACCGATCCTGCGAGACACCTACGGCGTGATGGTCTACCAGGAGCAGGTCATGCAGATCGCCGTGACGATGGCGGGCTTCTCGATGGGCGAGGCGGACACGCTCCGCAAGGCGATGGGCAAGAAGAAGATCGAGTACCTGATGCCCTTCAAGGAGCGCTTCGTCAGGGGCGCCGTCGACCGCGGCTACCCCGAACGGAGCGCGGCGGACATGTTCGAGATGTTCGTCCCGTTCGCCGACTACGGGTTCAACGCCTCGCACGCCTGCGCGTACGGGCTCGTGGCCTATCAGACCGCCTACCTGATGGCGCACCATCCGGTCTCGTACATGGCGGCGATCCTCACATCGGTGAAGGACGACAAGGACCGCAAGCCGTACTACCTGTACGCGTGCCGCGCGATGGACATCGAGGTGCTCCCGCCGGACGTGAACGACTCCGCCCTCGACTTCGCGCCGGCCGCCAGCGGGGGCCGGGCGATCCGATACGGGCTCTCGGCGGTGCGCAACGTCGGGGAGGGCGCCGTGCAGCAGATCATCGAGGCGCGGGACGCGAAGGGCCGTTTCGAGTCCTTCTCCGACTTCTGCCGGAAGGTCGACCCGTCGGTCCTTGCGAAGCGGATGCTGGAGTCCCTCATCCTCGCCGGCGCCTTCGACTCGCTCGGATACCACCGGCGGGCGCTGCTCATCGGGCAGGACAAGGTGTCCGGTCCGATCGTCGCCGAGCGGAAGGCGGAGGCCGCCGGACAGTTCTCGCTGTTCGGCGGGGACCCGGAGATCGGGCAGATCGACGAATCGGTGCTGGCGGGGGAGGAGTTCGACAAGCCGGAGCTCCTCCGGTTCGAGAAGGAGATGCTCGGCCAGTTCGTCTCGGACCACCCGCTCCTCGAGGTGGCGGACGCACTCCGAGCCCAGAGCACACACGACATCGGCGATCTGGACGGCGCCGACGACGGCGAGCTCGTGACCGCGGCCGGCATCATCGGCGGTGTCGCCAGGAAGTACACGAAGCGCGGGGAGCCCTACGCGCAGTTCCGCCTCGAGGGCTTGGCCGCCGGCGTGGAGGTGGTGGCGTTCCCATCGGTGTACGAGGCCGATCCCGACCTGATCTCGGCGGACAGGATCGTGTTGGTCGTCGGGCGCATCGATCGGCGAGGACGCGAGCTCCAGATCCGGGCGAACGAGGTGCGCGAGCCGATCCTCGCCGGGGTCGCCGCCCAGGCGGGACCGGAGTCCGTCGTGATCGATCTGACGGCGGCGGCGTGCACGGACGCCGTGCTGGCGAAGATGGCCGAGCTTCTGCGGTCACGGCCGGGACCCGCGCCCGTCAAGGTGCGGTTCCATTCCTCGGCGGGCGTGCGACCGCTCGACATGGGGGAGTTCCGGGTGGACTCCTCCGCCGCCCTGATGGGCGAGCTGACCGGCCTCCTCGGCACCGGAGCCGCTCGAGTGGAACGCGTCGGCTGACGCGACCCCGCCGTCTCTTCCACTGCTCCTCCGTCCTCCCGGGCCGCATCGCTGCCGTATCGTGCTCGTGGTGTTCGAGGTCATCCCCGCGATCGACGTGAGCGAAGGCCGCCTGGCGACGTTCACGCCGGACGGGCCGCGTCCGATGGAGGCGTTCGGGGGGAGCCCGGTCGCCGCTGCGGAAGCGGCCGTGCGTGCGGGCGCCGAGTGGCTCCACGTCGTGGACATGGATCTCGCGTTCGGAGGCGACGTCCGGAACCTCGCCGTCGTGGCGGCGATCGCGTCCCTCCCCGTCGCCGTGCAGGCGGCCGGCGGTGTGCGAGACGCGGACGAGGTCCGAGCCTTCTTCGATGCCGGCGCCATCCGGGTGGTGCTCGGGTCGGCCGCCCTGGCGAACGAGCCACGCGCGACCGCGCTGCTGTCAGCGGAGGGAACGCGTCTGGTGATCGGGATCGAGGCGGACGAGGGGCGGATCCGGTCTCGCGGTCGCGACCCCGTCGACCTCCCGTTGCTGGAGACATTGGGGTGGTTGGTCGCCGCCGGGGCCTCCCGGCTGCTGGTGACGTCGGTCGCCAAGGTCGGAGGACGTGGCGGTCCCGACGTCGAGTTGGTCGAGCGAGTGGTGCGGGCCGGCCCCCCGGTGCTCGCGGCGGGAGGGATCTCCTCCATCGCGGACCTTCGCGCGCTCCGGGCGGCCGGCGCCGCGGGCGGGGTCGTCGGGAGCGCCGTGCTGGACGGCTCTCTCGACCTCTCGGCAGCGATCGCCGAGGTGACCTGAGCGCCGATCGACCGCCGCTAGACTCGCCGCCCCATGGGGTTCCTGACCGATCTGATCGAGCGCCTCGACCGGGACCTGCACGAACACCCGCTCGATGACCTGGCGCTGATGGCGCGCGCGTCGGCGATGCCACCGGTCCGCGACCTCGAGGCCGCCCTCCGAGCCGCGGAGCCGCCCGCGCTGATCGCCGAGGTGAAGCGGGCGTCACCGTCGGCCGGCGCGATCGCCGAGCAGGTGAACCCGAGCGTGCTCGCCCGCGGGTATCAGGCGGGCGGCGCCGCGGCGATCTCGGTGCTGACGGAGCCCCGGCACTTCCACGGGTCTCTCGCCGACCTCCAGGCGGCTCGGTCGTCCGTGTCGATCCCCGTGCTGCGGAAGGACTTCCTGATCCATCCCTCTCAGGTGATCGAGGCCAGGGCCTCGGGTGCCGACGCGGTCCTGTTGATCGTGGCCGCTCTGACCGACACGCAGCTCGTCGCGCTCCTCGAGGCGGCCGGGGACCTCGGGCTCGCGACCCTCGTCGAGACGCATTCGGACGAGGACCTACGGCGTGCGCTCGAGACAGACGCGGCGGTCATCGGAGTGAACGCACGGGACCTCGAGACCCTCGAGGTCGACGTCCCGGGTGCGCTGACGCGGGTCGGGCGGGTGCCGAAGGACAGGATCGCGGTGGTGGAGAGCGGCATCACCACCCGGGCGGACGTCGACGCAGCCCTGGACGCGGGTGCGTCTGCCATCCTTGTCGGGGAAGCGTTGATGCGCGCGGGCGACCCGGCCCGCGCGGTGAGGAAGCTCCTCTGGAGGGAACTCCGCACGTGACGACGACGACCACGCTCCCGGACGCGCGCGGCCGATTCGGCTCCTACGGGGGGCGCTACGTCCCGGAGGTGCTGATCCCCGCGCTGGAGGAGCTGGCGGAGGCCTGGAACCGGCTCCGCGACGATCCCGGTTTCCGCTCGGAGCTCGACGCGCTGTCGAGAGACTTCGTCGGTCGCCCGACGCCCATCACCCCGGCGGCGCGCCTGTCCGGTGAGCTCGGCTACCGGATCTGGTTGAAGCGAGAAGATCTGGCGCACACCGGTGCCCACAAGATCAACAACGCGCTCGGTCAGGCCCTCCTCGCGAAGCGTCTCGGCAAGGAGCGGATCATCGCCGAGACCGGCGCGGGGATGCACGGTGTGGCGACCGCCACCGCGTGCGCACTCCTCGGGATGCCGTGTGTCGTGTACATGGGGGAGGAGGACACCCGGCGGCAGGCCCCCAACGTCTCCCGGATGGAGCTGCTCGGCGCGGAGGTGGTGCCGGTGACGGCCGGTTCGAAGACCTTGAAGGAAGCCGTGAACGAGGCGCTCCGCGATTGGGCCGCGTCGGTTCGCACGACGCACTACATCATCGGATCGGTCGTGGGACCCCACCCGTTCCCTGTGCTCGTCCGCGACCTCCAGCGCGTGATCGGCGACGAGGCCCGCCCCCGGTTCCGCGAGGCCAACCGCGGGGCCGAGCCCGACGTCGTGGCTGCCTGCGTGGGGGGTGGGAGCAACGCGATCGGCATGTTCACGGCGTTCGTCGGTGTGCCGGGTGTTCGTCTGATCGGTGTCGAAGCCGGTGGACGGGGAACGAGCCTGGGTGAGCATTGCGCGTCGCTCACCCAAGGGGAGCCGGGCATCCTCCACGGCGCACTCAGCTACCTGCTGCAAGACGAGGACGGGCAGGTCGCGGACACCCATTCGATCTCGGCCGGACTCGACTATCCGGGGGTCGGGCCGGAGCACGCGTACCTCCGGGACGCGGGGCTCGCGGAGTACGTGAGCGCGTCCGACGAGGACGCGCTCGCCGGCTTCCAGGCGCTCGCGCAGACGGAGGGGATCATCCCCGCCCTCGAGCCCGCGCACGTGATCGGCTGGCTCCTCCGGAGGCCACTGCCGGAAGGCTCCTCTGTCCTGGTCTGCCTCTCGGGGCGCGGTGACAAGGACCTCGACACCGTCCGGGCCCGTCTCGGGATCACGTAGATGGGCCGGCTCGAGTCTCACCTTCGCGCCCGTCGCGATGCGAGCGGGCGCGCGTTCGTGCCGTACGTGACGGGCGGGTATCCGGGCGTGGACGCAGACCTGCTCCGGCGCCTGGCCGGCGCCGGAGCAGACGCGATCGAGGTCGGGATCCCCTTCTCGGATCCCGTCATGGACGGAGGCGTGATCCAGGAGGCCTCAGCCGAGGCGCTCCGCCTGGGCGTCCGGCCCGCCGACGTCCTCGGCACGATCCGAGACGCGGCGGTCGACGTCCCGGTCGCCGTGATGACCTACGTGAACCCCGTCTACCGACACGGGATCGAGCGCTTCCTGGAGGACGCGGCGGCGGCGGGGGTGTCCGGGCTGATCGTCCCCGACCTGCCCGTCGACGAGTCGGCCGAGCTCGAGGAAGCGGCCGCGACGCGCGGCGTTGACGCCGTGCTCATGGCTGCCCCCGGGACGACGACCGAGCGTCTCGCCGAGATCGGGCGCCGGTCACACGGGTTCGTGTACTGCGTGGCCACGTACGGCGTGACCGGCACCCGGGACCGTCTGGACGGGACGGCCGAAGGAGTGGTCGAGGCCCTCCGACCTCGGACCGACCTCCCATTGCTCGTCGGGGTCGGGATCGGAACCCCCTCGCAGGCGGCGGAGGTCTGCGGCTTCGCGGACGGGGTCGTGGTGGGCAGCGCCCTCATGGCGCACGTCGTCGCCGGTGACCCGGACGGTGCCGTCGACCTCGCGAGCTCGTTCCGAGGTGCCATCCCGGTCTGAGGGATCCTCGTCCGAACGCATCTCCCGCACACGTCCATCACGTATGACCAGGGGAAACGGCCAAGACGGATTGGCCAATCGGGGCCGGGATGTGATAGTCACACTCCATCTCGGGAGACCGGGAAGAGAAGGGGGGCTTCATGAAGCATCGGACATGGTTCAAAGCGTTCGCCCTCGTGGCCGTGCTGTCCATCGTTGCGTCGGCGTGTGCCGGCGATGACGACGAGCCAGGCGGCAACGGAGGGGACGTGGATTGTGCGACCGTCGAGTTCGGGTGCGTCGAGGTCGGCGCGGACGAGCCGATCAACCTCGGGGCTGCTCAGGTGATCAGCGGCGCGGATGCGTCGCTCGGTCAGGACCAGGTGAACGCGATCGAACTCGCGATCGACTACCTGGACGGCACCTTCGACCAGACCGACGGCACGCTGCTCGATCACCCGGTGAACCTCACGACGGAGGACGAGCTGTGCTCCGCGGAAGGCGGGCAGACGGCCGGCACGGCACTCGCGGCTGACGCCTCGATCGTGGCAGTGATCGGCACGAGCTGTTCGAGCGCAGCGCTCGGGGTGGCGGACACGATCCTCGGCGACAAGGGCATCACGCTCATCTCGGGCTCGAACACGAGCCCGGCGCTGACCGATCCTGAGCTGCACAACCCGTTCTACGCCCGCACCGCCCACAACGACCGCATCCAGGGCGCGATCGGCGCCGAGTTCGCGCTCGGCGACGACCTCGGCGCCACCACGGCGGCGACCATCGCCGACGAGAGCCCCTACACCCAGGGACTCGTGGGTGCGTTCGTGACGAACTTCGAGGCCGGGGGCGGCACCATCACGGGATCGGAGCAGGTCGATTCGGAGGCCACCGACTTCAAGCCGATCCTCACGTCGTTGGCCGAGCAGGATCCGGACGTCCTGTACTTCCCGATCTTCGTGGCGGCCTGCACGTTGATCATCAAGCAAGCGCAGGACATCATGCCCGACGCCGAGCTCATCGTGGCTGACGGTTGCCTGTCGAGCGACACCCTGAAGAACGCGGGAGCGGCAGCGGATGGCGTCTGGGCATCCTCGCCGGACCTGTCGGCGTTCCAGTCGAACGAGTTCTACTCGGGTGAGTTCATCCCTGCGTATCAGGAGGCGTTCGGAACCGAACCGCTCGCGGTGTTCCACGCGCACTCCTACGACGCCACGAACGTCGTGTTCGCGGCGATCGAGGAGGTCGCGATCGACAACGGCGACGGATCGCTCTCGATCCCCCGCCAGGCCCTCCGTGACGCGATCTTCGCCACGAGTGGATACGAGGGCGTCACGGGCACGATCACGTGCCTCGACACGGGTGACTGTGCGACCGACGTGACGATCGGACTGTTCCTCGCTCCGGGCTGGCCCGTCGAGGGAGGCACGGACGATCCGGCCGTGTACACGGACACGAAGTCGCTCGACGAAGTGCTGTAGGAGAACAGGAACGAGAAGGACGGCGGAGGGGCCGCGGGCGGAGCCGAGAGGCTCGCCCGCGGCCCCTTCCCTGAGAGGGAGGGAACCTGGCGGGCATCGAGTCGCCCCGCGTGGCCGCTCCTCGGCTGGGTCGCTTCGAGCGGCTGCCGTGGCGGCGCATCATCCTCATCGTCCTTGGCATCGTCGTCGTCGGTGTCGTGGTGCTCGGGGCGTATCTCACGCTCACGCTCGAGCCTGCCGAGGGCGGATACTCGGCCGGAGCCTGGCGCGACTTCATCGTCCAGGGCGCCGCGCAGGGCGCGATCTTCGCGATGATCGCGCTCGGCTATACCCTCGTCTACGGGATCCTCCGGATGATCAACTTCGCGCACGGCGAGGTGTTCATGGCCGGCGCGTTCGTCTCGTTCTTCTGGGCGGACGCCTATCTGAAGAGCGGCTTCTTGAACGCGAACCCCGTCGTCGCGCTCGCGATCGTGACGGCCGTCGCGATCGTCGTCTCGATGGGCACAGCGATCCTGCTGGAGCGGCTCGCCTATCGACCGCTCCGGAACGCGCCCCGGCTGGTTCCGCTCATCACCGCGATCGGTGCTGCGTTGTTCCTGCAGAACGCGTTCCGAGGCTTCTTCGGGCCTCAGCCGTACGGCTATCCGAAGCCCGACGTGCTGGCGGGCAGCATCACGGTGCTGGGGATCCCGATGCAGAAGATCCAGCTGCTGGTGCTCGTCGTCGCCCTGATCTGCATGGTCGTCCTCCAGTGGTTCGTTTCGACGACCACGACGGGACGCTCGATGCGCGCGGTCGCGCAGGATCGGGAGATCGCCAGCCTGATGGGCATCAACGTGGACAAGGTGATCGTCATCACGTTCGCGATCGGGGGAGTGCTCGCAGGCATCGCCGGCGTGTTGTACTCCCTCACCTTCGAGCAGGTGCAGTTCACGATGGGGTTCCGCCCCGGGATCGCGGCGTTCACCGCCGCCGTGCTGGGCGGGATCGGGAGCATCGGCGGCGCGGCACTCGGTGGGTTCGTGATCGGGCTGCTGCAGGCGGTCGGGCCGCCGCTGATCCTCACCGGGTTCGGCATCCCGAGCGTCTTCTCCCTCCGAGACGCGTTCGTGTTCCTCGTCCTCGTCCTCGTCCTCGTTTTCCGTCCCGGAGGCCTGCTCGGCACGGGTGAAGCGGAGAAGGTGTGATGGCGCGCCGGTGGGTCCGCGTGGGAGTGCTCTCGGGCATCGTCACCATCTTCCTCGCACTCGTCGGCCTGATCGGGAACTTCACCGACGTGTACCTGATCGACGACGACGTCACGTTCGCCGGGCTGATGCTCGTCCTCCCCGCCTTCGTCGCAGGTCTGGCCGCGGCCGCGCCGCGGGTCGAGCGTGGGGAGCGGCACGAGATGCGGATGTCGGAGGCCGCGGCTGCCGCCGCGGTCGCCGGCGCGGCGGCCGGAGCGACGTTCGCACTCGCCGCGATCCTGTCCGACTGGTTCGGGGACGAGCGGATCCGGGCGGTCTTCCTCAACGTGACACCGCAGCTGATGGAGTTCGTCACCTTCGGGCAGCCGCCGGTGATCGGTGGCGTGATCATCGTGGTGATCTCGGCCGCGGCGGGTGTCCTGGGCGGGGTCCTGCGG
Source organism: uncultured Actinomycetota bacterium (assembly GCA_963839395.1). Taxonomy (GTDB): domain Bacteria; phylum Actinomycetota; class UBA4738; order UBA4738; family HRBIN12; genus JAJNBA01. The sequence continues at coordinate 729,861 of CAWIUW010000015.1, forward strand.
GTGGCTCCCGTGACGATCCGACGTCCGGTCACGGCGGCGGTGATGACGACGGTGCTGTTCGGCTTCCTCCAGCGGGTCATCCCGATCATGTTCGACCAACTGGGGCTCGAGCGTGACTGGCTCTACAGCCCGCAGTTCGACGGACTCACCTGGATCGGGGCGGTCGTCGTCGCGGTGGTCGCCGCCGGGATCAGCGTGCTGTACACCCGGTACGGCCCTCAGCTCCGGGAGGCGTGGGGCGCCTCCGGCGCGACCGGTGCAGACGGGCCGGGGATCAGCCCCTTCCGGCTGGTGGCCGGCGCGATCGTTCTCGGACTGCTGCTCGTCGCGCCGCTGCTGCTCGGGTCCGTGGTCTCCGAGGTCCTGGGCACGGTGATGGTGTTCGCCCTGCTCGGTATCGGGCTGAACATCGTCGTCGGCTACGCGGGCCTTCTGGATCTCGGCTACGTCTTCTTCTTCGCGCTCGGCGCCTACTCGCTCGCGCTGCTCACGGGCGCGACCCTCAACGCGTTCGGGATCCCGCCGGAGCCGGCCCTCTCCGGGAGCCTGAACTTCTACGTCGCGATCCCGATCGTGATGGTGATCGCCGCCGCGGCGGGGCTGTTGGTCGGTGCCCCCGTGCTGCGGCTCCGAGGTGACTACCTCGCGCTGGTGACGCTCGGCCTCGGCGAGATCGTGACCGTCCTCCTCGCGAGCCCGTGGCTCGTGCCGCTCGTCGGCGGGCCGAGCGGGATGCGAGGCATCACCGACGCGGCGATCGGCGGCTTCGGCTTCCGCGATCCGCAGCACTTCTATTACCTCGCGCTGGCGTTCGTCGGCATCGCCGCGTTCATCTCGTGGCGGCTCGCCGCCTCGCGCATCGGCCGGGCCTGGACCGCGATGCGGGAGGACGAGCAGACCGCCGACGCGATGGGGATCAGCACGACCCGCTTCAAGCTGCTCGCGTTCGCGATCGGCGGCGCGATCGGGTCGCTCGGCGGAGCGCTCTTCGCGGTGAAGATCGGGTCGCTCACCCCCGCGAGCTTCCAGGTCATCGTGTCGATCCAGGTGCTGGGTCTGGTGATCCTCGGCGGCATCGGAAGCATCCCGGGCGTGCTCGTGGGAGCGCTCGTGCTCGTCGGGCTCCCGGGCCTGCTCCGAGAGTTCGAGGAGTATCGCTTCCTCGCGTATGGCGCGGCTATCGTCGCGGTGATGATCCTGCGGCCTGAAGGACTGATCCCGAACGTCCGCCGCAGCCGCGAGCTCAAGGACGAGGAGAGCGCGCAAGACGAATGGGCGAAAACCGTCGAGGAAGCGGGGTCCTCGCCCGACGCAGCCCCCGCGACCGAGGCGACGACGTGAGCGAGCCGGCGCCCGTGCGAGGGACGGGAACGATCCTGGAGGTGCGCGGTCTCGAGAAGCACTTCGGCGGGCTCTATGCGCTCTCGGGCCTGGACATGGAGGTTCGCACGGGAGAGATCGTGTCGGTGATCGGCCCCAACGGCGCGGGGAAGAGCACGCTCTTCAACGTGATCACAGGGATCTACGAGCCCGACGTCGGTGACATCTCCTACGAGGGGGTGAGCACCGTCGGTCTCCGGCCCCACCAGCTCGTGAAGCTCGGGATCGCCCGCACGTTCCAGAACGTTCGCCTGTTCGCGAACATGACGATCCTCGAGAACGCGATGGTGGGACAGCACTGCCGGAGCCGCGGAGGGGTGTTCGGATCGGTCCTTCGGACGCCCGGGATCCGCGCCGAGGAGGAGCGGATCCGGGAGCGAGCGAAGGAGGCACTCAGCTTCTTCGGCAAACGGCTCTCCGGCTACCGCCTGGAACAGCCTGCCTTCTCGCTCTCCTACGCGAACCGCCGCCGACTGGAGATGGCTCGCGCACTCGCCACCGATCCGAGGCTGCTCCTGCTCGACGAGCCGACGGCCGGCATGAACCCGCGGGAGACGCTGGAGCTCCGCGATCACATCGTCCGGATGCGAGACGACCTCGGACTGACGGTGATCGTGATCGAACACGACATGCGGGTCGTCAAAGGCGTGTCCGACCGTGTGATCGCGTGCGACTACGGCCAGAAGATCGCGGAGGGTACCTACGAGGAGGTCGCCCACGATGAACGGGTGATCGAGGCGTATCTCGGCACGAAGGCGGCCGGATGACGACCGGCGGGTCGAACGGCGACGACGTGGGCGGCAACGGCCGCGCGCCCGTCCTGGAGCTCCGGAACGTCAGCACGCACTACGGCCTCGTCGCGGTGCTCCGAGACGTCGACATGCAGATCTACGCGGGCGAGATGGTCTGTCTCCTGGGCGGCAACGCGAGCGGGAAGACGACCACGCTGAAGACGATCCTCGGCTACGTGACGCCGTCGGAGGGCGAGGTGGTGCTGGACGGTCAGGTCGTGTCGGGGCTGTCCACGACCGAGGTCGTGAAGCGGGGTGTCTCGATGGTCCCGGAGAACCGGCGTCTGTTCTCGGACATGACCGTGGAGGAGAACCTCCAGCTCGGTGCGTACCTGCGACGAGATCGGAAACAGGTCGAGCAAGCGAGAGAAACCGTCTTCGAGACCTTCCCTCGGGTCCGCGAGCGTCTCAAGCAGAAGGCCGGCACCCTCTCCGGAGGAGAGCAGCAGATGGTCGCGATGGGTCGCGCGTTGATGGCCGATCCGAAGATCCTGCTGATGGACGAGCCCTCGATGGGTCTCGCCCCGATCCTCGTGGAACAGGTCTTCGAGATCATCAAGAAGATCCGCGAGCTGGGCAAGACCGTGTTCGTCGTCGAGCAGAACGCCAACATGGCCCTGTCGATCGCCGACCGCGGCTACGTGATCCAGACCGGACAGGTCGTCCTCGCGGATACCGCGGAGAACCTGTTGCAGAACCCCCTGATGCGCGAGGCGTATCTGGGTGAGCTCTGAGCTCCGCGTGATCGGCGCGGAGGAACTCCGCGCCAGGCTGCCCATGGTGGCGGCCGTCGACGCGCTGGAGGAGGCCTTCCGAACCCTCGACCCCGGCGGCGGGCCCCTCCGAACCCATGTCGAGACGCCGGCCGGCACGCTGCTGGTGATGCCGGCCGTCGCCGAGGTCGGCGTCGGGGTCAAGCTCGTCTCCCTCACCCCCTCCAACCCGGATCGAGGCCTCCCGTTCATCCATGCGAGCTACGTGCTGTTCGATGCCGAGACCCAGGTGCCCGAGGGAGTGCTGGACGGCTCGGCGCTGACCGCGCTTCGCACGGCGGCGGTCTCCGCGCTCGCGACACGCCATCTGAGCCGGGAGGATGCGCGTCGCCTCGTGGTCTTCGGGGCGGGTGTGCAGGCGACGTCGCACCTCGAGGCGATGTGTGCCGTCCGTCAGGTGAGCGATCTCGTCGTCGTCTCACGGTCGCCGGGGCCGGCCGAGGCTCTCGTGGAGGAGGGCCTCGCCCGCGGTCTCGACGCCCGGCGAGGGGACCCCGATGCCGTGGGTGAAGCGGACCTCGTCTGCACATGCACGACAGCGGATGAGCCCCTGTTCGCCGGCACGTGGCTCACGCCGGGAGCGCACATCAATGCGGTGGGCTCCTATCGGCCCGAGACCCGCGAGCTCGACTCGGAGACCGTTCGTCGGTCCAGGGTGGTCGTGGAGACGAGGGAGGTCGCCCTCGCCGAGGCGGGCGACCTCTTGATCCCGATCCAGGAGGGGGTCGTCCAGGCCGGCCACATCGTGGCCGACCTGGCCGAGACGGTCCGGGGCGCCGACGTCCGGCGGTCATCGGAGGACATCACGCTCTTCAAGAGCGTGGGGATGGGCTTCGAGGATCTGATCGTGGCTCGGGCGGTCGTGGACGCCGGGCGGTGAGGACGGCCGCCCGCTTCCGCGGCCGGTCTCTCTACCTCCGCCGTCGAACGAGCACGATCACGACCACGATGATGACGATCAGGACGAGCGAGCCTCCGGTCAGAAGGTTGTCGTCTCCGGAGTTCCCCGCGTCTTCGCACGCAGTGAGGAGCGCGGCGAACGGCGCGAGCGTCAAGAGCTTCTTCATGCGTTGCCTCCTTCGTCGGGATGGGAACCGTCTCTGCCCTTTACCCGGGGGCACGGCGGCAGACACCCTCCCGACGCAGGATGAGCCGAAACCCGTGGCCGACGTGCCGGGAGAGGGGATCGAACCCTCACGGGCCGAAACCCACGGGTTTTTGAGTTCGGCCAAGCACGGCCTGCGTCGCCCTGTTCGGTGCGGCTCCGTCGCGTTTCAGCAGGTCAGAGGCACTGAGCCGTACTGACCCGTCCTCGGTCGTTCTGCCCGAGCGGGGTGGGGTGATGCGGTGTACCTGAAGTCGTCCGTACAAACGCGAAACGAAAGGAGACTGACCATGTTTGGGAAGAAGAAGGGCCGAGTCGATCGACTCTACCGGGGCGGAACGATCGCGCAGCGCATCTCCCGTAGGGAAGTCCGATCCAACCTCTGGCGGTCAGTTCCGTCGGTCTTCGCGGCGAGCCTTGCGGCGCCGATGGCGGCGCAGCACACCGAGCCCGAACCACACCAGCGCGCCGAACACCGCTGTGATGAGCGTGAACAGCCAGAGCGGCCACGTGAAGTTCCAGACTAAGAAGTGGAGGGTAACGTCCTCGGTGTTCTGGATCATGAAGATGATGAGCACGCCGAGGCCGGTGAGCGAGGCGATCGCTCCACCGCTCATCCGGGCGCTCGAGCCCGACCCTCCACCATCCGGTTGAATCATGACGATCCCCTCTCTCGTTCGTGCGCCTTCACCGACGACCGGCTCCGCGATCTCGAATCGTCGCACATCGCGTCGGGGTGAACGCCGCCCCGACTGGATCCAACTGGTCGCCGAGTCGCATCGGTGTGCTCTCAGCCGACCCTGCCTTTCGTACAGACGGAGGGCGCCGATCTTGAGGGCCGATCCCGGCTACGAGCCCCCGTGGCAGCGAGCTTCGCTCGACGTGCGTGGCCCAGCGGGAAGGACTCGCGTCTTCGGCGGTGCATGGTCCTCAGGCCCGGGAGCCATATTTCGGCGATACCCAGCGGGCATTAGAGCAAACGATTGTTCGAAGTTGACATCTGGTCGCCTGGCCATCTATTTTTCGCATTGAGAAGTCGCTGGGGCCTTCGGGTTCCGGCGGCTTCTCACCTTCTCCGGAGTCTCCTGCGGCGCTCGAGCATCTAGTCCCGCGGGTTCGACGCTTCGGCGACCTCCGCGGGGGTACCTTCCCGCTTCTCCACCACGGTGAACCGATCCGTCTCCGCGACCACCCGCTCCACGTCCGGAATCACATGATCCTTCACCACAACGAATCGGCGTCCGTTCTGGCGAACATCCTCGTACTCGGAGACCGTGATCGCGATGAACAGTTCGCAGTCAAGGTTGCCACACTCACACATCACCGGGGCGTCGCCTTCGGGGGTGCGCGAGGCTTTCGCTTCCTCGATGCCCTCGTTGATCTCCCGGACGATCGCCTCGTTCTTCGCGATCCGGGCTTCCCTCGCGGTCATGGCCGCAGCATAGCGTCCCCCTCACCCTCTCCGGAGGGAGAACCCGGCGTCTCCGTGCTCGTCTACGCTTCTGCCGTGGCGATGCTCCCCGCGATGCTTGAGCACGATCGAAGGCGGGCGGGGGGGTCGGTCGGGCAGGCGTCGTGGCGGCTCGGCGTCGCGTCGCCCGCTGCCAGCAGCCACAGCGTTCTCTATCCGTGGTCCAGCCTCTTGGATTTGACTGGTCAAAGTTGGCATGTCTACGGTTTCTCTTATGGACATCAGAAGGATCGCGACGTTCACCGGCTGGCTGTGGATCATCACCTTCATCACGTCAATCCCAGCGAGGTTCATCCTCTACGCCCCGATCTTGAACGAGCCCAACTACGTCACCGGAGCTGGCGATGAAGCTCGGGCTCTTCTCGCGCTCGGCGCGGTGTTCGAGCTTTTCCTGATCATCTCCAACGTCGGTACCGCGGTGGTGCCGTTCTCGATCCACAAGCGTTACAGCGAAGTTGGAGCTGTTGCGTACGTATCAGCCCGCATCGTCGAGTGCATCTTCATCGCGATCGGGATCGTCAGCATGCTCGCGATCGTGACCCTGCGACAGGACGCCCCAAGTGGCGCCACGGCCGCCCTCGGTCAGGGGATCGAAGCGATCTACGAGTGGTCGTTCCGGATCGGCCCGGGCTTCTTCGTCGGCGTGGGAAACGGGTTGATCCTCGGATACATGATGTACAAGTCAGGCTTGGTTCCCCGGCGGATGGCGATGCTCGGGCTCGTCGGCGGACCGCTCATCATCCTGGCAGGGATTCTCGTCATCTTCGACGTGATCGAGACCGGCAGCCCGATCGATGGGATCATGACGATCCCGGAGGGGCTCTGGGAGCTGTCGCTCGGCATCTATCTCGTCGCCAAGGGGTTCCGACGCGACGCGCCGATCCTCGCCACTGATGCGCCGGTCAGGGTCCCTGAGTCGCCGAGCGCCATGCCTGAGAGTCACTAGGACTAGACCAATCGTTCGCCTGGGGCTTGCCCAGGGTGTGGGGCTAGACGCGGAAGGCCTCCTGTTTCCCGGGAGCGAGGATCTAGCGACCGGATCTCCGTAAGATGTACGGCTGGCCGCAGACTTTCGCTGGCCGCTAGGCCGCCAGCGCGTGCGGCCGATGTGCGATGCTCCCGAGGATGCTCGAGAACGATCGGCGCCGGGCCCGGCACCTGTAGGCATGATCTGCGGGGAACCGATCGGATGGATGTAGCGCGAAAGTCGTTCGTCGGGCTCGCTTGGCTGTTCGTTCTGGCCGTTGCGATCCAGTTTCTCCTCGCCGGCCTCGGGGTCCTGGGCGGCGAAAGCATGGAGTTGCACCGTCAGTGGGGCTTCCTCGTGCTGCACCTAATACCGATCCTGATGCTCATCGCCGCGATTGTCGGCCGCATGGGTCGGGCCTTTCTCATCCTGACAGTGGTGCTCTTCCTGCTCGTGTTCGTGCAGCCGATCTTCGCCGACGCGCAGCTGGACCCGCGTTGGCTTCGGTCGCTACACGTGCTCAACGCTCTGTTCATCTTCACCCTGGGCATCCATCTGGCGCAGCGAAGCCGGAAGCTGCTGGGTTCGTCGGCTGGTCGGTCGAGCAAGCGGCAGAGAGGTTCGGCGTGAGCGTCGCGCCTACCGGGGAGCTCGAGGCTGGCGCTCGATCTCCGAGCTTCGAGACATGGGACCGGATCTGCAAGGCGTTCGGCTGGCCGCAGACGTTCGTGGGTGGCGGCATCTCGTGAATGGTGAAACCCCCGCGCCAGGCGGGAAGGTGATCGGATGGATCGTCCGCTTCTCCAGGGCGCTCGAGGAGCACCGTCTCGCGGCCTTCCTCATCACGGCCGTCGTCCTAGTGTTGGTCGCGGATTCCATCCGACGGGTGCTCCCAGATGAGAGCCGGACCAACAACGTCCTGACGTTGGTACTCGTGGCGGTCACGGCCTACTCGATGTGGGTCCTCGTCTACATACCGAAGCGATTGCCACCCGATCGACGGACCTTCATCACCTGGCAACTCGGGCTCACGCCAGCGATCTTCGGGTTCGCCGCCGTCCTATACGGATCACTTTCCTTCGTGATGTGGATCGGCGTCTTGCTCTCCCTAGGCTTGGTGGGCTTCGGGCTGGCGCGGAGCCGAGCCTCGTGACGACGCGATCATCGGCGATGTTCGACGAGGACGCCGACGTTCGCTCCCACCTGGCGGTGCTCGCCCCCGCTGCGATTGCCGAGCTGGGTCGGATCTCCGGGCGAACCGAGATCTCGGCGCGGCGTGAACGCGCTGCTCGAGGCTAGCCTCTGTGCTGTGCGCGTCGAACTCTTTTCACAGAAGGACCGCTACCTGTTCGTCCACATCGAGGCTGACGAGTGGAACGGCTTCATGAACGATCCGAAGGGCTGGGATGCCTCGGGACTCCCTTCGATCGCGAAGCTGGCGGGACGCGTCCGGCTCCGGCTGCTCCGGGCGATCCGCGACCTCGGCGCGTAAGACATCGCTCCCAGATGACGGAAACCGACCGCCCCCCGGTGGCCGGCTCCGTCGCTCCCTGAGACTGTCTAGAGCGCCTTCAGGTATGCCTCGCCAACCGGTTGGGAGCAAGTCGGCCTTAGGGTCTACTGCGGCACTGAACCACCCGGCGCTGGATAGGGGCCGGATCGGCTGCGGCCGCTTCGTGCCCGATCCGGGACCTCGGCGCCTAGCTCGCCAGCGGCGCGGTAGGGTCGAAAGTTCGCACATTCAGCGGTCCGGCTCCATCGAGAGAGGGAGGACACCTTGGGCGGCTTCGATGACATGCTCGACGCGAACGCCAGCTTCGCCGCAGATTTCGACAGGGGTGACGCACAGCTTCCGCCAAGGATGCCCGTCGCGGTTGTGACCTGCATCGATGCGCGACTCCATCCCGAGAGATTCCTGGGAGTGAGCATCGGAGACATCCACGTCATCCGCAACGCAGGAGGACGTGCCACCGATGACGCACTCCGTTCACTCATCATCTCGTCCCAGCTGCTCGGCACGCGGCAGCTGATGGTTATCCATCACACCGACTGCGGGATGCTGACGTTCACCAACGAGGATGTCTGGGGCAAGCTCGAAGCGGAGACCGGCTCGAGTGCTCGCGACATCGACTTCATGCCCTTCTCGGATGTTGAGGGCAGCTTGGGGGAAGACGTGCGGACGATCCGCGACAACACATTCCTCCCGAAGGATGCCGAAGTTACCGGGTGGGTCTATGACGTTCGGACGGGGCGGCTGCGCCAGATCGAAGACGCGTAGCGCCAAGCCGGCGACGGGTGAACAGTCATGCTCCGCGCAATCCGGGATCTGGACTGGCAGCAAGAGTGGCAGCAAGCGGAAGAGGACACTGACCTGAGCGAGCAGCTCGCCCGAGTGAACCCACAGGTAGATCGGGTGCCGGGAGAGGGGATCGAACCCTCACGGGCCGAAGCCCACGGGTTTTTGAGACCCGCGCGTCTACCGATTCCGCCATCCCGGCCGAGCGGCTCTAGGGTAGCGGTCCGGAGGACGCGGGCCGGGCTCGTCGCGCTCCTTCTCGCGCTGACCGCCGGCTGCACGAACGAGGCTCCACCGCCGACGAACGATCGCACGATCGCCTATCTCCTCGACGGAACGCCCCCTGACGCCGACCTGGTGACCTCGCCCGTGCTGGCCGGGTTGGAACTCGCGGCGAACGAGGCGGGCACCATCGAGATCGAACCGGTGAACGTTGGTGCGGATCACGACGAGGTGATGGCCTCTCTCAGAGCCCTGGGGGAGGATCGCAGCGTCGTCGCCGCGGTCATCGCCCCGTGGACCGCCCCTCCCGAGGGTGCGATCGAGTTGCTCGCGACCGAGCGTGTCCCGGTCGTCTCGTTCTCGTGGGCGTGGGGTCCTCCGGAGGAGGACTCGGGGCTCTGGCTCTCGTTCGTCGCGGAGAGGGCCCGGGAGGCCGTGATCCTGCTCTCGGCCGCGAAGGACGTCTCCTCCGGCGACGAGCCGCTCTGTCTCGCGGGAGATGACGAGGTCACCAGCCGGACCCTCCTCACGACGACGGCGGAGCTGGGCGAGGCCGTCGGCGATCCTGCGATCGTGCTCGCTGGCATCGTCGCGAGCGAGGGAGCGGCGAGCCGCCGAGGCCGTCGCCGCCCGCATCCGCGATGCCGGATGTCCTGACCTCGTCTGGATCGGGGGTGCGGCGAACGTCGCGCCAGTGCTCTCGTCGATCGAGGATCGACCGTCGATCGTCGGGACGTCGAGGATGAAGACGGACGACGGGCTGGCGGTCGCATCGCTCGGCGTCACCGTGCGCACGGCGTGCGGGTGCGTGGACGTGTCCCTGCCGGCCGAGCCGACGTCCCAGCGGTTCGTGCACGACCTCCAAGCGGAGAGCGGGGCACCTCCGGGACCGTTCGCCCTGGAGGCCTATGACGCGGCGAGGATGCTGATCGAGCTGCTCGAAGGCGAGAGCGGGACGAGGGAGGACCTCGCCGACGCACTGGCCGAGCTCACGCGGTACATCGGACTCGTGGACTCGTATACCTTCGAGCCCACCGGGTCCCGGGCACCCGCGAACCTGGATGCGGGCCTCTGGCGCGCCGCCGGCTCGCGATGGCTCCCGGAGCCGTGATTGCGTTGCCCTCTCGGGCGCTCCTGCCTATAGTCGCGGCCGAGGGCGGCGTGCTCGGCGGCGCCGTTCGACCATCGACGGAGGAGGAGACATGAGGCTTGGCTTCCGAAAGATGATCCTGCTGATGGGGGTGCTCGCCCTCGTGGCCGCCGGCTGCGGCGAGGACACTCCGCCGGCCGACGGCGGGACGCCGGACGGGGAGGAAACGGTCTGCGCCACGACCGACACCGCAGCGGGCGACCTGCTCGCGGAGATCTGCACCAACGAGGAGATCCGCGTGTCGACCGACCCCGCCTACCCGCCTCAGTCCGAGCTGAACGCGGACACCGGGGAGTACGAGGGCTTCGACATCGACGTCGCCACCGAGATCGCCGACAGGCTGGGTGTCGAGGTCGCGTGGGAGACCCCGGACTGGGAGGTCCTCACCGCCGGTAGCTGGAACGACCGCTGGGACATGAGCGTCGGCTCGATGACCCCCACCAACGACCGCCAGGAGGTGCTGAACTTCACGGAGCCGTACTCCTTCGTGCCCGCCGTGGTGGTCGTGCACGAGGACTCGGACGTCTCCGACGTCACCACTGAGCTGGACGGTGCGAAGATCGGGGTCTGCGCGGACTGCACCTACCAGTTCTTCTTGGAGAAGAACCTCGAGATCTCGGGCTTCGAGTTCGATTTCGTGATCGACGACGCGACCGTCCAGGGCTACGACACGGACACCACGGCCCTCCAGGATCTCGCGCTCGGCGACGGCACCCGTCTCGATGCCGTGATGACCTCATCGCCGACCGCAGTGGCGTTCGCCGCGGAGAACCCGGTGAAGATCGTCGGGGATCCGGTGTTCGGTGAGCCACTCGCGATCGCGTTCGACAAGGAGTCGGAGCTCGACGGCGCGAGCCTCCAGGCGGCTGTCGACCAGATCGTGGCGGATATGCACGCCGACGGCACGCTCACCGAGCTGTCGAAGAAGTGGTACGACGGCATCGACGTCACGAAGGTCTCGTAGCGCCGATCGCGGGCTGAGTTGACGACACAGGAGACGGCGGGGACCGGGGCGACCCGGTCCCCGGTCGTTCCCCCGCCGTCCAGGCGGGATCGGTTCGCCCTCGCCAGCGCGGCGTTCCTTCCGGGTGAAGGTCGCGCTCGTCTGGGTCGCGATCTTCGCGAGTGCTCGGCTTCCTGTTCTGGTCGGCCTCGTTCGACAACGGGTGGATCAGGGAGCACATCGGCTTCATCGCCCGCGGGTTGGTCTTCACGCTGATGATGGCGGCCGGCGGGATCGCTCTCGCGGTCGTACTCGCACTCGTCGGCGCTTTGGGCCGATTCTCTCGCAACCCGATCGCCTACGGCGTCAGCGGCTTCTACACGTCGTTCTTCCGCGGCACGCCGCTTCTCGTCCAACTGTTCCTCTTCTATCTCGCGATGCCGCAGACGGCCCAGAACCTCCTCGACAAGTTCCCGAACTTCCTGCCGAGACCGTTCGACGACTTCTTCATCTGGAGCGCGTTCCAGGTCGGCGATCGTGGTGCTCGGCCTCAACTACGGCGCGTACATGACGGAGATCTTCCGCGCCGGGATCCAGTCGGTGAGCCACGGCCAGGCCGAGGCCGCCGACGCGCTCGGCATGACCTACCGGCAGAAGATGCGCCGGGTGGTGCTTCCGCAGGCGTTCCGGGTCGTCATCCCGCCAACCGGCAACGAGTTCATCGCGATGATGAAGGACACGGCTCTCATTTCCATCCTCGGGCAATCGATAGAGTCGATGGAGCTCTTCCGGCGGGCCCAACTCCTCGGGAATGCGGACGTGAGGCCGACGGAGGCCCTCGTGACCGCGGCGGCGCTCTACTGGGCCCTGACGGCGGTCTTCACGTTCTTCCAGAGCCGGCTGGAACGTCGGGTGAGCAAGGGATACGTCCGGATCGCCGCCGGAGGCCCCAAGGAGCGTGAACGGGGGAAGGTGATCGTCACGGGCACGGCGGGCAGCGAGCGAGGCGGAGCGAGCGGCTACGTCCTGGATGCCCCTGACGAAGCCGCTCGGTGTGGGGGGCCACGCCCACGGAGCGGCGCTCCCGACCGTCCCCGAGCCGCCACCAGGAGGACCCGTCATGACGCTCACCGGCGGGACAGGCCGTGGTCCGGGTCGAGAACCTCCACAAGTCCTTCGGTGACCTGGAGGTCCTGAAAGGGATCGACATGGAGGTGGCCCGTGGCGAGGTGGTGGTGATCTTCGGACGGTCCGGGTCCGGGAAATCCACGCTCTTGCGGTGCATCAACTTCCTCGAGGAGCCCAGCGTCGGGACGATCGAGGTCTCGGGACAGCGGATCGAAGGCGGTCACCGGATCCGCAGCGAAGCGCGACCAGATCCGCCAGCTCCGGATGCACTGCGGGATGGTGTTCCAGCAGTTCAACCTCTTCCCGCACATGACGGCCCTCGGGAACGTGATGGAGGGACCGGTCACGGTGAAGGGCGTCGACGAGGAGCAGGCGCGCACCGTCGCGATGGAGATGCTGGGCAAGGGTCGGGCTCTCGGACAAGGCGGAGGAGTACCCGATCCGGCTCTCGGGAGGTCAGCAGCAACGGGTCGCGATCGCCAGGGCGCTCGCGATGGAGCCCGACGTGATGATGTTCGACGAACCGACGTCGGCGCTGGACCCCGAGCTGATCGGCGAGGTCTTGGGCGTGATGAAAGCGCTCGCGGTGGAATGCACATGACGATGATGGTCGTCACCCACGAGATGGGCTTCGCCCGCGAGGTGGCCCACCGCATGGCCTTCTTCCACGACGGCAGGATCCTCGAGGAGGGCACGCCCGACCAGATCTTCAACGAGACGCGCTCCCCGGAGACCCGCACGTTCCTGAAGGCGGTCCTGTAGGCGCAAGGCGACGGGCCGCGTCCTCCGATCCGAGGCGCTCGCGCCTTCCCCATACGCGAGCGTCGCTTCTCGGCGACGCGGCCCGTCACACTCGGTCTCTTCGAACCGCCACCCCGATCGGTCGGAACCGGACGGGGCTCGCGTCTCGTTGAGAACCGTCGCGGACTGTAAATGGGAGGTTGAGGGATGTCAACCCGAGGACGGGGTCGCCAGAGTCACTGCGTGGCAGCGACGCGTCCCCATCCCTGCAGGTCGTGGCCTTGGAATGAGAGTGACACGTTCACGGATGGATGGATCGAGCGATCAGTGGGATGCGTCGCTTTCGACGTGGGCCGAGGTGCGTCCCGAAGTCTCGTGTTCGGGTCGAGACTTCGTTCCCGGCACCCTCGGTGCCCGGAGGAACAAGCCGCCGACCACCACGAGGTAGGAGGCCCAACCGACGACTTCGAGCCACGTCGGATCCGCGTTGTAGCCCACGAGGCCGCGGAGGATCGCGCCGAGGCCTTCGTCGTCCGGAAGCCTCGCGGACAGGTCGTACGCCTGCGACTCGAGGAAGGGCAGCCACCCCGCTTCCTGAAGCTCGTGCAGCGAGTACGCGAACAACCCCGCTGCGACGACGATCAAGATCATGCCCGTGACGCGGAAGAACGAACGCAGGTTCATGCGGATGCCACCGCGATAGAGCAACACGCCGAGGACCACCGCGAGCGCGAGACCGAGGACGGCTCCGAACACCTGTGCCGCGGGGGCGGCCGGCGTTCCTTCGACGGCCGTTCCCTTGGCGGCTGCGTACAGGAAGAGCGCGGTCTCGATGCCTTCCCGCAGGACGGCGAAGAACGCGAGCCCGGCGAGCGCAAGGCCTCCCGAGATGAGCGCGGTGTCGACCTTCTCCTGGAGCTCGGACCTGATGCGCGATCCCTGACGACGCATCCAGAAGATCATCCACGTCAACACGCCCACCGCGGCGAGCGTCACGAGGCCCTCGAAGACCTCCTCCGCCGTCCCTTCGAATTCGGCCCCGGCGAGGAAGATCACCGTGCCGAGCGCAGCGGACAAGACGACGGCGAGCCCGGCGCCCCACCAGACGAGACGCGAGCGATCTGCGGCCCCGACCTGCTTCAGGTACGCCAGCACGATCGAGACGATCAGCGCTGCCTCGATGCCCTCGCGAAGGGCGATGACGAATGACGCTCCCATGGATCCCCTCCCGTCGCTCGCACGGTCTTCGCCACTCGTGGATGGGCGAACCGCGTGAATCCTATCCAGCAGGTCGGATTCCAGTCAATCTGGTTCGGTAGCGAACCATCTAGGGGGAACCGACGTCCGTGGAACGGGCCGGGAGGGGCGGCCAGGAGGCCGAAGGCGCGTCACGGCACGCGGCTACGATAGGCCCCGTGGCGCCCCCCTCCTCCGACGCGGCCTCCGATCCGCCCCGCCGGCTCTTCATCCTGGACGGGCATTCCCTGGCCTATCGGGCGTTCTTCGCCCTGCCGAGCACCCTCGCGACGACGACCGGTCAGGTGACGAACGCCGTCTACGGCTTCACCTCGATGCTCATCAAGCTGTTGGCCGAGGAGCACCCGGATCTGATCGCCGTGGCCTTCGACGTGGGGAAGCCCGTGGCCAGGCTCGCGATGGACGCGGACTACAAGGCAGGGCGCAGGGAGACGCCGGAGGACTTCAAACCCCAGCTGGGCCTGATCCAGGAGGTCGTGGAAGCACTGCGGATCCGGATGCTCCGGGTAGAGGATCACGAGGCCGACGACGCGATCGGAACGCTCGCCATCCAGGCGGCGGAGCGAGGGATCGAGGCGACGATCGTCACGGCGGACCGGGACTTCTTCCAACTCGTCCGTCCCGGCATCCGCGTGTTGTTCAACCGCCGGGGCATCTCGGACATCGCACTCATGGACGAGGCGGCGGTCCAGGAGCGATTCGGGGTTCCCCCCTCGAAGTACCTCGAGTACGTGGCCCTGAAGGGCGACACGTCCGACAACATCCCCGGTGTGCCGGGCGTGGGGGACAAGACCGCGGCCAAGCTCGTCCAGGACTTCGGCTCCGTCGAGGAGCTGCTCGGACGAACCGACGAGCTGAAAGGGAAGCTGAAGGAGAACATCGAGGCGGCGGGCGAGCGGCTCATCCTCAACAAGGACCTCGCGCGGATCGTCACCGACGTGCCGTTGGACGTCGAACCCCAGGACGCGGCGATGGGTGAGTGGGACGTCGAGGAGGTCCGCAGGCTGTTCATCTCGCTCGAGTTCCGGAGCCTGTTCGACCGGCTGATGGAGCTCGCGAAAGAGGTCAAGCCCAAGGTCGACGTGACCGAGCTCGACCTGCGCCGGGTGTCGCCGGATGAGCTCGCCAGCTTGCTCGCGGGTGACCCTGTCGGCGTCGCGATCCACGAGGAGGCCGACGTGCTGATCGGCCTGGGGGTCTCGGCGGGTGGGGCGCAGGCCGCGTACGCGGCGCTCGACGGGCCCGGCCCGGTCGGGGAACGGCTGGCCGATCCCGCGACCCCGAAATGGACGCACGACGCGAAGGCCCTCGAGCGGGTCACGCTACGGGCCGGCGCCCTCCTCGAGGGCGTGGCCTTCGACACGATGCTGGCCGGGTACCTGCTGGATCCCGGCACGGCGGACTATCCGCTCGCGTCGCTCTCGGAGCGCTACCTGGGCACCGACCTCTTCGGCGGGGAGGAGGAGGTGGAAGCCGAGGGTCAACTCTTCACCGAGGATCCCTGGCGGCGGGTCGCCGCCGAGGCCGCTGCCGTGGCGCTCCTCGCGCCCGTCCTGGAGGAGCAGATCGACCGCCAGGGACTCCGGCATCTCCTCGAGGACGTGGAGCTGCCGCTCGCCTCCGTCCTGGCGAGGATGGAGGCACGGGGGGTCCGGCTCGACGTGCCCTATCTCGAGGAGATGGGGGAGTCGGTCCGCGATCGGATGGCGACCCTCAAGGCCGAGGTGTTCCGGCAAGCGGGGCAGGAGTTCAACCTCAACTCGCCACCGCAGCTCCGAGCGATCCTCTACGACCAGCTGGGGCTCCAACCCGGGAAGAAGACGCCGAAGGGCGAGCTCTCCACCGACGCCAGCGTCCTCGAGAAGCTCCGCGACGCGCACCCGATCGTCGACGCGCTCCTGTCGTGGCGCGAGCTGGACAAGCTCAACTCCACCTACCTCGAGGCGCTGCCGAGGCTGGTCGATCCGAAGGACGGGCGGCTCCATACGTCGTTCAACCAGACCGTCGCCGCGACCGGACGACTCTCCTCCTCCAACCCGAACCTGCAGAACATCCCCATCCGGTCCGAGCTCGGTCGCCAGATCCGCCGCGCGTTCATCCCGGGCGCGGACGACCAGGTCCTGCTGGTCGCCGACTACTCTCAGATCGAGCTCAGGATCCTGGCGCATCTCTCGGGCGACACGGGTCTTCGCACGGCGTTCGACTCCGGCCTCGACATCCACGCCGCCACGGCCGCGACGGTCTTCGACCTTCCGCCGGAACACGTCGACGCAGAGATGCGGCGGCGCGCGAAGGCAGTGAACTACGGCCTCGCGTACGGCATGAACGCATGGGGACTCGCCACCCGGTTGGGCATCACCGCCGACGAGGCCCAGGAGTTCATCGATGCCTACTTCGAGGGCTTCCCGGCGATCAAGGAATACCTCCACCACCAGGTGGACCGGGCGACGATCGACGGGTTCACGGAGACCCTCCTCGGGCGGCGTCGATACATCCCGGAGCTCCAGGCGGCGAACCCACGGATCCGTGATCTCGGGCGTCGGCAGGCCCTGAACGCACCGATCCAGGGGAGCGCGTCGGATGTCTTCAAGGTCGGGATGATCGCGGTGGACCGAGCCCTCCGCGACCGTCCGGACCTCGACTGCCACATGCTCCTCACCGTCCACGACGAGCTGGTCTTCGAGGTCGCCAAGGACGGGGCCGAGGAAGCCGTCGACGTGATCCGGGAGCGCATGGAGCACGCGGTCGAGCTCGTCGTGGATCTCCGGGCAGACGTCGGCGTCGGGGCGAACTGGTCGGAGGCTGCTCCCGAGGGCCACTGAGCCGGACATGCGGAGCCGGTGGCATCGCGACGTCGCGGTCGTCGTGGGCGTCTGCGCGATCGTCCTCGCGCTCGCGGCCGCGGGCAAAGCCTGTCGGGGCTTCTGGCACGAGCCGCTGTCGTTCGTCTGCCATAGCGACATCCGAGCCCTCTACGACCTGCGCGGCATGGATCGAGATCTCTTCCCCTACCTGCACGGAGAGTTGATCGTCTCCACGCAGGACGGACCGCCATCGCGCTCCGGGCTGCGGCCGGTCGACGGAGCCAACGAGTACCCGGTGCTGACCGGGATGCTCATGTGGCTCCCGGCCCTCGTCTCTTACAGTCGCGACACCTATCTGTTCGCCTCGATGATCCTGCTCGCTCCGTTCGGGCTCGCGACCGCGTGGCTGCTGGGTCGGATGACGGGCCGGAGAGCCCTGCTCTTCTCCGCGTCGCCGATCCTGCTGCTCTACGCCTTCCACAACTGGGATCTCGCGGTGGTCGCCGCGTCGGTCGCGGGTTTCTGGTCCTGGTGGCGCGGGCGATCGATCCCGGCCGCCGTGTGGTTCGGCGTCGGCGGCGCGCTGAAGCTCTACCCGTTGCTCTTCCTCCTCCCGCTCGTCCTGGAGCGTCTCCACGCGGGGGATCGCCGAGGAGCCGTCCGCGCCGGGGCGACCGGGGTCGGAACGTTCGTCCTGATCAACCTCCCGCTCCTGATCCTGAGCCCCTCCGGGTGGGCGGTCGCCTATCGCTTCCAGTCGCTCCGCGGACCCAACTACGACAGCCTGTGGGGCGTCCTGGGCTCGGCTTTCGAGATGGACCGGGGAACGATCGCCACGCTGTCGACGCTCGCAGTGGTCGTCGCCCTCTCCGTGATCACCTGGGAGACGGAGCGCCGCGCACGACGCGAGGATCGATTCCCGTTCCTGCCGGCGTGCGCGGCGCTCCTCGCCGGGTTCCTGCTCGTCGGCAAGGTCCACTCACCGCAGTACGCGCTGTGGCTCGTTCCGCTGTTCGTCCTGGTGCGGATCCGGCTGGGCTGGTACGCCCTGTTCGTGGCGGGCAACGTGGTCATGTATGTGGCCATCTTCGGCGTCTCCGTCTGGAGCATCCATGCGCGAGACGTCCTGGTGACCTGGTCGGTCTGGGCCAGGACGGCGACGTTCCTCATCCTGGTCGTCGCCTTCCTCCGCGCGCCGGCACCCGATCAGCTCCTCGTGGACGGGACGGGATCCGTGGAGCGACCGCCCCGGTCCGATTGACGGCGTTTGCGCTGGTCACCTACCCTTCCTGCGGCTCGCGGATCGCTCGCGCGCCGCGTCGCAAATCCCAACCCGCGATGCGGTGAGCCCCGCGTGCCAGAAGGAGACCCACCGCATGAGTGACATCGAGACCGCGACCGAAGAGACGCCCGAGAAGGCCGAGACGGTCGGAACCACGGCCGAGGCAGCCGAGACGCAGGCTTCAGCCGACACAGCGACTCCCGAGCAGGACGAACGGACGGCCACGGAGGCGGCCGAGACAGAGGCTCCCGAGCACGCGGAGACGGCGCCCGCCGAGGCGACGCCGGTCGTCGCCACCCCGGAGCCCGCCGGAGACGACTACACCCCCGAGGAGCTCGTCCAGGCGATGGAGGCCTCGCTCCGAGACTTCAAGGACGGCGACATCATGGAGGGCGTCGTCGTGAAGATCGATCGCGACGAGATCCTCCTCGACATCGGCTACAAGTCAGAGGGCGTGATCCCCTCGAAGGAGCTCTCGATCCGCCACGACGTCGACCCGAACGAGGTGGTCAAGGTCGGCGACCGGATCGAAGCCCTCGTCCTGCAGAAGGAGGACAAGGAAGGTCGCCTGATCCTGTCCAAGAAGCGGGCGCAGTACGAGCGCGCCTGGGGCCGGATCGAGGAGACGATGGCCGCCGGCAACACGATCAAGGGACCTGTGATCGAGGTGGTGAAGGGCGGACTGATCCTCGACATCGGACTCCGCGGCTTCCTGCCCGCGTCCCTCGTCGACCTGCGGCGCGTCCGCGACCTCCAGCCCTACATCGGGACG
This sequence comes from uncultured Actinomycetota bacterium, assembly GCA_963839395.1. GTDB lineage: Bacteria > Actinomycetota > UBA4738 > UBA4738 > HRBIN12 > JAJNBA01. Next base: position 748,943 of record CAWIUW010000015.1, read on the forward strand.
GAGCTCGAGGCGAAGATCATCGAGCTCGACCGCAACCGGAACAACGTCGTGTTGTCTCGCCGTGCGTTCCTCGAGGAATCGCAGTCCGAGGGTCGCAAGAAATTCCTCGAGAACCTGCAGAAGGGCGAACGACGCAAGGGGACGGTCTCTTCGATCGTGAACTTCGGTGCCTTCGTCGATCTCGGCGGTGTGGACGGGCTGGTGCACGTGTCCGAGCTCTCGTGGAAGCACGTCGATCATCCGAGCGAGGTCGTCGCCGTCGGTCAGGAGGTCGAGGTCGAGGTGCTGGACGTCGACCTCGAGCGCGAGCGGGTCTCGCTGTCGCTCAAGGCCACGCAGGAAGACCCGTGGAAGGAGTTCGAGCGGAAGTACAAGGCCGGCGAGGTCATCCCCGGTCAGGTGACCAAGCTCGTGCCGTTCGGGGCCTTCGTGCGCGTTTCGCAGGGCATCGAGGGACTGGTCCATATCTCGGAGCTGTCCCACGAGCACATCGACACGCCCGAGTCGGTGCTCTCCGTCGGCGACGAGGTGCAGGTGAAGGTCGTCGATGTGGACGTGTCCCGCCGCCGCGTGAGCCTGTCGATGCGTCAGGTGACGCCGGCCCCGTCCAAGCCCACCGAGATCGAGGTGGAGCCCGAGCCCGATCGCGGATCGGCCGAGGCACTGGTCACGACCGTTCAGGTGCCGCAGGCGGTGCTGGACGCCGTCGCGGAAGCGGACGCGACACAGGTCGAGACTCCGCCTGCCGAGGAGACGCCGGCGCCTGCGCCGGACTCGGCGGCTCCCGTCGAGGAGCCCGCGGCGTCCGCGGAGCCCGCGCCGGCGGCGGAAGAGCCGACGGCCGACGCAGCGGCGGCGCCCGAGGCAGGGCCCGAGGTAGGGGAAGACGCGTCGCCGGGGGAGGCGCCCGAGTCGCCGGCCACCGACGAAGAGGTCTCTCTCGAGGCGATCCTCGAGGACCTCAAGCGGCGAGAAGGCAGGGCCGAGTAGGGGAGCGATCGTGCTTCTGGTCGGACTGACCGGCGGCATCGGCTCCGGGAAGTCGACCGTCGCCAGACTCCTCGAACGGCGGGGCGCCGTCGTGATCGACGCCGACCAGCTCGCGCGGGATGCGGTCGCGAAAGGGACGCCGGGGTTCGACCGCGTCGTCGAGACGTTCGGGAAGGACGTCCTCACACCTGACGGGGACCTGGACCGTTCCGCCCTCGCGGCGCGGATCTTCTCCGATCCGCTGCAGAAAGCGGCCCTGGAAGCGATCGTGCACCCCGAGGTCGCACGCCGGTTCAGCGATCAGGTCGACACCTTCCGGGGTACGGACCGGATCGTCGTCTACGTCACACCGCTGCTCGTGGAGCTCGGCCTCGCGCCCGCCTTCGACGTGGTGGTCGTGATCATGGCGTCGCCGCATCTGCGGGTCTCGCGGGTCGCATCCGATCGAGGATTGTCGCCCGACGAAGTGCGCGGCCGGTTGGCCGTGCAGGCGACGGACGAGCAGCGTGCGGAGGTCGCCGGCGTCCTGATCGACAACGACGGCTCCCTGACCGATCTCGAGCCGCAGGTCGACCGACTCTGGGACGACCTCCTGGCCCGCGCCGGCCAGTGAGCCCCGAAGGGATCGGGCACAGTGATCGGAAGGCCTATCCTCATGGCGTGCGGTTCCGCGCGGTCTTCTTCGACGTCGGGGAGACGCTCGTGCACGTCGACCCGTCTTTCGTCGAGCTGTTCGTGATGGTGCTCGCCGACGCGGGCCATCGGCGCGGCGAAGAGGAGGTGCGTGAGGCTTCGGCCCACGTCTACGCGAGGTTCTCCGAGGCGGCCCGAGATCGATCGATGTGGACGACGTCGCCCGAACGCTCCCGAGCGTTCTGGACGTCGGTCTACGACCGGATGCTCGCGGAACTCGACATCGCCGATGCCGACGGCCTCGCGTCCAGCCTTCACCGAGAGTTCACCCGCATGGAGAACTACGTCTTGTTCGACGACGTTCGGCCCGCGATCGCGAGCGCTACAGACGCGCGGCCTCCTGCTCGGCATCGTGTCGAACTTCGAGGCATGGCTCGAGGAGTGGTTCGGCGTCCACGAGCTCGTCGAGACCTTCCCGGTCCGGGTGATCTCGGGGATCGAAGGGATCGAGAAGCCGGACCCCCGGATCTTCCGCTTGGCGTTGGAGCGGGCGGGCGTGGACGCGGCCGGATCCGCGTACGTGGGCGACAACCCGGAGTTCGACGTGGATCCTCCTGCCGCGCTGGGCATGTTCCCGGTGCTCGTCGACCGCCGGGACCGATTCCCGGCCACACCGGCGCCCGGGTGCGGGACCTGCGCGACCTGCCGGGGCTCCTGGAGACCGCGTGACGGAGCGGCTCTTCACGATCGACGAGGCGAACGCGGAGCTCGAGGAGCTCCGCGTCCGGCTGCCGCGCCTCCGCGAGGCGCGGCAACGGTTGATCGACACGAGCGAGCGGATCACCTCGGCCGTCGAGGTCGACGGGGGTGGCGTCGAGGGAAGCGACTGGTTCCGGGCCCAGGAGTCGCTGAAGGCGGAGCTCCTGTGGCTCGCCGATCGAGGCATCCTGCTCCGGGATCCGGAGACCGGGTTGATCGACTTCCCCGCCGAACGCGACGGGACGCGCGTCCTCCTCTGCTGGCGACTCGGGGAGGACCACGTGGCCTGGTACCACGACGAACAGACGGGGTTCTCGGCCCGGAAGCCGCTCTGACCGGCCGCGGTAGGGTGCCTCTGATGACGGAGCGCGTGATCGACGTACGCGGGCTGCACAAGTCCTACGGCGACGTGGAGGCGGTGGCCGGCGTCGACCTCCATGTCGACCGGGGCGAGGTCTTCGCCCTGCTCGGCCCGAACGGCGCCGGGAAGACGACCACGGTGGAGATCCTGGAGGGTTATCGCGACCGGACGGACGGCGACGTCTCGGTCCTCGGTCACGATCCGGCGAAGCCCGAGGCCGACCTCAAGCGACGGATCGGCATCGTCCTGCAGTCGACAGGCGTCGACCCCTACCTCACGGTCCGTGAGACCGTCACGCTCTACGCGGGGTTCTATCCGGAACCCCGGGACGTGGACGAGGTGGTCGATCTCGTGGGGCTGGCCGAGAAGCGGGACACCCGCGTGAACAAGCTCTCGGGCGGCCAGCAGCGACGGCTCGACGTGGCCGTGGCGCTCGCGGGAGACCCCGAGCTGCTCTTCCTCGACGAGCCGACCACCGGCTTCGATCCGAACGCGCGCCGCAACGCGTGGGAGATCGTGAAGAACCTCACCTCGATCGGCAAGACGATCTTCTTGACGACCCACTTCATGGACGAGGCCCAGTACCTCGCGAACCGCGTCGCCGTGATCGCCGCCGGTTCGATCGTCGCGGAGGGCACCCCAGCCACCCTCGCGTGGGCGCGATCACATGCGGACGCGGATCCGGTTCCACATCCCGGAGGGTCGGCCGGCCCCGCCTGGACCCTCGGACGCGACGGTCCTCGCCGACGGCTCGATCGAGATCCGGACCGAGAACCCGACGAAGGTCGTCCACGAGCTGAGCTCCTGGGCGCTCGAGCATGACTATCGTCTTCGACCCGCTGGAGGTCACCCAGCCCAGCCTCGAGGACGTCTACCTCGAGCTGACCGGCGGCGAGGAGGGGCAGGAGTGAGCGCGGTCCCGCAGGTCGGGCGCCAGTTCCGGTTCACGAACAAGGCGTTCTGGCGGAACCCCGCCTCGGCGTTCTTCACGTTCGCGTTCCCGTTGATGTTCCTCGTGATCTTCACCGCGCTGCTGGGACAGGGGCAGGTGGAGATACGGGGGTTCGAGCTCGATACGACCACCTACTACGTGGGCGCGATGGCGGCGTTCGGCGTCGTGTCCGCGTGCTTCACGAACATCGCGATCCAGACGACGTTCAACCGCGACGCCGGGATCTTGAAGCGGCTCCGAGGCACGCCGCTGCCGGCCGGCGCGTACATGGCGGCGCGCGTGCTGCACGCGATGGTCGTCGGCGCGATCCTGGTGGCGATCACGCTCGTCTTCGGGAAGATCGCCTACGACTCGCCGATCCCGAGCGGCGGCCCGCTCCTCGAGTTCACGGTGACGTTCCTCGTCGGATCGTTGTCGTTCGCTGCGCTGGCGCTCGCTCTCACCTCCGTGATCCCCAACGCCGACGCCGCGCCGCCGATCGTCAACGCCGCGATCCTTCCGCTCCTCTTCCTCTCCGGCATCTTCATCCCGTTGGACGACGAGGCGCCCCAGTGGATCACGACCGTCGCCGACATCTTCCCGGTGAAGCACTTCGCCGACGCGATGCGGGCTGGCTTCCTCGGGAACATCGAAGTGGCCGGGACAGCGCGTGTTCGTCTTCGACTGGGTCGACGTCGCGATCGTGGCCGCCTGGGGACTCGTCGGCCTGGCGCTCGCCGCCCGCTTCTTCAGCTGGGAACCGCGTCGCTAGGGGCTGTGCTAGGCTCCGCGCTTCCACGGGAACGGGGGGGTGGCGTCATGCGGAAGTGGATCCTGGTCTTGGCGGCGATGTCATCGCTCGCAGCTGCGTGCGCGCCCGAGGAGACGCCTCCCGCCGACGGCCCGACGGAGAGTCCCGCGGACGACGTCACGGCCGCCGAGTGCGCCGAGTCGCACGCGTCGGATCTCTTCGAGGAGGGCAGCCTCACGGTCGGCACGGACCAGCCTGTGTTCCAGCCATGGTTCGGCGGCAAGGGGAGCTACAAGGACTGGGAGGCCGACCCTGGCTTCGGTATCGGGAACCCCGCGAGCGGTGAGGGCTACGAGAGCGAAGTGACGTACGCGGTCGCCGAGCAGATGGGCTTCTCCGAGGACGACGTCGTCTGGACCCCGCTCGGCTTCAACGAGTCCTACAAGCCCGGGCCGAAGGACTTCGACTTCTACATCGGGCAGGTCGCGATCCTCCCGGAGCGGGCCGAGGCGGTCACGTTCAGCGACGGCTACTACCACGCGAGCCAGGCACTCGTGGCGAAGAAGGGCACGCCGATCGCCGACGCCACGACGATCGAGGAGCTCAAGGGGTACAAGCTCGGCGCCCAGGTGGGCACCACCAGCTTCAACGCGCTCGAGGAGGTCGTGCAGCCGGATCAGGAGATCGCCGTCTTCAACCAGTCGGTCGATGTGATCCAGGCCCTCAACAACGGGCAGATCGACGGCTACGTCGTGGACGCGCCGACCGCGTACGTCAACGTGCTGATCGAAGAGGTGAAGAACGGGGTCGTCGTCGGTCAGTTCGCCGGGGAGGGCGAGGACTTCGGCCTCGTGCTCGATCAGGGGAACACCCTGGTGGAGTGCGTGAACATCGCGATCGGCGAGCTGGACGCCGACGGAACCCTGGCGGCGTTGGAGGAGCAGTACCTGGGGGACGTGACGTTCCCCGAGTTCACCTAGCCGACAGGGCGACACCGTGGCCGCCAGTCCCCGGCAGACACTGGACCCGCAGGGCGGACGCCGGTCGAGGATCCTCGGGGGGACCGCACCCGAAGGCCGCAGGAGCGTCGTGATCGCGCTCGCGAGCACGGTCGTCTTCTTCACCGTCCTCACGATCGTGATCGTGCGTTCTCCGGGGTGGCCGACGATCCGATCGCGATTCCTCGACGCCGAGGTCTTCGCTGAATCGTTCCCCAAGATCCTCGAGGCGTTCCTCGTCAACGTCCAGCTGTTCCTGATCGCTGAGGTCTTCATCCTGGTGCTCGCCCTCGCGATCGCCGTCCTTCGGAGTCTCCCCGGCCCGGTGTTCTTCCCGATCCGAGCGATCGCGATCGTCTACACCGATCTCTTCCGAGGGATCCCGACGATCCTGGTGATCTACACGCTCGGCTTCGGCGCTCCGGCGCTCGAGCTGCAAGGCGTTCCAGATGAGCCCTTCTTCTGGGCGGTCGTCGCCCTCGTCCTCGTGTACTCGGCCTACGTCGCGGAGGTCTACCGAGCAGGGATCGAGTCCGTGCACGAGTCCCAGGTCGCGGCCGCACGTTCGCTCGGGCTCACGCGGTGGCAGTCGATGCGCCACGTCGTGCTCCCACAGGCGGTCCGCCGCGTGATCCCGCCGCTGCTGAACGACTTCATCGGGCTTCAGAAGGACACGGCCTTGGTCGCGACGATCGGCGTGATCGAGGCCTTCCGACGCGCGCAGATCGAGAACGCCGCGACGTTCGACTACACGCCGTTCCTCGCCACGGCGGTCCTGTTCGTCGCGATCACGATCCCGCTCGCTCGGTTCACCGACTGGCTCCTCCTGCGGGACCGGCGCCGACGAGAGACCGGGACACTCCTATGACGCGAGGCGATCCGGATCGAGGGCCTCCGGAAGTCCTTCGGCGACGTCGAGGTCCTCCGAGGGATCGATCTCGCGGTCGAGGACCACGAGGTCGTCTGTCTGATCGGCGCCAGCGGCTCCGGCAAGTCGACACTGCTGCGGTGCATCGATCTCCTGGAGCCGGTGGACGCCGGCCGCATCTGGATCGAGGGGGACGAGGTCACGGGGGCCGGCGTCGACCAGAACGCCGTCCGGCGGAGGATCGGGATCGTGTTCCAGGCCTTCAACCTCTTCCCGCACATGACGGTGATGCGGAACGTCACGCTCGCGCAGGAGAAGGCGCTCGGGCGCTCGGGTGCGGAGGCGCGGACGAAAGCGACCGAGCTCCTCGAGCGATTCGGTCTGGCCGACAAAGCCGCCGCGTACCCCGACCGGCTCTCCGGGGGCCAGCAGCAACGCGTCGCGATCGCTCGAGCGCTCGCGATGGATCCGGACGTGATGCTGCTCGACGAGGTGACGAGCGCTCTCGACCCCGTGCTCGTGGCCGAGGTGCTGGACGCGATCAGGGAGCTGGCGCACGCGGGCATGACGATGGTGATCGCGACGCACGAGATGGGCTTCGCCCGCGACGTCGCGAACAGGGTCGCGTTCTTGGATGCCGGTCGGCTCCTGGAGGAGGGTCCGCCGGAGCAGATGTTCTCCGAACCGCGCGAGGAGGCCACCCGCCGGTTCCTCGACCGCATCATCGCGGCCGGCCGCATGTGAGCCCGCGGGGAGATGAGCGAGGGGTTTGTCGCCGGGCAGACCTAGACTGGCGTGCGTATGCCCCCCTTCAAGATCTCCTCCGAGTTCAGCCCGTCCGGTGACCAGCCGGACGCCATCGAACAGCTGGTCGAGGGCGTCCAGGCAGGGGAGCAGCAGGTGACGCTCCTGGGGGCCACCGGGACCGGGAAGACGTTCACGGTGGCCCATCTGGTCGAACGGGTCCAGCGCCCGACCCTGGTGATCGCGCCCAACAAGTCCCTCGGCGCGCAGCTCGCCAACGAGTTCCGCGAGGTCTTCCCCGACAACGCCGTCGAGTACTTCGTGAGCTATTACGACTACTACCAGCCCGAGGCCTACGTTCCGCAGACCGATACGTACATCGAGAAGGACTCCTCGGTGAACGACGAGATCGAGCGGCTCCGGCACTCGGCGACGGCGGCGCTGCTCTCCCGTCGCGACGTCCTCATCGTCGCGAGCGTGTCCTGCATCTACGGCCTCGGCTCTCCGGAACAGTACGAGGGGCAGCTCCTCCGGACCGTGAAGGGCACGGACCTCCCGATGGAGTTCGCGATGCAGCGTCTCGTCGACATCCAGTACCAGCGCAACAACATGAGCCGTGCGCGGGGCACCTTCCGCGTCCAGGGCGACACACTCGAGGTGTTCCCCAGCTACGAGCAGACCGGGTACCGGATCGAGTGGTGGGGCGACACGATCGAACGGATCAGCCGATTCGACCCGCTGACGGGGGAGCTGCTCACCGACTCGATCGCGGACCTCACCACGTTCCCCGCGTCTCACTACGTCGCCGGCGACGAGCGCATGAAGGACGCCCTGGTCACCATCGAGGAGGAGCTGCACGAGCGGCTGGCCGAGCTCGAGTCCCAGAGCAAGCTCCTCGAGGCCGAACGGCTCCGCATGCGGACCACCTATGACCTCGAGATGCTCCGAGAGGTCGGCTTCTGCTCGGGGATCGAGAACTACTCGCGTCATATCGACGGCCGCGCGGCGGGCAGCGCTCCCTATACGTTGCTCGACTACTTCCCGGACGACTACCTCGTCGTGATCGACGAGTCGCACGTCACCGTGCCGCAGCTCCACGGGATGTACGAGGGTGACATCTCGCGGAAGTCGACGTTGGTCGAGTTCGGCTTCCGGTTGCCGAGCGCGATCGACAACCGGCCGCTGCGCTTCGAGGAGTTCCAGGAACGCGTCGGGCAGGTCGTCTACATGTCCGCGACGCCCGGTCCCTGGGAGCTGAAGGTCTCGGAGCGGATCGTGCAGCAGATCGTCCGGCCCACCGGTCTGATCGACCCCGAGGTCGAGATCCGGCCCACCAAGGGCCAGGTCGACGACCTGATCGAGGAGATCAGGCGCCGAACGGAGGTCGAGCAGCGGGTGCTGGTCACCACGCTGACCAAGAAGATGGCGGAGGACCTGACCGACTACCTGATCGAGATGGGGATCCGTGTTCGGTATCTCCATTCGGAGGTCGACACCATCCAGCGCATCGAGATCGTCCGCGACCTCCGCTTGGGAGAGTTCGACGTACTCGTCGGCATCAACCTGCTCCGCGAGGGACTCGACCTGCCCGAGGTCTCGCTCGTGGCGATCCTCGACGCCGACAAGGAAGGATTCCTCCGCTCCGACACCTCGCTCATCCAGACGATCGGGCGCGCTGCGCGCAACGTGGACGGGAAGGTCCTGATGTACGCGGACGCGGTCACCGACTCGATGAAGACCGCGATCAGCGAGACCCAACGCCGTCGGATGATCCAGGAGGCGTACAACACGGAGCACGGGATCGACCCGACGACCATCCGGAGGCGTGTGCACGACATCCTGCTTTCGATCGAGGAGGACCCGGCCAAGCGCGCGACGTCGCCGCGCAAGGAACGGCGACGTCGCGCACCGCTGCCGGAGATGCCGCAGGAGGAGCTGGAGCGCCTCCTGCTCGAACTCGAGGAGGAGATGCACCAGGCCGCCAAGGACCTCCGGTTCGAATACGCCGCCCGGCTGCGGGACGAGGTGGTCGATCTCCGGAAGGAGCTCAAGGCCCTCCGCGCGGCCGGGGTCGGCGCGTGAACCGTCTGTCGGTCCGGGCGACAGCCGCATGGCTGGGCCCGGGCGAGCTGATCCAGGACGCTCAGATCGTCTGCGAGGGAGGCCTCGTCACCTACGCGGGGACCGCGACGAGCATCGAGTCGGCCGGCCAGGAGTTGCGCGTGGACGGCTTCGTGATGCCGGCGGTCGCGGACCGCCACGTCCACATCGAGCTGTCCAACCCGGCGGACGTGCTTCGCGGCGGCGTGACGGCGGTGCGCGACCTCGCGTGGCCGCCGGAGCGGATCTTCTCCCTCGCCGACGCCTCCGAGATGCCGTCCTTCGAGGGGCCGCTCATCCGAGCGGTCGGCCCCATGCTGACGGCGCCCGGCGGATACCCGACCCAGGACGCGTGGGCACCTCCGGGGACCGGTCGAGAGCTCGCATCGGTCGAGGATGCGACGACGGCCGTCGAAGAGCTGGCGAAGCTCGGCGCGGCGGCGATCAAGGTATCCCTGAACGCGGACGCGGGACCGACCCCGTCCGACGCGGAGCTCGCGGCGATCTGCGACGCGGCGCGCGACGCCGGCCTCCCGGTGACCGCGCACGCGCAGGGGAAGGGACAGGTCGAGCGCGCGCTCGGGGCGGGGGTCGACGAGCTCGCACACACCCCGTGGACCCGGCTCTCGGACGAGGTGATCCAGTCCGCGGCGACACAGCTGCGCATCGTGTCCACGCTCGACATCCTGAGCTTCGGCCGAGACACACCCGAGATCCGAACGGCGCTCGACAACCTTCGCCGCTTCCACGTCGCGGGAGGGAAGATCACGTACGGCACCGACCTCGGCAACGGGTCGATCCCGCCCGGCATCCATACGAGAGAGGCGCTCCTGATGGTGGAGGCGGGGCTGGAACCGGAAGAGGTCCTCGAGGCGATGATCCGGGCGCCACTTGCGGCCGATGCGCCCGCCGACCTGATCGCGCTCCGCGCGAGCCCCCTCGAGGACCTCCGAGCGCTCGAGGACGTGCAGCTCGTGATCCGCGCGGGCCGTGTCGTCTCCGGCGCGTGACCAGCGGGCCGCGGTCGTGGGACGATGAGCGTTCACTGGGGGTGATCGGGATGGTTGGAAGCGACACGACGACGTGGCAGGGCGTGACGCAGCATGAGCTCGGTCAGGCCGCGCGGAATCACGCGATGCATCTCGAGGGGCTGCGGTACGACATCACGCCGCCCGGGATGCACTACCTCGTGATCCATTGGGACATCCCCGCCGCGGACGTTGCGACGTGGACGGTGGACGTCGACGGGCTCGTCGATCGTCCGTTGAGCCTCTCGATGGACGACATCCGCGCGCGACCGGCCGTCACGCGCCCCGTCACGATGGAATGCGCCGGCAACGGGCGCGCCCTGATGCCCCCGCGCGCGGAGAGTCAGCCGTGGCTCGACGGTGCGGTCGGCAACGCTGAGTGGACGGGAACGCCCCTGCCACCGATCCTCGAGGATGCCGGCCTACGCTCCGAGGCTGTCGAGCTCGTCTTCACCGGTGCCGACCATGGGATCCAGGGAGACGTCGAGCAGGATTACCAGTGGGGCTTCTCGCTGACCGACATCGTCCGCGACGACGTCCTCCTCGCCTACGCGATGAACGGTCAGCCGCTGCCGCCGCAGCACGGGTTCCCGGTGCGGCTCCTGGTGCCCGATTGGTACGGCATGTGCAGCGTGAAGTGGCTCCGGAGGATCACCGCCGTGGCCGAGCCGTTCGACGGCTTCCAGGTCTCGGCATACCAGCTCCGGCAGGACCCCGACGGACCGGGGACGCGGGTCACGAAGAAGGCGGTCCGCGCGATGATGCTGCCGCCGGGCTTCAGCGACTTCCCGGCCCGGCAGCGGTTCGTCGACGCGGGCGCGTGCGAACTGATGGGCCGAGCGTGGTCCGGCTCGGGTCATATCACCCGGGTCGAGGTCAGCACGGACGGGGGCGCGTCCTGGTCGGATGCGGTCCTGGGCCCGGAACCCGAGTCGTCCTCGGCCTGGCGGTCGTGGTCGTTCGACTGGGAGGCGACACCGGGGGAGCACGAGCTCATCGTCCGTGCCACCGATGAGGCCGGCAACGTCCAGCCGATGGACCCGCCGTGGAACTACGGGGGCTTCATGAACAATATGCCCCAGCGAGTCCCCGTCCTCGTTCGCTGACGGTCAGACGAGCGACCGCAGCTCGTCGAAGCATCGGTCGATGTCCGCTTCGGTGTTGAAGAAGTGCGGGCTGATGCGCAGACCGTCGCCCCGGAAGTCCGTGCAGACGTCGCGGGCGAGAAGCTCGTGGCAGATCTTCTCCGCCTCCGGACCCACCTTGACGTTGACGACGCCACCCCGGAGCTCTCTGTCCCGAGGCGTGCGGACCTCGAGCCCCGCCTCGTCCGCCCGGGCGATCAGATGGTCCGTGAGCTCGCCCTGCCTCGCGCGGATGGTCGCCGGTCCGACCTCGGAGATGATGTCGATCCCACCTTGCGCGATGAAGAAGACCGGTGCCGGCGGCGTGCCGTGCTCGAGGCGACGCGCCGTGGGGTGATAGTCGAGATGCTCGGTGTCGAACGCGAAGGGCTCTCGCTGCGCGAACCAGCCGGTCACGGCGGGTTCGAGTGACGGGAGCAGGTCCCTCCGCGCGTACAGGAAGACGAGCCCCGGGCCGCCGAGCATCCACTTGAGGACCCCAGCCGTGTACAGGTCGCACCCCAGGTCGTGGAGATCGAGCGGGACGATCCCGAGGCCGTGGTAGTCGTCGACGAACGAGAGCGCGCCTCGCTCGCGCGCGATCTCGCACACCGCCTTCGCGTCGACGATCGCGCTCGAGCGGTACAGGACCCGGTTGAGCATCACCAGCGCGGTTCGTTCGTCGATCGCCCGGTCGTACTCCTCCACGGGGATCGTCAGCCCGTCCCGGCTCCGGAGCCACCGGATCTCGGCTCCGGTCTTCCGGGCCCACGCGATCCACACGTGACCGTCGGTGGGGAAGTCCAGCTCGGACAGGATCACGGTCCGCCGTTCGCCGGAGAGATCGAGGCACGAGGCGATCGTGGACAGCGCGATCGAGATGTTGGTCGTGAGCGCCACCTCATCCGGATCGCACCCCGCGAGCGCGGAGAACGAACGCTTCAAGGACGCCATCCTGGGGAAGATGTCCTCGAACCAGACGTGGTCGGGAGCGCCCTTCGAGGCCCACGCATCCATGTACTCGTCGAGGGCGTTCCGCGATCGCCGCGAGACCGGCCCGAGCGACGCGCTGATCAGGTACGTCTTGCGTTCGAGGACGGGGAACTCCGCGCGCCAGTCGGTGGGGTCCATCACGGCCCGACGGGCATGAACCGCTCGAACCAGGCCGTCGTTCGGGTGACGAGGTCCAGGTAGGCAGGGAACTTCCTCACCCCGTGACCCTCGCCCGGGTAGATCGCGACCTCCGTCGGGACGTCGTTGGCACGGAGCGCGCGGTAGAACTCCATCGCCTGGCCGGGCGGCGTGCACCGATCCTCGGTGCCCGCCGTCAGCAAGGTCGGTGTGGTCACGCGGTCCGCGAGGAAGACGGGGCTGCGCTCCTGGTACTGGCTCGTGCCGTCCTGCGGCTCGCCACCCAGGAACCACGCATCCCAAGCACCGATGTTGCTGTTCCAGTGTTCGCTGTAGAAGTCGGTGACGGGGGACATCGCGACCGACGCCTTGAATCGCTGGTCCACGACCGGGAGCCAGCAGGACATGTACCCGCCGTAGCTGCCGCCGGTCACACCGATCCGTTCCGGATCCGCGATCCCTCGCTCGATCAGCGCGTCGACGCCTGCGAGGTCGTCGAGGGCGTCCGTGCCGCCCATGTCGCCGATCACGGCCTCGATGAACGCGCGGCCACGCCCGGTGGAGCCACGCGGGTTCGGCATCAGGATCGCGAACCCGCGCGACACGAGCCAGGCGAGATACGGCCTCGGGAACCACTGGGTGTAGGACCAGACCGGCCCGCCGTGCACGTACAGGATCAGCGGATGCGGCCCCTCTCCGGCGGGCGCCAGGAGGTAGCCGTCGATCTCAACGCCGTCGGGCGCGGTCCATGTGAGCCGCTCGGCTCGCCCGACGAGACCCCGAGCGAGATCGTGGCCTTCGTGCCGGAACGAGGCCACCGTGCGATCCGCCCCCGCTTCGACGACGGCGACCTCGAGCGGACGGTCGAACCCGTGCCGGACGAACGCGAACCCGTCCGCACCGAACACCGCGGCGGAGGGCTCCCATGCGCCGACGCTCTCGCTCGTCGACCACGCCTCGGTGCGATCGCCGCTCTCGGGGTCGATCTCCCCGAACACCGTGTCGCCTCGTCGAAGGGCCGTGTACGCGAGGCTCCCGTTCGCACGCCATCCGAGCCAGGTGATGTCCGCGTCCTCGATCTCGATCGTTCGTCGGTCGCCGGAGGAGACGTCGATCACGACGGCCCGCCCGGAGACGAGCTGGCGATCGCTGCACGGAGCCTCGACGGCCGCGACCCGTGAGCCGTCGAACGCGCCCACCGGGAGTCCGAACTGGACGTCGCTCGTGGAGAGCACCCGATCGTCGCCGGTCGAGGTGTCGATCAGCGATCAGGGGCGCTCCGTACCAGGCCGACTCGCCCGGATCCTCCGACGCGACGGCGACCACGGCACCGTCGCCGCACCATTCCGCCTCCCAGACGTTCAGATCGTCCCGGGAGAGTGCGCGGACCTCGCCGGACGCCACCTCGAGCACCCAGAGGCGACGCCAGACCTGCCGGTCTTCCCAGGAGTCCACCGCCGGGACCCAGTCGGGCAGGTCCCGCTCCGACTCGAGGGCGCCCGAGCCGTCGGCGCCGGCGCCGTCGGCGTGCATCCCGGCCGTCCGGACCAGGATCCGCGATCCGTCGGGCGACCAGGCGTGCGCTTCGACGGTGCCCTCGATCTCGGGCAACGGCTCTGCCTCGCCGAGACCGTCGAGGGACAGCACGAAGAGCTGCATCCGGCCCTTCTCTCGGCGATCGGACGCGAAGCTGAGTCGGCGGGCGTCCGGCGACCACCGGGGGCCGGCATCGTGCTCCGGTCCCGACGAGACCTCCTTCGCGCCGCTCGCGCCATTCCCCGCGCCACCCTGCGCGGCTGCCTCCGCCAGGCAGATCCTCGTCTTCGGCGTCCCCTCGAGCTTCTCCCAGACCGACCCCGTGAACGCCACCCATCGTCCGTCGGGGGAGGGTTGCGGGTCCGAGGGTTCCGTCACCTGCCCGAACCCCGGTTCGTAGACCTTCCGGAAATGCTCCTCGACCTCCTGGTACAGCGGCGACGTGCGCAGATCCCTCTCCATGGGCAAAGGATAGGTCGGCCCGGCCCCGCCTGGCTCTCCCGACCCCGTCCGGGCGTGTCCCGGCCCGCCGGTACACTCGCTCCGTGGGCTCCGAGAGACTCGTCATCCACGGCGCCCGTGAGCACAACCTGAAGAACATCACGCTGGACCTGCCACGCAACCAGCTGATCGTGTTCACGGGCCTGTCCGGTTCCGGGAAGTCGTCGCTCGCCTTCGACACGATCTATGCCGAGGGCCAGCGGCGCTACGTGGAGTCCCTGTCGTCCTACGCCCGCCAGTTCCTCGGCCAGATGGAGAAGCCGGACGTCGACTTCATCGAGGGACTCTCCCCCGCGATCTCGATCGACCAGAAGTCCACGTCGAGGAACCCGCGGTCCACGGTCGGGACCATCACGGAGGTCTACGACTACCTCCGCGTCCTGTACGCACGGATCGGACACCCTCATTGCTACAACTGCGGCCGTCCGATCGGCCGACAGACGCCGGATCAGATCGTGGACCAGATCCTGCAGCTTCCCGAAGGCACGAAGTTCCAGGTCCTCGCGCCGGTCGTCCGCGGGCGGAAGGGGGAGTACGAGAAGCTCCTCCAGGAGCTTGCCCGGAAAGGGTTCCCTCGCGCTCGGATCGACGGCGAGGTGCGAGAGCTCTCCGAGCAGATCAGGCTCCCGAAGAACTACAAGCACACGATCGAGGTCGTGGTGGACCGCCTCGTGGCGAAGCAGGGGATCCGGCGTCGTGTGGCCGACAGCATCGAGACGGCTCTCGAGCTCGCGGAGGGGATCGCCTCGATCGCGGTCACGACGCACGAGGGGCACGAGGAGATCCAGACGTTCTCGCAGAACCTCGCGTGCACCTACTGCGGTCTGTCGTTCGACGAGCTCGCGCCCAGGAACTTCTCGTTCAACTCTCCGTACGGGGCGTGCCCCACCTGCGACGGGCTCGGGAGCCGGCTCGAGGTCGACGCCGATCTCGTGGTGCCGGACGCGACGCTCTCCATCAACGAGGGTGCACTCGCGCCGTGGGCGAGCAACACGCTCGAGTACTGGTACCGCGTGCTCGAAGCGGTCGGGGAGGTCCACAGCTTCTCCCTCGACACGCCGTGGAAGAAGCTCCCCAAGCGTGCACGCGAGGTCGTGCTCTACGGTTCGGACGAGGAGATCTACGTTCGCTACCGCAACCGCTACGGACGCCAGCGCTCCTACTACACCACCTACGAAGGAGTGCTCCCCAACCTCGAGCGCCGGTACAAGGAGACGGACTCGGATGCCGCGCGGGAGAAGATGGAGCAGTTCATGCGGGAGACCCCGTGCCGTGCGTGCAAGGGAGCCCGGCTCCGGCCGGAGACCCTCGCGGTCACGGTGGGCGGCCTGCACATCTCGCACCTCACCGACCTCTCGATCCGGAAGACGCTCGACTTCCTGAACGCCCTCGAGCTCTCCGAGCGCGAGGAGATGATCGCGGAGCGGCTGCTCAAGGAGATCCGCGCCCGGCTGGGCTTCCTCGTGGACGTCGGTCTCGACTACCTCACGCTCTCACGACCCGCGGGGACCCTCGCCGGCGGCGAGGCGCAGCGGATCCGGTTGGCGACCCAGATCGGCTCCGGGCTGGTCGGTGTCCTCTACATCCTGGACGAGCCGTCGATCGGCCTCCATCAACGGGACAACCGACGGCTCCTCGACACGCTGATCCGCCTCCGGGACCTCGGCAACACACTGATCGTCGTCGAGCACGACGAGGCGACGATCATCGAGGCCGACCACATCGTCGACATCGGCCCGCTGGCGGGGGAGCACGGCGGTCGGATCGTCTACTCGGGCGACCTCAAGGGGCTCCTCGACTGCAAGGAGTCGCTCACGGGCGCCTACCTCTCGGGCAGGCGGTCGATCCCGCCGCCGAAGTCGCGGCGGAAACCCGATCGGTGGCTCCGCCTCGAGGGCGTTCGTCAGCACAACCTGAAGGACATCACCGTGCGGATCCCGCTCGGCGCCTTCGTCTGCGTCACCGGGGTGAGCGGGAGCGGCAAGTCCACGCTCGTGCAGGATGTCTTGCTCCGCGCGCTGATGCAGAAGGTGTATCGCTCACGCCTCCTTCCCGGGAAGCACCGTCGGATGGTCGGATGGGAGGACGTCGACAAGGTCATCGACATCGACCAGTCGCCCATCGGTCGGACGCCGCGGTCCAACCCCGCCACGTACACGGGGGTGTGGGATCACGTCCGCAAGCTCTTCGCCCAGGTGCCCGAAGCTCGGCTCCGCGGATACCAACCGGGACGGTTCTCCTTCAACGTACGCGGCGGACGATGCGAGAACTGCGCCGGCGACGGCCAGATCAAGATCGAGATGCACTTCCTGCCCGACGTCTACGTCACGTGCGAGGTCTGCAAGGGGCGCCGCTACAACCGGGAGACCCTGGAGGTGAAGTACAAGGGACGCACCGTCTCCGACGTGCTCGAGATGAGCGTCGACGAGGCCCTCGAGTTCTTCCAGAACATCCCCCCGATCAAGCGGCACATGCAGACGCTGTCCGACGTCGGACTCGGCTACATCAAGCTCGGACAGCCGGCGCCCACGCTTTCCGGAGGCGAGGCGCAGCGGATCAAGCTCTCGAGTGAGCTCCACAAGCGAGCGACCGGGAACACCGTCTACATCCTCGACGAGCCAACCACGGGTCTGCACTTCGAAGACATCAGGAAGCTCCTGCAGGTCCTGCAGCGGCTCGTCGCGACGGGGAACACGGTGCTGGTGATCGAGCACAACCTCGACGTCGTCAAGACCGCGGACTGGCTGATCGACCTCGGCCCCGAGGGAGGAGACCAAGGCGGCCGGGTCGTCGCGGAAGGCCCGCCCGAGGCGATCGCCGCCAACCCCGACTCGTACACCGGGCGGTTCCTCGAGGAAGTGCTGGGGGTGCTCCCGATAGGTGCCGGCGCTTCTGCGTGAGCTCGCTGGTGAGCGAGACCGCCTGAGCTCGTCGGTGGGCGAGACGATGCTTGCTAGGATTCGCCCCGTCGTGTCGAGTCCATCCTTCGTTCCTCGGGCCGCGCTCGGGGGACCCGCGACCCGCGGCCGGCTCATCGCCGCCGTCGCATGCCTCGTGCTGACCGCCGCGTGCAGCAGCGCCTCGCAGCCGGAGGTGGAGATCCCCGAGGGCCGGCAGTTCATCCCGATGGTTCCGGATTCCATCGACGACGTGGGACTCACTCCCTCCGTGGCGGTCGACGGGGAAGGTCTGCCCAACATCTCCTACTTCGGCTTCCCGGCGACCCTGGAGGAAGGCGAGATCCCGATCGCTCGCCCGGTCGGATCGCCCTTCCTCCAGACCGAGGACGGCAAGGACGCCGGGGCGGTGCTGCTGGCGACACTGACGCCCGACCAGATCTGGAACCGCGGAGCCGTCGCGCAGCCGAGAGAGAGCCCGGCTGGGGTTCCGGTTCCGTTCGAGCCCGCGGCCGAGCCGTCGCTCGCCAGCCTCACGCCGTCGAACGCGAAGGGAACGGACATCGCGGTCACCGGCACCGACATCCACGCGGTCTGGACCGCCGACACCGGCGTCTGGTACGGGGTCGGCCCTTCGTTCGAGATCGCGTCCGTGGAGGAGACACCGGAAGCGGGCGCCCCGTCGATCGTGCTCGACGACTCCGGCTCGCCGATCGTCGCGTACGCGACGGCGGGGGCACGGCCGGAGGTGCGGGTCGCCGAGCCGTCAGGGGAACGCTGGCAGATCACCACCGTGGCGACCCTGCCGGCCTGCGGCGACGGATGTCCTCCCTCGACGCAGCTCGCCCTCCTCGGCGGCGAGCCGATCGTGGTGGTGGCCGATCCGCAGTCGGGCGAGCTGATCGCAGCCCACCGGCAGGGCGGCGCGTGGACGACGGAAGTGGTCGCGACGGAGGTGTCCGGCGGCGCATCGATCTCGGCCACGGGCGACACGGCTGCGATCTCCTTCTATACGGGGTCCGGACTGAGTGTCCTCACCGGCGGACCCGGATCGTGGTCGCAGGCCGCCTCGATAGATGCGCAGGCGAGCGGCACCGCCGAGACCCCGGCCGCTTCCGGCGTGGCCGTCGACGACTCGGGGACGATCTGGGTGACCTGGCAGGACGCCGACGGCATCCATCTCGCGTCCGGCGCCGACGGGGAAGAGATCGAGGAGGTCGAGCTTCCGGATACGAGCGGCGGCGTGACCCCCACGGTGGCGATCACGGAGGATGGCTCCTCGGTCTACCTCGCGTGGTACGACAGCGAGAACGGCGATCTCCGGCTGGGCACCTACGCGGAGATCTCCGACCTCAAGATCGCGGCTCCGAGCCCGGCGCCGCAGGTTCCCGAGACCCCGGGCGGGGCCGAAGGATGCGGTGACGACGGGCAGCCCGTCCTCCAGATCGTGGCCGAGGGCACGGCGTTCGATCCGACCTGCCTGGTCGCGCCCGCCGGGGAACCGTTCACGATCGAGTTCGACAACCGGGATCCCGTGGCTGCCACAGGTCCCCACAACATCGCGATCGCCGTGGACGAGGCGGCGGTCGCATCCGATCCGATCTTCAAGGGGGACCTGGTCAACGGACCGGACACGGTCGCATACGACGTCCCGGCGATCCCGGACGCCGGCAACTACTTCTTCCATTGCGACGTCCACCCGACCATGACCGGGGTCCTCGCAGTCGTGGCCGCCGGCGGCGGAGGCGGGGGTGGCGGAGGGGGCGGCTAGTCACCCTCCGTTCCCGGTCGGGTCGCAACCCGGCGCTACGATAGGCCTGTGAGCTTCACGAAGCCGGCGTCGTCCAGCATCCCGGACGCCCCCGGCGCTTACCTCTTCCGGGACGAGGACGGGCGGGTCGTCTACGTCGGCAAAGCCGGCTCGCTGCGGAAGCGCCTCGCCAGTTACTGGTCACGACCCCTCCATCCGCGGACCCAGGCCATGGTCGACGCGGCTGCGAGCGTCGAGTGGATCGTCGCGTCCGGTGAGGTCGACGCGCTCATGCTCGAGTTCAACCTGATCCAGCAGTACAAGCCGCGCTTCAACATCCGGTATCGCGACGACAAGTCCTATCCCTATCTGGCGCTGACGGTGGGGGAGAAGTGGCCCCGCGCGCAGGTCCTGCGGGGGACCAAGCGCAAGAAGGTCCGGTACTTCGGGCCATACGGGCACGCCTGGGCCATCCGCGACACGCTCGACGCGATGACGCGGGTCTTCCCGATCCGGACGTGCACGAATCACTTCTTCGACCAGCGGGCCCGGGCGGGACGACCGTGCCTCTACTACGACATCGGCCGTTGTTCCGGGCCGTGCGTGCCCGCGCAGACGGGGATCACCGAGGAGGCCTACCGGCGGGACGTGGACGCGCTCGGGGACTTCCTCGCGGGGAACTCGAAACCCGTCCTGAAGCGGCTCGACGCCCAGATGGCAGAGGCGTCCGGGCGCGAGGAGTACGAGCAGGCGGCCCGGTACCGCGATCAGCTGCAGGCGGCCCGGCGGGCGCTGGAGAGTCAGGAGATGGTCCTTGTCCGCCCCGAGGACCTGGACGTGGTGGGTCTCGCCGAGGACGATCTCGAGGCTGCGTTCCAGGTGTTCACGGTCCGAGGGGGGAGGGTTCTGGGACGGAAGGGTTGGGTCGTCGATCGCGTCGAGGACCTCGACCGACCCGAGCTCGTGGCGTCGTTCCTCCGCCAGGTCTACATGGAACGCGAGGACGTGCCGCCGCGCATCCTCGTGCCGACGGAGCCTGCCGATCGCCAGGTCCTCGAAACCTGGCTGTCCCGACGCCGAGGCTCCGGCGTCACGATCGCCGTCCCGTCACGGGGCGCCAAGCGGAAGCTGACGGAAGTGGTCGGGAGCAATGCCTCGGACGCCTTCCATCGACACAAGCTCCGCCGTGCCTCGGACTTCGGGGCGCGTTCGCGCGCGCTCTCGGAGCTCGCCGAGCAGCTCGGACTGGAGCAGGCGCCGCTCCGGATCGAGTGCTACGACATCTCGAACCTGGGCCCGAGCGACACCGTCGGGTCGATGGTCGTCTTCGAAGACGGCCTGCCGAAGCGCTCGGACTATCGACGGTTCGAGATCAAGAGTGTCGCCGGGCAGGACGATTTCGCCAGCATGCAGGAGATGCTGACCAGGCGGTTCTCACGTCTCCTCCAGGAGAAGGACGAAGCGCCCGGCGGTCGCAGGCGATTCTCGTACCCGCCGGCGCTCGTCGTGGTCGACGGCGGTCGCGGGCAGCTGAGCGTCGCCACGAAGGTCCTCGAAGACCTCGGACTCCACATCCCGCACGTCGGGTTGGCGAAACGGCTCGAGGAGATCTACTTCCCCGACCGACCGGATCCGCTGTCCATCCCGCGGGGGTCGGAGGCGCTCTTCGTCCTCCAGCACATCCGCGACGAAGCACACCGGTTCGCGATCACCTACCACCGACAGCGTCGCGACCGACGCGCGCTCTCCTCGCCGCTCGACGAGATCCCGGGCGTCGGACCGTCTCGGAAGCGAGCGCTGATGAAACGCTTCGGTTCGCTGACCAAGATCAGGCAGGCGGAGCCGGGTGAGCTCGCCGGGACGCCGGGTGTCGGGCCGAGGCTCGCGGATGACATCCACCGTCATCTGCACGCGGTCGCGGCCTCCGAGCGACGGGAGAGCGCCTGATGGCACGGACGTCGTCACGACGGAGCAAGGAGGCCGCGACCGCACCGGGGATCCTGCTGATCACGGGCCTGTCCGGCGCCGGCCGTTCCGAGGCCGCACGCAGCCTGGAGGACGTCGGGTACTTCGTCGTGGACAACCTGCCGCCGACGCTGCTGCCGAAGATGGCGGAACTGGCCGCGAGCCCCGGTGGACCCAGCCGCGTCGCGATCGTCGTCGATGTGCGTGGTGGCGTGTTCTTCGGGGAGCTCTCCACGGCACTCGAGGAGCTGCGGGAGCAGCGCGTTCCCTCGCGGATCGTCTTCCTGGATGCGTCGGATGACGATCTCGTCAATCGCTACGAAGCGACGCGGCGGCGCCACCCGCTGGCGCCCGCCGACCGGGTCGCCGAAGGGATCCGGAAGGAACGACTGATGATGGAGAGCCTGCGAGCCGACGCGGACCTCGTGATCGACACGAGCGGGCTCACCCCGCACGACCTGCGCGACCGGATCCGCGAGATCTTCGCCACCGCACCGCCGGAAGCCGGACTCCTCGTGACGGTCGTGTCATTCGGCTTCAAGTACGGGAGTCCGCGCGACGCGGATCTGGTCATGGACGTCCGCTTCCTGCCCAATCCGCACTGGATCGACGAGCTCCGCCCTCTGCCCGGCAGCAATCAGAAGGTGCGCGAGTACGTGGAGGGACAGCAGGAGTACGGGGCCTTCATGAAACAACTGGAGGCGCTCCTCGACGTCGTCGTGCCCGGGTACGTGGACGAGGGCAAGTCCTACCTCACCGTGGCGGTGGGCTGCACGGGCGGACGCCACCGCTCCGTGGTGGTGGCCGACGATCTGGCCGAGTACTTCCGGGAGCGCGGGCATCGCGTTTCGGTGGACCACCGCGACGTCGACCGGGACTGACGGCCCCGCTGGCCTGGTCGCTCACGCGGAGGGGAATGCTTCACTCGATCGTGTCGAAGGTGATCCGCGCGGTGGAGCGAGCGATCGACCAGTCGCTCGCGCCCTTCGGTCACGAGCTCCGACACGATCGCGGCATCCAACCGTGACGATCAGTCCCTCGAGCTCCAGCGGCGGCGGCGAGAAACTCCTCGACCGCGACCGCGAGCAGGGATCGCGAGCCATTTCTGAGCGACGCGTCGTTGATCCGATCCATGATGACGTTGTCCTCGGGCTCCGGCGTTCGATCTCCCTGTCACGGCGGCCAGTCGCCACCGCTCGAGGACGAATCGATCCCAGAAGGCGATGTGAGCGAATAGCGCGGCCGCCGTCCACGGCGCGATCGAGATCGCAGCTGCCAGTTCGGCGTCCGAAGAGGCGCGACCCAGATCGCTCGCAACCGTTCCAGGTCGACGAACGGTTCCGCTCCTCGATCTCTTGCAGCGCCTGCGCCATCGGCGTCGGCACCCTACAACGCCCCTCCCGCCGGACGGCTGAGTGGTGACTGAGGCGGCTCGATAGGATGGGTGTTCGACGCCGAGCGACTCCGAGGGAGGACCCAGATGGCTGTCAAGGTCGGCATCAACGGTTTCGGGACGGATCGGCCGGAACTTCCTCCGCGCGGTCAGGCAGACGGGCGCGGACGTCGACTTCGTCGGCGTGAACGACATCACGGACGCCAAGACCCTCGCGCATCTCCTGAAGTACGACTCGGTCCTCGGTCGCCTGGATGCCGACGTGACGGTCTCCGAGAACGGGCTCTCGGTCGACGGCGACGAGCTGCGCGTGTTCGCGGAGCGAGATCCCGCCCAGCTCCCGTGGAAGGAAGTGGGCGCCGAGATCGTGATCGAGTCGACCGGCCTGTTCACCGACAGAGAGAAGGCGGCGGCCCACATCGAGGCGGGCGCCCAGAAGGTCATCATCAGCGCGCCGGCCAAGGGCGAGGACATCACGATCGTCATGGGCGTCAACGACGACGCCTACGACCCGACGACGCACCATGTGATCTCGAACGCATCCTGCACGACGAACTGCGTCGTGCCGCTCGCGAAGGTGCTCGAGGATTCCTTCGGGATCGACCGCGCCCTGATGACCACCGTCCACGCCTACACGAACGACCAGAATCTCCTCGACCTGCCGCACAAGGACCTGCGACGGGCCCGGGCCGCCGCGATCAACATCGTCCCGGCTTCCACCGGTGCCGCGAAGGCGACCTCGCTCGCGCTCCCGCAGCTCAAGGGGAAGATCGACGGCGTCGCGATGCGTGTGCCCGTGCCCGACGGGTCGATCACCGACCTGGTGGCGATCCTCAACCGCGACGTCACCGTCGACGAGGTCAACGATGCGTACCGGGCTGCCTCGGAGAGCGGCCCGTTGAAGGACAAGCTCGTGTACACCGAGGACCCGATCGTCTCGAGTGACATCGTGGGGTCGCCCGCGTCGTGCACGTTCGACTCGCTCTCGACGATGGCCCTCGGGAACTTCGTCAAGGTGCTCGGTTGGTACGACAACGAGTGGGGGTACTCGAACCGCCTGGTCGACCTGGTGAACATGGTCGCTTCGAAGCTCTAGTGGCGCTCCGCACCCTCGACCAGCTCGGCGACGTCGCCGGCAGCCGGGTCTTCGTCCGCGCCGACCTCAACGTGCCGCTCGAGGGCGGCCGGGTCGCCGACGACATGCGCATCCGCGCGACCCTCCCTACGCTACGCGAGCTCCTCGACCGGGGCGCCGCGCTCGTCGTCGCGTCCCACCTCGGAAGGCCGAAGGGGGAGCCACAGGACGATCTGCGCCTCGGGCCCGTCGCCGACCGGCTGGGTGAGCTGCTCGGCGTCGACGTGATGGCGCTCGACGAGGTCGCCGGCGCCGGGCCCGAGGCCGTCTGCAGTCACATCGAGCCGGGAGACGTGGTCCTGCTGGAGAACCTCCGGTTCCATCCCGGAGAGGAGTCCGACGACGTCCGGTTCGCGGGGCAGCTCGCAGAGCTCGCCGACGCGTACGTGAACGACGCCTTCGGAGCGGCGCATCGCGCGCACGCGAGCGTCGTGGCCCTGCCCGACCTCATGCGCGCATCGGGCAGGGCGGCGGTCGCCGGGCGGCTGCTCCAACGGGAGGTCGACGTCCTCGGCCGGCTCCTCACCGATCCCGACCGCCCGTACGTGACCGTCCTCGGCGGCGCGAAGGTGTCGGACAAGCTCGGTGTGTTGGATGCACTCGTCGAGCGCGCCGACGCGTTGCTGATCGGCGGCGCGATGGCGTTCACGTTGATCGCGGCCTCCGGTGGGGAGATCGGAGACAGCCTCGTGGAACGCGATCGTTTCGACGAGGCTCGAGCGGTCACCGAGCGAGCCACGGCGAAGGGCACGCTGCTCGAGCTCCCGCAAGACGTCGTCGCCGCGGAGGAGGCGAGGGCCGACGTACGTCCTCGCACCGTGCCCGCGCGCGAGATCCCTCGTGGTCTCAAGGGGCTCGACATCGGCCCGCGCACCGTCGAGGAGTTCGCTCGCATCCTCGCCGACGCCAAGACGATCCTGTGGAACGGTCCGATGGGCGTCTTCGAGCTGGAGCCGTTCTCCGCCGGGACGCGTGGCGTGGCCACCGCGATCGCCGGCGCCTCGGCGTTCTCCGTCGTCGGTGGGGGGGATTCACTCCTCGCCGTCAAGCGCGCCGGGCTGCAGGACTCGTTCGACCATCTGTCCACCGGCGGTGGCGCCTCGCTCGAGTTCCTCGAGGGCCGGCCGTTGCCGGGGATCCAGGTATTGGAGGACTGACGTGGCCGAAAGGAAACCGATCATCGCGGCGAACTGGAAGATGCACAAGACGCATCTCGAGGCGATCCAGACGGTGCAGAAACTCTCCTATCTCCTGGACCGGAAGGATCCGGAGCGCGTGGAGGTCGTGGTCTGCCCGCCGTTCACCGCGCTCCGCTCCGTCCAGACGCTCATCGATTCCGACCGGCTGCCGTACGGCCTCGGCGCGCAGGACGTCCACCCGGAGGACGAGGGCGCGTTCACCGGCGAGATCTCCGGTCCGATGCTGGCGGCGCTGGACGTCGACTACGTGATCGTGGGCCACTCCGAGCGCCGCCAGCTCTTCGGCGAGGACGACGAGACGGTCAACAAGAAGGTGAAGGCCGTCTTCCGCAACGGGATGGTGCCGATCGTGTGCGTGGGGGAGACCCTCGAGGAACGCGAGGCGGGCGGGACCGAGTCCAAGGTCGCCGAACAGGTCCGGCGCGCGTTCGACGGCGTGGACGCGGAGGCCGCCGCCCGAGCGGTCGTCGCCTACGAGCCGATCTGGGCGATCGGGACGGGTCGCACCGCGGAACCGACAGACGCCGGGCAGGTCGTGGAGGTGATCCGCGCCACGCTCGCGGACCGCCTCTCCGCCGAGGTCGGAGCGGCGGTCCGGGTGCAGTACGGCGGGAGCGTCAAACCAGGCAACATCAGGGAGTTCATGGCGCACCCTGAGATCGATGGGGCCTTGGTGGGGGGCGCCAGCCTCGACCCCGAGGGCTTCGCCCTCATCGTGAGGTACAGATGAGCTGCTATCGCATCCTTGCCTCTCAAAGAGGCTGCGGTGGTTCTTCTCCCAAGGTTGCTGGATTGCGGGACTCCGGCTGCCCCCGTAGTATCCCGGGTCGGGCATGAGTCGATCCGATACGGACACCGACGTATCCCAGGTCGGGCAGCGCGAGGGTGGCGGGCGCGCCGACCTTGAATCCTCGGCGCCGTCGGCAGAGACGCCGGCATCGATCATCGGCCGGAGTCCGTGGGAGATCTTCTGGCGGCATTTCCGGCAAGACCGGTTCGCCCTCGCCGGCCTGGTGATCATCTTCTTGATGCTCGCCATGGCGATCTTCGCTCCGGTGATCGCCAACATCACGACGCACGAGCCGAACGAGGTGAACCTGGATTCGCTCGACGAATACGGCCTGCCCTCGGCGCCCCGCTGGTGGCCGGACACCTACGATCCCACCACCGGCGAGAAGATCTCCGAGGCGCCCCCCGGCTACCTGCTCGGGGTCGATGACACGGGCCGCGACCAGTTCGTGCGGATCGCCTACGGCGCTCGCACGTCGCTCCAGGTGGCGTTCATCGCGACCGGTATCGCACTCGTGATCGGGGTGCTCATGGGCCTCAGCGCAGGCTTCTATCGCGGGAAGGTCGACACCGTCATCTCGCGAGCGACGGACGTGGTGTTGGCGCTTCCGATCCTGCTGCTTGCCCTCGGGATCGCGTCCGCGTGCGGCGCCAGCGCGGAGGGATGCTTCTGGGGGACGATCAAGCCCGGGCTCGGGCCCGTGATCATGATCATCGGACTCTTCGGCTGGCCCTACATCGCCCGCATCGTCCGCGGTCAGGTCCTCTCACTCCGCGAGAAGGAGTTCGTGGAAGCATCGCGGTCCCTGGGAGCGTCCAACCGGCGGATCATCCTCCGCGAGATCCTCCCCAACGTGGCCGCGCCGATCATCGTCTACACGACGCTGATCATCCCGAGCAACATCCTGTTCGAGGCCGGTCTGTCGTTCCTCGGTGTCGGAGTGCCGGATACCACCCCCTCGTGGGGTGGCATGCTGGCCGACGCCGGGACGGCCTTCACGTTCGCACCGTGGCTGATGATCTTCCCGGGCCTCGCGCTGTTCCTCACGACCCTGGCCTTCAATCTCGTGGGGGACGGCCTCCGCGACGCCCTCGATCCTCGGAAGGGGATCTGAGCGTATCGACAGGGGGGAACCCTGTGCGAAAGGAGGACGACCTCGAAGGCTCGCAAGCTTGGTGAAGTACGGAAGGGAAACATGAGAAGGGGGGTAGCTTTGAATCGAGTACTCAGAGTGATCGCCGTGGTGACGGTCCTCGGCCTCGTGGCCGCGGCGTGCGGCGACGACGGTGGCGACAACGGGCCGACGGAGCGAGCCCGCTCAGAACACCGACGAGCTCAAGGGCGGCACGCTCAACATGGCGATGCTCGCCGACGTCACCGCCGCGTTCGACCCACAGAAGGAGTACTACTCCGTCACGTGGGAGTACTACCGCTGTTGTCTGCTCCGGACGCTGATGTCGTACGAAGGCGTCCCGACGGACGAAGGCGGCGCCGACATCTTCCCGGACCTGGCCTCGGGCGAGCCCACGCAGTCGGACGACGGGCTGACCTGGACGTTCCAGATCAAGCCGGGACTGATGTACGCGCCTCCCAAGGAGGACACCGAGATCACGGCTCAGGACTTCATCCGCGCGATGGAGCGGGAGGCCAACCCGAAGGCGAACGTCGGCGGGTACTCCTTCTACTACTCCGTGATCGAGGGGTTCGACGAGTACGGAGCGGGTGACGCCGACACGATCACCGGTCTCGCGGCACCCGACACCCACACGCTCGAGATCACGACCACCTCGCCGATCGGCGATGTCAGCTACCGCATGGCGATGGGTGCAGCCGCACCGATCCCGCCGGACGACGAGGGTGAGCGCATGGGCGTGGCCGAGGGCCACGACCGCAACTACGGTCGTTTCCTCGTGGCGTCGGGGCCGTACATGTTCGAGGGGTCCGAGACCATGGACTTCTCCGCGGACCCGAAGGACCAGACCGAGGCGCCGGGCTACGTCCCAGGACGGCAGATCGTTCTCGTTCGCAACCCCTCGTGGACCGAGGAGTCGGACGAGCTGCGTGACGCGTTCCCCGACCAGATCTCGGTGCAGATCGGTGGCGACAACGACGACCTGTACAACAAGGTCGCCCAGGGAGCCCTGGACTTCGTGGTGGACGGCGCCGTGCCGCCCGAGAAGATCCGGGACTACCAGACCAACCCCGATCTGCAGGATCGGATCAACATCTACGCATCGGACGCTGTCCGGTACGTGTCGTTCAACCTGGCGGTCCCTCCGTTCGACGACGTCAATGTCCGCAAGGCGGTCAACTGGGCGTTCGACAAACAGGGATTCCGGCAGTTGCGAGGTGGCCCGTCGACCGGTGAGATCGCGGGGCACATCATGGTGAACAGCCTCGAGGACAACATCCTCGCCGACTACGACCCGTACCAGACGGCCAACGCGTCCGGTGACATCGAGAAGGCCAAGGAGGCGATGAAGCTCGCGACGAAGTACGACACGGACGGGGACGGGATCTGCGACGCACCCGAGTGCAAGGACATCCTGACGATCACAGACCGTGAGGATCCGTACCCGGAGCAGGCCGCGTTGCTGATCCAGTTCCTCGAGCCGATCGGGCTGACGCTCAACGTCAAGCAGCTGGAGCGCGGGACGATGTACAACAAGTGCAACGACGCCAACTCCAAGCACGCCCTGTGCGCAGGGCCTGGGTGGGGCAAGGACTACGCCGACGGAGTCACGTTCGGCGAGCCCCTGTTCGATTCGGCCGGCATCTGGGAGAGCTGCTGCAACTACTCGCTGGTGGGCGCCTCGAGCGAACAGCTGGCCGAGTGGGGATACGACGTCGCCGAAGTTCCGTCGGTGGACGACAAGGTCACGGAATGCTCCGAGCTCGAACCGGGTGACGAACGGTTCCAGTGCTGGGCAGAACTCGACCAGCAGTTGATGGAAGAGGTTGTTCCGTGGGTGCCGTATCTGTTCGACAACAGCGTCGACATCCTGTCGGACAACGTCCAGAACTACTCGTTCGACCAGTTCGCTGGTCTTGCGGCGTTCGATTCACTGGCGGTACCCGGCAACACCTCGTAGCCGGGGAACAAGACGGATCGAGGGGGTCGCGTAGGCGGCCCCCTCACCGTTCCGGAACGGAAGGGAGGCGAGAGTGGGCAGGTACCTGATCAGGCGAGCCCTCTTCATGATCCTCGTGATCATCATCGTCTCGTTCCTTACCTTCCTGATCTTCGTGAAGCTCCCGGCAGGCGATCCGGCACGACGCGCGGTCGGGCGGACCACCACCCCCGAGCAGATCGAGAACGCACGTGTCGCGTTCGGCCTGGACAAGCCGCTGTACGTCCAGTACTGGCGCTTCCTCAAGGGATTCATCCCGTGGCCGCCGAGCCAACCGATACAGATGGTCGCGGGACATGTTCCGGAGGGGGAGGGCCTCTGGCTGGATGAGCAGGTCTACTTCTCCTACGGCAGCTTCGAGCCGGTGAAGGCTGAGCTCGCGAGGAGGATCCCGATCACCGGCACCCTGGCGATCGGCGCCGCGGTGATCTGGCTCGCTCTCGGCATCCCGATCGGCATCCTTTCCGGGATCCGCCGACGGTCGGTGGCAGACCGGGCGGCGATGATCTTCGCGATCATCGGGGTGTCGATGCCGATCTTCTGGCTCGCCCAGCTGCTGCTGTACGTCTTCTGGTTCAAGTTGGAGCTCTTACCGTCGAGCGGGATCCCCATCGGCTACAGCGGGTGGGGTGGGGCGTTCCGGGCGGCCCTCGAGGGGCGCTTCATCCTGCCGTGGGTGTCTCTCGCGTACATCAACGCGGCGTTCTACGCACGGATGGTCCGAGGCAACCTGATCGAGACGATGAACGAGGACTACATCAGGACGGCCCGCGCCAAGGGGTTGTCCGAGCGTCGAGTGATCTACAAGCACGGCCTGCGTGGTGCGCTTACGCCCGTCGTCACGATGCTCGGTCTGGACGTCGGCCTCCTCCTCGGCGGCGCCTTCATCACCGAAACCGTCTTCGGATTGCCGGGCATCGGGCAGCTCGCGGTCCAGTCGATCGGCACCAACGACTTCCCGACGGTGATGGGCGTGACCATCCTGGGCGCGTTCATCATCGCCATCGCGAACCTGGTCGTGGACGTCGCGTATGCCTTCGTGGACCCGAGGGTGAGGTACACCTAGTGGCCCAGCCGCTCCTCGAGGTCAAGGATCTCAAGGTCCATTTCCCGACCGACGACGGCTTGGTGAAGGCCGTCGATGGCGTGAGCTACTCCCTGCAAGCGGGGGAAACGCTCGGCATCGTGGGGGAGTCGGGCTCCGGGAAGAGCGTGAGCTCGCTCACGGTCATGGGTCTCATCAATGCCAAGCAAGCGAAGATCACCGGTGAGGTCTTCTTCCAGGGCCAAGACCTGCTGAAGATGCCGAAGGACGAGATGCGGACGATCCGCGGGGCGAAGATCTCGATGATCTTCCAGGACCCCATGACCTCACTCCACCCCTTCTACAAGGTGGGGTTCCAGATCGCCGAGGCGATCCTCGAGCATCAGGACATCTCGAAGGACGAAGCGTTCGACCAGGCGGTCGAGATGCTCGCCCGGGTGAACATCCCGCACCCGAAGGATCGCGCGAATCAGTATCCGCACGAGTTCTCGGGCGGGATGCGTCAGCGCGCGATGATCGCGATGGCGTTGTCACTGAACCCCGACGTCTTGATCGCCGACGAACCGACCACCGCGCTCGACGTCACCGTGCAGGCGCAGATCCTGGACCTGATCGACCGGCTGAAGTCGGAATTCAACGCCGCGGTCATCATCATCACCCACGACCTGGGCGTGGTTGCCGAGCACTGCGACGACATCATGGTCATGTACGCGGGCAAGGCCGCGGAGTTCGGCGACACCGACGACATCTACTACAAGCCGCTGCACCCGTACACCTGGGGCCTCCTGAGCTCGATCCCTCGCCTGGACGACACCAAGCAGGAACGGCTGAACCCGATCCGAGGGCTCCCACCGTCGCTGATCCAGGTGCCACCGGGCTGCGCCTTCCATCCCCGATGCCCCTACAAGTTCGATCCGTGCGATCGTGACGTTCCCGAGCTCCTCCCCGTGGACGGCCACCACGCGGCTGCGTGCCACTTGAGCCTCGCCGAGAAGGAGAAGATCAGGGACGAGGAGGTCTTGGCCCGTCGATGAGCGTCCAAGCCGAACAGCTCCCGGCCGTTCCCCCGGCTCCGTCGGGCGAGCCGCTCGTGAAGCTCGAGGGGATCAAGAAGTACTTCCCGATCACCCAGGGGATCCTCTTCCAACACCACGTCGGCAACGTGCATGCGGTCGACGATGTCGACCTCGAGGTCTATCCGGGCCAGACGGTGGGTCTCGTCGGGGAGACCGGCTGCGGCAAGTCCACGCTGGCCCGAGTGGTGATGCGGCTCTACGACGCCACGGAAGGCAGGGTCTGGTTCAACGGCCAGGACATCACCAACCTGCAGGGCACGGAGCTCCAGGAGCTCCGCGAAGACATGCAGATGGTGTTCCAGGACCCGTACGCATCGCTGAACCCCCGGAAGACCGTCGGTTCGATCGTGGGAGAGCCGTTCCGCCTGCATCAGACCGTGCCACGGAACCGGATCAAGTCCGAGGTCCAGCAGCTGATGGAGTTGGTGGGCCTGAATCCCGAGCACTACAACCGCTACCCCCACGAGTTCTCGGGCGGCCAGCGCCAGCGGATCGGCGTGGCGCGATCGCTCGCGCTGCGGCCGAAGCTGATCGTCTGTGACGAGCCGGTCTCCGCGCTCGACGTCTCGATCCAGGCGCAGATCCTGAACCTCCTGGGCGACCTCCAGGACGAGTTCAAGCTCACCTACCTGTTCATCGCACACGACCTGTCCGTCGTGAAGCACGTGTCGGACCGCGTGGCGGTGATGTACCTCGGCAAGATCGTGGAGATGGCCGAGGGGTCGAAGCTGTATCAGACACCGAAGCATCCCTACAGCGGAGCGTTGCTGTCCGCGGTGCCGATGGCCGACCCCAAGATGGCCCGGCAGAAGCGCCGGATCATCCTCCAGGGTGACGTGCCCTCCCCGATCGATCCGCCGTCCGGCTGCCGGTTCCATCCTCGGTGCCCGCAGTCGCGCGCGATCGCCAAGGCCGAGGGCATCGACGGACCGCATCCACGCTGCATCCAGGAGGAGCCCGAGCTCAGGGATCAGGGACCGGGGCAGATCGCTGCCTGCCACTTCCCGCTGGAGGGCAGTATCATCGAGGGCGGCGGCGCCACGGAACGCTTCGATGACGACGTCGTCCAAGCTCAGGAGGCTTCGCCCCTGGGTGGAGAATCCGCTCCGAGCTAGCAGGAAGGGATCCGGGCCGTGCTGAACGCCGTCGTGATCGTCATCGACATCGTCGCGTCGCTCTTCTTGATCCTCACGATCCTGCTGCACTCCGGGCGGGGGAGCGGGATGTCGGAGCTGTTCGGCGGCTCGTCCACCCTCGCCGGCGGGACCGCGTTGGAGCGAACCCTGGACCGAGTCACCGTCGTGACCGCGATCGTGTGGGGGATCTGCACGTTCTGGCTCGCCTGGAAATGGAACTGATGAGCGCTGGTAGCATCCACCGCGCACCTCGTCGGAGTGGCGGAATTAGGTAGACGCGCTAGGTTGAGGGCCTAGTCCTCTTCACAGAGGGTGGGGGTTCAAATCCCCCCTCCGACACCCATCTCCGGCGGAAACGAGACGCCCCGGAAACCGACTAGCTGGCATCGGGGGCTCTCTCTCTGCCCAGTTTCTGCCCAGCGGCCGCGACTTCCCGAAGATGGCCGTCCCGACCTGCTCCATCGCCGCGACAAGTCGATCCTCCCGCACGTGCTGGTAGACGTTCATGGTGATGGCTGGGCTGGAGTGGCCGAGCAGCTCAGAGATGTAGACGGTATCGACCCCCGCCTCCAGACGCAGGGTTGCCCACGTGTGGCGCAGGCCGTGGAGCGACAGCGCAGGGAGACCCGTCCCGCGAACGTGACGGGAGAAGGCCTTGGACACGTTCGCGGGCCTCAGCGGGCCGCCGATCTCGTCGCGTCCTTTGAGGCCGACATCCCTGCCCCAGCGGCCGGTTCCAAGGAATAGGGCGTGAAGTTCGGAGAACTTCGCGCTTCGAAGGCGATCGACTGGCACGTTGCCGACGGCAGATCTGGCAGCGAACGTCTTCGACGAGGCTCTTATGGTCGTTCCGAATAGTCGACCGCCCAAGGCCCCCCGTATGTCAAGAAACAGAGTTGCGCCTCGCGGCGTGACGCCCACGATCGCTTCCGGAGTCCGCAGGGGATCGTGAGATTCCCACAACATCCTCAGGCGTTGCGAGCCCGACGTCGAGTCACCGCGAACACGCCCGCTCCCAACACGAGGAGCGCGACCCCGAGCGCAAGGACCCCAGTCAGATCCGCGCCGGTGCGGGGGAGGACCGCCTGGTCCCCGACGACGCCGGGCAAAGGGGTGAACGTGATGGACCCCGGCCCACTCGGGAGTGGCGGACTCGTTGGTGGCGTCGGCGTCGGCGCTACAGAGGGCGAGGTGGAAGGAGTGGTCGAGACGCTCGCGCTGGCCGATGGAGTCACACTCGCTGACGGCGCAACGCTGCTGGTAGGCGCAGCGACCAACCGGATGACCTTCTGCTTCCCGGTGCCCGACTCGAAGTCGTACACGAGCTTGTACTGGCCGGGCGGCACCGTGCCCTCGACCAGCTCACAGCGGTTGCCCTGCCCGTCGACCGTCACCCTCCGATGTCCCACCTGCACGCCGCCGGGGTGAGTGAACGCTGTGACCTCGCCCGTTTCCCCCGGCTCGAAGCCGGTGAACAGCGTGGTGAACGGGAAGTACACGGTCGAGGCGGTGCCCGTGCCCGAGCAGTCAGTGCTTTGACGAACGAGCATCGTTCCCTCGCCCCGTATCTGAGCGGAGGCGGAGAACGTGAAGACGCCGATGAGGGCAAAGGTCAAGGCCATAAGGGCGAACCGGAGAGGCGGGGCCATGCGAAGACCTTGGCACAGCGATCCAGGGCTCGCCACTTTGATCGCGATCGCCGACACCGACGAGGTCGTCCAGCTCCGGCTGCTCCCGCGCGATCAGGGACCCGCGCATCTCAACGGTTCACGGAGCTGCGGCGACATCATCATGCGCTGACCTTGACTCGAAAGCTCCGTCGGTGCATCCCCATATGGGCGCACGTCGGGTGTAGCGCCTCCAACAACGACGGCTGCGGTGACCGGGCCTTCTATCGTCAGCGCCAGTGGCCCTCGATGACGACCCTGGGGAAGTGCCGACGCCGAGGGCCTTCAGCGATCGCGATGGTCACCTCCCAGCCATCCGACTCGAAGAAGTCCCGCAGCGATGCCGCCAACGTCGCGGCCACGTCCCACGAGAACACTCGATCGTCCTTCTTCGCGGTGAACGCAACAAGCTCACGATCCGGCTGCTCCTGATCCACCTACAGCATGTCGGCGCGTTGGGGGATGTCCTTGAGCCCCAGCCAGCACGACGGCGCGCCTTCGCAGCCTCCTACTTGACACCTTCGGTTGTGGTTGCCCATCGCCGGTGCAGGAGCGGCCTCTCCGGATCAGAGGCTCTCGATATCGGCCATGGATGAGCCGTTGCGATCAACCTCAGGTAGCGCTGGGTTGAGCCTCGTCCTCTTCACAGAAGGGGTTGGGGGTTCAGATCCCCCTCCGACACACTCGCACCGACCATCGCGGGGGAGCCCCCGGCGACTACGGAGTCGCGGCTTTGAGTTCCTCGGCGACTTGTCGGCGACGGACCACGTCCCCGAACGAGAACTCGCCCACCCACGCTCGTTCGCGCGCAGCATCGAGCCTGCGACGCCAGATGACCAGCGCGACCGCAACGAGCGCGGCTGCGGCGATACCCAAGAGCGCCCAACTCGGGAGCGTGACCACGAACCACACGAGCATCGGAACGACGATGATCATGAGCCCGAACGTGAACAGGTTGCCTGAAACGGTCTTCGGCCAATGGGCCATCTGGATGCCTCCTCGGTCTCGAGGAACCGGGAAAGGCAAGGTCGCGACGTCGTCGCGGGTACGCCCCGTCTTGGGCGGCTCCACCAGTGGTGGACACCTCCACGCTACCAGGAAGGGCCTCCCGGAAGTCAGTGACGGCTCAGACTCGTGCTCGATCCCTCTCCTCACGTGTGCGCGATGGCGGTTGCGCCGGTCCGAGGCCGCGGATCGGGAACGGGACGTTCGTCAGGATCGCTCGTTCCTCGAAGAGGAGCAGGCGCTTCACGAACAGCGCGGTCTGGTTGTGCAGGAAGAGGTGCCATGGTTTCCGCACGATCAGCTCCGGGATGATGACGTTCACGATCGTGTCGGGGTGCCTCGTGAACCGTCGGATCTCTTCCAAGATGGGGACGGTGAGGTCCCGGAACGGAACCTCGACGATGTCGAGCGGCACGGGCAACTCAGCGTCGAACCAGTCTTCCTGGATCCGCTGCGCTTCCTCGGGATCCAGCTGGAAGTGGATCGCTCGCGTCTCCGCGGATCCGATCGACATGGCGTACCGAACGGCCCTGATCGATGCGGCGTTGACCGATGACACGAATGCCAGCGTCACGATCCGATGAGGGATCAGCGCCCTCCCGTCCACTCCCGGGAGCTCACCGCTCTCCGCGTGCACTGGCACGTCTGTCACGACCACGTTTCGCTCGCGCAGCAACCGAACCTTGAGGTGGAGGTAGCTCCGGCGGCGGAGGAGATACGTCAGGAGACCGCCGGTGACGATCTCGGGGATCACGATCGTGACGAGATCGTCCGGGGAGCGATCGAGGGAGGCGATCTGTCGCTTCACCACGTCGTAGAGGTGCTTCCCGGTGCCCACCTCGAGCGGGAGCGGATCTCCCGCGAACCGCCGCCATCGATCCATCAGGTCGGAGGAAGGGGTCCGCCCGGCAGCCGGGTAAACCGCGATCACATCCGACTGCCCGATCCCTCGCACATACCCGAGCGCCTCAGCGGTGGCGGCGTCGAGGTCGTGGACGAGAAGGATCATGTGGTTGACGCCCGTTCGCTCCGCCTCCGGTCGGTCGCAGGCGAGCTCGGCCGCGACGGCCCGGTAGTGGCGGTGGATCGACACGAAGCAGGGAACGAGCAGAGCCATGATCACGATCGAGAGCCAAGCGCCATCGGGGGTCTTGGAGATGACCACCACGATCAGCACGACGAAGGTCGTGATCGCACCGATCGCGTTGATGACGATCGACCGCCTCCATCCTCGGATCGCCGAGGCTCCCTTGCGCCCCTCCTTCAGCCAGTGCCGAACCATCCCGGACTGCGAGAACGTGAACGAGGTGAACACACCGACCACGTAGAAGTTGATCAGCGTGCTCAGCTCCGCATCGAACGCGAAGATCATCAGGCACGGAGAGGAGGCCGAGGACGATCACGCCGTTCGAGAACACGAGCCGGTCGCCCCGGTTCACGAACTGGCTCGGCACGTATCGATCCCGAGCCAGGATCGAGGCCAGGCGAGGGAAGTCCTGATACGCGGTGTTCGCCGCCAGGATGAGGATCAGGGCGGTGAACGTCTGGACGATGAAGAAGCCGCCGGATCCGTCCCCGAACACCGCGATGGCGATCTGTGCGACGACGGATCGCTCCTCGCTCGCGATCACTCCGCCGATGTGCGTGGACAGCCAGGAGATGCCCAGGAACATCGTGATCGCGAGCAGCGCCATCACCGCGAGGGTCGTGGCCGCGTTCTTCGCCTGCAGGCGGACGGAAGGCGGGTACGCCGTTGGAGATCGCCTCGACACCGGTGAGCGCGGTGGCGCCGAGAGAGAACGCCTTCAGGATCGCGAAGATCCCCACGGCGCCCGCCACGGTGGCGGCGTCGGTGCAGCGGTTCCACGTCGATCCCCACATCGGGGCATCCGCCGAGACATCCCACCAGCCCGAGGGCGATCAACGCGCCGATCGCGACGATGAACCCGTACGTGGGGATCGCGAACAGCGTGCCCGACTCCTTGGCGCCACGAAGGTTCATCAGCGTGATGGACGAGACGAACAGGATCGAGAGGAACACCTTGTGCTCGTGCGCCCACGGGAACGCGGAGGCGATCGCGAACACGCCTGCCACGATGGAGACGACGACCGTCATCATGTAGTCGAACATCAGCGCGGCCGCGGCGATCAGGCCGGGGATGTCGCCGAGGTTGTCCTTGCTCACGATGTAGGCGCCGCCCGCCGTTCGGATACGCCCGGACGGTCTGCCGGTACGAGATGACGACGATCGCCATCAGCGAGGCGATGGCGATCGCGATCGGCATCACGTACGGGCTGGGGGCTCGCGGTGACGAGGGTGAGCGCCACCAGGATCTCGCCCGTCGCGTACGCGACCGATGACAGCGCGTCCGACGCGAACACGGGGAGGGCCACGACCTTCGGCAAGAGGGTGTGCTCGAGCCGGTGGCTCGCGAACGCCCGACCGACGAGGACGCGCTTCAGTGCGACGTTCGCCATACGCGCCGTCCGACGAGCCCCTTGATCTCGGTCGCTCGGTCGGCCTCGACCCCCCGGTCCTCGATCACGGGGAGATCGGCGTCTGCCTCCAGACCCGTCGAGGAATCGGTCGGCCAGGCGGGCCTCGCGGGAGGCCTCCGCCCATTCCTTGTAGGACTGCCACGAACGGATCGCGGGGCCGGTGAGATAGCCGAGGCAGCTCCCGAGGAGGACGCCGACGATGAAGTTCGCGCTCCCGTTCCCGCTCGCCGCGATGACGGTGTGGAGGTCCATGCCACGAAGCGTGCTTCAGAGGGCATAGCCGCGAGATAAGGAAGGGCGAACCCCGTGTAAGGGTTCTGTAAGGGTTCATGGATCGCTCGATGCCCTTGTTACGCTCCCGCGGGAGAGACCGGATGACGCTCGCGATCGATCGCCGCCGGCTCCCGCGTCTCGTGCGAGTCGCGGTGGCCGGCCTCGTACCGCCGGGGATCGTCACGCTCGGAGCACTCCTGCCGGTCCAGATCCCCACCACGACCGCTGCCTTGCTGTACGTGTTGGCCGTCGTCTTCGCGGCCGCGGCGGGTGGACTCGTCTCGGGGCTGGTCGCATCCGTCTTCTCGTTCCTCGCGCTGAACTTCTTCTTCACGCCCCCGTTCCACACGTTCGCGGTGGAGGAGACGTCCGACCTCGTGGCGCTCGCCGTGTTCCTCGCGGTCTCGGCGACCGTCGGCACGATGCTCTCTCGCGTCCTCGAGCAGCGAGCTCGAGCGGAGCGCCGGGAGCGCGAGGCCCGGCTCCTCCATCACCTGGGCACCCGGCTCCGCTCCGGGGTCCCCACCGAGGAGGTCCTCCGCAGCCTCGCCCGTTCGGTCGTGGAGCTCTTCGATCTCGCGCGTTGTGAGATCAGCAGTGAGCTGACGGATGCGCCGATCGTTGTCGAGCGACCCGGCGGCCATGCCGTCGAGGAGCGTCGCGAGACCATCCCCATCACCGTGCAGGATCGGGAACTCGGTCGCATCGTCGCGGTGCCGGGCAGCGCCGACCCGTCACTCACGTCGGAGGAGCGTGGGGTGATCCAGACCCTGGCCACGCAGGTCGCCCTCGCGATCGACGGGATGAGACTCGGATACGAGGCCCAGGAAGCTCGGATGGAGGCGGAGACGAACCGGCTCAGGGCTGCGCTCTTCTCCTCGGTGACCCACGACCTTCGCACGCCGCTCGCGTCGATCACGGCGTCGGTGTCCAGCCTGCTCGAAGAGGGTTCGCCCTTGAACGGTGCAGATCGCAGGGACCTGCTCGAGACGATCGATGAGGAAGCCGGCCGCCTCAACCGCGTGATCGGCAACCTCATGGATCTGTCGCGGATGCGGGCCGGAGCGGTGACACCGACCACGTCGCCCACCGCGGTCGACGAGCTGATCGAAGGCGTGGTTGCTCGCTCGGGCCCCCTGCTGAAGGAACACGAGATCCGGCTGATGCTCCGCGAGAATCTCCCGGAGATCCCGTTGGACCTGGGCCAGATCGACCAGGCGCTGACGAACGTTCTCGAGAACGCGGCGAGGTTCACGCCGCCCGGAAGGCGGATCACGATCGCCGCGGCGAAGTGGCATGAGGGCGTGCAGATACGGATCAGCGATCGAGGTCCGGGGATCCCACGTGAGGAACGCGAGCGCGTGTTCGAACCCTTCGTTCGGGGGGAGGGAAGCTCGGGCACCGGCCTCGGGCTCGCCATCGCGCGGGCGATCGTGGAGGCGCACGGCGGCACGATCCGCGTCGCCGACGAGCCTGGAGGCGGGACCGCCATCGTGATCGAGCTCCCGGGACGACCCTGATGATCGAGGGCCGCGTCCTCGTCGTCGACGACGACCCGCAGATCCTTCGCGCTGTGCGCACCAGCCTCCAAGGACACTCCTACGAGGTCCTGACCGCAGGGAACGGGGAAACCGCGCTGGATCTGTTGCCGGATTCGGACGTCGACCTGATCGTGCTGGATCTCGGGTTGCCGGGGATCGGCGGGCAGGAGGTCATCGAACGGGTACGAGCATGGTCGGAGGTGCCGATCATCGTCCTGTCGGTCTTGGCCGGCCAGCAGGACAAGGTCGCCGCCTTCGAGGCGGGGGCGGACGACTACGTCACCAAGCCATTCGGGATGCCGGAGCTCCTCGCGAGGATGCGAGCCGTCCGGCGTCGCTCCGAGGGTGAGCGACGCTCGCCCGTCGTTCGATTCGACGAGCTGGAGGTCGACCTGGGACGGCAGCTCGTGCGCCTGGCCGATCTGGACGTGCATCTGACCCCCACCGAGTATCGGCTGCTCGAGGCGTTCGTCACGAATCCGGGGAAGCTCCTGACGCATCGGTGGCTGCTCCAGAAGGTGTGGGGACCGGGGTACGCGACCGAGAGCCAGTACCTGCGGGTCTTCATCCGCCAGGTGCGCAGCAAGCTCCGCGACGACCCCGCCCGTCCTCGGTTCATCGTGACGGAGGCCGGCCTCGGGTATCGCTGGAAACCCGATCCCGACCCCGAGCGCTAGACTTGGAAGGTGAGCTAGCGGGACCTCCTCGAGCACAGCGGGCGCCTCGACGGCGCCCGCGCGTCCGCGTCCCGATCGCTGGAGGTACCGATGCCCGCACCGCCCACATCCCGAGCCGCGCACAACGCGGGAGCATGTCCATGAGCGCCCTCGAGGTGTCTGACCTCTCGGTGGAGGCCGGCGGGACCACCGTCGTCGAAGGTCTCGACTTCGCCCTCGCGGCGGGCGACAAGGTCGGGATGGTCGGACGCAACGGCGCCGGCAAGACGAGCACGCTCAAGGTGCTCGCGGGCGAGGAGCCGGCCGCGGCCGGCACGGTGAAACGCCGTGGGGCGGTGGGGTACCTCCGGCAGGACCCTCGGCAGCACCGAGCCGACGACGGCACGAGCGCGATCGAGTACCTCCTCGCCGCCCGCGGCCTGGTCGATCTTCAGCGAGGGGTGGAGAAGGCTCGACTCCAGCTGGAGGAGCGCGCGTCCGAGGACCACGTTGCCCGCTTCGCGCGACTCGAGGACCAGTACGAACGGAGCGGCGGGTATCGGGCCGAAGCGGACGCGCGGACGATCGTGGCGGGACTCGGGCTGGCCCAGGACCGTCTCGACCTTCCGGTGGGAGCGCTCTCCGGAGGCGAACGGCGCCGGCTCGAGCTCGCCCGGATCCTGTTCGGGGGCTCGGACCTCTTGCTCTTGGACGAGCCCACGAACCATCTCGATGCGGACGCCAAGGGCTGGCTGATGCGGTTCCTCGCGGGCTATCGCGGGGCCCTCCTCGTCGTCAGCCACGACATCGCGCTCCTCGACGCCTCGATCACCCGCATCCTGCACCTCGACCGGGACGGGGTCGTCGAGTACCGGGGGACGTACACGCAGTACCGGGAAGCGAGAGCTCTCGACGAGAAACGTCTGACGGCCGTCGCGTCCCGCCAGGACGCCGAGATCAAGCGACTGAAGACGTTGGCCGACTCGATGCGCGGACAGACGGCGAAGCGGGCGCGCAAGGCGAAGACGCTCGATACCCGCGTCGCCCGTCTCCAGGCTCGGAAGGTGGCGGCCCCGACCCGCGAGCGCGGCGTCCGATTCCGGTTCCCCGATCCGCCTCACTCGGGCAGGACGACGCTCGTGGCCGAAGAGCTGACCAAGGGCTACGGGGGACCGGCCGTCTTCGAGGATGTCTCGTTCGACGTCGAGCGGGGAGAGCGCCTCCTGGTGATGGGTCTGAACGGCGCGGGGAAGACGAGCCTGCTGCGGATCCTCGCCGGCGAGACCCGGAGCGATGCAGGCTCGTTCCGCCTCGGCCACGGCGTCCAGCTCGGCTACTACGCGCAGGAACACGAGGGGATACGAGACGGGATGACCGTGCTCGCCCACATGCACCAGGCATCACCGGCCGACGATCAGGCGCTCCGCACGCTCCTCGGGATGTTCGGTCTTCCCGGCGAGATGGCGTTCCAGGACGCCGGCACGCTCTCGGGCGGCGAGAAGACGAAGCTCGCGCTGGCGCAGCTCGTCGCCGGCAGGAAGAACCTGCTCCTCCTCGACGAGCCGACGAACAACCTCGACCCGCCGTCACGAACGGCGATCGCCCATGCGCTCCGCGACTGGCCCGGCGCGATGGTGATCGTCAGCCACGACACGGAGTTCGTGGAAGCGCTTGCGCCCGAGCGCGTCTTGTTGATGCCGGACGGGAGCCTCGACTACTGGAGCGAAGATCTGCTCGACCTCGTGGCGCTCGCGTGACCGCTATGCTCCGTCGATGACGGCCGCCGACCTCGTCTTCGTCAACGGCGCCGTCTACACGGTGGACGCAGCCCGGACGCGGGCACAGGCGGTCGCCGCGAAGGACGGACGGATCGTCGCCGTGGGGAGCGACGAGGTGATCCGAGAGCACGTGGGCCCGCGGACCGAGATCGTCGACCTCGAGGGACGGATGCTCGTTCCCGGGTTCCAAGACGCACACGTGCACCCGGTGGGCGGCGGGGTCGACCTGTTGCAGTGCGACCTCCACGACCTCCATTCCCAAGAGGACTACCTGCTCCGGGTCAAGACGTATGCGGATGAGCATCCGGACCGCGGATGGATCCTGGGTGGCGGCTGGTCGATGGACGTGTTCCCGGGCGGCGTCCCGACCAAGGACCTCCTCGATGCGGTCGTGCCCGATCGCATCGTGTTCCTGCCGAACCGCGACGGCCACAGTACGTGGGTGAACAGCCGGGCGTTGGAGCTGGCCGGGGTCACGAGGGAGACGCCCGATCCGGCCGACGGCCGGATCGAGCGGGACGCGGACGGCGAGCCGAGCGGCACGTTGCACGAGGGCGCCTCGGACCTCGTCGGCCGGATGGCACCCCAACCGACGGCAGGCGAGATCTACGAGGGGCTGCTCCAGGGCCAGCGGTATCTGCATTCGTTGGGGATCACCGCCTGGCAGGACGCGATCGTGTCCAGCGACTTCTGGATGGACAACTACACCGCGTACCTCCATGCCGCCGGCAACGGCGATCTCACCGCCCGTGTCGTGGGGTCGCTCTGGTGGGATCGCGACCGCGGTGAGGACCAGATCGACGAGCTGCTCGATCTCCGGGAGCGTGGGCGGATCGGGAGGTTCGCGGCCTCGACGGTGAAGATCATGCAGGACGGCGTGTGCGAGACGTTCACGGCCGCGGTCTTGGAGCCCTACCTGGATGCGGAGGGTCGGGTCACCGACAAGCGGGGGATCTCGTTCGTGGAGCCCGAGGCGCTGAAGGGGTACGTGACCGCCCTGGACCGGCTCGGCTTCCAGGTGCACTTCCACGCGCTGGCGGAGCGCGCCGTCCGCGAGGCGCTCGATGCGATCGAGGCGGCTCTCCAAGCGAACGGGCCGAGCGACCATCGGCACCACCTCGCGCACATCCAGGTGGTCCACCCCGACGACGTGCCCCGCTTCCGGAGCCTCCGCGCGGTCGCGAACGCCCAGCCACTGTGGGCGTCCCACGAGAGCCAGATGGACGATCTGACGATCCCGTTCCTCGGGGAGCCACGGTGGCGCTGGCAATACCCCTTCGGGTCCCTGGTGCGTGCGGGTGCGACGCTCGCGATGGGCAGCGACTGGTC
This sequence comes from uncultured Actinomycetota bacterium, assembly GCA_963839395.1. Taxonomy (GTDB): domain Bacteria; phylum Actinomycetota; class UBA4738; order UBA4738; family HRBIN12; genus JAJNBA01. The sequence goes on from CAWIUW010000015.1 coordinate 791,663, forward strand.
GGTCTCCAGCCCCGACCCTCTCGAAGAGATCTTCGTCGCCGTCAACCGCAAGGTGCCACCCGACTACGCCTATGGGGACGGGAACGATGACGTCTTCCTCCCCGAGGAGCGGCTCGACCTCGCGACGTCGATCGCCGCGTTCACGATGGGCTCCGCCTACGTGAACCATCTGGACGATGTCACCGGGTCGATCGAGGTCGGGAAGTACGCCGACGTCACGGTGCTGGATCGCGATCTCTTCGCCCATCCCGCCGACGAGATCGCGAACGCGCAGGTCGACGCGACCTTCGTCGAGGGAGCACCGGTGTACGAACGCAGCCGGACCGGCTGACTTCGGGTCAGCCGCCCCGGTTGCCTGGCCCTCACGTCGCTCGCACGATACGGAGGCAACGAGCCCCCGGGTTCGATGCCGCACTGTCGCCCCCGGCGCCCGCCGGGTGGTCTCACGGGAGAGGAGCACTCACGATGCCCGAGCCGTTCGACATGAGCCTGGTCCAACGCGGCGCCCGCAACCGCCGCACGCCGTACTACGAAGCCACGCAGCGGTACGGCCCGAAGGGCATGACCGTCTACAACCACATGTATTTCCCGATCCGGTTCGACACCTTCGAGGCCGAGTTCGAGGCGCTTCTGAACGGCGTCACGCTGTGGGACGTCTCGGTCGAGCGCTGCCTCGAGATCTCCGGGCCGGACGGCTTCCGTTTCGCGCAGCTCCTCACACCGCGCGACCTCTCGAAGTGCGCCGTCGGCCAGGGGAAGTACGTGTTGATCTGCGACAGCGACGGGGGCATCGTGAACGATCCCGTCCTGACCCGGATGGACGAGAACACGTTCTGGTTCGCGCTCGCGTCCTCGGACGCCTTGCTGTTCGCACGGGGGCTCAAGAACGCGTACCCGGATCTCGACGTGACGATCCGTGAGGCCGACGTCGCGCCGCTCCAGGTCCAGGGACCCAAGTCGAAGGACCTGATGGCCAAGCTCCTCGGCCCGGAGATCCTCGACCTCAAGTACTACTTCTGGACGGAGGCGAAGATCGCCGGGGCACCGGTCGTGGTCACCCGCACCGGGTGGACGTCCGAGATCGGCTACGAGGTCTACCTGACCGACACGACCAAGGGCACCGAGGTCTTCGAAGCGATCATGGAGGCGGGGCGGGAGTTCGGCATCGTCCCCACCGGCCCGAGTGACATCCGCCGCATCGAGGGCGCGATCTTCAACTGGGGCGCGGACATGACGTATGAGAACAACCCCGTCGAGCTCGGGCTCGATCGCCTCGTGGCATGGGACCTCGCCGACGATGCATCGATCTCCATCGCGGCCCTTCGCCGGATCCGCGATACGGGAGCGACCCGGAAGATCAACGGTGTCGCGTTCGACGGCGACCCCTTCCCGGAGCTCAACAACGTGAAGTGGCCGGCGATCGACGGGGGACAGGAGATCGGGAAGGTGACGTCGGCGATCTACTCGCCGCGGCTGGCGAAGAACATCGGCTACTGCTGGCTCCCCGCGGACCGCTCCTCCGAGGGCGCCTCGGTGACGGTCCAGACCGAATGGGGCGAGCGAACCGCGACGGTCGAGCCGATGCCGTTCGTCGATCCGGACAAGGCGATCCCGGTCTCCTAGACCCGAATTTCCTAACGGTCGTTCAGGTCCTCCGTCCCTGTTCAGGGGCCTTCTCCGACTTGCACGTGCGGCGTGGATTGAACGATGATTCAATCGAGCCACGAGCGACGAGCACGAGACCAAGAGCATGAGACCGAGCACACAAGGAGGGAACGATGGTCAACGAGCGACCGGAGATGCTTGCCAAGAGCGCGACCCTGTACTTCGGTCCCTGGTATCGGCAATCGCCGTTCTTCAAGTCGACGCTTCGGGCCGGATGCACCGCGTACGACATCTACAACCACATGTACCTGCCCGGCTACTTCGACGACCCCGAAACCGAGTACGCGCTCCTCGCCACGGGCGTGACGATGTGGGACGTGGGCGTCGAACGGACCGTGCAGGTCGCCGGGCCGGATGCAGACCGGCTGGTCGACATGATCACGTGCCGCGATCTCACGAACTGCGCTGTGAAGCAGGGCAAGTACATGATCGTCACGTCCCCCGAGGGGGGCATCGTGAACGACCCGGTCCTGCTCCATGTCGCCGAGGACACCTGGTGGATGCAGCTGGCCGACTCCGATGCCGGTCTCTACGCGATGGGGGTCGGGGCTTCGGCGGGCCTCGACGCTGAGGTGACCTTCCCAGACGTGCACCCGATGCAGGTCCAGGGGCCGCTCTCCGCCAAGACGCTCGAGAAGCTCGTCGGGCCGTCCATCTACGACATCAAGTACTACTGGGTCGACGAGTTCGAGATCCGCGGCATCCCCGTGCTGATCAGCCGCACGGGGTGGACGGCGATCCCCGGCTTCGAGGTGAACCTCCTGGACGGCTCCAAGGGCGACGAGCTCTGGACCGCCGTCGCTGAGGCGGGGGAGGAGTTCGGCATCAAGCCGATCGCACCGTGCGAAGCCCGCCGGATCGAGGCGGGGATCTTCAACTACGGCTCCGACATGACGATCGACGACACGCCTCTGCACGTGATGGGACTGGAGCGGCTCGTCGAGGACCAGCCGCAGGACTACATCGGGAAGGCGGCCCTCGGAAGGATCCAGGAGGAAGGGGTCGATCGGAAGCTCGTCGGCATCGAGCTCGAGGGCGACGAGCTCCGGGCCGAGATGTCGGAGTACTGGCCGGTCCACCACGACGGACACGAGGTGGGGCGCATGACCGACGCGGTCTGGTCACCGGGGCTCGCGAAGAACATCGGCTACGTCTGGGTGCCCATCGAGCTCTCGGCGCCGGGCACCGAGCTCGATGTCGAGACCGAGGACGGCGAACACCTGGTCGGGCGAACGGCGGCTATCCCCTTCGTCGACCCGAGGAAGGAGCGACCTGCCGGTTCCTTGCTCACCTGATCACGAGATCCGCACACACGGGGACAAGAGTAGGGTGGGTTCGTCGAACCCCCGACCCGTCGGGAGCGAACCCTCCTCGTGAAAGCGGCCCCGATCTCCGGACGCCTCCTGCTCGTCGTCGCCTCGATGGCCATCCTGCTCGGCGCTTGCATACAGGGCCGACTCCCAGGGCGCGACGCCGGCGGCCTCGCCCCTCCCACCTCTCGATCCCGGGCAGGAGCCGTACGCGGCGGTCGCCGAACGCGTGCTCCCGTCCGTCGTCAACGTGACGACGAACGTGTACCAAGCCTCTCCCACCGGCGGCCAGCCGGAGCAGGGCAGGGGCGTGGGCACCGGGTTCATCGTCCGAGCGAACGGCGTCGTCGTGACCAACTGCCACGTGGTGCAGGGTGCGTCACGGATCACCGTATCGACGTCGGACGACGAGCCGATCCGCTACGACGCCAGGGTGATCGGCGGCGATTGCGAACACGATCTCGCGGTCTTGAAGATCGATGGAGAGGGGCTGACGCCGCTCCCACTCGGAGCCTCCGCCGACCTCCGGCTCGGGCAGCAGGTCGTGGCGGTCGGCTACGCGCTCGCGCTCGAGGGTGGTCCATCCGTGACCACCGGCATCGTCTCGTCCCTCGACCGAACGATCCGGGTGCCCGACCCGCAATGCACGGTCTGCTCGAACGGGGTTCGCACCTACAGCGAAGTGATCCAGACGGACGCGGCGATCAATCACGGGAACTCCGGCGGGCCCCTCGTGGACATGGAGGGACGGGTCGTGGGGATCAACTCCGCCGGCAGCGAGAACGCCGAGAACATCGGCTTCGCGATCTCGATCGATTCGACCAAGCCGGTGATCGAGCAGGCCATCTCCGACCCGCTCCAGGCCACGGCGTACCTCGGGGTGTCGACGAGAGACGTCACGCCGGACCTCGCATTCCAGCTCGGCCTCCCCGTCGAGCAGGGAGCCTTCGTGCTGGCCACGCTCACGGGCGGCCCCGCCGCCGACGCCGGGATCCGGGAGGGCGACGTCATCGTCGAGCTGGACGGGCAGTCGATCGATGCCGCGACGGACCTCGGACGGGTCCTGGATGGACTGAAACCCGGGGACGAGGTCGAGGTGCGGGTGATCCGCGCAGGTGGCGAGGAGCGGGGCGTTTCGGTCACGCTCGGCACGAAGCCGCTGCCGACCGAGTTCCTCGAGCCCTAGGTACTCGCAGCGACGAGTCCCTGGAGCCAGAGGCTACGCTAGCCTCTCGGGATGAAGGTCAAGCTGCGGAACCCCGACCGGGAGGTGCAGGTCCCAGGCGGACGTTCGGTCGCCGCGATCCTCGGCGAGCTCGGGATCGCGGTGGACACGGTGCTCGTGATCCGGTCGGGCGAGCTCATCACCCGCGAAGTGCCTGTCGGGGACGACGATGAGCTGGAGATCCGTCCCGTGATCTCGGGGGGCGCACGATGAAGTGTCGGAGCTGTCGGGGACCCGCCGTGATCGAGATCAGGCGGCACCACGCCGCCTTCTGCACGGAGCACTTCCTCGCCATGTTCCGGACCCAGGTGGAGAAGGCGATCCGGCGGCTCCAGATGATGGGGCACGACGACCGGATCCTCCTCGCCGTTTCGGGGGGCAAGGATTCCCTTGCGCTGTGGGACGTGCTCCTCGATCTGGGCTACGACGTCACCGGCCTCTACCTGGGCCTCGGGATCGGGGAGTACTCCGATCGGTCGCACGGCGTCGCCAGGGCGTTCGCGGATCGGCGAGGAGCCCCGCTGCTGACCGTCGACCTCGAGCGCGATCACGGCTACGACATCCCGACCGCGGGCATGCGTGGCTCGCGCTCGACATGCGCGGTCTGCGGGTTGTCGAAGCGCTACGTCTTCAACCGGTCGGCGCTCGAGGGTGGCTTCGACGTCGTCGCGACCGGACACAACCTCGACGACGAAGCCGCAACACTGCTCGGGAACACGCTGCGCTGGCAGACCGACGCGATCGCTCGCCAGTCGCCCGTCCTCCCCGCACGCGAGGGGCCAGGGAGAGGTGGGATGGTCAAGAAGGTGAAACCCCTCCATCGCCTGTCCGAGCTGGAGACGGCTGCGTACGCCTTCCTGCGCGGCATCGACTACGTGGTCGAGGAGTGCCCGCTCGTCGCCGGAAACACCCAGCTCCGATACAAGGAAGCGATGAACGCGATCGAGCAAGCCTCGCCCGGGACCAAGGCACAGTTCTTCCTCGGGTATCTCGAGCGCGGGAGGCCACTGTTCCGGTCGGAGGATCGGGCGGAGCTCCACGCATGCGAGTCGTGCGGCCAGCCCACGACCGGACGATTCTGCGCGTTCTGCCGGGCACGCGCGCAGATCCTCGGCGAGCGCCTCGCCACAGGCCCCGAGCCTTCGGACCGAGCGGTCGCCGAGGAGCTCTCGGACGAAGTGCTTCCCACTGAGATCTACGACCGGGCGCTCCGATGAGCGCGCCGTTCGAAGCGGGCGAGAAGGTCCTCCTCATCGACCAGCGTGAGCGGACGTACCTGTTCTCGTTGCAGGCCGGCGCCACCTACCACACCCATGCCGGAACCCTGGCGCACGACGACCTCATCGGCGAGCCGGAAGGGACCCGCGTGACGACCGCGCGCGGGATGATCCTGGCCGCGTTCCGCCCACGATTCTCCGACTACGTGCTGAAGATGCCGAGAGAGGCCCAGGTCGTCTATCCGAAGGACCTCGGTCCGATCGTCGTGTACGCGGACGTCTCTCCGGGAGCGCGGGTCCTCGAGGCCGGGACGGGATCGGGAGCCTTGTCGATCGCGCTCTGCCGGGCGGTGGGAGAGCAGGGGCGAGTCGTCTCCTACGAGCTCCGGTCCGAGCACCGGGATCGGGCCCGAGCGAACATCGAAGGCTTCTTCGGGAAGATCCCGGACACCCTCGAGATGCGGGACGGGGACGTGGCCGACGCGGGCTCGAGCGGGGATCGGTTCGACAGGGTGATCCTGGATCTGCCGGAGCCGTGGGCACCGCTCGGAGCGCTCCGCCCCGCGCTCGAGCCCGGCGCGGTGCTCTGCGCCTACCTCCCGACGACGATCCAGGTCCAGCAGCTCGTCCTCGCCCTCCCGCGGAACGGCTTCCTCCACATCGAGACGTTCGAGATCCTCAAGCGGGGTTGGCACGTGACCGAGCGGAGCGTCCGCCCCGACCATCGCATGGTGGGCCACACCGGCTTCCTGACCGTGGCCCGTGTCGGTCCTGCGGATTAGCTTCGGAGAAGTACCCTGTTCCAGGCATCGGCCGGGATCGACTGGTTGCCGTATCTACGGGAAAGAGGCCCAAAAGGGCTCAAGATTCGGGTGAAACGTCGATGACCATCGGTGGGAGGTGAGCCGGATGGCGGACCGCCACGAGCAGGCTGAACAGCGCGAGAAGAAGATCCACGAGTTGCAGACGCAGATCTCCTTCCTCGAGGAGGAGGTCGGGCTCCTCCGCCGGCGGCTGACCAACGCCCCGCGGCAGGTCCAGCTCCTGGAGGAGAAGCTCGTCGAGACACGGGAGGCGCTCGCCCGGGCAACCGGCCAGAACGACAAGCTGGCGGACGCCCTCCGCGACGAGAAGCAGCGGATCGAGTCCCTCGCCGAAGAGGTCGAGAAGCTGTCCCAACCGCCCGCAACCTTCGGGATCTTCATCGGAACCAACGAGGACGGATCGGTCGACGTGGTGACCGCCGGCCGGAAGATGCGGGTGATGCCCGCTCCCGACCTCGATGCGGACAAGCTCAAGTCGGGCGCGCAGGTGATCTTGAACGACGCGTTGAACGTCGTCGAGATCCTCGATCCCGACGGCGCGGGCCAGGTCGTGAAGGTGAAGGACAAGCTCGGGGCCGACAGAGCCATCGTGGTGAGCCGCGGGGACGAAGAGCATGTCGCCTATCTGGCCGGCTCGCTGCTCGGCACGACGGTTCGCGCCGGCGACCCGGTCCTCTACGACGCGCGCTCCGGCGTGGCGACGGAGCTGCTCCCGAAGGAAGAAGTGGAGGAGCTCGTCCTCGAGGAGATCCCGGACATCACCTACGAGGACATCGGGGGTCTCGAGGGACAGATCGAGGCGATCCGCGACGCGGTCGAGTTGCCCTTCCTCTACGCCGAGCTCTTCCACGAGCACGAGTTGGAGGCTCCGAAGGGGGTCCTGCTGTACGGGCCTCCGGGATGCGGGAAGACGCTGATCGCGAAGGCCGTGGCCAAGTCACTCGCGGACAAGGTGCGCGAGCGCACCGGACGTGAGGACGCTCGCAGCTACTTCCTGAACGTGAAGGGCCCGGAGCTGCTGAACAAGTACGTGGGCGAGACCGAGCGGCAGATCCGCGAGATCTTCCAGCGCGCCAAGGAGAAGAGCGAAGAGGGTCTCCCCGTCATCGTCTTCTTCGACGAGATGGACTCCATCTTCCGCACCCGCGGGACGGGGATCTCCTCGGATGTCGAGTCGACCATCGTGCCGCAGCTGCTCTCCGAGCTCGATGGCGTCGAGACCCTCAAGAACGTGATCGTCATCGGCGCGTCCAACCGCGAGGATCTGATCGACCCGGCGATCCTCCGGCCGGGACGACTCGACGTGAAGATCAAGATCGAACGGCCGAACGCGGATCAGGCCAAGGACGTCATGTCCAAGTACCTGCACCCCGTCGTGCCGATCCATTCAGAGGAGGTCGAGCGGAACGCCGGCGACGTCCAGGTGGCGGTCTCCCGCATGATCGAGCGGACCATCGAGCAGATGTACGAGCCGTCCGAGCGCAACCGTTTCCTCGAGGTCACCTACGCCTCGGGTGACAAGGAGATCCTCTACTTCAAAGACTTCAACTCGGGCGCGATGATCGAGAACATCGTCCGTCGCGCCAAGAAGGACGCGATCAAGCGCTTCTTGTCCACCGGGGAGAAGGGCATCAAGACCGAGGACCTTCTCACGGCGATCCGTGACGAGTTCAAGGAGAACGAGGACCTGCCCAATACGACCAACCCGGACGACTGGGCTCGCATCTCGGGCAAGAAGGGCGAGCGGATCGTCTACGTCCGAACGCTGCTCGGCGACGAGGGCGACGGTCGGCAGGTCGAGCGCGTGAGCCCCGGGCAGTATCTGTAGGGTCCCTGGGTGGCCATCCCCAAGGTCCTGGGTACCGAGACCGAGTACGGCATCGCCGCGGTCGGCGTGCCCGATTTCAACCCCGTCCTGTCGTCGTCGCTGTTGATCTCGACCTTCGCGGGATCGCTCAGACGGATCCGGTGGGACTACGAGCAGGAGTCGCCTCTGCGGGACGCTCGCGGTTTCGAGCCGATCCCCTCGCGCGAGGTGTCCGATGAGGACCTGGGACTCGCGAACGTGATCCTCCCCAACGGCGCGAGGTACTACGTGGATCACGCCCATCCCGAGTACTCGACGCCCGAGTGCCTCACACCGCGGGAGCTGGTCATCCACGACAAGGCGGGGGAGCGGATCCTCGAGCGATCGATGGCCGAGGTCACCACACAGATGCCGGACGCGCCGCCACTCGTGATCTACAAGAACAACTCCGACGGTAAGGGCAACTCGTACGGCACCCATGAGAACTACCTGGTCGACCGGCAGACCCCGTTCGCCGACATCGTCCGAGACCTGACCCCGTTCTTCGTGTCCCGTCAGGTGTTCTGCGGGGCGGGGAAGCTGGGGTCCGAGGCGCCGTGGGACGAGCGCGGGCGGCCGATCTATCAACTCACGCAGCGCGCCGACTTCTTCGAGACCGAGGTCGGGCTGGAGACCACGCTCAAGCGACCGATCATCAATACGCGCGACGAGCCCCATGCCGACCCGGAGAAGTACCGGCGTCTCCACGTCATCATCGGGGACGCCAACATGTGCGAGGTCGCGCAGTTCCTGAAGGTCGGCACGACCGCGATCGTTCTCAAGATGATCGAGGATCGATTCCTCCCGGACCTGTCCCTGGAGGGTCCGGTGCGGGCCCTGCACGAGATCTCGCGGGACGTGACCTGCACGGTCGAGGTGCGGCTCGCCGACGCCAGGCGCCTCACGGCTGTGCAGCTCCAATGGGAGTACTTCGAGCACGCGAAGAAGTACATCGAGCACGAGGACGACACGGAGGAGAACCGAGAGGTCCTCGAACGGTGGGAAACCGTGTTGACCTCGCTGGAGTCCGAGCCTCTCTCCTTGTATCGCGAGCTCGACTGGGTGGCCAAGTACCGCCTCCTCGAGGCCTACCGGGAGCGAGGCGGCCTCGACCGAGGCGACCCGAAGCTCCGGGCGATCGACCTCCAGTACCACGACGTCCGGCAGGAGAAGGGTCTCTACTACCGACTCGAGCGCTCGGGCAAGGTGGAGCGCCTTGTCGACGAAGCCGACGTGCAGCACGCGATCATGGAGCCGCCGGAGGACACGCGGGCCTACTTCCGAGGGCGATGCATCGGGAAGTTCCCCGATGCGATCGCGGCCGCGTCGTGGGATTCCTTGATCATCGACACGGGAGCCGAGGCGCTCCAACGGATCCCGATGAGGGAGCCCCTCCGCGGCACGAAGGCGCACGTGGACGAGCTGCTCGAGGCGTCCCACGACGCGGCCGCCCTGGTGAACGCCCTGCAGGGATAGCCGGGGTCTGTCGACCGCTGCCGCTAGAATCGCCATCGGAGGAGGACCCATGCCCGAACAGGAACGGAAGCAGGTCAAGAAGGGCGGCGGCGGCGATCAGGCCGATGCCGACGCCGGCCAGGTCTCTGCGACATCGAAGGCCGCTGAGCTCAAAGAGGAGATGGACGAGATCCTCGACGAGATCGATTCGGTCTTGGAGGAGAACGCCGAGGAGTTCGTGAAGTCCTACGTCCAGAAGGGCGGGGAGTGACCGACCGAGTCGAGCTCCCCCTCTCCGGGGCTTCGTTCGGCGCCGACCCGAGCTTCGTGGAGCTGCTCAGACGGCAACGTCCCGAGGCGATGCCGTCCTCGCCCCAGATCGGGGCCCTCGAGGTCCCTCAGGGGACCACCGTCCTGGGCCTGCGGTTCGCGGACGGGATCGTGATGGCGGGCGATCGGCGTGCCACCGCCGGGTACACGGTGGCCGACGCCAAGATGCGGAAGGTGTTCGCCGCCGACGATTTCTCCGCGATCGCGATCGCGGGCGCGGCCGGCCAGGCGGTGGAGACGGTTCGCCTCTTCCAGTTGGAGCTCGAGCACTACGAGAAGCTCACGGGCGATCGCCTCTCCCTCGAGGGGAAGGCGAACCGGCTCGCCCAGATGATCCGCGCCAACTTCCCGCTGGCCATGCAGGGGCTGGTCGTCGTCCCGCTCTTCGGTGGATTCGATCAGGCTCGGAACGAAGGCCGGCTCTTCTACTACGACGCGACGGGCGGGCGGTGGGAGGAGCAGGACTTCCAGGCAACGGGTTCGGGGGCCCAGCCCGCGAAGAACTCGCTGAAGAAGCGGTGGCGGCCGGGCCTGACCCGAGACGAGGGGCTTCGTGTCGCGGTCGAGGCGCTCATCGACGCGGCCGAAGACGACGTCGCGACGGGAGGCCCCGACCTCGCGCGAGGCATCTTCCCGGTCGTCATGACGGTGACCTCCGACGGCGCCACGGAGTCGACGGACGACGACGTCGCGAACGCCGTCCGCGCTGTGGTGGAAACGAGGCCGTAGATGTCGTTCATGCCGTACGTCTCGCCCGACCAGATGATGAAGGATCGGTCGGAGTACGCGCACAAAGGCATCGCGCGGGGACGGTCCGTCATCGGCCTCGAGTACGCGGACGGCCTGTTGTTCATCGCCGAGAACCCCAGCGCGACCCTGCACAAGATCAGCGAGATCTACGATCGCATCGCGTTCGCGGGCGTCGGGAAGTACAGCGAGTTCGAAGATCTGCGGATCTCCGGCATCCGGCTCGCGGACCTGCGTGGCTACTCCTACGGTAGGGAGGACGTCAAGGCTCGCGACCTCGCCAATGCGTATTCGCAGGCCCTCTCGACGATCTTCACCCAGCAGATGAAGCCGTACGAGGTCGAGATCCTCGTCGGCGAGGTGAACGGCGAGCTCGACGGGACGTCGATCTATCACGTCCTGTTCGACGGGAGCGTGACCGACGAGCACGGCTTCGTGGCCATCGGAGGACACGCCGATGACCTCACGGAGACCCTCAAGGAGAAGTACGGCCCCGGCTGGGACCTCGCCACGGCGGTGAAGAACGCCGTCCAGGTCCTGGGCGCGCCGGATTCCCGCACCATCGAACACGACCACATCGAGGCGGGCGTGCTCGAGCGCAGCAACCCGCGTCGTCGGAAGTTCCGGAGGCTCACCGACACCGAGATCGCCGCCTTCCTCGCCGGCTGACCGAGTCAGCAGGGAGCCGAGACACCCGCTGTGGATGATGACCTCGGGTTCTCGTTCGTCGAGCGGACGTCGGGCGAGATCGTGATCTCTCGCTTCGGGAGGCCCGTGACGACGTTGCGGGGTCCGGCCTCGGCGAGGTTCAAGCGCCTGCTCGAGCGTCTCGGTGAACAGCAGGCCATGGCCAGGGTCACGGGCAACTATCGCCGTGGGAACGAGCGAGAGGGCTCGCCGACGATAGGGCCGGCTCCTCGCGGAGCACGCGACCGTGCCTCTGTACCGTCGTCGGCCGTTCCTCGGCGTAGGCTTGCCACGTGGAGCGGCGGATCTTCGGCCTCGAGAACGAATACGGCGTGACCTGCACGTTCCGGGGCCAGCGCCGGCTCTCGCCGGACGAAGTCGCTCGATATCTGTTCCGGCGTGTCGTCCACTGGGGGCGGTCCTCCAACGTGTTCCTCGAGAACGGAGCTCGCCTCTACCTCGACGTCGGATCCCACCCGGAATACGCGACCCCCGAGTGCGACGACGTCGAAGAGCTCGTCGCACACGACAAGGCGGGGGAGCGCATCCTGGAGGCGCTCCTCGCCGCCGCCGAGATGCGCCTCCACGAGGAGGGCATCTCCGGCCAGGTCTACCTCTTCAAGAACAACACCGACTCGGCCGGGAACTCCTACGGCTGTCACGAGAACTACCTCGTGGCACGCCACGGGGAGTTCGCTCGCATGGCCGACGTCCTGATCCCGTTCTTCGTGACTCGCCAGATCTGGTGCGGCGCAGGGAAAGTCCTGCATGGCCCGCGAGGAGCGCAGTACTGCATCTCACAACGCGCCGAACACATCTGGGAAGGCGTCTCGTCGGCCACCACGCGTTCGCGCCCGATCATCAACACGCGCGACGAGCCGCACGCGGACGCGGAGCGATTCCGTCGGCTCCACGTGATCGTCGGCGATTCCAACATGAGCGAGTGGACCTCGTTCATGAAGGTGGGCATCACCGACCTGGTCCTTCGGATGGTCGAGGGGAACACGGTGATGCGGGACCTCACTCTGGAGAATCCGATCCGGGCGATCCGGGAGATCAGCCATGACACCACCGGGATGCGAAAGGTGAAGCTCGCGAACGGCCGGGAGCTCTCGGCGATCGAGATGCAGCAGGAGTACTTCGAGAAGACGTCGCGGTTCCTCGAACGGCGGGGCACCGACGAGACGTCGAAGCTCCTCCTCTACGAGTGGGGCGAGGCGCTCGACGCGCTGAGTGCCGGCGAGCCGGAACGACTGGGTCGCAAGGTGGACTGGATCACGAAACGCCTGTTGATCGAGCGCTACATGGCGAAGCACGACCTGTCGCTCGCCTCACCGAAGGTCGCGCTGCTCGATCTCACCTACCACGACGTGAACAGAGGGCGAGGCCTCTACTACCTCCTGGAGAAGGCGGGACGGGTGGAACGCGTCGCGTCGGAGGCCGAGATCTCGAAGGCGATGCGCGAGCCGCCGCAGACGACCCGGGCGAAGCTGCGGGGCGACTTCATCCGGCAGGCGAAGGCGAAGCGCCGCGACTACACGGTGGACTGGGTGCACCTGAAGCTCAACGACCAGGCGCAGCGCACCGTCCTCTGCAAGGACCCGTTCAAGTCGGTCGACGAGCGGGTCGATCAGCTCATCGCGCACATGTGATGTCGGTCCTCGAGGCGCTGATCGATGTGGTCGCGATCGGCATCCCGGAGTTCGCGGGTGAGTTCCTCACCGACCTGTTCTTCCGAAGTGGGCGCAGTCGGTGGCAGCGCGTCGCGATGGGGGACAGGAAGCGAGCGGAGCGCGAGGTCAGGTTCCTCAGGCGTAATCACGTCTCCGCCTGGATCAGGCCGGCCGGCAAGAGCGCGCACGAGGTCGTCGTCCGAACGACGCAGGCGGACATCGCCCGGGCGCTGCTGAACGCTCCCGGTTCCGGCGATCCCCCTTGACGCCCCCTTCAGTCCGCCGACCGAAGCCAGCGGCGGTTCTCGGCGGCCAACCGGCCGGCGAGCACCCCGGCCGCGCCGGCCGCCAGGAAGAACGCGGGATCGTCCTCGATCCCGCGTCCCATCGTCTGCACGTGGATGCCTCGGGCTCGGAGCTCCTCGATCGCCGGTTGTCCGTCCACCTCGACGAGATGGTGACTGTCCTCCAGCTGCCGTGATCGGAGCGCGTCCCACACCGCGGTCCGCTGCTCCTCCTTCTCGAGAGCCGGCACCGGGACGTTCACGTCGACCTTGCAGACGTCGGCCAGGATCGTGAGGGAGTGATGTGAGACACCTCGATGTCGTTCGCGTCCGTCGGCGAAGCTCACACGGAGCGCGGGGATCGGCCTGCCGCCGAGCGTTGCCGCGGCCATCAGGGCGTGACCGCTCGAAAGCGCGCTCACGCCCCAGGTGGTGTCGGTCCCCAGGTTCCCCGGCCCGTCGGCGACGACGATGACGTCGGCATCCAGGACCTCCTTGGCGGCGAGCAGCCCCGTCCACGGGGTCACGGCCTCGATCTCGCCGCCGAACGCCTGACCGCACGTGACCCATCCGTCGAGCAAGCCGGCCGCGCGCAAGCTCGGCACCAGGTGAGAGAAGCCGCCGGCCAGCGCCGCACCGTCCGTCATCACGTACACGACGCGAGGGTCCGCAGCGCGTTTCGCGCCGGCCGCGATCGGGGCCACCATCGAATGGAGCGGCGCGCAGACGACCGGCGTCTGCCGGAGGCCCTCGGAGGACTCGAGCAGGGCCGCGTGGGTTTCCTCGACGCTCGCGACCGCGGTCTGCACGGGCGTGTACCTGGCTTTCATGACGTGGCCGGGGGGAGCGGCGGACGAGGACTCCCGCCCCTCCACCGCGATCACGAAGTGAACCCCGCCGGTCCCGAGACCCAGGTCCTTCGCGGTGCTATTCAGGAGCACCGTGTCTCCGGGCCGGACCTCGCCACAGAGATCCGGGTAGGCGATCGCCGGCGCCGATGCTCCGTCGACCTCGACGTCGAGCTCTTGCGCGCCGGGTCGGTTGACGGTCACAGCCCGGACCACCCCTCGTCGGATGTGGATCATGCGGTGCTCCGGTTGCCTATCACGCCGCCGATATGATGCCGCAACAATGGGGGAGGGGGACCGCGCGGAGCCGCTCGAACGCTTGCTGAACCTCGTGGGTCTCCTCCTGGAGACACCCCAGCCGCTCACGTTCGAGCAGATCCGCCGGGTGCTGGAGCCCTACGGGCAGAGCAATCCCGACACCGCCAAGCGCATGTTCGAACGGGACAAGGACGTGCTTCGAGAGTACGGCGTGCCCCTCGAGCTCGTCGACATGGACGTGTGGGGCACCGAACAGGGCTATGTGATCCCGAAGGACAAGTACTACCTGCCGGAGATCGAGTTCGAGCCCGGCGAGCTCGTCGCGCTCCTGGTGGCCGCGCAGAGCGGCGGCCAGGACCCGGCGGCAGAGAGCGGCGCCCGCAAGCTCCTGTACGGGGCAGATGGTGGCGTGCTCGCCGGCCTGGGAGGTGGGCCCCTGGCCTCGGGGTCCGACGCACGGAGCAACCTCGTCCATTCGGCGGCCGAGGCCGCGCAGGAGCTCCGGAGGATCCGGTTCCCCTACCGGACGTCGCAGGGCAGGACGGGCGAGCGAGACGTGGATGCGTGGGCCATGGTATTCCGCGCCGGGCACTGGTACCTCGTCGGGCACGATCGGGAACGAGATGACGTCCGCGCGTTCCGGCTGTCGCGGATGGCAGGCGAGATCACCGACGCCGGGGCGGGCACGGCGCCGCCCGCCGACTTCCGAGCGGCCGACCACGTGGACCGCGGTCCCTGGGTCGCGGCCGGCGACGACCGTGCCGTGGTGCTGTTCTCGCCGGACCGGACGTGGTTCGCCGCCTCCCAGTTCCCCGGCGCACGGGAGATCGGGACGGAGTCCGACGGATGGATGGCGATGGAGATACCGATGGCGGACGAGGACGCCTTCGCGGCGATGCTCCTCGAATACGGACCGGATGCCGTCGTCCGGTCCCCGGCCTCGTTGCGCGACGCCGTCGTCTCGCGATTGGAGGCGCTCGTTGGCTGATCGCAAACGTGGCGTGCCCAAGACCTCGGACCGCCTGGGACGGATGCTCGCGATCGTGCCGTACCTCGTACAGCATCCGGGCTCATCATTGAAGGAGGTTGCGAGCGCGTTCGACGTGCCCGCGGCGCAGCTCCGGCGCGACCTCGATCTCCTGTTCATGTCGGGGCTCCCCCCCTACGGCCCCGGAGACCTGATCGACGTCGACGTGGACGAGGACGGCCACATCTGGATCTCGATGGCCGACCACTTCTCCCGCCCCTTGCAGCTCACGAGGATCGAGGCCCTCGCGGTCTACCTGCGCGGCACCGAGCTGCTCGCCACGCCAGGGATGCCGGACGCACCGTCCCTCGCGAGGGCGCTCGAGAAGCTCCGACGATCCCTCGGGGCCGAGACCCTCCAGGAGACCGACGGACGGATCGAGATCGCGCGAGGTGGCCGGGCCCCTGAGCATCTCGATGTGCTCCTCGATGCCGCGCGGACGCACGAGCGGTTGTCGATCGAATATTTCGCCCCGTCGACCGGCGAGTGGAGCCGCCGCGAGATCGCCCCCGAGGAGGTCTTCTCCGGTATGGGGCATTGGTACGTCGCCGCGTGGGACGTGGATGCCGACGCGGAGCGCCTCTTCCGGGCGGACCGGATGCGAAGCGCGGAACCGACGGGGGAGACGTTCGCGCCGCGCGGCCTTCGCGGGGCCGGGCGCGATCTCTATTCGCCGACCGGCGATGACGTGGCCGTGCGCCTCCGGCTGCGACCGGCGGCCCGGTGGATCGCGGAGTACTACGCGACGACGGACGTCGAAGAGCGAGAGGACGGCGGCGTGGAGCTCACGCTCCCTGCGCGGCAGCTCGGCTGGGTCGCACGCCTGTTGCTCCGCGTCGGCGACGACGCCGAGGTGGTGGAGCCGCCGGAGCTCCGCGACCAGGTGCGCGATCTCGCTCGCGAGACGTTGGCCGGGTACGGGCACAAGACCTAGTCATACGGGTCTAGCCCCGACAACGCCCGCGACCCTCAAGGCTCGCCGGAACCGGGCCGATAGCAGTCCTGAGATGACCACCATCCGGACAACGTGCCCCCGCTGCGGCGAGGTAGACATGGGCCCCGAAGCGATCTCGCTCTCGGTCCGTTCCAGCGGCAGGGAAGGCAGCTATCGCTTCACCTGTCCTCGCTGCGATGACTCCGTCGAGAAGCGCGCCGACCGGAAGATCGTGGCGCTGCTGGTGTCGGCCGGCGTGGATCTGGAGCCGCGAGGCGCCGGCGACGCCGGTGAGACCCTGTTCGATCAGGAGCCCGTCGCGACCCTCGAGGCGCTCGAACACGCGATGGACGGTCCCGCGTTCACGATCGACGACGTGATCGAGTTCCACTTCCTGCTCGAAGACGAGCGGTACCTGAACAAGTTCCTCGCCGGCTCCGACGAGTCGTAAACGTCGCCCCGCATCCCCGGTAGCATCCCTCACATGGATCCATGGCTCGTCGTGTGGCTCGTGGTGGGACTCATCACCACCGCCGCGCTGCTCATCATGCTCGGCTTCCTGGTTCGTCATGTGATCCTCCTCGGACGGACCGCAGGGCGCCTGCAGGACGAGCTTCAGCCGATCGCCGACGAGTTGGCAGAGGCGTCGGCGCGGGCGGCCGATGCGGCAGCCGACCTGTCGGGCAGGGCATCGGCCGGAAGACCGGCCCGCCGCAAGGTCCGCCGATAGAATCCCTGCCGGGCGCTGCCCGAATCCCATGCTCAACGTAGGACCTTTCGAGCTTCTCGTCGTCCTCGCCGTGGCGCTGATCGTGGTGGGGCCCGAACGTCTGCCCGAGCTCGCCCGATCCGTCGGCCGCATACTCCGTCAGTTCCGCGACGTCCAGGACGAGGTCCGGAACATGGTCTCGTCCGGGGTCGACGACGAGATGCGCGAGGCGGCCGCGGAATTCAAGAAGGTGACCGGCGGCATCACGCGCGCCACCGACGTGAAGGGCGCGGTCCGCCGGGCGGGACAGACCATCCGGGATGAGACCGCGACCCCGCGGAAGCCGCGCACCACGCCTGCCGCCGACGACGCGGGAGAGGCGGGAGGTCCGCCCGCGGACCGGCTCGTGGAGGACGCGGCCGCCGACCAGCCGCCGCAGGGCAACGATGCAGGAGCCGACGCGCAACAGGCGAGCGACGCCGACCCCGAGACCCCGTCTCACCCATGAGGACCCTTCCGAAGTGGCGGCGCAAGACCCCCGAGGAGCGCGAGGGCGCGATGTCGCTCATCGACCACCTGAAGGAGCTCCGCCACCGCCTGGTGATCTGCATCTGGGCGCTGCTCGCAGGCTCCGTCGTCGGCTTCTTCCTGTACGAACCCGCGATGCGGCTCATCCAGAGCCCCTACTGCGACTTCCTCCGCGAGAACCCCGACAAGGCTCCCTTCGAGCAGCAGGGGTGCTCGCTCATCTTCCTCGGTGCGGTCGACGGGTTCTTGATCACGGTGAAGGTGATCGTGTTCCTGGCGCTCCTGGTGGCGTTGCCGGTGATCCTGTACCAGCTCTGGGCGTTCATCGTCCCCGGCCTCACGGCTCGAGAGCGGAAGTGGGCGATCCCCTTCGTGGCGCTCTCCATCGTCTTGTTCCTCCTCGGAGGCCTCGCCGCCTTCCTGACGCTCCCCAAGGCCCTGGACTTCCTCCTGAGCGCAGGGGGGGACTTCGTCAACCCCCTCTTGACCGTCGACAAGTACATCGGCTTCGTGATCTTCACGATCCTCGCCTTCGGCCTCGGATTCGAGTTCCCGATCCTGCTGATCTCGCTCTCCGCGGCCGGCGTCCTGTCGAACGAGACGATGCGGAAGTACCGGCGCCAGGTGGTCCTCGGCCTCGCGATCTTCGCGGCCGTGATCACCCCGAGCCCGGACCCGATCTCGATGCTCGCCCTCCTGATCCCGCTCTACCTCTTCTACGAGGGAGCTATCATCGTCAGCCGCTTGTTGAAGCGTTAGGAGACCGTGCAGATGGCGATCAAGGGCAAAGGACGCACGAGGGCGAGGCAGACCGTGCGCGCTCCCAGGCGGGGACCGGTCCCCGTGCCCGTGCCGTTCGTCCGGCGACGGGGCGTCCAGGTCGTGGCCGCGTTCCTGGCCGGACTGTTCCTGTTCTGGGGGGCGGTCTGGCTCACCAACGGCCTCCGCTCCCAGGACACCTCGGAGCGGAACCGTGAACAGGAGCTCCTGCGGCGTCGAGCCGGTGCCGCCTGGGAGAACCAGGTCGCGACCGAGGTCGGGAAGATCGGCC
The DNA here is from genome assembly GCA_963839395.1 of uncultured Actinomycetota bacterium. Lineage (GTDB taxonomy): Bacteria > Actinomycetota > UBA4738 > UBA4738 > HRBIN12 > JAJNBA01. Next base: position 810,281 of record CAWIUW010000015.1, read on the forward strand.
AGCTCACCGAAGGCCGCCCTCCCGTGATCCTGCCCCAGGTGCGGGGATCCATCGCCGGGCTCGCCGAGAAGACGCCGGAGGATGCGGTCGAGACGCTCCGGACGGCTGCGAACGACGCCAAGGAGACCGTGGACGCCATCACGGCCTACCAGCTCTCGAGCTCCGTCGCCGACAAGGGGTTCGACCAGGGGCAGGTGCTCCGATTCCTCAACGCTCGGGACGAGTTGCTCACCTCGATCGAGTTCGCCCGCCAGGCCGCGCTCGTCGGCGTCCTGGCAGCCGATCTCGAGGGGAGGGATCGCCGCGAGGCGCTCGCCCGCGCCGAGGCTCTGCTCGCCGACGCCGACGCCGCCATCATCCGATTCCAGACCCACCAGACCGAGGCGCTCGCCGCCGCCGGGATCATCAGGCAGCCCACGATCCCAGGGGCATAGGCCGATGGCCGATGCCCCGGACCTCGTCCTCGTCGCCAACCCGGCGGCGGGACACGGGAGGGCCGGGCGACTGATCGGGAAGGTCACCTCGGCGCTCCACCGGCTCCGCGTGCCCCACGAGATCCGGGTATCGGAATCCGGATCCGACCTCGAGCGACTGGCTCGGACCGCGGCCGAAGGGGGAGCGAGGATCGTCGCCGCCCTCGGCGGCGACGGGACGATCTCGCTCGCGGCGAACGGCATCCTCGGGACGGGCGCCGCGCTGGCGGCACTCCCGGCGGGAACGGGCGACGACTTCGCCAAGGCGATCGGCGCAGGGAAGCTGGAGACGGCCGTGGAGCTGCTCGCGAACCCGAAGATCGTCGACCTCGACGTGATCGAGGTCACGACGGGGGCGGACAAGAGGAGCTTCGTGAACATCTCGGGCGCCGGCTTCGATTCCGAGGTGAACGAGACCGCGAACGGGATGACCGTCAAGCTCGGGGCCACCGGCACGTACATCGCGGCGCTGTTGAAGACCCTCTCGAGATACTCACCGGCGGCGTTCACGATCCAGGTCGACGACGAGCGCATGGAGTTGGACGCGATGCTCGTCGAGGTCGGCAACGGCCGCTGGACCGGGGGAGGGATGAAGGTCCTGCCCAACGCGTTGATGAACGACGGTCTCCTTGACGTGTGCATCGTCGAGGCGCTCTCCAAGCCTGCTTTCCTCAAGGCGTTCCCTCGGGTGTTCCTCGGCTCCCACACGACACACCCGAAGGTCCGCATGCGTACCGGCACGCGCGTCCAGGTCGAAGCGAACCGGCGGGTGCTCGTGTACGCGGACGGAGAGCTGGTCGGCTCGCTCCCGGCGATCTTCGAGCTGCGTCCGGCCGCCCTGCCAGTGGTGGTCGGGCCCGATGCCAAGGGCGTACGGTGAACGCATGACGACCGGCCTGCTCTTGATCCACGCGTTCCCGCTGGACGCCGGGATGTGGGAGCCGCAACTCACCTCGCTCGGCGCGCGCCTGCCGACCGTCGCCCCGCATCTCCCGGGCTTCGGCGGAACGGAGGGACCCGAGGTCCTCACGATGGCGTTGGCGGCAGCGCACTGCGCCGAAGCGCTCGACGAGGCCGGCGTGGACACGGCGATCGTGTGCGGCCTGTCGATGGGTGGCTACGTCGCGTTCGAGTTCTGGAGGGCCGCGCGGCCGCGCGTCGCAGCCCTGGTGCTCGCGAACACCCGCGCCGAGCCGGATCCCCCGGAAGGCGCGGCCGGCCGGCGTGCCCTGGCCGAACGCCTTCGGAAGGAAGGCCACCGCTTCCTCGTCGAGGAGCCGCCGCCGCTCCTCGCCGAAGATGCGCCCGCCGAGTCGCTCGCGCTCGTGAAAGCGATGATCGACCGGCAGACGCCGGACGCGATCGCAGCCGCGGCCCTCGGGATGGCGGAGCGTCCGGATTCCGTCCCGGACCTCCCCGGGATCGACGTTCCCACCCTCGTGATCACCGGCACCGGCGACCGGCTGATCCCGCCGGACGTCACCGCCGGCATCGCCGGTCGGGTGCCCGGCGCGGAGCTCCTTCGGATCGAGGGCGCCGGCCACCTGTCGAACCTCGAGGCCCCCGAGGCATTCAACACAGCGCTGGACGGCGTGCTGAACACCGTCGGCGTGTAGCACCACACCGCCGCGCGGCGGTTACGGCCGGGCGGAGGCTCGCCCGTAGACTGGCTCGACCGTGACCTCCCCAGACGATTTCGCGCAGCAGTTCCCATTCGAGCTGGACGGCTTCCAGTCGGATGCGATCGACGCCGTGCACCAGGGATGGTCGGTGCTCGTCGCCGCCCCGACCGGCTCGGGCAAGACCGTCGTCGCGGAGTTCGCGATCGAACGAGCCTTGGACCGGGGAGGCAAGGCCTTCTACACCACCCCCTTGAAGGCGCTCTCGAATCAGAAGTTCGGCGACCTCGTCGACAAGCACGGCGCCGGCGCGGTGGGACTGCTGACCGGGGACAACGCGATCAACCCCGAAGCGTCGATCGTCGTCATGACGACCGAGGTCCTTCGCAACATGCTCTACGAACGCTCGTCGACGCTCACGGGGCTGCTCTCCGTCGTGATGGACGAGGTCCATTACCTGCAGGACCCGTACCGAGGCGCCGTGTGGGAGGAGGTGTTGATCCATCTGCCGCCGTCCGTGAGCGTCGTGGCGCTCTCCGCGACGATCTCCAACGCCGAGGAGTTCGGCGACTGGATCACCACCCTCCGTGGTGACACACGCGTCGTGATCGAGGAGCGCCGCCCGGTCCCCTTGGAGCACCACTACCTCGTCGGAGCTCGCCTTCATCCGATGCATGTCGAGCAGGACGGCATCCTCCTGCCGAACCCCTACGTCGTGTCCCTCGACCAGCACGAGCTGAAGACGAAGACCTACTACCGGCGAGGTTCAGCCCTCCCGCAGCATCAACGGACGTCGCGTCCCCGAGAAGGGCACCGCCGGGTCTACGTTCCTCGACGCGAAGAGGTCGTCGAGGTGCTCCAGAAGGAGGGGATGCTTCCTGCGATCTACTTCGTGTTCAGCCGTTCGGGGTGCGACAAGAGCGTGCGCTGGCTGCGGGACGCGAACGTGCGCCTCACGTCGAGAGAGGAATCGGCGACGATCCGGGAGAGGGCAGAGATGCGGGCCGCCTGGGTCGACGAAGACGATCTCGTCAGCCTCGGCTTCTACGACTTCCTCGAGTCCCTCACCACGGGCGTCGCCGCCCATCACGCCGGGATGCTTCCCCTGTTCAAGGAGACGGTCGAGGAACTCTTCCAGGAAGGACTGGTGAAGGTCGTCTTCGCGACCGAGACGCTCTCGCTCGGCATCAACATGCCGGCCAAGAGCGTCGTCATCGAAGACCTGTGGAAGTTCCAGGGCGAACGGCACGAGCTGGTCACACCGGGGGAGTACACCCAGCTCACGGGCCGCGCCGGCAGGAGGGGGATCGACGCGCTCGGCCATGCCGTCGTGATCTACCAACGGCAGGTCCCGTTCGAGCGGGTGGCCGGGCTCGCCGCCACCCGCACGTACGACCTGGCGTCGTCGTTCCGTCCCTCCTACAACATGGCCGTCAACCTGGTCCGGAACTACACACCGGAGCAGGCGCATCATCTCCTGAACTCCTCGTTCGCCCAGTTCCTCGCTGACCGAGGCGTCGTCGCCCTCGAGCGGACCCGCCAGCAGGATCTGGCGACGATCGAGGGGTATCGCAAGAACTTGGTCTGCGACCTCGGGGACTTCGAGGAGTACTGGGGATACCTCGAGAAGGCCCGGCAGCTCCGGGACGAGGATCGGCGACATCGCGATCAGGGGCGCCGAGACGACGTTCGCGAGAGCGTGGCTCGGTTGCGGCCGGGAGACGTCGTGTGGGTCCCGCGCGCTCGGCGCCGCGGGGTGGCGGTGGTCGTCTCGTCGCGTGACGGGAAACCCACGGTGCTCGCCCAGGATCGCCAGTTCTTCCGCCTGAACGCCCGGGACTTCGAGGAGCCGCCCCAAGTGCTCACGAGGATCCCGCTGCCGAAGTCCGGCAGCGTTCGCAACCCGCGGTTCCGTCGGGACGTGGCGGCCAGGCTCGTGGCGCTCGACATCAAGACGGGAGGGAGCCGACGACGGGCGAGGACCGATCCCAAGGTCGAGAGGGAGGCAGCGCGCCTGGAGGAACTCGCCGCTGCGCATCCATGCCGCCGATGCCCCGAACGGGCGAAGCACGAACGGTGGGCGGTGCGTGCGAGCGAGATCCAGCGACGTCTCGGTGGCGTGGAGCGGCGGATCCGGGTTCGCACCGAGACGCTCGCTCGGCAGTTCGACCGGGTTCTCTCGGTGCTCCGTGCGCTCGGATACGTGGACGCGTGGTCGCTCACGACGAAAGGCCGGACGCTGACCCGCATCTACGGAGAGGGAGACCTCTTGGTCGGGGAGGCCCTCGACTCCGGCCTCATGGACGAGCTGCGACCTTCCGAGGTGGTCGCCCTGCTCTCGTCGGTGATCTACGAGGGTCGCGAACGCGTGCCACTGTCCGGTGAGATGCCCACCGCCGAGACCAAGGAGCGGTACGAACGCCTCCAACGCCTCTGGCGGAAGGTCCGGCGCACGGAGGACGAGCATCAGGTGCAGCTCTGCCGGGAGCTGGAGGCCGGCTTCGCGACGCCGATCTACCACTGGGCCGAGGGCGAGGCCCTGGACGACATCCTCGCCGAGACCGAGATGGCTCCCGGGGACTTCATCCGGAACTGCAAGCAGCTCGTGGACCTCCTCCGGCAGATCGAGGAGGTCGCCGTGCCGGAGACGGCAGCGCAGGTCCGCGCCGGACGGGAAGCGATCCTGCGCGGCGTCGTCGCCTACACCGGCGTGTAGGTCGCTACGATGCCTTCCGTGGGACCTCGGCCATGAGCAGCCCGTTCGGCACGATCGCGGTGATCGCCGACCCACGGGCGGGCGTCCTCGGCCAGCTCCCGGTGCTCGAGCGAGCCCTCGACGAACGCGGCCTCGACCATCGGACCCTCGTGGCCAACGGGGTGGATCCCTCGGCCCTCGCGGCGAGCGCCCTCGACGAGGGGTTCCGGTTCCTGGTCGCGGTGGGGAACGACCGGACGGTCCACGACGTGGTGAACGGCATGTTCCGTGACGGGAGCCCGATCCTCGAGGAGCCGGTCCTCGGCGTGATCGGCGCGGGGAGCGGATGCGACCTCGTGCGGAGCTTCGGCGTCCCGGGCGACACCGAGTCGGCGGCCGCGCATCTGGTGGGGGACAACACGTACGGATTGGATCTCATGAAGATCACGTCGACCGTCCCCGGCGGCGAGCGCCACACGGAGTACGGACACAACCTGGCACAGGTGGGGATGGGCGCCCAGCAGGTCGCGTGCGCGGCCAAAGCGCCGGCGTGGCTCGGCGGTTCCCGGCGCTTCTACGGCTTCTGGTGCGGCTACCTGAAGACGAAGGCATCCAGGTTCACGATCGAGCACGACACCCGCACGTGGGAGGGACGCGCGTGGAACGTCGTCGTGGCGAACGCTCAGTTCACGGAGGGCGGGCTCCGGCTCTCGCCGCGGTCGTTCCCCGGCGACGGTGTCCTGGACGCGCTCGTGTTCACGGGACCACGGTCCGGCGCCTACACACAGCTTCCGCGCCTGTTCCGACACGGTGATCACGTGCCCGATCCCCTGATCCGGGAGCTGAAGGCGAAGATCCGTTTCGAGGTCCGGTCGGAGCGACCGATGCCCGTCCTCGCGGACGGCGTCATGTTGGGGGCGACTCCCGCCACCTTCCAGATCGTGCCCCGGCCGATACTCTTCAAGCTGTGAAGGCGGTCCACCTCGATCGACTCGCGCGAGCGGCGGAGGAGACCTCGAACCGAGAGCTGGACGCCCTCGTCGTGTCGCCTTCGCGCGACCTCGCCTACCTCACCGGCTACGACCCGATGCCGCTCCCACGTCCGACGCTTCTCGTGCTTCGCCCCGGCCGCGACCCCGTGATCCTCGTCCCCGAGCTCGAGCGGGCGCTCGCGGCGGCCTCTCCGGTGGGGGAGCACCTCGAGCTGGTGCCCTGGCGAGACGGATCCGATCCCTACGAGGCCGCCGCGAGCCTGCTGACCGGGGCCGATCGCGTCGCCGTCGCGGATCGCCTGTGGGCGGCCCATCTCCTCGGCCTCCAGCGAGCGCTGCCCGGCGCCGTCTTCTCGCCAGCGTCCTCGGTGATGGTGCGCCTCCGGGCCGTGAAGGACGAACACGAGCTGGGGGCGCTCCGGCGGGCCGCACGCGCCGCCGACGAGACCTTCCGCCAGGTCGTCTCGATGACGTTCCAGGGCCGGAGCGAAGAGGATGTCGCCCACGATCTCGCCGAGCTGCTCGTCCGGAACGGACACGCGCGAGCCGACTTCACGATCGTGGCGAGCGGCCCCAACGCCGCGTCCCCTCATCACGAGCCCGGGGGGCGGACGATCCTGCCGCGTGACGCGGTCGTGATGGACTTCGGTGGGCAGGTGGGGGGCTATTTCAGCGACACGACCCGAACCGTCGTGGTCGGCGATCCGCCGGAGGGCTTCGAGCAGGCCTACGTGGCCGTCCAGGAGGCTCAGGCGGCCGCCGTCGACGCCGTTCGGCCCGGACTCGAGGCCCAGGAGGTGGACCGGGCCGCGCGGACGATCATCGACGCGGCGGGCTACGGCGAACGCTTCATCCATCGGACGGGGCACGGCATCGGCCTCGATCTGCACGAACCCCCCTACATGGTGGAGGGCGACCGCACGGTGCTGGAGACCGGCATGACCTTCTCCGTGGAGCCGGGCGTGTATCTCGACGGCCGGTTCGGCATCCGGATCGAGGACATCGTGGCGGTCACCGCGGATGGGGTGGAGCGCCTCAACCGGAGCACGCGCGAGCTCCAGGTCGTCTCTTGACCACGCGGACCGACGTCGGGTAATCCTGTCTTCCGGGTGATGCGAACCACAGGAGTGAAGGCAGGATGAGGACGATCGGCATCGCGCCGTGACGAGGGACGAGCTCATGAAGATGGACACCTCGGACTTCGACCTGGACAAGTACCTTCGGGCGTCCACCCGTGTCGACCTGTCGGCGGTCGACTGGGATCGCATCGGGGAGCATCCGGTCTCTGCCGAAGAAGCTCGCTGCCTCGCCTACATGATGGACATCGAGACGCACACCGTCGTGTTCCTTCGCGACCTCCTTGCGACCCGCGCCTCGTTCGACCCGGAGGTCACCTCGTTCCTCTCGTGCTGGGGCTACGAGGAGCTGTGGCACGGGGAAGCGTTCAGCCGCTTCCTCGGAGAGGCGGGCTATCGACTGCATCCCTCCTACGAAGACGTCGGAGGAGATGACCCCTTCCCCACCCGCTTCGACCGGAACCAGTGGATCCGGCGGAAGTTCGGGACGAAAGGCTACGTCTCCCACATGGGGACGCTGCTCGGGTCGGCGCTGTTCCGTGATTTCGTCGCCGTGCACATGACGTGGGGTGCCGTGAACGAGCTGGGCACGTTGACGGGCTACCATCGGATCATCGCGAAGACCGAACACCGGGTCCTGATCCAGCTGCTCCAGGCGATCATCAAGGACGAGCGGCGGCACTTCGCGTTCTACCGAGCCCAGGCGAAGATGCGCCTCGCCCGGTCGAAGCAGGCCCGCACGATCACCCGTTGGGCGCTCGAACATCTCTGGGCGCCCGTCGGAACGGGCGTCAGGCCCCAACACGAAACCGACTTCGTGATCCATTCGCTGTTCGGCGACGCGGAGGGGATGGTCGCGGTCAAGGAGATGGAGCAGACGCTGGGGGAGCTGCCGGGGCTCCAGGGCAGCACGTTCCTCTCCGACGCGCTCGAGTCGGCCGCCGTGCGCCTCGGGAAGCCTCTGGGGGTGGGCTGAGCCGCGGCTAGTCCCGAGGACGAACCTTCGTCCCCTCCGCGGTGTCCATCACCTCGAGGTCCATCGCCTGGAGCTGGTCGCGGAGCTCGTCCGAGCGCGCGTAGTCCTTCGACGCACGCGCGGCATCTCGCTCCGCGACGAGCTGCTCGATCTCCTCGGTCGGCTCCCAGCCTGCCCGCGCCTCCCGCTCCAGGTCCAGGCCGAGGACGTGATCCCAGGAGACGAGCAGGGCGCGCTTCTCGGCGGGCGGCACCTCGTTCGAGCGATCGAGATCGTTCACGGCCCTCACCGCGGAAGGCATGTCCAGGTCGTTCGCGAGCGCTTCCCGGAACCGAGCGTCGAAGTCCTTCGCAGCGGCGCCCTGCGGGTCGGATGGCTCGCCCCACTCCGCCACGTGCCGCCGCAGCTGCCGCACCCGCTGGTCGGCGGTCTCCATCACCTCCCAGGTGAAATCCATCTCCGATCGGTACCGGGTCTGGAAGGTGAGCCATCGGAACGCGAGCGGATCGAGGCCGCGCTCCACCAGCTCCGTCGCGCGGATCACGTTGCCGGTCGACTTCGCGATCTTCTGACCGGTGAGCCGGAGGAACCCGCCGTGCACCCAGGTAGAGACGACCTGGTGCCCAACGGCGCCTTCGGATTGCGCGATCTCGTCCTCGTGATGGGGGAACTTGAGGTCGTTGCCGCCGGTGTGGATGTCGAACCGGTCGCCCAGGTACTTCATCGACATCGCCGAGCACTCGACGTGCCAGCCGGGGAAACCCTCGCCCCACGGGCTCGGCCATTTCATCAATCGCCCGGGACCGGCAGACTTCCAGAGCGCGAAATCGGCCGGATGTCGCTTCGCCGGATCCGTCTCGAGGTCGCGGTGCCCCGCCTTCAGCTTGTCCAAGGTGTTGCCGGAGAGCTTCCCGTAGCCGGGGAAGCTGGTGACGTCGTAATACACGGACCCAGTCTGGACGACGTAGGCGTGACCGCGCTCGACCAACGTCGCCGTGAGGTCGATCATCTCGGGGATGTGATCGGTCGCCTTCGGCATGAGGTCGGGGAGCCGGATCCCGACCGCCGCCATGTCGTCGAGTGCCTCCTGCGTGTACTTCTCCGCGATCTCGAGCGGCTGCAGCCCCTCGTCCTCGACGGCGAGCAGCATCTTGTCCACGGCCTCGGGAGACGACTCGTCCGTCATGTGCCCGACGTCGGTGATGTTCTGGACCTCGGTGACCGCGTAGCCCTCGAACTCCAGGGTGCGCCGGATCAGGTCGGTCAACATGAAGGTGCGGAGGTTCCCGAGATGCACGTAGCGATACACCGTGGGGCCGCAGGCGTAGATCTTCACGCGGTCGGGTTCGACCGGGACGACCTCCTCGACCTCGCGCGTGAGCGTGTTGTACAGACGCACGCGTCAATCCTAGCGGGGCCTGCCGGTCCGACCGGCGCGTTCACTCCTCGCTGGCCTGGGTTCCCTCGATCCGTTGCCTCGGCTCGCTCCGACCGTTGCCCGACGCGGGCTGGACCCCGACGAGCGCTCCCACCGGCGGTGGGGGAACCGGGATCGGGATCGTGCCTTCCACGCCTCCGTGTTGGAGGTGCGCGGCGGCGCACGCGGCGTGGTACGTCTCGAGCTCCTCGAGGAACCGAGAGTCGTGGTAGCGCCGGCCGTCGATGTTCGGGCCCTCGCGTCCCTCGATGATCGCTTCCACGTCGTCGCCCGTGATCGTCTTGTAGGTCTCGAGCGCATGCGCAAGGCGCAGCACATCCGCTCGGTGCTCCTGAAGAAGCGTCATCGTGCGGTCGTACAACTCCCGCAACTTGCGCTCGACCGACTTGCCGAACTCCGTGTCGAACAGCGACCTATCCGCCCCCGTCTCCGCTGCCGTCGCGCCCCGAAGCCCCGCCAGGGTGACGGAGCGGGCAGGCGATCGTGTCCCCCATCCCGTAGTACGCAAGCATCTGGGTCGCCATCGCGGTCGCGCCACGCAGGTCGCCGCCTACCCCGGTCGAGTGGTCGTCGTCGAAGAACAGGCGTTCCCCCGCGAGCGAGGCGAGGGCCGTGATCACATCGATCTCACGCTCGGAACGCCAGTTCACGAACTGGTCCTCCGGTTCGATGGACGAGACGAAGCCACCGATGTCGCCGCGGCGCTCGATCGTGGCGAGGTCGATCGTCATGTGCTTCCGGAGGTAATAGGCAGCCACGGCGTGGCATGCCTCGTGCACCGCCACCGAGTGGCGCTCCCGCTCGATGTAGTCGTGGTCGTCGGGCAGGCCGTGCTGCTTCACGTGCTTCGCCTTCACGACGTCTGACCAGCTGACGCGGTCCCGCCCGTCGCGGATCGCGACCACGAGGGACTCGTTCACGATGTCCTTCATGTCGGCGCCGCCCGCATACGGCGTGATCGTCGCGAGCTTCGTGATCTCCTCGTCGCTCAGTCCGTGGTTCACCTTGTCGAAGTAGTAGCGATACGTGGCGACGCGCCCCTCGAGCTGCGGATAACCGACCTTGAACTTTCGATCGATCCTGCCCGGCCGGAGCATCGCCTCGTCCAGCACATGCGGCTGGTTCGTCGCGAAGATGTGCAGGATCCGGAACCGCGGCGGCGGCTTCGGCTTCATCCCCAGCAGCCGTCGGAGCCGGTTCGTGAGACCGCGGGGCTTCTTCAGCCCGTCCATCTCAGAGAGGAGCGACTGCAACGTCCCCATGCCGCCGCCCCCCATCCCACCGCCCATGAAGATGCGATCGGTCTGGCCGCCGCCGAACGGAGGTGCCATCTGGAAGACCTCGTTCCGCCCCGCGTCCGAGAGGTAGCCCATCCCGTTGCACGTGAGCGCATTCGTCCAGGGGGTCACGGCCGGGCTCATCGCCCACCCGCCCTGAGGACCCACGTTGCCGCGGTTGCCGAGGGAGTCGGCCTCGTCGATGAACACGATGACGCCTCCGTAGCGCGTCGCGAGCTTGCGGAGCTTCCGGTAGAGGGACTTTGACCTTCAGGATGCCGACACCCATGAACATGTTGATGAAGGCGCCGGGCTCGACGAAGACGAACGGCTTCGCGGTCTCGCCCGCGACCGCCTGGGCCATCAGCGTCTTGCCCGTCCCCGGGGGTCCCCAGAGCAGCAGGCCACCAGGCACATACCCGCCGCGCTTCTCGATCGCCTCGGGGTCCTCCAGGAAGATGATGTTCTCTTTCACCCGTTCGAGGACCGTGTCCTGTCCTTTCACGTCGGAGAACCGAGTGTCCATGTCGTCGGGCATGTACACCTCGATCCCGCCGCGCGACATGAACCAGAAGATCCCGACGAACTGCAGGATCCCGAACGAGATCAGGAACGCGAAGTAGACGAGCTGACCCATCGACTCCCTGATGAGGCCGGGGAGCCGGAACCATGCCTCGAGTGCGTTGACCTGATCACCCGGCTCGCTGATGAACGAGGCGATGATCGCTCCGAAGATCCAGGCGAACACCAGGAGCCGCAAGAGCCGACCGAGGCGGTAGCGGACGTGCGGGTTCATCTTGCCGAGCGCCACCTCCTCCCTGTCGAGGGTGTTCCGCCAGAAGCGGTAGTAGTCCTTCGACTGCTCCTGCAGGTAGTAGTGGAGCTGGCGCAGCACCTCGAGGGCCGCGAGGGCGAGGAGCCACCAACGCTTGCTCACCTGATCCTGGAGCGCGCTGCGGAACGACAGGTTGCTCGCCGAGACGTCGGCGAGGACGAGCAGCAGGAACGCGCCGAGGAGGAAGACGAGCAGGCGGACCCGGTCCCAGAGATGCGCCGGCGTCCGATATTCGCGCTCGGACTCCTTGGGTCGGCTCGTGAACTCGAAGCGGTATTTCGGCGGGGTATCGAGATCGCTCGGCATGGGAACCTCTCATCCGTCGGGGCCGGTTCTCCGACCATTATGAGACTTCGGCCGGCCAAGATGGGACCCTTGAGCAGCTAGGTCGCGAGCGGGCGGTCCTCGAACGGGATGGACAGGGCGATCGTGGTGTTCGTCGTGACGCCCGCCTTCTCGCGGAGCCGCCTGATCAGCTCCTCGAGCTCGCCGGTGGTCCTCGTGCGGACCTTCAGCACGTAGTTTGCCTCCCCGGCCACGGAGTAACAATCCTCGACCTCGGGGAACTCACGAACGCGGGTCGGCAGGTCGTCGGGCTGATGAGGGTCCAGCGGCGTGACCGCGATCAGGGCGGTCACGAAGAGACCGATCGCCTCCGGGCTCAGCACCGCTCGGTAGCCCCGGATCACGCCCTGCTGCTCGAGCTTCCGGACGCGATCGTGCACCGCCGAAGCGGACAGGCCGACCTTGGCGCCCACGTCGGCGTAGGTGGCCCGCGCGTCCTCTTGCAGGGCCGTGAGGATCGCGAGGTCACGCTCGTCCAGCACGCGAGCATGCTCCCACATGGCGTGGGGGAGAGAGATATCCCCGTGACGGGCCATTGCGAGAAGCGTCCGAGCGACGATACGGTCGCTCCCTCCTCCTCTCGGATCCCCCGGGGAGGTGTTCTTCTCGTGGACACGTGGTCATCCCGGCCGCCCGGGAGGGTCGATGCGACCGGCCCCCGCCTCGATCCGATCCCGAAGCGAGGGGGCGGTCTCCGATGGATGACCCGACTCGATCCGGCCGGCGACGCCGAGTACCGGCAGGCCGTGGCCCCCCTCGCCGGCAGGATCGAGCGGGCATTGGGGCCCGAGGTGTTCGCCATCCGGACGCGGCCAACCCGGGGGGGATGGCGACTCGCTTCGTGGGAGCCCGCTCGAGCCGCGTGGCGACGGACCCTCCGCGAGATCATCGACGGGGCCCCGCGCGACACGCAGTTCGCGGTCACCGACGTCCGGGATTGCTACGGGTCGATCGCACCGGAGACCATCGCATCACTCCTGGGGCCGGAGGCCGCGCAGGCCGTGGCGTTCCTCGATCGCCTCCAGGAACGCGGCGTGCGCGGCCTCCCGATCGGCCCGGACGCATCGGCAGTGCTCGCCAACGCCGTGCTCGCCGAGATGGATCGCGCCGTTCGGAGCAGCGGTGCTCGACATCTGCGATGGGTCGACGATCTCGTCCTATGGGGCTCACGCGCCGACGTGGGACGAGCGCTCATCGCGCTCGAGCAGGTCGCGGACGCGATGGGCCTCGCGCTCCACGAACGGAAGACGAAGGTCCTCGTAGGGAGCAGGGAAGCTCGAGCCGTCGCGCTCGGCGATCAGGACTCCTCTATCATCGCGGCGCCGTGAGGACCCTTTATCGCGCATCACGCGTCGTCACCCTTTCCCATCCGACGATGGGGGAGTGGATCCTCGTCGACGAGCGCCACGTCCAGCGCGTCGGGACCGGCGACCCTCCGGAGGCGGACCTCACGATCGAGCTTCCCGGAACGACCATCGTCCCCGGCTTCATCGACAGTCACGTGCATCTCACGGCGACCGGGCGCTCGTTGATGAACGAAGACGTGCGTGGGACCACGTCGAAGGAGGGTCTGCTCGACCTCGTCCGGAACCGAGCTGCCACGGGAACGTCCCCGGTCCATCTCGAGGGGTTCGACGAGTCGGGCTGGGACCGGTCGGAGCTGCCGACGGGCGCCGAACTGGACGAGCTGACGCCGCTGCCGGTCGTCCTCACTCGGACGGACGGCCACATCTCCGTGGTGAGCGCTGAGGTGCTCTCCGCCGTCGATCTCGCAGGCGCGGAAGGCATCGAGGTGGGGGAGGACGGGCAACCGACCGGTCGGCTCACCAGCGAGGCCAACAGACGAGTCTCGGCGTGGGTGGAGTCCTCCTACGACCGCCAGCGCATCGAGGAGTTCCAGCTGCAAGCCGCCGGCCTCGCGGCGTCGCGCGGCGTGACGGCCGTGCACGAGATGTCCCTCGACCTCTCCGACCTCGAGGTGCTGCTCGGGCATCGGATGCGCCTGCCGGTGGATGTCTCCCCGGTCCCGGCCTCGATGTCGCTCCCCGAATCGATGGAGCGGGGCTTCCTCGAGATCGGGGGCGACCTTCCGGTCGACGGCTCGATCGGGGCGAGGACCGCCGCGTTGGCGCATCCGTACGAAGACGGCGCGGGGCAAGGCGAGCTCTACCACGACGACGACGCGTTGGCCGAGTTCTTCCACGCCGGTCACAACGCAGGCCTCCAGGTGGGCGTGCACGCGATCGGCGACCGGGCGATCGAGCAGGTCCTCAAGACATGGGAACGCGTCTACGTCGCCCTCGATTCGAGGGAGCGGCGACATTTCCGCGCGCGACGTCACCGCATCGAGCACTTCGTGCTCCCCTCGGCCGACCAGATCGAGCGGGCGGCGATGCTCGGGCTCGCCGTGTCGGTGCAGCCCGCCTTCGACAGGCTGTGGGGGCAAGGTGGCGGGATGTACGAGGAGCGGCTGGGGCCGGCGCGCGCGATGGCCGCGAATCCCATCCGCACGATGCTCGACCGGGGGATCGAGGTCGGAGTGGGCTCCGACTCCCCGGTGACACCGCTCGATCCGATGTTGGCGATCGCGGCGCTCGAAGGCAACCACGAGCCCACGCAGCGGCTCACGAGATTGGAGTCCCTGAAGCTCCATCGAGTGGGCAGCGCGCGCCTGGGCCATCAGGACGGCAAGAAGGGAGCGCTCGAGCCCGGTCGCCACGCGGACTTCGCGGCATACGACGAGGATCCGCTCGATGTGGTCTCTCCGGAGGGCCTCCGCCCCGTCCTCACGGTGTCCCTGGGCCGTGAGGTCTACCGAGCCTGATCCGCCGAGACTCCGGTTGTTCTTGGCACTGTTTCTCCGCATTCCGGTTGCCCTCCCGATCCTCGCTCGGTAACGTCCTGGCTGCGTCACCGCCCCGGCGGAGGCGCACGCGGAGCCCGAGAGGCTGAGTAGAGAACGCGGCGCCCCGGCGTCGCGGCCCCAAAGGTCTCTCGGGTTCTGGCGTTTCCGGATCCCGCTGCCGGGGAACATCCTGTATCTCCACGGCGTACTTCCATGGCAAGCGGAGGAGCGAACGCTAGAATCCGCGGCCGGATCGAGGACGAACCCGGAGGAACAGGTGGTGGAGCGCACGGAAGAGCGCGAGGACGAGGAGGTCGGAACCGGCGAGGATCTCGACGATCTCGAGCCGACCGAAGAAGACCTGGAGGATGCCGCGGCCACTCCCGCGGACCCTGCGGTCGCCGATGTCGAGTCGATCCACGAGGTGCTCGAGAAGCAAGAGGCCCGCGACGACGAGGACGACGCCGACGAGGAGGAACCGGTCGTCGCCGTCGCCGTGACCAAAGGGGACGACCGGCTCGAGCCGATCGAGACGCGCGTCGTCCCGATCCAGTCGACCGAGTTCGTCTGCAAGAACTGCTACCTCGTGAAGCATCGCAGCCAGCTCGCGGACAAACGGCGGATGTTCTGCCGCGACTGCGCCTGACCGACGACCGGTTCCCGGTCGCGTTCATCCTTCCACTGATCGGGGGCGTACTGTCCTCGCTCGCCTTCCCGCCCGTCGCCGCCTGGCCTCTGGCGTTCCTCGCGCCCGCGATCTTGCTCGTCGCGCTCCGGGACGCGACGCCGGCACGAGGCTTCCTCCTCGGGCTCGTCTACGGACTCGTCGGGTTCGGCATCACCCTGTCGTGGATCATGCTCTTCGGCTCGCTCGCCTGGGGCGCGCTGACGCTGCTCACCGCGCTTTCGATCGCGTTGTTCGGCGCGGTCTTCCCGCTCGTCCGGAGATCGGGCCGTCCACTCCTCACCGCCCTCGGCGCGGCCGCCGCCTGGACCGCCATCGATTGGCTCCGTGGGCTCTGGCCGCTCGGTGGGTTCACGTGGGGCTCCCTCGGCGTGTCGCAGGTTTCGAACCCGATCACCGTTCGCGCCGCCGTGGTCGCGGGAGTCTTCGGGGTCACGTTCGCCGTCGCGTTCGCGGCGGCCCTGCTTGCCGAGGCCGCCACGTCCGAACAGCGGGCTCGCGCGCCGTGCCGCGTGGGTGGCACTCGCCCTGGCCGCCGCACTCGCACCAGTGGTCATCCCCTTCGCCGTCACCGCCGGGCGGTCGATCGACGTCGCCGCGATGCAGGTCGACTTCCGGTCGGCGGTTCGGGAGGGTTCGAGAGAGGAAGGAGATATCGCGGTCACAAGGCTGAACCTCGAGTTGCATGAGAGGTTGAAGGATGATCCTCCCGACCTGGCCGTCTGGGGGGAGAGCGCGCTCGACCCGGGGTCTCTCCAGATCCTCGACGAGGTCCGCGCCGGCATCGCCGATGTCGGGGCCCCGGTGCTGGCCGGAGCCACGTCCGGGGACATCCGGTCGGCGCATCCATCCGGCGACACGCTGTTCAATCAAGCGGTGGTCTTCGACGGCGGGGGAGAGGTGGTCGACGTGTATCGGAAGACCCATCTCGTCCCGTACGGCGAGTACATCCCATGGAAGCCCCTCGTCGGATGGATCTCCGCCCTCGATCAGATCGCGTACGAGCTGACGCCGGGGGAACGGCTGTACACGCTGAAGGCGCCGGGGCTCCCAACGTTCGGGGCTCCCATCTGCTTCGAGAACAGCTTCCCTCAGCTCGACCGAGAGCTGGTGCGGTTGGGTGCGCAGTTCCTCGTGGTGCTCACGAACAACGCGTCCTACGACGACACGGCCGCGTCCGCGCAGCATCTCCAGATGTCGCGGATGCGCGCCATCGAGGACGGCCGTTGGGTGGTGCACGCCGCCGTGTCCGGGATCAGCGCGTTCGTCGATCCGAGCGGACGCACGTCACACGTCACGGAGCTCTTCGAGCCCGCGCTCATCAGACAGACCATCCGCGCATCGACCGAACGGACGCTCTACGTTCGATGGGGCGACTGGCTCCCCGTCTTCTCGATCGTCTTGGTCATCGGTCTGGCGGCGGTTCCTCGAGGCAGGCGAGCCCCACGCCCCGAACCGGAGCCGCTCGGCCCCGACACACGAACACTGGTCATCCTCCCGACCTACGACGAGGCGAAGACGATCCATGACGTCGTCGGCGGCGTCTTGAGACTTCGGGGCGTCGACGTGCTCGTCGTGGACGACTCCTCCCCGGACGGGACGGCGGCGATCGTCCGGGGGCTCATGGCGGGGGAGCCCCGGCTCCGGCTCGTCGAGCGGCCGGCCCGATCCGGGCTCGCCAGCGCCTACCTGGAGGGGTTCGGCCGGGCGCTCGACGAGGGCTACGACCTGATCGTCGAGATGGACTCCGACCTCTCGCACGACCCCGCCCAGCTCGCCTCGCTGCTCGATGCTGCTCGGGGCCGCTCTCACCTGGTGGTGGGGAGCCGCTACGTGCCGGGTGGCTCGGTGACGAACTGGAGTCGCATACGGCTCGCGCTGTCGAGGATGGGCAACGCGTACGCCTCCGTGATGCTCGGGATCTCCGTGCACGATGCGACGAGCGGCTACCGCGTCTACCGCCGCGAGCTGCTCCAGGACCTCGTCGCGGAGCCGTTCCACGCCGACGGCTACGGCTTCCAGGTCGAGCTCGTCATGCGTTCCTGGCTCCGGGGATGGACCCTCGCCGAGGTGCCGATCACCTTCCGGGAACGCGAGCACGGTCAGTCCAAGCTCTCCCGCACGATCGTCTTCGAGGCGCTCTGGCTGGTGACCCGCTGGGGCGTGGCGCTGAGGGTTCTCGGCCGGCCGTATCGCGGGTGGCGGAGCTAGGGCGAGCGCGGACCGGGGTCGGTCGCCAGCGGCGATGGGCGCCTCCGGAGCGATGTGGCACGATTCGCCGGTGACCAGCAGACCCGCCGCGGCGCAGCATCTGCGCGACCTCGCGCGGCTGCGCCGCGTTCGCGACCGGATCGACCGTGAGTACGCGCAGCCGCTGGACGTCGAGGCGCTCGCCCGGGGCGTCCACATGTCGGCCGGGCACCTCAGCCGCCAGTTCCGCCGAGCCTACGGGGAGTCGCCGTACAGCTACCTGATGACGCGACGGATCGAGCGCGCGATGGCGCTGCTGCGACGTGATGAGCTCAGCGTTACCGAGGTCTGCTTCGAGGTCGGCTGCTCGTCGCTCGGGACTTTCAGCACCCGCTTCACCGAGCTGGTCGGCGTGCCGCCCAGCATGTACCGGCGTCAGGAAGCGGGCGGCGCGATGGCGGGGATCCCGCCGTGCGTCGTGAAGCAGGTGACCAGACCGATCAGGAATCGAGAAGCCCCCGTGACAGAGCCTCAACTAGCCTGACGTCCATGGACATCTCTATCCACTCGACGATGCTCCCGCACGATGACCCGGACGGGTCGCTCGCGTTCTACCGCGACACGCTCGGCTTCGAGGTCCGCAACGACGTCGAATACGGCGGGATGCACTGGATCACGGTCGGTCCGCCCGACCAGCCCGGCACATCGATCGTCCTGTACCCGCCGGCCGCCGCCCCCGGCCTCACCGACGAAGAGCGCCGCACGATCGCCGAGATGATGGCCAAGGGGACTTTCGCCAGCATCAACCTGGCTACCAAGGATCTCGACGCGACCTTCGAGCGGTTGCAAGCGGGCGACGCCGAGGTCGTCCAGGAGCCGACCGACCAACCGTACGGCGTCCGCGACTGCGCCTTCCGCGATCCCGCCGGCAACCTGATCCGCATCCAACAACTGCGCTAGCCGTCCGGCGATCGGACCGGTCAGGAATCGAGAAGCACCGGCGACGGAGCCACCGGTAACCTGACCGTCATGGGAACCACCACGACACGAAAGGAGTGGACATGACCGGCTCTTCGACCCAAGGGATCAAGACCGTGCTGCATCCCGTGTCGGACCTGGAGGCGGCCAAGGCGGTGTACACGGCGTTGCTCGGCCTCCCGCCGCAGACGGACGGTCCCTACTACGTCGGCTACGAGGCCGAGGGCCAGCAGATCGGGCTGGTGCCGAAGGGTGGGCCGCAGGGGATGACCACGCCCGTGGCGTATTGGCACGTGCCGGACATCGAGGCCAAGCTGGCCGAGGTGACCGCCGCCGGTGCCACCGTGAAGGAGCCCCCGCGTGACGTCGCCGAAGGACGCCTCGTGGCGACCTTCACCGATCCCGATGGCAACGTGCTCGGGCTGATCCAAGACCCGTGAGTGAGCGAGCAGAGGAGGGGACGATGAGCGCACAGAAGACAACGAAGACGGCCGCCAAGAAGACCACCGCGACCAAGGGATTCACGGACGACGAGCGGGCAGCGATGAAGGCTCGGGCCCAGGAGCTGAAGGCGGAAGCGCGCGCCACCAAGGATAGGGCGGAGGGGGAACGCGACCTCCTCGCGGCGATCGCCGACATGAAGGGCAACGATCGCGCGATGGCCAAGCGGCTCCATGCGATCATCACCGCGGCCGCACCTGACCTCTGGCCGAAGACCTGGTACGGGATGCCCGCGTACGCCAAGGACGGCAAGGTCGTCTGCTTCTTCAAGAGCGCGGCCAAGTTCAAGTCGAGGTACGCGACGTTCGGTTTCGAAGAGGCGGCGAACGTCGACGAAGGCGCGATGTGGCCGACCTCCTGGGCGCTGACGAAGCTGACCCCGGCCGACGAGAAGAAGCTCGCCGCGCTCGTGAAGAAGGCGGTGCGCTAGCCGACGTGGCTACGAGGACGGACAAGAAGCCGCCTGAGCAGCGGCCCGGGGCCGACGGTCACGACCTGATCCGCGTCCAGGGCGCGCGTGTGAACAACCTCAAGGATCTCAGCGTCGAGATCCCGAAGCGCCGGCTGACCGTGTTCACCGGCATCTCGGGCTCGGGCAAGAGCTCGCTCGTGTTCGACACGATCGCCGCGGAATCCCAGCGGCTGATCAATGAGACGTACAGCGCCTTCGTGCAGGGCTTCATGCCGACGCTGTCGCGGCCGGAGGTCGACGTCCTGGAAGGCCTGACGACGGCGATCATCGTCGATCAGGAGCGGATGGGCTCGAACCCGCGCTCCACCGTCGGCACCGCGACCGATGCCAATGCGATGATGCGCATCCTCTTCAGCCGGGTGGGGGAGCCACACATCGGCCCGCCCACCGCCTTCTCGTTCAACGTCCCGAAGCGGACGGCGAGCGGTGCGATGACGGTCGACAAAGGAGAGGGAGAGCGGATCGTGGTCCGCAACGCCGTCTACCAGGGCGGCATGTGCCCGCGCTGCGAGGGCATGGGGTCGGTCACGGACTTCGACCTGTCCGCCCTGTACGACGACAGCCTGTCCCTCAACCAGGGCGCGCTCACGATCCCCGGCTACAGCATGGACGGCTGGTACGGCCGCATCTTCCGGGGCTCCGGCTTCTTCGACCCGGACAAGCCGATCCGCAAGTACACCAAGAAGGAACGACACGACCTGCTCCACAAGGAGCCGACCAAGATCAAGGTCGACGGGATCAACCTGACGTACGAGGGGCTCATCCCGAGGATCCAGAAGTCGATGCTGTCCAAGGACGTCGACGCGTTGCAGCCGCACATCCGTGCCTTCGTGGAACGGGCAGTGACGTTCACGATCTGTCCCGAGTGCGACGGCACGCGACTCAGCGAGGAGGCCCGGTCCTCCAAGATCGCGGGGAAGAACATCGCCGACGTCTGCTCGTTGCAGATCAGCGACCTGGCCGACTGGATCCGGGGTCTCGACGAGCCGGCGGTCGCCCCGCTGCTCACCGGGTTGCAACACCTCTTCGACGCGTTCGCGGAGATCGGGTTGGGATACCTCTCGCTCGATCGGCCGTCCGGCACGCTGTCCGGGGGAGAGGCACAGCGCACCAGGATGATCCGCCACCTCGGCTCGTCGCTCACCGATGTCACCTACGTCTTCGACGAGCCCACGATCGGCATGCATCCCCATGACATCGAGCGGATGAACGGCCTGCTGCAACAACTGCGGGACAAGGGGAACACCGTGCTCGTCGTGGAGCACAAGCCCGAGACGATCGCGATCGCCGACCACATCGTTGACCTCGGCCCCGGCGCCGGGACGGAAGGCGGCACCGTCTGCTTCGAGGGAACCGTCGAGGGGTTGAGGGGAAGTGACACCATCACCGGCCGCCATCTCGACGACCGGGCGACCCTCAAGGGATCGGCGCGTTCGCCGTCCGGCACGCTCGAGATCCGCGGCGCGTCGACGAACAACCTCCAGGACGTGGACGTCGACATCCCGCTCGGCGTGGTCTGCGTGATCACGGGTGTCGCCGGTTCCGGCAAGAGCTCGCTGATCAACGGCTCGGTCGCCGGCCGCGACGGCGTGGTGGCGATCGACCAGGGCGCGATCCGCGGCTCCCGACGGAGCAACCCGGCGACGTACACGGGCCTCCTGGACCCGATCCGCAAGGCGTTCGCCAAGGCGAACGGTGTGAAGCCGGCGCTGTTCAGCTCCAACTCCGAAGGCGCCTGTCCCACCTGCAACGGCGCCGGCGTGATCTACACCGACCTGGGCGTCATGGCGACCGTCGAATCCATCTGCGAGGAGTGCGAGGGGAAGCGGTTCCAGGCGGCGGTGCTCGAGTACACGCTGGGCGGGCGGAACATCGCCGAGGTGCTCGCGATGTCGGTGACCGAGGCCGATGGGTTCTTCGACGCCGGCGACGCACGCACGCCGGCCGCCCACAAGATCCTCGACCGGCTCACCGACGTCGGGCTGGGGTACATCAGCCTCGGCCAGCAGCTGACGTCGTTGTCCGGCGGCGAGCGGCAGCGGCTGAAGCTGGCTGCGCACATCGGCGAGAAGGGTGACGTCTACGTCCTCGACGAGCCCACCTCCGGCTTGCACCTCGCCGACGTCGAGCAGCTGCTCGGCCTGCTCGACCGGCTCGTCGACTCCGGCAAGTCGGTCATCGTCATCGAGCACCATCAGGCGGTCATGGCGCACGCCGACTGGATCATCGACCTCGGCCCCGGCGCCGGCCACGACGGCGGCCGGATCGTCTTCGAGGGCACACCCGCCGACCTCGTCGCCAGCCCGCTCCACGCTCACCGGCGAGCACCTCGCGGCCTACGTCGGCACCTGAACCGGCGGCTCACCTTCGACCCGTTCCGACGCCTTCCCCGATAACGTTCATTATGTAACCTTGGCCGGGGACGCCTGCGGAGCGCCTCGATCCCCCCTCCTTTCATGTCCTGTTTCATAGGCACTCGGCAGCTGCGAGAGCTTCCGCGATCACCTCGACGTGCTCACGTTGTTGCTTCGACGGGATGCTGATGCCAAGCTCGCTCGGGCCGAAGGTCCTGCACCGTTCGACCGATGTTCCGCTCCCCCGTGCCTCGTAGGGTGTGTGGGTCAAGCGGCCGACAGACCTTGAGAACACAGGTACCGACTTCCCGCGAGAGCGGAACCAGGAGGAGACATGAGGAGAGCCAGGCACCGGGCCGATGGCCGACGAAGGATGGTCTTCGGGTCGATGATCGTGGCGATGCTGGCCGTGGGACAGGCCGGCATGCTGGTCGCCGGAGCGGTCCCCCCGCCCGACAGGCCCGGACCCCCCTCTGGCGACGGCGTCACGCCGGTCGTCATCGACACCCAGTCCTCCAGTAACGACTGCGGCGAGCTCGGCTTCGACCACGGGATCTCGATCGCGGGGAACGGACAGGTCTCGGGCGGTGGCGTGACGGTCACCGTCAGCGGCTACAACAACCCGACCGGGTTCGCCGATTGGTCGTCGAACCTCCCGATCAACGGGGTCTACGCCAAGGGCGGCCCGAGCGGCGGGAACCTCTTCAGTTATCCGGCGGGCAACACGGGCGACCTCAACGTGCACACACCGCAGAAGGCGTCTGGCGGCTTCTACGGGTTGAGTCACCTCGCCTTCTGCTGGAACGACGTGGTGACCGAACCGGAGCCGGACGTGACCGTCGTCAAGGCCAACACTCCGGACGGCTCGGTGTTGGCCGGCGCCACGATCACGTACACGCTCACTGCCTCGAACGATGGGGATGGCGACGCGACGGGCGTCGAGATCACCGACCAGCTGCCCCCAGGGGTCACGTTCGTCGGAGCCGACCCCGGTTGCGCCGAGGATGCAGGTCTCGTGACATGCGATCTCGGTGAGATCGGCGCCGGCGCGAGCATCTCGGTCGACATCACCGTGACCGTGGACGAAGCTTTCTGCGGTTCGATCGTCAACAGTGCCGACATCTCCGCATCCAACGAGACCGGCGGGGCAACCGAGAACAACTCGTCCAACGACGTCACCAACACCGTCGACTGCGGCGAGGCGACCCCTCCGGATCTCCAGGTCACCAAGACCTCCGATGCCGACGGGGTCCTGGAGGAGGGTGACGACTTCCACTACACGATCACGGTGACCAACACCGGCGACGAGGAAGCCACCGGGGTGGAACTCGTCGACGTGGTGCCCGCGGAAGCCGTGAACGTCGGGGTGCCCTTCCCCGTCTTCGATGGCGTGCTCTGTGACGTGACCAGCTCCGTCTTGCCGGGCGGCGTGCCCTACGCGGAGGTCCGATGTGGCCCCATCACGCTCGGCCCGGGTGAATCGGAGTCGATCACGGTCCGTGTCATCGTGAGCGGCGACGCCTGCGGCACGATCACGAACGCCGTGGATGTCGAGGGCACGAACGAGCCGGCCGACAACGTCGGGGACGACAACCACGCCGAGGTCACCGACGAGGTCGCATGCGTGCCGCGGATCCGGTTGCTGAAGGGTGGACCCTCGGCCGCACACGTAGGTGACACGGTCGCCTACGTCTTCATCGCGCGGAACAACGGAAGCGTGGATCTCACGGACGTCACCCTGTCCGATCCCAAGTGCGACGGGCCACCGGCACTCGTCGACGACGCGGATGGAGACACGACCCTCGCGATCGGCGAGGAATGGAGCTTCACCTGTGATCACGAGGTCACCGCCGGTGACGGCAGCGTGATCCACAATCAGGCGACGGTCACCGGTGATCACGAAGGCGGCACGGTCTCGGATACGGACACCCACGACGTGGACGTGCTGCACCCGAGCATCGAACTGGAGAAGACCGCCACTCCGACCGCCGGACCGGCCGGGACGATCATCGTCTACACCTACGCCGTGACGAACACCGGAGACACTCCCCTGTTCGATGTGTCCGTGGATGACGACAAGCTGAATCACATCGGTGACATCGCCACCCTGGCGGTGGGAGCCACCGTCGAGCTGACGGCCGAGATCACGCTCGGCTCCTCCCCCATCACGAACGAAGGCACCGCCTCGGGCGAGGACCGCCTGGGCGGCTCCGTGGAGGCGCTGGACAGCGCGACGGTGACCGTGGTCTCCGGCGGGGGCGGTAGTGATGGCAGCGGCGGCGCAGGCGGCGGCAGCGCGTTCACTGGATCAGCGACAGCCAGTCTCGGAGCGTGGATCCTGGCTCTCGTAACCCTCGGGGCTGTCCTCCTCGTGACTTCCCGTAAGCGGTCGCGAGCGTGAGGACAGGCAAGGCCGCGAGCACGAACTGAGCACGAGAGCGGGCCCCGAAGGGGCCCGCTCACACATTCGCCACAGCGCCACCACGTTTCTGTCTTGTGCAATCTGGGAACTTCATTCACAATCGGACTCCTCCGAACGGACTAGGACGTTCAGTCCGAACGGAGCCGGGCCATAAGCCCGATGGTGTCCCCCGGGTGAGGGAGATACCGTCGGGACGGAGGACCACGATCTACACCGTAGGGCGTGGGGGTCCGTACGAGGGGCCATCGAGACGCAGGGCAGACCGACCACGGGGGTGGAGGGTGGGAACCAGAACCAAGGATCCACTGAGCCGTGGCGCGGCGCCAGCAGGCGCGTTCTCCCCGAACGGCCTACACCTTCGGACGCGGATAGCTCAGGCCATTCGCCCGATGCTGTCCCCCGGTCGAGGGAGCTACGGTCTCTGCAGCGGACCACAGTTCCCGCCGTAGGGCGGGGGCCGGGTCTATAGGTCAAGTGAAGCGCACCACACCAGTTGGGGAGGTACGGGATGGGAACCAGATCCAGTCGGCGTAGCCGCGGCAGCCGCCGCGGGCTCGCCTCGTTCGTTTCATTCGTGGTCCTGTTCGCGCTCGCGCTCGGACAGGGCAGTTCGTTGACCGCCTGGGCGGACGGCGCCGATCGCAGCACCGCGCTGCCGTCGGCACAGCCGGCCCCGAAGGCTCCGTCCACGGACCAGAAGAGTGGCGACACACGGGACGGTGGGACAGCCACGACGTCTCGAACTGCGCCTAGCAAGAGTCAGCTGAAGACCGCCAGCTCGGGCCGCACCGGCGGGATCCTGAGCCACGGAGGCCTGCACGGAGGCGACGTCACCCTGGACTTCGTCGCTGCCGGGCCCTTCACCTACGACCACTCGACCGGTCTCGGCGGCCGCCCCCAGTTCGGGTACGACAACCGCAACATCAGCAAGGTCAACGGGGTCGTCGAGTCGCTGGAGGGCGGCGACTTCGCGTGCGGCGACCTCGTGACCTTCTTCGTGGCAGGTCGAGCGTCGCAGCGGACGCGGAAGGGACTGGCTCGGTGCAGCTCGACATGTCTTTCGGTGCCGAGACGACGGGTCAGCCCGGTATCGGCTTCGACGACATCGTCAGCTGGGGCATCAACTCCCCTGACGACGGCAACGTCGACCTCGACGGGAACGAGACCGTCGTCCAGAACAACGAGACCCTGGACACCGCTGGCTACGACGAGGTCAAGAGCCAGTTCACGGTCTCGAACCTCAGCGCCGGGGAGACGGCGATCGTTCGTCATCACCGTCCATCTCGCGTGCGAGGTGGGAGGGACTCCGACCGGGAACATCCTGAACTCGATCGACGCCGCCCGGATCGTCGGCGGCGACAGGATCAGCGTCGGCCAGGAGACCGTTCCGATGAAGCAGGTCGGCGGCATCGAGGCCGCGCCCGCGATCGACGATCCTGAAGACGTGCGACGAGTTCGTGTTGGAAGGCGGCACGATCACGTACGAGATCATCATCACGAACACCGGGAACGAAACGCTCGAGGACATCACCGTCGAGGACACCATCCTCGGCGACCTCTCGGATGAATTCGTGGACACGCTCGCGCCGGGCGACTCCGACTCGGCGACGGTCGAGCATGAGACCACGGGCCCGGCGGATATCCACAACGTGGTCACCGTCGAGGCCAACGGCGTCATCTCCTCGACCGGCGTCGACGCGACCGATGACTGTGATACCAGAGTGCTGAACCCGGACATCGAGGTCACGAAGACCTGCACCGCGTTCGCGCAGGTGGGTGACGCGATCACCTACACGATCAGGTCACCAACACCGGCGACGAGGACCTCGAGAACGTCACCGTCATGGACACAGTGCTCGGCGACCTGTCGGCTGACTTCGCCGATAGCTGGCGGCGGTGCCTCGGAATCGCATGACTTCACCTACGAGGTCACCGAGGAGAGCCCGGACCCGGTCCCCAACTCGGTGACCGCGAGGCCACGGGTGTGGACTCCTGAAGAGACGTGACGACCACGGCACTGCTGCGACACGGACATCCTGAACCCGGACATCAGGTCACGAAGACCTGCACCCGTTCGCGCAGGTGGGTGACGAGATCACCTACACGATCACGGTCACCAACACCGGCGACGAGGACCTCGAGAACGTCACCGTCATGGACACAGTGCTCGGCGACCTGTCGGCTGACTTCGCCGATAAGCTGGCGGTCGGTGCCTCGGAATCCCATGACTTCACCTACGAGGTCACCGAGGAGAGCCCGGACCCGGTCCCCAACTCGGTGACCGCGACGGCGCTCGGGTGTGGACTCGTGAAGAGCGTGACGACCACGGCCAGCTGCGACACGGACATCCTGAACCCGGAGATCACGGTCACGAAGACCTGCAGCCGTTCGCGCAGGTGGGTGACGCGATCACCTACACGATCACGGTCACCAACACCGGCGACGAGGACCTCGAGACATCACCGTCATGGACACTGTGCTCGGCGACCTGTCGGCTGACTTCGCCGATAACTTGGCGGTCGGTGCCTCGGAGTCCCATGACTTCACTACGAGGTCACCGAGGAGAGCCCGGACCCGGTCCCCAACTCGGTGACCGCCACGGCGCTCGGGGTGGACTCCGAAGAGACGTGACGACCACGGCGAGCTGCTGCGACGGACCTGCTTGGTCCCGGAGATCGACCTCGTGAAGGACGGGCCGGACCTCGTGCACCGCGGTGACACGATCACCTACACGTTCGAGGTCACCAACACCGGTGAGGTCGAGCTGTTCGACGTCGAGCTCAGCGACCCGATCTGCGACCCCGGCACGATCGAGCCGGGCGAAGAGGTCGACGCCAGCATGGCGGTCGGCGAGGTGTGGACCTTCAGCTGCACGCACCTGGTCACCGAGGAGGACCCGGACCCGATCCCGAACACCGCCACCGTTCGTGGCG
Organism: uncultured Actinomycetota bacterium; assembly: GCA_963839395.1. Taxonomy (GTDB): domain Bacteria; phylum Actinomycetota; class UBA4738; order UBA4738; family HRBIN12; genus JAJNBA01. The sequence goes on from CAWIUW010000015.1 coordinate 837,387, forward strand.
ACACGGTGGAGGGTGAGGGTGGCAACGAGGTCGAGGCCACCGATGACCACATCGTGGACATCATCAGCCCGGCCATCGACATCGTGAAGACGGTCGACGAGGAGGTCGTCCCGGTCGGCACGACGGTGACCTTCACCTACGTCATCACGAACACCGGCGACACCACGCTGTACGACATCAGCGTCGACGACGACATCCTGGGTCACATCGGGGACATCGCGGAGCTCGAGCCGGGCGAGTCCGTGACGCTGACGCACGACTTCGTGGTCGGTGACGAGATCGTCACCAACGTCGGCACCGCCGCGGGCGAGGACATCCTCGGTCGTTCGGTGAGCGCCGACGACGACGCCACGGTGAGCCCGATCCTCGGCACGAACCCGCCGAACCCGCCGAACAACCCGCCGACCCCGTTCACGGGCTCGGACGCGGGAAGGCTGGGGCTCATCACGATCGTCCTGTTCGGGATCGGCGTGACCGTGGTCGCGTCGACCCGCAGGCGCCGGCAGGAGCGTGAGGCGGCGTAGATCGAGCAGTCGCAGAAGGGAAGGGGCGGGATCCCATCGGGATCCCGCCCCTTTCTCGTTCCTCGTGTCAGATCGTCAGCCGACGAAGATCAACGTCACCCAGACGAACCCATCGGCGGCGTAGACCCCGATCCCGACGCGGCGGAAGCCACGCCTCAGGATGTTGTCCCGGTGCACGTCGCTCTTCATGAACGCGTCGAACAGCGACCGCATGCTGCCCCCGGCCCCTACGTTCTCCCCCGCCACGCTCCATGACACGAATGTGAGCTTGGAGCCGAGGGAAGTCGTGTGGTAGATCTGACCGGCGTTGGCCATCTGCCTGCTGTGATCATCCGCCAGCTGGCGAAGTCGCCATCCCCGATCCAGGACCACCGATCCGCTGCTGCTCCGAGCGTTGTTCATCCACCGGAGCATGTCGAGACGGGGGGTCCAGGTGGCATGTGCGCTGGGCGCCACTGCCGCCAGCACGACGGAGAGGGCGAGGGTGAGTCCGAAGACCTTGACGGTCTTCACCAGACCTCGTCTCATCGCTGCGCCTCCTTAGCCGCGGGCGGCTTCCTCGGCCGCCTCTGCCACCGAACATCGGCATCAGGCGAGCAGGCTTGAGAGGAAACTGGTCAAAGACGACTAGCTGCGGATACCCGTGTGAAGGTAGTCGGGAGCGCTACCAGCGCAGCTTGAGAGCTCGTGCGGCCCTCGCCTCGTCGAGGCGGCGGACGGGGGTCGTCACCGGCGCCTCTCGGAGGGTCTCCGGGTGCTCACGGGCCTCCTGGGCTGCCTGCCGCAGCGCTCGCGCGTAGGACTCCAGCGTCGCCTTGGACTCGGTCTCCGTGGGCTCGACCATCATGGCCTCCTCCACGACGAGCGGGAAATACACCGTCGACGGATGGAAGCCGAGGTCGATCACGCGCTTCGCGACATCCATCGCCTTGACGCCTGTCGCCTCGCGAAGCGGTTTCGCCGTCGCGACGAACTCGTGCATCGGACGCATGTCCGGATGAGCGAGGGGGAAGTCGTCCTTCACGAGATGGGCGAGGTAGTTGGCGTTCAGCGCCGCCAGCTCGCTCACCGCCTTCAGTCCGTCGGACCCGTGGAGGAACACGTAGGAGTACGCACGCACCAGGATCCCGACGTTGCCGTGGAACCCGTGCATGCGGCCGATCGAGCGCTCTCCTCCTCGCTCGAGGGAGAAGGTGCCGTCCTCCGCTCGCTGGACCGTCGGAGCGGGGAGGTACGGGACCAGCTCCTCCGTCACGCCCACCGGGCCTGCGCCCGGACCTCCTCCCCCGTGCGGCGTCGCGAAGGTCTTGTGGGTGTTGATGTGCACGATGTCGAACCCCATGTCTCCCGGCCGGCAGCGGCCCAGGATCGCGTTGAGGTTGGCCCCGTCGTAGTAGAGGAGCCCACCAACGCCGTGGATCGTGGCGGCGATCTCGTCGATCTCCTCTTCGAAGAGCCCGAGCGTGTTGGGGTTGGTCAGCATCAGACCCGCGACGGACTCGTCGACCAGCTTGGAGAGCGCTCCCACGTCCACCAGCCCACGGGCGTCCGAACGGACCGGGACCGCTTCGAACCCGGCGAGGCGCACGCTCGCCGGGTTCGTCCCGTGCGCGGAATCCGGGATGATCACGCGACGGCGGGCGTCGCCACGGTCGTCGTGGTAGGCCCGCATCAACAGGAGGCCCGTCATCTCCCCGCACGCGCCCGCGGGCGGCTGCAGCGTGGCTCGGGCCATCCCGGTGATCTCGCAGAGCGCCCGCTCGAGCTTCCAGAGGAGCTCCAGCGCGCCCTGGGTCGTCGAGTCGGGCTGCAAAGGGTGGAGTCGCTGGAAGCCCGGCAGGGCCGCGATCGTCTCTGCGACCTTCGGGTTGTACTTCATCGTGCAGGAGCCGAGCGGATACATCCCGGTGTCGAGGCCGTAGTTCATCTGTGCCAACCCCGTGTAGTGGCGAACCAGGTCCACCTCCCCCACCTCCGGCAGACCGGGGCCGAGAGCCCGAGCGTGCGCCTCCGGGATCGGCGCCTCGGGCACGTCGAGAGGCGGCAGGCTCCAGGCGCGTCGCCCGGGGACGGAACGATCGAGGATCGTTCCGTCCCCGGGCGGTCCCTGGGGCCTGATCGGTGCTCCGGTCGCCGTCACGCCGCCAGCACCGTCTCCATGGCGGTCACGAGCCCGTCGATCTGCGCCCGCGTCCTCCGCTCCGTGACCGCGACGAGCAGTACGTCCTCGCCTGCCTGGGAGAAAGCGACGCCGCCTAGGTAGCCGTGCTCCACCAGCCTCTCGACCACCCGATCGGCACCGCCCGGGACCCGAAGAGCGAATTCCTTGAAGAACGGGGCGTCGGGATGAAGGAGAGACACCCCTGGGAGCCCCGCGAGCCTCTCCGCGGCGTACGAGGCCTTCGCCGCGCACTGCCGGCCCAGCTCGACCAGGCCTTCGGGCCCGAGCCACCCCAGGTAGATCGTGGCGGCGATCGCCATCAGCGTCTGGTTCGTGCAGATGTTGGAGTTGGCCTTCTCCCGGCGGATGTGCTGCTCACGTGCCTGGAGCGTGAGGACGTACCCGGGCGCCCCGTCGACATCCACGGTCTCGCCGACGATGCGCCCCGGCATCCGCCGCACGTCCGACATCCGAGCCGCGATCAGCCCGAGATAGGGTCCGCCGAACGCGAGATGGTTGCCGAGGGATTGCCCTTCCGCGACCGCGATGTCCGCGCCGAGCTGGCCCGGTGGCGACAACACACCGAGGGACAAGGGGTCGAACACCTGGATCGCTCTCGCGCCACCTTCGCGTGCGGCGACGAACAGCTCCGACGCCGGCTCCAGGATCCCGAGGACGTTGGGGTGCTGAACGATGACCGCTGCGACGTCGTCGCCGACCTCCGGCGAACCCCCTCTCCCCCTTCCCCCGGGAAGACCTCCGGCTCGTACCCGGAGCCTCGTCCGTAGGTTCGGAGCGTCTCCGTGAGCCGAGGGTCGACCCCTTCCGACACCAGGACCCGAGGTCGATCGGCCGTTCGAGACATGTTCACGGCCTCGACCAGCGCCGTCGCACCGTCGTAGAGGGAGGCGTTGGACACCTCGAGGTCGGTGAGCTCGCAGACCATCGACTGGAACTCGAAGAGCGCCTGCAAGATGCCCTGCGAGAGCTCGGGCTGGTAGGGGGTGTACGCGGTCGAGAACTCGGACCGGGCGGCCAGGGCCCAGACCGCGGACGGGATGTAGTGGTCGTACGCACCTGCGCCTGCGAAGCAGACCAGGTCGTCCAGGTGACGGCTGCGGGAGGCGAGACGCCCGAGCTCCTCCACGATCTCGAGCTCGGAGACACCCTCGGGGAGCCCCAGGGGTCCCTCGAGACGCACGGTGGATGGGATCTGGTCGAACAGCCCGTCGAGCGACGAGACACCGATCGCCGAGAGCATCTCCTCGACCTCGGATCCCGTGTGCGGGGTGAACTTCACGCCGGGCAGTCTACGGGGAGGTCGCGCCTCAGCCGGAGCGGTCCTCGAGGCCGTACTTGGTGACGAGCGAGAGGTAGTCCCGCTGGTAGAACACCTTGCACCGGATCTCCGGGTAACGCTCACGGAGCTGGCGGACCTTCCTGTTCTTCCTGGTCACCAGCTTCTGATTCAGTGTCGTGATCTCGATGTAGAGATCGAACTCCGGGAGGAAGAAGTCCGGCGTGAATCGGCGGACGACGTGTCCGTCGCGGTCCCACTCGATGTCGAAGGAGGTGGGCTCGTAGTCCCAGGAGATCCCGTAGAAGTCGAGGAGCTGCGCGAACTGTCGCTCGGACGCATGAGCGAAGCGGACGGTGTCGCTCTTGGGCAGAGACTCCCCTCTCGATGCGGCTGGGGCATCGGCTCGCGCGCTCACGAGCCTCCTGCGGCCGCCCGTTTGTCCTTGGAGATGGTCCCCTCCAGATCGATCCATACCTGGTCGAGGGCGATCGCGAACACACCCTGCCCCTTCTGCAGGAGGTCGATCACCGCCTCCGGCGAGTGCGCCTCGTAGACCCCGCGACCGTCCGACATCAGCGTGACCCCGTGCGGCCGGCGCTTCATCGACTTCAGGTGCTCGACGGCCTTCCGGACGCGCTGCAAGGACACGCCGGTGTCGAGGAGCTTCTTGATCACCTTGAGGGACACGAGATCCTGGAACGAGTAGAGCCGCTGGGTCCCGGAGCCGTGGGCGTCGCGGATCGAGGGGGTCACGAGTTCCGTCCGGGCCCAGTAATCCAGCTGTCGATAGCTGATGCCGACGATCCGGCAGACGTCTGGAACCCGATAGCCCTCTTCGCTCATCACAACTCCGTAATTACGACCGTGTCGTCGCAGCGTAGGTCCAGAGGGGCCGGGTGTCAACGGACCTCGTGGTTCCCGTGCTCCGGATGGGCTCAAGGTTCGTCGGATCCGGGTCGATGAAAGGACTACCCGCACAAAGGTATCGAAGGCTGGCGACGAGCACCCGAGGGAAGACGACCATCATGAGAACGCGGAACGCACTGGCCAGAGTTGCCCTCGCGGCGAGCTTCTTGACGGCATTCACCGCACTCGCCCCTTCCCCGGCGCACGCGGCGACCCTCGCCCCTCGAGCGAAGGTGTACCAGGCCACCAACCACAGCCGCCTGAACTTCGGCGTGCGCAAGGTCGACATCCACTACACGATGTCCAAGCTCGCCCGCAAACACAGCATCGCGATGGCGAACAAGGGCTACATCTTCCACACCGCGAACCCGTCCTCGTTCTATCTGAAGGGGGTCAAGTGGTCGACTTGGGGCGAGAACGTGGGCGGGACCGGCGGCACGATCGGCGGGCTGCAGGACGCCTTCATGAAGTCCCCCATGCACCGGTCCAACATCCTCAATAGTCGTTTCCGCAGGACAGCGATCGGGACCTACCGCGACGCCACCGGCTACCTCTGGGTCACGGTCTTCTTCTACGGCTGAGCCGCTCCACCTCGACGCCGAATCGCCCTTGGACACCGGTTCCCGTCAGGCCTCCGGCGTCCCCTCGGGGTTGAAGTCCTCCGGCGTCACGTTGTCGAGGAACTCGCGGAACTTCTCCACCTCTTCTTCCTCTTCGCCGGGGATCAGGATCGAGGCCTCGTCCAGGACGTCCTCGCTCGCGAAGATCGGGACCGACAGCCGCACCGCCAACGCGATCGCATCCGACGGCCGAGAGCTCACTTCGTAGCGGTCCCCGTTCCGCTGCAGCTCGATGGTGGCGTAGAACGTGGAGTCCCGCAGCTCGGTGACGACGATCTTCTGGACGGCGACCGAGAGGTCCTCGAGCATGTTCTTCATCAGATCGTGGGTCATCGGCCTGGGTGTCTGCACCCCCTGCAAGGAGAGCGCGATCGCTGCCGCCTCGGATGCGCCGATCCAGATCGGGAGGTACCGCTCGCCGTCCCTCTCGCGGAGCAGGACGATGGGTTGGTTCGTCGGAAGCTCCACTCGAACGCCCTCAAGCTGCATCTCGATCATCGTCGTGCTGGCACTGTACGAGGGGCCCGCGACAGAGCGCAACCTAACCGGTCGCAACGAGATGCGAGAGCAACGCCTCCGGGTCCGCCTTGAGCGCGTTCGTATCTGAGATCTCCAGGATGTCGGCCAGGTTCCGGTAGCGCTCGTCGAAGTCGAGCCCGTAGCCGACCACGAAGCTGTCCGGGCAGTCGAACCCCACGTATCGGGGATGCAGCGGCACGATCCGCCGGACCGAGCGGTCGAGCAGGGTGCACAGCTCGAGCGAGGCGGGACGGCGAGCCCGCAGGATCGATAGCAGGTACGAAAGGGTGAGGCCGGTGTCGACGATGTCCTCCACGAGGAGCACGTCCCGGTCGGTGAGATCGACTTCGACATCGAGGAGGATCCGGACCCGGCCCATCGACTCCTCGGCCCCCCCGTAGGGACTGATGGCCATCATGTGGGTCTCGAGCGGCAAGGGGATCTGCCGGATGAGGTCTGCGAGGAACACCGTGCCGCCCTTGAGCACCGAGATCAGGACGGGCTCCCGCCCCACGTAGTCCCCGGTGATCGTGCGGCCGAGCTCCTCCACCCGGCGGCGGATGTCCTCGCGGCCGAACAGCACGCGAGCGAGCTCCGTCATCGGCTCGGGAGCCTAACAGCAGCTCGGCCACCGGCAGGGACCCGGCCCGAGCGGTCGCGCCGATCTATCCGAGGAGGGCGTCGACGACCGTCGCGACGGCGCCCGACACGGCAGCGGCGGCTCGGCCCCACCAGGAGCCCGCGGGCTCCTCGGGCACGACGAGGTCCGCAACGACGATGGGAACCCTTCCGAGGGTCGCACCGGAGGAAGTCAATCGCAGCGAGCCGACCACGGAGCCGCTCGGCGGTGGGTACGCGGCACCCGGCGACGACTTGAGGATCCGCTCGACCGGATCGCTCCCCTCGACCGAGACGAGCGCCTCCAGGCCCGCGCCCGCCACGACGGGCACCTCCCCGCCACGGATGCGTACGCTCCCCAGAGGCTCCCCCTCCCCGACGAGTGCCCGGCGCTCGTACGCCGCGAACCCGTGGTTGAGGAGCGCCGCCGCATCCGAGAAGACCTCGTCACGGCCACCGAGCAGGACGACGGCAAGCTCTCGCTCGCCTCGACGGGCCGTTGCGATCAGGCAGAAGCCGGAGCTCGCGGTGGATCCGGTCTTGACGCCGGAGGCGCCCGCGTAGAGCCAGAGCAAGACGTTGCGGTTCTGGATCCTCCGGGGACGGGCCGAGGTCGAGCGCACGACGGCGAACCGGCGACCGATCAGATCTCGGAACGTGCCGTCTCGCATCGCCGTGCGCAGCAGCACCACGAGGTCGGCGGGAGACGAGCGACCTCGGTCGTCGAGCCCGTGGGGAGATGCGAAGCGCGTTCGGGTCATGCCCAGTGCCTTCGCGCGCGCGTTCATCCGTCGGACGAACGCCGGGACGCTGCCCGACTCCTCGATCGCGAGGGCCTCGGCCGCATCGTTCGCGGATCCGAGCAGCAGCCCTGCCAGCAGGTCACGGACGGACACGCCCTCGCCCGCTCGGAGCCCGAGGGTCGATCCCGCGCCGTAGTCGTTGCGCCCGAAGACGGCATCGGGGTGGATCCGGATCGTCCGATCCAGGTGCCCCTCCTCGTTCTCCAACACGACCAACGCCGTCATGATCTTGGTCAGGCTGGCCACCGGCCGCGCCCGATCGGATGCCTTCCCGAATAGGACCTGTCCCGCGCCGAGGTCCACGAGGATCGCAGCCGACGCCTCAACACTCGGCACCGGGATCGGATCCCGGGGCACGGTCAACCTGGACACGAACGGCGACGGCGAGCCGTTGGGAGGCACCGGAGTCGGCGGCGGGGCCGCTTGCGGAGCGAGCGTACCCAGTGCCGACGCGTGGGCGAACAGCAGCAGGAGAGGGAGCACGGCGGCCGCGCCCCGGGCGGCGCGACGCCTCACGCGCTGCGAAGGTGGTCGCGCAGGTTGGTTCGGAGCAGGGCCTGCTTGAACTTCCGAGACGTGGAGGAGAGGTTCGCGAGCGTCTGGGCGGCGGTCCGGCGCGCGTCGGGGTTCTTCTGACGAAGTGTCGGAGCGACGATCTGATCGAAGAACGAGGACTCTCGATCGGCGAAATGCTTGTACATGGTGAGGTGCCTCGCCTCGATCCCGTACCGGAAGAAGTCCTTGACGATGGACAGGATGACGAAGTCGTCGCCGTCGTAGTACCGGGCGCCCTCCGGGCCGTGGGAGGAGATGATCCCGAACGCCTCGAGCTCCTTGATCCGGTCCCTGTCGATGCCCGTCGCCGTCGACATCTCTTCGAGCGACATCTGGAGGCCGGTCGGGGCGTCGGCGATCTCCTCGACCAACGAGGACTCTTCGTCCGTCCCGGCGTCACCGTCGGCGGATGCATCCACGTCGCCGGCACCGGCGTCCTGGCTGAGCAGCCGTTCCTTGATCACCTTGAGCGGCAGGTACTCGTCCCGCTGCATCCGGAGGATCGACTTCAGACGCTCGACGTCGTGTCCGTAGAACTTCCGGTAGCCGGACGGCGTCCGTTCGGGCTCGATCAGGCCCTCCGCCTCGAGGAACCGGATCTTCGAGATGGTGATGTCCGGGAACTCGGTCTTCACCGACACGAGGACCTCACCGATCGACTGGTAGTTGCGCGTGCCGGCCATCTGCACCTCACTCCCCTGCCTGGAAGAACGTCAGTCGGAACCGTCCGATCTGCACCTGATCACCCGTCGCGAGCTTGGTCTCGTCGACCTGTTCTCCGTTCACGTAGGTCCCGTTGAGGCTCCCGCCGTCACGCACGAACCACTCGCCGCCCGGACGGCGTTCGAAGGTGGCGTGGGCCCGGGACACGGTGATGTCGTCGAGGAACACGTCGCTGTTCGTGTTCCGTCCGGCGGTGGTCGAGTCCGCATCGAGCAGGAACGTCGATCCCGCGTTCGGCCCACGCTTGACCTGAAGGAGCGCTTGCCCTGGCTCCAGCTCATCCTCCGGGAACGGGAACTCCTTGTCGTCCTCTTCGGATTCGACCGGCGTGAGGGTGACCGTCGAGTCATCCTGCAGAGGAGCTCCGCACTCGGCGCAGAAGCGCGCGTCGTCGCGGTTGGGATGTCCACAACGCGTACAGAACACCGTCAGCTTCCCCTCTGGTCCGATGTCGGGTCGAAGGTCGAAGATCGCGCGCAACCGTGGACCTCGATGCGCCGTGGACGTTATCGCAGGGTGTGAGGAGGGTCAACCGCGCCTTCGGTCAACCCTCGAGTGCGAGGACGCATCACCCTCGACCAAGGTGCGCCGTCACCCTCGACCTGGACTGAAGCATCGGTCGAGGGTCGAGACGTGGGCGGCAAAGACCGCTTACGCGCCGGAGACGTGCTCCTTGTACGCGCTGCCGTCGAGGAGCTGCTCGAGCTCGGCAGCCTCCGACGGCTCGATCGCCACGAGCCACCCGTTGCCGTAGGGCTCCTCGTTCACGAGCTCGGGCTTGTCCTCGAGGGCCCCGTTCCGCTCCACGATGGTCCCCGACACGGGTGCGTACACGTCCGAGACGGACTTCGTTGATTCGACCTCGCCGAAGGGCTGCCCGGCGGAGACCTGCGTGCCGGGCTCCGGGAGGTCCACGTACACGACGTCACCGAGCGCATCCTGCGCGAAGTCGGTGATGCCGACGCGAACACGTCCGTCGTTCTCCGACCTCGCCCACTCGTGCTCCCGCGAATACCGCAGGTCCTCCGGGAACTCCACTCCGTCCTCCTTCGATCTTCGGCTTGCTCTCCTGACCTGATCCCTCGGCGGTGACCCCCTTGGCTTCGATCCCTCAGGTCGTGCGCTTCCGGCTTCTACTCTTCCAGCATCCCGCGGGCCGCGAGGGCGTCGCGGACGTCGATCGCATAGAGGCCGGCCGCGATGTAGTACTCGACGATCCCGACCACGAAGGCGAGCCATCCCCCCACCAGGAGCACTTCTCCGAACGGACCTCCGGCGTTGCCCCAGGCGATCCACGTGATCGCGATCATGAGGGAAGCGGTCGCGATCTTCCCGATCCACCTCACCTCGACCCGGATGTCCCTCCCCCAGAGCAACCCGGCGCCCCCCAGCAGGACCGCGACGTCCCGAAGGAGGATCAACAGGGCCGCCCAGAACGGGAAGATGCCGGAGATCGCGAACGTCAGCAATCCGGCAGCGATCGCGAGCCGGTCGGCGACCGGATCGAGGATCCGACCCAGCTCGCTCACCTGGCCTGTCCTCCTCGCGACGTACCCGTCCACCCAATCGGTGCTGACGGTGACCGCGAACAGGAAGATCCCCCACAGCCGGGTCTCTTCGTTCGCCGCCAGCCAGCAGAAGACCGGGATCATGACGATCCGCGTCAGCGACAGGACATTGGGGACGGTCAGGACAGCGGAGGATGCCGGCATGGTCTCCGTCGTTCCTCTCATCGGTCGGGCCGGCCGGATTCGAACCGGCGACCTTCTGACCCCCAGTCAGACGCGCTAACCAAGCTGCGCCACGGCCCGTCCGCGGAAGTGTAGCCGGTGGCCCCGCGCCGCACCCCGCCTTCAGCGCTATCGGCCGCGGGTGCGTGTCCGGAAGCTCATCCGCAGCGGCACCCCGTCGAGATGGAACGCCTCGCGGAACCGGTTCTCGACGTACCGGCGATATCCGGGACCCGGAGCTCTTCCCCCTCCGAAGATCACGAAGGAAGGCGGCCTGGTCGCCACCTGCGCGGCGTAGTGAAGCGTTCCGGACGAGCGAGGCGGCGGCTGGGCTCCCTGCGCCTGCTGAAGCACCTCGTTCACACGCGAGGTGGGCGCTCGACCTGCCCACCGCCGCCTGAGGTCCAGGAGCAGCTCCGGGATGCGGGTCACGCCCTGCCCGCGCACGGCGGAGCTGCGGATCACCGTCGCGCGGCCCAGCATCGTCGCCTCCTCGGTCAGCCGCTTGAAGGTCCGGTCCTTGTCCTCGACGAGGTCCCATTTGTTGGCGACGAGGAGCAGCGCTTTCCCGGCGTCAAGGACCCGGAACGCGATCTTCTCGTCCTCGGCCGTGAGCCCTTCGGTCGCGTCGAAGATCACCGCTACGGCGTCCGCCCGGTCGATCGCATCTCCCGCGCGAACGAAGCTGTAGTACTCCACGCCCTGGACGCGGATGGCACGGCGCATGCCGGCGGTGTCCACGAACCTGATCCGTCCGGCGCCCGGCCATTCGACCAGGGCGTCGACGCTGTCTCGGGTGGTGCCCGCCTCTTCGAAGACGACGGACCGCTCCTCCCCCACGAGCCGGTTGAACAGGCTCGACTTGCCGACGTTCGGGCGTCCGACCAGCGCGAATCGAGGCTCCTCTTCCGGCCTTCCTTCATCCGGCGCTCCTTCATCCGACCCGGCGGTCTCGCTCCCCCGGGCCTCCGGCGCGTCGGGCAACAGGTGAACCAGCCGGTCCAGGAGCTCCCCCACGCCGCGGCCGTGCTGGGCGGAGACGGGGATCGGATCCCCCAGCCCGAGGGAGTGGAACAAAGGGACGTCCACCTCCTCCTTGCGCGAATCGGCCTTGTTGACGACCACCAGGACCGGCGCCGTCGACCGTCGGAGGCGGCGCGCGAGCTGCGCATCCTCCTCGGTGATCCCCGAAGCGACGTCCACCACCAGCAGCACGAGCTGGGCCTCGTCCATCGCTCGGGTCGCCTGGCGGCCGGCGAGCGCCTCGACACCCTTCGCGCGATGGAGATATCCCGCGGTGTCGACGAGGCCGAACCGCTTGCCGTTCCAGGTCGCCTCGAGCTCGATCCGATCCCTGGTCACGCCCGGGTCGTCGTGGGCGATCGTCTCCCGCTTGCCGAAGAGCCTATTGACCAGGGTCGACTTGCCGACGTTCTGTCGGCCCACGACGGCGATCCGAGGGACGCTCATGGCCGCGAGTCTCCCGGGAGGAGCTCCGGTGCCCGATCGGCAACGACCTCGAGGGCGGCCCGCAGGGTGGCGTCCACGTCGAGGTCGCTCGTGTCGATCACGACGGCATCCTCCGACGGGACCTGCGGGTTCACTCGGGCGTCGCGTCTGTCTCTCTCATGGAGCGCGCCGGCCACCTCCTCGATCCCCCGCTCCTCCACGCGCCGGCCGGCGCGCTCCTGGGGCTCGGCGACCAGGAAGATCTTCACGCGAGCATCAGGGAACACCGCGGAGCCGATGTCCCGACCCTCCATCACGGCGCCCCTCTCCCCCAGGATCCGCTGGGCAGCCCGCATGACCGCTCGGACCTCCGGGTGCTTCGCGACGGCGCTGACGTTGGCCTCGACGTCCTCGGACTCCAATCCCTCCGAGGGTGGCGCGCCGTCGATCCAGAGCTCACCGGGCTCGCTCGATGAGTCCGCCGGGCTCAACGTGAAGTCCAGGGTGTCCATGAGCCCGGCCAACGTCACCGCGTCCTCGACGTCGACCTTCAGACGACGTGCCGCGAGCGTCAACGCACGGTACATCGCCCCCGTGTTCACGTGCGGCAATCCGAGCTCGACGGCGAGTCGGCGGGCGAGCGTGCTCTTCCCGCTCCCCGCCGCTCCATCGATGGCGACCACCGGAGGCCCCTTCACACAGACACCTCAACGTCGGCTCCGAGCGAACGCAGGAACCCGAAGAACCCGGGGAAGGAGACCGAGGCCGCCTCGATCCCGTCGATCATCGAAGGCCCTCGAGCAGCGAGTGCCGTGACGGCGAACGCCATCGCGATCCGGTGATCTCCGACCGACCCCGCGGCGCCGCCGGCCAAGCCCCCGCCGCCGACCAGGAGGTCGTTCCCTTCCTCGGAGGCATCTCCTCCCATCGCACGGATCCCGTCGGCGAGGCTCGAGAGTCGGTCGCTCTCCTTCATCCGGAGCTCGCCGGCTCCCTCGAAGCGAGAGGGTCCGTCTGCATGCGCGGCGAGTGCAGCGAGGAGAGGTACCTCGTCGATGAGCAGCGGCAGCTCGTCCCCGTCGACATGGATCGGTCGGAGCTCCCGGTACGGCCCGAGACGCATCGTGCCGACGGGCTCTCCCATCTCTTCACCCGTGATCTCGGTCTCCACGTCGATTCCCATGCGCGTGAACACGTCCAGCAGGTGGAGCCGCGTGGGGTTCAATCCCACCTCGAGGATGGTGACGGCACCGCCCGTGAGCGCGCCCGCGCCGAGGAGGAACGCGGCGGACGAAGGGTCCCCGGGGACGGCACCCCGGAACCCGGCATGCTGGAAGGGACCATCCAGCACGACCGAGGACCCCTCGACGTGCACTGGCGCCCCGAGAGCGAGCAACAGGCGCTCCGTGTGATCCCTGGTCCGCACACGCTCCGCGAAGGTCGTCGGTCCCTCGGCCGCGAGCGCCGCCAGGAGGACCGCTCCTTTCACCTGGGCGCTCGGCACGTCTGGTTCATACCGGATCCCTCGGAGCGCAGCCCCACGGATCGTCAGCGGTGCATGACCGCCCGTGCTGGTGACGTCGGCGCCCATCCGGCGAAGTGGGGTCGCGACCCGTTCCATCGGCCTGGACGAGAGGCTCCGATCTCCCCGGAGCACCGTCTCCAACGGGGCCGCCGACACGAAGCCGGCGAGGAGCCTCATCGTGGTACCGGAGTTGCCGCAGTCGAGGTCGCGATCGGGCTGCTGGAGCGCTCCTCGCCCCACAGATGCAAGCTCGAGGGCGTCGAGGTCGAGGGTCGAGGCATCGCGGTTCCACGTGGAACCGTGCCTCTCATCGGTGACCCAAGGGCTCGAGCCCCAAGCTTCGAGTTCAGGTCGAGCCGTCGACACGAGCTGCGAAAGGCACGCGGCGGTGGAGGCGACGTCGAGGGATCGGGGCAGGCCCTCGAGTCGGCTCCGACCGTTCGCCGTGACCGCCATCAAGAGCCATCGGTGGGCGATCGACTTGTCGCCGGGTACCTGCACCTCCCCGGCGAGCGTCTTTCCCGGCGTCACGCGAGCCCGCATCGTGGCTCACGCCAACCGGAGGGGGTCGAGGCCGTCGGCCGTCAGCACGTCGGTCGCATGCTCCGCTGCGTCGGCCGCCACGGTGAGGTGCACCGTCCCTCGCCCGCCTTCGGGTGAGTGGACGATCTGGAGGTCCTCGATGTTCACCCGGCCCTCCGCGAGGGTCGACGTCAGCTCGGCGAGCGCGCCGGGTCTGTCGGGAACCTCGACCTGGAGCACGGCCACACCGGACTTCACGTGCGGCTTCGTGGCGAGGCGGAGACGAGCATCCTTCGCCTGCGCGAACGTCGATCGCACGGCGTCTCCTCTGCTCCCGAGGACATCGTCGCGGAGGCTCCGGAGGCGGTCGACATACAGGTCGATCGCCTCGGCGATCTGCTCGCGGTTCGCGAGCAGGATCGAAGACCACAGGCTCGCGTCGGAGGCGGCGAGTCGCGTCAGGTCTCGGAACCCTCCGGCCGCGAGCAGGAGGATCTCCGGTTCATCCGACTCCTCCGTCGCGGCCAGGCTCATCAGCGCGGTGGACGCCACCTGCGGGAGGTGGCTCACGAAGGCAACGAGCCGATCATGGCGGTCGCCGGGCATGCGGACCACGCTCGCGCCCAGGCCCTCGATCCAGGACTCAAGGGCCGCCACGGCCCCGGGATCGGACTCCTCCGTCGTGGACAGCACCCACACGATCCCGTCGAGGACCGCCGGGGAGGCATGGCCGGGGCCGGACCGCTCGCTCCCACCCATCGGGTGTCCGGGCACGAATCGGGGGAGATCCTTCGGCGCAGCCGCGGACGCCACCTGCTCCGACACCGATCCCATGATGCTCCCGACCTCGGTGACGATCGCGTTGCGCGTCGCGGCCAGCGCGGCCGCGACGAGCGGCGCGATCGTGGGGATCGGTGTGCAGACGACCACGAGGTCGGCTCCTTCGACCCCATCCTCGAGCGAGGCAGCCAGCCTGAAACCCCCGCTCGCGGCGGCGAGGGCCGCCGTCGCGGCATCCACGTCCCAGCCCGTCACGGAGGCGCCGGCTCGTGCCGCCGCCATCGCGACGGAGGTTCCCATCAGACCCGTCCCGAGGACGGCGACCCGCTCGATCGGTCCGTACGAGCGAGCGGCCATCACGGGGCGACGCCCTCAGCGGACGTCATCTCGGAGCGACTCCGCACCGTCGAGGTAGACGTGCGAGACCTCGTCGAGCGTGCGATCGGAATGGAAGTGCATGAGGACCCGGATCACGGACGGCATCGACCCCTCGACCGAGATCTCCTGCGCGCACATCAACGGAACACGCCCGAGACCCATCCGTCGAGCCGCCTCCGCGGGGAACGCGGAGCGAAGGTCCTGGGTCGCGGTGAACATGATGCTCACGAGGTCCTCCGGGTCGATCTCGTTGCGCTGCAGCACGGCCGACAGCAGCCGCTCGGTCGATCCGAGCAGCGCGTCACCCTCGTCCGATGGCACGCGGATGGCCCCGCGCGCCGCACGAAGCCTCATGGGACACCTCCCTCGGGAGCGGCGCCCCGAGGTCACAAAGGCTACCCGTCGACGACCCGCCTCAGCGCGACAACCTCGTCGTGCGTGAGCTCGCGCCGCTCCCCCGGCGGGAGCCCACCCAACCCCACGGCGCCGACCCGTACACGGACCAGACGGATCACGGGCAGCCCGACGGCGGTCAGGAGACGACGCACCTCGCGCTTTCGTCCCTCCGTCATCACGAGACGGACGGCACCCCGGTCGCCCGACCGCCCGGCGACGCGCGCGCTCTTGGCCTGCGCATGGCCGTCCTCCAACTCGACGCCCCGCCGGAGCTGCCCGATGTGCTTCGCCGTGGGCACCCCTTCGACCTCGGCGAGATATTCCTTCTCCACGCCGAAGCGCGGATGCGTCAGCGCGTTCGCGAGGTCGCCGTCGTTCGTGAGCAGGAGCAGTCCCTCCGTGTCGCGGTCCAGCCGCCCCACCGGGAACACCCTCGGTCCGTCCTCGGGCAGGTACCCCCGGATGTCGGGTCGGCCTTGGGGATCTCGCATCGTCGTCACGACCCCTGGGGGCTTGTGGAGGGCGTAGTACTTCACGTTGGGGTCGAGGTTCACCTCGAGACCGTCGACCCGGAGGTCATCCTCTGCCGGGTCGGCACGATCGCCGAGCGTCGCAACGATCCCGTTGAGGGTGACGCGACCCTCGACGATCAGCTCCTCGCACGCGCGACGGGAGCCGTACCCCGCCCGCGCGAGGAGGCGCTGGAGACGCTCGACCGCCACGAGCTACTCGGAGGTCTCGGACGGCTCCGGGGTCACTACTTCCGCTTCGTCTCCGTCGCCCGCATCGACGCCGAGGAGAGGAGCCAGGGACGGCAACGAGGCGAGCGAGGGCAGACCCAGCCGTTCGAGGAACGTCGGCGTCGTCGCGAACAGGATGGGCCGACCGGGCGTTTCCTCGCGTCCGGCTTCCTCGACCAGCCCCTTGTCCTGGAGCGCGCGCAG
Organism: uncultured Actinomycetota bacterium; assembly: GCA_963839395.1. GTDB lineage: Bacteria > Actinomycetota > UBA4738 > UBA4738 > HRBIN12 > JAJNBA01. The sequence continues at coordinate 853,840 of CAWIUW010000015.1, forward strand.
GACCCCGTCGGAGTTGACGCCCCGGATCGAGGAGACCTGGTGCCTGGTCACCGGCTGCTTGTAGGCGACGATGGCGAGCGTCTCGAGCGCCGCCTTCGTCAACCGAGCCTGCCGCGACGAGAGCACGAAGCGCTCGACCTCGGGTGCGGTGTCGGGATGGGTGAAGAGCCTCCATCCTCCGGCGACGTTCCGAAGCACCACGCCGGCACCTCGGTCCTCCAACTCGGTCACGAGCCGGTCGCACAGGTCGTCTGCTGCCTTCCGGTCGAGCTCGAGCGCCTGCGCGATGACCGGGGTCGTGATGGGTTCGTCGGAGACGAAGAGGAGCGCCTCGAGGGCCCGCGTGTCACCGGTGTGCGTCTCCGTCATCCTCATCCCTGCCATTCCACGCGGATCTGGCCGAACGTGTCCCCCTGATGCAGCTCGACCCGGCCGTCACGGTACAGCTCGAGCAACGCGAGGAAACGCACCACCACCTGGATGCGCTCATCGCAGTCGGCCACGAGATCCCGGAAGGACGCCGCTCGGCCGAAACCCTCGATCCGTTGCTCGACCGCCGACATCGCCTCCGCCATCGTGTATCGGATCGGCGTGACGTGCGTGAGATCCAGCGTCGGCGGAGGCCGGAACAGCTGTGCGGCGAGCGTCGCCAGTCCCTGCAGGTCCACCTTCGTCATCGGATCCGGATACAGGTGCGAGAGCTCGGGGCCGGGCCCGACATCCCTCGTGAAGTAGCCGGCCTCGTCTTCCAGCCGACGCGCGAGCTCGACCGCCACCTTCCGGAAGGCCGCCAGCTCCAGCGAACGCGCGTACGCGATATCGGGTGAGCCCCCCAGCAGATCGTCCTCGTCGGTGTCGGTGTGCCGAGGCATCAGGCGGCCGACCTTCAGCTCGAGGAGGACCGCGCACATCGCCAGGAACCAGGTGACCTCCTCCAGATCCCAGTGCTCCGCGTCTTTCGCGTAGGCGAGGAAGCCATCGGTCACCGTCGCGACCTGGATATCGCACACGTCGACCTTCTGTTCGAGGATCAACTCCGACAGCAGTCGGAACGGACCGGTGAACGCCGGCAGTTCGACGGCGAACGCGCCGGAACCCTCAGCGCTCATGCGCGGGAGAATCCCATGGCGTCGCGAACGGCGGCGAGCGTCTCGCGAACGACCGGCCGCACCCGCTCCCGCCCTTCGCCGAGAACCTTCCTCACCAGTCCCGGCTCTTCCGCCAGCTCGAGGCGCCGCTCTCGGATCGGGCGCAACTCCTCGATCAGACGGTCGGCGAGGTTCGTCTTGCAGTCGACGCACCCGAGCTCACCCGAACGGCAGTGGTCGCGGGTCCAATCGACGATGTCGGGAGAGAAGCGTGTGTGGAGCGCGAAGATCGGGCAGATCTCCGGCCGACCGGGGTCGCCGAGCCGAACCTTCTGCGGGTCCGTGATGAACGATCGAACCTTCGCGCGGATCGTGTCGGGGTCATCGGCGAGCCCGATCCCGTTGTCGAGCGACTTCGACATCTTGCGACCGTCCGACCCCGGGACGAGCGGGAAATCCGACAGGAGAGGTTGCGGCTCCACCAGTACGTCGCCGAAGAGGCGGTTGAACCGGCGAACGATCTCCCGAGAGATCTCCAGGTGCGACACCTGATCCTCGCCGACCGGCACCAGCTCCCCTCGGACGATCGAGATGTCCACCGTCTGCAGGATCGGGTAGCCGAGCAGCCCGAAGTTCGCCACGTCGCGCTCGGCCATGTCTCGCAGGCGCTCCTTGTACGTGGGGACGCGCTCGAGCCATCCCAGCGGGGTGATCATCCCGAGGAGCAGGGCCATCTCCGCGACCTCGGGAGGTCCGACTGGAGGTAGAGCACCGACCGCGCGGGGTCGATGCCGCAGGCGAGGAGATCCAGCACGATACCCTCGACCAGCCCCGGCAACTCCGCCGTGCGATCGTAGTGCGTGGTGAGCATGTGCCAGTCCGCGACGAAGTAGTAGCACTCGTACTCGTCCTGCAGCCGGACGGCGTTGCTCACGTTGCCCGCCCAGTGGCCCACGTGGAGGTCCCCCGTCGGCCGGAAGCCCGAGAGCACGCGGCCTCGGCGGGTCTGGACGGGCTCGATGCGTGTGTCGGCGGCGGGAACGGTCACGATGCGGCGATGATAGCCGCCCCCTCTCGCCCTTCCGGGAGGCGCGATCTAGGCGAAGTGGAGCAAGACCAGGCAGTTCTCCCCGGTCGCCGCCTCGCAGACGGCCCCCGTGAGGAGCGACGCGATGCTGAGGAGGAAGGTGAACACGAACAGGACGACGAGCACGATCAGTGCGAGGTATCGATCCGCGTTCCGGTAGACCTCGCGTGCAGGGAGGGGAAGCAGGAGGGCGAGGAGACGGCCCCCGTCGAGCCCTGGGATCGGCAACAGGTGGAAGACGAGCAGCGACGCGTTCGTGAACACGAAGGTGACGAAGACCAGGAGCGCCTCGCCGGAGACCCCTGTTCGCACCACGAGGCCTCCGACGATCGCGAGCGCCAGGGACGCGGCCGGCCCGGCAAGCGACACGAGCACCACGTCCCTCGGATGGCGCTTGAAGTAGTTCGCATCGATCGGAGCGGGTTTGGCGTAGGCGGCCGGCATCATGAACGCCTGGACGGACCAGAGCAACGCGACCAACCCAGGGACGAACCCGCTGCCGAACGGTTCGAACCAGGCCTTCGGCTGCAGGGTCACCCGTCCCCAGAGCCGCGGCGTGGGATCGCCGAGCGTCACGGCCACCCGCGCCCGTGCGTACTCGCGGAGCGCGAGCCCCACGAACAACGACGCGACCATGTATGCGGCCAGCCGCAGCCCGAGCATCGTGAAGTTCCCCACTGCGATCACATCCAGACGTGCACGAGTGGCGGAGGCTGGACGGAACCGTCGGCGACGTCCATCGCGGCAAGGACGCGGCGGGCGGCCTCTGCGGCCGCGTCGCGATCTCTCGCGTGCACCTCCCCGATGGGCGTCCCGGCCTCCAGCCGGTCACCGATCTTCGGATGCACCACGATACCGACGGCCGGGTCGATCGGGTCGCCCTTCCGGAGGCGCCCCGCCCCCAGCGCCACGCTCGCGAGACCGATCTCCTCCGCCTCGACCGATGCGAGGACGCCGCTCCGGTCCGCGAGCATCGGCTCGCGGACCGGAGCTCGCGGGAGCACACCCTCCGGATCGTCGACGACCCGTGGGTCTCCGCCCTTGCGCTTCGACCATCGCCCGGAACCGCTCGAGGGCGTCGCCGCCGTCGATGGCCTCGGCCGCCTGCGCGAGCGCCGCCTCGCGATCGATGCCATCGGGTCAGCTCGAGCGCGCGTGCGGCGAACAGGAGCGAGAGCTCGCGCAGGCGGCCGCCCGGTCTCCCCTCGGAGGACGCGCGATCGCCTCCGCGACGTCGAGGGCGTTGCCGACGGCATCCCCGAGAGGTTGCGACATGTCGGTGACGGCGGCGCTCGCCTTCCGGCCGAAGCCGGCAGCGAGCGCGAGACAGGCCTCGGCGAGCTCCCCGGCGTCCTCCGGTGTCTTCATGAAGGCCCCGGAACCGGCCTTCACGTCGAGGAGGATCACGTCCGTCCCGACGGCGAGCTTCTTCGACATGACGCTGGCGGCGATCAGCGGGATCGACGGGACCGTGGCCGTCGCGTCCCTGAGCGCGTAGAGCGCCCCGTCGGCCGGCACCAGGTTGGGAGATTGCGCCGCCACGGCACAGCCCACCTCCTGGACCTGCCGCCGGATCTCCTCCGGGGAGAGGTCCGTTCGGAACCCGGGGATCGATTCGAGCTTGTCCAGCGTCCCGCCCGTGTGCCCGAGACCTCGGCCCGAGAGCTTCGCCACCGCGAGCCCGAGCGCGGCGGCCAGAGGCACGAACACGAGCGTGACGCCGTCCGCGACCCCTCCGGTGGAATGCTTGTCCACGGCCGATCGGCCGAGTCCCTCGAAGCTCACCGTTTCACCGGACTCGACCATGGCCCGGGTCAGGGCGATGGTCTCCTCCGCGTCGAGCCCACGGAGCAGGCACGCCATCAGGAACGCTGCCGCCAGCGCGTCGGACACCTCGCCCTCGGTGTAACCCTCCACGAACGCACGGACCTCACCTTCAGACAGCCTCTTGCCGTCGCGCTTCGCGGCGACGATCGTGCGGAGGTCCTTCACGCTCGAGGCTCTCTCCGGGTGCGGGCGGAGGTGCGAGAGAGAGGAACCTCAACCTGACATGAAGACCGCGTGGAGGATCTGCGGACACGCTCGATGACCTCAACCCTGGGGGTCGACATCAGCTCGACCTCCCGATGTGAAGGAGGTTCGCGAAGCTCTCACCCTCGAGTCCCGCACCGTCCGCGCCGAGGAGCTCGGCGACCGTCTGCCCCACGTCTCCGAACGAAGAACGTGTCCCGATGTCGTGAGGGCCTCCCTCCAGCCCTGCGACGAGGAGGGGCGTTCGCTCGCGAGAGTGGTCGGTCGGGGGCGTCGTCGGGTCGCAACCGTGGTCGCCCGTGATCATCATCACGCCGCCGTCCAACGACCCGATCAGTTCCGGGAGGCGACGGTCGAAGGCCTCGATGCAGGCCGCATAGCCGGGAGGGTCGTTCCGATGGCCGTACTTCGAGTCGAAGTCGACGAGATTCGTGAACACGAAAGTAGGCCCGGCCCTCCGCAGATACTCGACGGTCAGATCCACTCCGTGGTCGTTGGAGTCAGAGTACCGCGCCTCCGTGATCCCCTGGCCGGAGAAGATGTCCTGGATCTTGCCGACGCCGAGGACCGCGACGCCCGCTTCCTGGAGCCGGTCGAGCACGGTCGGTCCCGGCGGTGGGATGGAGAAGTCCCGCCGCTCGGGGCTCCGGACGAAGGCTCCCAGCTCCCCTTCGAACGGGCGGGCGATCACGCGGCCGACGCGATGCGGACCGGTCAGGAGGCGCCGCGCGATCCGCGACCACTCGTAGAGCGTGGGCAACTCAACGATCGACTTGTGGGTCGCGATCTGGAACACGGAGTCTCCGGAGGTGTAGACGATCGGCCGCCGGGTCTTCAGGTGCTCCTCACCGAGCTCGGCGATGATCTCCGTCCCGGACGCCGGCTTGTTCCCGAGCACCGCCCGCCCGATCTCCCCTTCGAACGCCCCGATGATCTCCGGAGGGAAACCGTCCGGGTACAGCGGGAACGGCTCGTCCAGGCGGATCCCCATCATCTCCCAATGCCCCGTCGTGGTGTCCTTCCCTGCCGATCGCTCGGTCGCCCGTCCGTACCCTCCGCCCGGCGCCGGTGCGGGCTCGATCCCGTTGATCGCCGTCAACATCCCCAGCCCGAGTGCTTCCAGGTTGGGTGCGCGGATGCCGCCGACCGCCTCGGCGGTGTTCGACAATGTGTCGGACCCCTCGTCGCCGTATGTCGCGGCGTCCGGCGCATCGCCCACACCCCAGGAATCACACACCACGACGAGGACGCGCGGCACCGACGCGTCCGGAGGTCCCCCCATCACGTGTGCGCGCGACGCCGCGCGCGGGGATGCGACTCCTCGTACACCTCGCGAAGGTGTCGAGCCGTGACGAGCGTGTAGATCTGCGTCGTCGCGACGCTGGCGTGACCGAGGAGCTCCTGCACGACCCGGACGTCGGCACCGCCCTCCAACAGATGCGTCGCGAACGAGTGACGCAGCGTGTGAAGGGTCACGCGCCGATCGATCCCCGCGAGGCGCACGTAGCGGCCGAGGAGGCGGGCACAGCTCTGCCGCGAGAGGCGGCCGCCCCGCGCGTTCAGGAACACGGCCCCTCGGGTGGCCGGCGTGGCGAGCGCGGGGCGGCCGCGCGTCAGGTACGCCCCCACCGCGTCCCGACCGAACGATCCGAGCGGGACCTCGCGTTCCTTCCCCCCCTTGCCGAGCACACGGACGCTGCCCTCCTCGAGGTCCAGGTCGTCCACGTCGAGCCCGGTGAGCTCGGAGATGCGGAGACCGGACCCGTAGAGCAGCTCCAGGATCGCCCGATCCCGGACGCCGGCGGGTGTTCCCTCATCCGGTGCCTCGAGGAGGCGCCGGATGTCCTCGACGGGGATCGGCCGCGGCAGCGACCGAGGCAGCCGCGGCTGCGGCACACCGGCGGCCGGGTCGCGGTCGGTGACCCCTTCCCTGAGCATGAATCGATGGAACGAGCGGACGGCCGACAGCGTTCGCGCCACGGAGCTCGCACGGTACGGCGAGTCGTCCGGTCCGTGGGTCGATGCGGACAGGGACGCCACGAAGGAACGGATGGTCGCTTCCTCGACCGCCGCCGGCTCGTCGAGGTCTCTTCCCACGAGGAAGGCGACGTATCGCCGGAGATCTCGTCGGTACGCGGTCAGTGTGTGCTCGGACAATCCCCGCTCGACGGCCAGGTGATCGAGGTAGCGTTCCGCCTCCACCGCCAGTCCGCCCGCCAACGCCAGCCTCCTCAGCGGACCCCGTCGATCAGATCCTGCAGGGGGACATGGGAGAGGCCGTGCGCTTCGGCGACACCCTCGTTCGTGACGGAGCCGCCGAACACGTTCACGCCCCCTGCGAGGACCGGGTCCGCTCGCACCGCCTCTTCGAGACCCTTCTCGGCGATGTCGCGTGCATACGGCAGCGTCACGTTCGTGAGCGCGTAGGTCGAGGTGTTGGGAACCGCGCCGGGCATGTTCCCGACGCAGTAGTGCACCACGTCGTGCACGGTGTACGTAGGCTCGGAATGTGTGGTCATCCGGGACGTCGCGACGCATCCGCCCTGATCGATCGCGATGTCGACGATCACCGATCCCGGTCGCATCGATGCCACCATCTCCTCGGATACGATCACGGGTGCCTTCGCGCCGGGGAGCAGCACGCTGCCGATCACCGCGTCGGACTCGCGCACCCGCTGCTCGAGCGTGAGCCGGTCCGACATCAACGTGACGATCCGACCTTTGTGGATCTGGTCGATGAACCGCAGCTTGTCCAGGTTCTTGTCCACCACCGTCACCTCGGCCTCCATCCCCGCCGCGATCCATGCCGCGTTCGCGCCGGCCATCCCCGCGCCGAGCACGAGCACCTTGGCCGGGCGCACCCCGGACACACCGCCCATCAACACACCTCGTCCGCCCTGCTCCTTCTCCAGGAAACGCGCTGCCTCGTGCGGTGCCATGCGGCCGGCGATCTCGCTCATCGGCGCGAGGAGGGGAAGTCGGCCGTCGGCGAGCTGGACGGTCTCGTACGCCACGGCTTCGACCTTCCGCCGGATCAGCTCCTGGGTGAGTTCCGCGTTCGCGGCGAGGTGGAGGTAGGTGAAGAGGATCTGTCCTGCCTGCATCAGGCCGAACTCCGATGGCAGCGGCTCCTTCACCTTCAGGATCATGTCCGCCCCGCGCCACACGTCCTCTGCCGTCGAGACGAACTGCGCCCCCGACCGCTTGTACCGATCCTCCGAGAGACTCGAGCCGAGCCCCGCGCCCTCCTCGATCAGAACGGTCTGCCCAGCGTCGACCAGCTCGCGCACACCTTCAGGCGTCGCCGCGACCCGGTACTCGTTGTCCTTGACCTCTGTGGGGATGCCGACGATCACGTCCGGCCCCTTCTCCGCCTCTTGCCTCGTCTCCCGGATCCGCCCTCCCGGAACGGGGTCAGCCTACCCCGGGGGCATCCGTGCGGCGGCCAGGAGCAGGGCGAGCGCGGTCTTCGCGTCCTCGACCTGCCCCGCCCGAGCTTCTGCCACCATCTCGGCGAAGGGACGGCGAACCACCACGATCCCCTCCTCCGGTTCCCGCTCGGGGGCCCCGGCGGTGCGAGCGAGGAAGAGGTGGACGTACTCCGTCCAGGATCCCGGAGACGGGTAGATGCCTCCCAGTGAGATGAGAGACGTCGGTTGGAATCCCGTCTCCTCGAGGAGCTCCCGAGCCACGCAGGCCTCGGGTTCCTCCCCCGGGACGTCCAGCAGGCCGGCCGGGATCTCGAGGATCTCCTTCCGGGCCGCGGCGCGGAACTGACGGACCAGAAGCACGTCGCCCTCCGGGGTCACCGGGAGGGCAGCCGCGGCGTCCACCCTGCGGATGACTTCCCATCGACCGATCTCCGGCCAGGTTTCCTCGACGACGCGGATGTAGCGGCCCTCGAACAGGAGCTCGGAACGCTCCGGCTCTCGCATCGCCTCAGCTGACGGTGACGCGGCGCTCGCCGGCGCGCTCGTGGGCGCGCGTCTTCGCGGCTCCGACGAACTCGCGGAACAGCGGGTGGGGCCGAGTCGGCCTCGACCGCAGTTCAGGGTGGAACTGACCGGCGATGAAGAACGGGTGGTCGGGCAGTTCGATGATCTCGGCCAGACGCCCCTTCTGGGAGGTTCCGCTGATCACCATCCCGCGCTCGCGGAACATGTCGAGGTAGGCCGGGTTGACCTCCCAGCGATGACGGTGTCGCTCCTCGACGACCTCCTGCTGGTAGCAGCGAGCGGCCAGGGTGCCGGGCTCGAGGTAGCACGCCTGCGCCCCGAGGCGCATCGTGGCGCCGAGGTCGGAGACGTTCTTCTGCTCTGGGAGGAGGTCGATCACGGGATCGGGGGTGCCGGGCGCGAACTCCGAGGAGTTGGCGTCCTCGAGACCGCAGACGTGCCGCGCGAACTCGATCACCGCGCATTGCAGACCTAGACAGATGCCGAGGAACGGGACACCTCGTTCCCTCGCGAACCGCACCGCGTCGACCTTCCCCTCCACCCCGCGGATCCCGAAACCTCCCGGGATCAGGATGCCGTCTGCGCCACCGAGCGCCTGCTCGGTGGCGTCACCGCCCAGGTCGTCCGAGGCCACCCAATCGATGAGCACCTCCGCGCCGTGGTGGATGCCGCCGTGGTTCAAGGCCTCCATGACCGAGAGGTAGGCGTCACGTAGGTTGACGTACTTGCCGACGACCGCGATGCGGACGGGGTCCGTCGCGGTCCGAACCTTGTGCACCAGGCTCTCCCACTCGGAGAGGTCCGGCTCGCCTTCGATCCCGAGGTGTCGCGCGAGCTCCGCGTCGAGTCCCTCCTGGTGGAGCGTCAGAGGAACCTCGTAGATCGATCTCGCGTCGGGCGCGCTGATCACGCCGCTGATCGGCACGTCACAAAGGAGTGAGATCTTCTCTTTCAGGTTGCGGCCGATCGGGCGGTCGCTCCGGCACACGATCGCGTCGGGCTGGAGACCGAGGGATCGGAGCTCCTTCACCGAGTGCTGCGTCGGTTTGGTCTTGATCTCGCCAGAGGGTCCGATATACGGCATGAGGGAGACGTGGACGAAGGCGCACCGATCGCGCCCGATCTCGTTCCGAAGCTGGCGGACCGCCTCCAGGAACGGGAGCGATTCGATGTCGCCGACGGTGCCGCCGATCTCGACGATCTGGATGTCGGCCTGCTCCGTCTCCGCCAGCGCGCGGATGCGCTCCTTGATCTCATCCGTGATGTGCGGGATCACCTGCACGGTCTTGCCCAGGTAGTCGCCACGGCGCTCCTTGGCGAGGACGCTCGAGTAGACCGCGCCGGTCGTGAAGTTGGAGCCGCGGTGGAGGTCCTGATCGAGGAACCGTTCGTAATGGCCGAGGTCGAGGTCGGTCTCCGCGCCGTCGTCCAGGACGAAGACCTCGCCGTGCTCGAAGGGGTTCATCGTGCCCGGGTCGACGTTGATGTAGGGATCGAGTTTCTGGACGACGACCTTCTGACCACGGGCTTTGAAGAGGCGGCCGAGGGAGGCGGTGGTGATGCCCTTGCCGAGTCCTGAAGCGACTCCGCCCGTGACGAAGATGAAACTCGTCTCGATCACCACGGGAATCGACTCTAACAGACTCGGTCGACGCGGCCGCCGTTTCGGGCAGGATCCTCAGTCGGGAAGGCGTCCGAGTCGGTCGAACGAGCGGAGCGGCGGGATCGTCTCGATCGTCCGGGTGAACGTGACGGTCTCGGCAAGGACGTTGAGCCCGACCACGACGAGCACCGCGGGGATCAGCCACACCTCCGGGAGCCTGCGGACGATCTCCGCCCCGGCGAGGAATCCGAGGAGGTTCGCACCCGAGTCCCCGAGCATGCCGCGTTCGCGAAGATCGGGGAACAGGACCGCCGTCGCGGCCCCCGTGCAGACGAGCAGGAATGCCTTGAGGTCGACCGCCAGGAGCACCACCGCGACGACGAGGAACCCCTTCAGCGCCCTCCCCGGGGCTACGTCGAGGCCGTTCCAGACGTTGGTGCACCCGGCGATCGCGACGAGCGCGAGCAGGTTGGCCCAGAGGTGGTCGCGGGGCGTCCAGGCCACCGTGATGGTCGCGGCGAGGACGGCGGCCGCGAGCTTCACGCCCCCGGTCGTGAGGTGGCCCGCCAGGAGCGCTCGGAGGTGGCCCCGGAGCCCCCGGACCGAACCGCCGTAGCCATCGTCCACCACCCCGGCGGCGAACACGATCGCGGCTCCGATGAGCTCTCCTGACTGCGATCCGCGGACGCCGATCTCGTCCACCTGGTCCCACACGACGGCGACCAGCGCGAGCAGCCCCATGGCGAGCGCCCACCCGAGCGTCGCCGGAAGGAGGCGCCCGCGCCGGTTCTCCTTCTGCCAACGCGGGCCCGCCCGCCGGACGAGATGCCAAGCGAGGGCGGCGATCACGAAGCCGGCGCCGAACGCGATAACGAGACCGAGCACCGTCATCTCCCGCTGCCACCGGCGGGGCGCGGGATCGCTCTCGCGGCAACGGCCGCGAGGATGTCCGCCCCCTGGCGGGCCCGGTGCGCGAATCCTCGCGCACCGCGCCCGGTCGGACGATGCGACAGGCCTTCGATCGGGATCTCGACGACCCGCAGACCTGCACGCACAGCATCGATCGTCATCCCGACTTCGAGCCCGAATCCGGGGGCCAGCGGGCGCACCGCCGCGAGCGCCGCGGCGGTGAGCGCCCGCTGGCCCGACAGCGGCTCCTTCGCCTCGAACCCGCACGCGGCTCGGATCAACCGAGCCGCGGTGCGCTTCACCATGCCGAACCCGCCTCCCGTGAGCGCCGGGAAGACGGCGATCGCGACATCCGCCTCGCCCTCACGGACCGCGTCGACGAGAGGAGCGAGCCGAGACGCAGTTCCTTCGAGATCGGCGTCCACGAGGAGCCAGACCTCCGAGGGGGGGAGCCGTTCGAGGGATCCCTCGATCGCCCGTCCCTTGCCGCTGCGCCTGGAGGCCCGGAGCACGGTCGCCCCCGCGACGAGAGCGGCGGAGCTCGTCCCGTCCTTCGAGCCGTCGTCGACGACGACGACCTCATCGGCCAGGCCGCGCAGGGCCGAGACCGTGGCGGCGATCCGCGCGGACTCCTCGTACGCGGCGACCAGCGCCACGACCTGCCGATCCATCAGCGACGGCAGGACTCGGGCGGCTCGGCGGCCCCCGGCACGATCAGATCCCCTTCGATCCCGTAATCGCCTCCCGGGCGGACCTCTGGGTCGGCGTCGTTGAGGAAGCGCTCGATCGCCATGGCCAGGGTGATGCCGCCGATCACGAGGTCGATGTCGTCCACGGTCACCATCGAGCAGTCGGCGATGCCGTTCGCCTCACGCACCGCGGAGATGAACCCGTACTCGTCCTCCGTCGGCCCGACCGCCGCGGTCGTGACGTCCAGCCGGACGAGTCGTTCGGTGAAGGGGACGAGGAAGGCCTCGGGCTCGGGGAACGCGTCGGGGGGCGAGCCTCCTCCCGCGACCACCACCAGCTGGCCCCCGCCGCCGATGCCCAGGAGCGCCTCCGGCTCCAGGTCGCGATCCGTGGTGATGAGCCCCTCCGCCAGCAGTTGGCCCAATACGTCGTCCTCCCCCGAGAGCGATCCCAACGCCAGACGAACCGCGAGCGCTTCCGCGATCCCGTCGCGGAGCGCTTCGGCATCCGCCCCGGAGATATCCAAGATGCTCTCGATCGCGGCTGCGTTCTCAGCGATCTCGGGCTCGGCCAAGCCCTCGAGTCAGCTCGAGCGTCGCGAGGACGTCGACGCCGGCCGCGGTGAGCTCGTCGACGGTTCGTTGGGCCGGTCCGGCCACGCCCTCCAGGGTCACGACGACGGCGTCCTCGCCGACGAGGACGCCGTCTCGGAGCGTGGGCTGCAATCCGACTGCGAAGCGTTCGTACTGGTTGGCCAGTGCCACCGCCGCGTCGCGTTCCTCCCTCGTGTCGGCGTTGTTCTGCTGCAGCTGTCGGACGAACCGATCGTCCAGGACGGAGGTCCCAGCCAGGATCCCCAGCCCGAACGCGAGCACGACGGCGACGAGCGAAACGACGTGGTAGCGCCACGAGATCACGCGATCGACCTCACCCACTCGACGAACCCGTCGAGCGTCTGGACGAGGTAGAGCCGGAGGGCAGGCGAGGCGGCGAGCATCAGACCGAACGCCACCAGCACCGCACCGACGAGCAGCGCGACGTCACGGGGTCGGGCCCTGCTCGGGTACAGCCGGGCCACACCTTTCGCGTCCATCAAGATCTCGCCGACCCGGAGACGGACGAGGAACGTCGAGGACATCCCCGGCCGTCCCTTGTCGAGGAACTCCCGCAGGTTCCCGTGGGTGCCGACGGCCACGATCAGCTCGGCGCGTCGTTCGTGGGCGAGGAGGAACGCGACGTCCTCGCTGGTGCCCGCGGATCGCACCTCGACGTGCGGGATGCCCAGGCGCTCGAGGCGTGCACGGCCCGGAGCCCGGCCGTCCGGATAAGCGTGGAGCACGATGTCCGTCGGCGTCCGCCGAGGCCGCTGGATGAGCTCCAAGGCCCTGTCGGAGATGCTGTCCATGTCGCCCACGACCACGTCCGGCTGGTACCCGGCGTCGAGCAAGGCGTCCGCCCCTCCGTCCACCCCCACGAGCACGGGCTTCACGTCGCGGATGTAGGACCGCAGGGCGGCGAGGTCTTCCCGGTAGCCGTACCCACGGACCACGACGAGGACGTGGCGGCCGGCGAGGGGATGCCGGAGCTCGGGGAGACCGGCGCCGCCGAAGAGCAGGTCGCGCTCCTCGCGCATGTACTCGAGCGTGTTGCGAGCGAATCCCTCGAAGCGCTCGTCCACGGCCTCACGGGCAGTCTCCATGTCGCGGTGGATCGAGGCTCGATCCTGCCTGACCCCTACGGCGAGCAACCGGTCGCCGGCGAAGAGACGGTCGTCCTCCACGCGGACGGGGTCTCCTTCCCGCACCTTCTGGAGCACCAGCGACCCCACGCGATCGACCAGCGGGATGCCGGCCTCGTCGAGGATCCTGGGTCCCAGGTTGGGGTAGCGACCGCTGATCGAGGGCGCGGCGTTCACGACGGCCCCGACCCCCGCGCGGACGAGCGCTTCCGCGGCCACACGGTCAAGGTCCTCGTGGTCGATCACGGCCACGTCCCCCGGCTCGATCCGGGCGACGAGCTCCTTGGTCCGACGATCGACCCGTGCCCTGCCCCCGGTCTGGCCACGAGGCCGGTTCGAACGGAGCCGAAGCAGCTTGGAGGCCAGCGCGTCCCTTCCCCGGCCCGGGACCGTCCCGGCCGTCCCACGGATGCTTCGAGGGTATCCGAGAGCGAGGCTCAGGTGACGGCGCCGGCCCTCCCGACCCCGGCCGTCTCCGCACGGAGACGATCGGCCTCGCCGAGGAGCTCCTCCGCGTGGGAGACGGCGCTCTCGCTCCCCGCGAGCCCGGCGAGCATCCGTGAGAGCTCCTCCGCTCGGCCCGGCACGTCGAGCAGGTCGACCGAGGCGGTCCCCCCGTCCTTGGTCACCCGCAGGTGCCTGTCGGCGAAACAGGCGATCTGCGGCAGATGGGTCACGACGAGCACCTGACGGCCGGCCCCGAGCCGGGCGAGGCGTCGTCCCACCGCCAGGCCGGCCTGGCCTCCGATGCCCGCATCGACCTCGTCGAACACGAGGGTTCCCACTTCGTCGAGATCCGCCAGGACGCTCCGGCACGCGAGCATGACCCGGGAGAGCTCGCCGCCGGAGGCTGCCTTCGCGAGCGCGCGCACCGGCTGACCGGGCGAGGGTGAGAACCACAACTCTGCCCGCTCGGCGCCTCCCGGCCCCGGCTGATCGGACGTGATCAGCCGGACCTCGAAGGCGGCGCCGGGCATCCCCAGCTCCTCGAGCTCTGCCCGCACCGAGTCCTCCAGGGGCCGGGAGGCTGTCGTGCGGCCCGAGGTGACGGTGGCCGCGCGGTCCCGCGACCGCGCGTTCAACGTCGCGGCCTCCGCCTCCAGCTCCACGATCCGATCGTCCGCGCCCGCCAGGGTCCGGAGGCGCTCGGATGCCTCTTCCAGGAACGCGGACACGTCGGCGTCGGAGGGGCCGTACTTGCGCTGGAGCTGCCTGAGCGCGGCGATCCGCTCGCGTACCTCCTGCAGTCGTTCCGGGTCGGGAAGGAGCGATTCTCCGTACGAGCGGATGTCTCGGGCCAGCTCCGAGGTCTCGGCGGCCACGGCCCTCGCTCGCTGGGCGACCTCCGTTGCCGTCGGATCGAGCTCGGCCGCGGCTTCGAGCACGGATGCGAGCGACGCCGCCGCATCCGCGATCCCTTCCTCGCCCGTGAGCGCGTGCTCGGCCGCGGCTGCCTGCTCCATGAGGCGCTCGACGTGTGAGAGCCGGGCCTCCTCGGTGGTGAGCTCCTCGGTCTCTCCGTCTCGGGGGCGCACCGCCTCGATCTCGGCGACCTGGTACGCGAGGAGATCGAGCTCCCGCTCCCGCCCGCGGGCGGCTTCCTGCAGCGTCTCGAGCTCCGCGAGGACGGCGTGCAGCCGATCGTAGGTCTCCCGGTACGCCCCCAGCGCGACGAGATGCACGTCGCCGGCGAACCGATCGAGGAACGCCGTCTGGGCAGCGGGCGCCAGCAGGCGCTGCGTTTGCCCCTGCCCGTGATGCTCGACGAGGCCGGCGCCCAGCTCGGCGAGCGCCGACGCGGTCGCGAGCTGACCTCCGATCCGCGCGGTCGATCGCCCGTCCCGGGCGATCGACCGCGCCAGGATCACCTCGCCGTCTTCTGCCCAGTCCCCCGCTTCGTCGGTCGCGTCGAAACGCGCCTGCACCCGGGCGGCGCTCGCGTCGTCGCGGACGAGCGAGGCAGAGCCACGCTCTCCGAGCGCGAGCAACAGTCCGACCGTCACCATCGTCTTCCCGGCGCCCGTTTCTCCGGTCAGCACGTTGAGACCCGGCCCCAGCTCGAGCTCGAGGTCGGCGATCACGCCGAGCCCACTGATGTGGAGCTCTCGCAGCACGGCGCGGATGCTAGCGCTGCCCCCTGACACCTGCTCCCCCGACGTCAGGTGGATCTCCGGGCAGGTCGAACTTGTCCCGGACGCGAGCGAGGAAGCCGGGTCCGTCCTCCTTCGCCACCAGCCGGGCTGGTCGCGGCGCCGCGCGGATCCGGACCTTCGAACCGACCGGCAGCTCGATCCCCTCCCGACCGTCGGCGGACACGACGCCCGGCTCGTCACCGACCACCTCGAGGACCACCACCTGCTCCGCACCCAGGACGAACGATCGGTCGAACACCATGTGCGCGGCGATCGGGGTGAGCACCAGGCACGCGACGCTCGGGCTCACGATCGGACCGCGCGCGGAGAAGGAGTACGCGGTAGACCCCGTCGGGGTGGCAACGATCACGCCGTCCGCCGAGAACGTGGTCACGTACTCGTCGTCGACGTGGACGGCGAGTCTCACCAGACGATGGCGCGTCCACTTCTCGACCATGATCTCGTTCATCGCCCACTGAGGTGGGAACGAGGTGCCGTCCTCGGACTCCGCCATGACCGCGAGTCGTTCCTCGACACGCGCTCTGCCCTCCAGCGCGGAGCGCACGAGCTCCAGCGCATCCGGACCCGGCTCGATCTCCGTCAGGAACCCGAGACGCCCCACTTTGACCCCCAGGACCGGGCAGTCGGCTTCGGCAGCGACCCGCGCCGCCCGCAGGAACGTCCCGTCTCCACCGACGGACACGACCAGGTCGGGCGGGTCGGCCCTCACGTCCTCGGGACCCCTCGCGAGCTCGGTGGCGACCTCGCCTCCGCCGAGCTGCCGACGGAGCTGTTCTGCCGTCTCGATCGCCGTCGCTCGCCCTTCGTGCACGACGAACGCCACGCGGCTCACGATGTCGCCAGCTCCTCGGCCGCCTCGATCGCGCCGTCGGTGTCGAGGACGCTCGATCCGTCACCCAGCCGGGCATGCAGGAGGAACTCGACGTTGCCGGCCGGTCCCTTGACGGGCGAGACGATCACCCCGGTCGTCGCGCCCCCCGCCGCTCGGATCGCCTCGGAGATCGCGTCGATCGAGCGTCTCCACACGGCCGGATCCCGAACCACGCCTCCGTGCTCCACCTGATCCCGCCCGGCTTCGAACTGGGGCTTGATCAAGAGGACGAGGTCCGCGTGCGGCTCGGCGATCGCGAGGAGTGGGCCCACAACCGAGCGGAGCGAGATGAACGAGAGGTCTGCCGTCACCAAGGACGGCGGATACGGGAGCACCTCGGCACGGAGCTCGCGGACGTTCGTCCTCTCCATGACCGTCACGCGAGGGTCGGTTCGGATCTCCCACGCGAGCTGCCCGTACCCCACGTCCAGCGCGACGACGTGCCGCGCCCCGCGCTGCAGCAGGCAGTCGGTGAACCCACCCGTGGACGCCCCCGCGTCGAGGCAGTCACGTGCGGTGGGACCGATCGCGAACGCGTCGAGGGCAGCGGACAACTTCTCCCCTCCACGAGAGACGAACGGGCGCGCCGGCACCCCGACGACGAGTGCTTCGTCGGTTCCCACGAGCGTGGTGCTCTTGGTGGCCGGCGCGCCCCGGATCGTCACGTTCCCCGCACGCACCGCCTCTTGGGCCTCCGCTCGGCTGCCGGCGAGCCCACGGCGTACCAGCTCGGCGTCGAGGCGGCGGCGGCCCACGGTCCCCCGTCTACGACGCGCTCGAGGACTTCGGAGGGGACGCCGTCGTCTTCGCCGTGCCGGCCGCGGTCTTCTTCCGCGCTGCCGTCTTCCGCGCTGCCGTCTTCCGGCCGGATGCGGTCATGCCGGCCGCCCGCTCCAGGTCTCGTACCCGCTTGCGGAGCGCATCGAGCTCATCCTGTGTCGCGACGCCCATCGAGCGCATGCGCGACGCGACCTCTTTGCGAACCGCTACGCCGAGACGTTGGGATAGGTCGATCAGCTCTCCCGCGGCTTTCGCGACTTGGTCTTTGTCGGCGCCGCGGCCCAGATAGCGCTTGGCGATCTCTTGGGCCTTCTCGGGGCTCAGCTGCCCGAGCAGAGCGTCGAAGATCTTCTTGATGTCGTCGAGCACCATCGGGTCGTTCCTCCATTCCTTCTTCGTTCTCGTGTGAGTTCGTTCAAGGCGTTCCATCGGCAGGATACTCCCGGTCCCTGCTCGTCGGCGCCGCTTACACCAGATCTGCGAGGGCGTCGATCACGAACGTCGGCTTCCAGGAAGAGGCCTCGAGGTCCTCCCGACCTGCAGCTCCCGTGAGCACCAGGGCGGAATCCCACCCGAGTCGCACGGCGCCCGCGATATCGGTGTCCAGTCGATCCCCGACCACGAGCGGCCGGCCACCGCCGGCCGAGGCGAGCGCGCGTTCGAAGAGGGGCGGTTCGGGCTTCCCCACGACCTCCCCGTGCGTGCCGGTCGTGGTTTCGATCGCCGCGAGGAGCGCTCCGGCGCCGGGCCAGGATTCGCCGCCGGGTGCTGGGAAGGAGGGATCGGCGTTCGAGGCCACGAGCGGAACGCCCCGCTCCACGAGGACCGAGGCGTCTTTCAGCTTCACGTAATCGGCTCCACGGTCGAACCCCACGACCACGACGTCGACGTCGAGCGCGGATGCGTCCACGGCACGGATCCCAGCATCGGCCAAGGCCTCCAGGAGGCCCTCCTCCCCGACGACGAACGCGGAGTGGATGCCTCGCTCGCTCAGCATCGAGGCCGTCGCGAGCGCGGAGGTCACGACCTCCTCGGGCTCGGCATCGACCCCGACCGAGGCGAGCCGCTCGGCCACCTGTGCCCGCGTCCGACTCGAGTTGTTGGTGACGAACGCGATCCGCTTGCCCTCCTCACGCAAGGCGCGGACCGCGTCGGCCGCACCGTCGATCGGCTCGGGCCATCGGTACAAGACGCCGTCGAGGTCGAGCAGGATCGCGTCGTAGGGATCCGCCAGCACGCGTCAGGCCGAGAGCCGCTCGAGCGCCTTCACGTAGTCGGGGATGTCCGGTCGAAGGACGACGGCCAACTTGGCGTGGCCGCGGGCTCGTGTTCGCTGGCCCGTGCGTTCACATGCGAGCGCGAGCGCGAAATGAGCGTAGTCGTCGGAAGGGTTGAGCTGCACCGCTTTCGCGAACTCGCGTCGAGCGCGAGACGCTCGGCCGCACGCGTAGAGCGCTCGGCCGAGCACCTCGCGGATCGACGCCTTCTCCGGCTCCAGCAACTTCGCCCTGGAGAGCAGCATCACGGCTTGATACGGATGGCCTCCGGAGAGCATCGAGCAACCCCGCGCGTACAGGTCGTAGGCAGACTCGCCGTTCCCGCTCGCCGCCGGCTTCACGATCCGCACGCTCCTCGGCGTCGCTCTCGAGTCGATCCACCTCGCACCTCTCGACGTTAGCAGCGACGCGGCGAGGGCGGGCTGTCTCGAGCCAAGGAGGGACACTCCCCTCAGGCGGCGGGCTGCTCGAGCTTCTTGATCCCCGTGGCCACCACCTCCGTGAGACTCCGGGCTCCGGCTCCGCTCCGATAGAACCGCCGGACGAGGTGTCCGTGCACGAGCACGGCGTCGCCCTTGACGATCCCGTCGACGGTGCGCGCGCCGACCGTGGCATGCCACGCCGCAACCGGCAGGGGGAGGAGGCGCCTACCCGCCTCCGGAACGGAGAGTCGGAGCTCGGTGACCTCGTCCCCCGACGGCATCCGGCGCTGGACCGGATCGGCCGCGATCGTGCCTGCGAGCACGACGACGTTGACCGTCACCATGTCTCCTCCTTTCCGCCGGCCGACCTTATCCGCCGCTACCGACACCCTGCGAGACTGGCCCGATGGAGGCGCTCCCGCCCGTCGTCTTCCCCGTCGCCGACGGCATCACGGCGATCGACACCTTCATGGGCGGCCGTGCCCGATACACGGCCGCGTATCTGCTGGATGCCACCGAACCCGCCTTGGTCGAGACCGGACCGGGCACGTCCGTCGAACCGGTCACCGCCGCGCTCGACAAGCTCGGGATGGCAGCTGAGGAGCTCGCCCACATCGTGCTGACGCACATCCACCTCGATCACGCGGGCGGAGTCGGTCACCTCGCCGATCGGTTCCCCCGAGCCACCGTGTGGGTGCACCATCGCGGCGCGCCCCATCTCGTCGATCCGACCCGCCTGATCGCGAGCACCGCGCGCGTGTGGGGGGAAGCCGAGATGCGCGAGCTGTTCGGACCGACGGCGCCGGTGCCGAGTGGTCGCGTTCGCCCATTGGGAGACACCGACACGATCTCCATCGGCGATCGGAACCTCCTCGTCCTGGACACGCCCGGACACGCGTCGCATCACGTGGCGCTCGTCGACTCCCGGACCGGCGCTGTCTTCACCGGCGACGCCCTCGGGATCCATGTCCCGGATCTGCCCGTGCTCCGACCCGCGACGCCCCCTCCGGAGTTCGACCTGGAGCGGTACGTCGCGTCGATCGAACGCATCAAGGCCGCCGCAGCATCAGTCTTGCTCTTCGCCCATTTCGGACCGCTCGACGACGTGGGCGAGACGTGCGATCTCGCGATCCGCCG
Source organism: uncultured Actinomycetota bacterium (assembly GCA_963839395.1). Lineage (GTDB taxonomy): Bacteria > Actinomycetota > UBA4738 > UBA4738 > HRBIN12 > JAJNBA01. Next base: position 873,582 of record CAWIUW010000015.1, read on the forward strand.
GGTACGGGATTGGGCGGCCGTCGTGGAAGAGGCCCTCCGTGAGACGGACGACCCCGAGGAGCTCGCTTCACGCCTCGAGGTCGCGGCGCTCGACGACATCGAGACCGGCGCCGAGGCGACGCTCGACCTCCAGGTGCTCGAGGATCGCCTGCGGCTGCTGTCGAGCATCCGGATGAACGCGCGGGGACTGGCTCGCTACTGGCAGAGGCGCCGGAAACGCGAGGAGGAAAGGCTCAGCTGATCGCCGCCAGACGCTCCGCCGCGTCGTAGGCGCTCGCGTCGTGCCGCATGATCCGCCGGAATTCCTCGGCGGCCTCCTTCCCCCTCCCCGCCCGCTCCAAGATGTCGCCCTTCACGTACCAGAGGCGAAGCGTGTACTCGGCCGCCACGTCTTCACGCGTCTTGGCTCGACCGAGGAACGCGAGTGCTTCGGCGAACCGGTCCTGGTCGGCGAGCGCCGACGCGGCCACGATCACCGCTTCGGCCTTGGCCTCGTTCGAGACGCCCTTGACTCGAAGGACCTCTTCGGCGAGAGGAACCGCCTCCGCCGGTCGGCCGATCCCGCGGAGGCTGTCGGCGATCAGATGGTTCTGGTCGGGGCGGCCGCTGATCCGCTTGTACGCCTTGAGCTCCGTGAGCGCTTCCTGCCATCGCCCGAGCCCGTAGTACGCGAGTCCGAGCACCTCGCGGACGGCTCCGGAGCGAGGGACGAGGGCCTTGGCCTTCTCGGCCTCCGCGGCGGCGGCCTTCGGATCGTCACGATCGAGGAGCTCGATCGCTCGTGCGAGACGAGACATCGCATCGCGCTCCTTGCCGGGGGGCGCGGCGCGTCTGATCTCGTCCTGGATCGCACGAGGGAGGCCGTCGGTCGGCGCGACGGCCCGAGGGCCGCCGCGCCCCTTCTTCTGGAACGCGCCTGGCATGCGGCCAGGGTACGGAAAAGCGAACGGGCCGCCCTCGGGGGCGGCCCGTTCGTCAAGAAGTCTCGGCAGCGACCTACTCTCCCACTCCGTCTCCAGAGCAGTACCATCGGCGCTGGAGGGCTTAACTTCCGGGTTCGAGATGGGACCGGGTGTTCCCCCTCCGCCATGGCCACCGAAACACTTCATCTCGATCGGGCGCCCGGATACGGGCCTCCCTCATCGAGACAAGGGCGAGGATGCGCCCCGAGCAGAGCTCGGAACACGATAGCGAGCGCGAGCAAGAGTCAAGTCCTCGGCCTATTAGTACGGGTCAGCTCCACACGTTGCCGTGCTTCCACTTCCCGCCTATCAACCTCGTGGTCTGCGAGGGGCCTTACCTGGTCGAGCCAGTGGGAGATCTCATCTCGAGGTGAGCTTCGCACTTAGATGCTTTCAGCGCTTATCCCTTCCGAACGTGGCCAACCAGCCATGCCGCTGGCGCGACAACTGGCACACCAGAGGTTCGTCCACCCCGGTCCTCTCGTACTAGGGGTAGCTCCTCTCAAATCTCCTGCGCCCACAGCGGATAGGGACCGAACTGTCTCGCGACGTTCTAAACCCAGCTCGCGTGCCTCTTTAACGGGCGAACAGCCCGACCCTTGGGACCTGCTCCAGCCCCAGGATGAGACGAGCCGACATCGAGGTGCCAAACCCTGCCGTCGATATGGACTCTTGGGCAGGATCAGCCTGTTATCCCCGGCGTACCTTTTAGCCGTTGAGCGACGACCCTTCCACATGGAGTCGTCGGATCACTAGGCCCTGCTTTCGCACCTGCTCGACCCGTCGGTCTCGCAGTCAAGCTCCCTTGTGTCCTTGCACTCGACGCCTGATTGCCAACCAGGCTGAGGGAACCTTTGGGCGCCTCCGTTACTCTTTAGGAGGCAACCGCCCCAGTTAAACTGCCCACCAGGCGCTGTCCCCGACCCGGATCACGGGCCAAGGTTAGGGTCCCAACAAGTGAAGGGCGGTATTTCAAGGGTGGCTCCACCCGGACCGAGATCCAGGCTTCACAGCCTCCCGCCTATCCTACGCAACACATGTCAGAACGCAACACCAAGCTACAGTAAAGGTGCCGGGGTCTTTCCGTCCTGCTGCGGGTAACGAGCATCTTTACTCGTAGTGCAATTTCGCCGAGTCCCTGGTTGAGACAGTGCCCAAGTCGTTACGCCATTCGTGCAGGTCGGAACTTACCCGACAAGGAATTTCGCTACCTTAGGACCCTTATAGTTAGGGCCGCCGTTTACCGGCGCTTAGGTTCAAAGCTTCGCCCCGAAGGGCTAACCTCTCCCCTTAACGTTCCGGCACCGGGCAGGCGTCAGTCCGTATACATCGTCTTGCGACTTCGCACGGACCTGTGTTTTTAGTAAACAGTCGCTTGGGCCTGGTTTGTGCCACCTCTTCGAGCTCGGGCCGTGAAGGCCTTCACCCTACAGAGGTCGTCCTTCTCCCGAAGTTACGGACGTAATTTGCCGAGTTCCTTAACCAGGGTTCTCTCGATCGCCTTCGTATTCTCTACGTGCCCACCTGTGTCGGTTTGGGGTACGGGCACCTCAACCACTCGCTAGAGGTTTTTCTCGGCAGCGTGGGATCACTCGCTTCGCCTGGAATGGCTCGGCATCGTGTCTCGAGGTTGGATGGCCTCCCGGATTTGCCTAGGAAGCCCCTCTACTCACTTGCCCCAGGACAACCAACGCCTGGGTCGAGCTACCCTCCTGCGTCCCCCCTTCGCTGACCTACTACAGGGAGGGTCGGTAGCCCCCGAAGGGGTTCCCTTAGCATCCCTGATTCGGTATGGGCGCGGATGAGGTGGTACTGGAATATCAACCAGTCGTCCATCGCCTACGACTCTCGTCCTCGGCTTAGGGCCCGACTAACCCTGGGCGGATGAACCTTCCCCAGGAACCCTTGGGCATTCGGCGGACGGGCTCCTCCCCCGTCTTTCGCTACTCATGCCGGCATTCTCACTTCCCACGCATCCACGACTGGGTTACCCCGCCGCTTCACTCGCGTGGGAACGCTCCCCTACCGATCCCTCCGCCTGGACCCAGGAGGCTTCCCTCCAGGGCCGAGCGATCCGAGGGATCCCGCAGCTTCGGTGTCGTGCTTGAGCCCCGTTACATCGTCGGCGCAAGATCACTTGACCAGTGAGCTGTTACGCACTCTTTCAAGGGTGGCTGCTTCTAAGCCAACCTCCTGGTTGTCTGGGCGATCTCACATCCTTACCCACTTAGCACGAACTTAGGGACCTTAGCTGGCGATCTGGGTTGTTTCCCTCTCGGACACGGAGCTTAGCCCCCGCGCCCTCACTCCCGGGCTCTGGTCCGACGGCATTCGGAGTTTGACTGAGTTCGGTAAGCTTGTAGGCCCCCTAGTCCAATCAGTGCTCTACCTCCGTCGGAGAACGCCCGAGGCTGCCCCTAAAGGCATTTCGGGGAGAACCAGCTATCACCGAGTTTGATTGGCCTTTCACCCCTATCCACAGGTCATCCCCCAGGTTTTCAACCCTGGTGGGTTCGGTCCTCCACGAGGTCTTACCCTCGCTTCAACCTGCCCATGGATAGATCACTCGGCTTCGGGTCTAGGGCACGCGACTTTTCGCCCCATGCAGACTCGCTTTCGCTTCGGCTTCGTCAGAAGACTTAACCTTGCCGCGTACCGCTAACTCGCCGGCTCATTCTTCAAAAGGCACGCCGTCACCCGCACTGGTTGCCCAGTACGAGCTCCGACAGCTTGTAGGCTCACGGTTTCAGGTGCTCTTTCACTCCCCTCCCGGGGTGCTTTTCACCTTTCCCTCACGGTACTAGTTCACTATCGGTCGCCAGGGAGTGCTTAGCCTTAGGGGGTGGTCCCCCCAGATTCGCACGGGATTTCAGGGGTCCCGTGCTACTCGGGAACACCGCAAGGAGGCACGTCGCCTTTCGTCTACAGGGCTGTTACCTGCTATGGCGGCCCTTTCCATGGCCTTCGACTAGGTGCGTGCTTTGTAACTCCTCGGATCCTCCGACGAGGATCCATGCGGGTCCCACGACCCCGGCACGGCAACGCCGTCGGGCTGTCACACCGTGCCGGTTTAGGCTCTTCCCCGTTCGCTCGCCGCTACTTGGGGAGTCGCGGTTGCTTTCTCTTCCTCGCCCTACTGAGATGTTTCACTTCGAGCGGTTCCCTCCTCGCCGCCTATGTATTCAGCGACGGGTGACCGGGCATGACCCCGGCCGGGTTTCCCCATTCGGACACCCTCGGATCACAGCTCTCTCGGCAGCTCCCCGAGGCTTTTCGCAGCCTGACGCGTCCTTCTTCGGCTCCTGGCGCCAAGGCATCCACCGTAAGCCCTTGTTCACTTGACTACTAGATGCTCGCGCTCGCTATCGAGTTCTCAAGATGCTCGAGGGTCGCACCCTCAAAGCTGAACAGCGTGTCTCGAGCAGATGATCAACCTGGAGTCTCCGTATCCGTCAAAGAGATGAACAACGGAACGGGTTGCCAAAGGCTCCTTAGAAAGGAGGTGATCCAGCCGCAGCTTCCGCTACGGCTACCTTGTTACGACTTCACCCCAATCGCGAGCCCCACCTTCGACGGCTCCCTCCACAAGGGTTGGGCCACCGGCTTCGGGTGTTGCCCACTTTCGTGGTGTGACGGGCGGTGTGTACAAGGCCCGGGAACGTATTCACCGCAGCATTGCTGATCTGCGATTACTAGCGACTCCGACTTCACGAGGTCGGGTTGCAGACCTCGATCCGAACTGAGCACGGCTTTCTGGGATTCGCTCCCCCTTACGGGATCGCAGCCCTCTGTACCGCGCATTGTAGCATGCGTGCAGCCCTGGACATAAGGGGCATGATGACTTGACGTCATCCCCACCTTCCTCCGGTTTGGCACCGGCAGTCTCCCTAGAGTTCCCGGCATTACCCGCTGGCAACTAAGGACAGGGGTTGCGCTCGTTGCGCCACTTAAGGCAACACCTCACGGCACGAGCTGACGACAGCCATGCACCACCTGTGCAGGCTCCGAAGAGCACCCGCTTTCACGGGTTTCACCCTGCATGTCAAGCCCAGGTAAGGTTCTTCGCGTTGCATCGAATTAAGCCGCATGCTCCGCCGCTTGTGCGGGCCCCCGTCAATTCCTTTGAGTTTTAGCCTTGCGGCCGTACTCCCCAGGCGGGGTGCTTAATGCGTTAGCTTCGGCACGGACGGGGTTGATATCCGCCCACACCTAGCACCCAACGTTTACGGCTAGGACTACCAGGGTATCTAATCCTGTTCGCTCCCCTAGCTTTCGCGCCTGAGCGTCAGGTAAGGCCCAGAGATCCGCCTTCGCCACCGGTGTTCCTCCTGATATCTGCGCATTTCACCGCTACACCAGGAATTCCGATCTCCCCTACCTACCTCTAGCCTGACAGTATCGAATGCAGTCCCGGGGTTGAGCCCCGGGATTTCACACCCGACTTGCCAAGCCGCCTGCGCGCTCTTTACGCCCAATGATTCCGGACAACGCTCGCCTCCTACGTGTTACCGCGGCTGCTGGCACGTAGTTAGCCGAGGCTTCTTCTGCAGGTACCGTCACGAGATCGCTTCGTCCCTGCCGAAAGGGGTTTACGACCTGAAAGGCCTTCATCCCCCACGCGGTGTCGCTGCGTCAGGCTTTCGCCCATTGCGCAAGATTCCCCACTGCTGCCTCCCGTAGGAGTCTGGGCCGTGTCTCAGTCCCAGTGTGGCTGGTCGTCCTCTCAGACCAGCTACCCGTCGTCGCCTTGGTAGGCCGTTACCCCACCAACAAGCTGATAGGCCGCGGGCCCATCCCCGACCGGCGGACCTTTCCTCTTCTGACCATGTGGTCAAAGGAGAGTATCCGGTATTAGCTCCGGTTTCCCGGGGTTATCCCAGGGTCGGGGGCAGGTTGCCCACGTGTTACGCACCCGTTCGCCACTGATCCCCGGGCCGAAGCCCGGTTCACCGTTCGACTTGCATGTGTTAGGCGCACCGCCAGCGTTCGTCCTGAGCCAGGATCAAACTCTCCGTAGAGATCGACCGGAACCGACAAGTCGGTTCCGTTCGACTTGATGGAGGTTCGGCCCTCCGAGCGAGGCACCGCTCGCAGGGCCTTTCCCCGCCAGACGTTTCCGTCTGGACGGATGAAGCGTGCCTTCGTTCCCAAGGCACGGCGAACCGTGCCGATGTGAACGATGGCAAGCATCGGCTCTTGACACGCTGTTCAGTTCTCAAGGTGCGACAAGACACAAATCCCCTGGTCAGAGCACTCGAACACCCTCGGGAAGTTGCGCCGAACCGGTAGGATAGCAGTCCGGGTCGGACCGTCAACCGAGAGGACTGAGCTCGAACCGTTGTTCGAGACCTCACCCTACCCGTCGTCGATGCCCGCGAGCCGGGCGAACTTCCGGCGACCCACCTGCCACACCGTACCCCCGAGATGGCCCGGGGGCGTTCCTGCGATCGGGATCTCCTCCTCCGACACGGGCGCCCCGTCCATCCGGACGCCTCCCTGCGTCTGCAGCCGCCTCGCCTCCGAACGGCTCCCCACGAGACCCATGGCCTCGAGCAGTGCAGGGACGTAGACGACCCGGCTTCCGTCCTTGTCACCGAAGACGCCCGGCGGGACACGAACGTCGGGGATCTCATCCGGGAGCTCGCGTTCACGGTGGACCACGTTGAAGCGCTCCTCCGCGGCCGTGCCGGCCCCGGCCCCGTGGTAGAGGTCGACGACCTCGCGGGCGAGCCTGCGTTTCGCCTCGTTGGGGTGCACAGACCCGTCGCCCAGGCCCTGCTCGAGAGCATCGACCTCGGATGGATGGACGGGGACCGTCAACCGCAGGTACTTCGAGATCAGCGGATCCGGGATCCGCATCAGCTTCCCGAACATGTCGTCGGGCGGCTCCGTGAGCCCGATGTAGTTATCCAGCGACTTCGACATCTTCCGTACGCCGTCGGTGCCCTCGAGGAGGGGCAGGGTCAACACGATCTGCGGCTCCTGGCCGTAGGCGCGCTGCACCTCGCGTCCCATGAGGAGGTTGAACGTCTGGTCGGTGCCACCGAGCTCCACGTCGGCGCGAACCGCGACCGAGTCGTAGCCCTGGAAGAGTGGATACAGGAACTCCACCACGCTGATGGGACGACCACCCTCGTATCGCTCGCGGAAGTCCTCACGCTCGAGCATCTGGGCGATCGTCGCGGTCGAGGCCAGCTTGAGCAGCTCGGCCATGTTCATCCCCGAGGACCACTCCGAGTTCCCGTGGATCTCTGCCGACTCGACGTCGAGGACCTTCCCCGCCTGCGCGAGGTAGGTCTCGCCGTTCGCGCGGACGTCCTCGTCCGTGAGCATGGGGCGAGTCTCGGACTGCCCCGAGGGGTCTCCGATGCGCGCGGTGAAGTCACCGATGATCAACACGGCGACATGGCCGGCATCCTGGAACTGCCGGAGCTTCCGAAGGACGACCGCATGTCCGAGCGTGAGATCCGGACGACTGGGGTCGACGCCGAGTTTGACCCGGAGAGGGCGCCCCTGTTCGAGCCGCTCTTCCAGCCCGCCCTGAGGAACGAGATCGACGCTGCCGCTCGCGAGCGTCGTCGGCACGTCGGCGGCCATGGCGCGGCGATGCTACCAGCGCACCTCCCCGATCCTGAGGGGTACCAGGGGTACACTCGCCGCGATGACCCGCCGGCACTTCCCCCTGGCGGCCGTCACGGCGTCCTTGATGCTGTTCGCTGCAGGCTGCGGCGTGCATCTCGAGGATGTTCCGCGACGCCAACTCGCCCAGACGTCCTTCGTCTATGCCGCCGACGACAGCGTGATCACGGAGCTCCACGCTGTCGAAGACCGCGTGGTCTTGCCGACGTCCCAGATCCCGGCGTGGATCCGCGATGCGGCCGTGGCGATCGAGGATCGTCGCTTCTATCAACACCACGGCATCGACGGTCGCGCGATCCTCCGCGCGTCCTACGTGAACTTCCGCGACCACAACATCGAGGAGGGTGGGTCCACGATCACCCAGCAGCTCGTGAAGAACCTCTACACAGGCGCCGATCGGACCCTCTCCCGGAAGATGAGCGAAGCGCTGCTCGCCTGGCAGCTGGAGGATCGGCTGTCCAAGGACGAGATCCTCACTCGCTACCTGAACACGGTGTATTTCGGCAAGGGCGCCTACGGCGTGCAGGCCGCGGCCCGAACGTTCTTCGACGTCGACGCGGAGAAGCTCGATCTCGCGCAGTCGGCGCTGCTCGCCGGATTGATCACGAGCCCCGGCCACTTCGACCCGTACGAGTATCCCCGCCGGGCGATCGGAAGACGCGGCGTGGTCCTCCGGCTCATGGACGAGTTCGGGATGATCACCGCGGCCCAGCGCCGGCACGCCCGCAGGCAACCGGTCCGACTCCACGAAGCGGCGGCGCTGGGCCGCTACGCCTACCCCTACTTCGTCGACTACCTGAAGGAATGGTTCCTCAGCAACCGCGCGTTCGGCGAGACGCGCGAGGATCGCTACCGGCTCCTGTTCACCGGCGGCCTGCGCATCCACACGACGCTCCAACCGGCCGTGCAAGAGGCGTCCCAGCGCGCGGTCGATTCCGTCCTCTCCTACCCCGACGATCCCTCCGCGGCCGTGACCGTCCTGGATCCGCGAAGAGGCTTCGTCCTCGCGATGGTCGGCGGAGATCAACACGACTATTGGCGGAATCGAAGAGCCGGCCGCGTGAACCTCGCGACCGCGGCGGGAGGATCCGGCCGGCAATCGGGATCGTCGTTCAAGCCATTCGCGCTCGTGGCCGCGCTCGAGAGCGGACTGTCCGCCTCGGAGATGTTCTCCGCTCCCTCGCACCTGCAGCTCCCCCTCGAGACCGGCGGCTTCTGGGATGTCACGAACGCGGAGGGAGCGGGGTTCGGCACGATGAGCCTGCGTGCCGCGACCGTGCACTCCGTGAACACCGTGTACGCGCAGCTCATCGATCGGCTCGGTCCCAAGACGGTCGTCGAGGTGGCCACGCGCATGGGAGTCCGGTGCTGCCGGGATGTCAGCAACCCGAGCCGAGCGCTGAAACCGTATCTGTCGGCGGTACTCGGAACGAACGAAGTGAATACGCTCGAGATGGCATCGGCGTACGGGACGCTCGCCACCGGGGGCCTTCGGGTCCGCCCCGTCCCGGTCTCACGGATCACCGACGCGCGCGGCACGATCGTCTGGGAGGCCGGCGTGGCTCCGGAACGCGTGCTCGACCCGCAAGTGACCTCTGTCGCGAACGGCATCCTGAACGAGGCCGTCCTGTTCGGAACGGGGACCGCCGCGAACATCGGTCGCCCCCAGATCGGCAAGACGGGCACGGCGATGGATCACTCCGACGCATGGTTCGTTGGTGCCATCCCGCAGATGGTGGCGGCGGTGTGGGTTGGCTTCCCCCAAGGTCAGGTGCGGATGGAGCCGCCGAGGACACGGATCACCGTGTACGGGGGTACCTGGCCGGCTCAGATCTGGCGGCTGCTGATGCTCGAGGCGTCACGCGGTCTGCCCTCGATGGCGTTCCCCAATCCGGTCGTGGGGTCCGTGTCCGTGACGGTCGACGCCACGCAGGAGCCGTATTGCCTCCCCAACCCGTTCACCCTGCCGCAGAACATCCAGACCCTGCAGTTCATCGAGGGCACCGAGCCGACGAAGGTCTGCTCCTCGCCGTCGTCCCTGCAGCGGGTGCTCGTCCCGTCCGCGATCGGGTGGTCGGAATCGCTCGCGGTCGAAGGGCTGACCGAGGCGGGGTTCTACGTGGACGTCAAGACCGAACCCTCGACGCAGCCCAACGGCACGGTGATCCTCCAGGTCCCTTCGGCCGGCACGCAGGCGTTCCAGACGAGCACCGTCACGATCACGGTGTCATGGACCGAACCCGAGAAGCCCGAGTCTTCGGGGTAGGTGGACCGGGTCTCCCTCGGGAGACGAACGCGTTCCCGTCCAGCCAGTAGCGCCACGCGCGCGTCGTCTCGCGGACACCGACACGGATCCCCGTTGCGATCGGTGCCGAGCGCGCCCCCTGCTCGACCCAGACGCGATCGCCGTCGACGAGGTCCTCACCGTCCTCCGAGCGGGCGACATCCATCGCTTGGGTGAACCGTCCCGGTCCCGAGCACAGCTCGAGGGGCCGATCGCGGCCTCGCCGGGATCGCATCCCGTCGATCCCTTCGAGGGGTTCGCCCGCTCGGAGGAGGACGGCGGCACCTTCCCCGGCACGACCGGCGACCGCGTTCATGCAGAAGTGCATGCCGTAGGTGAAATACACGTAGAGGTGACCAGAGGGTCCGAACATGACTGCGTTCCGCGGCGTCATGCCGCGGAACGCATGGCTGGCGGGATCGTCCGGCCCGTACGCTTCCACCTCGACGATGCGAGCCGACGCGCGCGTCCCGTCCGGAAGCTCACGGACGAGGACATGTCCCAGGAGATCTGGTGCGACCTCGGTGGCCGGCCGCGAGTAGAAGCTGCGTGGCAGTCGCTCGGTGCTCATGGACGCCCTTGCGCGAGGAATCCACGCAACTTGCGGAGCGGCCAGGCGTTGATCACGTCGTCCTTCGTGAGCCACCCGCGCTGCGCGACGCCGACACCGAACCGGCGATGATCAAGGTGGGGCACGGCGTGCGCGTCGGTGTTCACGGCGAAGCGCACTCCGTGCCGCCGGGCCCAGAGCACGTGCTCGTCCGACAGGTCCAGCCGGTCGGGGTGGGAGTTGATCTCCAGGGCCGTCCCGGTGCGGCCCGCAGCCTCGAAGACGGCCTCCAGATCCAGGTCGACCGGCGGCCGCTTCCCGATCTGACGGGTGGTGAGGTGACCGATGATGTCCACGTACGGGTTCTCGATCGCGCGGAGCACCCTCGCGGTCATCTCCTCCCTCGACTGATTGAAGTGGGAGTGGACCGACGCGACGGTGAGGTCGAAGCCCGCCAGGAACTCGCCGTCCCAGTCGACGTCGCCGTCGGGATCGATGTTCAACTCGGTCCCGTGGAGCAGCGTCATCTTCGGATACTTCGACTGCAGCTTCGCCACCCGCTCCCGCTGCGCGAGGATCTTGTCGTCGGTCATCCGCTGCATGTACAGGTTGGGCGCGTGGTCGGTGATCGCGAAGTAGCCGTATCCGAACTCCGCCGCGCGGCCCACCATGTCCTCGAGGCTCGCCAACCCGTCCGTCAGGTTCGTGTGGGTGTGCAGGTCGCCCTTCAGATCCTTCACGGTCACCACCGTGGGCAGCTCGCCTGCGAGCGCCGCCTCGACCTCACCTCGATCCTCGCGGAGCGTGGGCTCGATGTACGTCATGCCGAGCCGGCCGTAGACGTCCTCCTCCTTCTCGGCGGCGAGCAGCTCACCGCTCTTCGCGTCGAACAGGCCGTACTCGTTCAGCTTCAGTCCCGCCCGAACCGCCATCTCCCGGATCCGGATGTTGTGCGGCTTCGAGCCGGTGAAGTAGATCATCGCCGCGCCCCATGCCTCCTTGGGGACGACACGAAGGTCGACCTGCAGGCCCAGCTCGGTCACGATCGAGGTCTTCGCGTCGCCGTGCGCAAGCACGCGCGAGACCGATGGGTGTGCCACGAACGCGTCCATGACCGGCGGCGCGTCGGGTCCGGCGACGAGGAGGTCGACGTCACCGATCGTTTCCTTCATGCGGCGGAGCGAACCCGCAGTGGCCACGCGATGTGCCTGCGGCAACGTCGACAGGGCTTCGATGAACATCTCGGCGACACCGAGCGCCAGATCGATCTTGACCCGGCCGCCGGCCGACTGCAGCTGGCCGATCCCCCGCGCGATGTTCTCCTGGGTCTTCGCGCCGAACCGCGGGAGCGCCGCGACGCGATCTTCCTCGATCGCCGCCACCAACTCGTCGACCGTGCCCACGCCGAGCTCCCGGTAGATCACCATCGCCTTCTTGGGCCCGAGCCCCGGGATCGACATCATGTCCCTGACCCCCGCGGGGATCTTCTCCCGGAGAGCCTCGAGCTCGGCCATGGTCCCGCTCGTGAGGAACTCCTCGATCTTCTCCCCGATCGATCGACCGACCGAAGGGATCTTCAGGATCTCGGGCAGGTCCTTCCCCTCGAGGTCCACGGGGTAGCCACCGACGGCGCGCGCGGCCTTCTCGTAGGCACGCGGCTTGTAGGGGTCGTCGAAGAGGATCGACAGCAGGTCCGCGTATTCGAGGAGCATCGCCTCGACGGCGTCGTTCGCGCGGGGCATCTCCTCAGGCTACGTCGAAGAGACGGAGTAGCAGCGCCTTCTGCGTATGCAACCGGTTCTCGGCCTGATCCCATACGACGGAACGCGGCCCGTCGATCACCTCGTCCGTGATCTCCTGACCGCGGTGGGCCGGCAGGCAGTGGAGCACGATGACGTCTGGATCGGCGAGGTCGACGAGCTTCTGACTCAGCTGATAGGCGGGGAACACGAGCGCGCGCTCGTCCGACTCCAGATCCTGGCCCATGCTGGTCCACACATCCGTGTAGAGGACGTGGGCACCGATCGCCGCCTCCTCGGGGTCGTGGGTGAGCTCGACCGCCCCGCCGGTCTCGGCGGCGATCTCCTCGGCGCGGTGCACGACCTGCGGGATCGGTTCGAAGCCCGGCGGGGTCGCGACGCGGACCGTCATCCCGGCCTTCGTCCCGGCGAGCAGGAGTGAGTGAGCGACGTTGTTGCCGTCCCCGAAGTAGGCGAGGACACGGCCGGAGAGCTCATCCAGCTGCTCCCGGATCGTGAAGAGGTCCGCGAGGGCCTGGCAGGGGTGTTCGAAATCGGAGAGCGCGTTCACGACCGGCACGGTGACCGTGGTGGAGAGCACCTCGAGCCGTTCCTGTTCGAACGTGCGGAGCACGATGCCGTCCACATACCTGGACAGCACGCGGCCGGTGTCCTCGATCGTCTCGCCTCGGCCGAGCTGCAGCTCGCCCGCCGACAGGACGACCGGCCGGGCCCCGAGCTGGTCGACGCCGACCTCGAAGGACACGCGCGTCCGGGTCGAGGGCTTCTCGAAGATCAATGCGATCGAACGTCCGGAGAGCGACTGCGCATGCGTCGAGGGGTCTGCCTTCAGGCGCGCTGCCAGGTCGAGGATCTGGGGCAGCTCCTCGGTCGAGAGGTCGTCGACACTCAGGTAGTGGCGCATCGCGCGAGTCTAATGGGACTTCCCCGCGCGAGTGAAACGGGAGGGTCAAGCGCGGAGCTCGGCTCCGACCTCGTCCCGCAGGCGGTCGACGATGGTGGCGACCACCGGCTCGACCTCCTCGTCCGTGAGGGTGCGGTCGGGGGCTCGGAACTGGAGCGCGAACGCGAGGCTCTTCCATCCCTCGCGGACCGTGCCGCCTCGGAACACGTCGAAGAGCACGGAGCGGTCGAGCAGCTCCCCGGCGGCGGCCTCCAGAGCCGCCTGCACGATCCCTGCGGGAACGTCATCTTCGACGACGAATGCGAGGTCCCGCCGAACGGGCGGGAACCGGGGCACCTCGACGAGGCGGAAGGCTCTCGAGGCCGCCGCACGCAAGGGCTCCAGCTCGAGCTCCGCCACCGCGACCCGCCCCTCGATGTCGAGCGACGCCGCCGCGCGTGGATGCAGCTCGCCGACGAGCCCGACCGGTCGATCCCCGAGGAGGATCCGGGCCGATCGCCCGGGATGGAACGGGGCGACGGGTGGCTCGCCGAGCGTCCACCCGTCCACGCCGAGATCATCGAGGAGTGCCTCGACGATCCCCCGAGCATCCAGGACGTCGTACTCGCGGCCCTCTGCCGTCCAGCCCTCGCCCGCCGCGCCGCACAGGACGAACCCGGCTTGCCGGCGTTCCTCGACGGGATCGGCCGACCGGAAGACGGTCCCGACCTCGAAGATCGAGACCGACCCCGTCCCCCAACGCTGGTTCCTCGCGGCGGTGTGCAGCAGACCCGGAAGGACATGCGTCCTGAGCCACGCTTCCTCGGTACGGAGCGGGTTCGCGAGGGGGATCGCATCGCGGTCGCCCATGAGCTCGAGGTCCTCCTCGGACACGAAGGGAAGCGGCTTGGCTTCGCGGAGGCCGGCGCGGACCGACGCGTCCCGGACCCGCCGCGCGAACGCGTAGCCCTCGGGGAGACCGCCGGGCTCCGGAGAGCGCGGGATCCGGGCGCCCACGCGCTCGTACCCCTGGATCCGAACCACCTCCTCGATCAAGTCGACCTCACGCTCGATGTCGACCCGGTAGCCGGGGACCTCGACCTCGACGACGTCCGACTCCTCCCGGTGGGTCATGCGGAGGGCTTCGAACACGGCCGCGGCATCGGACGGAGTGACGGGATAGCCGAGGAGCGTGGTCGCGCGAGACGCGCGCATCGAGACCCAGCGCCGCGCGGGCGGGCCGCCCGCGCGCGCGACGCCCGTGAGCACCCGGGCTCCCGTCCACTGCGCGATCAGCGCCGCGCCGCGGTCGGCGGCCCGCTCGACCCCCTCGGGATCGGTGCCGCGCTCGAAGCGGTGCGAAGCCTCCGAGTGCAGCTCGAGGCGCCGCGCGGTCCTGATGACCCCGGTGCGGGTGAAGGAGGCGCTCTCGAGAAGGACGTCGGTGGTGGAGTCTGAGACCTCGGAGCTCTGTCCGCCCATGATGCCGGCGATCGCGACCGGGCCCTCGAGATCGCAGATCAGCAGATCCTCCTCCGAGAGCGTCGCGCTCCACCCCGTCGAGGGTAAAGAGGCGCTCGCCCACCTCGGCTCGGCGCACGACGATCCCGGGTCCGGCCAGCCGCTGCATGTCGAAGGCATGCAGCGGCTGCCCCAGCTCCAACATCGCGTAATTGGTCGCGTCCACGATGGGCGCGACCGGCCGCATCCCCGCGGCGGTGAGTCGCGCCTGCGCTCGGAGAGGGGTGGATCCGTGCGACGCCCCCCGGAGCACCCGCGCGAGGTAGAAGGGGCAGCCGTCGGGAGCGCGAAGCTCGACCGTTGCGACCTCGTCCGCGCGCTCTGGGTCCTCCCCGAGTCGCACGTCCGGTTCACCCAGCGGAAGACCCAGGATGGACGAGGTCTCGCGAGCGACCCCGTAGATCGACAGGAAGTCGGGCCGGTTCGGCTCGACTTCGACGTCCAGCACGACGTCGTCGAGTCCGAGGGTCGACTTCACATCGGCGCCGACCGGGAGCTCCGCAGGGAGGATGAGGATCCCCGTCTCGTGTTCGTGCGAGATCGCGAGCTCCCTCGGCGAGCAGAGCATCCCGTTGGACGTCTCCCCGCGGAGGCGTTTGGTCCCCAGCGACTCATCGAGCGCGGGGACCCGGCTGCCGGGCTTGGCCCAGGGGACGAGATCGCCGGCGGCCATGTTCCGGATGCCGACCACGACCTGGACGGGCCCCTCCCCGGCGTCCACGGTCGCGAGACAGAGCTTGTCGGAGTTGGGGTGGTCGCGGACCTCGAGCACCCGCGCAACCACGACCCCTTCGAGCCCGGCCCACGGTCGCTCGATCCCCTCGATCTTGATGCCGTGGGCGTCGATGCGCTCCGCGAGCGCCTCGACGTCCATCTCGACCGGCACGAACTCCAGGAGCCACGACAGGGGCACCTTCATGGGGTCGCACCGAACTGCGCGAGGAACCGGATGTCCCCATCCACCAGCATGCGGATGTCGGGGATCCGATACTTGAGGATCGCGACGCGATCGATCCCCAGCCCGAACGCGAAGCCGGTGTACCGCTCGGGGTCGTACCCGCAGTTCTCGAGGACCTGTGGATGCACCATGCCGCATCCCAGCAGCTCGATCCACCCGTTCCCACACACGGGGCACCCGACCCCGTCGCACCGCATGCAGGTAACCGCCAACTCTGCCCCCGGCTCCACGAACGGGAAGAACGCGGGGCCGAGCTTCGTCTGTCGGTCGCTCCCGAACAGCTCCCGCGCGACGGCGTCGAGCGTCCCTTTGAGGTCCGCGAAGGTGATCCCTTCGTCCACGACCAACCCCTCCACCTGATGGAACACGGGCAGGTGTGTGGCGTCCGGGGTTTCCCGTCGATAGACGCGGCCCGGCGCGATGATGTACACGGGGGGCGGTTGGGACTGCATCGTCCGGATCTGGACGGAGGACGTCTCGGTCCGGAGCAACAACTCGGGATGACCGGGGATGCTCACGTAGATCGAGTCCTTCATGGTCCGCGCGGGATGATCCGGTGGGATGTTCAGCGCGTCGAAGTTGTGCCACTCGTCCTCGATCTCGGGACCTTCCACGACGCGGTAGCCGAGTCGGAGGAACACGTCGACGATCGCGTCCTCGGCGAGCGAGAGCGGGTGGAGGGAGCCCGGCCGAGATCGCCTGCCCGGCAGTGAGAGATCGATCCGATCCGCGACGAGGAGCGCCTCTTCGGCCACCGCCTCCAGCTCTGCCCGGCGCGCATCGGCCGCGTGCTGTAAAGCGGACCTGGTCTCGTTCACGGCCCTGCCCACCGACTTGCGTTCGTCGGGGGCGAGCGACCCCACCGCCCGTTGCACGTCCGAGAAGGGAGCCTTCCGCCCGAGGATCGCCACCAGCGCTGCGTCGAGCTCGGCGATCGCGCTCGCTTCCGAGAAAGCACGGAGTCCTCGCTCGCGCTCCTCGTCGAGGATCCGCACCATCTCGTTGGCGTCCATGGAGTCCGCGAGTCTACGGTGTGAGCGGATCCGGCCCTGCGATCGGCAGCTCGACGTGCAGAGCGAGACGTCCGTCCGACTGCTCTGCCCAGGCCCGGCCCCCCTGCGCTTCCGCGACCCGTCGTGCAACGTACAGGCCGATCTTCGAGCCGCCCCCCGTGCCCGGTCGGCGCGCCTCGAACAGGGTGTCGGTGTCCATCACCGTGACCGACTCACGAGACGCCGAGACCAGCAAGCGTCCGTCGTGAACCTCGCTCCCCACGCGGATCGGACCGTCGCTCCCCCACCACACGAGGGCTTCGGCGAACCCGGAGAGCGTCGTCTTCAACCGGCCGGCGTCGACCAGCACCTTCTGGGTACCCCCCGCCCACTCGACGGTCGGGTGCTCGGGGTCACGAGCCTGCTGCTCCGCCATCTGTCGCACGAGGTCGGCCACGTCGGTGAGCTCGACGAAGGGTTGGAACCGTCCGCTCATCACCCTCGCGACGTCGACGAGCTGACGAACGATCGTGTCCATGCGATCGACGTCGTGGAGGATCCCGTTGAGCATCAGGTCGCGCTGGTCCGCCGTCATGTCGACCCAGCGCTTGCCGAGCGCGTAGCCGAAGCCTTTCATCGCCGTGAGAGGGGAACGGATGTCGTGCGCCGCGGCCGCGACGAGCTCCTCGAGCGTCTCGGCCGGCGCGCGGCCGCGGCGCACCCACTCGAACAGGCACACCGTCGCGGCAGCGGCGAGGTTCAAGCTCTCGGCGCGACCGGCCTGCGGCACCCGCACGCGATGATCGGCGGTATCGAGGATCTCCTGGGGAAGACCGTGGGCCTCATTGCCGAATACGAACGCCGTGGCTTCGGGAAGGTCGGCCTCGAACAGATCCTCGTCGCCGTGCATGTCCATCGCGACGACGGCGAAGTCCCTCGTGCGAAGTGCTGCGAGCGCATCCTCGGTCGCGACGTCCCGAACCACAGGGACGTGGAAGATCGATCCCGCCGTCGCGCGGACGGCCTTCGGGTTGTAGGCGTCGACCGAGCTCCCGGCGAACACGACCCCGGCCGCCCCCGCCGCGTCGGCGGAACGCAGGATCGTCCCCGCATTGCCCGGATCACGCACCTCGTGCAACACGGCCACCGCGCCCGAGGACGCGAGGTCGTCGATCCCGACGTCGACGAATGGCGCGATCCCCACGACGCCCTGGGGGGTGACGGTCGAGGTGAGTCGCTCCATCACCCGGTCGCTGACCTGCTCGACCGGCACGTCGGCTTGTCTCGCCCGCACGACGAGCGGATCGAGCTCGTCCTGCACGAAGAGCGACAGGAGACGCCCCTCTTCGGCGAGCGCCTCCCCCACCGCCTGCGCGCCCTCGACCAGGAAGCAGCGATCCTCTTCGCGGAGGGCTCGCTTCTTCAGACGGACCGCTGCGACCACTTTCGGGTTCTTGGCGGACGTCAGCACGATGCCCCTCGCACGGGCGGAGTGTACGCGGGGTCCGGTCGCCGGTGCGCTACGGGTCGCTCGGAGCCGGGGCCGCCTTGGCCTGCTCGACGAGCTGTGCGAAGGCGCCGGGATCGTGCACCGCGAGGTCCGCGAGGATCTTGCGGTCGACCTCGACGCCGGCGGCGTGAAGACCGCTGACGAAGCGCGAGTACGACATCCCGTGCGGACGGACGGCGGCGTTGATCCTCGTGATCCACAGACGTCGGAACTGCGCCTTGCGGTCCCGGCGGTCGCGGTAGGCGTACATGCCGGAATGCATGACCTGTTCCTTGGCGACCCGGAGCCGCTTGCGGCGGCTGCCCGTGTAGCCCTTGGCCGCTTCCAGGATCTCGCGGCGCTTCTTCTTCGCATGGACGGAACGTTTGACGCGGGCCATCCCTATTCCCCCAACAGCCGTTTGATGGTCTTGGCGTCTGCCTTGGAGCCGACCTCGGCCATGCCTTCGACGCGGCGGCGTCGTGACGACGACTTCTTGGTGAGCATGTGGTTGCCCGTCGCCTTGCGATGCAGCACCTTGCCGTTCCGTGTGATCCGGAACCGCTTGGCGGTCGCACGGTGGCTCTTGTTCTTCGGCATCGCGTCTATCCCTCGTCCACGTCCGGTGCAGCCGCGGTGGCGACCGCCTCCGGCTCCGGTTCCGGCTGCGCCTCCGGCTCCGGCTGTGTCTCCGGCTCCGCCTTGGCCTCGAGCGTCTTCGCCCGAGCGAGCTGCTCCATGTATCGCTTGTTCGGCGAGATCACCATGATCATGTTGCGCCCTTCCTGCTTGGGCATCGACTCCACCGTCACCATCTCACCGAGGTCTCCCACCAACCGATCCAAGATCTTGCGCCCCAGGTCCGTGTGGGTCATCTCGCGTCCCCGGAACATGATGGTCACCTTCACCTTGTGCCCGCCCCGCAGGAACCGCTCGACGTGGCCCTTCTTCGTGCCGTAGTCGTGCGCATCGATCTTGGGACGGAACTTGATCTCCTTCAGCTCGGTCCTTGACTGCTTCTTCCGAGCTTCCTTCTGGCGGATGTCTCGCTCGTACTTGAACTTGCCGTAGTCCATGATCCGACACACCGGCGGGTTGGCCTGCGGGGCAACCTCGACGAGATCCAGGTCGAGCTCGCGTGCCATGCGCAGCGCTTCCGTGGACGCGACGATCCCGATCTGCTCACCTTCGGCCCCGACCAGGCGCACCTGGGGAGAACGGATCCTTTCGTTCAAGCGTGGTTCGGTCGAGACCCCGCATCACTCCCTTCGAAAACGAAGCACCGGACCGGCCGGTGCTTGTCGCGTATCGCGGCGGAACACGTGCGAGAGAGTATAGGGCGATGCCGACGGCTGTCGACGGCCCTCACCAATCGGGATCGAGGGACCGGCCGTACGCGTCCTGGAGTCGCTGGGTGTCGTCCTCGGTCGTGTATCCGTAGGCAACCTCCAGGATGCGACCCGGCCCGGATCCCGTGCTGCGGATCCGATGTGCTTGCTCAGCCGGGATCACGAACTCCTCGCCCGGCTCCGCCTCCACCGCGCGGTCGTCGATCTCGACCGTCAGGCCGGGATCGAGCACGACCCAGGTCTCATCCCGCATCCGATGGTAGTGAACGCTGGTCTCCTGACCGGGTTCCACGGTGATGACCCGGACCGACGAGGGCTGGTTCAGGGCGTAGGTCACCACCCGGCCCCACGGCTTCTCGACGATCATCGCAGGCTCCCTTCTTTCTCCTTGGCTCTTTCTTTTGCCTTCTGTTTGGCCTTCTCTTCGGCCTTCTCCTCGACACCCTTGGGAAGTCGGTCGAGCAGATCGGCCATCTCGAGCGCGGCCTCCGCGGCGTCCCATCCCCTGTTGCCGTGCGCTCCCCCGGATCGCTCCTCGGCCTGAGCGAGGGTCTCGGTGGCGAGCACTTCGAAGATCACGGGGATGCCCGCCTCCCGGGCGACCTCCCCCACACCGCGAGCCGCCTCGGCGGACACGAGCTCGAAGTGCGCCGTCTGGCCCCGCACCACGGCCCCGAGGCAGATGACGGCGTCGTAGGCGCCCGTGGAGGCCATCCGTCGGGCGACCAGTGGGATCTCGAACGCGCCGGGCACCCAGGCGACGTCGACCGCGTCATGGGCCACGCCATGCGCCCGGAGACCTCCGAGCGCCCCCTCCAGGAGCTTGGCCGTCACGTGCTCATGGAAGCGCGCGACCACGATCGCGATGCGGCGCCCCTCGCCGACCACGTCCCCACGCCAGACGCTCACGATCGCACTTCCACTTCGTCCATCCCCGGCTCCTCGGCCTCCGGCAGATCGAGCAGGTGACCGAGCTTCTCGCGCTTGGCTCGGAGGTACCCGACGTTCTCCGGCGTCGGGTCCGTTTGAAGGGGGAGGCGCTCCTCGATCACCAGGCCGTGGCCCTCGAGCCCCGCTCGCTTCTCCGGGTTGTTCGTGAGCAACCGCATCGACCGGACCCCGATGTCGTACAGGATCTGCGCGCCGATCCCGTAGTCGCGCTGGTCGGCCGGGAACCCGAGCTCGATGTTGGCTTCGACGGTGTCACGGCCACGCTCCTGGAGCTCGTAGGCGCGGAGCTTGTGAGTGATGCCGATCGCGCGACCTTCGTGGCCACGGATGTAGAGGATCACGCCTCGCCCCTCTCCACCGATCAGCTCCATCGCACGATCAAGCTGCTCGCCGCAGTCACACCGGAGCGAGCCGAACACGTCGCCGGTCAGGCACTCGGAGTGGACGCGCGTCAGCACGTTCGCGCCGTCACCGAGATCCCCTGCCACGAGGGCGACGTGGGTGCGCCCGTCCACGGTGCTCTCATACGCGATCGAACGGAAATCGCCGTGCGCGGTGGGGATCCTGGCCTCCGCCACCCTCGTGATGAGCACCTCGTGCTCGCGGCGATGCGCGATCAGGTCCGCGATCGAGATCAGCTTCAGGCCGTGCGTTCGCGCGAAGACCTTCAGATCCGGCAGCCGCGCCATCGTTCCGTCCTCGTTGACCGTCTCGCACAGCACGCCGGCGGGGTAGAGACCGGCGAGGCGTGCCAGATCCACGGCCGCCTCGGTGTGGCCCGCCCGCTTCAGGACGCCCCCCTCGCGATACCGCAGCGGGAAGATGTGTCCCGGGCGCGAGAGGTCCGGCGGCTGCGTCGCGGGATCGATCATCGCCTTGATCGTGCGAGCCCGGTCGGCGGCGGAGATGCCGGTCGTGACTCCCGCCCGGGCGTCGACGGAAACCGTGAAGGCCGTCCGTCGGTTGTCGGTGTTCGCGGCGACCATCAGCGGTATCTCCAGCTCGTCGAGCCGCTCGCCGATCACGGGCATGCAGATCACCCCACTCGTGTGGCGAACGATGAAGGCGATCGACTCGGGGGTGACGCGCTCGGCCGCCATGATGAGATCGCCCTCGTTCTCCCGCTCCGCATCGTCGACCACGATCACCATGCGGCCCTGCCGGATCTCTTCGATGGCCTCTGGGATCGAGGCGAAGATCTTCTCGTCCGTCACCGCGCTCATGCCGTTCGTTCCTTTCCTGGTTCGACGGCGGATCCGCCGCTCATGAGGCTCTCGATGTTCCTCGCCACGTACTTCGCCACCACGTCCACTTCGACGTTCACCCGATCGCCCGACCGGATCGCGCCGAACGTCGTTGCCAGTCGCGTGTGTGGGATCAGCGCGACGTCGATCTCGTCGCCGCGAACCGCCGCGACCGTCAGGCTCACCCCGTCGAGCGTGATCGATCCCTTCTGCACCACGTAGCGCAGGAGGTCACCGGGGAGACGGACGGACAGGCGGGCGCCGCCCTCGGCGTCCGGCTCGACGGCCGTCATCTGCGCGACCCCGTCCACGTGCCCTTGTACGAGGTGTCCCCCCAGTCGGGAGACGAGTGTCGCCGGTCGCTCGACGTTCACGGGATCATCGGGTGCGAGGGACCCGAGGCTCGTCCGATCGAAGGTCTCGCCCGAGATGTCGAACGAGACCCGGTCGCCGTCCAGACCAACCACCGTGAGGCAGACGCCGTCGATCGAGAGGGAATCGCCGATCGCCGCGTCGGACGCGGCGATCGGGCACCGCACCACGATGCGCGACCCCTCTCGGGACACGACCCGGCCGAGTTCCTCAACGATCCCGGTGAACATCCGCCACCACCTTCAGGTCCGCCCCGAGTCGCTCGACCGACACGATCTCGACGGGAGCGGCGCGGCCGATCGGGGCGAACCCGTCCCCCCCGAGCCAGCCCGTCGCGCCGCTGCCCCCTACGAGCATCGGTGCCAGGTACACGACCAGCTGGTCGACGACCTCGTCTCGGATCGCGCTCCACGCGAGCGTGGGACCCCCCTCGATCACCACACCCTGCACGTCGCGCTTGCCGAGGAGCTCGATCAGCTCGGGCAACGACACGCCGCCGTTCTCGTCGCGATCGAGCAGCGCGACGTCCGCCCCCGCCTCCACCCATTCCTGCCGCCGAGACTCCGGCGCGAGCTCCGTCGTCGCGACGAGCGTCGGCGCGGCGGCATCCAGTGCCCGCCGATCGCCGGGCACGTGGCCCGACGGGTCCACGATCACGCGGACCGGCGGCCGCGCCGACGCGAACGCCGGGTCGCGGACGGTCAGTCGTGGGTCGTCGGCGAGGGCGGTGCCCGAGCCGACGACGACGGCGTCGGACCACGCGCGCAGGCGCTGGACGTCGGCGCGCGACTCCTCGCCGGTGATCCACTTGGAGGACCCGTCCCGAGCGGCGGCCTTCCCATCGAGGGACGAGGCCATCTTCAGCACCACGAAGGGTCGGCCGGTGCGGACGTGGGTGCGGAAGGCAATGTTCTGACGGATCGCCTCCACGCCGAGGAGTCCTTCCTCGACCGACAGTCCCGCGTCGCGGAGCGCTCGCAGTCCGCTGCCGTCGACGATGGGGTTCGGGTCCCCCACGGCCGCGATCACGCCTTCGACGCCGGCGTTGATCAGCGCTCTGGCGCAGGGTGGCGTCCGACCGTGGTGATCACAGGGCTCGAGCGTCACGAAGGCGGTCGCGCCGGCCGCGCCGTCTCCGGCGACACGCAGAGCCATCGCTTCCGCATGCTCGGTGCCGGGCCCCTCGTGCCATCCCTCACCGACCACGCGGCCGTCGCGAACCAGCACGCAACCGACCAACGGATTGGGTGAGACGCGGCCCCAGCCTCGCGCGGCGAGGTCCAGCGCCCGACGCATATGCCGCTCCCTGTCCACGCTCCTCCGTCCTCCCGGAGCGGGACAGAGGTGGAAAGGCGCTGCGGAACCGCACGCGACGGCCCCCGCGCCTGTTCCCTCCCATCCCGACTATCACGGTCGGTCCCGGGATCGCACCGGGTCAACCCTCGCGTGGCTCGCGAGGGGTCGCGGACTGTCACCGCCGGTGGGGAATCACACCCCGCCCCGGAAACAGGCTTTCCGGAAGTATAGGCGGCGCCCCCGGTCGTGGCGCGAGCCGGTCGAAGCGCGACGGCTAGGGGGCTCGGCGGTCGACGGCGTAGGAGGAGCCACCGTCTCGCTTGGCGAACTGCTTCATCTCGGTCGCCACGGCCACGGCCTCGCCGTAATGCGCGAAGGCCCGTTTCGAGGTCGTCGCGATGCCGACAGATACGGTCACCAGCGGGATGTCTTGCTCGACGCCCTTCCGATCCTCCATCCGGACGAACCCGCGTTCGAGATCGTCGTCCTCGTAGTAGAGGGACCGATCCTTGTCGAACCGCTCGCAGACGAACGTGGCCACGTCCTCGGCTCTGTCCGGTTCGACGACGGCCACGAAGTCGTCACCGCCGACATGACCGACGAATCCATCCTCATCGTTGGCCACCACCGCGTCCTGGATCATCCGAGCGGTTCCCTGGATCAGGCGGTCGCCACGCACGAAGCCGTACTTGTCGTTGTAGGTCTTGAAATTGTCGAGGTCGACGTAGAGGACCGCGAACGGTCGATGCTCCCGGACCTGTCGCTCGATCTCCTCCTGGATCCGGATGTTGCCCGGCAGCCCGGTGAGCGGCGAGAGGTTCCGCATCTCCTTGGCCCGGCGGAGGGTTCCCTTCACACGGGCCAGCAGCTCGATCGGGTCGAACGGCTTGATGATGTAGTCGTCGGCCCCCGACTGCAGCCCGGTGACCTTGTCGGACGAAAGCGCCTTCGCCGTGAGCATGATGATGCTCGTGTTGGCCGTCTGTGGGTTCTTGCGGAGACGCTGTGCGACCTCGAAGCCGTCGAGCCTCGGCATCATCACGTCGAGGAGCACGAGGTCGGGACGGATCTCCCCCGCTCGCTCCAGCGCTTCCTCCCCGTCGCCCGCCACCGAGACGTCGTAGCCGGCCGAGCGGAGGTTCACCTCGACGAATCTAGCGATGTCCGGATCGTCGTCGACGACGAGGATCGATTCGGGCATCAGGCCGTCTCTTCGCGAGCCGGAAGAGCGGAACGGCCGCGCGAGGCGATCTCCTTGAGCGAGCGGGCCGCCTCGACCTTGTCATCCGCCTTGAAGATCCCGGAAGCCGACACGAGCACCGTCGCGCCCGCATCCACGGCGCGCTGCGCGTTGTCGACCTTCACGCCCCCATCGATCTCCACGTCGACCGTGAGACCCTGACGCTCCACTTCGTCGCGGATGGCCTCGATCCGCGGGTACACCTCGGGGTTCAGCTCTTGGCCGCTCCACCCGGGCCGGATGCTCATCAGCATGATGTCGTCGAGGTGCTCGAGATAAGAGAACGTCGCCTCGACGCGGGTCTCGAGGTTGATGGTGACACCGGCACGCATGCCGGCGGCACGGGCCTTCGCGATCACGGGTTCGGGATCGCCGACCGCCTCGTGATGGAACGAGACGACGTCGAGCCCCGCGTCGGCCAGCTCCTCGAGGTACGACTCGGGAGCATCGACCATGAGATGTCCGTGAAGGTCCGAGCTCGTCCATGGTCGAAGCGAGGCAACGACGACCGTGCCGAGGGCGATGGGAGGGACGAAATGGCCATCCATGATGTCGACATGGATGATGTCGGCATAGGGCTCAATCAGCTTGACCTCGTCAGCCAGATGGGCGAGGTCCGCTGAGAGGATGGATGCCGCCAACTTGCCCATGGTGGCGGATTGTAGCGGTGGACGCCGATGCCGCGATCAGCCGGCCTTCTGGAACGCCGCGACGAACATCCCGTCGGTCCCGTGGCGATGCGGCCAGAGACGGTGCCGGAAGGCCGGATCGGAGCCTTCGGGTCCCGGTGTCTCGATGGGCTGCAGGTCGGGTCGATGCCGGAGGATCGCGTCGCACGCCGCGTCGGTCTCGGCCCTCGGGAAGGTGCACACCGAATAGACCAGGCGGCCGCCCGGGACGACCAGATCGGCGGCGGCGGCCGTGATCGCCACCTGGAGCCGCGCCAGCCGGGAGAGCTCCCCTCGATGTCCGCGCCACAACAGCTCCGGTCGCCGCCGCGCGGCGCCGATCCCCGAGCACGGCGCATCCACGAGCACCCGATCGAAGGGACCCCGCACGGCGGGTCGGACGGCGTCCTGGACCAGGACGAGTGCGTGGAGCCCGAGACGTCGGAGGCTCGCAGGGATCAGCGCGGTCCGGTCCGGGTGGAGGTCGGCGGCGACGACGCGGCCCAGCTCGCCGACCCGGCACGCGACGAAAGCCGCCTTCCCTCCCGGCGCGGCGCAGGCATCGAGCACCCGCTCACCCGGCTGCGGCCAGAGCGTCTCGACCACGAACGCGGAGGCCTGATCCTGAACGGCGAACCAACCCTCGTTCCATCCCGGGAGCGACGTGGGGTCGCCGCCCGGGAGGAGGATGCTCTCGGGGTGCACACCGCCGATCTCCGGTCGGTATCCGGCCTGCCGCAACGACTCGATCACCTGGTGGACAGTGGCCCGGCAGGTGTTCACTCTCAGGGAGAGCGCGGCGCGCTCGCCGAAGGCGAGCGCGGCGCGCTCCACCTCGTCGGGTTCCAGCAGCGTGCGAAGCTCCTTCACCGCCCACGGAGCCATACCGGTGCGGAGGCTGATCGCCCGGTCGTCCCCTCCCGCGGGCGGCGCGGGCGGCTCTTTCGCCAGGCGTCGGAGGATCGCGTTCACGAACCCGCGCTCGCGCGGCACGACGACCCCCACGGTCTCCCCCACCGCCGCATGAGCCGGGATCCGCATGTGGAGCAATTGGTACGCGCCGAGGCGGAGGGCGGCGCGCGCGCCCGGCGTCATCCGGTCGATCGGTCTCGCGGCGCGTGCGCCGATCGCCGCGTCGAGCTCGGGCACGTGGCGGAGCGTTCCGTAGGCGAGTTCGGTGGCGAGCGCGCGATCCCGCTGGTCCAAACCCGATCGCGAGAGCGCGCTGGGAAGCAACCGGTTCGAGTACGCGCCCTCGTCGGCCACGCGCCGGACCACCTCGAGCGCCACCTGCCGGGCGCTCGGGCTCACGTCAGCTGCTCGCCGCGCTGGATCCGCGCGCCGCGCGCCCACTCGCCCCCCGTCATCTGTCTACGTCCGGCGGGGGCGACCTCGAGGAGCGCGACGGCATCCCCGCCGACCCCGTGGATGACAGGCGTCTCGTCCTCGGAGAGGCGGATCTCGGCTCGCTTCGGGGTCGCGGCGAGCACGTCGCCGCCGATGCGCTCCGGCTCCGCCCGCAACACCTTCAATCGTCCACCGCGGAAGGTCGCGACCGCTCCCGGCGCGGGCGCGAACGCACGCACGCGCCGCACGATCGCGTCCGCGGGAGCCCCCCAATCGATCGTCCGTTCCTCGGGCAACAGCTTCGGCGCGTACGTGGCCGCGGTGTGGTCCTGTGATCGGGGCTCGATCGTGTCCTCGTCCAACCCTCGGAGCGTCTCGACCAGGAGCGGCGCGCCGAGTTCCGCCAGCCGTGCTCCGAGCGATCCGGCGTCCTCCCCTGGTCCGATCGCCGTCTCGAGGGTCGCCAGGATGGGACCCGTGTCCATCCCCTCGTCCATCAGCATCACGCTCACGCCCGTGTCTTCATCACCCTGCAGGATCGCGCGCTGGACGGGGGCCGCGCCTCGCCACCGAGGAAGGAGGGAGAAGTGGACGTTGACCGCGCCGAGCCTCGGGATGTCCAGGACGTCCGGGGTGAGGATCTCGCCGTACGCGACCACCACGATCGCGTCGGGCTCCAGCGAGTCGAGCGCGTCGAAGCCCTCCCCGTCCCGGACCCGGTCCACCTCGAGGAGCGGAAGATCCAACGTGCGAGCCGCGTCCGCGACGGTGGTCGGCGTGAGTTGGGACCCCCGCCCGGCAGGACGCGGCGGGTTCGTGACAACGAGGGCGACCTCGATGTCCGGCTCGTCCGCCAAAGCGCGGAGCGGTGCCACGGACCAAGGATCATTGCCGAGGAACGCGACTCGCATGCCGCGAGGATACGGCGGTCACTCCTGCGGCGTTCGTCCAGGCTCGGCGAGACCCATCTCGATCCGCCGGAGCTGCGCCATCACGTCCCGGCGCCCCTCGTCGTCGAGCCGGTCGACGTAGAGCATCCCGTCCAGGTGATCGGTCTCGTGCTGGAAGATCCGTGCGAGAAGTCCCTCGCCGATCATCTCGACCGGATCGCCTTCGATGCCTTGCCCGGTGCACCGGATGCGTGCGAAGCGCGGCGTCGAGTAGTACGGGCCGGGGATCGACAGACACCCCTCGTCCTCGAGCAACTCTCCGACCGGATCCGACAGCATCGGGTTGGCCATGAACGTGGGGCCGGTCTCCCCGTCGTCGAAGACGAAGAGCCGGAGCGACAATCCCACCTGGGGACCGGCCAATCCGACGCCTGGTGCCGCGACCATCGTTTCCACCATGTCGTCGAAGAGCGTGCGGAGCGACGGACCGAACTCGGTGACCGGCTTCGCCGGTTCGCGGAGCACCGGGTCGCCCAGCGTTCGGATTCGAAGGTTCACGTCGGTCTCCCTACAGGTGCGGCTCGGCCTCGACACGATCGACGACGCCATCAGCTGCGAGCTCACGGAGCCGCGTCCCGAGCGCGCTCACCCGCTCGGGGTCGAGGGCGAGCAAGCATACCGTCCGACCTCCCGAGGCAGAGACGAGGAGCGTGATGGGATCGAATGAGCGGAGCTCGGCCTCCAGATCGACGGACCCGGCCACGCGGAAGACGGCGGCGCCGACGGGAAGACCCGCCTCACTGCGTCGGCGCGTTTCCTCGGCGTGGAATCGATCCGGGTTCCCTCGGACCAGGGCCTGCACGATCGGGTCTCCGGGTGTCGAGGCCTGCACGATCGCTTTCCCATGGGGGCGTGCCCAGCCGACCGCTTCCATCCACGTCGCCAGGCTCCGCTCGCGCGCCGCGAGCCCGGGCCTCCGATCAACCAGGTCGACATCGAGGATCGCCACGAGGTCCAGGTCACCCCCGCCCAGGTCTCGGACATCGTCCGGCCCGCCGACGAGGATCTCGTCCGGGCCGGGCAGTCGGGCGGGCTCGTCATCGCGGAGCCGTCGCACCGGCACGGGCGCGGCCCGGCCGGCCCACTCCTCCACGTGCTCGGCGCCGCCGCGTCGGACGCCGAAGGACGTGCCGCCGCAGGATCGGCAGCGCCCGGGAGCCCCGCAGACGACGCACGCGACCGCGCCCTCGGCGGCCCGGAGGAGCCCGCCGCACGATGCGCACGCCGCCGGCTCGCCGCAGGACCTGCAGACCTGTGCGACGCCGTAGCCGGGGAGAGGCGAGAACATGAACCCTCGACGCGTGGACGCGAGCGCCCGCACCAGTCGCGGCGCCCGGCCGGCCGGTCCGGGCCGAACCACCTCGACAGGGGGCCACCCTCGTGCCGCGGGCGACACCGAGGGGAGTCCCAACGCTGCCGCCTCCGCCGACGGGCACGCGGAGGTCAAGACGCAGACGGCCCGTTCGAAGCGGCACCGTGCGAGCGCGACGTCTCGACCGTGGTAGTACGGAGCACGGTCCTCCCGGTGGGCGGGATGGCTCTCTCTGGCGAGGTAGATCAGACCCACGTCTTGCAGAGGAGCGAACACCGCGGGGCGCGTACCGATCACGACGTCGTACCGGCTCGCGGCGATCTCGAGCCAGCGTCGGTACCGCGTCCGTTTGCCCCCGCCGAGGAACAATGCCGCCCTGTCTCCGAACGCATCGAGCAGCGTGGTCGCGGTCGCCGGGACCGGCGTCGCTTCCGGCACGAGGACGATCGCCCGGCGACCACCGGCGAGGCACGCCGCTACCGCGTCGACGGCGAGCGACTGCTCGTCCTCCGGGGCCGGGCGGGCGACGAGGGCACCCTCACCGTCGCGCAAGAGGTCGAGCGCTCGTTCTCCACCCCGATAGCCGGCGAGCACCGGGGTCGCCAGAGGGGCTCGCACCGGATCCGGCGATCCGTTCGGCTGGTGCCACCGATCCGTGTCCACCTCCTCGGACGCCACCCTGGGCGGCATCGCTCGCCCGATCACCGTGGCGAGCGGGGCGATGTACCGTTCGCTCACCCAGCGGAACAGGGTGAGCTGGCGGTCGTCGAAGAACCTGACCGGCGACACGACCTTCCTGACGGCGAGCATCCGTGTGGGCAGGTCCTCGGTGGGGCCGAGCACCCAGCCACGTGTCGCGTGCCCGTGGAAGGGCACCTGCACGAGCGAGCCGATGCCCGCGTCGAGCTCGGCGGGCAGGTCGTAGGTGAACGGTCGATCGAGCGAGAGCAGCGGACGATCGACGCATACGCCGACCGGGCCGGAAAGGCCGTCAGCCGACGATCCGGCGGAGGTCATCGGCGCGTTCCGTCCCCTCCCAGGGGAACTCCTTGCGCCCGAAGTGTCCGTAGGCCGCGGTCTCCGCGTAGATCGGCCGGGAGAGATCGAGGTCTCGGATGATCGCCGCCGGCCGGAAATCGAACACCTCGCGAACGGCGGCCAGGATCGCGTCGGGATCCGCGTGCTCGGTGCCGAACGTGTCGAGGTTCATCGACGTGGGATGTGCCGTCCCGATCGCGTACGCGACCTGGAGCTGCGCGCGGTCCGCGAGGCCGGCGGCGACGATGTTCTTGGTGGCGTAGCGAGCCATGTACGCGGCCGAACGATCCACCTTGGTCGGGTCCTTGCCGCTGAATGCGCCACCTCCGTGCGGCGCCATCCCCCCATAGCTGTCGACGATGATCTTGCGACCGGTGAGTCCCGTGTCGGCCTTGGGCCCGCCGATCTCGAACCGGCCGGTGGGGTTGACCATCGGCGGCTTCATCCGGTCCGCGTCGATCTCGGGGAACTCCCGGAGCACCGGATCGATCACCTCCGCGATGATGTCCGGCTTGAGCAGCGTCTCGACGTCGACCTCCTCGCGGTGCTGGGCGGAGATCAGGACGGAGTCGACCCGCACGGGCTTCCCGTCCGCGTACTCGATGGAGACTTGGCTCTTGCCGTCGGGGCGCAGATACGGGACGACGCCCGCCTTGCGGACGTCGGCCAAGCGCCGCGACAGCCGGTGGGCCATCGCGATCGGGAGCGGCATGAGCTCTTCGGTCTCCCGGCACGCGAAACCGAACATCATGCCCTGGTCGCCCGCGCCGAGCATGTCGAGCTCGTCCCCGGAGTGCCCCTCGCGATGCTCGAAGGAGTCCTCGACGCCGCGAGCGATGTCGGCCGACTGCTCCTGGATCGCCGTCACGACGCCGCATGTCTCGCCGTCGAGCCCGAACTTGGCGTTGGTGTAACCCACATCGGTGATCGTCGCGCGGACCACCGACGGGATGTCGACCCAGCCTTCGGTCGTGATCTCGCCCGACACCATCACGAACCCGGTGGTCACGAGGGTTTCGCAGGCGACCCGCGATCGAGGGTCCTCTGCGAGCATCGCGTCCAGGATCGAGTCCGAGATCCTGTCGGCGAGCTTGTCGGGATGCCCTTCGGTGACGGACTCCGACGAGAAGAGATAGGACCGGCTCATGCGGGCGGGAGTCTAGCCGCCGGGTCCGACGCGCGTCGCACCCTGATCGAGCAGCATCGCAACGCGGTCCATCACGGCCGTGGCGAGCTCTCGTTTGGTCCACCGACGGAGGGACACGTCCTCACCGTTGGCCCCCAGGAGCATCGCCTCGTTGGTGTCCGCGCCGAAGCCGGTGCCCGGGCGGCCCACCTGGTTGACCACGACGAGGTCCAGATGCTTGGACGCGAGCTTCTTTCGGCCCGCCGTTTCGAGATCCTCGGTTTCGGCCGCGAACCCGACGAGGATCTGGTCCTTCCGGCGCTCCCCCAGCTCGGCGAGGATGTCCGGCGTGGGCTCGAGATGCAGCTCGGGAACCCCTGCGTCTTTCTTCAGCTTCGCGTCGGCGATCGCCTTCGGACGGAAGTCGGCGACGGCGGCGGCCATCACGACCACATCCGCGCCGTCGAAGCGTGCGAAGACGGCGTCGCGCATCTCCTCCGCGGTCTGAACGGGCACGACGTCGGCTCCCGGCGGCTCCGATGCCCCGGGGCCGAGCACGACCGTGACGGCCGCGCCGCGGCCGAGCGCCTCGGCCGCGAGCGCGGCCCCCATCTTCCCGGTCGACCGGTTCCCGAGGAAGCGGACCGGGTCGATCGGCTCGTGGGTCGGTCCGGAGGTGAGCACCACCCTGCGGCCGGCGAGGTCGTGCGGCGCGAGGGCTCCTCGCACCGCGGCGACCACGTCCTCGGGTTCCTCGAGCCGGCCGATGCCTTCGTCCCCGTGCGCGAGCGGGCCGGTGGCCGGACCGACGAACGTGACGCCGCGATCCGCGAGGATCCCGACGTTCGCCTGCGTCGCGGGGTGCTCCCACATCCCCGAGTGCATCGCAGGCGCGATCACCAACGGACACGTCGCCTCCAGCAAGGTGGCGGAGAGCAGGTCGTCGGCGAGACCGTGCGCGAGCTTGGCGAGGACGTTCGCGGTCGCGGGCACCACGACCGCGACGTCGGCTTCCCGCGCGAGTCGGACGTGCAACACCTCGCCGGGCCGTTCCCAGAGCGAGGTGTGCGCCGGCTCTCCCGTGAGCGCGGAGAAGGTGTCCGGACCGATGAACCGTGTGGCGTTCTCCGTCATCACGACCGTCACGTCTGCGCCTGCAGCCTTCAGGAGGCGGGCGACGATGGCGGCCTTGTACGCGGCGATCCCACCGGTGACGCCGAGCAGCACCCGTCGCCCGGCGAGCGGGTCGCTATTCGCCCTCGGGCTCCTCGGGTCGCTCGTAGTCGATCTTCCCTTCGGCGATCTCCTGGAGGGCGATCGAGAGCGGCTTGTTCGAGAAGCCGGTTTCCACCAGAGGCGGCACGAACTCGCCACGGCCCTCGCCGAGCTGGTTGTAGTAGGAGTTGATCTCTCGCGCGCGCTTGGCAGCCAAGATCACGAGCGAGTACTTCGAATCCACAGCGGCGAGCAGGTCGTCGATCTTGGGTTCGATCACAGAGGAGGCCTTTCCCTAGGACGCGGAGCGGGATGCCTCGATGATAGCAGCGACCTGCGCCGATGCTCCGGCGAGATCGTCGTTCACGATCACGTGGTCGAACCAGTCCCGCTGCTCCAACTCCCACGCAGCCGTCTCCATGCGGAGCCGGATGCCCTCCTCCGTCTCGGTGCCACGCCCGCGGAGGCGTCGCTCGAGTTCCTCCATGGACGGCGGTTCGATGAAGACGAGGATCGAGCCGGGAACCCGCTCCCGGGTCTGGGATGCTCCGACCACGTCGATCTCGAGGACCACGTCTCGTCCGGCGGCGAGCCGGTCGTCGACGAAGCCACGTGGCGTGCCGGACCGGTGCCCGACCACCTCCGCCCATTCGAGCAGCTCGCCCGCGCGGATCATCCGATCGAAGGCGTCGTCGTCGATGAAGAAGTAGTCGACACCGTCGACCTCTCCGGGCCGGGGGGCGCGAGTGGTCACCGAGACCGACAGCGAGAGTCCCTCCGGATCACGGGCAACCAACTCCCGGACGATGCTGCCCTTGCCAACTCCCGAGGGACCCGCGAGGACGAAGAGCTTCCCCGTGCGGATGGCGGGCTTACTTCTTGAAGCGATCGAGGAGCTGTGCGCGCTGTTTCGCGCCCAATCCTCGAACGCGGCGGCTGGCCGAGATATCGAGCTCTTCCATCAGCTTCTGGGCCCGGACCTTGCCGACACCCGGCAGCGACTCGAGCACCGCCGACACCTTCATCTTCCCGACGGTGTCCTCCGTCGAGCGCATCAGCACGTCTCCCAACGTCCGCTTCCCGGACTTCAGCTCTCCCTTGAGTTCCGCGCGTTTCTTCCGCGCCTCCGCAGCCTTCGCGAGGGCCTGCGTTCGCTGTTCCGGGGTGAGGGTCGGGAGTGCCATACCCATGCTCCTTCTTGATCGGTGGCCACGACGGCTGGGGAGTGTGAGGGCGCGAGTATACGCACGGCCCGCGGCGGCGTGGCAAGCGGCGCTATCGCATGTGGCCTGCGGTTTCGGCTTCGAGGTCGCGTCAACGAAGGTCGCGGAGGATCCCTCGCACGACGCCGACCGGGTCGGCAGCTTCGGTCAACGGGCGACCGATGACCAGATAGTCGGCGCCGCTCTCGATCGCCTCGGCCGGGGTGAGGATCCGAACCTGATCGTGGCCGTTCGAACCGGCCGGTCTGATCCCGGGGACGACGAGACAGAACTCCTCCCCGCACGCCGCGCGTACGTCTTCGACGTCATCGCCCGACACGACGACGCCGTCCAGACCCGCGACCTTGGCTTCGAACGCGAGCGAAGAAGGACTCGCGAGATCTTCTCCGGCATGACTCGACAACACGGTGACCGCGATCACCAGCGGCGGGTCGACGCCGGCCGCGGCTGCGCCGCGGTCGGCTCCCTGCCGAGCGGCTCGCATCATCGCCTCGCCTCCAAGGGCGTGCACGTTCAGCATCGCCACACCCAGCCGCGCGACGTTGGCCGCCGCCCGCTCGACGGTGTTCGGGATGTCGTGCAGCTTGCAATCCACGAACACACGACCGTGCGCCCCGATGCGGCGGACCGCCTCGGGGCCGACCGCCCACGCGAGCTCCAGCCCGACCTTCAGCATCCCGACGTGGGGCCCGAGGAGTGCCGCCAGCCGTTCGGCCTCCTCGATCGTCGAGACGTCGAGCGCGGCGACGATCGGGTCGTCGGGACGCGGGATCACGGCTCGTCGGATTCCCGGAATCCCGCGGGCACGCGCAGTCGAGCCCGGAGCTCTTCCGGGGACGAGAGGCCCTTCGCCTTGAGGTAGCCCGCGATCCCCCTGGCGACGTCGACGGGCGAGGAGGGGTCGACGAGCACCGCGGTCCCCATCTGCACCGCTGAGGCACCGGCCAGGAGCATCTCGACCGCATCCTCCGCGGTGCGCACTCCGCCGACGGCGATGATGGGCGACTCCGGCACGACGCGAGCCACCTCGAAGACGGCTCGGAGCGTGAGCGGCTTCAAGGCGGGCCCCGACATCCAGCCGGTCACCGCTCCCAACGCGGGACGGAGCGACGCCGATCGCACGCCGAGCGCCGCGGGCGGCCCGCCGACGGTCAGACCGTGCGCTCCCGCCCTCACCGCCGCCTGGGCGAGCTCCGAGACATCCGACGCCGACATCGGGATCTTGGCGAAGACCGGCACCAGCGACATCCGGGCGACTGCGCCCACGATCTCACCGGTCCTGTCGACGTGCGCTCCCAACACGTCGCGCCTGAGCTCGTCGTCCGGTCCGGAGAGGTGCAACTCGACGGCCACCACCTCCGGCCGTGTCTGCAGGGCCCCGATCAGCCGGACGAACTCCTCCAGGGAGCCGCCGGCGATCGAGACGATCACCGGCGCACCTCCTTTGGCGAGGCGCGGCAGCTCCACGTCGATGAACGCGTGGATCCCCGGATTCTGGAGTCCGGTCGTCCACACGGTGCCGGACGGCGTCTCGGCGATCCGCGGGGGCGGGGATCCCTTCCGAGGTTCCATCGTGATGCTCCGGCTCACCAGGCCTCCGACCTTGCGGAGATCGACGAGTCCGCTCAGCTCCCGGCCGGTGCCGGCGCAACCGGAGGCGATCAAGACGGGGGTCGGCAGGACGAGACCTGCTCCGAGGTCGACCGAGAGCGTGCGCTTCACCGCCGGTCGCTCATCCCGGCCACGCGCGGACCACGGGGAGCCCTTCGGGTGGGGTCGGAAGCATCGTGGGGCGCTCGCCGAGCCATCGGTCCCACAGCACGCGAGCCGGATTGAAGACGGGTCCGTCGATGCAGGTCCGGAGATTGTCGTAGCCGCTGCCGTCCTTGCGGGCGACCGGCACCACGCAGGTCTGGCACAGGCCGTACCCGCAGCCCATCCGTTCTTCGAGCGCCATCTGCGCCGGGAGCCCCCGCTCCTTGCAGAACGCGGCGATCCGCTCCAACGTGCGTGCAGGACCGGCCGCGTACACGACCTGTGCCTTGCTCCGTTCGGCAGCCTCGGGGAGGACGTCCATCACCCCGCCGCGGTCCCCCAGCGTGCCGTCGGACGTGACGATCGCGACGGTCTGCGAGAGCCGCTTCGCGTCGATGGGCTTCAGCACCCGCTCCAACGTCTCGGCACCGACCACCATGTCGACGCGCTTGCCGGCGGCCACCAGCTCCTGGGCGAGGAAGTAGAGGGTCGCCGCCCCGTGATGCTCAGCCACGAGGAGGCAGTTCGAGAGGCGCCGAGGATGCGAGAACCCCTTCCCCAGCGGTCCGATCAGATCGAGGAACGAGTGGGCTCGGGCGGACGCGAGCCACGACGTGCCTGGCCCCGCAGGGTCGATCACGAACTCCAGGGTCCCCGCCCAGCCCCCGCGGCGCGACGCATCGTGGATCGCGAGATGGCGTCGGAGCAGGAACTCCCTGCCCTCGGGCATCTGGACCGCGACGAACTGTCCCGGCCTCGCCTTCTCCGCGATCTCCGGGGCCACGACCGTCAGCTGGTGATAGGCGCCGACCTTGCGCGTCGACAGCACCTCGGCGCGGACCCGCTTCATGCCACCCCACCGCCGCGTGCGCGGGCGCGGCTGGCCTCGAACCCGAATCGCTCCTGGACCGGCCGCGCCCGCGCGCCTGCATGGTGCTCCTGGATCGACAGGGGCTCGGTCGCGCCCGCGAGGAGCGCTTCGATCCCGCGGACCGCGGCGAACGCGCCGGGCATCGTGGTGAGGCACGGGACGCCGGCCGCGGCGGCCGCGGTCCGGATGTGATAGCCGTCCGTCCTCGGCCCACGGCCGAACGGCGTGTTGATCACGAGGTCGACCCGGCCCGCGCGGATCATCTCGGCCACGTTCTCGGTCGAGCCTTCCGGCGCCGCTCGTCTGGAGGACTCGCTCACCTTCGCGACCGCTTCCACCGGGATGCCCGCCCTGCGGAGCACGCCGGCCGTCCCCGCCGTGGCGAGCAGTCCGAATCCGAGATCGGCGAGGCGTTTCGCGGGGAACACGATCGCACGCTTGTCGCGGTTCGCCACGCTCACGAACACCGTCCCCGAGGTGGGGAGCGCGTGCCCCGCCGCCACCATCGCCTTGGCGAGCGCCGCGCCGGGGTCCGTGTCGATCCCCATCACCTCACCGGTCGAGCGCATCTCCGGTCCGAGGACCGTGTCCACGCCGGGGAACCGGCCGAACGGGAGCACCGCCGCTTTGACGGCGGTGAAGGGCAACCCTCGGTAGTGGGTCGCATCCGCCGGGATGACCCCCTGGGACTCCAGCTCGGCGAGCGTCCTCCCGGCCAGCACCAGGGTCGCGACGCGGGCGAGCGAGACGCCGATCACCTTCGACACGAACGGCACGGTACGCGACGCCCGGGGATTCGCCTCGAGCACCCAGATCTTCTCGTCCTTGACGGCGAGCTGCAGGTTCAAGAGCCCGACCACCCCGATCCGCCGCGCGAGGCGGCGGGTGATGTCCTCGATCCGGTCCAGCTCCTCGTCCGAGAGCGTCGCGGGCGGGATCTGGCACGAGGAGTCGCCGGAGTGGACACCGGCCTCCTCGATGTGCTCCATCACCGCGCCGATGAACACGTCGACGCCGTCGCAGACGGCGTCGACGTCGACCTCGATCGCCCCCTCCAGGAAACGATCGATCAAGACGGGGTGTTCGCGGGAGGCTTCGGCCGCGGATCGGACGAACGTCGCGAGCTCGTCGTCGTCGTACACGATCTCCATCGCGCGCCCGCCGAGGACGTAGGAGGGCCTCACGACGACCGGGTAGCCGATCCGACGAGCGACGACGCGCGCCTCCTCGATCGTCCGTGCCTCTCCGTGGGGAGGAGCCGGGATCTCCATCTCCTGGAGGAGCTCCGCGAACCTGCCTCGATCCTCCGCGAGGTCGATCGCGTCCGGCGAGGTCCCGAGGATCCGGAACCCGGCCCCCTGGAGGATCCGCGCCAGCTCCAGGGGGGTCTGGCCGCCGAGCTGCGCGATCACGCCGACGGGCTGCTCCGCTTGGCAGACCGCGAGCACGTCCTCGGCGGTCAGGGGTTCGAAGTACAGGCGGCTCGACGTGTCGTAGTCGGTGGACACGGTCTCCGGATTCGAGTTGATCATCACGGAATCGAAGCCCGCCTCGTCCAGGGCGAACGCGGCATGCACACACGCGTAGTCGAATTCGATCCCCTGGCCGATCCGATTGGGGCCCGCGCCCAAGATCACGACGCGGGGACGGACCGCGGGCGTGACCTCCGACTCCTCCTCGTAGGTGGAGTAGTGGTACGGAGTGTGCGCGGGGAACTCGCCGCCGCACGTGTCCACGGACTTGAACACGGGGACGATCCCGAGCGACTCGCGCCGCACGCGTACGTCGATCTCGATCGACCCCGTCTCTCGTGCGATCCTCGCGTCCGAGAGCCCGGCACGCTTCGCTGCGAAGAGGCGCTCGCCCCCCAGTGCATCGAGGGAGGTCTCGCGCAACGACACCGCTTCCTCCCACACCTGCGCCATCTGGTCGACGAACCAGGGGTCAACGGAGGATGCCGAGGCGATCTCGTCCACGCTATGGCCGGCGTCGAGCGCTCGCTCGATCAGATGGAACCGCCCGTCCGTCCCGTCGCGGAGGAGCGCGAGCGCATCGCCGTCGGCAGGCTCGACGTAGGCGGCGCCGAGATCCGAGCCGGTCTTCTCGAGACCGCGCCATGCCTTCCCCAACGCCTCCTTGAACGTCCGCCCGATCGCCATCACCTCTCCCACCGACTTCATCGTCGAGGTGAGCGCCGCATCGGCCTCCGGGAACTTCTCGAAGGCGAAGCGCGGCACCTTGATCACCACGTAATCGAGGGTCGGCTCGAAGGATGCCGGTGTCGCGCCGGTGATGTCGTTCCGGATCTCGTCCAGCCGGTAGCCGACCGCCAGCAACGCCGCGATCTTCGCGATCGGGAACCCGGTGGCTTTCGAAGCGAGCGCCGACGACCGGCTCACGCGCGGGTTCATCTCGATCAGAACGCGCCGTCCGGTCGCGGGATCCACGGCGAATTGGACGTTCGAGCCACCGGTCTCGACCCCGACGGCACGAAGACACGCGAGCGCATCGTCGCGCATCGCCTGGTACTCACGGTCGGTGAGGGTCTGTTGCGGCGCGACCGTGACGGAATCCCCGGTGTGGATCCCCATCGGGTCGACGTTCTCGATCGAGCACACGACCACGGCGTTGTCGGCACCGTCACGCATCACCTCGAGCTCGAACTCCTTCCATCCCGCGATGGATTCCTCGACGAGGATCTCGGCGACGGGGCTCGCCGCGAGCGAGCGACGCGCCAGCACGGTCAGCTCCTCTCGGGACGACGCGAACCCGCTCCCTCCCCCGCCGAGGGTGAACGACGGCCGGACGATCACGGGGAATCCGAGCTGCTCACCGAGATCCAGTGCCTCGCTCAGCGTGTGCGCCGTCCCCGCTCGCGGGACGTCGAGGCCTGCCTTCGTCATCGTCTCCTTGAAGCCGCTGCGATCCTCCGCCCGATGGATGGTCTCCAGGTTCGCTCCGATCAACTCGACACCGAGGCGCTCGAGGTCTCCGGACTCCGCGAGGGCGACGCTCACGTTCAGCCCGGTCTGCCCGCCGATCGTCGGCAGGAGCGCGTCCGGCCGTTCCCGCTCGATCACCGCGAGCACCGAGTCGGGCGTGAGCGGCTCGAGGTAGGTCCGGTCGGCGAACTCGGGGTCGGTCATGATCGTCGCGGGGTTGGAGTTCACCAACGCGACGCGATACCCCTCGCGCTGCAGGACCCTGCACGCCTGCGTGCCGGAGTAGTCGAACTCGCACGCCTGACCGATCACGATCGGTCCCGACCCGATGACCATGATCGTCTGGAGGTCCGACCGTCTGGGCATCAGCGTGAGCCCCCTGCTTCGATCATGGTGCGGAACTCCTGGAACAGGCCGTGGGCGTCGTGCGGTCCCGGCGCCGCTTCGGGGTGGTACTGGATCGAGAAGGCGGCGACGTCAAGGCAGCGCAGCCCTTCGAGTGTGTCGTCGTTGAGGTTGCGGTGACTCAACTCCACGCGACCGAACGCGGTCTGGACGGGATCGTCCCGACCGGGTTCCCATCCCTCGGGATCCACCGCGAACCCGTGGTTGTGGCTGGTGATGCGCACCTCGCCCGTTCGCGTGTCGCGGACGGGCTGGTTCACACCCCTGTGACCGAAGGGCATCTTGTAGGTGCGTCCTCCGAGCGCGAGGCCAAGCAGCTGATGCCCGAGACAGATCCCGAACAGCGGGAGCCGGCCGAGGAGCTCGCTCGCCGCGGCGACCCCGTACGGCGTCGCCGCCGGATCGCCGGGCCCGTTCGAGAGGAGCACGCCGTCGAAATCGCCCGCGAGGACGTCGCGTGCCGGCAGCTCCGCCGGGAGGACGGTGGCGTCCAGACCGGAGGCCGCCAGCATGCGCAGGATGTTCCGCTTGATCCCGAAGTCGTAGACCGCGATCCGCAGCACCCTGCCCATGGAGGTCTCGGCGGGACCGACGATCTCGCTCGCCGCATACGCCTCCGGCGTCGTGACGGTGCGCGCAATGTCGGCGCCGGCCATCCCAGGTATGTCCCGCACCCGGTCGACGAGTGAAGCCGGTTCGAGGTCGACGGTCGAGATCGCGGCACGCATCGCGCCGGCGTCGCGGATGCGCAGGGTGAGCCTCCGTGTATCGATCCCCTCGATCCCGATCACGCCGGCCGATCCCAAGCCGCCGGCGAGGGTGCCATCCGCCCGCGGGCTCGACGTGCGCCTGGACACTTCCCTGACGGCGAACCCCGCGACGTGGATGCGGTCACTCTCGGCGTCGGCGGCATGCATGCCGTAATTGCCCTGTTGGGGGGCGGTCATCGTCACGATCTGGCCGGAGTACGACGGGTCGGTCAGGACCTCCTGGTAGCCGGTCATCCCGGTGTTGAAGACGGCCTCACCGAACGCCTCGCCTTCGGCGCCGAACCCCGATCCCCGGAAGACGGTGCCGTCTTCGAGGGCCAGGAGCGCGCCCGGTGCCGTCACCGAGTCGCCTTCCCCTCCGAGACCGTGAGCTCCCCGTGCCGCACCGTGAACCGAACACGACCGACCAGCGCTCTTCCCGTGAAGGCGCTGTTCCTCGACCTCGACACGAACGGAGGCTCGACGGTCCACCGCTCGTCGGGATCGAACACCACGAGGTTGGCCGGGCGTCCGCCCTCGATGGGACCGCCGTGCTCCCTCGCACCGATGAGACGGGCCGGCGAGCACGACATGGCCTCCACGACCCGCGTCAGGGGAAGGAGGCCGGGCACGACGAGCTCCGTCAACGCGACCGCCAGCGCGGTTTCGAGGCCGATCGTCCCGTGTGGCGCTCGATCGAACTCGGCCTCTTTCTCCTCCACCGCGTGCGGCGCGTGGTCGGTGGCGATCGCGTCGATCGTGCCGTCCGCGAGCCCCTGCCGGAGCGCGTCCCGGTCCTCGACCGAGCGCAGCGGCGGGTTGACCTTCAGGTTGGTGTCGTAGGTGCGGAGATCCTCGTCGGTGAAGACGAGGTGGTGGGGCGTGACCTCTGCGGTGACGCGCAGCCCTTCCGCCTTCGCCTCGCGCACGAGCGCGACCGATCGCGCCGACGAGAGGTGGCAGAGGTGCAGCCGGCCGCCGGTGAGGCGGGCCATCTCGATGTCGCGGAACACGATCGCATGCTCGGCGGCGGCCGGCTGCCCGGCGAGACCAAGCGAGTACGAGCTGATCCCCTCGTGCATCTGCTGGCCGGTCGAGAGCGAGGCATCCTCGCAGTGCTCGGCCACGACCACGTCGTCGAACGCCCGCGCGTACGTGAGCGCGTTCCGCAGGGTGCGAGCGGTGGGCACGCACCTGCCATCGTCGCTGAAGACGCGAACCCCGGCGGCGACCATCTCGCCGATCTCGGCGAGCACCTCGCCCTCGAGGCCTTTCGTGATCGCACCCACCGGGAACACGTCGGCGAGGTCGGCGCGGGCGGCCGCGGCCCGGACCTCGGCGATCACGGATGCGTCGTCGGCGACGGGATCCGTATTGGCCATCGGCGCGACCGCCGTATAGCCACCGATCGCGGCCGCCCGGGTGCCCGTCTCCACCGTCTCCTTCTGTTCGAAGCCCGGCTCACGAAGATGCGTGTGCATGTCCACCAGGCCCGGCGAGAGGACCAGGCCGTCGCACTCGACGATCTCGGCCGACCCCGCGTCGAGCCCTCGGCCCAGGTCCGCCACGAGCCCGTCGCGCACGTGGACGTCCGTCACCTCGTCGCGCCCGCCGGCGGGATCCACCACGCGTGCGCCCCGGAAGAGCAGCTCGGGGCCCGTCACTCGGAGGCCTCCTCGCTCGACGCGCCCCGGCCGCCCAGCAGCAGGTACAGGAGCGCCATCCTGACCGCGATGCCGTTCGTCACCTGGTCCTCGATCACGCTCTGCGGCAGGTCGGCGACGTCGGAGTCGATCTCCACACCGCGGTTCATCGGACCGGGGTGCATGATCAGCGAACCCTCGGGCAGCAGCCCCACCCGTGCGCGATTCAGGCCGAACAGTCGCGCGTACTCGCGCACCGAGGGGAAGTACTCGAGGCGCTGTCGCTCCGTCTGCACGCGCAGCAGGTAGCACACGTCGAGCTTCGGCAGCACCCCGTCGACGTCGTGGCTGACCTGCACACCCCACGCCGGGGCGTCCGGCGGGATGAGCGTTGCCGGACCCACGAGCGTCACGTCCGCACCCATCTTCACCAGGCCGAACGAGAGCGACCGCGCCACCCGTGAGTGCAGGACGTCCCCGACGATCGCGACGCGTAGCCCTTCCAACCGCCCGAGTCGCTCTCGCATCGTGTACAGATCGAGGAGCGCTTGCGTCGGATGCTCGTGGGTACCGTCCCCTGCGTTCAGCACATGCCCGCGAACCCACTTGGTGAGCTGGTAGGGCGCACCGGAGGACGCGTGCCGGATCACGATCGCATCCGCGCCCATCGCCTGGAGGGTGAGCGCCGTGTCCTTCAGGGACTCCCCCTTCGAGACGCTCGAGCCGCCGGAGGCGAAGTTGATCACGTCCGCCGACAGGCGCTTGGCGGCCAGCTCGAACGAGATCCGCGTGCGTGTGGAGTTCTCGTAGAACAGGTTCACGACCGTCCGCCCGCGCAGGGCGGGAACCTTCTTGATCACCCGGGTCCCGACCTCGCGGAACGATTCGGCGGTGTCGAGGATCCGGATCACGTCCTCCGCGGTCACATCGTGGATCGACAGGAGGTGCTCGTTCACGCGCTCTCCTCTCGACCGGCGACGGCTGGGGCTTCCGTACGGGTCCGTCCGGCCGATCCCTCTTGCACGACGGCGCCGTCCTCACCGTCGACCTCCGTGACCATCACGCGGACGTCGTCACCGAGCTGCGTGGGCACGTTCTTCCCGACGAAGTCAGCCCGGATCGGGAGCTCGCGATGCCCGCGGTCGACGAGGACGGCGAGGCGGAGGCGGCGGGGCCTCCCCAGATCCATCAGCGCGTCCATCGCCGCCCTGATGGTCCGGCCGGTGTAGAGGACGTCGTCGACCAGGACGACCGTGCGACCCGAGACGTCGAAGGGGATCCGCGTCTCGTGGACCTCGGGAGCCTCCGCGGTGAGTCCGATGTCGTCGCGATAGAAGGTGATGTCCAAGACGCCGACAGGGACCTCGACGCCCTCGATCTTGGCGATCTCACGTGACAGGCGGAAGGCGAGATGATCGCCGCGGTCGGCGATCCCGACGAGCACCAGTCCCTCGGTCCGTTCCCGTTCGACGATCTCGTGGGCGATGCGGGCGAGCGCACGCCTCACCTCGTCGGGACCGAGGATCCTGCTCACGAAAGAACGCCCCCTCGGGCAGGCGAGGAGGCGCGCAGGTTATGCCGCATCGGATGGCTCCCTTCCCGGCCTCACGGGACCGGACTTAAAGGGGAAGTTCGCTCGGAGGATACCCCGGTGGGGCCGACGGAGCAACGAGCGATCGGGCTGGTCCCCGACGGAGCCCGGCGTAGACTGGGAGCAACCGAACGGATAGGAGCAGTTGAGATGCCTGACTGGGGATGGATCGTGCTCGCCGTGGCCGTCGTGTTCGGCGCGAGCAAGCTTCCCGACATCGCTCGGAACCTCGGCCGTTCCTCGGGTGAGTTCAAGAAGGGCCTCAAGGAAGGGAACGAGGCCCCGGGCGACGAGATGGAGCCCACGCCGCCGTCCTCGACCGTGACCCCCGCCACGCCGCCGCCGGGTGCGACGCCGGAGACAGACGAGCGCCGACCCGAGACGGGTCTCTAGGCGCTTCCCGGTTCCTCGGCCGCGGCGGGCCGCATCTCGCTCGCGATCTTCCCGAGGATCCCGTTCACGAACTTCGGCGCGCCTTCCGCGGACAGATCCGTCGCCGCCTCCACCGCCTGGCTGATCGCCACCGCCGGTGGGATGTCGGGGCGATGGCGCAACTCGTGCACGGCCACGCGGAGGATCGTTCGGTCCAGCGCCGTCATCCGCGCCACGGTCCAGCCCTCCGTGTGCTCTTCCAGGAGCAGGTCGATCTCCGGAAGGTGCTCCTCCACCCCATGGACCAGCTCGGTGGAGAACGGCGACACGGAACGACCGGCCTCGATCCACTCCGCGAGCACGACGGCGGGATCCGCATCGGTGATGTCCGCCTGGTAGAGGATGTCGATCGCGATGCGGCGGGCGTCGCGCCGCGACGTCACGCCTTCACGCGTTCGATGTACTCGCCCGAGCGCGTGTCCACCTTCACCCGATCGCCCTCTTCGACGAACAGCGGGACCTGTACCACCACGCCGGTCTCGAGCGTGGCCGGCTTCAGGGCGTTCGTGCGCGTGTCCCCCTTGGCGGCCGGATCCGTGCTGGTGACCGCCAACGTCATCGATGCCGGGAGGTCGACCGAGATCGGGACGCCCTGGTGGGTGGCGACGGTCGCCTGACCGCCTTCCGTGACGTATCTCCCCGCCTCGCCGACCACCGTGCCGGGCACGTGGAGCTGCTCGTAGGTCTGGAGGTCCATGAACACGAGGTCTGAGCCGTCGGGATACAGGTACTGCATCTCCTTCCGCTCCACGATCGCGAGACCGACCTTGACCCCTGCGTTGAACGTCTTGTCCACGACCGCGCCGGTCCTGACGTTCCGAAGCTTCGTGCGGACGAAGGCGCCCCCCTTCCCGGGCTTCACGTGCTGGAACTCGACGATCTGGAACAGTGTGCCGTCGAGCTCGA
Source organism: uncultured Actinomycetota bacterium (assembly GCA_963839395.1). GTDB lineage: Bacteria > Actinomycetota > UBA4738 > UBA4738 > HRBIN12 > JAJNBA01. Next base: position 918,245 of record CAWIUW010000015.1, read on the forward strand.
GGGTCATCCCGTTCTTCAGGTCGTTCGTCGAAACGCTCATCCGTCGCTACAGCTCGATCAGCTCTCGCGTGGAGACACCGAGGGCGCCCGGTCCGTCGTCGGTCACCACGACGGCATCCTCGATCCGCACGCCTCCCATGCCCGGGAGGTAGATGCCCGGCTCGACGGTGACCACCGCCCCGACGGGCAGGACGTCCTCACCGTCTCGGCGAAGCGAGGGGCCCTCGTGGATCTCGAGACCGACGCCGTGGCCGAGGCCGTGCGTGAAGCGATCACCGTAACCCGCATCCTCGATCACGCCGCGAGCCGCGCGGTCGACGTCACCCGCGCGAACACCCGGGCGGAGCGCGTCGACCCCCGCTTGCTGGGCCGCGGCCACCACGTCGTGCACCTTGCGGAGCTCCGACGCGGGCTCCCCGAAGGCGACGGTCCGCGTGAAGTCCGTGTGGTAGCCGCCGACCAGCGCACCGAAGTCCATCTTGATCACATCGCCTTCCTCGAGCGCGCGATGACACGGCCGGTGGTGCGGCTCGGCGGCGTGCTCGCCGAAGGCGACGATCGGGTCGAAGGACAACTGCGTCGGCTCCGTATCTCGCCATCGCCAGCTCGAGGTGCGCGGCCGTCTGTCTCTCCGTGATCCCGACCACGAGCAGATCGAGGATGTCCTCGAACGCGCGGTCGGTCGCGTCTTGCGCCGATCGCAGCAGCGAGATCTCCTCGGCGTCCTTCGCCCACCGCAGGCGTTCGACCTCCTCGCCGACCCCGGACAATCCGACCCCGGCGAAGGCGTCCTGCCAGCGCTCGTGCTGCGCCACCGTGACCGCGTGCCGCTCGAAGCCGAGCCGTCCGATCCCCAGCCGCCGGACGTGGTCGAGGATGGCGCCGGCGGGGTCCTCCATCGACGCGACGCGGATGAGATCGGGCACCTCGTGCCGGGACTGCTCCCCATATCGGCCATCGGTGAAGAACACGGACTCCGCCGGATCGATGAGCGCGATCGCTGACGAGCCTGTGAACCCCGTGAGGTAGCGAACGTTCGCGAGCTTGGTCACGAGGAGCGCGTCGATGTCGAGCTCCGCGCAACGCTGGACCAGCAGGTTCCTTCTCCTCAGGTGATCCACGGCATCGCCTCCAAGGCCAGATGATAGCCACCGGCCCCGAGGCCGATGATGGACGCACGGCAGACGTCGCTCACCACGGAACGATGGCGGAAGTCCTCTCGCGCCTGCGTGTTGGACATGTGCACTTCGATCACGGGAACCCCGCTCGCCTCCACCGCGTCGCGGAGCGAGTAGGAGTAGTGAGTCAGCGCACCAGGATTGATCACGATCGCGCCGAAGCCCTCTGCGCCGGCGCCGAGCAGCCACCCCACGAGGTCTCCTTCGTGATCGGATTGTCGCCAGGCAACCTCATGGCCCAGACCCGCGCCGCGCTCCTCGACTGAACGCATGATGTCCTCGAGGCTCTCGGAGCCGTAGAGGGACGGATCCCGGCGACCGAGCGCTCCGAGGTTCGGGCCGAACAGGAACAGCACCTTCATGCGGGAGCTCCCATCTCGCGCAGGACGGACCTCACCTCCTCGTCGGACACATCCTCCACGACGACGGGGCGCCCGACGTCTTCCAGGAGCACGAATCTCACCCCACTCCGATACTTCTTGTCGAGGCGGAGACATCGAAGCACGTCCTCGATGGGAGACAGCGTGCCGTCGGGGTCCAGGCCCAGGGAGCGAAGGAGACGGACCGTGCGTTCCGACAGACCCCGCGCGAGACCTCGCGACTCCGCCAGCCTTGCGGCGAAGACCATCCCGACCGCGACCGCCTCCCCGTGCGTCCTGCCCCGGAACGCGTCGAGCCGCTCGAGCGCGTGGCCGAGCGTATGGCCGTAGTTGAGGACCAACCGAGCGCTCGAATCCCGCTCGTCCTCCGCGACGATCCGCGCCTTCGCTGCGACGCACCGGGCGACCACGTCCTCCATGGCGACGACGTCACGCGAGACGACCGGGCCGGGGTCGCTCTCCAGGCTCGCGAGGAGCTTCTCGTCGAGGGTGAGCGCGTACTTCGCGACCTCCGCCAGCCCCGATCGGTAGTCCCGATCGGGGAGCGTCGCGAGGACGTCGAGATCGGCAAGGACGGCGTGCGGCTGCGCGAAGGTGCCCACCAGATTCTTCCCTTCGGGAAGGTTGACCGCCGTCTTGCCTCCGATCGCGGCGTCGACCTGCGCGGTCAACGTCGTCGGGATCTGGACGAGCGGGATCCCTCGCATGTAGGTCGATGCGACGAAGCCCGCCAGATCGCCCACCGCGCCCCCGCCGAGCGCGAGGATCACGTCGTCCCTGTGGGCTTCCCGTCCCGCCAGCTGCCGCAGCACGCTCTCGTAGCCCTGGAGGGTCTTGGCCTCCTCCCCTCCCGGGACGAGCAGGAGCACGGAGGCGAGCCCCCTGCCTTCGATCGCCATGCCGAGCGGCTCGTAGTACAGATCCGAGACCGCCCGATCGGAGACCACGAACGCCGTCGTCGCTCCTGCCAGGTCGGGCAGGTGCTCATGGGCGCTTCCGATGATCCCCTGCCCGACCGTGACCTCGTAGGGCCGTCCGGGCACAGGGACGGTCACACGGACCAACGGAGCTCCTCGACGATGGCGTCGGCCACCGTTCCCGGATCGACGCTGCCGTCGACCACGTGGGCCGCGAACTCCCGGTACAGAGGTCCGCGGGAGGCGAGCAACCGCTCGAGATCTCCCTCCTGCCTGATCAGCGGACGATCCGTCGCGGGCTCGACCCGACGACGGAGCTCCTCGAGCGGCACGTCCAGATACACGGCGACACCCGTGTTGCGCAACGTGATCCGGTTGGCAGGCTCCAGCACGACACCACCCCCGCAGGCCACGACCGCCGGATCCTGCATCGACGCCTTGACCAGTGCGGCGGCCTCCAGTGCGCGGAACGCCGCCTCGCCCTCGTCCCGGAAGATGTCGACGACCGGGGCTCCCGCCTCGGCTTCGATCTCCGAGTCGAGGTCGACGAAGGGCACGCCCAGACGGCCCGCCAGCTCCCGGCCGACCCGGGACTTGCCGGCTCCCGGCATGCCCACCAGGTAGACGATCACGGGATCGTCTCCACGTAGGAGCGCAGGTTGCCCCGTGTCTCGGGAAGCGAGTCTCCACCGAACTTCTCCAGGACCGCATCCGCGAGCTCGAACGCGACGACGGCTTCGCCGACCACGCCGCCGGCGGGGACCGCGCAGACGTCGGTCCGCTGTTTGATCGCGACGGCGTCTTCACCGGTCGCGAGGTCGACGGTCGCGAGCGCCTTCGGCACGCTCGAGAAGGGCTTCATCGCGGCCCGCACGCGGATCGGCTGCCCCGTGCTCATCCCACCTTCGATCCCGCCCGCGCGCGCGGTCTTCCGCGTGATCCGGCCTCCGCGCCGCACGATCTCGTCGTGCGCCGCCGAGCCGTAGCGCGACGCCGAGGCGAACCCGTCTCCGACGCCGATGCCCTTCACCGACTGGATGCTCATCAGTCCGAGCGCGAGTCGCGCGTCGAGCTTCCGGTCGTAGTGGACGTGCGAGCCGAGTCCCGGCGGGCACCCGTAGGCGATCACCTCGAACTCGCCTCCGACCGTGTCCCTCGACTTCCGAACGCGATCGATCTCCGCGACCATCTTCGCCGCCGCCTCCTCGTCGAAGCAGCGAACCGGCGAGGCGTCGACGGCGTCCAGATCCTCCGGCTCCGGGAGACGGCCCGAGGCGCGGGCCGTCACCTTCCCGATGCGGACGACGTGCGAGACGATCCGGATGTCCAGTTCCGACAGGAAGGCCTTGCAGACGGCGCCGATCGCCACCCTGGCCGCCGTCTCGCGCGCGCTGGCACGCTCCAGCACGTTGCGAACGTCGTCGAACCCGTACTTCATCGCTCCCGCGAGATCCGCATGGCCGGGACGCGGCCGCGTGAGCCGGTCTGCCGGATCTCCCTCGCCCTCCACGGCCATCAGATCCCGGTACTTCGTCTCCCACTCGTTGTTGGGGATCGTGATCGCGATGGGAGACCCGAGCGTCCTTCCGTGTCGGACACCGCTCAGGATGTCGAGCGCGTCGGTCTCCAGGCGCTGCCGCCCGCCGCGGCCGTGCCCGTGGCGGCGCCGAGCGAGCTCACCCGCGATCTCCTTGGGAGCCACGGGCACGGCAGCCGGCATGCCCTCCAGGATGGCCGCGAGCGCTTTCCCGTGAGATTCGCCGGCGGTGAGCATCCTGAGCACGGCAGCATCGTATCGGACCCCATCGCGCCGCCTGAAGGTGCGGGGGCGGCGCGAAGCGCCGCCCCCGCGGCCGGCGACCGCTCCCCCCGTGGGCGGGCCGCCGGGGCTATTTCTGCGGGTTGATGCAGAGCGTGAATTGCTCGTCGCCGAACAGGAACGTGGCGCAGTTCCCTCCCACCGAGCGGAGCTCGAACCTGCCACCCGCGAACTGCTCTCCGACGACGACGTCGTAGACGGTTCCGTCGACCTCGACCTGGGCGTGGGTCGCACCGTCACGTTGGAAGATGTCGAGCAAGACGACGGTGGACCCGCCGACGTTCTGGCTCGAGCCGTTCCCCGGTGCGGTCGGGGATGGCCCGCCGCCGCCGTTCGAGGGTGAGGGCGTCCCGCTCCCGTTGCCGTTGCCATCGCCGTTCCCTCCACCGCCAGGAACCGTCGGGGACGGGGACGGAGAGAGGGCGGGCGGAACGGAGAAGGGGTCCCGCCCGGTGAAGCTCTGGATCGGGGGTCCCCCGCCCGGCGAGGGGCTGGGGGACTCGGTGCCGGGCGTGAGCGGAGGCCCAACCGGCGGAAGCGGCTCCTCCGCCTCCCAGGACCGTGAACAACAGGAAGCCGGCCAAGAGCACGCCCACGGCGATGCCGCCGATCGTCACCGTCCTCTTGTCTCGTGCGGATAGCGCCATCGTTAGGCCCCCGGGATCGCTCCCTGCTCGGTCGGGCCGGGCTCAGACCCCGGTCCCGAGCTGACGTCGCTCGTGTACAACGTGATGGTCGCGGCGAACGAGAGGAGCGACCCCTCGATCGGGTTCAGGTCGATCGACTCCACGGTCGCGGCGCGCGGGAGCGTTTCGATCTCGTGCAGGTACTTCACGAGCGCGAAGTACGATCCCTCGCCGCTCGCGGAGACCGAGATGCTCGAGAATCCACCGGCCACTGCCGGGGTCGGATTGGCCGGCGTGAGACTCAGCACCGTCACACCGGAGACCCCCGCCGCGTTCCGCAGGAACAGGATCGCGCCCGGGAGGTCCGCCGTCGGCGGCACCTTCCCCTCGACCTCACGGATCGCAGCCTCGTTCTCGGGCGCCTCGTCTCGTGCCTGTTCGAGCGCGTTCAGCTGTGCGCTCAACGTGTCCTGCTGCGCTCGCGTGTCCTCGAGCTCTTCCCTCGCGGTCGTGACCTCGCTCATCTTCGGGAGCACGAGGAAGACGATCAAGAGCAACCCGAGGATGGCGGCCCCGGCGCCCGCGACGACGACCGCTCGCCTACCCCGCATCGGGCACTCCCTCGGCCTGGCGTCCTCGCGGCGTCACCACGGCCTCCGTGAGATCGACGCCCGACGTGTATGTGATCGGTCCGACCTCCGGATCCGCGATCGACGTCACCCACGGGTTGACCCAGCCGCGCACCCGTTCCACGCGCGTCAGCCAGGACGCGATGGTGTCGTAGTCCAAGGCGAGCCCGCCGACATCGATCCGGCCCAAGAACACCGTCGAGCCCGTCGTCGACGGGGTCGGATCCTGCGATGCGGCCGACATCGCGGTGAGTGCGGCGGTGCTCGGGATGACCCTCGAGATGTCCATGAGCATCCCGGAGAACGAGATCTCGTTGGCGTACACGGCGTCGAGGAGCTGCTGCTTGGCCTGGGCCTGCGCACGGAGCTCTTCGAACTCGCGCAGCTGATCGATCTGCCGCTGCAGGCTCTCGTTCGTCTGCTCCTGCTGCTCGATGTCGCTCCGGACACCGCCCAGGTTCCCGAGCTGAAGGACGTAGAAGACCAGGATGAGCCCGATCACCCCCACGCCGGCGAGCGCCACGACGCCGGCCAAGCGCCGTTGACGCTGGGCGGCCTGTATGTCGGGCGGGAGGAGGTTGACCTGGCTCACGAGGCACCTCCCCAGGGGATCGCGAGACCGACCGCGGTCGCGAGCACCGGTTCGGCTTCGTTCTGGGCGTCCTCGGACAGCGAGAGCTGCGATCCGACGCGGCTGAACACCCGGCCGGGCTCGACCGTGACGGGGATCCGCTGCCGCAAGATGTCGATGAAGCCTTCGAGCTTGGATCCGCCGCCCGAGATGAGGAGGCGCTCGATCCGAGCCCCCTGCGTCTGCGCCGTGTAGAACTCCAGCGAGGATCGGATCTCGTCCACGAACTGCGTCGCCCGCTGCATCGCGATCTCGAGCGCCTGGGCGTGCTGCGTGGCGAACTCCCTCAGCTCTTCGGGGGTCGGCTCGGTGTCACGCAGGAGCTCTCCGCGCTTGAGCCGTTCGGCGACCTCGTCCTCCACCGACATCCCACGCGCGATCGCCACCGTGACGTCGCGGCCGCCGGACGGCAGGATCCTCACGAATCGCGTCTCGCCGGCGGCATGGACGACGATGTTGGTGACGTGGGCCCCGACGTCGACGACGGCTTCGCCTCCGGTCGTCTCGAGCTCCATCCCCGCCCCGGTCGCTCCGACCGCTCTGACCATCGCGAACGGGACCAGATCGAGCCCCATGGGCTCGAGCTTGGCGCCGGTCGCAGCGGCGACGAGGGTGTCCACCATCGCCTTCTGCGCCGCCACCAGCAGCAGACGGAGCATCGGCCGGCCCTCGATCTCGGTCTCCTCGATGAGGTGGTAGTCGAGAACCGCCTCGTCGACGGGCATGGGGATGAACTCCTGCACCTGGAACCCGAGCGACTGCCGGAGCTCTTTCTCGGGCATCGCGGGCAACGCGATCTCGCGAACGACCACGCGCTGGTTCCCCACTCCCATCCAGACCTTCCGTGACTTGAACCCTCCGCGGGTCCAGAGCTCGCGCAGGGCCTCGGACACTGCCTCCACATCCCGGACCTCGCCGTTCTCCACGGCACCGGCGGGAAGTGGCACCTGCGCGGCGCGGATGACGGTCGGGGGCGACCCTTCCGTCAGCTCCGCGGCCCGAACGGCGGTCGAACCGATGTCGAGCCCGATCCTGGTCTTCGGCACTAGCCGCCCTCCACGTGCACGGATCGTCCCTCCAGGAACCGCTCGAGATCCGCCTCGAAGATCCGGTATCCCTTGCCGACACGGAGCGCCGGCAGCTCACCGGACCTGATGAGCCGGTAGACGGTCATGTTGGACACGCGCATCACCGCGGCCACCTCGGCCACGGTGAAGAGCCGTCCAGTCACGAACGCTCGTGATCCGTCCACCACGTCTCCTCCGGGTACCCCATGTGCCCCATGAAGCACATCAGCAACATTGAGTGCTTTGAAGCACACCTGCCTCTTTGGGGGTGCTTAGGAAACACCAGGCAACTTGCGAAGTCAAACATCTCAAGGGTCAGATGAGAGAAGGGGCTTGCTGCCCCGAGGGCATCCGCGTCAGAGGGAACGGCTCAGAGGAAACGGTCGATGTACCAGGAGGCGATCTGCTCGCCCCACAGACCGGCGACCACGGCGCCCGCCGCCAGATACGGCCCGAACGGGATCGCACTCTTGCGCCCCCGCCCCATGGCGAGGGCGGCCACTCCCCCGAGTCCGCCGAAGACGATCGCCGCGCCGGCGGCCACACCGACGAAGCGCAGGCCCAGGGACCCGAAGACCACCCCGATCAGCGCGGCGAGCTTCACGTCTCCCATCCCCATCCCCCTCGACACGATCGCGACGATGAAGAGGATCCCCCCGTACAGCATGAGCCCGATCGCCCCGCGCACCGGGTCCGTCGCATCGCCGATCAGCCAGGCCAGCACGATGACTGCCGGGAACAGGATGAGCGAGGGATACATCAGACGGTTGGGGATGATCCGGTGCCTGAGGTCGATCAGGGCGATGCCCGGCATCAGCGCGAGGAGACCGCCGACCAGCGCTACGTGCCAGGGGTTCGGATACCGGATCGCAGCAAGGACGACGAGGCCTGCCGTCGCCAGCTCGAGGAGGGGGTACTCGACCGAGATGCGGGCACCGCACCGTCGACACCGGCCACGGAGCAGGAGCCACGAGAGCACCGGCACGTTGTCGCGGGGTCCGATCTCCGCCCCGCATGAGGGGCACCTCGACCGGGGGCGCACGACGGACTCGCCCTTCGGGAGGCGATTGACCGCGACCGTCATGAAGCTGCCCACCCCGAGGCCGAACGGAAGGGCGACGATCGCGCGGATCCAGGCGTCATCCACGGGCCCGAACCCTACCCGCAGGCGGGCCCGCGGTGGTGGAGGTGCCTCGACTCACTCGTGGATGTAGGAGATGTCCTGCTTGAATCCGCTGACGCCGGTGATGCCGGGTACGAGCACCGGCTTGTAGGCCATCTTGAAGTTGTTGCCGATCGTGACGTCCTTCGAGAGGACCTGGCCCGCGAACGAGTTCGTGTTGTTCATCGTCGCGTGGCAGGGCGTGTAGAAGGACACCTGGACCTGTGGTGTTGAAGTTCGTGTTGTTCCCCACGCTGATGTCTTTCGTGGTCCCGCTGCAGGTCGCCGAGTAGACACTGATGAAGTGCATGTGCTTGATCGACCCGGCGGTCCCGTTCCAGTTCGACTGCTGGGTGAAGTTGAATCCCCCGTCGGACAGGATCGCGAGGTGTCCGGTGATCGAGAAGACGTCGTTGTTGTTGTTGCTAAACGTGCAGGTCTCGTCGATCCGGATCAGCGCGTTCGTGACACCGCTCGTCGACCATCTGTTCTTGATCCAATCGCGAGCCTTCGCGCACTTCGTCGCGCCGGTGGACGTGCTCAGGTCGACGAGCGTGTAGCCCGACGTGATCCAGGAGGCGGTGCTCGATGTGATCTGCGGGAACGTCTGTGTGGGCACGTCGGGCATGCTCACGAACTCGGTCACGGTGCCCCCGATCGTGAGGTTGGTGGTGACCACGTCGCCCGCAGCCGTGGCGTCGTCGTTGATGAAGCCCGATCCCGTGATGTTGCCCGTCGACGAGAGGGCGGCCCCCTCGACGATCGCGGGGTTGTTCACCGTCACGGTGTCCCGAGCCCAGATGCTCCCCTTCACGGTGCTGTTGTTCGCGAAGGTGATGGTGCCGGCCGGGACGTAGACGTTGCCGTACAGGGTCATCCCGTTCGTGACGCTGAGGTTGCCGTTCAGGATGTAGATGTCGCCGTCGTTCCCGCTGTTCCCGTTCACGGTGAAGTTGTTCGTGATCGTCGTGCCGTTGACCGCCAGGATCGCGGCTCCGAACCCACCGTAGTTCGGCGTCAGTCGCACATACGTTTCGATCGTTCGGTTCGGCGACCCGTTGATCGTGCCGGTGGATACGACCTTGACGAATGCGGGGTAGTTGGTGTCGGAGAACGTGGAGCAATTCATCACCGTGGTTCCGTCGGCCGCATAGAACGTGCCGACGGCGCTGAACGCGGCGGCCGACGGTCCCGACTGCACGACCGCTCCGATCGTGAGGTTGCCCGTCCCGCCGTTGCACCCGGAGTTGGTCGCCATGGTTCCGGGCGGGGTGGTCTCGAGGAACGCGTACCAGTAGTTGGTGCCTGCCTCTGCGGCGTTCACGGAGAGGAGCCGCTCACGGTCGTAGCCGCTGGAGTCAAGCGAGTGGATCGACTGTGCGACGACCACGGTCGAGAGGAGCAGCACGATGAAGGCCACGGCGAGCGCCATGATCATCGCGACCCCGCGTTCCTCGTTTCGCAGTCTGGTGAGCATGACTTTTCGTCTCCTCAGGTCAGATGAGTGGGTCGGGAAGTTCCGAGCACAGCTGGACCGGGTAGCCGAACGATGTGTTTCGGCCTGTCAGCGACGCCTCGACCACCTGGGTGGCCTGCGGCCTCCGTGCGAGATCCGGATTCACGTGGAACTCCACGGCGATCGTGCGGCCGGCGGAGTCGAGCGAGAAGGCCGGTGCAGAGAGGTCCCGGTTCACGATGCCGTCGGCAACGACCGTCCAATCGCTGGCGTCCTCGGGCGCCAGGATCGGCCATGTCCGATACATGAGCTGCTGCTCGTCGTTCACGAGCCAGAGCGCGCAGCGCGCGTCCTGGCCGGCGGCTTGCTCCGCCTGGGTGTAGATCCGGAACAGATATCCCGTCGCGCTCGCGCTGTAGGGATCGTTCCCGGACTCGTCCACCGGGTCGTACAGGATGTTGCCCGAGCGAACCAGACGGTCGATCGACTGCATCGCCAGGCGCGCCTGGTCGTTCAGTCGGATGCGGACGTCCTCTTCCACGACCGCCCGTTGGATGCTCGACAGCGTCGTCGTGAGCACGAGCATCACGATCGACAGGATCCCCATCGCCACGACGAGCTCGACGAGGGTCATCCCTGCCTCGTCGGCCATCCGTTCCCGAATCGAGCGCCTCATGGCCTCATGCCCCCTGGGTCGCCGGGGGCGGCTCGTAGATCCCGTGCGCCAGCAGGTCACCCGGGTCGAACGTCGAGAGCAGGTTGATCTGGGTGACACCGTCCACGATGAGCTCGTAGCGGAGCGTGACCTCGATGGGATGGGTCGAGGCGGTGACGTCCCAGCGGATGTTGCCGTTCGCCGGATCGAGCGTCTGTGCCGTCGTGGTCGTCGCGTGACGGATGCCGCCCGACGCCACCGTGACCCGCCACGTGACGCTCGACGATCCGACGAGCTGGGTCTTGGAGCACGTCACGGTCTGTGTGTCGAGCGAGGCGTCGGTTACTGCCTTGCTCGAGTAGTTGAGGCCGTTGTAGTAGAAGAAGGTTCCGGCGGCGATCGACGCCGAGGGCGCCGTCGCGGTGCTCTCCCCGGCGATGGCTCGCGCACTGTCCTGGTAGGCGACGAGCCGGACGCAGTAATTGGTGTCGCTCGTTTGCGTGGTGCTCATCCCTGTCGGGGCAGTCATGCCGGCGCTCGGGAACCCGCCGAGCTGGATCGTGCCCAGCGTGCGGTTGGCGTTCGCGTCGAGCAGTCCGTCCTCGTTGGTTCCCCCCACGTCGCGATCGATCCACGCTGTGGTGTTCGTTGCGGGGGCGACGACTCGGAGGAGATTGGCGGTTCCCAGGGCGGCCAGGATCTGGGCGTGCACCACCTCGACCGTGATCGTCCCCACCTGCCGCACGTGCGCACCGGAGCATGGGAGGACGTCCGTCTCCCTCGTCCCCGTCGTCGGGCAGGCGTAGGTATCCGAAACGAGCGCATCGACAGACGCGGAACGTCCCTCGAGGTCCCCCACGGCGATGTTCGCTCGGAGGCCGACCTGCTGGCCTGTCCCGCCGGTGGCGAGTCTCGACAGGGTGAGGGCGGACGCGTTCGTCGACGTGCCGCCTGCGGTGGCGGTTGCCGCCGTCTCCACCTGGTCGTCGGCGTCGCTCGCCGCGCGCTGATCACCCACTTCCTCGTCCCCGGCGCTATCCGTGAACGTGATGCCCGACAACGTGGTCGTGGCATTCAGCTGCGTAACCTGTTCTTCCTGCGTCGTCGCGCTGATGCCCGGAAGCGTCACGGCGAGTCGGTCGAAGTCGATCGCGAAGTCGTACAGCTGTCCCGTGACGGACATGGTCGGCTGCGGTGCATCGACCTGCCCATAGAAGAACGGCTGGCACGGCGCCGCGAAGGGGTGGGTGGTCGAGTTCACGCATCCATCGGGGGACCAGAAGAGGCTCTGGAGCTTGACCGAGTTGTTCGGCGCGTTGCCGATCGCACCGCCGGTCCACTGGACGATGACCGTGACCCGGTAGGGAGTGGTGGTCGGGGTGTTGTTGGTGATGTAGGTCGAGTACGTGGCATCGAGGTTGCCGACAGACAATGAGCCCGTATGCGGCTTGAGCCACGCGGCGGTGTACGACGCGGCGAACGTCGACGAGACGATCTTCTCGCCGGAGCAGGACTGGAATCGGTACGTCCCCGCGCAGTTCACGACACTGCTGTCGGTCGCGAGCTCGGAGGTCGGGATCCCGTTCGTGATCTTCGTATAGGCGAGACCCCGGATGTCCTCCATGATCCGGTTCGCGATGCCGCTGGCCTGGATGCGGTCGCGACCGTAGCCCGTGTAGCGGAACCCGTTCGAGGCCGTGTAGGCGAGGGCGGTGAGCGACCCGAAGACGACCATCAGGGCGATGACCGTTTCGAGGATGGTGAAGCCGCGCTCGCCGTTGAGGCGCGCGCGGGTTCGCCGGATGAGAAGGCGTCGACTCATATCCGTCCTTTTTGAGGAACCGAAGAAGCTTCTCCTCACGATGTCGGCATGGGTTGTCCCTCACTTGAGGGTCCCCCGCAGGGGCGGAGGCGCGGAGCAGCTGCCTCACGGTCCTGCACGACCCGCGATGCGGGAAGGGCGGCCCCGAGGGACCGCCCTTCCAGCCTTGATGCTCGATCCTGCGGCCTACCAGGCTGCGCCTGTCTGGCCGAGGGCCGTGGTGCCGTTACAGACCGGAGCGCTCGGGTCGGAGCCGTAGAACGTGCCGGCTCCCGCACCAACCGCCAACTCGGTGATGTAATAGCACGTGCCTGACTGCGACATGGCTGCAGCCGACCATTCCTGGTCAACCTGCGTGCCGATGTCTCGGACCGACATGCTGACCACTGTGGGGGCAGCCGACAGTGCGGCGTCCACCACGTAGTTCAGCGACGGCTCGATCAGATCCAGCTCGGCTGCGGTGTCCGCACCCGTGAAGTTGCTGGTATCCGTGTAGGCGGTCTTCGCCGCCACCAGTGCGTTCCGGAGGCTCGACTGAGCCGCCCGGTTCTGCGCCCGCTCACGGGCGCCGAGGAACGTCGGCAGAGCGATGGCGACCAGGATGCCGATGATCAGAACGACCACCATCAACTCGATGAGGGTGAAACCCTCTTCACTCTCGCGCAAGCGCTTGAGCATATGCCTTCGCCTCCCTTCCTTTTGTTGTCGGCGCACCACAGCGGCGCGCGTTCTCTCCTGATGTCGGCCCCCGCCGGGCCGAACTGAAGCCCTGCGGGGCAAGAACGTCGAAATACCCCGTTCGACCTACCAGGAGTTGGGGACTCCGAACGGCCCTCCCGGAACGACGGGGGCCGGCGGCGCCCGGAGGCGCCGCCGGCCCACCATCTCCGTCCGGCGATGACGGAGCTCTCTCACATCTGGGGGCTACGCTCGGCACTCGCTGCTTGAGCCCCAGACCCCTACTTGATCAGCTTGATGATGTTGAACATCGGCATGTACAGGGCGACGACCGCCATCCCGACGCACCCGCCGATGACCGCGATCAGGATCGGTTCGATCAACGAGGTCAGCGCGTCGACGGACGCCTCGACCTCCTGGTCGTAGAACTGCGCGATCTTCTCGAGCATGACGTCGACCTGGCCGGTCTCTTCCCCGACCGCGATCATCTGGACGACCATCGGCGGGAACACCGGGTACTTCGCCAAGGGTTTGGCGATCGACTCACCGTCCCGCACCGACGCCTGCACGTCCGTGATGGCCTTCCCGATGACCTTGTTGTTCACGGTGTCGCTCACGATCTCGAGCGCCTGGAGGATCGGCACGCCCGATCGGAGCAGCATCGCGAGCGTGCCCGAGAACCGAGACAACGCCGTCTTGTGGAACAGGGACCCGAAGACCGGGGCCCGCAGCTTGAGCGAGTCCATCACCTCGCGACCGCGTGGGGTCTTCTTCCAGCGACGAAGGAAGAACCGGCCTGCGATCGCCCCGGCGAGGACGAAGTACCAGTAGGCCTTGAAGGTTTCGGACATCCAGAGCAGGGTGCGGGTGGGGAGGGGCAGCTCCCCGCCGAGCTGTCCGTAGATCCCCTCGAACTGGGGAACGACGAACAGCAGCATCGCGGACATGATCAGGACGACCAGCGCGACGACGGCCACCGGGTAGGTCATCGCCGACTTGATCTTCCCGCGCAGTTGCACCTCTCGCTCGATCATCTCGGCCAGGCGCAACAGGGTGGTATCGAGTGAACCGCCCGTCTCACCGGACTTCACCATCGAGACGTACAGGTTGTTGAACACGTGATCGTGCTTGCCCATCGCCCCCGAAAGCGACGAGCCCTGCTCGACGTCGAGGCGGGTCTCGTTGAGCACCCGGGCCAGCTCTTTGTTCTCCGTCTGATCGGAGAGGATCCCGATCGCGCGCAGGATCGGCAGCCCCGAGTTGACCATCGTGGCGAACTGGCGCGAGAAGATCGCGACCTGCTTGAGCTTGACCTTCTTGCCGCCGAACTCGATCTGGCCGATGCCCTTCTTCTCGCGCTTGACGTCGAGCGGCGTCAGACCTTGCTCGCGGAGGCGGGAGAGGACGAGGGCCTCGCTATCGGCGACCAGCGACCCGGTCGTGATGTTCCCGGTGCGGTCGCGAACCTTGTACTGGAAGGTATCCGGCATCTCAGCCTCCCATCAGCATTCCGCCCGACGAGCTCCCGTAGGAGCCCACGGGGGCGTCGTAGCCATCGGAGATGGAGCCGCTCGGGGCCGAGCCGCCCATGAGTCGCTGGAGCTCCTCCGGGTCGTGGCACCGCTCGAAGGCGACCTGCTGCGAGATGCGGCCCGCCTTGATGTGCTGCGCGAGCGCCATGTCCATGGTCTGCATGCCGTAGCGGCCGCCCGCCTGCATCGACGAGTAGATCTGGTGCGTCTTGCCCTCCCGGATCAGGTTGCGGACCGCGGGGGTGCACACCAGGACCTCCACCGCGGCGGCTCGTCCGTGCCCGTCGACCGTGGGGATGAGCTGCTGCGTGACCACGCCTTGGAGGGTGGTCGACAGCTGGACCCTCACCTGCTGCTGCTGGTGGGGCGGGAACACGTCGATGATCCGGTCGATCGTCTGCGGCGCGTCCTGCGTGTGCAGTGTCGCGAAGACCAGGTGACCGGTCTCGGCCGCCGTGATCGCCGTTCCGATCGTCTCGAGGTCCCGCATCTCGCCGACCAGGATCACGTCCGGGTCCTGACGCAGCACGTGCTTGAGGGCCTGTGCGAAGCCGTGCGTGTCCGCCCCGACCTCGCGCTGGTTGACCACGCAACTCTTGTGGCGGTGGAGGAACTCGATCGGATCTTCGACCGTCATGATGTGACCGGCTCGCTCCCGGTTCACGATGTCGACCATCGCTGCGAGCGTCGTCGATTTGCCCGAGCCCGTGGGGCCGGTGACGACGACGAACCCACGCTGGAACCGTGCGAGATCCGTGACGACGTTCGGGAGCCCGAGGTCGTCCACGTCCTTGATCTCGAACGGGATCACGCGGAAGACGGCGCCCAAGGCGTCGCGCTGCTGGAACACGTTCACCCGGAAACGGGACCGTCCCGGGAGCGAATAGGACATGTCGAGCTCGAGCTCCTGCTCGAAACGCTCCCGGAGCTTCTGCGGGAGGATCGCGTAGACCATCCCCTGCAATGCCCGCGGCGTGAGCTGGGGGTACTCCCCCGCCGGCTCGAGCTCGCCGTGGACACGCACCATCGGCGGAGAACCCGCCGTGAGGTGCAGGTCGGAGCCTCCCTTCTCCAGGAGCGCACCCAGCAACTCCGGAACCGGGATCTGGACGTCCTCTTCCTGTTGGATCATCGAGCTCATCTCACTTCACCACCCTCGCGACTTCCTCGATAGACGTGACACCTGCTCGAACCTTGGCCAACCCGTCCTCACGCAGGGTCTGCATCCCCTGCTCGATAGCGACGACCCTGATGGCATCGGCAGATGCACGCTCCACCGTGAGCCGTTCGATCTCTTCACTTCTGAGCATCACTTCGTAGAGCCCGAGACGGCCCCGATAGCCGGTTCCCGAGCATGCCTTGCAATCGTTCTTGGTGGTCCGGAGATCGGGTGCGCGGAAGACCTCACCGATCTCCTCCCACTTGTCTTCGGGGAAACCGGCCTGCCGCAGCTCCGCCACATCGGGCCGGTAGGGCTGCTTGCACTTCTCACACAGGATGCGGGCGAGGCGCTGGGCAACCACCGCATCGATCGCGGAGGCGACGAGGAACGTCTCGACATCCATCTCCACCAGACGGCTGATCGCCGACGGGGCATCGTTCGTATGGAGCGAGGAGAGCACGAGGTGACCCGTGAGGGCGGCCTCGATCGCGATCGTCGCCGTCTCCTTGTCACGGATCTCACCGATCAACACGATGTCGGGGTCGGCTCGGAGGATCGATCGAAGGGCCGAGGCGAACGTCAGGCCTGCCTTCGGATTCACCTGGAGCTGGTTGACGCCGGCCATCCGGTACTCGACCGGGTCCTCGACCGTGATGATGTTCTTGGACTCTTCGTTCAGGATGTTCAGGGTCGAGTACATCGTGGTCGACTTGCCCGAGCCCGTCGGGCCCGTGACCAGGATCGCGCCGTACGGCTTGCGGAACGCCGTCTCGAACCGCTGGTAGGAGTCCTCCATGAACCCCAGCTCCGAGAGCGCGAGCATCGCGTTGCTCTTGTCGAGCACGCGGATCACGACCTTCTCCCCGTGGACGGTCGGCAGGGTGGCGACACGGAGGTCGAGCTGCCGCGTGCCGACCTTCATCGAGATGCGCCCGTCCTGCGGGACCCGCTTCTCGGCGATGTTGAGGTCCGCCATGACCTTCAGCCGCGAGATCAACCCACCCTGGAGGTTCTTCGGCTGCGCGCGCATCGGCTCGTGGAGCACGCCGTCCACTCGGAACCGGATGCGAACGTCACGCTCCCCCGGCTCGATGTGCACGTCCGACGCCCGTTCGGCGACCGCCTGGGACATGATCGCGTTGACGAGCTTGACGATCGGCGCGTCCTCGAGCGCCGCCTCGAGGTCGAGCTCTTCGGCGTCGCTTCCTTCGGCCGCCTCGGCCGCAAGCTGTTCCACGTGGGAGTCGAGGCCCGCGAACTTCGCGATCGCCTGTTCGACGTCCGCGGAGGTGGCGACCACGGGCTGCACGTCCCGACCCGTGATGGTGCGGATGTCGTCCAACGCGTAGACGTTCGCGGGATCGGACATGGCCACCAGCAATTTCCCGTCGCGATCGCCGATGGGCAGGGCTCGGTACCGACGGGCCAGGGCCTCGGGGAGCAAGGCGGTGGAGGCGGGGTCGATCTGCGTGTCCGTCAGGTCGACGAACTCGAGGCCGACCTGCTCCGCGAGTGCGCGGACCAGGTCGGCCTCCTTGATCATGCCGAGGTCGATCAGGACCCGGCCGAGCGCCTTCGGGGTCTTCTGGTGCTCGTCCAGGGCAGTGTCGAGCTGCTCGGGCGTGATCAAGCCGAGCTCGATCAGGATCTGCCCAAGTTGCTTCGACTTCCGCTTGACGGTCGTCATCGCCGGTCCGTTCGTTCTAGGTCAGTCGCCCAACGCATCTCGCAATGGGACTACCTGCTTGCTTCGTCATCCTCCTTGGGGACCTGAAGCAGGCCGGCGAACTCTTTCGCGAGGAGGATCCGGTCCACCTCCGGCTCGTCTTCCTTGGGTCCGGACGTGGTCCCGGTGTGGCTCGGGATCTTCGGCTCGGGGGCCGGGTCGCTCTGCGCCGGAGTGCTCTTCGCATCGGAGTCACCCGGCACGGCGTCCGATCCCGAGAAACGCGAGGCCCGGGGGTCGGGATCCTTCGCGGAGGTGACCTCGACGGGCGCAGGAGCCGGCGCATCAGTCGGAGCTCGCTCCTGCTTGTGCAGGCTGGTCCGAGGCTTGCCGGAGGGTGCCGGAAGCACCTCGGGCAACCGCATCGTCTCCCGATCGTGTGCACGACTCTGCTCTCCCGTCATCAGGGCCTGTTCCAGCAGGTCGACGAGCACGCCGGGTCGGACGCCCGTGTCGGCGACGGCGAATGCCGAGTAGCCGCCACGCCGAACGAACGCCCAGACCTGGTCCGGGAACTCGACGTAGGATCGCTCCGGGTCCCCGACGGCCGCGAAACGCACCCACGCGAGCCTGAGGTGCGACTCCGCGTCGCCCTCGGGATGGGCGCCCAGAACCATGCCGTCTCGAGACAGCAACAAGCAACCGCGGATCCCGTCGATGCTCATGGAGACCCGCTGGGCGAGCGCCGAGTAGTCGTTCATCCCGTGCAGGGGGCATCGACCGGGCGGGCGTGACGCTTGAATCGGGGCCGCTATCGCTCCGCCAGGGCGGCGAGGGCGGCGGCCGACATCACCTCGAGAGGGGCGGGCGTCCCCGTCCACAGCTCGAATGCCAGGGCCGCCTGTTCGAGCAGGTGGCCGAGCCCACCGAACACCGCGGCTCCGGCCTCGCGCGCCCGCTGCTGGAGCTCGGTCGAGACCGGGTCGTAGAGGAGGTCGATCACCAGGACGCCGGGCCCGAGGGGCGGAAGGCTCGGGTGGGCACGCTCCTGACCCGCTCCGCCGACGGGAGTGGCGTTCACGACGAGGTCGACCGAAAGCGTGCCCGTCTCGGCGGGTCCGACGACGGAGACGGAGACCCCGTGCGGCTCGACCATCTCCAGGAGCGGCGCCGCCCGGGCCGGATCCCGCGCCGCCACGGTGAGCTCCGTCAGTCCCCCTCGGGCGAGCGCGAGGGCGCAGGCCCGGGCGGCGCCGCCGGCCCCGTACACGAGGGCCGACCGGCCGACCGGATCGAACCCTGCGTCCCGCCGAAGGAATCGATCGAAGCCTGGCGCGTCGGTGTTGTGGCCCTCGAGTTCCCCGTCGTGGACGCTGATCGTGTTCACTGCGCGGAGCGTCCGCGCGTCCTCCGACAGGCGCTCGATGAGGTCCGCGGCCTCGGTCTTGTGGGGCATCGTGACGTTGACGCCGCGGAATCCGAGCGATGCGAGGCCCGCAAGCGCAGCCTCGAGGTCCCTTGGCGGCACCGGCAGCGGAACGTAGACCCAGTCGAGGCCCGCTTCGGCGAAGGCGGCGTTGTGGATCGCCGGGGAGAGGCTGTGCGCGACCGGCCAGCCGATGATGCCGACGACGTTGGTTCCGCCGCGGATCCCTCGGTCAGCCGAGGCATTCATCGACGTTCCGGACGTGCTCCGCGTTCGTGAGCGCGAACTTGTGGTGGCCGTCCGCGCCGCACAAGACGTAATAGAGGAACTTCGTGTCCGCGGGGTCCAGCGCGGCCCGGAGCGACTTCTCCCCCGGGCTCGCGATGGGCGTCGGCGGCAAGCCGGGGTTGATGCGGGTGTTGTACGGGCTGTCGAACTCTAGGTCCGAGGACGACAGCTCACCGTCAGGCGTGGGGTCGTCGTAGAGGAGCGTCGCATCGATCCCGAGCGCCATCCCCATCTCCAGCCGGTTGTAGATCACTCCCGCGATCAGCCTCCGGTCCCGGTCGACACCGGCTTCCTCCTCGATCATCGATGCGATGATCACGAGTTCGTACTGGGTGACGCCGAGCGCTTCCGCGCGGTCGAACGGCAGCGTTTCCGCCTCCGTACGGAACTGGTCCAGGAGACGATCGGCGACCAGCCGAGCGGAGAGTCCCTCCTTCACGAACTCGTAACTCTTCGGGAAGAGGAACCCCTCGGGTGTCGTGGTCCCCTCGGGGAGATACGGAGGAAGCACGTATCGTCCGCTCAGGACCTCCTTCATGAAGCGCTGCGCCGGGATCCGGAGGTCGTCCTGGACCTCCTCGGCGATCTGCGTGAGGCGCAGACCTTCCGGGATCACCAGCTCAACGGTCGGGACCTTCGGGGGAGGTGTCGTGAGCGCGGTGATCGCAGCATCCACCGTCATCCCGGTCGTGAGCTCGAAGGAGCCGGTGCGGATGCGGTCTCCCTTCCCCGTCCCGCGGAGGAGGACGTTGCCGACGAACCCGCCGCAGGGGATCACCCCCTTCGCGTGCAGGTCCTCGATCACCTCCTCACCGGTCGCTCCCTCGACGACGGTGACGGTAACGGGCTTCTTCGGGCCGTCGGCCGCTTCCCCGCACCGACGGTAGTAATCGGCGGCCCACGCCCCGGCGCCGATGACGCCGAGGAAGAGGATCAGCGCGATGATGAGGGAGAGCCTCCGGGGGCGCCTGCTGCGCTCGACGTCCGGCAGGCTCGGGTCTGCCGACATGACCGCAGAGGATATCGGGCGCTCCGACGTCACCTGTTGCTCCGTTGGCCATCGAGCCACGCCTGGAGGACCACGGCCGCTGCGGAGGCATCGACGGCGCGGCGGCGCTCGCGTCCTCGAGTCCCCGCGGCCGCGAGCGCGCGCTCCGCCTCGACGGTCGACAGACGCTCGTCGTGCAGCTCGATCGGGACATCGAGGAGGCCTCGGAGCGCCTCCGCGAAGGACTCCGCATGGGCCGCGCGCTCGCCTCGCTCCCCGCGGAGGGAGAGAGGGAGGCCGATCACGATCACGGTGGCGCCGCGCTCGCGCACGAGCGCCGCCACCGCCAGAAGCTCTCCCGGTGGCTGCCCGACGTGCACGGTGCCGACGGGGACCGCGAGCCGCCGGTCGGGGTCGGAGATCGCCACGCCGATCCGCGCGTCGCCCAGATCGAGACCGAGGGCGGGGCCGGCGCCCGGGTGATCCGACATCGCCACGTCAGCGAGAGGAGAGGAGCTCGCGGGCACGCGCGGGGATGCCTCCGAGCGCCTGAGCGATCGCAGATGCGTCGCGGCCTCCGGCCATCGCAAGGATGTCCTTGCCCCCCGCCCCTCCGCCGATGACGCTCGCCGCCTCCCGGAGGAGCTCGGGCGCCGTGACGCCTCGCGCCACCGCCTCGGACGTGGACGCGGCCACCAGCTGTGCTTTCCCGTCGCCGCCTCCCCCGAGCACGACGGCGGCCGGACGGCCCTGCAGGCGATCGCGGATCTTCTGGGCGAGCTCCCGGAGACCGCTCGCGTCCTCCCCCGGTACCTCCGAGACGACGAGCGCGAGGCCGTCGACATCCTCTGCTCCGTCGACGAGCGAGGTGATGATCGCGTCGCGATCGCCCTTCTGCAGCTTCCCGAGCTCGCTCCGGAGCCGTTTGTTGTCCTCGATCACCTTGCGAGCGTGACCGATCGCCGCCCGTGGATCGGTGCTCCCGAGCGCGTCGACCAGGGCGTGCAGCAGGGCTCGCTCCGCGTTGATCTCACGGATGGCATCGGGTCCGACCAACGCCTCGACGCGACGCATCCCGGCGCCGATCGAGCCCTCGTGGAGGAACCGGATCACGCCGATGTTCCCCGTGCGCTCCACGTGTGTCCCGCCGCACAGCTCGCGGGAGTAGTCCCCGATCTCGACGACGCGCACATCGTCGCCGTACTTCTCCCCGAAGAGCATCACGGCCCCCAGCTGCTTCGCCTCGTCCATCGAAGTCTCGAAGATGCTCGGCGCGTCGTCCATCGCCAGACGGCGGTTGGCGATCAGCTCGGCCTCCTGCAGCTGGCCCTCCGGCACCGCCGACGGATGGGGGAAGTCGAACCGCAGACGGCCGGGCTCGACGAGCGAGCCCGCCTGACGAGCGTGGTCACCGAGCAGCTCGCGGAGCGTCGCGTGCACGACGTGGGTGGAGGTGTGGGCCCGGGCGGTCGCCTCACGGCGATCCACGTCCACCTCGGCGTGCGCCTCCTCGCCCGGGCGAACCTCGCCAGACTCGACCACGCCGGTGTGGACGATCGAACGGTCGCCCGCGGGGACCGTGTCGGTCACCCGGATGACGCCGGAGGGCGTGCGGATCAGCCCTCGATCACCGATCTGGCCTCCGCCCTCGGCGTAGAACGGGGTCCGGTCGAGGAAGACCCTGACCTCCTGGCCCTCCTCCGCCGCGGACAGCTCGCGGAACTCGGGATCCAGCAGCGAGATGACGGTTCCGTCGGACTCGAGGTGGTCATAGCCCACGAACGCCGACGGTGGGGCCGCGCCCGCGTCCAGGCCGATCGGCACCTTCTTCGCGGCAGCGCGGGCGCGGCTCCGCTGCTCCTCGAGCAACTGACCGAACCGGTCGCTGTCGACCGTGAGGCCCGCCTCGGCGGCGAGCTCTTCGGTGAGCTGGAGCGGGAACCCGAACGTGTCGGACAGCTTGAACGCATCGTCGCCGGTGACGCGCCCCTGCTCCGCCCGGCTCTTCGCCTCCTCGAACAGGACCAGCCCCTGGCGAAGCGTCGCCGCGAACCGCTCCTCCTCGGAGCCGGCCACCTGCCGCACGAACGCCTCGTTCTCACGGAGCTCGGGGTAGGCGTCGCCGAAACGACTCACGACCACGTCGATGATCGGATCCATCACGGAGCGCTCGATGCCCAGGCGTCGTGCGTGCGACACCACGCGACGGAGCATCATGCGCAAGACGTAGCCCCGGCCCTCGTTGGAGGGCTGCACGCCGTCGGCGATCAGGAACGTCGTGGCGCGGCCGTGCTCGGCGATCACCTTCAGCGAGACATCGTCGGTGGGATCGCCACCGTGGGTCTTCCCCGACATCGACTCGGCCACTTCGAGGATGGGGCGGAGGAGGTCCGTCTCGAAGACGTTCTCGACACCCTGGAGGAGCATCGCGACGCGCTCGAGCGACGAGCCGGTGTCGACGTTCTTCGCCGGGAGCGGGCCGGTGACCCGCAGCTCCTGGTCGACCTGGTCCTGGATGAAGACCAGGTTCCAGATCTCCATGAAGCGTTCCTCGTCAACGTCGGGACCGCCCTCGGGTCCGTACTTCGGTCCCCGGTCGACGAAGATCTCGCTACACGGGCCGCCGGGGCCGGCCGTGTGCGTGTGCCAGTAGTTCGCGAGCTCGCCGTTCGCGTCCAGCATGCCTCGCCGGACGATCCGCTCCGGCGCCACCCCCACACCGTCGACCCAGCCGTGGACGGCCTCCTCGTCGGTCTCGAACACGGTGACCCAAAGGAGGTCGTGGTCGATCCCGTAGCCCTCGGTCACGAGCTCGTGCGCCCACTTGATCGCCTCGGTCTTGAAATAGTCGCCGAACGAGAAGTTGCCGAGCATCTCGAAGAACGTCTCGTGTCGGGCATCTTTCCCGACGTTCTCGATGTCGTTCGTCCGCATGACCTTCTGCGCCGTGACGGCGCGCGGGTACTCGGACTCCGCCTGCCCCAGGAAGATCGGGATGAATTGATTCATCCCCGCGTTCGTGAGCAGCAACCCCGACTCCGGAGGCGGGATCAGCGACGAGCTGGGGACGCGCTTGTGTTCGCGTTCCTCGAAGAACGACAGGAACAGCTCACGGATGCGATCCCCCTCCACGTGTCGAGTCTACCGACGGGCCTGTCGTGACCCTTCAGGCCGCGGTGGGTTCGTCGGGATCGGGCTCGTGGACGGTGGGTGGGTCCATCTCGGCTCGCAACTCCCGCTCGCGCTCCTCCATCGCCCGCTTCCCCTCCTCGATCGACTCGGCTACGAGCTTCGAGAGGTCCATCAAGCCGCCCTTCGCTTCTCGGGCGAGGGTCGCGGGTTTGACCTTGTTCGTTTGGCGCTTGGCCCACCGGGAGGCGAGGATGGCGCCGGTCGCACCGGCGCCCAACCCGAGCGCGACCCAGAATCCGCGGCGCATGTCAGAGCGCCGTCGCGCCGGGCGCCGGCGGGGAGTTCTTGTGCTTCTTCTTGCCGAATGACTCGGCGGCTTTCTTCACGCCCGCCCCGACGCTGATGAACTTCATGATCGGGCTGGCGGCGACGTGCTCGATCAGTCCGGTCAGTCGTTCCACCCTCCCGACGATCCCGCCGACGGAGTCGAGGACGTGCCCGACCCGGTCGAGGTGGCCGTTGGTCCGCTCGACGGAGCCCTTGATCTCCCGGAGCAGCGGGACGGTCTCCTCTCGCATCGCGTCGACCGTCAGGCGGGTCGCCTCGAGGACGCGGAACGTGTTCACGAGGACGAGACAGAGGAACAGGACCAGCAGTCCCCAGAATGCGGCCAGGACGATCAGAGCGGTCTCGCCGCCGGTGAGAGCCAGGAGCGTCATCCGTTACCTCCGTGATCGGTCGCGTGCGCCTTGCCGAGCGTCGGCTCAGCATACCCACGGGTACGGAGACGGTTCAGCGGCTCCTGGCTGCCGGCTTCTTCCCGGGTTTCGAGTCCGATCCAGCACGTGGTGTCGGTGCCTCAGCCGCGTCCTCTTGGACGAGCGCACCGTCCGGGACGGGCGCCCCCGTGCCTGGCTCGACCTCCACTTCCTCGCCTTGGCCGGTCGGCTCATAGTAGCCCGCGTCTTCGAACCGCTCGGGCCGGTACTGCTGCTCCACATGGTGACCCTCGAAGTCGTGGGGGTATTCGTAGCCTTCGCCGTGCCCGAGCTTGGCAGCGCCCGCGTAGTGCGAGTCGCGCAGATGCGCCGGGACGGGATCGGTCGAATCGGCGTCGACCATCGCCTTGTCCAACGCGTCGGCCACCGCGTTCGACTTGGGCGCGCGAGCGAGATACAGCGCGGCCTCGGCCAGGTTGAAACGAGCCTCGGGCATGCCGACGTGTTCGAGGGCGTGCGCCGCCGCGACGGCGACCGACAATGCCCGTGGGTCGGCGAGCCCGACGTCCTCCGAGGCGAAGATCATCATCCGCCGCACGACGAATCGGGGGTCCTCGCCCGCGTGGATCATCCGGCCGAGCCAGAACAGCGTCGCGTCCGGGTCGGAGCCACGCATGCTCTTGATGAACGCCGAGACGACGTCGAAATGGTTATCACCGCGGTCGTACGCGACGATCCGCTTCTGGACCGCATCGGCCACCCGCGCCCCATCGATCACGGTCTCGCCCGCGTCGGCGAGCAGCACCGCAGCTTCGAGGGCGGTGAGCGCGGCCCGGGCGTCGCCTGCGGAGAGCTCGACGAGGTGATCGAGCGCGTCGGGGGTCAACGACACACCCAACGCACCCATCCCCCGCTCGGCGTCGATGACCGCGAGCTCGAGCAGGCCTCGGACCTCCTCTGCTTCCAGGGGCTCGAGCCGGAGGAGCAGACACCTCGAAAGCAGGGGGCCGACGAGGCTGTGGTAGGGGTTCTCCGTAGTGGCGCCGATCAACGTGATCGAGCCGTCCTCGATCGCCGGGAGGAGGATCTCCTGCTGGGCCTTGTTCCACCGATGGACCTCGTCGACGAACAGGACCGTTCGGAACAGGGTCGTTTTCGAATGGTCCATCACCCGACGAGCGTCCGAGACGCCGGAGCTCACCGCGGAAAGCTGTTGGAAGTCGGCTCCGACCGCCACCGCGAGCAGGTGGGCGAGCGTCGTCTTGCCGGTGCCTGGAGGACCCCACAGGATCGTCGAGGGCAGGTGACCGCCGTCGATCAGCTTCGTGAGGGGCTTGCCCTCTCCGAGCAGATGATGATGGCCGACGAATTCCTTGAAGTTGCGCGGGCGCATCCGCGTTGCGAGCGGTCGATCCATGGAGGAAGGGTTCCTTTCCGACGATCCGATTCTCCGGCCCCGTCACAGCCGAGACCACGATGATAGGTGTTCGGGGGCCCCGGAGGAACCGTCGGGAGCCCTAGGCCGGAGAGCGGTGTGTTCTCGAACCACCACTCCTGAGGCCGATGGCTCTGCGTTGCAAGCTCATCCGTCGTAGCGCCTGAGGATCCTCCTCGGTGAGATCCGGTAGATGACACGCTCCTGTCCGGGCGTCGTCGTCCACGCCTCGCCGTCGTGATACCGGCGGTTGAGGGCGTCGATGTGGGTATCGGCCTCGGGGCCGGTCACGAACCCCTCCACGACGCCGTCGATCCGGAGCCAGCGGTACGGGTCTCGCTCGTCGTGCAGGCTGACGGACACCCTCGGGTCCCGGCGCACGTAGCGGTCCTTCACCCGTCCGACCGCGGTGTTGGCGAGCACGAAGCCGTCTGCCGCGTCGATCCAGATGACGCTGACGTGAGACGTCCCGTCGGGCCTGATCACGGCGAAGTGGGCGAAGTTCTTCCCCGTCAGCAGCTCGACGTCGTCGTCGTTCAAGGTCGCCATGCTCATCCCTCGTCTCCCTGTTCCGTTCGCGCCGACGCTTCGGTGGTCGTCCGTGCGATCGCCCGGAGACCGAGCTCTCGGAGCTGCCCCTCGTCGACCGGCGCCGGAGCGCCGGTCAACGGGTCGGCGCCCGACTGGGCCTTCGGGAACGCGGTCACGTCGCGGATCGCATCCTTTCCCGCCATCAGCATCACGATGCGATCGATACCCATCGCGATCCCCCCGTGCGGCGGCGCGCCGTAGCGGAACGCCGTGAGCAGGTGACCGAACTTCTCCTCGATCTCCCGCTCGGACAGGCCGAGCACCTCGAACACCTTCCGTTGGACCTCAGGCCGATGGATCCGGATGCTGCCACCACCGACCTCGAATCCGTTGAGTACGAGGTCGTACGCCTTCGCCTTCGCCGTCTTCGGGTCCAGGTCGTCGCTCGCGGGCGCCGAGAACGGGTGGTGGTTCGACACCCACTTCCCCTCTTCCTCGCTCCAGTCGAACAGCGGCGGGTCGGTGTACCAGACGTACCGCCACTCGCCGCCGGGGATCAGATCCAGCCGGTCGGCCAGATGCCGGCGGAGTCCGTCGAGGGCGACGTGCACGCGTCCGGCCTGGTCGGCCACGATGCACACGAGGTCGCCTTCAGACGCCCCGGTCTCGCGGAGCACGCCATCGATCTCCTCCCTCGACAGGTGCTTCTCGACCGGCGAGCGCACACCGTCGGCCTCGGCGACCATCCAGACGAGACCGGCGGCGCCGCGGCCCTTGGCGTCCTGGACGAGCTGGTCCAGCTCCTTGCGCGAGAGCTGTGCGCCTCCCGGCGCCGCGAGACCTTTGATCGCGCCGCCCTCGGACGCCAGGACAGATGCGAACGCGTTGAACCCGGTTCCATCGAAGACGGCCTTCAGATCGGCCAGCTCCATCCCGTACCGGAGGTCGGGCTTGTCGGTCCCGAAGCGCGTGAGCATCTCGTCGTAGGGGATGCGAGGGAACGGGGTCGGCACGTCGACGCCGTGGATCTCTTGGACGTAGCGCGCGTACAGCGGCTCGATGACCCCGAAGACGTCGTCCTGGTCCGCGAACGACATCTCAACGTCGAGCTGCGTGAACTCGAAGCTCCGATCGGCGCGAGGCGCTTCGTCTCGGAGGCAGCGGACGATCTGGTAGTACCGGTCCTGGCCGGCGACCATCAGGAGCTGCTTGAGCTGCTGGGGCGACTGCGGGAGCGCGTAGAAGCTCCCCGGCCACAGGCGAGACGGCACGAGGAAGTCGCGGGCACCCTCCGGCGTCGAGCGGGTGAGCATGGGCGTCTCCACCTCGAGGAAACCGAGGGACTGCATGTGCTCGCGTGTGATCGCGTTCATCCGATGTCGCATCCGAAGGATCGTCGTCATCTCGGGGCGGCGGAGATCGAGGTAGCGGAACCGGAGGCGGAGCTCCTCGCCCGCCTCGATCCGATCTTCGATCGGGAACGGGGGCGTTTCCGCTTCCGAGAGCACCTCGAGCGACGCGGCCGCGACCTCGATCTCGCCGGTCGGGAGCTGTGGGTTCGCCATGCCCTGGGGACGCGCGCGAACCGTGCCCTCGATCCGGACCACGTCCTCGGAGCTCAAACGTTGCGCGATGGCGTGCGCGTCCGCAGCCTCCTCGGGATGGAACACCACCTGCACGACGCCCTCCCGGTCCCGCAGGTCGATGAAGGTGATGCCGCCGTGGTCCCTGCGGCTGGCGACCCAGCCGCAGAGGACCACGGCGACGTCCACGTGCTCGGCTGTGAGCTCCCCACAGGCGTGGGTCCGCATCCCGGTCCGATAGATGCTCCCGCTCATGCGGATCCCCCGTCAGCGACCTTGCGCATGAAAGCGTCGACGGGCACCTCTTCCTGCACTCCGTCCTCGAGTCGCCGGAGGGTCACGATGCCCGCCTCGAGCTCGCGCGCTCCGACGATCGCCGCGTAGGCGGCTCCGGCCCGGTCAGCCATCTTGAGTTGGGCCTTCAGTGGCCTGTCCTCGAAGGACGTGTCCGCGGCGACGCCGGCCGCGCGCAGCTCCCGCACGAGCTCGAGCGATCGGGCGCGGCCGGCGTCGCCGACCCCCACCACGAACGCGGTGAGCCGGGGCTCCTCGGGCGCGTCCAACCCTTCCTGCTCGAGGGCCATCAGCACCCGCTCCAGACCCATCCCGAACCCGACGCCGGGAACGTGCGGCCCGCCGAGCACCTCGGCAAGCCCGTCGTAGCGGCCACCTCCGAACAACGTCGCTTGCTGCGGCGACAGACCGGGACTCACGAACTCGAACGCGGTCCGCGTGTAGTAGTCCAATCCCCGGACCAGCGTCGGTTCGAGGGCCCAAGAGAGACCGGCATCGTTCAGGCCCGACTGCACGCCTTCGAAGTGGGCGCGGCACGGATCGCACAGCCGGTCGGTGATCTTCGGTGCCTCCTTCGCGACGGCGCGACAGCCCTCGTCCTTGCAGTCCAGGACGCGGAGCGGGTTGTCCTCGAAACGATCGCGGTGCTCGTCGTGCAACCGATCCCGGTTGGCTCGGAGGAAGGCGAGCAGCTCGTCTCGGTATGCGGGCCGGCAGACCTCGTCGCCGATGGAGTTCAACTGGAGCTCGACCCGGGCGAGGCCGAGGCCCCGGAGGAACGCCTCCCCGACCGTGATCACCTCGGCATCCGCCGCCGGATCCTCCGAGCCGAACACTTCGATGCCGAACTGGCGATGCTCGCGATACCGGCCCTCCTGGGGACGCGCGTAGCGATACATGCGCGTCAGGTAGTACGCCTTGAACGGCGAGGGCTGTTCCTGCATCTCTGCGAGGTAGGCACGCATCACCGGCGCGGTCCCCTCGGGGCGGAGCGTGAGCGAGCGGTCGCGTCGATCCTTGAACGTGTACATCTCCTTGGTCACGACGTCGCTGCTCTCCCCCGACGTCCGGGCGAAGAGCTCCGTCGACTCGAACACAGGCGTCTCGACGTATCGGTAGCCGTAGAGGCGCGCCAGCGCAGCAGCTCGGTCGTAGAGCGCGCGCATGCGGCTCCCGCGCGGCGGGAGCAGGTCGAGCGTGCCTCGAGGTGGCCCGAGATCCATCACCGACGACCCATCAGGCGAAGTCCACGAGGAACGGGTTCGACGCGCGCTCCCGTCCCACGGTCGTGCGCGGTCCGTGCCCCGGCAACACGTCCTCGGCATCATCGGACGTGAGGAACCACTCGAGGCTCGCGCGCATCGCGGTGGGCGAGGAGTTCGGGAGATCGGAGCGTCCGATCGAGCCCGCGAAGACGAGGTCGCCCGCCATCACGGTGGCATCGGTCACGAAACAGCAATGACCCGGCGTGTGTCCCGGTGTGTGCCGTACGCCGATCGAGAAGCCCGCGAACGCGAGGGTCTCGCCACCCACGAGCGGCCGGAGGTCCTTCACGGGCGTCAGCGGATTGTCGAAGCCAGGGTTCCAGAGATCGATGTCTTCGTAGGCAACCGCGTCCTCCTGATGGATGAAGACCGGCACGTCGTCGCCCGCGAGATCACCTGCAGCGTAAGCATGGTCGATATGGGCGTGGGTCAGCAGGATCGCGACCGGACGTCTTCCGGCGCGCTCGAGGAGGACCCGCAGGGCCTCCGGCTCGAAGCCGGGATCGACGATCACCGCGTCGGTGCTGTCGTCCGCGCCGAGCAGCCAGCAGTTCGTCCCGAACTGGTTCCGATCGAAGACGTCGAGGTACATCCGCGGCATCGTACCGGGCGACCCCGCGCGGCCGCCCCGCGCGGCGGGCTCCTCGTACGCTGAGGGGGTATGGAACGACACCTCGTGCTCTACGACGAGGACTGTGGCTTCTGCCGCTGGTCGCTCGACCGGCTGCTGCGGTGGGATCGCGGCGGGCGGCTGCGAGCGGCGCCGATCCAGAGCGCGGAGGGCGAGGAACTGCTCGCCGACCTCAGTGAGCAGGACCGGCTCGCCTCGTGGCACCTCGTGACGCCGGACCGGCGGCGGTACTCCGGCGGCGCGGCCACCGGCCCGATCGCACGGCTGCTGCCCGCCGGAGCCCCCATCGCGTTCCTCGCGGAGTCGTTCCCCCGATCCACCGACCGGCTCTATCGATGGGTCGCGCGCAATCGGGACACGCTCGGCCGGCGGCTCGGCGAACAGGCATGCTCCGTCGATCCGAGCAAGCGGACCGGTGACCCTAGTTCGGGCTGAGCGACGATCCCTCGATCACCAGCGTGAACGGACCGTCGTTCAGGAGCTCGACGTCCATCATGGCCCCGAACACCCCACGCTCCACGCGGGCGCCGTGCACCTCCAGCGCCTCGGCCAGCGCCTCGACGCGTGCGGCCGCGATCTCCGGCTCCTCCGCAGCCCCCCAACTCGGGCGGCGGCCCTTCCGGAGATCCGCGTAGAGGGTGAACTGCGAGACCACGAGGATCTCGCCGTCGACGCCGGCGATCGGCAGGTTCGTCTTGCCCTCATGGTCGGCGAACAACCGCAGGTTCAGGATCTTCTCCGCCAGTCGCGCCGGCTCCTCGGGCGGGTCACCGCGTCCTACCCCCACCAGAAGCAGGTATCCGCGTCCGATCTCCGAGACACGCTCACCGTCCACCGTGACCGACGCTCGCAGGACGCGCTGAAGGACGACCCGCATCCGCCCGTTAGGTCGGAACGACGCGGTACGAGTCGTAGACGCTTTCCACGCGTTTCACCGCCGCCAGCAACGACGACAGGTGTGCCACGTCGGCCATCTCGAACGTGAAACGCAGCCGGGTGATGCGATCCCGCCCGGTGCTCGACGTGGCCGCCAAGATGTTGACGTGGTTGTCGGAAAGGACCGTGGCGACGTCGGAGAGCAGCCGTGTCCGGTCGAGCGCCTCCACCTGGATCGCGACCGAGAACGAGGTCGGCTTGCCCTCTGCCCAGTCCACCTCGATGATCCGCTCGGGTTCCCGTCGCTCGAGGGTCCGGAGATTCGGACAGGTGTCACGGTGCACGGACACGCCCTGCCCCCGCGAGACGAAGCCCACGATGGCGTCACCCGGCACCGGCGTGCAGCAACGACCGAGCTTGACCCACACGTCGCCCAGACCCTTCACGACGACGCCCTTGGAGATGTCCTGCTTGCCGATCTTGACGGGTCGGGCGAGCGGCACCTCGGTGACGTCCTCGTCGGGGGTGCCCGAGACCAGCCTCGACATCCGCGCCACGATCGACTGCGGTGAGACGTGGCCTTCCCCCACCGCGACGTAGAGCGCTTCGAGGTCCGGATACGCCAGGTCCTCGGCCACTCGCCGAAGGGTCGCCTCCGACGCCAGTCGCTTGAACGTCTGGTCCTGCTTCCGGACGAACGCCTTGACGGCATCGCGCCCGGACTCCATCGCGTCCTCGCGGCGACCTCGGCTGAACCACTGCCGGATCTTCGTCCTCGCGCGGGGCGTCTGCACGAACTGGAGCCAGTCCTGACTGGGTCCCTCGCCTTGCGCTTTGGAGGTGAGGATGTCGACGGTGTCGCCGGTACGCAGCTCGTAGTCCAGCGGCACGAGCTTCCCGTTCACCTTCGCCCCGATCGTGCGGTGCCCGACCTCGGTGTGGACCGAGTACGCGAAATCCACGGGCGTCGCACCTTGCGGCAGGTTCTGGACGTCACCCTTCGGGGTGAAGCAGAACACCCGCCCTCCGGACAGGTCGATCTTCAGCCCCTCCATGAACTCCTGCGGATCGGCCATCTCTTTCAGCCAATCCATCATCTGGCCGAGCCAGGCCATGTCCTGCGCTTCCTTGGAGGACTTGCTGCCTTCCTTGTAGCGCCAGTGCGCGGCGATCCCGAAGCGGGCGGTCCGGTGCATGTCCTGTGTTCGGATCTGGATCTCCAGCGGGACGCCCTTGGGACCCACGACCGTCGTGTGCAACGACTGGTACATGTTCGATTTGGGCATCGCGACGTAGTCCTTGAATCGGCCCGGGACGGGCTTCCAGAGCGCGTGGACGGCGCCGAGCGCTCCGTAGCAGTCGCGGAGCGAAGGCACGAGGACGCGGAGGCCGACGAGGTCGTGGATCTCGTTGAACTCCTTGCCGCGGATCACCATCTTCTCGTAGATGGAGTAGAGGTGCTTCGGCCGGCCCTCCACGTCGGCCTTCACGCCGAGCTCTTTCAGCTTCGAGCGCAGCGCACCTTTCACCGCTTCGAGGAGCTGCTGTCGCTCGTCCCGCCGCGTTTCCACGAGATTGGCGATCTCGCGGTACGGACCGGGATTCAGCGTCTTGAACGACAGATCCTCGAGCTCCCACTTGAGCTCCTGCACGCCGAGCCGGTCCGCGAGGGGCGCGTGGATCTCGAGCGTCTCGTTCGCGATCTTGCGCTGGCGCTCCTGGCTGAGCGGCGCGAGGGTTCGCATGTTGTGGAGACGGTCGGCGAGCTTGACGAGCAGGACCCGGATGTCGCCCGCCATCGCCACGATCATCTTCCGGACGTTCTCGGCCTGGGCGAGCTCGCCGCTCCGGAACTCGAGCTTGTCCAGCTTGGTCAGACCGTCGACGATGCGGGCGACCTCGTTCCCGAATCCCTCCTCGATGTCCCCCAGGCCGACCGCCGTGTCCTCGACCGTGTCGTGCAAGAGCGCTGCCGTGAGGGTCGTCGTGTCGAGCCGGAGATCCGCGAGGATGCCCGTCACGGCGACGGGATGCTCGATGTAGGGCTCGCCCGAGAGGCGGACCTGGCCTTCGTGTGCGTCCACGGCGAAGCGGTAGGCCCGTTCCAAGAGCTTCGTGTCGGCCTTGGGGTTGTACGAGCGGACCTTCTTCAGGACCGGGGCGAGGCGGTCGGGCGCACCGGCATCGGTGCGCCGGAGGCGAGGCCGGGGGATCCCGGGAGGAGCCGGCCGCGCTCGGGCGCGGCCGGCTGCGGTTCCTGCCCGACCCGCACGTCACGCCCGGTGGTGTCCACGCTCGCCTCCTACGGGAAGTGTAGGTGACGCCGTCACGAGGGCTCAGTAGTGGATGAAGCTGTGGAGCTCGTAGTCCGGGAGCTTCTCGCGGCCTTTCAGGAAGTCGAGCTCGATCAAGCAGGCGATCCCGCGGATCACGCCGCCGCATCGCTCGACGAGCGACGCCGCGGCCTTCGCCGTCCCGCCGGTCGCGAGGACGTCATCGACGATCAGGACCCGCTCGCCGCTCTCGATCGCGTCCTTGTGCAACTCGATCGTCGCGCTTCCGTACTCCAGCTCGTACTCCGCCGCGACCGTGTCCCATGGGAGCTTGCCCTCCTTGCGGATCGGCACGAAGCCCGCATTGAAGTGGTAGGCCACCGGAGCCGCGAGGATGAACCCGCGGGCCTCGATGCCGACCACCTTGTCGACCGTCCCCCGGCCGAAGTGCACGACGATCAGGTCGATGATCGTCGACATGGCGTCCGGGTGCGCGAGCACCGGCGTGATGTCCTTGAACACGATCCCGGGTTCGGGGAAGTCGGGGACGTCTCGGATCAGGTCCTTTATCTGTTGGATCTCCACGACCTCACCTCCGCTTGCGTTTGGCGGGCGGCTTCCGTCGTTTCGACTTCGACGGAGGCCGCGCGACCGTCCCGGTTCGGGCGGTCGCGCGAGCGGCGGCCGCGTCGCCGGTCGACGCGCTCGGAGCGGTCGTCGTGCCGGCCGCCGCCCGGCGCGCCACGACCCGTTCCCGATCCGAGAGCCTCTGCTCGAGCTGACGGAAACGTGCCTCTCGCTTCTTCAGAACGGCCAGCAACGGCGCCGCGAGGAACACGGAGGAGTACACACCGATCGCCACGCCGACGAACATGGCGAACGCGAAGTCCTTCAGCGTGTCGCCTCCGAACAGCAGCAGCGACAGGATCGGGAGCAAGACGACCAGCGACGTGTTCACCGACCGCATCAGCACCTGGTTCAGCGACAGGTCGATCACACCGTCGGAGCCGAGGCGAGCGACCAGCGATTGGGTCTCGAGGTTCTCCTTGATCTTGTCGTAGATCACGACCGTGTCGTAGAGCGAGAACCCGAGGATCGTCAGGACCGCGATCACGGTCTCCGGCGTCACCTCGCGCCCGCTGAGCGCATACACGCCGACCGTGATCACGACGTCGTGGACGAGCGCGATGATCGCCCCGATCGCCATCTTCAACTCGAAGCGGAGCGTGATGTAGAGCATGATCGCGGCGAGGACGATCGCGAGACCGATCGCCGCCTTGCGAGAGATCTCGGTGCCCCAGGTCGGACCCACGTCCTCGATATTCACGTCCACGGGATCGATGCCGGCCTGCTCGGCGAGATCCGCCCGGATCGCTTCCGACCCGCTCACGCCCTCGACCGTGAGGGAGGGCGTTCGGATCGAGATCTCCTCGCCGTTCACGAGCTGGACTTCCGCATCGTCGATCCCGTGCGCTTGGAGCGTCTCCTGAACCTCGTCCGGGCTGACGGGCTCCGCAGGTGTGTACGTGATCCGGGCGCCTCCCTCGAAGTCGATCGAGAAGTTCAATCCCTGGAAGATGAGCCCGCCGAGCGAGAGCAGGATCAAGATCCCGGAGATGGCGAACCAGCGGTTCCGATGCTCGACCCAACGGACGTGCGGGATGGTGTGGCCGCGATAGGTGTCGAGCGCCCGACGGATGTTCACGGTCCCGCCCCCTCGCGCGCGGTCTCGGCGGCGACCCCGCTCGTGAGCCCGAACCCCGGCAGGTTCACGAGCCTCTCGTTCTTCGCGATCAGGAAGACGGTCGGGCGTTTGAAGAAGTACACGACGAACAGGTCGAGCAGGGTCGCCACGCCCAGCGTGAGCGCGAACCCGCGCACGGAGCTCACGGCCGAGAGATACAGCACGATCGCGGCGAGACCGGCCACGATGTCGGCCGCGAGGATCGTCTTGTACGCGCGCGCGAAGGCGGGCTGCACGGCGGCGCGGGGAGACTTGCCGGAGCGGACCTCGTCCTTCAGCCGTTCGAAGAACACGATGTAGGAGTCGGCCGTCACGCCGAGGGAGATCACGAGCCCGGCGACCCCCGCGAGCGACAGCGCGTAGCCGAACTGCGCGCCCGCGATCGAGATCAGCGAGAGGGCGAGGATCGCCCAGATCGTCATGCCGAACCAGGCCACGACGCCGAGGAGTCGGTAGTAGAAGAGCAGGTACAGGAACAGGAGCACCAGCCCTGCGATCCCGGCCACGATCCCCTGACGCAGCGATTCCTCTCCGAGCGTCGGGCTCACGGTTCGTACCGACTGACGCGTGAGCTCCACGGGAAGCGCTCCCGCGTTCAACTGGGTGGCGAGGTCTTTCGATTCCGTCTCCGAGAAGCCTCCCGTGATCTCTCCGGACCCGCCCGTGATCGCGGACTGCACCGTCGGAGCCGAGATCACCACGCCGTCGACGATGATGGCGATCTGGTCCGTGGGTGGCGGGGAGCCCACCGCTTCGGTGGTCGCGTCGGCGAACCGCTCGGCGCCGTCGTCGTCGAGCTGGAACGTGACGGTCCATTCGGCGACGGCGCCGAGCTGCCCCTGCGCGCTCAGCACCGCGCTCGCCTTGTCGAAGTCCTCACCGCTGATCACGACGGGTCCGAGCACGTACTTCGCTACCTGTCCGTTCCCCGCCGGACCGGGATAGACGACCTCCGTGTTCTCGAGGGCCTCGAACGAGCATCGAGGGAGATCGCGCTCCTCTTGGGTCCCACAGGTGATCGGGCGGGGATCCGACCCGGGCACGATCTCGAGCACCCTGCGCTCTTCCAGTCGGGCGGTCTCGCCGATCACGCGCAGCAGCCGTTCTTGACCGGACTGACGCCGGAGATCCTCGGCCTCCTCACGCCTCACGGAGCATCCGAGCCGCTGGCCGGCGGAGCTGATCACGCAGAACTGTTGCTCCTCGTGGACGACCTCGATCGCGGCGAGCGCGTCGTCGGCCTCCTCGCGGGAGCCGAGCTGGCAGGGCAGCGGGTCGGCGCCCGACAGGTCGAGGTCGGCGAATGTCGCGGGTGACGGAGAGGCGGATGCCGACGCAGAGGGAGAGGCGGATGCCGACGCCGAAGGCGTCGGCGACGGCGTCGGAGACGGCTCCGGGGGGGCCGGCACCACGCAGTACGCGCGCTCCGTGACTTCGATCTTCAGCGCCTTCTGCGCCTCTTCGGCCTTCGCCCGGGTCTTGAAGCACCCGATGCGATCGCCCGTCGGCGCGGTGAGGCAGTAGGCGCTCGCGGCCGGCGACGGTCCGGCGGACGGCGACGCCGAACCGGACGGCGACGCCGAGGGGCTCGCGGAGGCGCTGGGCGACGCCTCCTCCTTCGGTCCGACCTGGATGCCGGCGAGGAAGGTCTCCGCCTGGGCCCGGCTCGAGAAGCACTCCACCTGCTCACCGTCCCCGTCCACGACGCACACTTCCGACGGCTGCGCGTCCACCTCGAGACTCTCGAGAACGTCCCGGACGTCGTCCTCGTCCTCGGAGCATCCGTGGCTCAGGTCCTCGCCCTCCAGGCAGAAGAGGTCCGCCGTGCGGCGCTGCACGCTGGCTTCGGCGGCGCCGGGGATCTGCACCTCGATCGTGGTCCCCGAGAGCGCGATGTCGGGTTCCCCGACGCCGAAGGCGTCCACGCGGTTGCGGATGTTCTCGAGGGCTTGCTCCATCACGTCCTTCGGCGTGCCCTCGGGGGCGGTCAGGATCACCGAGGCACCGCCCTGGAGATCGAGTCCCAGCGTCGGCTCAAGGCGGCTGCTGATGAAGCCCGCGATGGAGGCGGCGACCAGGCCCAGCACGAAGATGATGGACGCCCAGAGGGCGCGATTGCGTCTCACGCCAGTTCGGCTCCGTTGATGACGAGTCGGAAGCGCGCCTCCAGCAGTTCAGCGGCGTGGCGGCAGAGCTGCATGCGTCCGAGGAAGATCTCGAAGTACTCCATCACCTGACTGATCTCGGTGTCGATCGTCAGCTCAAGGCTGACGGTGCGGGGTCCGGAGTCTACCGACAGGAACGAGCGCTCGACGGCGTAGTTCACCCGGTCGTGCACGTCGAACTCGATCCGGCCGGACTTCCGCACGCGGCTCCGATGCACGTCGGACTTGTCGGCCAGGATCACGCCGGCAGAGATGGGCGAGACGGCGACGCCCTCCGTCTCCTCGTGGTTGGCGATCGCCGCGAGGACGGGCATCAGGTCCGCCCCGTGCACGGACTCGCGCAGGGATTGGTACACGAGCACCGCGCCCGTCTGCCCGTGCGCGTCACGGGCGAGCGCGTTGCCCACATCGTGCAGGTAGCCGGCGACGGACGCGAGGGTCGCCTCCCGGTCCGAGAAGCCCAGGCGGCTCAGGACCTGGAACGCGATGCTCGCGACGAGGTTCGCGTGGCGGAAGCCGTGCTCGGTGTACCCCATGGCTTCCATCACGCGGTCGGCGGAGGCGATGTAGAGCGAGAGCTCTTCGTTGCCTTGCACGTCTTCGAGCGTGAGGGTCGCGAGCTCTTCCGGCCCCTCAGGGGTCGGGGCGGGGCGTGTCGGAACGGGTTCGACCGGCATCAGCGGGGCCGGTTCATCCGGATGGCGGACCGCG
Source organism: uncultured Actinomycetota bacterium (assembly GCA_963839395.1). Lineage (GTDB taxonomy): Bacteria > Actinomycetota > UBA4738 > UBA4738 > HRBIN12 > JAJNBA01. Next base: position 955,686 of record CAWIUW010000015.1, read on the forward strand.
GCAGCCGGCTCCTCCGGATCGCGAGGCTGGAGCGGGTCGCTCACGACCCGGGCTCGGCGCCTTCGACCTCGTCGTCCTCCTCGTCCACGAACTCGTCGTCGTCGACGAGGCGTTGGGCGATGGCTGCTCGCGCCATGCGGATGTCCGTATTGGGCGCGACCTCGATGGTCACGATGCCGAAATCGTCGTCGATCTCCGTGATGGTGCCGTAGATGCCGCCGGTCGTGACGACCTCGTCCCCCACCTCGATGTCGGACTGCATCTGCATCTGCGCCCGTCGGCGCTGGCTCTGCGGGCGGATCAGCAGGAAGTAGAACACCACGCCCATCAGCAGGAGCGGAAGGAACGCGACGATGGGGTTGGCCTGGGTCTGCTGGGCGAGGATGGCGAGCATCGAGACCTCCGTTGAGGGGAACCGGGAGTCTACCTCGGAGTCCTACAGCGGCAGGGTGCCGGGGATCGAGGCGCCCAGGTGTCGATACGCGTGCTCGGTGGCCACCCGTCCCCGGGGCGTCCTCCGGAGGAAGCCGAGCTGCAGCAGGTAGGGCTCCACGACGTCCTCGACGGTGTCGGTTTCCTCCCCGACAGAGGCCGCGAGCGTCGACAGCCCCACGGGACCCCCTCCGAACTTGTCGATCAGCGTCCTGAGGATCGAGTGGTCGAGCCGATCGAGGCCCTGGTCGTCCACCTCGAAGACCTCGAGGCCGGCCGCCGCCACCTCGAGCGTGACCGAACCGTCATGGCGCACCTCCGCGAAGTCGCGAACCCGCCGGAGGAGCCGGTTTGCGATACGTGGCGTGCCCCGCGAACGACGGGCGATCTCGGCTGCCGCGTCGCCGTCGACGGGGACCGAGAGGATGCCGGCCGACCGCATCACGATCTTGGCCAGGTCCTCCGCCGAGTAATAGTCGAGGCGGGGCGAGAAGCCGAACCGTTCCCGCAGCGGCAGCGTCAGGCGTCCCGGCCTCGTGGTGGCCCCGACGAGCGTGAACCGAGGCAGCTCCAGACGGATCGATCGCGCCGTCGGCCCCTTCCCGAGGACGACGTCGAGGTTGAAGTCCTCGAGGGCCGGATACAGCACCTCTTCGACCGGCCGTGGCATCCGGTGGATCTCATCGACGAAGAGCACGTCGCCCTCTTCGAGGTTGGTCAAGATCGCGGCGAGGTCGCTCGGGCGATCGAGCGTCGGTCCCGACGTGGGCTGGAACCCGGCGCCCATCTCGTGGGCGACGATGCGAGCGAGCGTCGTCTTCCCCAGGCCGGGAGGGCCGCTGAACAGGAGATGGTCGACGCCTTCGCCGCGCTTGCGCGCGCCGTCGATCAAGAGGTGGAGCTGCTCCTTCACGCGCTCCTGGCCGACGAACTCTCCGAGGGTTCGGGGGCGAAGCGCGACGTCGAACTCGCGGTCCTCCTCGGTCAGGACGTCGGGGTCGATCGGACGGTCGGCGTCCGGAAGCTGCACGGTGTCGTCCTCCTCCATCATCGACCCACCTTCTGCAGGGCCTCGCGGAGGATGTCGTCCGCCTCGCGGCCGTCCGCTTCGATGCCGCGCATCGCCTCGCCCGCTTCCGTCGTGGTCAGCCCGAGCGACAGGAGCGCATCGCGGACGTCCGCCATCGGTCCCTCCGAAGGGAGCTCGGCCTCGCCGCCGAGCTTCTCGGCCAGATCCAACACGACGCGCTGCGCAACCTTCTTCCCCACCCCGGGGACGACCGTGAGTGCCGCCGCATCGCCGTGCACGATCGCGCGGGTGAGCACCGCCGGGCGCAGCACCGAGAGGAACGCGAGGGCGACCTTCGGTCCGACGCCCGTGACGCCGGTCAACAGGTCGAACAGGTCGCGTTGGTCAACGGCGGAGAAGCCGTAGAGCGTCATCGAGTCCTCCCGCACGACCATCCGGGTGTGGAGCCGCGTCGTCGCGCCGATGGGCGGGAGCTTCGCGACCACCGACGTCGGGACGAGGACGTCGTAGCCGACGCCGCCGACGCCGATCACCGCGCGGGTCGCACCCTTCTCGACGACCTCACCTTCGAGGAACGAGATCACCGCGACCCCAGTCGAGCGAAGTCTCGCATCCGGGCTCCCACCAGGTGGGTCAGCGCCACGGCCACGGCGTCGGCGGCATCGGCTTGCACCGGCACCTCCTTCAGACCGTGCACCTTGACGAGCGCCCGGCGCACCTGTGCCTTGTCGGCGTTACCCATCCCGGTCACCGCGATCTTCACTTCGTTCGGACCGTACTCCGTCACGGAGAGTCCGGCGTCGGCAGCAACGACCATGATGGCGCCCGTCGCGCGCGCGACCGTGAGCGCGCTCACATGGTTCTTGTTCCAGGCGACCCGCTCGACGGCCATCGAAGAGGGGCGATGGAGCGAGATCGCGTCCCGTACGGCCGCGCAGAGCTGCCGGAGGCGTTCGGACTCCTCCGAGCCGGTCGCGGTGGCGACGGCGCCCGCCCAGACCAAGGTCGTCTTCCTGCCCTCGCCGTCGACGACGGCGAGGCCGAGCCTGGCCAGGCCGGGGTCCACGCCGAGTACGCGTCTCTCGAACATCCGTTCGCCCGAGTCTAGGCGGGGCAACCCTCCCGGGCAACGACTCAGAGGGAGGCCATGACCTCTTCGGGGATGTCGAAGTTGGCGTAGACGTTCTGGACGTCCTCGAGATCCTCGAGCGCGTCGATCAGCTGGAGAACCCTCCGGGCTTCGCCGCCGTCCGCGGGGATCGTGGACTGCGGCAGCATCGTCAGCTCCGCAGAAGAGGTCTCGATGCCGGCCGCGCGGAGCGAGTCGCGCACGGCGGTGAGCGATGCGGGGTCCGTCACGATCTCCCACGAGCTCTCGGAGTCGTTGAGGTCCTCGGCGCCGGCCTCGAGCGCCAACTCGAGCAAGCGCTCGACGTCCGGCGCCGCCGACTTCTCCACCACGACCACTCCTTTGCGCGTGAACATCCACCCCGTCGAGCCGGTCTCCCCCAGGTTCCCGCCGTTCCTCGTGAACGCGTGCCGTACGTCCTGCGCCGTGCGGTTCCGGTTGTCGGTGAGCGTCTCGATGAACAGCGCGATCCCGCCGGGCGCGTAGCCCTCGTAGGTGATCTCCTCGTATCTGGCGCCGTCGGCATCCGCGCCGCTCCCCCGCTTGATCGCGCGATCGATGTTGTCGCTGGGAACCGATGAGGCCTTCGCCTTCTCGACCGCAGACGCCAGCGTCATGTTCGCGTTGGGGTCGCCTCCGCCTTCCCTCGCCGCGACCTCGACGGCTCGGAGGAGCTTCGCGAACAGGTTCGAACGCTTCGCGTCGTTCGCGGACTTCTTCCGCTTGATCGTCGCCCACTTCGAATGACCCGACATCGCACCTACCTCGAGAGAGAAAGGAAGTACTCGTGGAGCGCGGACTCTCCGACCAGCTCCGGATGGAAGGACGCGGCCAGCAGATTCCCCTGTTGGAGCACCACGGGGCGGCCTTCGTAGACCGCCAGCACGCGGACGTCCGACCCGACGTCCTCGATCCACGGCGCCCTGATGAAGACCCCCCGGACCGGGTGGACGATGCCCTCGACGTCGACGTCTGCCTCGAACGAATCCACCTGACGCCCGTACGCGTTCCGCCGAACGGTGATGTCCATGAGCGAGAGCAGCGGCTCGCCGTCGATGACCCGCTCCGCCAGCACGATCATGCCCGCGCACGTGCCGAGGATCGGCATCCCGTCGCGAGCTCGCTCCCGGATCGGCGCCACCAGCTCGTATGCCCGGGCGAGCTTCCCGATCGTCGTGGACTCGCCGCCGGGGATCACGAGACGATCGACGTCGTCGAGCTGTGCGGGCGTGCGCACCTCGATCGCCGCGGCGCCCGCCGAGGAGAGAGCTCGAACGTGCTCTCGGAAGTCTCCCTGCAGCGCGAGGACGCCCGTCTTCACCATGCCCTCATGATAGGAGGCAGGTGCCTTCCTCAGCTCTCGACGGGTGGTCCGTCGACCGCCACGTAGTGATACGCCTGGCAGATGACGACGACGGCGCGGTCTGAGAACGGCGCGGGCTGCGGTTCCGGCTCGGTCCCGCCTACCACCCTCGATCCTGGAGACGCGTCTCCAGGGTTCCGATCTCCAAACCCGGCATCGGCTCACCGAGGCCGTGGGACACCTTCGCGAGGATCTCCGGGTCGTTGAAGTGCGTGGTGGCCTCGACGATCGCGCGGGCACGCGGCGCGGGGTCGGCGGACTTGTAGATCCCGGATCCGACGAACACGCCGTCGACGCCGAGCTGCATCATCAGCGCCGCGTCGGCCGGCGTCGCCAGTCCTCCCGCGGCGAAGTTCACCACGGGCAAGCGTCCCTGTTCCGCCACCATCCGCACGAGATCGACAGGTGCCCCGAGCTCCTTCGCCTTCGTCACGTACTGCTCCGGCCGAAGCTGGGTGACCTCGCCGATCTGCTGCAGCATCGTGCGCTGGTGACGCACCGCTTCGACCACGTTCCCGGTTCCGGCCTCACCCTTCGTGCGGATCATCGCGGCCCCTTCGGCGATGCGCCGGAGCGCCTCACCGAGGTCGCGCGCTCCGCACACGAACGGCACCGTGAACGCCCACTTGTCGATGTGGAACTCCTCGTCGGCAGGAGTGAGCACCTCCGACTCGTCGATGTAGTCCACACCCAGCGACTGCAGGATCTGCGCCTCCACGAAATGGCCGATCCGCGCCTTGGCCATCACCGGGATCGTGACGGCTTGCTGGATCTCCTCCACCTTCGTCGCGTCGGCCATGCGAGCAACGCCACCGTCTCGCCGGATGTCGGCGGGCACCCGCTCGAGCGCCATGACGGCGCACGCACCGGCGTCCTCAGCGATCTTCGCTTGCTCGGCAGTGGTGACGTCCATGATGACGCCGCCTTTGAGCATCTCCGCCAAGCCCGACTTCACGGTGAAGGTGCCGGTCTCGCGCTGCATTCGCCCTCCCTATCCGCCCGCTCTCGCGGCGTCCTCCGGGTGAGCGCGCTTCCTCGGGTGAGCGCGCTCGTCCCGAGTGTACCGCCGTGACCTGCGGGGAAGCGGCATTCGCTACCGCTCGAAGGCGACCTCGCCGTCGTCCCGCGGCACCAGTTGCACGAAGGTGGTGCCGGGCGTCAGGGTGATCTCGTCGCCCCCCTTGGTCTCGAAGACCGTGAGGTCGCCGAGCGAGCCGCGCCGCCAACGGCCGGTGATGAGGCGACCGTCGCGCAGGATCCATGCGCGCCCCTGGCCGGTGAGCTTCACCTCCGGGGACGGGAATCCCGCCGCGTCCAGGATGTTGGAATCGGTCACCACCACCTCCTGGATCACGATGTTGTCCACGGCGATCGGTTCGCCGTTCTCCGCGAGCATCGGCTCGCCGTCGATCTCCCGGACCCATCGGTCGTCGGTCCAGGACCACCCCACGACGTTGGTCGGAGCGAACGCGACCGACGCGGACGTCCGCCGTTTGCTCGGCGACGGCACCTCCTCGTCGAATCGGAACACTGCCTCGGGGAGCGCGAAGTCGACCTTCTCCTGCTTCGCGAACCGGTAGCAGCTTCTTCGTCGAGACGAAGAGGTTGTGCGGCGCGGACCGCGACTCATCCCTCACGAACGCCTCGTTCGCGGTCGTCTCGGTGAGGGAGACGACGCCCGCCTCGTCGAGGTCGGCGGCGACCTGGTGGTTGGCTCCGGAGTAGGCGAGGACCGGCTCGTCCGAGTACTGCACGAGGATCTTCGGGTCGGTCGTCCGAGCGCTCCGGACGGGTCCCACTCGCGCCGCGTCACGACACTGGAAGAGCGCCGCGAACCGGGTGATGCTGCCCTCCACGGGCTCCTCGTAGATCACGTCCGCGTGCTCGAGCCCGGCGAGCGGGAAGGCCTCGTCCGTGTTCTCGACCTTCACCGCGATCATGGGTCGAGCCGGCGCGTCCTTCTTCCCGGCTCGGAGCTCACCCGTGAGCGGGCAGGGCTCGGGCTGCCCCGTCACCGTGTCCACGATGTCTTGGATCGGCTTCGGCGCGTTGCCGGTGAACGCGAGCACGGCCAGCACAGCGACGACGGCGGTCGCGGCCACGCCGATCGCGATCTTCCCTCGTTGGGTCAGCGCCACGGAGAACCTCCTGCGATGTCAGGTCGGGAACGGGAAAGGGTCCCATCGGGGACCCGCGTTCGAGACTAGCCGCCGATCCCGCGGTGCCCAACCACCCCATGGGATATCGACGGGAACGTCACATCTCCTCCAGGCGGCGGATGCGCTCGGCCAAGGGGGGGTGGGTGGAGAACAGGCGCTCCATCGCCCCGAGCCTCTCGCCTTCGAGGCGCGACGGCTGATTCAGCCACAGGTGGGCGGTGGCGTTGTTCGCGGAACGCATCGCGGTCGGAGCGGTCTGGAGCTTCTTGAGCGCCGCGATCAGGCCGGGCGGATACCGCGTGAGCATGGCGCCCTGGGCATCGGCCAGGAACTCCCGGTTCCGCGACACCGCGAGGCGGATCAGCTGGCCGAAGATCGGCGCCAGGATCATCAGGAGGAACCCGACGGCGAAGATCACGGCGGAAGCTGCACCGCCGCCGGAGTCGTTGCCACGGCGGCCGCGGAATCCGCCCCACCACCACATCCGCATGAAGAACTCGGAGAGGAGGACCGCGGCGCCCACGAGGGTGGCCACCACCGTGCCCACGAGGATGTCGCGATCCTGGATATGGGCCATCTCGTGTCCGATCACACCCTCGAGCTCGACGCGGTTCATCGTGTCGAGCAGGCCCTGGGTCACCGCGACGTGGCTGTGCTCCGGGTCCCGCCCCGTCGCGAACGCGTTCGGAGCGCTCTCCGGCACGATCCAGACCCGTGGCTTCGGGGTCCCCGCCGCGATCGCGAGACCCTCGATGATGTTGTGCAGCCTGGGGGCATCCTCCTTGGACACCTCTTTCGCGCGGGTCGACGCCAGCACGATGCGATCGCCGTACAGGTAGGAACCGACCGACAACGCGGCGGCGATGACCAACGCGATCACGAGCCCCGCCACGCCGCTGTTCGTGAGTAGACCAAGCGCGTAGCCCACCCCGCCGAGGAGCAGGAGGGCCAGCACGAACAGGATCGCGGTCTTGCGTTTGTTCGACGCGATCTGCTCGTACACGGCTAAGAGAGATCCACCTGGACGGGACCCCGTACCGGTTCGTCGATCTCGAAGAAGGGACGCTCTTCGAAGCGGAACCCACGTGCGACGATCGACGACGGGAACGACTGGATCAGCGTGTTCAGCCGCATCACCTGGTCGTTGTAGAACTGCCGCGCGTACGCGATCTTCGACTCGGTGCCGATGAGCTCTTCCTGCAGCGCGAGGAAGTTCTGGTTCGCCTTGAGATCCGGATAGTTCTCCACGACCGCGAGCAGCTGGCGCAGACCCGCGGTGACCTGGTTCTCGGCGTCGGCCTGATCCGCGACGCCCGACGCTCCCAGGGACCGCGCGCGCGCCTCCGTCACCTCTTCGAAGAGCTCCCGCTCGTGCGCGGCGTACCCCTTCACCGTCTCGACGAGGTTGGGGATCAGGTCTGCTCGGCGCCGGAGCTGGACATCGATCTGCGACCAGCCGTTGTCGACGCGCGTCCGGAGCGTCACCAGCCGGTTGTAGATCCAGACGACGGCGAGCGCCAGGACCACGACGATCCCGAGCACGATCCAGAAAGCGGTCATGGCCGCCTATCGTAGCCAGCGCTCTCGACGGCGCGGCCGTACAGCTCCTCCAGGCGGTCGACGATGAGCGGCCAGTCGAAGGAGCGCGCCCGCTCGCGGCCGGCCTCGCCGAGTCGCGGCGCCAGCCCCGGCTCGGTCAGCACCCGGACCAGGCCGGCCGCGAGCGCCTCCGGGTCTCGCGGCGGCACGAGGAGTCCCTCGACCCCGTCCGACACGACCTCCCGGTAGCCCGGGATGTCGGTCGCGACGACCGGCACGCCGGCGGCCATCGCCTCGACCAGGGCGATCCCGAAGCTCTCCTGCCCGACGGCCGGTGACACGAAGACCTCGCACGCCGCGAGGTAGGAGGGAACGCGGTCGTTCGGCTCCGCGCCGCGCATGTCGACCCTCGCTCGCGCGGACCCCGTCAGGAGCGTGAGCGACTCACGGTCCTTCCCCTCCCCCACCACGATGAGGACCGCCTCGGGGACCTCCACCAGGACCTTGGCGAACGCGGCCAGAGCGACGGGGAACCCCTTCTGGGCATCCAGGCGATTGACCCACAGGAGCCGCCGACCCGCAGGGAGACCGTCCAGGGACTCGGCGCCGGCGAATGCGGCCACATCCACTCCGTTCGGGACGATCTCGAGTGCCGCCTCCGGGAGCGCGCGTCGGAGGAACGACGCAGCCGCCTGCGAGACCGCCACGCCGAGGGTCACACGCCGCCAGACGCGACGGAGGATGGGAGCGGCGAGCTCCATCGTGATCGATCGGTCCAGGTAGGCGTGGACCGTCGCGACGACCGGCGCCTTCGCTGCGAGCGTCGCGTACATCGACGCGCTCGGCGTGAGGGGCTCGTGCACGTGCACGACGTCCGGATGGAAGGCGTCGAGCGCCGCCCGGGTTCGCCGATACGAAAGAGGCGCGATCGGGGCGACCGTGCCCTGATAGGAGACCCGGAGCGGCCGGCCGACCGACCGGACCCAGGGCTCCGACGGCTCGGCGGTCGTAGGCGCGAGCACCATGGCCTCGTGTCCTCGTTCGAGCAGGCGCGCCGCCAGATTCTTGACGTGCACCTGGACCCCTCCCGCCGCCTCCCATGCATAGGGGCAGACGAGCGCGATCCTCACGGTTCCCAGCCGGGCTGGAACAGGTGCCAGTCGGGCGGCGCGGCGGAGATCGCCTGCTCGAACGCGGCGGCGAGGGCTCGGGTCAGCGCGATGATGTCGTCTTTCCGCCGGCCCGTGGGTTCGATGCTCACCGGGGACAAGACCTCGACCCAGCCGTCTCTGGTCGTGTACGTGGGCCCCGAGATCGAACGGCGCCCCCGCGGAGAGCGCGAGGAGCGCCGGTCCCGCGGGCATCCGCCGGGTACGCCCGAACATCTCGACCTCGATGCCCCCGCCGGAGAGGTCGCGGTCCGCCACGAGCGCCACGACGCGGTTCTGCTCCAGCCGCTGGGTGAGCTGCCTGCCCACGTGGTCGCTCGCCAGATCGATGATCTCGATCCCGAGGAGACGTCGGTGCTCGACGAAGAGCTCGAACAGTTCGTCCGGCTTCAGGTGCTCGGCGACCGCCACGACCGGGGCGACCCGGAGCCCCATCGCCCGGCCGCCGACGTCCCAGTTGCCGGTATGCGGAAGCGCGATCACGACGCCCTTGCCGTCCGCCAAGCCCTTCTCGACGTGCTCGACCCCCTCGAAGCGGAACGACTCCAACACACGCTCGTCGCTCCAGCCGAGCACGTGGAACGTGTCGAACCAGTACCGCCCGTAGAGGGCGAAAGCCTCACGCGTGGACGCCTGCACCAACGGGTCGGCCACCTCGCGCCCCAGCACCTGCGCCTGGTTCGCCGCAACGGTCGCCCGAGCCTTGGATGGGAAGCGGAAGAGGAACCGTCCCGCACCCTGATAGAAGGAGCGCCCGCTCCTCGTGGGAAGGATCAGGCCGAGCCAGCTCAAGAAGCGATAGATGAGATACGTGGCGGTCTCGGTAGCCCGGCGTCGAGCGCTCATGTCGCCCGCTCTTCTTGCGCCACCTGTCCCGCACGCACGATCGCCGCGAGCCCCGACATCACGGCCACGGCCCATACCGCCCACGTCCATCCGAAGAACAAGAACGCGACCACCAGGAGGTATCGCGCCCCGCGTGTCACGTGCCGCTCTTCCACCGAGTACCCGAGCGCCGCGCCTCGAGCTCTGATGTAGCCGGCCACGAACGAGAGGCTCACGGCGGCGAGCGCCGCGACGGCCACCGAGGAGCTTCCGTCGCGCGCCACCCACGCGATCCCCGACAACACCGCCGCGTCCCACACCCGGTCGAGGAGATCGTCCAGCATCCGGTCGGTGGGGCCGCCGGCGCCGTGGTTGGCACGATGGCCCCCGAGCAGGAGGAGCGCCCCGGAGGCGGCCGCGGCCCAGGCGGCGGGACGAGCCTCCCGTGCCACCACGAGCCATCCCGCCCCGGCCGCGAGCGCGCCGCCGGCGACGAGGACCGAACGGGTGATCGCGGTGCCGGGTGGCTGGCGTTCGAACCGCAGCAAGCTCCGCATCGCAGGTCGGGCGAGCGTAGCAACTCTGTAGGATTCCACCTCTCTTGGACCCCTCGCCCCAAGAGGAACTACAGAGAAGGAGCCCTGTTGAAGACCTACGACGCGAAGGACATCCGTAACGTCTTGCTGGTCGGACACGGGGGTTCGGGGAAGACGACGTTGTTCGAGGCGATGCTCTTCGCCTCGGGCGCCATCACCCGGATGGGAACCGTCGAGGACGGCAACACCGTCTCCGACCACGACCCCGACGAGCAACATCGCCAGATCTCCGTATCGCTCTCGATGGCGCCGATCGAGTGGAAGGACGCCAAGATCAACGTCCTGGACGCTCCCGGCACCGCGGACTTCGTCGGCGACGTCCGATCGGCGATCCGGGCCGCGGACGCGGTGATCGTCGTCGTCTCCGCGGTCGACGGCGTGGAGGTGCAGACCGAGTTCGCGTGGGAGCTCGCCGTGCAGGAGGATCTGCCCCGCGCGATCTTCGTGAACAAGTTGGATCGCGAGCGCGCGGACTTCCAGGCCACCCTCGATCAGCTGGTGTCTTCCTTCGGGAACCAGGTGGCGCCCTTCGAGCTCCCCATCGGCGCCGAGCAGGATTTCAACGGCATCGCCGACCTGCTCCACGAGAAGGCGGACCTCTACCCGTCGGGCCCGCATGCCGAAGAGTCCGAGTGGCCCGAGGAGATCCATCAGATCGCCGATCCCGCACGCGAGAAGCTGATCGAGGCGGTCGCTGAATCCGACGACGCCTTGATCGAGAAGTACCTCGACGAGGGCACGCTCCCCGAAGCCGTCATCACCCAGGGTGCGAAGGACGGGTTCACGAACGCTCGGCTCGCGCCCGTGTTCGTCGGGTCGGCGTCCAAGGCCATCGGGATCGACCGTTTGCTCGACTTCATCGTCGAGGAGTTCCCCTCCCCGTTGGATCGAAGCCCGGTGAAGGTCATCGCAAAGGGCGGCGAGGACGAACAGCGGACGTGTGACCCGAATGGTCGGC